>CAVUGH010000001.1:0-40229 GCA_963740865.1 uncultured Actinomycetota bacterium
AGCGCCGATGGTACTGCACTGGTGACGGTGTGGGAGAGTAGGACGCAGCCGGACATACTTTCAAAAGGGCCATCCCACTCGGGATGGCCCTTTTGGCATTTCCCGGGGCGAGCATCACTGCGTGGGCAGTGCTGTCCCGGGCAGACCGCAGTCCGTAGACTGCGACCGAATACCTGCACAGCGAGGAGCAGAACGTGCCCGAGAACCAGTCAGGCCGAGGTGGCCAGGACCGTCGTCCCTCATCGGGCGGTGGTCGCCCCTCAGGCGGTGCCGGCGGACGTGGCGGGTCCTCGGGCCCACGCCGTGACGGTCCGAGCTCATCGCGCGGAGACGGTTCCTCGCGTGGCGGGTCCTCCGGCGGGCGCCCTGGCGGTGACCGTGGTGACCGCGGTGGCCATGCACCCCGCGGCGGCTCTGCCTCGCGGGGCGACCGTCGCGACACCGGCGCGTTCGACAACGGCGAGCGCGGAGGTCCACGGCTGGCCCCGAAGAAGCCCAAGCTCCCGGAGCCGCGCATCGCTGACGGGGTGACGGGCAAGGAGCTCGACCGATCGGTGCACCAGCAGCTGCGCACGCTCAGCAAGGAGAACGCCGAGGGAGTCGCCCAGCACCTCGTGATGGCTGCAGCCCTCCTCGAGGTCGACGACCTCGAGAGTGCCGAGGCCCATGCCGAGACGGCTGTGCGACGAGCCGGGCGAGTCCCGGCAGCGCGTGAAGCCCTCGCTCTGGTGGCCTACCGCAAGGGCGAGTGGGCCAGGGCTCTGAGCGAGTTCCGCACGGCCCGTCGGCTGAGCGGCTCCTCGCACATGCTCGCGCTCATGGTCGACTGTGAACGCGGTCTCGGCCGTCCCGAGCGTGCGCTCGAGCTCGCCATGTCGCCGGAGGCGAAGACCCTGGCGACCGAGGACCGGGTCGAGCTGGCGATCGTGATCTCCGGAATCCGCCGCGACCTCGGTCAGCTCGAGGCCGCGCAGCTCGCGCTGGAGATCCCGCAGCTGAAGGCGGCGCGCAAGCCGTGGACCGCTCGGTTGTCCTATGCGTACGCCGAGACCCTCCTGGCTGTCGGTCGGGACGACGACGCCCGCGAGTGGTTCGCTCGGGCCGCCGACGCGGACGACGAGCTGGAGACCGACGCCGCCGAACGGCTTGCCGAGCTGGACGGGGTCATCCTGACCGACCTGCTCGAGGGCGAAGAGGACGAGGACGATGACGACACCGCCCCATCGACTCGACGAGAGGCGCCGGGCGAGGAAGCCCGCTGACGTGGCGGGTCTGATCGAGCACTATGCGGCAGTGGTCTGTGACCTCGACGGGGTGGTCTACCGCGGGCCCGAGGCGGTGGAGCACGCAGTCACCGCCCTGACTGCCCTCACCGTGCCCATCGTCTTTGCCACCAACAACGCATCACGCCCACCCGAAGAGGTTGCGTCGCACCTGACCGACCTGGGCCTGCACGTGACCGGTCGCGACGTGGCGACGAGCTCGCAGGCGGGCGCGGTCGCGTTGTCGGGTCTGCTGCCCGCGGGGGCCACCATCCTGGCGATCGGCGGGGTCGGCGTGCGGGAGGCGCTGCAGCACCATGGCTTCACCGTGGTCACAGCGCAGGAAGTCCGCGAGGCGCCGGACGTCGAGGTGGCTGGCGTGCTCCAGGGCTATGGCCTGTCGGTGACCGCTTCGGACCTCGCGGAGACCGCGTATGTCGTCACCGCGGGCGCGGTCTGGGTGGCCACCAACACGGACGTCACCCTGCCGACCCACCGGGGTACCGCACCAGGCAACGGCACCCTCGTCTCGGCGGTCCAGCTGGCAACCGACCGCGACCCGATCGTGGTCGGCAAGCCGCATGCCCCGCTCTACGCCCTCTGTGCCCAGCGGCTCGGCCGCGAACCGGCTCAGGTCCTCGCAGTCGGGGACCGCCTGGACACGGATGTGGCAGGGGCGGTGGCCGCCGGGATGGACTCGGTGCTCGTGCTGACCGGTGTCGACTCGGTGACCAGCCTCGCTGAGGCGCCGCCGGCCCGACGTCCCACCTATCTGCTCCAGGACCTGCGGGCGCTGTCCGAGCCGTACGTGCCCGCCGAAGCCGAGGACGGCTGGTGGGTCTGCGGAGGCGATCGTCGTCGGGTCGTCGACGGTGAGTGGGACGTGACGTCCTCCGGTAGCCCGATCGAGGCAGCCCGCGCAGGAATTGCGTCCCTGCACGAGGCGCTGGACAGCAACCGTGTCGATCTCGATGCGGTGCGCAGACTCGTTCCGGAGATCGATGCGTGGCAGTAGCGTGAGGGGCGCGAGCGACACCCCGCCGCTCCACCGAGGAGGACCATCGTGGCTTTCGAATCCGTGCGCAGTTACGTGCAGCTCGCCAGTGGGCTTGGCGAGATGACCAAGGCCAAGGCGATGGATGCGGCCCAGGGTCTGCTCGCACTGCCCGGGGCCGACGAGGTCACCCGGCGGGCCGTGCAGGCGTCGACCCTCGCCGACCAGCTGCTCGAGGCAGCCCGCGCCAACCGGGCCAACCTGCTCACCCTGATCCAAGGCGAGGTCGAGTCGGCCCTGAAGAAGGCCGACGTGGCGCGCGTCGCCGATGTGGATGCCGCCCGAGCTGCCCTCACGACCGTGACCAAGGAGATCGCCGACCTCCGCGCGATGCTCATCGCCACCGGCGCCTCAGCCGTTGCCGGATCACGCAGCTCACTGGGTCGGTCGGTGGGCGCGTCGGGAGCAGTGACGACGGCGCAGCGGGCGCCCGCACCGGCCGCCGAGGGGACCCCGCGGCCAGCCGCAACCACGCCCGCGAAGAAGGCTGCGCCGGCAAAGAAGGCGACGGCTACCAAGGCTGCGCCGGCCAAGAAGGCGCGCCCGCCAAGAAGGCTGCGCCGGCCAAGAAGGCGACCGCAAAGAAGGCTGCGCCGGCCAAGAAGGCTGCGCCGGCCAAGAAGGCGACCGCAAAGAAGGCTGCGCCGGCCAAGAAGGCGACCGCAAAGAAGGCTGCGCCGGCCAAGAAGGCGACCGCAAAGAAGGCTGCGCCGGCCAAGAAGGCGACTGCGAAGACGGCTGCGCCGGCCAAGAAGGCGACCGCAAAGAAGGCCTCGACGTGAGCAACGAGTTCCCCGACGTCGAGCATGACGGCGTCTCCGGTGGTCCGTCCGACGGCGCAGCTGGTGCCACGGGCGTCCCGGCGAAGGCCGCGGCAGGCGGCCATGCCGCGGCGGTCGCGCATGCGTCCGCGCACGAGAACCCGAGCGACAACTCCGAGTCGCTCGGCACGGGTCTGGGCGACCACGCCACCGGCGACATCGTGATCGACTCGGCCCTGCAGGACCTGCAGAACGCACCCCAGAACGACCTCGATGCGCAGATCGACGCAGGTCAACGGGTGCAGCAGACGCTTCAGGCGCGGCTCTCCGACCTCGGCGGCGAGTGAGCGACACGACCCGGCTCGACCTCGAGCTCGTCCGGCGTGGGCTGGCGCGGTCGAGGGGGCACGCCCGTGGGCTGATCGACTCCGGCGACGTCAGCATCGACGGCAAGCCTGCCGCCAAGCCGGCCACCCCGGTCGGCCACGGCGACCGCATCGAGGTGCGCGAGGAGGGCCCGCGGTGGGTGAGCCGCGCGGCATACAAGCTGGTGGGGGCGCTGGAGACCTTCGGACCTGCCGGGCTCACGGTCGCGGGCAAGCGGTGCCTCGACGTCGGGGCGTCGACCGGTGGTTTCACCCAGGTGCTGCTGCACCACGACGCAGCGCAGGTGATCGCGCTCGACGTCGGACACGGGCAGCTGGTGCCCGAGCTGGCCGACGACCCGCGGGTCACCGAGAGGTCGCGCACGACGGTGCGCGACCTCCCCGTCGCGGACATCGGGGGAGCGGTCGACCTGCTCGTGGCGGACCTCAGCTTCATCTCGCTGACCTTGGTGCTCGACACGTTCCGGGGCCTGCTGCTGGACGACGGGGACGCGGTGGTGCTGGTCAAGCCGCAGTTCGAGGTCGGTCGCACCCGGCTCGGCAAGGGCGGCATCGTGCGCTCCCAGGGTGACCGTGCCTGGGCCGTCACCGAGGTTGCCCGAGCGGGTGTCGCGGCCGGGCTGCACCCCCGCGCCCTGGCGAAGAGCCCGATCGAGGGCAGTGAGGGTAACGCCGAGTACCTGTTGTGGCTGACCCCCCGCGACGCGGAGTCGATGGGATGGGAGGCTCTGGTGAGGACCGCCGACGAGGTGACCTTGCCATGACCGGCATGACGCATGCGCACACCCCGAAGGGACTGGACACCGTGGGGAGAACACCATGACCGCAGGGAGCGCCACGCAGGGACGCAAGATCCTGCTCGTGGCCCACCCGCGACGCCAGGAGGCCCAGGACGTCGCGGCGGAGGTGGTCGCACGGCTGCACGCCGCCGGCATAGAGGTGGTCGTCCAGCGCGAGGAGGCCACCGCGGTCAAGCTGGCCCAGCACCCGGGTGTCACGTTGGTGGACAACGGCAACGCCGCAGCGAAGGGGTGCGAGCTGGTCTGCGTGCTCGGGGGTGACGGCACCATCCTGCGCGGCGCGGAGGTGTCCCGCGGCACCGGGGCTCCGCTGCTGGGCGTCAACCTCGGCCACGTCGGCTTTCTCGCGGAGGCGGAGCGCGAGGACATCGACGCGACCGTCGAGCACATTGTCGCCAAGTCCTACTCCGTCGAGGAGCGGATGACCCTCGAGGTGTCGGCGCACGTCAACGGCGACCCGGTCTACACGAGCTGGGCGCTCAACGAGGTCACCGTCGAGAAGGCCAACCGCGAACGCATGCTGGAGGTGGTCGCCGAGATCGACGGCCGCCCGCTCACCACGTGGGGGTGTGACGGGGTGGTCGTCGCGACTCCCACCGGGTCGACCGCCTACGCGTTCTCGGCCGGCGGCCCCGTGGTCTGGCCGGACGTCGAAGCCCTCCTGCTGGTCCCCATCAGTGCGCACGCCCTGTTCGCCCGGCCGCTCGTGCTCGGACCCAACTCGCACCTCGCGCTCGAGGTCGTGCCCGACACGCTGGGTACCGGTGCCCTGTGGTGCGACGGCCGGCGGGCCGTCGACCTGCCACCCGGCGCCCGGATCGAGGTGGTGCGGTCGAAGACCCCGGTGCGGCTGGCTCGACTGAGCACCTCCCCGTTCACCGACCGGCTGGTGGCCAAGTTCGACCTGTCGATCCACGGGTGGCGCGGCGAGGCCCGGCGTGAGGACGCCGCGCGCGCGGGACAGCTGCCACCCCAGGAGTGACGGCCGCCTCGCGCCGCCAGCCTGACCGGCGTCGTCGGTCGTGCGTGAGAGGCTGTGCCCCGTGCTGTCCGAACTGAGGATCCAGGGGCTCGGCGTCATCGACGACGCCGTCCTCGAGCTGCACCCCGGGCTCAACGTCGTCACGGGTGAGACCGGCGCGGGCAAGACCATGGTCGTGACCGGCCTGGGGCTGCTCCTCGGTGCCCGCGCGGATGCCGGGCTCGTGCGCGCCGGTTCAGGCAGTGCCGTGGTCGAGGGGGTCATCGACGTGGCCAGCGACCATCCCGCTGCGGTCCGTGCCGCCGAGGCCGGGGCCGATGTCAGCGACGGCCTGGTCCTCGTGCGCTCGGTGTCGGCAGAGGGCCGCTCCAGGGCGCACGTCGGCGGGCGCACCGCCCCGGTGGGTGTGCTCAGCGAGATCGGTGAGCACCTCGTCGCGGTCCACGGCCAGGCCGACCAGTGGCGGCTGCGGCAGAGCGACCAGCACCGCGCGGTCCTCGACCAGTTCGGGGGAGCGCCACTGCACAAGGCGGTCCAGCGCTACACCGACGTCTACGACGCGCACCAGGCAGCGGCCGCCGAGCTGGCCAGCCTGCGCGAGCAGGCGCGTGACCGGGCCCGCGAGATCGAGGTGCTCCAGCACGGGCTCGAGCAGCTCGAGCAGATCGACCCCCAGTCCGGCGAGGACGCCGACCTGCGGGTCGAGGACGAGCGGCTCGGCCACGCCGAGGGCCTCCGCGGGGCCGCGTCCCTGGCCCACGACCACCTGGCCGGAGCGGAGGAGTATGCCGTGGAGCCGGCTCCCAGCGCGGTCGAGCGGATCGCCGCTGCGCGTCAGGCACTGCTGGGGGAGGTCGACCACGACCCCGCGTTGCGTGAGCTGGACCGGAGGCTGGCCGACCTCGGCTACCTGGCGGCCGACCTCGCGGCTGACCTCAGTGGCTACCTCACCGACGTCGAGGTCGACCCGGCCCGGATGGCCTGGGTCCAGCAGCGCCGCGCCGACCTCACGGCCTTGACCCGCAAGTACGGCGAGACGATCGACGACGTCCTCGAGTGGGGCCGGGCCTCGGCCCAGCGGCTCGACACCTTGATGGGTTCGGACAGCCGGATCGAGGCTCTCGAGCCCGAGGTGGCCCGGCTGACCCAGGAGCGCACCGATGCCGCCCGGGCGCTGACCAAGGCGCGGGCCGCAGCTGCCAAGCGGCTGGCCGCGGCGGTGACCGGTGAGCTCGCGCACCTCGCGATGGGCCAGGCAACGGTCGACGTCTCCGTCAGCCCGCGCTCCGCAGGTCTCGCGAGGCATGGCGGTGACGACGTCGAGATCCTGCTCGCCGCCAACCCCGGCAGCCCGGCCCGCACGGTGGCCAAGGCAGCCTCCGGCGGTGAGCTGTCGCGAGTGATGCTCGCCCTGGAGGTCGTGACGGGGGCGGCCGGTGGCAGCGACATCCCCACCTTCGTCTTCGACGAGGTCGACGCCGGGGTCGGCGGCGCTGCGGCGCTCGACGTCGGCGCCCGGCTGGCCGCGCTCGCGCAGCACGCCCAGGTCGTGGTGGTGACCCACCTGCCCCAGGTGGCGGCCTACGCCGACCGGCACCTCGTGGTCCGCAAGTCCAGCGACGGGCACATCACGTCCAGCGGCGTGCACGCCCTCGACGGTGACGAGCGGCTCCGCGAGCTGGCCCGGATGATGGCTGGGGTCGACACCGGGACTGCGCTCGACCACGCACGGGAGCTCGTCGAGGAGACGACTTCCCGCCGCGCGTCGGCCGCCGGCGCGACGACTGCCCGCGTCTGACCAGCGGATCCGCAGAGCCGCAGAGCCGCAGAGCCGCACCTGCCCCGCCCGGGTGACCCAGGTCGCGTCCGCACGCCCGCGTGGGGCGCGCGGCATACCCATGGGCCCATGGGAGGATGGGAACGATGCCTTTGAAGTTCCCCCGCCAACGTGCCCGCGACCCCGAGACCCCGGGGGTACGCGGGCTGGTCCGCGTGGACGCCCGGACCAAGAACCTCACCAAGCGCCTGCGCCCCGGTGAGATCGCCGTGATCGACCACCAGGACATCGACAAGGTGAGTGCCGAGGCGCTGCTGGCCTGCAAGCCGGCCGCCGTGATCAACGCCGCTCCATCGATCTCCGGGCGCTATCCCAACCTCGGACCGGAGATCCTCGTCGACGCCGGCATCCCGCTGATCGACAACGTCGGCAAGGACGTCATGCACGACCTGCACGAGGGTCAGCTGGTCCGGATCGACGGCGACCAGATCTGGGTCGATGACGAGGTGGTCGCCAAGGGACAGGCGTTCGACCACGCGCTGGTGCAGTCCTCCATGGTCGAGGCCAGGGCGGGTCTGGCCGTCCAGCTCGAGGCCTTCGCGGCCAACACGATGGAGTACCTCCGCCGGGAGCGAGACCTGCTGCTCGACGGCGTGGGTGTCCCCGACATCACGACCAAGATCGACGGCCGGCACGCGTTGATCGTCGTGCGCGGCTACCACTACAAGGAAGACCTGCGCATGCTGCGCAGCTACATCCGCGAGTACCGTCCC
The DNA here is from genome assembly GCA_963740865.1 of uncultured Actinomycetota bacterium. Lineage (GTDB taxonomy): Bacteria > Actinomycetota > Actinomycetes > Actinomycetales > Dermatophilaceae > Pedococcus. Next base: position 7,796 of record CAVUGH010000001.1, read on the forward strand.
GTCCTCATCGGGGTCGACGGGGGAGCCGACGCGCTCCTGGAGGTCGGGCTCAAGCCCGACCTGATCGTCGGCGACATGGACTCGGTCTCCGACTCGACCCTGCGCTGTGGCGCCGAGATCGTCGTGCACGCCTACCGCGACGGCAACGCGCCGGGGCTGGAGCGGGTCCGCCGGCTCGGTGTCGAACCGGTCGTCTTTCCCGCCACCGGGACGAGCGAGGACGTCGCGATGCTGCTCGCCGACGACAAGGGTGCCGAGCTCATCGTGGCCGTCGGCACCCACGCCACCCTGGTCGAGTTCCTCGACAAGGGGCGCAGCGGGATGGCCAGCACCTTCCTCACCCGGTTGCGGGTCGGCGGCAAGCTGATCGACGCCAAGGGTGTCAGCCGGCTCTACCGCTCCCGCATCTCCAACCTTGCCCTCACGCTCATGTTGCTCGTGGGTCTCAGCGCCTTGTTCGCCGCGCTCTGGTCCACCACGGGTGGGCGCGCGTTCCTCCAGGTACTCGGCGCCCGCTGGGACGACTTCTGGTCCTTCGTCGTAGGAATTGTCACGTGATCGACTTTCGTTACCACCTCGTCTCCATCGTCTCGATCTTCATGGCTCTCGCTGTGGGCATCGTGCTCGGTGCCGGACCGCTCAAGGAGGACATCGGCAACACCCTCACCTCCGAGGTGAAGAACCTGCGCGCCGACAAGGCCGCCCTCCGCAGCGAGCTCGACACTGCCGAGAAGGGCACCCAGGCGCGGGACGAGTTCACCACCGCGAGCAACCGCAGCCTGCTGGCCGACCGGCTCAAGGACACCACCGTGACCATCGTGGTGCTGCCCGGGGCGGACGCCAACCTGGTCAAGTCGACCCAGGGCACGTTGGCCGCGGCCGGGGCGGTCATCGGCTCGACGGTCTCGGTGCAGGACAACTGGATCGACCCGGAGAAGGCTGCCTTCAGGGCGACCCTCGGCCAGCAGCTGGCCAGCCAGGTGGGCGTGCCGATCGACCAGTCCGGTGGTGACGTCGTCAACGCCGTGCTCGCCCGGTCGGTCCTGGCCAAGGCCGGCTCGACAGCAGCCGGTGCCGCCGCGGCCCTCGAGGGGCTGCGCACCGGCGACCTCATCCGCTACACCCCCGACGACGTCAAGGTCGCGTCGATCGCCGTGGTCGTGGCCGGCCCGGTCACCGGGTCCGACAGCGCGGTCCGCGAGGCACGCGCCACCGGGCTCAGCAGGCTCGCAGGCGCCCTCGATGCCGCCGGAGCCGGAGCGGTCCTCATCTCCCAGAGCGAGAACCCCGGTGCCACCAACACCACGTCGGTCATCAGCACGTCGCGCGAGGACGGCGACCAGTCCAAGGTCCTGTCCACCGTCGACGACGGCGAGCTCCCGATGGGTCAGGCCTGCCTGGTCTTCGGCCTGCTCGAGCAGGAGGCCGGCAAGTCCGGGCAGTACGGCCTCGCGTCCGACGCGGCGGCCACGTTCCCGCAGCTGGCGACCAAGTAGCCACCGTGCGCGCACTCGTGTCCGGCGCCCTGGCCGGGGCGCTCGCGGCCTCGGCCCTGCGCCTGCTGCGTGACCGCCCGCCGGGTGGCTCCGCCACCTGGGACCGGACCAACCACGCCGGACGCACCGTCACCCTCCTCGAAGGTCCCGCGTATGCCGTGGGGGCAGCGGGCGCGTCCGCGCTGATGGGAGCCGGGCCCGGTGCGGTCGTGGCGGCGGTGGCCTCAGCCGGTCTGGGCGCGCTCGACGACCTGGCGGGGGACTCGAGCAGCAAGGGATTCAAGGGCCATCTGGGCGCACTATCGAGGGGCGAGGTCACCACCGGGGCGGTCAAGATCGTCGGCCTCGGCATCACCGGTCTGGTGTCGGCCGCACTCATAGACCGCGGCTCCCGCCGGCTCGAGGACCGGCCACGCGGCATACCCGGGGTGCTCGACACCCTCGTCGGCGGCGCGGTGGTCGCAGGCTCGGCGAACCTGCTCAACCTGCTCGACCTGCGCCCCGGGCGTGCGCTCAAGGCCACCATCGTGCTCGGCGCGCTGACTGCCACCTCGCCGCACTCAGCGGCGGCTGCGGGCGCTGCGGCGGGTGCCGCCGTCGGCCTGCTGGGCCCGGACCTCTCGGGCGAGGCGATGCTCGGTGACACCGGGGCCAACAGCGCCGGGGCGCTGCTCGGCGCTGCGCTCGTCCAACGCACCGGGCGGCGCGGACGATGGGCTGCCCTGGGTGTCCTCACCGCGCTGACGCTGGCCTCGGAGAAGGTCTCGTTCACCAAGGTCATCGAGTCCACCCCTGTGCTGCGCGAGCTCGACGCGTGGGGCCGTCGATGACGCAGCGTCGCCGATGACGGCCAGATCCGTTGGCACCTCGCTCGCCAAGGCTGCGGCGATCATCGCCGTCGCGACCCTGCTGGCGCGGCTCGCGGGCTTCGCCCGCACCTTGGTCTTCTCGGGCAGCGTCGGCGCCGGTGGGGTGGGCGACACGTACCAGACCGTCAACATGCTGCCCAACGTCGTGTACGAGGTCGCAGCCGGCGGCGCCCTGGCCGCGGTGGCGGTGCCGCTCATCGCCGGGCAGCTGGGCGCCGGCCGCCGCGAGGACGCTGACCAGACCGCGTCGGCGCTGCTGACCTGGGCCCTGGCGGTGCTCGTCCCGCTGGCGGCCCTGCTCGCGCTCGCGGCGCCGTGGCTGAGCGACCTGCTCCTCGGGGACACCACGGTGCCTGGCAGCGCCGCCCTCGGCAGGACGATGCTCGTCATCTTCGCGCCGCAGGTCGCCCTCTACGGGATTGGCATCGTGCTGGCCGGGATCCTCCAGGCGCACCGGCGGTTCCTGGCCGCGGCACTCGCGCCCTTGCTGTCGAGCCTGGTCGTCATCGCCGCCTACCTGGGCTATCGCTTCGTGGCCGAGCGCTCCACCACGCCTGCCGACATCTCGAACGGCGCCATCTGGGTGCTGGCCGGGGGCACCACGCTCGGCGTGGTCGTGCTCAGCCTGCCGCTGCTCGTCCCTGCCTCGCGGGCGGGGGTGCGTCTGCGGCCCACGTTCACGTTCCCCGACGGCGTGGCCCGCAGAGCCGGATCGCTGGCTGGGGCGGGTGTGTTGGCCCTGGTCGCCCAGCAGGCCGCCGTCGCGGCAACCCTGTGGCTGACCCACGCGCCGCGCACCGTCGACACCGGTGTGGTCAACGTCTACACCTACGTCCAGGCCGTCTACCTGCTGCCGTATGCCGTGCTGGCAGTGCCGATCGCGACCTCCGCCTTTCCCGCCCTGGCCCACTCGACCGCGGCCGAGGAGCTCGAGCAGCAGGTCGGAACCAATGCCCGGGACACCCTGGCGGGGGCCCTGCGCGGGATCCTCCTGCTGACCGCCGGAGCAGTCAGCGTGCTGATGGCCGTCTCGCGTCCCGTCGGGGTGTTCTTCGCGTCGTTCGACCGCGGCGCCGACGCCGGGGGCGCAGCAGCCCTGGCAGCCCTCCCCGGTGCGTTGTCGGCCTATGCGCCGGGACTGGTGGGTTTCTCGGTGACCGCACTGCTGACCCGTGCCCTCTATGTCCGTGGACGCCCGATCCACGCGGCACTCGCGGTGGCCGCAGGCTGGGCGCTCGCCGCGCTGATCCCAATAGCCCTGATCCCGGAGGGCTCGGGTGCGGGCATCACCTTGGGAGTGCTCGGCATCGGCTCGACCCTGGGGATGACCGTCTCGGCCGCGGTCCTGGCGCTGCTGGTCCGGAGCGCCTGGGGCGCCGAGGCCGTCCACGGCGCCGGACGGACCCTGGGAGCTGCCGTGGTGGCCGTGGCCGTCGGGCTCGCCGTGGGCGACACGGTGGCTCGCGGGCTGTCGCCCGACTCCCTGTGGTCTGCGCTGGGCAGCGGACTGCTGGTGGGCCTGGTGACCCTGCTGGCCTACCTGGGCGTGATGATGGTCGCCGACCGCAAGGCCATGCAGGCCCTGCGCCAGCGCGGTCGCAGCAGGCGCAAGGGGACCTCCGCGTGAGGGTCGTCATGCTCCTCGGCCGGAGCACGGGCGGCATCGGCACCCACGTGGCTGACCTCTCCGCCGACCTGCGCGCCCTGGGTCACGACGTCACCGTGGTCACCGACCGTTCCACGGCCCAGCGGTTCGACCTGCCCGGCGCGCGGCTGTGGTGGCCCGGACGGTCCTCGGGTCTGTCCGGGTCGCTGCGCGGCCTGTGGCGGCTGCGCGGGTTGGTACGCGGAGCGGACGTGCTGCACGCGCATGGTCACCAGGCGGGACTCGTCGCCGTTCTTGCATCGGCCGGCACCGGAAAGCCCGTCGTCGTGAGCCAGCACAACGCCGTGCTCGTGGGTGGGCCCCGGCGGCGGCTGCTCGACCTCGTCCAACGCTTCGTGGCGCACCGGGCCGACCTCGTGACCGGCGCGAGCAGCGACCTCGTCGCGGAGTCCGCACGGCTCGGCGCACGAGAGGCCCGGCTCGCGGCGGTGCCGTCTCCGCGCGTGCCCGGGCTCCTCGCTCAGGAGGTGCCGAGCACCGAAGATCGCCGCGCTCTTGCTGCGGAACTGTTGCGGGACAACGGAATCGACGCCGAGGCTGGCGCTCCGCTCGTCCTGACGATTGCCAGGATCGCGCCCCAGAAGGACCTCGAAACCCTTGCCGAGGCGGCGGCACCTCAGCTCCGGAGTCGAAGGTGATCCACCGCGGGTCGTGGGTTGTGGTCGGCGGTGGCGAGCGACACCTTGCGCAGCCGTCCCGTGGGCAGGGCAGCGACTGGGAGCCACCATCCACTTCGTCGGACCGCAGGACGACCCTGACCGCTGGCTCCGCGCCGCCGAGGTCTTCGTGCTCCCCAGCCTCTGGGAGGCCCGGGCCCTGGTCGTCCAGGAGGCGATGGCTGCCGGCGTCCCCGTCGTGGCAACCGACACGGGCGGTCTGAGGGACCTGGTGGCGGGCGTCGGCACGCTGGTGCCGGTGGGGGACCAGACTGCTGTGGCCGCCGCGGTGGACCGCTACCTCGCTGACCCAGCCGCCCGGCATACGGCCTCCGTGGCGGGTCGGAAGCGGGCCACATCGTGGGACGACGGCAAAGCGACGGCGAGTCGCTGGCACGAGTGGTACTCAGCCCTGCCCGGAATGACGTAGGCTTGAATCCCGTGGTGGAACAGACGAAACACATCTTCGTAACCGGCGGCGTTGCCTCTTCTCTCGGCAAGGGTCTGACCGCGTCCAGCCTCGGACATCTGCTCCGTGCCCGCGGTCTGCGAGTCACGATGCAGAAGCTCGACCCCTATCTCAACGTGGACCCGGGCACGATGAACCCGTTCCAGCACGGTGAGGTCTTCGTGACCGAGGACGGCGCTGAGACCGATCTCGACATCGGCCACTATGAGCGGTTCCTCGACAGCAACCTCGTGGGCAAGGCCAACGTCACGACCGGGCAGATCTACAGCCACGTGATCGCCAAGGAGCGCCGGGGCGAGTACCTCGGCGACACGGTCCAGGTGATCCCGCACATCACCAACGAGATCAAGGAGCGCATGCGCGCTCAGGCTGCCGGTGCCCCTGGGGTCAAGCCCACCGAGGCGCCGGACATCATCATCACCGAGATCGGCGGCACCGTCGGCGACATCGAGTCGTTGCCGTTCCTCGAGGCCGCCCGCCAGGTCCGCCACGACGTGGGCCGCGACAACGTCTTCTTCCTGCACGTCTCGCTGGTGCCCTACCTCGCGCCGAGCGGTGAGCTCAAGACCAAGCCGACGCAGCACTCAGTCGCCGCGCTACGGCAGGTCGGCATCCAGCCTGACGGGCTCGTGCTGCGTGCTGACCGGGACATCCCAGACGCCATCAAGCGCAAGATCTCGCTGATGTGCGACGTCGAGACCGAGGCCTGTGCGGCGTGCGTCGACGCGCCGAGCATCTACGACATCCCCAAGGTCCTGCACAAGGAGGGCCTGGACGCCTACGTGATCCGCCGGCTCGGCCTGCCGTTCCGCGACGTCAAGTGGGACGACTGGGACGAGTTGCTGCGCCGGGTGCACAGCCCTGAGCACACCGTCGAGATCGCCCTGGTCGGCAAGTACATCGACCTGCCCGATGCCTACCTCTCGGTCACCGAGGCGATGCGTGCGGGTGGGTTCCAGAACGACGCGAAGGTCTCGATCCGCTGGGTCGCCAGCGACGAGTGCCAGACCGAGTCCGGCGCCCAGAAGGCGCTCGGCGGCGTCGATGCCGTGCTCGTACCCGGAGGCTTCGGCGTCCGTGGCATCGAGGGCAAGCTCGGCGCCCTCAAGTGGGCCCGCGAGCGGCAGGTCCCCACGCTCGGCATCTGCCTCGGCCTGCAGTGCATGGTCATCGAGTACGCGCGCAACGTCGCGGCCATCGAGGGCGCCAGCTCGACGGAGTTCGACCCGAACACCCCTGCTCCGGTCATCGCGACCATGGAGGAGCAGAAGGCGTTCGTCGACGGCGCGGGAGACCTGGGCGGCACCATGCGGCTGGGGTCCTATCCCGCCAAGCTGACCGAGGGCTCGGTCATCGCCGAGGCCTACGGCGCCGTGGCGGTCGACGAGCGCCACCGGCACCGCTATGAGGTCAACAACGGCTACCGCGAACAGCTCGAGGAGGCCGGCCTGGTCTTCTCCGGCCTGTCACCTGACAAGAACCTCGTCGAGTTCGTGGAGCTGCCGCGCGAGGTCCACCCCTACTACGTCTCGACGCAGGCGCACCCGGAGTTCAAGTCGCGACCGCACCGGGCCCACCCGTTGTTCGCCGGTCTGGTCGAGGCAGCCATCAACGCCCAGCGCGCAGCCCGGCTGGTCGAGGTCGAGCGCCCGCGCAGCACGGCCGACGCCAGCGCGTGAGCGAGGAGCTCGCCGACCGGCATGAAGCCATGCCAGTCGTGCACTCCGAGGTGGCGATGCACGGCATGGTGTGGGACATCGTGCGTGACCGCGTGGACCTCGGCGAGGCCGGTGAGGTCACCCGCGAGTACGTCCGCCACCCGGGTGCCGTGGCTGTCGCCGCCCTCGACGAGCAGGGCCGGCTCTGCCTGATCCAGCAGTACCGCCACCCGGTGCGGACCTTCGAGTGGGAGATCCCGGCCGGGCTGCTCGACGTCACGGGGGAGCCGCCGCACGTGGGGGCTGCCCGCGAGCTGCACGAGGAGGCCGACCTCGTCGCGGCGACCTGGCACGTGCTCGCCGACTACGTCAGCTCACCGGGCGGCCTCGACGAGGCGCTGCGGATCTACCTGGCCCGGGACCTCACGCCCGTTCCCGAGGCAGAGCGCCACGCCCGGGACGGTGAAGAGCTCGGTATGCCGGTGCGCTGGGTCCCGCTCGAAGAGATCCGCGACGCGATCCTCGCCGGCCGCATCCACAACGCCACGATCACGATCGCGGTCCTCGCCGCTCTGGCCGCCCGGGACCTGGACTGGACCACCGTGCGGGCGCACGACGCCCCATGGCCCAGCCACCCGGCATACCGGGGCTAGCCCACAGGGCACCCGAACGGAGTGACGGTCATCGGAGCGGACCTTGACAGCGCCGGCGCAGCCGACGAGTCTCGCGCCTGGTGGTGGGCGTCTCCAACGACCTGCGGACGACGGTAGAGGTGGCCTGATGACGGAGAACGTGACGGACGTGGGTGTCGTCGAGCTGGCCCCCAACACCCCGCAACGGTTCTACCGCGGCGGCGAGCGGATCCTGACGTTCCGCGGACTAGCCGTGCCCGGCGACTTCGACGGCCGTCGTCCCGAGGACTGGCTGGCCTCCACCACTGAGCTCTTCGCCGAGGGCGGGGACGGGCTCACCGTGCTGCCCGACGGGCGACGGCTGGTCGATGCCCTCGAGGCGAACCCGACCGGTTGGTTGGGGCCGGCACACCTGGCCCGGCACGGCGCGTCCCCGGGACTGCTCGTCAAGCTGCTTGACGCGGGGGAGCGGCTGCCCGTGCACAGCCACCCCGACCGGGAGTTCGCCGCGCGCCACCTCGACTGTGCGCACGGCAAGACCGAGGCCTGGCTGGTCGTGGCAGCCGAGCCGGGGGCACAGGTCTGGGTCGGCTTCCACGACGATGTCGATGTCACGGACCTCGCCGAGCTCGTGGAGGCCCAGGACGAACGGCTGCTCGCGCTCCTCAACGGGTTCGAGGTGCAGCGTGGCGATGCGATCCTCGTCCCTGCGGGGCAGCCACATGCGATCGGCGCGGGTGTCCTGGTCGTGGAGCTTCAGGAACCCACGGACTTCTCGGTCATGCTCGAGCACCAGCGGTTCGGACTCGACGCCGACCACGCCTGGCTGGGACTGACCCGACAGGTCGCCCTCGAGAGCGTCGCCATGACGGCACTCGCGGCCGACGACATCGCCGCTCTGCGCATGCGGTGGCTGGGCGCGAGCGGGGTCCGGTCCGCCCTGCCCGCCCAGGCGTCCGAGTACTTCACCGCCGAGGTGGTGGACACGCGAGAGGGGTCGGCGCGGCTGGACGCCGGCTTCTCGGTCCTCGTCGTGGTCGACGGCGCAGGCACCCTGCGCCCGGCCCACCATGCCTCCGTCCCGCTGACGGTGGGGCAGACCTTTGTGATCCCGCATGCCGTTGGCGACCTCGTCATCGATGGCGCCGTCATTGCGCTGCGCTGCTCGCCGTCGCGCGAACCCGGCCCGGCGCGCGCCTAGCGGACCTGGGGCACGGGCGAGGGGTGCACCGGCGGGACAGCCCAGGCGAGGAGCCGTCGGTGGACCCGGGGTAGCAGCGCCACGACGAGGGCGACGCCCGTCAGGGCACCCAGGAACAGCAGGGCGACGTAGGGGTCCACCGCCTCGATGCGGCTCTCCCGGACGTTGTCGGCGGGGCTCATCGCCTGCGTGACGATCGCCGGCACCCACCGGTCCGGGACCGTGCGCATCATGACGTCGACGGCCACGAAGATGGCCCACGCACCGACCCACCCGGCGGTGAGCGCGGCCACGATGCCGGACCGCCCGCGGCGGAGCCAGCCAGCCGTGGCCATCGCCATGAAGACCGTGAGCGTCGCGACGACCGCATCGCCGGGAACTGGTGGCGCCACCACCACCGATGCACCCCACAAAGCCGCGGCGCCGACACCTGCCGCACCACCGACCGCCACCGACCGGAACCGCCCTGAGCTGCCCATGATCCGACGGTAGGACTGGTGGTGCTCCGACGGCTCAACCGGCTGCAGTAGTCGGCGGTCAGCAGTCGCACGACGACCGGGTATAGGTTCGCCCCCATGTTTCTCGAGAACATCGTCATGGATGCCATGGACCCGAAGCGGCTCGGGCAGTTCTGGGAGCGGGCCCTCGGCACGGTCACGCTGACCGACGCCGTCGAGGGCTATGAGACCCGGCTGACGGTGCCCGACGGTCCGGTCCTCGACATCTGCCTTCCCCGCGTGCCCGACCCGTCCACCGCTCCGCCGCGGCTGCACCTCGACCTCTCTGCCGGAACGTCGCAGGCCGAGACCGTCGAGCGGTTGCTCGCCCTCGGGGCCAGCCACCTCGACATCGGCCAGGGCGACGTCCCGTGGGTGGTGCTGGCGGACGTGGAGGGCCATCCCTTCTGCGTGATGGGGGAGGGCGACGCCTACCCCGACACCGGGCCGATCGCCGCGGTCACCGTCCGCAGTGCCGACCCCGAGGGCAACGGTGCGTTCTGGGCCGGGCTGACCGGGTGGCGGGAGCATCCCGGGACAGCGCCGTTCTCGCTTCGGCACCCGAGCGGGCGTGGACCCGTCCTCGACTTCTTCCCGACGTCGGAGCCCAAGGACACCAAGAACCGGCTCCACCTCGACCTGCGGCTCGAGCCGGGCGACGACGCGGCTGCAGTGTTCGACCGGGTCGAGGCACTCGGCGCAGTGCGGATCGGCCAGGACTGGGGCGACCTGCCGTGGACCTCCTTCACGGATCCGTCCGGCAACGAGTTCTGCTTCCTTCCGGCGCGGGCCGAGTGACTGTCTTCGGCGGGCCAGTCAGCGTGCCGTCTCCGGGCGGCTGTCCGTGCGGGTCCGGTGCGATGTACGTGGCGTGCTGCGGGCCGCTGCACGACGGCAACCAGGCCGCGCGGACGGCGGAGCAGCTCATGCGCAGCCGTTACGCCGCCTTCGTCGTGGGCGACTCGGCCTACCTCGCTCGCACCTGGCACCCACGCACCAGGCCGGTGGACATCGACCCCGCGGACGGGCCGGCGTGGCAGGGCCTGACCGTGATCGCGACCGCCGACGGCCGCGAGGACGACTCGGTCGGGGAGGTCGAGTTCCAGGCCGCCCACGACGGGGGAGTGCTGCACGAGCGGAGCCGCTTCATCCGTCGGGCCGGTCGCTGGGTCTACGTCGACGGCGAGCTACTCGCCTGACCGACGTGAGCGTCGCCAGAGCCGAAATGTCCCCCAGCCGAACGCCCCGAAGGTCACCCAGAGGAAGACGGCGCCGACGATGTCGGCACCCATGCGGCTGTCGATCGCCGTGCCTGTCGCGGTCACGGCCACGAGCAGTGCGAAGGCCGTCAGCAACCCGAGGGCCCAACGCAGCGCGCCGTGCAGTACCCGTCCGACCGTGAGCCGCCGTCGCGTCGGCGCTGGCGCGCGAGTCCCGGTCGGGCCGGGGTCCGATGGTGGCGGGGGAGGCTGGGGCAGCTCGCCCGCCGGCCGCGCCGGCAGGGAGACGACCCGAGACCGGTGTACCGCGGCGTCGATGCCGGCGATCGTCGAAGGGTCGACCCCGTGGACCGTGGGTTCGACCTGAACCTGGAAGCCGTCCCGGCCCACGAGCCAACGCCCGCCGTCGCCGAACGACTGGAGGATCACGGCATCGCGATAGAGCACGGTCGACTGACCGCCCTCCCACCGCATCATCACGCCCTCCGGGCCGACGACGAGGGCGGTGTGCTCGTGGCCGGGAACCCGGAACTCGCGCCCGCTGACGACCTCGGTCGAGCTCATCGGGGCCTGGGTGAAACCTGCCCAGTCCAGGCCCAGCACCGGCACCTGCGCGACCGCACTGTCGTGGAGGGCCTCTGCGACGCTGTGCAGGTCTGCGACCGTCACATCGGCAGACTCCTGCGCGAGCTGGTCCATCGAGGTGACGGGGAGGCCGAGGAGCAGATCGCGGGCCGTCGTCGGCAGGCTCGCGGCCAGCCAGTCGCGGTGCCCCAGGGCCTGCGTCATCATGGCCCGGGCGGCTGCCAGCTCGTCATCGGTGATGGTGCCCCACCGCACCCTCGCCAGGACGTCGACCATGGCGCCCACGACTGCCCCCCGCTTCTCCGGGAGGGAGTCGGCCATGACCGAGATCACGGCCGAGTCGCGGTCGCGGGGCCAGTACTGGGCTGCGGCCGTGTAGGACAGCCCATCGCGCTGGCGCAGCTCCTCGAAGACTGCTCGGTTGACGACCTGGGTGAACAGCCTGGCGGCAGGGGATCGGGGGACGACGGCGGACACGTGGACGACGTCTGCGTTGTCCTCGAGGAACCACGCGGGGGTTTGCGGCACGGCGCTGGTGACGGCGGGCAACGGCAGTCGGGGCCCGTCGGGTAGCTGGAGGTCGAGCGAGTCCGGGATCTCCTCCCCGACGACCCACAGGACGACGTTGCCCAGGGTGAATGCCTCGCGGGCCCAGGTCGAGACCGCCCCGGCGTCGATCCCGGGCAACCCGAGCTCCGCGTAGGACGCCAGGCCGTGGCCCTCGGCGCCATAGCGGATCATCGGCCCCATCCGCACGGCGGAGCCGCGACCGCGGGCCTCGGTCCGCAGGATCTCCTTCTCCACCTCGATCCGGTGGGTGGGCAGGTCCCGCAGCGACGTGCAGACGCCGTTGAGCAGCCGGACCACCTGCTCGACCGACCCCGAGGCGTAGAAGTTGGTCACCACGTCCTCGGTCGTGCCGTTGTGGTGGACGTCGCCAGCACCCACGGAGTGCAGCGCGAGGTGCTCGACGAGGTGGGTGATGCCGCGGACGGCGAGCGTCTCGTCGGCCTGGCCGACCCTGAACACGAGGCCGGCGCTGAGCTCCGCACCAGGGCGGCGCACGAAGAGGGTGGGGATGCCGCTGACCGCGGTCTCGAGGATCGTGTTGTCGGCGGCCTGCCCTGCCGGGACCTCGAGGTGCCCCAAGGCGGCTTCCCCGTTGAGGTGCTCGGTGAGGTGCTCGGGGTGCTGCACCGCGTTCTCCGCACCTTCGATGGTCGGGTCCGCGGACTCCTCGGTGTTCATCGCCGACCTCCGACGGCCAGCACCGAGTTTCGGATGCCCTCCAGCTGCTCGTGGTAGGCGGAGGCGTGCGCCCAGAACGTGTCCGAGAGCGCTGGTCCCAGCGCGCGGAAGTGGGCTGCGGAGCGCTCAGGCCGCCCGGCCACCCCGAACACGACCGCCAGCTCGCTGTGAACGCGGACCCACCCGAACGCCGAGGGGCACGGGGCTGCGAGGAACCGGTCGGCGGCCCGCTCGATCTCGGAGAGCACGTCAGGTCGAAGCAGGTAGCCCTCGTCGCCGCCGTCCTGCTCCGTCAGCCAGCGATCGAGGTGGGCGTCGACGATCAGGGTGGTCTCGAGGCTGCCCGGGCGGGCGGCGGACGAGACCTCGCGAGCCAGCGCGAAGACCTGGTCCCAGTCGCCGCCCCACTTCGGGTCATAGGACCTGCAGGAAGACGCGCTGACCGACGACGTGGTGCGGGTCGACGGCTCGCAACCGGTCGTAGCGACGTCGCGACTCGCCGTGGCCCAGCTCGAGACCACGCGCGGTGATGAGGCGCAGGCACCAGGCGTGGACGTCGGCCGGGTCCTCGGCGCAGAGTCGGATGAGCACCTGCTCGGCGGCCCGGAGCCGCTCGTGGAAGGCCGCGAACTGCTCGGCGCCGATGTCCTGCGCCTGCCGTCCGGTCCGGATGGCCCATCCCGAGACGATCGCCCGGTGGGCCCACAGGCCTCGCGCTTCGCGGTCCCAGGGGTGCTCGGCCAGGAGCCGGTCCAGCGGCCCGTCGATCCCGTCGGTCTCGGCCAGGACCAGGCTGGCCAGCGAGTGGTCGTCCGCGTGGTTCGCGCGCAGGGAGGTGAGGTCGGCCAGCGCGCCGACGAGGTCGCCGCCGACGGCGCGGCGACGGAGCTCGGCGAGCTCGGTGAAGTCCTCGGTGAGGTCGGTGACGGGCGAGTGGCCGGCGGGACGACGCATGCGGGGATGTTAGGCGAGGTGCTGGTCCGGTGTTGTGCGTTTTGCACTGATTGTCGGCCCAACGGACGACGCCCGGCGCCCTCCTGGCTCGCCCCCGAGGGGTTCGGGAGACTTGGGCGCGACGCCGTGGCGGCGTGACAAACCGATTCGTATGCCGCGTGGCCCGGTCCGTAGGATGGCCGGGTTCACCAACCGCCTGAATCGAAGGATCTCTCGTGCTCCGCACCCATGAGGCCGGCACCCTGCGCGCCGACCACTCCGGCCAGACCGTCACGCTCACGGGCTGGGTTGCCCGTCGGCGCGATCACGGTGGAGTGGCGTTCCTCGATCTGCGCGACGCCAGCGGCGTCGCCCAGGTGGTCGTGCGCGACGAGGTGCTCGAGCAGGGTGGGGCCCACGACCTGCGCAACGAGTACTGCATCCGGGTCGTCGGCGAGGTCAAGGCCCGACCCGAGGGCAACGCGAACCCCGACCTGCCCAGCGGCGACATCGAGGTCATCGCCAGCGAGATCGAGGTGCTCAACGCCTCTGCGCCGCTGCCGTTCCAGATCGACGAGCGCGTCACCGTCGGCGAGGAGGCCCGGCTCAAGCACCGCTACCTCGACCTGCGTCGTCCTGGCGCGTCCTCGGCCGGCAGTGCGCTGCGGCTGCGGTCGCGCGTCAACGCGGCGGCTCGGTCCGTGCTCGGCGCTCGCGACTTCGTCGAGATCGAGACCCCGACGCTGACCCGGTCCACCCCCGAGGGTGCCCGCGACTTCCTGGTGCCCGCGCGCCTCGCGCCCGGGTCCTGGTACGCCCTGCCGCAGAGCCCGCAGCTGTTCAAGCAGCTGCTCATGGTCGCGGGGATGGAGCGGTACTACCAGATCGCCCGCTGCTACCGCGACGAGGACTTCCGCGCCGACCGCCAGCCCGAGTTCACCCAGCTCGACATCGAGATGTCCTTCGTCGAGCAGGCCGACGTGCTCGAGCTCGGCGAGGAGATCGTCAAGGCGGTCTGGAAGCTCATCGGTGTCGACCTGCAGGCGCCGTTCCTGCAGATGACCTACGCCGACGCGATGCGCCGGTTCGGCTCGGACAAGCCGGACCTGCGGTTCGGCAACGAGCTCGTCGAGTGCACCGACTACTTCAGCGACACCCCCTTCCGGGTGTTCCAGTCCGAGTACGTCGGGGCCGTCGTGATGCCGGGTGGCGCGAGCCAGCCGCGCAAGCAGCTCGACGCCTGGCAGGACTGGGCCAAGAGCCGGGGCGCCAAGGGCCTGGCCTACGTCCTCGTGCACGAGGACGGCGAGCTCGGCGGGCCGGTCGCCAAGAACCTGTCCGACACCGAGCGGGCCGGACTCGCCGCCCACGTCGGCGCCCACCCGGGCGACTGCGTCTTCTTCGCAGCAGGCGCCACCAAGTCGTCCCGCGCACTGCTCGGTGCCGCCCGCCTCGAGATCGGCCGGCGCTGCGACCTCATCGACGAGTCCGCGTGGTCGTTCCTCTGGGTGCTCGACGCTCCCTTGTTCGAGCCGTCCTCCGAGGCCGTGGCCGCCGGTGACGTCGCTGTAGGGGCCGGTGCCTGGACTGCGGTGCACCACGCGTTCACCTCGCCCAAGGCCGAGTTCCTCGACACCTTCGACACCGATCCCGGCCCGGCGCTCGCGTATGCCTACGACATGGTCTGCAACGGCAACGAGATCGGCGGCGGGTCGATCCGTATCCACCGCCGCGACGTGCAGGAGCGGGTCTTCAAGGTCATGGGCCTGTCCGAGGAGGAGGCGCAGGAGAAGTTCGGCTTCCTCCTGGACGCCTTCGCGTTCGGAGCCCCGCCGCACGGTGGCATCGCGTTCGGCTGGGACCGCATCGTCTCGCTGCTCGCCGGCACCGAGTCGATCCGCGACGTCATAGCGTTCCCCAAGTCCGGTGGCGGCTACGACCCGCTGACCGCGGCCCCCGCGCCGATCACGTCCGAGCAGCGCAAGGAGGCCGGCGTGGACGCCAAGCCCGAGACCAAGGCCCCGGGCGACCAGGCGGCGCCGACCGGCACCGAGGCCTGAGACCCACGGCACGCACCATCGGTATACCGCCCGCTCAGCTCGAGCGGGCGGCATACCTGCGTCTGGGTCAGGTCCCGAGCGCCCGGGCGAGCAGGTCTGCGCGACTGGCGGCGCCCGTGCGTGCGAACACGGACTTGAGGTGGTCCTGGACGGTGAGCTCGGTGATGCCCAGCCGACGAGCGGCGCCGCGGGTGTCGAGTCCGGTAGCCACGGCGACCACGACCTCGCGCTCGCGGGGGGACAGGGCATGGGCGCGGGCGAACAGGTCGAGCCGGTCCGCGGGTGAGGTCAGCTCGTAGCCGACGGCGATGCTGGCTCCCGAGAGCGGCTCGGTGAGGCGGTCGGCCCGGACCGTCAGCCACGTCCCCGGCGCGAGCGCGACCCGGCCGCTGGACGGGTGGTCGTCGACCCCCGCCTCCACCGCCAGCAGCTGTGCGGCCACGTTGAGCGCACTCGCAGGGACGGGCCCGACGTCCGCCGCGGTGGGCAGCAGCGTGGTGAGCCATTCCCGCAGCTGCGGGGTGCCCGCCACCGGAGTCAGGTCGTCGCCCAGCAACAGCAGTCCCGGACCGTGCGGGGCAGGTGCCTGCCGGAGGGCACCGGGCGGACCGACCACGAACGACCGGGCGACGACGCCGCGCAGGGCGTCGGTCATCGCGGGCAGTGCCGCAGCCACGGCTGCCACCTCCGCGTCGGCGAAGACGCCGGTGCGACGCCACAGGTCCAGGAAGCCCCACGTCCCATGGCGGTCCCGGAGCACGGCGACGAGCACGTCGGTGACGCCGTGCCGGCGCAGGGCATCAGCCCACTGGTCACTGCGGCTGAGGACGCCGCCGGTGGCCGCGAGCAAGGTGGTGCAGCCGGACTGGTCGAGCGTGGTCCAGCGTCCGGGCCTGGTCAGGTACTTCAGCCGGATGACGCGCGGCAGGTCGCCGAGGTCGGGGACCTCTGCGAGCGGTGAGGTACCAACCGTGGTCTGCGGGTCGGTGAGGACGAACGCGTAGAAGTCGTGGGGGACGGCGCGACGGATGACGTCGAGCAGGTGTCGCCGCAGCACCCGGTCGTCCAGCTCGTCCGGCGGCGGGCCCGCCGCGGAGGTGTGGAGGGCATGCAGCTCCCTGACGATCCGGTCGGGTCGCAGCAGTGGTCCCACGTCCTGACCCTACGACCGAGCGTGCGCGCGCCACAGGCCCCGAAATCTGGGATGTCGGTCTGGTCCCGTGGTTCCTAGCGTCAGGTGAGCAGCGAACCAGTTGTCGACCGAGAGGAACCCCCATGGCCACCTTGCACATCGAGCACGCGATCACCGACCTCGCCACCTGGCAGACGGCCTTCGACCGGTTCGCCGAGCGGCGTCGTGCCGCCGGGGTCGTGGCGCAGCGGATCCACCAGCCCTTGGACGACGACCGCTACGTCGTCGTGCAGCTCGACTTCGCCTCGGCGGACCGGGCTGCGGCGTTCCGCGGGTTCCTCCAGACCCAGGTCTGGTCCACACCGGCCAACTCGCCGGGGCTGGCGGGGAGTCCGCGCGCTGTGGTGCTCGAGGAAGTGGGTGAACCCGTCGGTCACCCGGGCCGGCTCGAGGCCTGAGCGCGGGTGCCGTCGGTCCGTGGCGGTGACGCGGAGATGGGCGGAACCGCCGCCTCGCCCCGCGTCCGAAAGTTAGGCTCCGCGCATGGTCCGGACGCCTGCCCTCATCTCGAGCCCCGACGCTCGCCATGCCGTGCGCAGGGACACCACCAGGGTGGCGGTCCACGACGTGCGGATCCCGGACACCGGCGCGGCGCCCCAGGGCATGTTCCTGGGTCGGATGGTGGTGGCCTGGCTCTCGGTCGAGGACATGCCTGACGCGATGGGGTACTTCCGCGGCGAGGACCGCGGGCTTGCCCTCGCCCAGCGCCGGGCGTACTGGGACGCGATCGCCTGGACGCTGCTGGAGCACAGCGGCGGTCCCGAGGACGACGTGCCGCCATCCACGGCATACCCCTCGTGGTTCCAGGCGGACGGCCGCCTGGTCCAGGCCGCCCTCTCCGACCTGGACACGTTGGCCCACAGCTGGGCCGAATTCGCGGCCTGGCAACCCGATGGTCAGGCGTTCTGGGTGCGGACCCGCGAGACCTTCGACGACGGCGCAGCGATCCTCGATGGCTCACCCTCGCTCGATGTCATGCACCCCGCGATGATCCCGGTCGAGCGGGACGGCTGGGCTCCCGCCACGCCGCGATGAGGGTGACCTTGCCGAGGGCCATGATGAAGAGGTGAGCGAGAAGGCACTGCGGGCGCCGGGTGACGTGCTGGTGCACCTGCGTCGGGCCCGCGACCACGCCGACCGCTGCTACGCCCAGCCGCTCGACGTCGAGTCGCTGGCCGCGGTGGCCGGCCTGAGCAAGTACCACTTCCTGCGGCTGTTCAGGGCCACCTATGGCCTGACCCCGGGGGAGTACGTCTCGCAGCGCCGGATCGAGCGTGCCCAGGACCTGTTGCGGGCCACCGGCCTGTCGGTGACCGAGGTGTGCTTCGCGGTGGGGTTCTCCTCGCTCGGCTCGTTCTCCAGCCGGTTCAAGACGGTGGTGGGGGAGACGCCGTCGCAGTTCCAGGCCCGGTATGCCGTGGCCGGTGCGCCACACATCCCGGGCTGCTACGTCTTCATGTGGGGCCTCGCGGAGAGGTCGACCGTCAGCGCGCCAGGGGAGTCCGCAATCGAGGAGAAGCACGCCGAACCCCGCGGCTCCTAGGCTCCCGAACATGATCAACAACATCGCCATCATCAGTGTCTTCGTGAAGGACCAGGACGACGCAAAGAAGTTCTACACCGACATCCTGGGGTTCGAGGAGAAGGACGACATCACGCTCGGCGACGGCTACCGCTGGTGCACGGTCATCCACCCGTCGCAGCCCGAGCTGCTCGTCAACCTCGCCATCCCGGGGCCGCCCATGGACGCCGACCTCGTCGACGCGATGAAGCGGGCCCAGGACGCCGGTGGCCTCAACGGCCTGGGTCTCAACGTCGACGACTGCCGCAAGACCCACGAGGAGCTTGTCGCCAAGGGGGTCGAGTTCATCCAGCCGCCGACCGACCGCCCCTACGGCGTTGAAGCAGTGTGCCGCGACAACTCGGGCAACTGGATGGTGCTCGTCGAGCAGAAGATGTACGACCCGGCCGACATCACCTGACCCGACCCGCAGCGCTCGCCGGCAGCGCCCACACAGGTTCGCCGCCCGCTCACAGTGAACGGGCGGCGCCCGACGCCCGACGCCCGGGGCCCGGGGCTACTTCGCGAGGAAGGCCACCAGCGCGTCGTTGAACTCCTGCGCGTGGCTGGTGTTGATGCCGTGCGGTCCGTCCTTGAGGACGACGAGCTCGCTGCCGGCCACGGCCTCGTGGGTGCGCTGGCCCGAGACCTCGAGCGGGACGATCCCGTCGCTGTCGCCGTGGATGACGAGCGTCGGGACGGTGACCTTGGCCAGGTCGCCGGTGAAGTCGGTGACCCACGAGCGGATGCACTCGGCCGCCGCATGGACGTCCGCCTGGGCGGCGAGGCCCAACGCTCCGAGCCGCTGCTCCTGGCTCACCTTGAGCTGGTCGCCGGCGGAGAAGAAGTTCGTCAGGAACCCGTCGAGGAACCCGGTGGGGTCCTCGCGCAGCTGGCCCTGCATGCCGGCGACCGTCTCGAGGTCGAGGGCGCCGTCGGGGTGGTCGTCGTCCTTGAGGAGACAGGGCGGGATCGCGGCCGCGAAGACGAGGCTGTGCACCCGGTCCTCACCGTAGGTCCCGACGTAGCGCGCGACCTCTCCGCCGCCCATCGAGAACCCGACGAGGCTGACGTCCTGCAGATCGAGCTCGGTGACCAGGGCGTCGAGGTCGCTGGTGAGCGTGTCGTAGTCGTACGAGGAGGAGGCGCCGGGCTTGCCGGACTGGCCGAACCCGCGACGGTCGTAGGTGAGGACGCGGTAGCCCTCGTCCTGCAGGACCGTCCTCTGGTCGGACCAGGAGGCGCCACTCAGCGGCCAGCCGTGGATGAGGACGACAGGCCGGCCTGAGCCTCCGCTGTCCTCGTAGTGGATCTCGACGTCGCCATTGGACACAGTGGGCATGTCAGTCCTCTCGGTCGGGGTGCAGTCACCACGAATGTAGGCACACCCTGGGCGTTCTCGCAGGTCGGGACGCCCTCGCGAGCCTCCAGAGCCGCTGCACCACGGCACTGGGGTCAGAGTGACTCCCGGGCTGGCCGCTCGGCATCGGGCATCCCGCCGGTCATCCGCTCGCCGTCCACGGTGAGGTCCGCGCGCTCGGACCAGAAGGCGACGAGGTCGCGGACCGGCACCGCGTCGTCCAGCGGATCGGGGTAGTACCACGCGATGTCGGCCCCGTCGTCGAGGTGGGCGCTGAGGTAGCTCGCCTGCCCCTTGTACGCGCACACGGTGTGGGTGTCGGAGGGGGTGAGCAGGTCCATCCGCACGTCCTCGCGGGGGAGGTACCAGCGGGTGGGCAGGAAAGTCTCGTAGAGCGCCATCGCGCGGCGGGACTCGGCCAGGACTGTCCCGCCCAGCTCGACCACCACGTGCCGGTCGCTGCGCAACACGTCGATCCGCTTGTACGGGTCGTGGGCGTGACCGGTGATGGGTTGGTCCTCCTCGACCCAGTCGAACCTCGAGAAGTCGAGGAGCACCCGCCCGCCCAGGTCCGGGTCGTCCGGCCGGAACCCGATCTCCACGGGCTCGCCGTCACCGCCCTGAAACCCGACCGGTGTCCCCGGGCAGGTGTGCAGCTCGAAGTGCCGCGGTCCGAGAACCGGGGGCAGCCCGTCGGGCACCTCACGGCGCGGCAGGTCGACGAGGGGGACGGTGAGCGCGCCGGCGGGCACGGCATACTCCGGCACGACCCTGCGGGGCTCCCACACGAGGTAGGCGTCCGTCGTGTCGACCACGGTGCCCCCGTCCCGGGAGGCGCGCAGGCGTTTGGTGGTGGCGCTGCACCGCAGCTCCGCCAGGCCGAGGAACCACTGCTCGTGGAGGTCGAGTGCCATTGACCAACCATGCGCCGGGGCGGCTCTGTGGGGCAACCGTCGAGTGAAACGGGAGTCAGCGACTCAGCCTCCGGCTGGACCACAGGTGGTCACCGCCGTACCCGAGCCCGTGGTAGACCCGGCGCGCCACGTCGTTGTCGGAGTACAGCCCCAGCGTGCAGATCCCGCGCTCGCGGACCGCCTCCCGCGTCAGGTATGCCGTGACGGCCAGTCCCAGCCCCGTCCCGAGTTCGTCGGGGTGCACGGAGATGCCGGACAGAGCGGGCCAGCCAGCGACGTTGGGTTCGCGGACGCCGCAGGCCACCAACCGCCCGGACTCGTCCCGGGCGCCGACCCACTGCTGGTCGGGGAACTCGAAGGGCCGCGCGTCCGTGCGCGGGTTGGCCACGTCAAGCAGCCCGCGGATGTCGGGGAGGTCGGCCCGGTCCAGGCCCACCAGCCGTGACTCGGCGGGGACCACGGAAGGTGCCCGCGCGGCACACATCCACTCCCAGTCGTTGCCGTCGGCGAGCGGCAGGTGGGCGGCGACCGCATCCAAAGCACCACGCGGCACCGTGACGGCACGCAGGTCGGGCGGGACCAGGCCGTCGGCGAGCATCGCAGCGACGAGCAGTCCCACGTCGGTAGCCGGTCCCATGAGGAGCAGCCGTAGCCGTCGGGTGTGGGTGCGCCGGGGGAGGGCGACCGCGTCGCCGAGGGCGTGGCCGGTGCCCTCCAGTGGCGACGGGATGTCGTAGCGGATGAACGCGCTGTCCTGGGTCGCCTCGAGGATCTCGGCGTGGGAAGTGAGCTGGCGCAACGTCATTCGGTGATCCCGAACCGTGCGTGCCACCGCCGAAGGCTCTTGGGTGCCCACCAGTTCCAGTCGCCCAGCAGGGCCATCGTGGCGGGCACGAGCAGCATGCGCACGAGCGTCGCGTCGAGCAGCACCGCCACCGCCAGGCCGACGCCGGTCTCCTTGATGACGAGCAGCTGACCGGCGACGAAGCCGGAGAACACGATGACGACGAGGATCGCGGCAGAGGTGATGATGCGTCCCGACCGTTGCAGCCCGGCGATGACCGCCTCGTCGTTGCCGACTCCGCGCTCGTGCAGCTCGACGATGCGGGACAGCAGGAACACCTCGTAGTCCATCGACAGCCCGAACCCGAAGGCCAGCACCAGCATCGGGATCGTCGACTCGATCGCGCCGACGCTGTCGAACCCCATCAGTCCCTGGAGGTGGCCCTGCTGGAAGATCCACACGACGACGCCCAGGCTGGCGCCCAGGGAGACGACGTTCATCAGCAGGGCCTTGACCGGGATGACGACCGACCCGGTCATGAGGAAGAGCAGGACGAGGGTCGCGATCGCCACCAGGGCGAACGCGAATGGCGCGCGTTCGCGCAGCGAGTCGGTGAAGTCGCGCAGGCCCGAGGCCTGGCCGATCACCTTGGTCGGGAAGTCCGGGCGGTCGGCTCGCAGCGCCGTCACGGCATCGCGCGCGCCGTCGTCCAGCGCCCCACCGGGGGTGTCGATCTCCACGAGGGTGAGGGTGTCGGTGACGCTCTCGACCCGTCCCGTGAGGCGCCGCCCGTCGACGACCGGCAACGACGCGGCATACGCCTGGGTCTCCTGGAGGCCGGCCTCGGCGACGACCTGGACATCAGGACCGGACAGCTGCGGGTAGCTGCGCTCCAGCGCCGTGAAGAACTGACGCTGCGGCGCGCTGACTGGCAGCAGCTCTCGGCCCGACGAGGTGAGCCGGAGGTCGAGGGCGGGAGCAGCAAGGGTTCCGAGCACGGCGAGCACGGCGATGATCACGAGCAAAGGGTGGCGGAACACGCGGGTGGCGAGTCGGGAGAAGACGCCCTCCTCGGGGGCCTGCTCGGTGCCGCGCTTGAGGAGGCGGCGGGCGCCGACGACGCAGAGCGCGGGGACCAGGGTGAGGGCCACGAGCATCGCCACGAGGACGACGGACAGGCCGGCCGAACCGATGGCCTTGAGGATCGACGCCTCGAACACGAGCAGGCCACCGAGCGAGATCGCGACGGTGAGGCCGGAGAAGACGACGGTGCGCCCGGCCGAGTCCACGGTGCGGGCGACCGAGGCGAGGATCTCCTCGCGGGTGATCTCGGCCGCGGGTCGCCCCTGGACCCGGCTGCGCAGCTCTTCGCGGAAGCGGCTGACGGTCAGAAGTCCGTAGTCGATGCAGAGGCCGAGCCCCAGGACCGTGACGACGTTGACGACCGTGGCGTCCAGGTCGATGAGGTGGGAGAACCCGAGCAACGAGGCCAGCGCGCCGGCGATGGAGGCGATGGCCCCGATGATCGGCATCCCGGCCGCGACGAAGCCACCGAAGACCAGCACCATCACGAGGAAGCTGATCGGCAGGGCGATTCCCTCGCCGGCGCGCAGGTCGGTCTCGACCTGCGAGGTGATCGCCTCGATGAGCTCGGCGAGGCCACCGGTCGTGCCGCGGGCGCCCGGCACGGCCGCGACGAGGTCTTCGAACTGGGTGTCGACCTGGGCCTGCGCCCTGTCGCGAGCCTCGCCGTCGAGGTCCTGGTCGAAGGTCACCACCGCAGCGAAGCCGTCCCCGGACGTCGGCAGCAGTGCTTTCGCCTCGGGGCTGTCCATCCCTGCGGGCACGAGCTGGGGCGCGGCGACCGAGGCCACCCCGTCGATGCGACCGATCGCCTCGGCGGCGGTGCGCACGGCGGTGACCGTCGCAGGTGCGGCGGCGTCGGCACCGGTCACTTGGAGGATGTGGGTCGACGTGCCGGACCGGCCGGCCGCGACGAGCTGGTCGCGGCCCTGGAGGTTCTCCCCGGCCACGGAGGGGTCGCCGGACTGGAGGCGGTCGAACAGCGACTGGTTGCCGAAGGCCCCCGTCGCGCCCGCGAACGCGGCGACCACCGCGAGCAGCCAGATGACGATGACGGTCTTGGGGTGGCGCCCGACGAGACCACCGAGGTGGGACAGGGCCGAGTCCGACCGGTCCGGGTGACTGGCGGCGGGGCTGGCGTGGTCGGGCGCGTCGGTCACGGGGGATAGCCTGCCATCCGTGGGAACTGGCGCTGAGCAGGACCTCTTCGCTGCCGCGACTGCTGTCGCGACGGTGTCGGCAGGTATGCCGTCGGGAGCCTCCCTGCCGCCGCTCGCCGTGCGCATGCGGCCGCGCTCGCTGGAGGAGGTCCGCGGCCAGTCGGACGTGCTGCGACCGGGGAGCCCGCTGCGCCGGCTGATCGAGGGTTCCGGGGGAGCCGCGGGGGCGCTCTCCGCGATCATCTGGGGGCCGCCCGGCACCGGCAAGACGACGCTGGCCCACCTCGTGGCGACCGCGGCCGACCGCCGGTTCGTCGAGCTGTCGGCGGTGACCGCCGGCGTCAAGGACGTCCGCACCGTGATGGACCAGGCGGCTCGCGAGCGCGACATGTACGACCGCCAGACGGTGCTGTTCCTCGACGAGATCCATCGGTTCACCAAGGCCCAGCAGGATGCGCTGCTGCCCGGTGTCGAGACCCGGCAGGTCATCCTCGTCGCGGCGACCACCGAGAACCCGTCGTTCTCGATCATCGCGCCGCTGCTGTCCCGCTCGATGCTGATCACCCTGACGTCGCTGTCCGACGAGGAGGTCGCCGACGTCATCGCCGCGGCCATCGCCGACGAGCGCGGTCTGGCGGGGGAGTACGCGCTCGCCGACGATGCCACCGAGCACCTGGTGCGGATCTCCGGCGGCGACGCCCGGCGAGCGCTCACCGCCCTGGAGGCGGCCGCGGGAGTGGCGCAGGACGGCATACCAGCTGGTGCCGAGCTGGACGGCCCCGTGGAGATCACCCTCGCGCACACCGAGCAGGCGGTGGCGTTCGCGAGCGTGCGCTACGACAAGACGGGCGACCAGCACTACGACGTCGCGTCGGCGCTGATCAAGTCGATGCGCGGCTCGGACGTCGACGCGGCGCTGCACTACCTCGCCCGGATGCTGGAGGCGGGGGAGGACCCGCGGTTCATCGCCCGCCGCATCGTGATCGCGGCCTCGGAGGACGTCGGGATGGGTGACCCGACCGCGCTGCAGACCGCCGTCGCCGCCATGCACGCCGTCGCCCAGATCGGCATGCCCGAGGCGCGGATCATCCTCGCCCAGGCGGTGGTGCACAACGCGCTCGCTCCCAAGAGCAACGCGGCATACATCGGCATCAACGAGGCCATCGCCGACATCCGCGCCGGACGCGGCGGCGCGGTGCCTCCGTCGCTGCGCGGCAGCGGCTATGCCGGCGCAACCCGCCTCGGCCACGGTGACGGCTACGTCTACGCCCACACCGAGCCGGACGGCGTGGCCCAGCAGGACTACCTGCCGGAGGACCTGCAAGGGAAAGACGGACTACTACCGGCCGACCGACCGCGGTTTCGAGGAGCGTCTCGGCCCGCGGTGGGAGTGGCTCAAGTCCCGCATCCGCCGATCCTGAGGGCATCTCAACCGGCGTTGCGACGTGCAGTGGTGCGCCGCAACTCGAGCGCTTCCGCATGATCGACTTCGATCAGGCCGGCACTGCACGTCGCACCTCCGCGGGAGGCGGTGCGGTGGGTCGTCCGTCGAGCTCCGCCACCAGGGTCTCGAGGGTCCAGCGCACCCACGCGGATCGGTACATCACGTCGTGCCACGTGAAGCGCAGCACCCTCCAGCCGTAGATGGTCAGCTCCGTGTACCGGCGGCAGTCCCGCTCGAGCCCGGAGCGGGTGCCGTGGAACTCGAAACCTTCCGCCTCGATGGCCACCTTGCGCACGACGTCGCCGAGGTCGACCGTCGCGAACAGTCCGGATTCGGCGACCTGGACCTGCGGTTGCACCGTGAGGCCCTCGACCTCGACGGCGATCGCCCGAAGGCACGATTCGAAGGGATTCGCCGCACGCCCGTCCGCGAGGGCCGCGACCCGACGGGCTCTCCCTGCTCCGGGACCCCGCAGCCTCCCTGCGGCGCCCGCAACGCCTCGCGGTGGACATCACCCACTCGTAGGGCCGAGTCGGCGATGCACAGCGCCTCGTCGAGCGGGAGCTTCATCGCACAGTCCAGGACCGTTCGCAGGTGCCCAGTGACGCCTCGACTGCGCTCCCGGGCGCTGACGTCCCGGTAGGCCACATGCAGTCCCCGGCGCGAGGCCGAGTTCATCTTGCGGTTTCGCGGGACGGTGATCCACGGGGTCGTGGGTGGCCACTTGACCGACCAGCCGTGCGCCACCGCGGCACTGAGGTGGGACTGGACTGCAGTGTGCTGGTGCGCGACACGGGCGTGCTCCGCGACGCTGCGGGAGCGCGCGTAGCGACCCCGAGCCAGCTTGACCAGTGTCCCGTCGCGGACGGCTGCATCCAGTGCCGACCAGCTCAGGTGTCGGCGCGCCTGGCTCCAGGTCGCGCGGCCCCCCAACTGGGTGAGCACCTCGGTCGCGGTCATCCCGCCATGCTGGCGCGCGTGCGGCATACTCTCCGGAGTTCTCCACAGGCGGCGCTGCGACGTGCACACCAGCGCCCACCAGCGGAGATGCGGTGGGTACCAACTGCCCAGTCGTCTTTCTGCACGTCGGAACTCCGTGGGGCGCAGCAGGTGCTGCGGGGTAGGGTGACCGCCATGGATTCAGTGAGTTTGGGCGACATCGCGGGCATGATCGCGGCGCTGGCCTTCGCGTTCCTCGTCTTCCGACTGGGCAGCGTCATCGGCAAGGCCGGCAAGATCCTCGACGAGACGAGGGTCAGCCTGCGCAGCACCACCGAGAACGTGCAGCCGACCCTGCTCAAGCTCACCGACACGGTCAGCCTGACCAACGAGCAGCTGGCCCGGGTCGACGGCATCACCACCAACGTGTCGGCGATGACCACCAACGCCAGCGCGCTCACCTCGCTGTTCGCCGCCACCCTCGGCAGCCCGGTCGTCAAGGTCGCGGCCTTCACCTACGGCGTCCGCTCCGCGCTGTGGGCCAGCGGCACCCGCAGCGCAGGCGGCCGTCGCCGCCGCAGGGGCTGATCACCGTGGCACGTCTGTTCTGGGTGGCGCTCGGCGCCGCAGCCGGTGTGTATGCCGTGCGCAAGGTCAGCAAGGCCGCCGAGGCCTACACGCCCACCGGGGTCGCGCACGGGCTGGCCGACTTCGGTGACGGGCTGCGCGAGCTCGCTGCCGCCGTCCGCGAGGGCATGGCCGAGCGCGAGGGCGAGCTGCGGCTCGCCCTGGGCATCGACGCCGGCACCGCCGACGACCCCGAAGCCAGCGCCGCACGGCTCGACGCCGCGTCGGCCCGGGCGCTGCTCGACGACCCCACGGGCCCGCGAGGCGGCCGAGCTTCCTAGGGGCGCCGGCGCACCTGCGCCGCCGCCCCGGCATACCCCTCTTGTTTGCCCGTACGATTCGTCATGCCGGCCCGCCGGTGGCCCCGCATGCGCCTAAGGACTGAGTACTTCATGGAAACCGCCGAGATCAGGCGCCGCTTTCTCTCGTTCTACGAGAGCAAGGGCCACACGATCGTCCCCTCGTCACCGTTGGTCTACGACGACCCCAACCTGCTGTTCGTCAACGCCGGGATGGTGCCGTTCAAGCCCTACTTCCTCGGCCAGCAGGCCCCTCTGTGGGACCGCGCCACGTCCGTGCAGAAGTGCGTCCGCACCGGTGACATCGAGGAGGTCGGCAAGACCTCGCGGCACGGCACGTTCTTCCAGATGAACGGCAACTTCGCGTTCGGCGACTACTTCAAGGAAGGCGCGATCCGGTTCGCCTGGGAGC
Source organism: uncultured Actinomycetota bacterium (assembly GCA_963740865.1). Lineage (GTDB taxonomy): Bacteria > Actinomycetota > Actinomycetes > Actinomycetales > Dermatophilaceae > Pedococcus. Next base: position 34,761 of record CAVUGH010000001.1, read on the forward strand.
TCATCACGACGCCCCAGGGGCAGGGTGGCTACGGCCTCGACGCCGACAAGATCTGGCCCACCGTCTACGAGGACGACGACGAGGCCTACGAGCTCTGGCACAAGATGATCGGCATCCCCGCCGAGCGGATCACCCGCCGCGGCAAGCTCGACAACTACTGGCACATGGGCGTCCCCGGCCCCGGTGGGCCCTGCAGCGAGCTCTACCTCGACCGCGGCCCCGAGTACGGCCGCGAGGGTGGACCCGCTGTCGACGAGGACCGCTACCTCGAGTTCTGGAACCTCGTCTTCATGCAGTACGAGCTGTCCGCCGTCCGTGCCAAGGACGACTTCGACATCGCGGGCGAGCTGCCGAAGAAGAACATCGACACCGGCATGGGCCTCGAGCGGATGGCGACGCTGCTCCAGGGCGTCGACAACCTCTACGAGATCGACGAGGTCTACCCGGTCCTGGACCGCGCGGCCGAGCTGACCGGCAAGAAGTACGGCGCGCACTCCGGCCACGCGGCCAGCGAGTCGCACCCCGACGACGTGCGGCTGCGCGTCGTCGCCGACCACGTGCGCTCCAGCCTGATGCTCATCGGTGACGGCGTCACCCCGGGCAACGAGGGCCGTGGCTACGTGCTGCGCCGCATGCTGCGCCGCGCGGTGCGCTCGATGCGCCTGCTCGGGTATGACGAGCCCAGCCTGCCGCTGCTGCTGCCGGTGTCCGTCGAGCGGATGAAGAACTCCTACCCCGAGCTCGAGGCGGGCTTCGACCGGATCTCCCAGATCGCCTATGCGGAGGAGGAGGCGTTCCGTCGCACCCTCGCCTCGGGCACGACCATCCTCGACACCGCGGTCGCGAGGACGAAGTCGTCAGGCGTCAGCACGCTCGCAGGTGACCAGGCCTTCGCGCTGCACGACACCTACGGGTTCCCGATCGACCTGACCCTGGAGATGGCCTCCGAGCAGGGCCTCGAGGTGGACCGCGAGGGCTTCACCCGCCTGATGGAGGAGCAGCGCAACCGCGCGAAGGCGGACGCGAAGTCCAAGAAGGGTGGGCACGCCAACACCGAGGTCTGGAAGGACCTGCGGGCGCTCGGCGCGACCGACTGGCGCGCCTACCAGGAGCTGACCAGCGACGCGAAGGTGCTCGGCATCGTCCTCGACGGCGAGCGCGTCGAGGAGCTCGAGCCGGGTCAGCGCGGCCAGGTCGTGCTCGACCGCACCCCGTTCTACGCCGAGTCCGGTGGCCAGATCGCCGACGCGGGCACCCTCACCGCCGACGGCGCACACCTCAAGGTCGTCGACGTCCAGCGCCCCGTCAAGGGCCTGGTCGCGCACACCGTCGAGGTGCTCACCGGTCCGCTTGCGGGTCGGCCAGGACGTGTCCGCCGAGGTCGACGCCGACTGGCGCATCTCGGCCTGCCAGGCGCACTCCGGCACCCACGTGGTCCACGCGGCGCTGCGGCAGGTGCTCGGCCCGACCGCTCTCCAGTCCGGCTCCTACAACAAGCCGGGCTACCTGCGACTCGACTTCGCCTGGGGCCAGGGCCTGTCGCCCGAGACCCGCAGCGAGATCGAGGAGGTCGCGAACCTCGCGGTCCGCCAGGACCTCCCGGTGTCCGCCCAGTACATGACGCTGCCTGCAGCACGCGAGTTCGGCGCGCTCGCCCTGTTCGGTGAGAACTACGACGAGCAGGTCCGTGTCATCGAGATCGGCGGACCCTGGTCGCGCGAGCTCTGCGGTGGCACCCACGTCGGTCACTCCTCGCAGATCGGCGCGCTGACCGTCACCGGTGAGTCGTCGGTGGGTTCCGGGGTGCGTCGGCTCGAGGCCTTCGTCGGCATGGACGCGCTGCACTACCTCGCCAAGGAGCGAGCGCTGGTCGCGGAGCTCACCGACATCGTCAAGGTGCAGCCCGGCGAGCTCAAGGAGCGGGTGGCTGCGCTCGTGGCGCGGGTCCGCGACGCGGAGCGCGAGCTGGAGAAGCTGCGCCGTGAGCAGGTCCAGGCGGCGACCGGCAAGCTCGTCGAGTACGCCCACGACGTCGACGGCGTCCGGGTGCTGACGCACGACGCGGGCGACGTCACGACCGCCGACGACCTGCGCACCATGGTGCTGGACCTGCGTGGTCGGCTCGGGGATGTGGCCCCTTCGGTGGTGGCGCTCACGGGTGTGGCCGAGCGGTCGCCCCGCCATCGTCGTCGCCACCAACTCCGGTGCGCGCGACCGCGGTGTCAAGGCGGGAGCCCTGGTGCGGCTCGCGGCCCAGACGCTGGGCGGCGGCGGTGGCGGCAAGGACGACCTCGCCCAGGGCGGCGGGACCGACCCCAGCCGCACCGGCGAGGCGCTCGGGCAGATCGACCGCGCAGTGCAGGCGGCGACCCAGGGCGCTGGGTGAACCACCCCGCCTCGACGTCAATGCCCACCCGCCCAGGACGGCGGGTGGGCATCGACGTCGGCAGCGTGCGGGTGGGCGTCGCGGCCAGTGACCCGTCGGCCCTGCTGGCGACCCCCGTGCGGACCGTGTTGCGCGACCTCGACGACGCGACCGCGTCCGCCGACCGACCTCGAGGAGGTGGCCGCCATCGTGGCCGAGCTGGCGGCCGTCGAGGTCGTGGTCGGCCTGCCCCGGACACTCGCCGGTGACGAAGGTGCGGCCGCGGAGGCCGCCCGCACGTATGCTGGGCGGCTGTCGGTGCGCATCGCCCCCGTGCCCGTCCGTCTGGTCGACGAACGACTCACGACGGTCGACGCCCACCGCAACCTCCGTGAGAGCGGGGTCGACGGTCGGCGGCAGCGCTCGGTCATCGACCAGGCTGCTGCAGTCCTCATCCTGCAGGCCGCCCTCGACGCGGAGCGCAACTCCGGGCGACCGCCCGGGGAGCTGGTCAGGACTGGTGGGCGCAAGCCCAGGACGAAGGACAGGCGGCGATGACCGACCCCCATCTGGAGCACTCGATCTTCGGGGGGCACGAGGACGCACACGACCGCCCCCACGCGGACGACCAGCCCGTCGTCCGCAGCCGTTCGGACCGGCACCGTGCCGCGCGCAGAACCGCGCCGTTCCGGGCGTCGGACCGGATGCCTGTTCGTGGCCCTCGTGATCGTCGCGGTCGCCGCGTTCGCGGCATACACGGTGCTGCGTCCGGTCGTCGACGGCTTCCTGGAGAGCAACGACTACCCGGGGCCAGGCACGGGTGAGGTGCAGATCGTCGTCAACGACGGCGACACCGGCCGCGCCATCGGCGCCACCCTGGAGAAGGCCGACGTCGTCAAGACCGCGCAAGGCGTACCTCGACGCGGCTGCGGCCGACACGCGGGCAGCGGCGATCCAGCCCGGCAGCTACACGATGAAGAAGCAGATGACCGCGCAGGCTGCGCTGGCCATCCTCGTGGACACCAAGAACCGCAGCGTCCCGCGAGTCACGGTGCGTGAGGGACTGTGGAAGAGCGAGGTGTTCGCAGCGCTGTCAAAGGGCACCGGCGTGCCTGTGGCGGAGTACACGGCCGCGGCCAAGGACGCGGCAGCCCTCGGGCTCCCTGCCGGACGCCAAGGGCAACGTCGAGGGCTACCTGTACCCCTCGACGTACGAGTTCCCGGTCAAGGCGACAGCCGCCCAGCAGCTCAAGATCATGGTGGGCCAGGCGATCGCCGAGCTCCAGAAGGCGGGCGTCAGCGAGGCTGACTACCAGAAGACCCTCATCGTGGCCTCCATCGTCGAGGGTGAGGCCGGAGTCGCCGACCGCGGCAAGGTCGCGCGGGTCGTGGAGAACCGGCTCGACGACCCGACCGGCCCGACGGTGGGGTTGTTGCAGATGGACTCGACGGTCAACTTCGCGCTCCAGAAGCGCGGCAACCTCACCAAGTCCGAGTACGAGTCGGCAAAGTCCAACCGCTACGACACGTACGCCTTCAAGGGGCTGCCTCCCGGCCCGATCAGCAGCCCGGGCGCCAAGGCCATCGAGGCGGCGGCCAACCCGACCGAGGGCCCCTGGTTCTACTTCGTGACGGTCAACTACGACACGGGGGAGACCTTGTTCGCGGTGACGCAGGCCGAGCACGACCGCAACAACGCCCAGCGCCAGGCCTGGTGCGACGACAACAAGCCGAAGTGCGAGGGCGGTGGCTGACCCGCGCCGCGCGGCGGTCCTCGGATCGCCGGTGGCGCACTCCCTGTCACCGGTGTTGCACAGCGCGGGCTACCGCACGTTGGGCCTGACCAGCTGGTCGTACACCGCTCACGAGCTCGGTGAGCCGGAGCTGGCCGGGTGGGTGGCGGGCCTCGACGCCTCGTGGCGAGGGCTGAGCCTGACCATGCCCCTCAAGGAGGTCGCCTTCAGCGTGGCGACCACGGTCACCGAGACGGCTCGGGTCACCGGTGCCGTGAACACGCTCGTGCGCCGACCTGACGGCGGGTGGGACGCCCACAACACCGATGTCCGAGGCATCGAGGCGGCCCTGGCAGACATCGACCACGGTGGCGGCGCGACCCTGCTCGGAGGTGGAGCGACGGCGCGCTCCGCCGTCATCGCCCTGGGCGCCCTGGGGGTCGAACAGATCCGGCTCGCGGTGCGCGGCGAGGCCCGGCCCGAGACGTTGCGGCTGGCGGTGCACGCAGGCATCGCCGTGGAGGTCGTCCCCCTGGCTTCGTGGGGCGCGGGCCACGACGGTGGACTCGTGCTCAGCACCCTTCCACCCGCGGCCGGCGAAGCGGCAGCCGTGGCCCTGGGCCTCCAGAAGCGTTCCGGCACCCTGATGGACGTGGTGTATGCCGACTGGCCCACGCCGCTCGCGCGCGCTGCCGCAGCGGTGGGCATGGATGTCGTGTCCGGTCTCGACATGCTGGTCTACCAGGCCGCCGAGCAGTTCCGCCTGTTCACCGGCGAGCAGGCTCCGGTGCAGGCGATGTATGCCGCCGGCAGACAGGCCCTCGGCCGATGATCGACCTCGCCGTAGGTTCGGGCATCGCCGCCTGGGCGGTCTTCCTGCTCGCCGTCGCGGGCGCGGCGCTCGGCGCGGTGACGGGGCGTTCACTCGCCGGGGCCGGCTACCGGATCGAGTCCGACGAAGCCGGCGCGCCGCCACGCCACTGGTGGTGGCCGGCGCTGGCCCTCGCACTGCTTTGGGCGGTCGTGGGCTGGCGGATCGGCGACTTCGCCGGCTGGGCCGCGCTGCCGGCATACCTGCTGTTTGCCTGGTTGACGGTCGGGTTGGTGTGGATCGACGCCGACGTGCACCGGCTGCCCGACGGCCTGGTCCTGCCCGCCTACCCAGCGCTGCTCGTACTGGTCGTCGTCGCCACCGCGGGCCTGGGCGACTGGGGCGCCCTCGTGCGGGCGCTCGCCTGCATGGCTGGGATGTATGCCCTCTACTTCGTGCTGGCGTTCGTCTCCCCGAACTCGCTGGGTTTCGGGGACGTCAAGCTGTCCGGGCTGATCGGGCTGCTCCTGGGGTGGCTCGGGGTGGGCCACGCGGTGGTC
>CAVUGH010000002.1:0-283067 GCA_963740865.1 uncultured Actinomycetota bacterium
GTGCTCCTGACCCGGAGAAGGGCTCGTGAGCGTGTCCTGCTCGGTGTCCTTCTCTGCGCCCTCTGAGCGGCTGAGAGGGCCCTTCAAGCCGCTGAACTGCGACGTTTGTGGGCCCCGTGGGACTCGAACCCACAACCTACGGATTAAAAGTCCGCAGCTCTAACCATTGAGCTAGAGGCCCTGGCCGGCCACGCGGCATACCCACCGCTTGCCGGACCGCGCCACAGACTAACGGCTGGTCACTGCGTGATCCCATGGCGTTCGGAACCCGCTCTCACCGCGAGCCGTTGGCCCGACATGAGCACCCTCACCTGTCCCAAGTGTGGTTCCGACATGCGCAGCTACGAGCGCAACCAGGTCCACGTCGACCAGTGCACGGGTTGTGGCGGCCTGTTCCTCGACCGCGGGGAGCTCGAAGCCCTCGTGACCGCGGAGAACGCGTGGCACCAGCCCGCCCCGGCTGCGGCCCCACCGCAGCCCCAGCAGCCGCCCGTGCCCCAGCCCCCTCAGCAGCAGAGTGCGTGGCAGCAGCCGCCGGCCCAGGGCTACCAGGCGCCGTACCGCTCGGTGTCCAAGGCGCCTTATGGCGGGCAGCACGGTTACGGACAACGGCGCAAGAAGTCTTTCCTCAGCGAGCTCTTCGACTGAGCCACGGTCAGCCGCACCTGAGAGACTGGGCTCGATGAAAAACGAGCCCAGCGGTCGTCCCGGTCCGCGTCGCCCCGCGTTCTTCAGCCCCACGGCGATGGAGGCGCAGGGCGGCACGGTCCCTGACCCCGCGCAGGTCACCGAGATCGCCCACGAGACAGCGGCGGTCCTCGTCGGCACCGGCCGTGCCAATGACGACCCCGCCCTCACCGCGCGCCTCGTCGCGCTGGTGGACGAGCTGGGGCTGGTCACCGTCGCCGAGCTCTGGGCCGACCGCCCCGCACGCAGCCTCCCAGGGGCCCTGTGGCGCCTCTACGCGTTGCGCGAGTGGGTACAGCGCAGCCCCGAGGAGGCCAGCGCCGACTACGTCGCCGGGATCCGCTTCACCGACGTCAACCACGCCGTGGCCGGGGTCGCCGAACCGCCCGGGCCCGCAGAGATGCGAGAGCTCACCGATGCGATCCTGCACGGTGTCTTCGCAGGTGACCTCGCCGTGGCGCTGCAGCGGGCGGCGGCGTTCTGCCGTGTCGTCGCCGCGGGCCGCGCCGACCGTGCCGACACGACGGACGCGCACGACCCCGAGGCCGCCGCGAAGCAGACCCAGCGGGCTGCTTCGATGCTTTCGACGGCCGAGGATCTGGAGGCCGGCGCCCGCCTCTGGCACGCCGGCGAACTCACCTGAACGGCTACTTGCGCGCAGCCAAACTCGCGTCTCGAGGAACAACTCCAGCGCCACCGGGGTTACAGTCGGACGTGCGTCGGGCCGCGGTAGCCCCGGGTCCCAAATTAAGCCGCTACGAGCGGCCACGCGCCGTGAGGCGCTCCCGGCCCGACGCGCAACAATTCACCTCCCGGCCACCTTTAGCGGCACGGGCGCTGCCCTCTCGCGGCACGTCCACATCGCGCTTGGGTATGCCGCGTGCGCCCCTTCGCCCTAGCCCTCCTGCGCGACCGGGTGCCCGCCTGGACACGTCTCCTGGTGGACGCGCGAGTCCTCCCTGGAGACCCGGCGCGAACGGCGACCCGGCCCACGCCAGCCGCACACGCGGCATACCCCATGGCTGAACGAACCCCGGTCCTCGACAGCGGGAGGTTCGACCGAAGCGGCACCGCCGATATCCGGGGACATGGCAACCATCATCGGGCATAGCCGGATGGGACTAGTCCTGATGGTGCCCACATGGCCCAAGTGGGTGGTTCCGGGGCATCGCGGGTCAAGAGTAGGCAAACTAGGTGCGCTGTTGGGCGCGGGCTCGGTTAGCGTTTCTTCCATGACCAAGGAACCGCGCGCCGGGGCAGACCTGACCGACGACGCGCTTCAGGACGAGATCGAGCTGGTTGGCGACCTGGTCGTCGCCGCGACAGCCAGCGACGAGCCGCTCACCGAGGACGAGATCGACCGCGCCCTCGGGATCGAGCGGGGGCACGAGTCGGCGCCCGAGGACCCGTCGGCGACGCCGCACCGTGTCTGGAAGCGGCAGAACGCCTGACCCAGCCGAAACGCCCAGTTGCGCTTTCCTGCGTCCTTGCCCGTAGCATCGTCCACGGCCATCCCCCCTTGCGTGACCGGAGAGAACCGTGGGCTTTCGCCTCACCCCCCAGGAGAACAGTTTTTACGATCTGTTCGCCAAGTCCGCTTCCTACCTCGTACTCGGCTCTCGCGAGCTGACGACCCTGCTCGGAGTTGAACACTCCGAGCGCGAAGCCGTCGCGACCCGGATGCGGGAGATCGAGCACCAGGCCGACGAAGCGACCCACGAGATCATCCGCAAGGTGAACAGCTCGTTCATCACGCCGTTCGACCGTGAGGACATCCACGGCCTCGCGTCCACGCTCGACGACTGCATGGACATGATGGATGCGGCGGTCGACCTGATCGTCCTCTACCGCATCGGTGACCTCCCGGCCGGCGTGTCCGACCAGGTCGAGGTCCTCTCCCGGATGTCGGAGCTGACGGCCGACGCGATGCCGCGACTGCGTTCGATGAAGGACCTGTCCGGCTACTGGATCGAGATCAACCGCCTCGAGAACCAGGCCGACCAGATCTACCGGCGCCTGCTCGCGGGACTGTTCAACGGCGACTTCGGTGCCGACACCCTCACGATCATGAAGCTCAAGGAGGTCGTCGAGGAGCTCGAGGCCGCCGCTGACGCGTTCGAGAAGGTGGCCCACAAGGTCGAGAGCATCGCGGTCAAGGAGTCCTGAGCCTCCCCATGGACTGGCTTCCGGTAGGAATCGTCATCGCCCTGGCGATGGGCTTCAACTACACCAACGGTTTTCACGACGCCGCCAACGCGATCGCGACCTCGGTCTCGACGCGGGCACTGACGCCGCGAGTCGCGCTGGTCATGGCTGCGATCGCCAACTTGGTCGGCGGAGTCACCGTCTACTACTTCGGCAAGGTCGCCGCCACGATCGGCAAGGGCATCATCGAGGCGCCGCAGGGCAACGAAGGCCTGGTCATCTGTGCCGCCGCGCTGATCGGGGCGACCGGGTGGAACCTGCTCACGTGGTGGTTCGGCCTGCCGTCGTCGTCATCGCACGCCCTCATCGGCGGCCTCGGTGGCGCAGCCCTGGCGGCCGGCGCCCCCGTGAAGTGGGCCGGCATCCTGGAGAAGGTCGTCATCCCGATGATCCTCTCGCCCATCGCCGGACTGATTCTCGGCTTCCTCGTGATGACGGCGATCCTGTGGCTGTTCCGTCGAGCGCAGCCGGGCAAGGTCTCGCGTGGCTTCCGCTACGCCCAGACCGTGTCCGCTGCCGCGATGGCCTTCGGCCACGGGTTCCAGGACGCGGCCAAGACGGCCGGTGTTGTCGTCCTTGCGCTGACCGTGGGTGGCCACTACACGGGTGACCGCGTGCCGCTGTGGGTGCTCCTCATGAGCGCCGTCGTGATCTCGCTCGGCACGTATGCCGGTGGGTGGCGGATCATGCGTACCCTCGGCCGCCGGATCATCCACCTCGACCCCCCGCAGGGTTTCGCGGCGGAGACGACGGCGGCCTCGATCCTGTACGTCGCGGGCATGGCGTTCGGCGCCCCGATCTCGACGACCCACACGATCACCTCGGCGATCATGGGTGTCGGCGCCACCAAGCGGCTGTCGGCAGTTCGCTGGGGCGTGGCCGGCAACATCGTCGGCGCCTGGATCCTGACCTTCCCCGGCGCCGGCCTGGTAGCCGCCGCCAGCTGCCTCCTGATCAACCTCTTCGTCTAACCCTCGCTCCCGCCCCGCCCCGCACTCCCGGCCGCATCCGGCACTTGTTGCGCTCCGGTGGTCACGCGGCTCCTGTGCGGCCGTTCCGTGACGATCTGGCGGCAACAGGTCCGAGGGTGCTGCGACATGTTGCTCGGCGGTGGTCACGCGGCTCCTGTGCGGCCGTTCCGTGACGATCTGGCGGCAACAGGTCCACACGGCGGCGGAAGTTGTTGCCATTGATCCGGCCCTGCAATCGGCCGGGCCCGTCCACAGGGAGGGCCCGATCACGGTGACCGTCCACAGCTGCTGAGTACAGGCATGGCAGGCCACCTTGCCGGGCATCCACGATCCTTCGATGAGGACAACACCGGCATCAGCCTGGCTGGCCCTGCCCCAACCTTTCCTGGCGAGAGAGGCCTTCGCGGCGGGACTGAGCAGCACCAGCATCGCCGGGGCGGTGAGGCGGCGACACATCATCCCCGTCGCGGCCAGCCTGTATGCCGTTCCCGGTCCCTGGGTCGAACTCAGTCCACAGCAACTTCATCTGGCGATGTGTCGGGCCGCCAGTGCGTCGGTCGAGGGCGGAGTGGTGAGCCATCAGAGTGCGGCGCTCCTCCACGGGTTGCCTCATCCGATCGGTCCCCTGGGCGCAGTCAGCCTGACGCTGCCCTCGTCCGACCGCACCGCCGGGCGTGGTGACTGGCGGCGTCTCTTGGACGGTGACCTCCCCGACGACCATGTCACAGCCGTGTCAGGCACGTCCGTGACGACTGTGGATCGCACTGTTGTCGACTGCTTTCGTCAGGTGCGCCTCCGCGATGCTCTCGCTGTTGCTGACGGCGCGCTCCGGGCGGGGGCGACGAGTCTGGGTGCACTTCAGGCCATGCGCGCATTCCAGACACGGTGGCCAGGCGTCACGAAGGCAGACGCGGGGATCGCGATGACAGATGCGCGTCGTGAGGGCTGGCTCGAGTCGGCGTCAGTCGCGACTGCCCACCAGCTCGGGTTCCCGGTGCCGATGAGCCAGGTGTGGATCCATCGCCTGGATGGTCGGCTGATCGGTCGAGCCGACTTCATCTGGCCCCTGGCGGGCGTGATTGGAGAGGCCGACGGTCGGGGGAAGTACCTGGGTGAGTATTCAGGTGAGGAGTGGGACGCCGACGAGGCGGCCGCGCTGATGCTGGCCGAGCGTGATCGCGAGCGCGAGCTCGAGTCCGTGGGATTCGCTGTCGCGAGGTGGGATACCGGTGCCCTACTGCGCGGTGGCGACGGTCTCGCCGATGCGCTGCGCGAGGCTCGGCGGCGCGCAGACCCCAGCCGCATCAGGTGCCTCTGGAGGCAGGATCCCGACCAAGAGCTACGCCTCTGGAGCCCCTTGGCCATGACCCTCGGCGGAGATGACGGCCCCCACGCCGCCTGACCGGCGACTTGTTGCTGTCTGGTGGTCACGGGAGGCCAGATTCGCGGGTCTGTGACGATCTGCCGGCAACATGTCGGAGCGCCACGGACTTGTTGCTGTCTGGTGGTCACGGGGGGCCAGATCGCGGGTCTGTGACGATCTGGCGGCAACATGTCGGAGCGCCAGGGACTTGTTGTTTTCTGGTGGTCACGGGGGGCCAGGTTGTGGGTCTGTGACGATCTGCCGGCAACATGTCGGAGCGCCAGGGACTTGTTGTTGTCTGGTGGTCACGGGGGGCCAGGTTCGTGGGTCTGTGACGATCTGCCGGCAACAAGTCGCGAAAAGTTGGCGGGCGGGTCAGCCGAAGCGGCCGCTGATGTAGTCCTCGGTCGCCTTCACGCCGGGGTTGTTGAAGATCTTCTGGGTGTCGGCGACCTCGACGAGCTTGCCGGGCTTGCCGGTCGCCGCGAGGTTGAAGAACGCCGTCTGGTCGGAGACCCGAGCAGCCTGCTGCATGTTGTGCGTGACGATGACGATCGTGTACTTGCTCTTCAGCTCGGAGATCAGGTCCTCGATCGCCAGCGTCGAGATCGGGTCGAGCGCGGAGCACGGCTCGTCCATCAGCAGCACCTGCGGCTCGACCGCGATCGCCCGCGCGATGCACAGCCGCTGCTGCTGGCCACCGGACAACCCCGCGCCGGGCTTGGCCAGCCGGTCCTTGACCTCGTTCCACAGGTTGGCACCGTTCAGTGACTTCTCGACGACCTCGTCGAGCTTCTTCTTGCCCTTGACCCCGTTGAGCCGCAGCCCGGCAGCGACGTTGTCGTAGATCGACATCGTGGGGAACGGGTTCGGCCGCTGGAACACCATTCCCACCGTCCGTCGCACCGCCACCGGGTCGACACCCGACGCATACAGGTCCTGGTCGTCCAGCATGACCTTGCCCTCGACGCGACCCCCGGGGATCACCTCGTGCATCCGGTTGAGGGTGCGCAGGAACGTCGACTTCCCGCAGCCGGACGGTCCGATGAACGCGGTCACGGAGCGCGGTTCCACCGTCATCGTGACGCCTTCGACGGCCTTGAACGCGCCGTAGTAGACGTTCAGGTCACTGACGTCGATTCGCTTGGCCATGGTCTGTTCTTTCGTCCTTCGGGAGGGGGTATGCCGGGCGACCGGCACGGTCGTGGGAGCTGAGTTCGGGGGTGGCTACTTCTTGACGGAGCCCAGGCGCGCAATGACGCGGCCGGCGAGGTTGAGGAGCAGGATCAGCAGGATCAGGGTCAGCGCGGCGGCCCAGACGCGGTCGACCGCGGGCTGCAGATTCTCGGTCCGGTCCTGGTTGATCATCGTGGGCAGCGTCGGCATCAGCCCGCTGAACAGGTCGGTGGCGATCGACTTCGAGTAGGGCCCCAGGATCAGCAGGGGGGCGGTCTCACCCATGACGCGGGCCAGGCCGAGCAGGATGCCGGTGATGATGCCGGAGAACGCGGTGGGCAGCACGACCTTGACGATGGTCTTCCACTTGGGCACGCCGAGCGCGTACGCGGCCTCGCGCAGCTCGTTCGGCACCAGCTTGAGCATCTCCTCGGTGGAACGCACCACAACCGGGACCATCAGCAGCACCAGCGCGAGGCAGACCGCAAAGCCGACCCGCTGGAAGCCGAAGGTGGTCACCCACAGGGCGTAGACGAACAGGCCCGCGACGATCGACGGGACACCCGTGAGGATGTCGACCATGAACGACACGGCCTTCGCGAGCCGGCCGCGGCCGTACTCCACGAGGTAGATCGCGGTCATCACACCGATGGGCACCGAGATGACCGCGGTCGTGAGCCCCTGGATGAGGGTGCCCTGGATCGCGTGGATGGCGCCGCCGCCCTCGCGCCGGGCGGTGATGCCCTTCTGCGAGTTGGTCCACCACTGCGAGTCCAGCAGCAGGTGGCCACCCTTGCTGACGACGGTCCACAGGATCCACAGCAGCGGCACAAGGGCGAGCAGGAACGCGCCCCACATGACGACCCGCGCCAGCTGGTCCCTGATCTCGCGCCCTCTGGCGGGGTGACCGAGAGCCGGAATCGTCGACCCACCTGCTCCCGGTGGCGACGAGGCGCCACCGGCGCTGGGCGAACCCGCAGTCCCCGAGCCAGACCCAGGGAGCCCTCCCGACGAGCGGTCGGAGGGCCGGTCGCGCGACACGGTGTGGACGGTGCTCATTCGATGAACGCCTTCCTGCGCTCGATGACGATGCGGGCGATCGCGTTGACGATGAAGGTCAGCACGAACAGCACCAGGCCGGCGGCGATGAAGGCGCCGGTCTTGGCAGGGGAGTCGAACTCCCCGGCGTTGTTGGCGATTCGCGACGCGAAGGTCTCGCCGCCGTTGAACACCGACCATGTCCAGTCGCTGCCGGCGGCGAGGGTCGAGAGGATGATCGTGACGGCGATGGTCTCGCCGAGTGCGCGTCCCAGGGCCAGCATGGCGGCCGAGATGACGCCGGCCTTGCCGAACGGCAGCACCGCGACGCGGATCATCTCCCACTTGGTCGCACCGAGGGCGAGTGCGCCCTCGGTGTGGGTCACGGGCGTCTGCGCGAACACCTCACGCGACAGCGCCGTGACGATCGGCAGCACCATGATCGCCAGGACGATGCCGACCATCAGGATCGTGCTGCCCCCGCTGATGCCCGCGTCGGAGAACAGCGGGAACCAGCCGAGCGTGTCCTTGAGGAAGGACTGCACGGGATCGAACACCGGGACGAAGGTCTTCAGCCCCCAGATGCCGTAGACGATCGAGGGCACGGCGGCGAGCAGGTCGACGAGGTTGGCGGCCGGCCGGGACAACCACGCGGGGGCGTACTGCGTGATGAACAGGGCCACGGCCACGCCGACGGGCACCGCGATCAGCATGCCGATCGTCGACACGGCGATGGTCGTCCAGAGCAGCTCGAGGATGCCGAACCGCAGGTCCGACGCGTTGTCGACCGACCACTCGCGCGAGGTGAGGAAGTTGACCTTGTCGTCGGCGATCGCGGGCAGCGCCTGCCACAGCAGGAACGCCCCGACCAGCGACACGAGACCGATGACGAAGATGCCGGCGCCCTTGGCCGCACCGCCGAAGAGCCGGTCACCGAGTCGTCCGGTGCTGGCGCCGTCCCCGCTCAGGGTGTGTCGGCGGTCGGGTCCGGGCAGCTCGTCAGCGATCGAAACGCCGGTTACGGAGCTCACGTTGCGCCTCTCGGTGCGTGCGGTCTAGGTGGGTGCGGTCTTGGGGTCGTGCGGTCGTGCCGTCGTGCTTCCTGCGGTCTTGGTGGTGCGTGCGTGGTGCAGTCATCAGAACGGATATGCCGGGGAGCTGGCAACCAGCCAGCCCCCCGGCATACCGGGTGGGTCAGGACAGGGCGGCGATGGCCGCGTCGACCTTGGTGCGAACCTCGTCGGGGAGCGGCGCGTAGCCGATCTCCTCGAGGCCCTTCTGGGTGTCAGCCGAGGCGAAGTGCGTGAGGAAGGCCTTGGTGAGGGCGGTCTTCTCGGCGTCCTTGCCCTTCGAGCAGACGATCTCGTAGGTCACCAGGAGGATCGGGTAGGCCCCGGCCTCCTTGGTTGCGTAGTCCAGCTTGAGGCGCAGGTCGTTGCCCTCGCCGTCGGCCTTCGCGGCGGAGACAGCCTTGCCGACCGACGCGCCGGTCAGCTCGACCGGACCGGCGCCGTTGTCGATCTGGGCGATGCCCAGGTTGTTGTCCTTGGCGTAGGACCACTCGGCGTAGGTGATGCCACCCTCGGTGGCCTTGACGGCACCGGCGACACCAGCGGACTTCTCCTTGCCCTCACCCTTGCCCAGCCACTTCTTGCCGGGGTCGGTGGTCCAGGCATCCGGAGCGGCGGCCTTGAGGTACTTGGTGAAGTTCTCGGTCGTGCCCGACTCGTCGGAGCGGAAGAAGATCTTGATCGGCTCGCTCGGCAGGGTGGCGCCCGAGTTGAGCTTGGCGATCGACGCGTCGTTCCACGTCGTGACCTTGCCGCTGAAGATGTTGGCGGCGACCTCAGGGGTCAGGACGAGCTGGTCGACGCCCTTGACGTTGTAGGAGACCGCGATCGGGCCGGTGACCATGGGCAGGTTCCAGGCAGGCGACCCGCAGAACTTGGCAGCCGCGTCGGACTCGACGACCCCGTCCTTCTCCTCGGTCTTGAGCGCCGAGTCGGAACCGGCGAAGTCGACCTGACCCGCGGTGAACTGCTTGATGCCCGCGCCGGAACCGGTCGGGTTGTAGTTGATGGTGGTGCCGGCGCACTCGTCCTGGAAGGACGCGATGGCCTCTTCGATGGCGTTCTTCTGTGCGGACGAACCCTCGCCGTTCAGGGTGCCGCCCTTGGGGCAGGACGACGTGGTGGTGCTGGAGCTCGAGTCGGAGGCGCCGGGGCTACCGGCGTTGTCGTCCGAGCCGCACGCGGTCAGCGCGATCGAGCCGACCAAGGCGACGCTGGCCACCAGGCCAAGACGCTGAATCTTCACGGTGTAGAACCTCTCCACAGGGGGATCAGGGTGGGAAATCAGGGGCGGGCGTGAGTGCCCGACGCCCCGAAGGTAGGCAGGGAGAGTGACGCAGTGGCGCGAGGAGGGTGAACGGGCGGTGAACACCAGTCAGACATTCGAGGTCGCCGCACCGACACGCGGGGATGCAGTGGATGAACGAAAGGTCAGCAGCGCGTCAGGAGGCGCCTGGGGACCGGCTCAGCAGCGGGGCAACGAGAGCCTCCCCGCCGCGTCGGCAGCTGGGCCATGCGAGCCTCACGATCGGGGTGGCAGGTGGGCGCGCCAGCCTCAGGAGCCGGGCAGGTGACGCTCGACGGCCACCACGCGGGCGGCCGCACCAGTGCCGACGAGGTGGGCCACCAGGACCTCGCCCTTGGCCATCTTGTCCCGGGCCGCTGCCCGTAGGGCCGCGCCGACCTGGTCGGCCTCCGGCTCATCAGAGGCCACCAGGGCCAGCAGTGCGGTGAGCAGCGCGGGCAGCACTGGTCCGTGGCTACAGATGGCGGCAGGTGCACCCCGCTCGATCAGCCGCTCGAGGTGCCGGACGGCGCGAGCCGGCTCCGCGGCATACCCCTCCTCGCTGAGGCCGTCCTTGGTGCGCATCGCCGCACCGAGCTGCGCTGCAAAAGGGCGCAGGGTGTCGGTGCAGCGCAGCGAAGGAGAGCTGACCAACCGTCGGACACCGTATGCCGTGAGCAGCGGTGCGATGCTCGCGGCTCGTTCCTGCCCGGTCGCGTCGAGGGGGCGCAGTTGGTCGTCCTCCTCCCACGACCCGCGTCCCACGGCGTGGGCGTGCCGCACCAGGGCGAGGGGCCAGGTGGTCAGGGTGCCGGCCTTGTCGGCCCGCACGAGTGCGCGCAGCTGGTCGCGGTCCCGGGCGTAGTCGAGGCGGTCCGAGGCGGCGACGACGTCAAGCCAGCGCACCTCGTCGATCTCGTTCTCCAGGGGACCTCCGGGGCTGGTGGCCTCAGCGGCCCAGTAGCGGACCTCCTTGGTCGCAGGCTGTCCGGTCCCGTCGAGCACCGTGTACTCGGCGCCGGGCAACGGCCGGCCCAACCCGACGGCCAGGGCGGTCTCCTCGCGCGTCTCGCGGACGGCCGCCACCGGCCAGTCCTCGTCGGGGTCGAGCTTGCCCTTGGCCCACGACCAGTCGTCGTACTTGGGGCGGTGCACCAGGGCGACCTCGAGCTGACCGCGGCGGCGGCGCCAGGGCACCGTGCCCGCAGCGGGGATCGGGGCCGTCAACGGCGGCGGGCCTTGCGGCGGCGCTTGGCGTGCATGTCGATCATGGCGCTCTGCAGATCTGCCAGGGGTTCGCCGGCGTCGTCGAAGCTCACCCGCGTCCACCGGCCGTCGCCGGTCAGCCGCCAGTGGGCGTAGGTGTCGCTCATGCCGCGCGCCATCAGCGACTGGAGGTCGGCGACGTGCTTGGGGTCGGCGATGCGCAAGAGGGCCTCAACCCTGCGGTCGAGGTTCCGGTGCATCATGTCGGCGCTACCGATGTAGACCTCGGGCTCTCCGCCACCGCCGAACAGGAAGACCCGCGAGTGCTCAAGGAAGCGGCCGAGCACCGAGTGCACCTCGATGTTCTCCGACAGGCCGGGCACTCCGGGGCGCAGCGAGCAGATGCCGCGGACCCAGATGTCGACGTGCACGCCGGCCTGCGAGGCACGGTAGAGGGCGTCGATGATCTGCTCGTCGACGATCGAGTTCAGCTTGAACTGGACCAGGCCGCCGCGTCCTGCCTCGGCGTGGTCGATCTCGGCGTCGATGCGCTCGAGGAGCCCCGACCGCACCGACCTCGGGGCGACCAGAAGCCGCTTGAACTTGCTGCGGGGAGCGAAGCCGGACAGCTGGTTGAACAGCCTTGCCAGGTCGTCGCCCACCTGCGGGTCGGACGTCAGCAGGCCGAAGTCCTCGTAGAGGCGCGCGGTCTTGCCGTTGTAGTTGCCCGTGCCGACGTGGCAGTAGCGGCGCAGGCTGCCGTCCTGCTCCTGCCGGACCACGAGACAGAGCTTGGCGTGCGTCTTGAGCCCGACCATGCCGTAGACCACGTGGACACCCGCGTGCTCCAGCTTGCGGGCCCACGAGATGTTGTTCTTCTCGTCGAACCGCGCCTTGAGCTCGACGATGGCCAGCACCTGCTTGCCGGACTCGGCTGCGTCGATGAGGGCGTCGATGATCGGGGAGTCACCGCTCGTGCGGTAGAGGGTCTGCTTGATGGCGAGGACGTTCGGGTCGGTCGCGGCCTGCTCGATGAAGGCCTGGACCGACGTCGAGAAGGAGTCGTAGGGGTGCTGCAGCAGCACGTCCTTCTCGCGGACGATCGGCAGGATCTCGGACGGCTTCGAGCTCTCGGCCGGGGCCAGGTCGGGGTGCATCTGCCCGCGGAACGGCGGGTAGCGCAGGTCGGAGCGCTCGAGGTCGGCGACCAGGTTGAGACCGCGGAGGTCGAGCGGAGCCGGGAGCCGGTAGACCTCGCTGTCGGTGACGCTGAGCTCGCGCACCAGCAGGTCGAGCACGTGGTCGTCGATGGTCTCGTCCACCTCGAGGCGGACGGGTGGTCCGAACCGACGCCGGGTGAGCTCCTTCTCCAGGGCCGTGAGGAGGTTCTCGGCGTCGTCCTCCTCCACCTCGAAGTCCTCGTTGCGGGTGACCCGGAAGGTGAAGTGTTCCCGCACCTCCATGCCGGGGAAGAGCATGTCGAGGTGGGCGGCGATCACGTCCTCGAGCGGGACGAACCGGGTGCTGAACAGGTCGGACGTCGAGGGCTCACCGGTCGGGGGCTCGATGTGCAGGAGCCGCGGCAGGAGTGGCGGGACCTTGACGCGGGCGAAGTGCTCCTTGCCGGTCTTGGGGTTGATGAGCACCACGGCGAGGTTGAGCGACAGGCCCGAGATGTAGGGGAACGGGTGCGCCGGGTCGACGGCCAGGGGAGTGAGGACCGGGAAGACCCGGTCGGTGAACAGGTCGGAGTGAAGGGCTCGCTCGGGCTCGCTCAGCTCGTCCCAGCGGACGATCGAGATGCCCTCCTCCTCGAGGGCCGGCTGCACCTTGTCCTTGTAGACGACGGCCTGCATGGCCTGCAGCTCGTGCGCGACCAGCGAGATCTGCTCGAGGACCTCGCGCGGCTCGAGGCCGGACGCCGAACGGACGGCAAGGCCCGTGGCGATGCGACGCTTCAGCCCGGCGACCCGCACCATGAAGAACTCGTCGAGGTTCGAGGTGAAGATCGCCAGGAAGCGAGCCCGCTCCAGCAGCGGCACCGACTCGTCGGCGGCGAGCTGCAGGACGCGCTCGTTGAACTGCAGCCAGGAGATCTCGCGGTCGAGGAACCGGTCGGCCGGCAGGCCGCTGTCGTCCTGGCCACCGGTGGCGTTGACGATCCGCATGAACCGTCCGTTGGACGCGCGCGGCTGTGCGCTGGCGATCGACACCTCGTGACCGGCGTCGTCGCCGTCAAAGATCTCGGCGTCCTCGGTGGGCTGGGTGGTCAGGCTCATGGGCGTCATCCTGACAGTGCCGGGTGAACACTGAATGAATCAACAGCGGGCGCATACATCACGTCCACCATGATGCTGCGAAATCCCAGCCCCGTGTAGGTGTGTATCGCCGCCGTGTTGTCGCCGTCCACGTAGAGGACGACCTCGGGGAGTCCCAGCTCGGCCAGGTGGGCCAGCCCGAGTGCCGTGACCGGCCGCCCCAACCCCCGCCCCTGGTATGCCGGATGCACCCCGACCACGTACACCTCGCCTGCCCCCTTGGTCGGGTCGATGGACGAGCGCTGGTCCGGGTCGACCTTGGTCCAGTGGAACGCCGCCAGCTTTGGCGTCGCCTCGTCCTTCCCCGCGGCGGCGTCGCGTGCAGTCACAGTGCCGTCGGCCTCGACGAGGATGAACCCGGCCGCGTCGAACCAGGGCTGGGCCTTCCGCTCCTGGAGGTCCGCCAAGGTCAGCCGACCCTGCTCGGGGTGGTGCGCGAACGCAGCTGCGTTGGTGTCCAGCCACGCCTGCTCGTCACGACCCGGCTCGAACGCGCGGGCGGTGAACCCCGGCGGCAGGGTGGTGGCGGCCGGCTTCAGGTCCGCCTCGGTGAGGGGACGGGCCATCTTGTGCAGCTCTCGGACCGCCGTGAGTCCGGCGCTGGCCGCGAGCGCCTGCGCGGCAGGCAGCTGGCCGTGGGCCCACAGCCGAGCCTCGGGGGCCGCGTCCAGGACAGCGTCGACGAGGGCGCGCCCCGTGCCCTGACGTCGCGCGTCCGGGTCCACGACGAGCTCCGCCGACGCGTCCGACCCCGTAGCGGTGTCGAGCTGGGCGTACCCCGTGAGCTGCTGCCCGGCATACGCGAGCAGGTGGCGGACTCGCCCACTCGGGGCGGTGAGGGAGAGCAGTGGCTGCTCCGACAACGGACTGACGCCATCGGCGGCAACCGCACGTAGGTGCAGGTCATGGACCTGCTCGGCTTCAGTGGGCGTCAGGGTGTCGGCGAGGCGGACGGCAGATAACGGCACAGAAAGCATTGCACCATGCATCTTCCCTAACGGCGGATCCGCGGTTAGCGTGCACGAGTCCGGCTACCGCCGGTTTTCCTCCCGCACAAGGACGCACACATGACCTCTTCCCGCACCCGACGCATATCCAGCGTCGTGGCCGTGGCCGCGCTCGCGGCCACCGGTGCGGCCTTCACGGGAGGCAGCACGTCCGCTGCCCCCAACGGGCCGACCATGGACATCCAGCTGCTGTCGTTCAACGACTTCCACGGCAACCTCGAGCCCCCGGCGGGCTCCAGTGGCCGCATCATCACCTCGGACACCTACACCGAGACGTCGACGACCAACCCGACGACCGGCGTGGTCACCTACACGGCCACGCCGCAGACGGTCAACGCTGGCGGTGTGGAGTACCTCGCCGGACACCTCAAGGCCCTCCGTCAGGGTCACCCCTACACCGCCACTGTCGCCGCGGGCGACATCGTCGGTGCGTCCCCGCTCCTCTCGGCCGCCTTCCACGACGAGCCGAGCATCGAGGCCATGAACAGCCTGGGCCTCGACGTCACGGCCGTGGGCAACCACGAGTTCGACGAGGGCTACAAGGAGCTGCAGCGGCTGGCCAGCGGTGGCTGCCTCGATGACGGCGCCGGTGCCGCCAACCAGGACTCCTGTCCCGGTGGCAAGAGCTTCGCGGGCGCAAGCTTCCCGATCCTCGCGGCCAACGTCCGCTACAAGGCGACCGGGCAGACGATCCTGCCGGCCACCTGGGTCAAGAACTTCAAGGGCGCCAAGGTCGGCTTCATCGGCATGACCCTCAAGGACACCCCGAACATCGTGACCGCCTCCGGCATCGAGGGCCTCGAGTTCACCGACGAGGTGCAGACCGCCAACGCGCTCGTGCCGCAGCTCGTGGCCGAGGGCGTCAAGGCCATCGTCGTGCTGATCCACCAGGGCGGGGTGCCGGCGCGCACCGCCAGCACTGCCCACCTCAGCGGGCTGGAGAACAAGTACGACTCGGCCTGCCCGACGGGCACGAGCACGGGCCTCAACGTCCCGGCCAGCCCGATCATCCCGATCGCGCAGCAGCTGTCGCCGCAGATCGACGTGATCATCAGCGGTCACACCCACACGCCCTACGTGTGCAGCATCCCGGACCCGGCCGGACAGCCGCGCCTGGTGACCTCGGCCTCGTCGTTCGGGCGCCTGGTGACGGAGACGAACCTGACGTTCGACCGTCGCACCCAGGACATCGTGCGCAGCTCGGTGGCCGGCAGCAACGTCATCGTGACCCGTGACGCTGCCTTCAAGGATGCGGCCCAGACCCAGCTCATCTCCGCCTACAAGACCGTCATCGCGCCGATCGCCAGCAAGGTGCTGGGGACGATCAGCGGAGACATCACGACGGCATCCAACGCCGCTGGTGAGTCGAAGCTCGGCGACCTGATCGCCGACGGCCAGCTGGCCGACCCGTCGACCATCACGGGTGGCCAGACCCCGGTCATCGCCTTCATGAACCCCGGCGGGATCCGGACCAACCTCACCTTCGCGAACTCGCCGTGGGGCGAGCCGACTGGTGCGGTCACCTACGACGAGGCCTTCCAGGTACAGCCGTTCAACAACTACCTGGTCTCGATGACCCTCACGGGCGCGCAGATCAAGGAGGTCCTGCTCGAGCAGTGGAACGGCGGCGCGAAGACGTCACCCAACTCCGTGGCCCGGCCGGTCATCCTGCAGGTGTCGAAGGGCTTCGCATACAGCTTCAGCGACGCCTCCGGCAGCCGCGTCCTCGGACCGGTCACGCTGAACGGTGCGCCGCTGGTCGACACCCAGTCCTACCGGATCGTGACGAACAACTTCGTCGCGGATGGTGGCGACGGCCTCCCCGGCTTCCGGGACGGCACCGGCAGGTTCTTCGGTGGGCTCGACATCGACGCCTTCGCGAACTACCTGCAGGCGAACTCGCCGTACAGCCCGGTGGCAGAGACTCGCATCACGAAGAACTAAGCAGCGAGACGTGACGCGGCAACGCGGCATACCTCAATGACGAAGGCGCCCCTCCCGGAAACGGGAGGGGCGCCTTTCGTGCAAAGCCTTGTGGTGCAACGGTATTCAGGCGTCAGCCCTGGCGCCGTCGGCGGGGACGTCCTCGGCCGGGACGAAGCGGTAGCCGACGTTGCGCACCGTGCCGATGAGCACCTCGTGCTCGGAGCCGAGCTTGGCGCGCAGCCGCCGGACGTGGACGTCCACCGTCCGGGTGCCGCCGTAGTAGTCGTAGCCCCAGACCTCCTGGAGCAGCTGGGCACGGCTGAACACGCGACCCGGGTGCTGGGCGAGGTACTTGAGGAGCTCGAACTCCTTGTAGGTCAGGTCGAGCAGCCGGCCGCGGACCCGGGCGGAGTAGGTCGCCTCGTCGATCGTGACCTCGCCGGAGGTGATCTGGACGTCCTCGGGTTCCTGGTTGTCCTGCAGGCGCCCGGCCGCGAGCCGCAGCCGCGCCTCGACCTCGGCCGGGCCGGCGGACTCGAGCAGCACCTCGTCGACGCCCCACTCGGCGGTGATGCCCGCGAGGCCGCCTTCGGTGAGGATGGCGATGAGCGGGACCGACATGCCGGTGGCGCGCAGCACACGGCACAGCGAGCGGGCCACCGCGAGGTCGCGCCGGGCGTCCAGCAGGACCGCGTCACAGGGCGGGGCATCGACCAGCGCGGTCGGTTCGGCGGGGATGATTCGCACGTGGTGGGTGAGTAGGCCCAGCGCCGGCAACACCTCGGCGCTGGGCGCCAAGGCGTTCGTCAGCAGCAACAGACGGGCCATGCCTTGAAAGGATACGGGTGCAGGCCCCCCGCAGGGCGAGTGCACACATGGTGAGACCCTTGTCTCACGAGAGGAGCGTGGGTATGCCGCGTGAGAATGATGCTGCGACCGTCACCGTCCGCACCGCCACAGTGCGGTACTGGGCCGGTGCCAGGGCTGCGGCAGGCGTCGAGTCCGACGTGGTCCGTGACTGCACGACCGTCGCCGACGCCGTGGCCGCCGTCGACGCGCTGCACCCTGGCCTCGCCCCCGTGACGGCCGTCAGCACCCTGCTCCTCGACGGCAGGGCCACCCACCGCGACCAGCCGCTCCCGGACGGGTCGGTGCTGGAGGTACTGCCTCCCTTCGCCGGAGGGTGATGCGAGGATGCCCCTTGTGTCCGACGTCCCCGAGCAGGCGCCCAACAACCCTGCCGTCCCGCTGACCCGTCGCGAACGTCGAGCCCACGCCCAGACTGCGACACCGGCCTTGCCCCGGCGGGCCCTCCTCCCTCGACCGCTGTCGATCGCCGCGACGCTGGCCTTTGCCGCCCTGGTGGCGCTGACCGGCTATGCCAGTCCACAGTTCGTCGCCCTGGCCGTCGCGCTCGCCGGGTTGGTGCTGGCCTGGGGGTGGCCGGTGCTGCTCAGCCTGCCCAGCCCGCGCGGCACCAGCACCGTGCTGGCGATCGGCACCCTGCTGATGACGGGAACCGCCCTGCTCACCCGGGAGGACCCCTTCCTCCAGTGGATGCCGGCCGCCCTTGCCGTCGCGGTGATCGTCGCCTTCCTGCACCAGCTGATGCGTCGGGATGGTCGTCCGCGCCTGACCGAGTCGGTGGCCGCCACGACCTCAGGACTGGCGATCATCTCCGCCGGGATCGCGCTCGCGCCGATCCCCCACCTCCTGGCCGGCGAGCACGCCCTCGCGGCGACGATGGCCGGGCTGGGCATCGGCGCCCTGGCCGATCCGTTCGTCTCCATCCGCCGCCTGCGGAAGTGGGCCCTGTTCATCGCGATGGTGCTCGGGGGAGGTGCGGCAGTGGCCGTCTCCGTGGTGGCGGGCGACCCGATGCCGGGCTCGGCAGCCCTGCTCGGCCTGCTCGCCGCCGCCATCTCGCACGCCGCTCGCCGGGTGCTCGCCCCGCTCCCGGCGACGGCCATGCCCCGGGCACAGCTCGCCGTGGCCGCCGCGTCGTCGCTGCTCGTCGGCGTGGTCGCCTACGTGGTCGTCACCTCGCCCTGGTTCGCCACCTGACCTTCGCCGACTTGTTGCCGGCTGATGGTCACGGAGCCTCCTGATCGGGGTCTCATTGACCATCGGAGAGCAACAAGTGGGGGGGCCGCGACGCTGGGCCCGTCAGTAGACGAGGGCTTGCACGCCCTGCGCGGTGACCTCCTCGACGAAGGCCGCCGCACCGCGGATCACGACGCCGGGCACCAGGTCGTCCTCGCTCAGATCACGCCGAGCCGCGCATTGGCCGCAGACGGTGACCGTCCCGGCGGCCAGCACTGCGTCCCGCAGATCGGCCATCGCAGCGGCGTGGGCCAGCTCCACGGCCTCCGCCCGCCCGGGCACGGCCATCCAGGAGGCGTCCCCGGTGAGCCACAGGCTGACCGGCACCTCACTGGCCACGGCCGTGGCGGCGACGGTGAACGCCTGGTTGAGTCGTTCGAGCGACTCGGTGCCACAGGTGACCTTGATGACGAGCGTGCGCGGGTCTGTCATGGTGCACAGGCTACGATCTGGCGCGTGCACACGTTCTACATCTCCCTGCTCGCGCTCACGGCCGTGGTGATCACCTGGTTCGCGGGCTTCGTCGTCTACCGCCTGGTCAAGACGCCGCGCTGATGCAGTTCACCCTGGACCCTGACCTCCCGCGCGCGCTCGCGCCCCTGGCCTGGCTGATCGGCCGCTGGGAGGGCGCCGGCGTCGTCGGCTACCCCACCATCGAGTCGGCCAACTTCGGTCAGGAGATCGAGGTCAGCCATGACGGTCGTCCCTTCCTCCAGTGGCACAGCCGCACCTGGCTGCTGAACGATGCGGGTGACAAGGTGCGCCCGCTCGCGACCGAGCTCGGGTTCTGGCGGCCGTTCGAGGACGGTGAGGTCGAGTTCCTGCTCACCCACCCGACGGGCATCGTCGAGCTCTACTACGGCAAGGCCGAGCCGGCCAAGATCGAGCTGCGCACCGACGGTGTCCTGCGCAGCCCGCACGCCAAGGAGTACAACGCCGCCACCCGGCTCTACGGGCTCGTCAACTCCAACCTGATGTGGGCCATGGACATGGCCGCCGTGGGTCAACCGCTGCAGAGCCACCTCTCGGCCGAGCTCAAGCGCGTCGGATAGGGCTCGCCGATGTCAGCTAATCCAGCGCGGGTCCTCACGGTCTGCACCGGCAACATCTGCCGGTCGCCGTTCCTCGAGCGCGCGCTCCAGACCGAGCTGGACCGTTCGTGGGGCCCCGGCGCCGTCGCGGTGTCCAGCGGCGGCACCGGAGCGCTGCCCGGCCACGCCATGGAGGACCAGGCGCGCGCGCTTCTGGAGTCCAAGGGGTATGCCGCGAACGGCTTCCTCGCGCGCGACCTCACTCCGGCGATGGTCGCCGAGGCCGACATCGTGCTCACGGCCACCCGCGCCCACCGCGGCAAGGTGGCGATGCTGCACCCGAAGGCGCTGCGCTACGTCTTCGCCTTCCGCGAGTTCGCCGACCTGGTGTCCGGACTGGACGACTCGCAGGTGCAGATCCCGTCGGACTCGGCCCAGGAGCACATCGCGCGCGTCGTCGCGCTGGCTGCCGGCCAGCGCGGACTGCGGGCGCCACTCAGCGACGCCGAGGCTGACATCGTCGACCCTTACCGCCGGCAGGCGAAGGTGTTCGAGGACATGACCGACCAGATCATGGGTTCGCTGCCCGCCGTGGCCCGAGCCCTCGGGAGGCCGTGATGGCACGTCTGGGCGAACGCGCGGGGATGCTCGGGCTGGCCGCCTTCCTCGTCGTCGACGTGCTGCTCGTGGGCTTCGCCATCAGCAGCACCCGTCACCCGGTCGACCAGGGTGGGACCACGATCGATCCAGGCGTCGCCGCCACGTCGGAGCCCACGACCACCAAGACGACGGCGGCTCCCGTCACGCCCAGCGTGAAGGTCGTGCCGTTGACTCGTGGCCTGGTGGCCTTCGACAAGGACACGGCCTTCCGCTTCACGACGGGCAGCTGCAAATCAGGCGGATCCAAGCTCGAGCTGACCCGCAACGGCGGGGAGAGCTGGGGGCCCCGGTCCGCGCCCTACGACACCATCGTCCGGGTCCGGGTGCGGTCCGATGGTTCCGCGTTCGTCGTGGGGGCAGACTCCGCGACCGAATGCACCCCGGCCATCCGCCAGACCAGTGCGCTCGACGCCGACTTCGGCGACTCCGCCGTCGTGGCGGACGCCTGGTTCCGCGACCCGAGGGCTGCCTCTTCGGTGGGGGTCCCCACCGGCGGCACCAGCAAGCCGTGCGGCTCGGGCCAGGTCGTCGACCTGGCCGTCATCGACTCCGGAGCCGCGGCCCTGTGTTCGGACGGCCGAGTTCGGGAGAGCACCTCGGGGGAGAGCTGGGACACCTCTGCCACCGTTGAGGGTGCGCTTGCTCTGGCCCTGAACACCAAGGCTCGCGCCTTCGTCGTGGTCCCGGGGGTCGACTCCTGCGAGGGCCTCGCGGTGGTGGACTCCGCCAAGCCCACCAAGGCCCTCGGGTGCGCAGCCGCAGACGTGGCCAAGGTCAAGCCCGGCACGGTCGCGCTGTCCGTGACCTCAGGCGGTGGCTGGCTCGGCGTGGGTGACGCCGTCTACCTCGCCGGTGGCAACCTCGCGACCTGGAAGCAGGGCTGACGGGTCTCGCGACCCTTCTCGGGCGCGCCAGTCGCACTCGTGCGTGCCGGTAGGGCCCGGGCGTGCTGGTCGGGCTACGGCGTGTGGGTGACGTCCTGGTAGGTGCCCATCGCGTCGTTCTGCAACGCCTCACCGAGGGTGCGCATCCCCGGCTCGTCGACGATGTCGATGGACGCACCGGCCGGTGAGGTGCCGAACCCCGTGAACGGGGCGGTCACGAACGCGATGTCGCGGCCTCGCAGGCTGCGGAGCGAGACTGCCTCGCTGCGCATCTTGCCGACCGTGAACGCGTCGTCGACGGTGAGGTTCGCCGTCCCCGCGTCCACGAACTTGGCCAGGTTCACCGGGTTGGTCAGCACGCTCTTGCTGAGGGACTTGAGCATCAGGGCCTTGATGAAGGCCTGCTGGCGGCGGCCGCGCGAGATGTCGCCCTCGCTGAGGTCCTTGCGCTCACGAACGAACGCCAGCGCCTCGGCACCGCCCATCTGCTGGAAACCCTTGGTGTAGGTGTAGCCGCTGTTGCTGCTGGGCTCTTCGACGTACACGTTGACCCCGCCCACGGCGTCGGTCATGTTCTTGAAGCCCTCGAAGTCGACGATGGCGACGTGGTCGACGGGGACCCCGACGAGGTCCTGGAGGGTCTGCACCAGGAGCGGTGCACCGCCGTAGGCGTAGGCGGCGTTGATCTTGTCCTTGCCGTGCCCGGGGACGCTGACGTACAGGTCGCGCGGGAAGTGGATCAGGCTGACCGTCTTGCGGTCTCCCGCGATGTGCATGAGCACGATCACGTCCGAGCGGGCACCGGCCAGCCCGGCGCGGGCGTCGGAGCCGATGAACAGGATGTTCTGAGCCTCCTTGGCCGCCGCCTTCTTGGTCGGTGCGGGCGCCGCACCGCTGACTCCCGGGGTCGGCAGCAGGGACTCGTGCTTCACGTTGTTGCTGACCGTGCGGTTGAGGAACAGCAGGTAGGCCGCCCCGCCACCGACCACGACCAGGACCACGAGGGCCAGCAGGACAGCAAGAGTCCGCCGTAGGCGCGAACGCTTCTTCGGCGTCGTCGCGGGCGGGTTCTCGGTCTCTTCGAATTGGTCAAGCACCCGCACAGTGTAGATATGCGGGATGGGTGGTCATGACCGAACCGTAGAGTGGGACGGTGCAGGACGTCGGCGAGCGGTTGCGGGCCCAGGGGCGGCGGATGACTCCGCAGCGCCAGCGAGTGCTCGACGCCGTGGCCCTTCTGGGCCACGCCACGCCTGAGGACGTGGTGGCCCAGGTGGCCCGTGACGGCGGTCCCGCCCTCGCCCCGTCGACCGTCTACCGGGCCCTGGACGCGCTGGAGTCCCTGCAGATCGTGGGGCACACGCATCTCGACCACCGGGCGCCGAGCTACCACCTCTCCGACCACGCCGACCACATCCACCTCGTCTGCCGCAGCTGCGGCCGCGTGCAGGAGTGCCCCAAAGAATACGCCGAGGGCTTCGCGGGGAATGTTCTGGCCGGTTCGGGCTTTGTTGCTGACGTGACACACATGGCGATCCACGGAGAGTGCGGCACATGCGCGACGCGCTAGAGACGACCACCGAGCCGACCACGGACCCGACCCCAGAGCCGGGTATGCCGTCGGCGCCGGGTTCGGTCGCGCGTTCCGTGCTCCTCGACCACCACGGCGCCGTGGAGGGTGACGGGCCCGATGCGGGCGTCGCCGCCCACTACGGCGACCCGCTGCGAGAGCAGCGACTCCTCTCCGAAGGTCTGGCCGTCGTCGACCTGTCGCACCGTGGGGTCGTCACCGTGGCCGGACAGGATCGCCTGTCCTGGTTGCACTCGATCACCAGCCAGCAGCTGACCGGGCTGGGCCCGCGGCAGTCACGCGAGGCGCTGGTGCTGACCCCGAAGGGTCACGTCGAGCACAACCTGCACCTCGTCGACGACGGCGACACGACCTGGATCACCACCGAACCCGGGCAGTCCGCCGCGCTGGTCGCGTGGCTGGACTCGATGCGGTTCATGCTCAGGGTCGAGGTCTCCGACGTGACGTCCGACTGGGCTGTTCTCGGCGAACCCGCTGCCCTGGAGTCGCAGCCCGGCGAGCTGCTGTCCTGGCGCGATCCGTGGCCGGACCTCGTCGGCGACACGGCGGCATACGGACCGGTCGACGGTCACCCGGCACTCGGGCGCGCCTGGCGTGAGGTCCTGGTCCCGCGCCCGGCGCTGGCCGAGGCGGTCGCCGACCGCGACCTCGCGGGCAGCTGGGCGAGCGAGGCGCTGCGCGTCGCCGCCTGGCGCCCGCGGCTCGGCTTCGAGACCGACCACCGCACCATCGCGCACGAGGTCGACTGGCTGCGGACGGCGGTGCACCTGCACAAGGGCTGCTACCGCGGCCAGGAGACGGTCGCCCGGGTGCACAACCTCGGCCGGCCACCACGTCGTCTGGTGTTCCTGCACCTCGACGGGTCCGGGCACACGCTCCCCGAGCGCGGCGCGCCCGTCCTGGCGGGAGACCGGCAGGTGGGTCAGCTCACCTCGGTGGCCAGGCACTACGAGGACGGCCCGGTCGGGCTCGCCCTGATCAAGCGCAACACCCCGGTCGACGACGTCCTGGACGTCGCGGGGATCAGTGCCAGCCAGGTCGTGGTCGTCGCGCCGTAGGGCGCTGTCGACACCGAAACCAGCCGAGACCAATACCCAGCCGAGACCAGCACCAGTCGGAGGCCAGGCCAAGCCTGGGCTGAGGCTCAGACCCTGGCGGCCTGGGCCCGGTCGCGAGCGTCGCGGGCGCGCTCCTTGCGGCTGCGCGTGGGGGAGTCCGGCGCGTAGCCCTCGGAGTAGTAGTAGCTCTCGGCGTTCGCGCCACGGGTCGGGATCCGGTTGACCACGAGTCCGAGGATGTTGCCGTTGACCGCCTTCACCGACGTGAGCGCGCGACTCAGCTGCTCGCGGTTGACGACGCCGCAGCCGACCACCAGCACCACGCCACCGGTGATCGTGCTCAGGACGGTCGCGTCGGTCACGGGCAGCACCGGCGGTGCGTCGATGATGACGTAGTCGAACATCTCCTCGAGCTGCCGGATGGTGCGCGACATCGTCTCCGAGCCGAGCAGCTCGCTCGGGTTGGGCGGGATCTGGCCGGCGCCGAGCACCTGGATGCCGGTGTCGCCGAACGGCTGGAGCACGTCGATGAGCTCGGCCTGCCCGATGAGGACGTTGGTCAGGCCCACCGAGCCCTCCATGCCCATGTAGCGCAGCAGGCGGGGACGACGCAGGTCGCCCTCGATGACGCAGACCCGGGCGCCGGCGGCGGCCATGCTGATCGCGAGGTTTGCCGTCGTCGTGGTCTTGCCCTCGCCGGGGAGGGAGGACGTGAACACGATCGAGCGGGGGTGGTTGGCCGCGTCGACGAACTGCAGGTTGGTGCGCAGGGCCCGGAACGCCTCGGCGCGGGGGCCGTGCGGGTCGGACTGGACGATGAGCGGGTTCTTCGGGCCCTCGGGGTCGAAGGTGATCCCGCCGATGATCGTCGCGTCGACCGCTTCCTTGACGTCGCGCTCGCTCTTGATGGAGGTGTCGAACGTGTCGCGCAGCAGGGCGACTCCGAGTCCGACGAGGAGGCCGAGGACGACCCCGAGACCGATGTTGCGCACCGGGTTCGGGCTGATCGGGCCCTCGGGCACCGACGGCGGCCGGACGACCGACACCTTGACCGGGCTCACCGAGTCGTCGGACACCCGCTCGAGGTCGGGGATGCTCGTCGAGAACTGCTTGCCCACGGCGCTGGCGATCCGGGCGGCCTGCTCGGGGTCGCGGTCCGAGACGAGGACGTCGATGAGGACGGTGTCGAGCGGCACGTTGGCGGTGATCCGCGCGCCCAGCTCGTCGGCGTTGACCGGCAGGCCGAGGTCCTTGATGACCGGGTCGAGCACCTTGGGCGTGGTGATGAGGTCCGAGTAGGACTTCACGCGCTGCTGGGTGAAGGTGTTTCCCTGGAGCAGCTGGGTGGAGTCCTGCCCGCCTGCCGTGGACACGAACAGCTGGGTCCGAGCCTGGTAGGTCTTCGGACTCCAGAGAGTGAGCAGTGCGGCCAGGGCCACCATCAGCAGCGTCACGGCAGCAATGGCGCGCCAGCGCTTGCGCACGACCCGGTAGTAGTCGTGAAGATCCACGGTCCTGCTTTCACTGTCTGGGCGCGGTCGATGAGCCCCAGTTGGTTTCGATTGGCTGCGAGCGCCCACAGTGTCCCACACAAGGCGGAGTGGCCGGGGTCGGGCGGCGCGGCGGGGCTGCCATGATGTCGGCCATGGCTCTCTCGAAAGGCTCCGTCACGACGGGCACCCTCATCACCGTCGCGCCCACCGGCGCGGAGCTGGCCAAGGCGGACTTCCCCCAGCTGCCGACGACGCTGGACGAGCTCGTCGAGACCGCTGTCGCCTGCGAGGCCGCAGGTGCCTCGATGATCCACCTGCACATCCGGGACGGCGAGCACCGGCCGACGCTGGACCAGGGCTACCTCAAGGCCGCCGTGGACGCCCTGCGCGAGCAGACGTCGCTGGTCATCCAGCTGTCGACGGGCGGCAGCGTGCACGATCCCCTCGACCAGCGGCTCACCGTCCTGGACGCCGAGCCCGACTCCTGCTCGCTCACGTGCGGCACCACCAACTTCGGCGACGATGTCTTCCTCAACCCCTACGGCTTCATGTCGGACCTCTACGTGCAGGCCCAGGAGCGCGAGGTGGTGCCCGAGTTCGAGCTGTTCGACCTGGGTCACGTCACGTCGCTGGCCCGCCTCATCGACACGCACGGCCTGCCCTTCGGCGGCAAAGTGCACGTCGACTTCGTGACCGGGGTGCCGGGAGGTATGCCGGGGACGCCCGCTGCGCTGCTCGCCGGGGTTGCGATGCTGCCGCCCGAGGTCACGTCCTGGTCGGCGACCGGGATCGGCCGCAGCCACCTGCCCGTGGCAGCAGCCGCGCTGTCGGCAGGCGGACACCTCCGGGTGGGCATGGAGGACAACGTGGTCTTCGCCCGCGGCATACCCGTCGAGCACAACTCCCAGCTCGTGCAGCGGGTGGCGCACCTCGCCGAGGTGATGCAGCGCCCGGCCCTGTCCACTGCGGACGCCCGCCTGATGCTCGGCGTGAAGGACCGCGGCTGACCCAGCCAGGCCCCACATCCCCCTGCCCTTCAGGGGCGAATGGATGCCGTGTGACCACCCTCACGCTGCCTTGAGTTTGCATTCTGCTAACTAGAGCAAGCAGACTGGGGGCATGAGCCGAATTCCGTTGGGGCCGCTGAGCGCCAACAACCTGGGTGACTACCTGCGCGAGCAGCGTCAGTCCGCCCGGCTCTCGCTGCGCCAGCTCTCCGAGCTCGCCGGTGTGTCCAACCCCTACCTGTCGCAGATCGAGCGGGGCCTGAAGAAGCCCAGCGCCGAGATCCTCCAGCAGCTCGCCAAGGGCCTCGAGGTCTCAGCGGAGTCGCTCTACGTGCGGGCCGGGATCCTCGACGAGCGCCACGGCGACGCCCCGGCGACGCACGGTGCTCCGCTCGACACCAGGGCCGTCATCGGCGCCGACCCGCAGCTCACCGACCGCCAGAAGGCCGCCCTGCTCGACATCTACGACTCGTTCGTCGGCGTCGAGCGCCAAGCCGGCCCGCAGGCGATCGTCCAGCAGCACCAAAACCAGCAGCACGACCATCACCACCAAGTCCCGTAGCACCACCCCTCGTAACCAAGGAGCCTGACATGGCACTCGTTGCCGACATCCGCAAGACCGTCACCGACACCACCCCCGTGTTCGCCGTCGTCGGCCTGACCGACCTCGCCGTCGAGAAGGTCCGCGACGCCCGCCTCAAGGCCACCGCCGTCCGGATCGACCTCGACCCGGCCACCCTGCAGTCCAAGGCCCAGGCCCGCGTGACCGAGGCTGCCGAGCAGGCCCAGGAGCTTCCGGCCCTGGCCCTCAACCGCGGCCTCGAGATCGCCGGCAAGGCGCAGGAGACCTACGAGACCGTCGCGGCCCGTGGCGAGAAGCTGGTCAAGCGCGTT
Organism: uncultured Actinomycetota bacterium; assembly: GCA_963740865.1. GTDB lineage: Bacteria > Actinomycetota > Actinomycetes > Actinomycetales > Dermatophilaceae > Pedococcus. Next base: position 26,974 of record CAVUGH010000002.1, read on the forward strand.
CGCACCCAGAAGTCGACCAAGGACCTGCTCGCGCAGGCCGAGGCCACCTTCTCCCTGGGCAAGGGTGCCGTCACCACGGTCCGCAAGTCCGCCACCGACATCCAGCGCTCGGCCAAGGCCACGCTGACCACCGGTCGCAAGCAGGCCGCCGTGGCCGCTGACGTCATCGCCGACTCCGTCGTCGAGGAGGCCGTTGAGGCCACCACCGCGGTGAAGCAGTCCGCGACCGCCACCCGCACCGCCGCCAAGCGCACCGCGACCACCACCAAGAAGTCGGCTGCCGCGAGCAAGTCCGCCGCGAAGGGCGCGACCACCAGCGCGAAGAAGACGGCCACCGCCACCAAGAAGGCCAGCACCGCTGCCGCTTCGAAGGTCGGCGCCTGACCAACCCCCCCAGCCAATCGGCCCTCTCCCGTGATCCGGGTGGGGGCCGTTTGCGTTGCCGTCGTCGCTGGCAGATCAGTTGCCGGCGTCGTCCACGGATCGGTGGTGGCTAGGCTCGGCGGGTGAGCATGCCGCATACCGACACCCCGCCCGCCCTCGACGACGCACCGGTCCTCGCGCACTACGTGCGGGGAGGTTTCGTCGAGTCCGCGCACCGCGCCTCCGTGGTCGCGACCGCACCCGACGGCAGCCACCTGCTGGCGCTCGGCGCCGTCGACGACCCGATCTTCCCGAGGTCGTCCAACAAGCCGGTCCAGACCCTCGCGATGGTCCGGGCGGGGCTGCGTATGCCGGGGGCTCACCTGGCGCTCGCCTCGGCCAGCCACTCGGGTGAGGACTTCCACCTGGCCGCGGTCCGCGAGATGCTCGCGTCGGCGGGGCTGACCGAGGGTGCCCTCCAGAACACGCCGGACTACCCCGTCAACGAGGAGGCCCGCGAGGCGGTGCTCCGCTCGGGTGGGGGCAAGCTGCCGATCACGCAGAACTGTTCGGGCAAGCACGCGGCGATGCTGGCCACCTGTGTCGTCAACGGCTGGGACACCGCGACCTACCGCGACCCGAACCATCCCCTCCAGCAGGCGATCTCGATGACCCTGGCCGAGCTGACCGGTGACGAGATCACCGCCGTCGCGGTCGACGGCTGTGGTGCACCCGTCATGGCGGTGACGCTGGCCGGCCTCGCCCGCGCCTTCGGCCGGATGGCCGCCGCGGAGCCCGGCACGCACGAGGCCGAGGTGGCCGACGCGATCCGGGCCAACCCGGCATACCTCGGGGGCACCGGCCGGGACGTCACCGCCCTCATCGAGTCCACGCCCGGCCTGATCGCCAAGGACGGCGCCGAGTCCGTGTATGCCGTCGGGCTGGCCGACGGGCGCGGCGTCGCCGTCAAGGTCGCTGACGGCTACCCGCGGGCCAAGCCGGTGATCCTCGCGGCCGCGCTGCGCCGGATCGGTGTCGAGTCGCCGGCCCTTGCCCAGCTCGAGAACTCTCCCGTGCTCGGGCACGGCGAGGTCGTCGGGGCCATCGTCGCCGTCAACCTCTGAGCCGACGTGCGTGCCGTCCTGCAGCGGGTGAACAGCGCGTCCGTCGTGGTCGACGGCGAGGTCGTCGGGGCCATCGACCGCCCGGGGCTCGTGGCCCTCGTCGGGGTGACGCACGGCGACGGCCCGGACCAGGTCGAGGCGATGACCCGCAAGATCAGCGAGCTGCGGATCCTGCGCGACGAGCGTTCGGTCCTCGACGAGGGAGCGCCGGTGCTGGTCGTCAGCCAGTTCACGCTCTACGCCGACACGCGCAAGGGTCGGCGTCCGTCGTGGAACAACGCGGCGCCCGGACCGGTTGCGGAGCCGCTGGTGGATGCGGTTGTCGAGGCCCTGCGTGCTCGAGGTGTGGAGGTCGCCACGGGCACGTTCGGAGCCATGATGGAGGTCACCCTCGTCAATGACGGTCCGGTCACCCTGGTGGTCGACGTCTGACCCTTAGGCTGTCTGCATGTTCAACCTGAACGGAGCTCAGGGGCTCGTCCTGATGGTGCTCGGCGGCCTCGCCTTCGTCATGCAGGTTTTCGCCCTGGTGGACGCGGTGCGGCATCGTCCTGACGCCTTTGTCGCCGCAAGCAAGCGCACCAAGCAGTTCTGGGTGATCGTGCTCTCGGTCGCCACGGCCATCGGCTTCGTGTCGCTGCTCAACCCGCTGAACATCTTCGGCCTGCTGGCCGTCGTCGCCGCGGGTGTCTATCTAGCCGACGTGCGTCCCGCCCTGCGCCAGGTGAGCGGTCGGGGTGGCGGCGGCTCCCAGCACATGGGACCGTACGGACCGTGGTGACGGGGGACCAGACCGTGAGCGGGGAGCAAGCAGTGACCGGGGAGCAGGCTGCAGAGGTGGACCACAGCACGGACGTGTCGGAGCTGCCCGACCCGCGTGACGGCATCTTCACGGTGCACCGGCCCTGGGGGAACTTCCAGCAGTTCGTCTCCAACGAGCGCGTGACCGTCAAGATCATCACCGTCGACCCCGGACACCGGCTCTCGCTGCAGACCCACGACCACCGGGGCGAGTTCTGGCAGGTCCTCGACGTGCCGATCGAGGTGACCGTCGGCGACCGCACCTGGACGGCAGCGCCGGGCGAGGCGGTCTGGGTGCCGTGCCATGCGGTCCACCGGATGGCCAACAAGGGCGACCAGCCCGGCCGGCTGCTCGAGATCGCCTACGGCGACTTCGACGAGGCCGACATCGTCCGCCTCCAGGACGACTACGCCCGCTGAGCGCTGGTGGGCGCGACGGCGGCCCAGTCGACGGTGACCTCGCCGAGGCGCCAGCGGGACGGCCCGTCCAGCACCGGCCACCCATCGTCGCGGACGGTGTCGACCGCCGCCAGGAAGCGTTGCCGGACACCGAAGCTGGCGTGCTGGGCCGCGTGTGCCCACGCCCTGTCCAACGCCTGCAGCCAGGCGTGGACGGGTTCGCCCTCGACGTTGCGGTGGATGAGCGACTTGGGCAGCCGTTCGGCGATGTCGGATGGGCGGTCCAGCCCTCGAAGCCGCCACGAGAGGCTGAGCGACACCGGGCCGGCGCGCTCGACGGCGATCCACGCGCTGCGCCGACCGAGCTCGTCGCAGGTGCCGTCGACGAGCAGCCCATCGGGGGTCAACCGGTCCTGGACGACCCGCCAGGCCTGGTCGACCTCCGACTCGTCGTACTGGCGGAGCACGTTGAAGGCGCGCACGACGGTGGCCTGGCGCCCGCGCTCGAGCGGTACCTCGAAACCACCTAGTCGGAACGAAAGGCCTTCCCGCTCAAGGGATTTGCCCAACAGCACGCGCTCGGGCTCGATCTCGATCCCCACGACCTGGACGTCGGGTCGGACTCGCCGCAGGCGGTCGTGCAGCTCGACGGCCGTCACCGGGGAGGCGCCGTACCCGAGGTCGACCACGACCGGCATACCCTCGGGCCGCCGCAGGCGCCACGCCTGGGGGCCGGCCAGCCAGCGGTCGACGCGACGGAGCCGGTTGGGGTTGGTGGTGCCGCGGGTGATGGTGCCCACCGGTCGCTGCACAGCCACGCGCGCAGCCTACGCGGCGCCGCCGCCTACTCTGGGCAGGTGCGATGGCTCAGGCAGATGCGATGGCGGGAACGGAACGTCAGTCGCAGCATGGTCGCGCTGGTTGCCTCGCTGGGCGCGCTCGCCCTGCTGGGACTCGTCACGAACGTGCCCGGGTGGCTGGGGCAGGGCGACGGCTTCGTCGACGTGTCGCCGGGTCTGCTGAAGGTCGATCCCGGAGCCAAGGGGGTGGCGACCCTGGGTGGAGGGGTGAACGTCTCCCTCTACTCGGACGGGCTGCGGATCAGGCGCGACAACCACATGCTCCTGCAGACCGTGATCGGGGGTTCGATGCTGTCGGCGGTGGAGGGGAGCGCGACCACCGATGCGGACGGGAGGACCCAGGAGAAGGTCACCGCCAGCTACGACAACGTGACGATCACCGAGCTGGTGTTCCTGCCGGGGCGGGCCACGTACTTCGGCACCGCCCAGGACGGGAAGAGGTCACTGCCACTCACCGTGCGCGTCGAGTCGGCCGGCGGCGTGGTCCGGCTCGGTGCCTCGGTGATCGGCGCCGACGGAGTGGTCTGGCACCTCAACCGCGAACCCCTCACCGTCGGCATCCGCCCCGCCCTCCCCGCCGTCAACCTCCGCAACTCCGCAGCCTGGGTGAACCCTGGATCGGTCGAGGGCAGGGCTGCCTTCTCGACGCTCCTCGGCACCGACATCGGGGTGGGGCCGCAGCGGGTGGCCCGCGGCGTGGACATCCGGACGCAGGGTCGCACCGACATCCACGTCTGGTCCGACTCCTGCTCGTTGACCGTGTCGTCCCAGGCCCGTCCTGAACCGGGGCCCCCCATCGCGCCCGCCTGAGCACCCCGTCGTGGGCCCGGTGGCCTGCGTGGCAGACTCGAAGCATGGGCTGCTGCGAACGCATCGACCGCGTCGCGATGTTGAGCGTGCACACCTCCCCGCTGGAGCAGCCAGGGACCGGTGACGCAGGTGGCATGAACGTCTACGTCGTCGAGGTCGCCCACCAGCTGGCCAAGCGCGGCGTCGAGGTCGAGATCTTCACCCGCACCACGACGGCCGACCTGCCGCCCACGGTCGAGATGGAGCCGGGCGTCATCGTCCGCCACGTCACCGCCGGCCCCTACGAAGGGCTCGGCAAGGACGACCTGCCGGGCCAGCTCTGCGCCTTCGCCGCCGGGGTGATGCGGACCGGAGCACACGAGGCCGAGGGCCACTACAGCCTGGTTCACTCGCACTACTGGCTGTCCGGCCAGGTCGGGTGGCTCGCCGCCGACCGGTGGCAGGTGCCCCTCGTGCACACCATGCACACGATGGCGAGGGTCAAGAACCTCCACCTCGCCGAGGGTGACACCCCCGAGCCCGCCGGCCGGGAGATCGGTGAGGTCCAGGTGGTGGAGGCGGCGGACCGCCTCATCGCCAACACCCTGGGCGAGCGCCACGAGCTGATCGACCTGTATGCCGCGGACCCCGACAAGGTGGTCGTCGTGCCTCCGGGGGTGGATCTGTCGCTCTTCTCGCCGGGTGACGTCCGCGCGGCGCGGGCTGCCGTGGGGCTGCCCCAGGACGCCAAGGTGCTGCTCTTCGTGGGGCGCATCCAGCCGCTCAAGGCGCCCGAGGTGCTCATCAAGGCGGCCGCCGAGCTGCTGGCGCGGCATCCGCACTGGGCCGGGGAGCTCGTCGTGGCCGTGCTCGGAGGGCCGTCCGGATCTGGCCTCGCTCATCCTCGAGGCCTGGAGGAGCTGGCCGAGGGACTCGGCATCAGCGCCCAGGTGCGGTTCGTCCCGCCGGTGCCGCGGGCCGAGCTGGCCGACTGGTACCGCGCGGCGGACCTCGTGGCGGTGCCTTCGCACTCGGAGTCGTTCGGGCTCGTCGCCGTCGAGGCGCAGGCGTGTGGGACGCCCGTCGTGGCTGCCGACGTCGGCGGCCTGCCGACCGCGGTCGGAGATGCCGGTCTGCTTGTCGACGGCCACGACCCCCACGTCTGGTCGCTCGCGATCGAGTCCCTGCTGCTCGACCCGGAACAGCGGGAGAAGCTGAGTCGCCGGGCCGTCGAGCATGCAGCGCTGTTCGGGTGGGACCGCACGACCGAGCGGCTCTACGAGGTCTATGTCGAGGCGTGCCGGGCCAAGGCCTACTCCAAGGACGGTCCGTCCCCGAACGGGTCGCTGGCCGCCGGGGTTCCCGCGGCGGTCGTGCCGTGAGCGCGGCGACCCCGGCGGGGCTGACCACCAGCATCGAGGGGTTCCTCGCCGACGCCGGGATCGAGTGGGAGCCCGGTGCTCGCGACGGTGAGCTCGTGCTCACCCTGCCGGGCGAGAAGAAGCTCAAGACGGTGGTGTCGCTGATGGCCGGCCAGGACGCCCTGTCAGTGTCGGCCTTCGTCATCCGCAACCCGGACGAGAACCACGAGCGGTTCTACCGCTACCTGCTGCGCAAGAACCTGCGACTTCCAGGGCTCGCCTACTCGGTCGACAAGGCGGGCGACGTCTACGTGACCGGACGCGTGCCTGCGAGCGGCGTCGACGCGGCATACCTCGACCAGATCCTCGGGGTGGTGCTGGAGGCCGCGGACGCGCACTTCAACGAGCTGCTGGCGATCGGGTTCCTGACCAGCATGCAGAAGGAGTGGGACTGGCGGGTGTCGCGAGGGGAGTCGCTGCGCAACCTCGAGGCGTTCCGCTCGATCCTGCAGCGCGACGGCGACCCCGTCCCCGAGCTAACCGGCTGATCCCACCCGCGACCGTTGCTACGCTCCGCAGCCTGGTCGATGTTGGGCAGGTCACTGGTGATCGTCGCGCTCCTGCTGTTCGCGATCGGAGTCGCGCCGTCGCTGGCGCTGTGGTGGCTCTGGCGCAGGAACGGTCCACCCAGTGACCGTCGCGGCATGGCCTTCGCGGCGCTTGCCTTCGCCGCCGGGGTGGCGGCCATGGTGGTGCTTGGCCCGTTCGTGGGCTTTCGCCCCACGACGTTCACCTACCCCCTCGTTGCCCTGGCCGTGCTCCTCGGGTCGTGGAAGGAGCTGAACCGTGACTCCCGCAGGGTCAGCGGCGCAGCCCGCGACGCTGCCGACGAGGACGAGGAGGTGGACCGGTTCAGAGGTGGTGGGACGTCGCTAGGCTGACGGCATGGCATACACGCTGATCCTGCTGCGCCACGGGCACTCCGACTGGAACGCCAAGAACCTCTTCACCGGCTGGGTCGACGTCGACCTCAACGACCAGGGCCGCGAAGAAGCCGTCAACGGCGGAAAGCTGTTGAAGGACAAGGGAGTTCTGCCGACCGTCGTGCACACGTCGGTGCTGCGTCGCGCGATCACGACGGCCAACCTGGCCCTCGACGCTGCGGACCGCCACTGGATCCCGGTTCGGCGCGACTGGCGGCTCAACGAACGCCATTACGGCGCGCTGCAGGGTCTCGACAAGGCGGCGACCCGGGACAAGTACGGCGACGAGCAGTTCATGCTGTGGCGTCGCTCGTTCGACACCCCACCGCCGCCGATCGAGCTCGGCAGCGAGTACGACCAGACCGGCGATCCGCGCTACGCAGGCATCGCGGTGCCGCGCACCGAGTGCCTCAAGGACGTCATCGAGCGGTTCATGCCCTACTGGGAGGGCCCGATCCAGGACGACCTGCGCGCCGGCGAGACGGTGCTCATCACCGCCCACGGCAACAGCCTTCGCGGACTCGTCAAGCACCTTGACGGGATCAGCGACGAGGACATCGCTGCGCTCAACATCCCCACCGGCCAGCCGCTCGTCTACACCCTCGGTGACGACTTCATGCCCACCGAGCCGGCGCAGTACCTCGACCCGGAGGCTGCAGCCGAGGCCGCCGCTGCCGTCGCCAACCAGGGGCGCTAGGGCATCACGTCGAAGGGGTCGTCGCGGTTCGGCAGCTCCAGGGGCCAGGTCCCGGTGAGGGCGCCGGACGCGTCAAAGGTCTCCACCCGTCTGTGCTCGCCCACCCCGGTCTCGGCGAGGGTGAAGGAGGCGCTGCCGTCGACCAGTCGCGTCTTGGGGGTCTGCCCGAAGGCAGTCACATCGCCCACCAGCCGCACGCTGGAGGCCCCTGGCGCGAACACCTGGTAGCTGGTGGAGAGGCCGGCGGCGGCCTGTGCGGACACGGTGACCGGCTGCTGCTCCGCGGTGGCCGCGGCGATGGGGACACCGTCCTCCAGCTTGGTCGACACCCACGTGCCTTCCTTGTCCACGACCCCCAGGACGACCGTGCGCAGCACCTGCCCGCCGGGCAGTCTGGTCAGACCCACGTAGAGGCGCCTGTCCACACCGCCACGAGCACCCTCGAACCCGAGGGCCGCAACGAGTCCAGGGTCGACGGGGCCGGTGTAGAAGGTCGACGTCTGCACGTCGGCCACCCGCAGTCCCATGGCCAGCGCCACGTCGGTGCTCGTGCCACCGACGGCGTGGTCCAGGAAGTCCTGGCCGGTGCAGTTGCCGCAGAACCCGTCCTCGTCGGGATCCGGGGGCGTGGTCCTGGCCGTCAGCTGCGCGGGTCCGTCGTAGCCGGCGACCCGGACCCGGGTCAGCGCCGCCGGCGCGTCGACGAGGGTGACCACACCGATGCCGTCGCGCAGTGCCGAGGTGGTCCACCTGCGCGAGACCGTGCCGTCGGTGTGGATCGTGGCCGTGCGCGAGATGTCGGCGCCGCGGAGCTGGGGTGGGGCGAGCACGAGGAGCCAGCCCTTCGCCGACGGGTCCTCGCGGACGAGCAGCGCCCGGCCCAGGTCGCCCTCGAACTTGCCATGCGAGGTGAGCGCCGCGGCGGGAGTGCCACGGTCGCCGCTGTGAACGGTCAGGAGGTCGGTCGCTCCGACCTCGGACGGTCTGACGGTGACGACCACGCGGTCGTCGCCCACGTCCCCCGCGTAGACCACCTGCGCGAGGTCGAGGGATGCCTCCCGGAACTGCGCCAGGAACGTGGTGTCAGTGGCCAGCGAACCGCGGGTCGGCCAGGTGGCCACCGTGGACCAGGCCGGGTCGTTCGGACCGGGCAGGATGAGTTTCGTCGTCTTGGCGGGGGTGGTGGCTCCACGCCCAAGCCCGCCCGAGAGGGCAGGGACGGCGACGGCGATGACGCCCACGGCGGCGACGCCGGCGATGACGGCGGTACGACGCCGACGCCGGCTCACCGCGATGGCGCCGCTGACCCGCTCGTAGGGGTCGCCGACCGACCCCCCCATCACGTCGGCGCGAGCCGACAGCGCCGCACGCAACTGGCTCTCGATGCTCATGTCAGGCTCCTCTCGCCGCTGCCGTTCGTGTCTGGCTCCGGGATGGGCTGCAGGACCGACCGGAGTCGCTCCAACCCCCGGGAGGCCTGGCTCTTCGCCGATCCGGCGGACATGCCCAGTGCCGCCGCAGTGTCGGCCTCGGACAGGTCGTCGAAGTACCGCAGCACCACGACCGCCCGCATCCGTGGTGGCAACGCGAGCACCGCACGGGCGATCTCGTCGCGGGTGTCGTATGCGGCATACGCATCCCCGGGCGCGCGATCCGCGTGCAGCGGGACGTCGCCGAGGGTCTCCGCCACGCGCCGGCGGCGCCACCACGACGCGGACTCGTTGGCCAGTGCCGCCCGGGTGTACGCGTAGGGGGACTCAACGGATGCGATGTGCGTCCAGCGCCGGTGCACCTTCACCAGCACCTGCTGCACGAGGTCCTCGGCGCGTCCCCTGTCTCCGGTCAGCAGGTAGGCCGTGCGGACCAGCTGGCCCCAGCGCGCCTGGACGAAGCGGGCGAACTCCTCCTCCGTGGCCTCCACGGCGACCCTCCCCCCGACGGCAGTGGCGGTGCTCATGACCGGTAGACGCGGGTCAGTGTGCCCGAGGTTGAAAGGCTTCCTCGACTTTCTGCCGTCGACCGCGCTGCAGGAACGTGGAGGGGCCCGGTGTGCCGCCCCCACGGCATACCGGGCCCCTCGGTGGAGCAGGGGTCACCGCAGCCCGGTGGCGCGGTCCTCCTGCTCCTCGTGGTCCTCGGCGACATCCCATTCGCCGGTGACCAGGTAGACGACGCGGTGCGCCACCGAGACCGCGTGGTCGGCGAACCGCTCGTAGTAGCGACCCACGAGGGTCATGTCGACGGCCGCCTCGGTGCCGTGCTTCCACGTCCCGTCGATGAGGTGGCTGAACAGGATGCGGTGCAGCTCGTCCATGGCGTCGTCGTCGCGTTCGAGGGTCTTGGCGTCCTCGACGTCCTTGGCCGCGATGACCTGCCCGCACTTGGCGACGATGCGCTCGGCCACCTGGCCCATCTGAAGCACCGTGGCGCGGATGTCGGCCGGCACCGCAGACTCGGGGTAGCGCAGCCGGGCGACCTTGGCGACGTGGCGGGCGAGGTCGCCCATCCGCTCGAGGTCGGCGCTCATCCGCATGCTGGTGACCACCATGCGCAGGTCGGTGGCGACCGGCTGCTGGCGGGCCAGCAGGTCGATCGAGAGCGCGTCGAGGCCCTCGCGCATGCGATCCAGCTCCTTGTCGGCCTCGATCACCGACTCGGCCAGCTGGATGTCGGCGTCGAGCAGGGCCGTGGTGGCCCGGGACATGGCGGACCCGGCCAGACGCGTCATCTCGACCAGCTGGTCGGAGATGGTGTCCAGGTCCTCGTGAAAGGCGTTGCGCATTGCTTCCCTAGGGTGTGAGCACGGATGGGTGCGGTGGTGCGTGCGAGCCGAGGCTCCCACGGGGCAGTGAACGATCGGGTGACCTCAGGTGAACATCTGGGTACAGCCGTGCGCTGACCCGCGGTTTCGTGCCCAGAACGGTGTTCGGCGCACCGTACATTGATGGTGTGGATGCGACCAGTGCTGCTGTCCTGGCCGGGTTCGCCGGGTTGCTGACCGGCGCCCTGGCGGTGGTCGCCGTGCGCTACTCCGAGCGCCAACAGACCAGTATGCCGCCGACCGTGCCGGTCACGCCGCTCCCGGCGGGCGTCGCCGACGTCCTGGCGGTGCTGCGGTCCAGCGCGATCGTCGTCGACTCTGCCGACGAGGTGATCAACAACTCGCCGTCCGCGACCGCCTACGGCCTGGTCAGGGGCAAGGAGCTGGTCCACCGCGAGCTCCGCCACCTCGCCAGACAGGTGCGTCGCGACGGCGTCATCCGCGAGTCACAGCTGGAGCTGTCCCGCGGGCCGCTCGGCCAGGGTCGCTCGATCATGCAGGCCCGGGTGGCCCCCTTGGGCAGCAGCCACGTCCTGCTGCTCGTGGAGGACCACACCCAGGCCCGCCGGGTCGAGGAGGTCCGCCGCGACTTCGTGGCCAACGTCAGCCATGAGCTGAAGACCCCCGTCGGTGGACTCGGCCTCCTCGCCGAGGCGATCCAGGACGCCAAGGACGACCCGGAGGCAGTCGAGCGGTTCGCAGCGCGGATGCAGGTGGAGAGCCACCGGCTGGCCCAGCTGGTCAAGGAGATCGTCGACCTGTCCCGGCTGCAGGTCGCCGACACGCTGCACGAACCACGCTTGGTCGACGTGACGGCCGCGGTTCACGAGGCCATCGACTACTCCCGGGTCGGCGCCGATGCGAAGCAGATCGAGATCGCCGAAGCCTGTGCGCCGGACCTCAAGGTCTTCGGTGACGAGGACCTGCTCGTCACCGCCGTGCGCAACCTCATCGGCAACGCCGTCGCCTACTCCGAAGCCGGCACGCGGGTCGCTGTGGGCGGCCGCCTGGTGGGCGAGATGGTCGAGATCACGGTGACCGACCAGGGCCAGGGCATCCCGGCAGCCGAGCAGGGGCGCATCTTCGAACGCTTCTACCGCGTCGACGACGCGCGGTCGCGCGCCACCGGCGGAACGGGCCTCGGCCTGGCCATCGTCAAGCACATCTGCGCCAACCACGGCGGCGACGTCGACGTGTGGAGCGAAGAAGGCCGCGGGTCGACGTTCACGATCCGCCTCCCCGCCGCGGCCGACCGCACCGGCGGACAGCCCGCACACCCAGACCACCCGGCATACCCACCGTCCACCGAGCAAGGAGCACCACAGGCATGACTCGCATCCTGGTCGTCGAGGACGAGATCTCGTTCTCGGACCCCCTGTCCTACCTGCTCCGCAAGGAGGGCTACGAGGTCGCGGTCGCCGAGACCGGACCCGATGCACTCGAGGACTTCGACCGGTCGGGTGCCGACCTCGTGCTCCTCGACCTCATGCTCCCCGGCCTGTCAGGCACCGAGGTATGCCGCGCGATCCGGTCGCGCTCGAACGTCCCCGTCATCATGCTCACCGCCAAGGACAGCGAGATCGACAAGGTCGTGGGCCTCGAGATCGGCGCCGACGACTACGTGACCAAGCCGTACTCGTCGCGCGAGCTGCTGGCCCGGATCAAGGCGGTCCTGCGCAGGCTGGCCGAGCCCGAGGACCTGCTGCCCGCGACGATCGAGGCCGGTCCGGTGCGGATGGACGTCGAGCGCCACATCGTCACCGTCTCGGGGGAGCCGACCCAGCTGCCGCTCAAGGAGTTCGAGCTGCTCGAGATGCTGCTGCGGAACACCGGGCGGGTGCTCACCCGGATGCAGCTCATCGACCGGGTCTGGGGCAGCGACTACGTCGGCGACACCAAGACGCTCGACGTCCACGTGAAGCGGCTCCGCGCCAAGATCGAACCCGACCCGGCCGACCCGCGGCACATCGTGACCGTGCGCGGACTGGGCTACAAGTTCGAGACCGACTGACGCTCGCGGATCAGGGGGTGGCGGTCGCCGTGGCCGTCGGGGTGCTCGTCACCGGAGGAGCGGTCGGTGCGAGGGTCGCGTAGTAGCCACTGGCCGACAGCACCGGCACGACCACCAGGACGGCAGGTTCGTTCTGCGACTGCACGCTCAGGGTGACGACGTCGCCCGCGTTGACGGGGACGGCCGGGAGCTGGACCTGGGTGGCGCCCGACAGGCGACGTTCGGAGTAGGCAGGAGCCTCGGCAAACACCGGCTGGGCCTCCGGGAGCGCGAACGCGATCCGCTGCGCCTCACCGCTGGTGTTGCTGACCGACGCGGACAGCACGCCGGCCTTGTCCTTGCCACCGCTGACGACCACGAGGTCGCGCAGCTGGACGGCGCCGAGGTCGACGGGCACACCGTCGGCGGGGACGTAGGTGACGTCCGTCTGGATCGGTGACTGCGTCTGGCAGGCCGACAGCGCGAGGGCGGCACCGGCCACGGCCACCGGCAGAATGCGTCGCAGGGACGGTCGCGGACGGGTGGAACGGCCTCCGGAACGCGGGGCCAGCGGGGTTCGGCGGATCACGGGGACAGCCTAGCGGCCACCTGCCAGCCGTGTGCCCGGGAGTGTGCACCCGTGCGCGTTGCACGGAAGTAGCCATTCTGTCAAGACCGAAATCGTTGCCCTGCAAGGCCTTTGCATGCCCCTGACCTGCGCAAACGCAATCTTCCCGGCTTTCGTGACGTCGGCGTGGCGTGATATTCTGAGGGTCGCGAAAGGGGAAAACAGCACATGGTTTTCAAGGTCGGCGAGACGGTCGTGTACCCCCACCACGGGGCTGCACTCATCGAAGAAATCAATACCCGCACGATCAAGGGCGAGGAGAAGATCTACCTCAAGCTCAAGGTGGCCCAGGGCGACCTGACGATCGAGGTTCCTGCAGACAACTGCGAGGACATCGGCGTTCGGGACGTTGTCGGACAGGAGGGCCTGGACAAGGTCTTCGCCGTCCTTCGCGCCCCCCACACCGAGGAGCCGACCAACTGGTCGCGCCGCTACAAGGCCAACCTCGAGAAGCTCGCCTCCGGCGACGTCATCAAGGTGGCCGAGGTCGTCCGCGACCTGTGGCGTCGGGACAAGGACCGTGGCCTGTCGGCCGGCGAGAAGCGCATGCTCGCCAAGGCTCGTCAGATCCTCGTCTCCGAGCTCGCGCTCGCTGAGAAGACGAACGAGGACAAGGCCGAGGCCATCCTCGACGAGGTGCTCGCCTCCTGAGCGTTGCCGTCGTCCTCGTCGCTGGAGGGCAAGGCACTCGGCTCGGCGCCGCCCAGCCCAAGGCCTTCGTGGTCCTGGCGGGTATGCCGTTGCTCGAGCACGCCATCCAGCGCGCCATGGCGGCGCCGGAGGTTTCACACGTAGTCGTGGTCGCGCCCGTCTCCCATCTCAGGGAGGCGGGCGCGATCGCGTCCCGGAGCAGCCGCCCCGACGACGTGGACGTGGTCGCCGGTGGCGCTGAGCGCACCGACTCCGTTGCCGCTGGCCTCGCGGCGCTGCGACCCGGGGACGGCATCGTGCTGGTCCACGACGCCGCCCGTGCGCTCGCCCCGCCGAGCCTGTTCTCCCGCCTGGTGCACGAGGTCAGGTCGGGCCACCCTGCTGTCGTGCCCGGCATACCCGTCGCGGACACCGTCAAGGTGGTCGACGCGGCCGGCCGGGTCACCGCGACCCCTGACCGCGCCACGTTGCGCGCGATCCAGACACCGCAGGCCTTCCTGCGCGAGGTGCTCGTGCACGCCCACGCCTCCGGCGAGCAGGCGACCGACGACGCGGCGCTGGTCGAGCGGATGGGCGGTCACGTACGGGTCGTCGACGGCGACCCGCTGGCCTTCAAGATCACGACCGCCGACGACCTGGCCCACGCCGACCGCCACCTCGCCTAGCTGAGGGCCGCGACGACCTGGTCCCATTCCACGACGGGCTCGGTGGGCGCAGGGGCATGGAGCGTGCTGATCCACCCGTCGACGAGCCGGCCGCGCTCGACCAGCAGGTCGGGGACGAAGGTGGGCACCGGGAAGCCGGCCCGCCAGACCGCCTTCGCGCTGCCCCAGTTGCCATGGTGGGCCTCCCAGCGGACGGTCTGCCACCCGAGGGTGTCGAACGCGTGGGCGACGACGAGCCGCACCGCCTGCGACATCACCCCGCGGCCGCGGAAGTCCTGGTGCGTCGCGTACCCCACGGACCCGGCCCCGACGTCGACGGGCAGCACACGCAGGTCGATCGACCCGGCATACCTCCCGTCGAGCTCGATCGCCCACGAGATCTGGTCGGCCGAAGGAGCGGTGAACTCGGTGACGTACTCAACCGCCATCTCGCGGGTGTACTCCAGCGGCACGGTGGTGAAGCGCCGGGCGAGCGGGTCGACGGCACGCTCGAAGACGGCGTCCGCGTCGCCGACGGTGTGCGGGCGAAGTCTCACGAGCGTGCCCGCGAGGACGGGGATGGCCATGGGCGTGGGGGTGGCTGTGGCTGGGCCGGTCATGCGCGCCAACGCTAGTGCGCGTGGCCGGCACCGCCCACCGGGTTTTCGGGTGGCCGGGTGGACGCGGCCGGATGGTTGGATGGGGTCATGGACCTTCCCGGTATGCCGCGCACGGGCGTCGGGGTCGACGTCCACGCCTTCGCGACAGGCGGCGACCGCGAGCTGTGGCTGGCGGGGCTGCACTGGCCCGGGGAGCGTGGGCTCGACGGCCACTCCGACGCGGACGTCGCGTGCCATGCAGCCTGCGACGCACTGTTCTCGGCCGCCGGCCTCGGTGACCTCGGCGTGCACTTCGGGACCGACCGTCCAGAGCTCGAGGGCGCGTCCGGCCTGACCTTGCTGGGCGAGGCCGCCGGGATCGTGCGTGCCGCCGGGTTCGAGATCGGCAACGTCGCCGTGCAGGTCATCGGCAACCGGCCCAAGATCGGGCCCCGCCGCGCGGAGGCCCAGGAAGCCATGACAGCGTGCGTGGGGGCTCCGGTGTCGCTGAGCGGGACGACCACCGACGGGCTGGGCCTCACCGGTCGGGACGAGGGCATCGCCGCGATCGCGACGGCACTCGTCCGGCCCCTCAACTAAGGAGCAACGCATGCCGCAGACCGTCACGGGAGTCATCGCCCGCAGCAAGGGGGCCGACGTCGAGCTCGTCGACATCGTGGTGCCCGACCCCGGTCCGGGTGAGGCCGTCGTCCAGATCCACTCCTGCGGCGTCTGCCACACGGACCTGCACTACCGCGAGGGCGGCATCAACGACGAGTTCCCGTTCCTGCTCGGCCACGAGGCCGCTGGTGTCGTCGAGTCGGTCGGCGAGGGCGTCACCGACGTCGCGCCCGGCGACTTCGTCATCCTCAACTGGCGCGCGGTCTGCGGCCAGTGCCGCGCCTGCGCCAAGGGCAAGCCCTGGTACTGCTTCAACACCCACAACGCCACCCAGAAGATGACCCTCACGGACGGCACCGAGCTGAGCCCGGCGCTGGGCATCGGTGCGTTCATCGAGAAGACCCTCGTCGCCGCGGGACAGTGCACCAAGGTCGACGCCGAGGCCGACGCGGCCGCGGTCGGCCTGCTCGGGTGCGGTGTGATGGCCGGGTTCGGTGCCGCCGTCAACACCGGTGGCATCGGTCGCGGCGACTCGATCGCCGTCATCGGCTGCGGTGGCGTGGGCAATGCCGCCATCGCCGGCGCCTCGATCGCCGGTGCGACCACGATCATCGCCGTCGACGTCGACGACCGGAAGCTGGACACTGCGAAGTCCTTCGGCGCCACCCACACCGTCAACGGCACGACCGAGGACGTCGTCGAGCGGATCCGCGAGCTGACGGGCGGCTTCGGCGCCGACGTGGTGGTGGAGGCGGTGGGTCGGCCCGAGACGTACGAGCAGGCGTTCTACGCCCGAGACCTTGCGGGCACGGTGGTCCTCGTCGGTGTCCCGACGCCCGACAAGCAGGTGACCCTGCCGATGATCGAGATCTTCGGCCGCGGTGGCGCGCTGAAGTCCAGCTGGTACGGCGACTGCCTGCCCAGCCGCGACTTCCCGATGCTGGTCGACCTCTACCGGCAGGGGCGGTTCGACCTCGACGCGTTCGTGTCGGAGCGCATCGGGCTCGACGCCATCGAGGGTGCGTTCGACAAGATGGAACGCGGCGAGGTCCTCCGCTCGGTCGTGGTGCTCTGATGGGCGACGAGGTCAACGACGCCGGTATGCCGGCGATCGCACCGTCCGCGGGTGGCGTCCGGGTGGACCGGATCGTCACGTCCGGCACCTTCGAGCTCGACGGCGGCAGCTGGGAGGTCGACAACAACGTCTGGGTGGTGGGTGACGACAAGGAGTGCGTCATCATCGACGCCGCCCACGACGGCCGGAAGATCGTGAAGTCGATCGACCTCGAGCGCCGGGTCACCGCCGTCATCTCCACGCACGCCCACAACGACCACATCAACGCGGTCGCCGAGGTCTGCGACGGAACGCGCGCCCCGGCATACCTGCATCCCGCGGACCGGATGCTCTGGGACGAGCTGTACCCCGTCACCCCGGACGTCGACCTCGCCGACGGCCAGGTGATCAGGGTCGGCGACGTCGACCTGCACGTCATCCACACGCCCGGCCACACGCCCGGTTCGTGCTCGCTCTACGCACCCGCGCTCGACGTGGTGTTCACCGGTGACACGTTGTTCAACGGCGGCCCGGGTGCGACGGGGCGGTCCTACAGCGACTTCCCGACCATCATCGAGTCGATCCGCGACCGGCTCCTCACCCTGCCCGACGAGACGGTGGTGCTGACCGGCCACGGCGACGCCACGGTCATCGCGGCGGAGGCGCCGCACCTTCAGGATTGGCTCGACCGAGGGCACTGAGGGCGGCGCGCCCGGACAGGGCCGAGGCCACGAGCAGCCCGAAGCCGACGAAGTGCGCCAGCATGCCCAGCAGGCTGATGACGGTGTAGATGCCCATGTTCGGCGGGTAGGTGTCGCTCAGGACCACTCCGTTCAGCACGACACTGCACAGCTGGCCGATCGCCAGCAAGCCGAGGCCGAGTAGGGCCAGGCGGGCCCACGGCTCACCACTGCCGCTGCGCACGACCGCCACGATGCCGGCCGCCGCGATCAGCAGGTAGAGCACTCCCGGGATGAGGCTGGCCCAGGTTCCGAGCATCCACATCTGTTCGTCCCCTCACGCCGATGTCCGCCCACTGTAGGTCGCGCCGCGCTCGTCGTTCGCCGTTTCGGTGGGTGGTGGTCGCGCAGGTAGCCTTGCGCCCGTGAGTCTTCGCCTGTACGACACCGCCGCGCGCGAGCTGCGCGACTTCACCCCACTGGAACCCGGTCGGGTGGGGATCTACATCTGCGGGCTCACGACGCAGGGGGCGCCCCACATCGGTCACGTGCGGTTCGCCGTCGCGTTCGACGTGCTCCGCCGGTGGCTCGAGGGGCGCCACGGCTACGACGTGACGCTGGTGCGCAACGTGACCGACATCGACGACAAGATCCTCGCGAAGTCGGCCGACGCCGGTGAGCAGTGGTTCGCGCTGTCCTACCGCAACGAGATCGCCACGGCGGCCGCTCTCGACTCCCTCGGGGTGCTGTCCCCGACCTACGAGCCGCGCGCCACCGGGCACATCCCCGAGATGGTCGAGCTGATGGAGACCCTCGTCGACAAGGGCCACGCCTACGCCGCGACCGACGAGAGCGGTGACGTCTACTTCGACGTCAAGAGCTTCCCGGAGTACGGCTCGCTGACCCACCAGAAGATCGACGACATGGAGGCCGCGGAGGACGCCGACCCGCGCGGCAAGCGCGACCCCCGTGACTTCGCCCTCTGGAAGGGCCGCAAGGAGTCCGAGCCGGCCACCGCGTCGTGGGCCACGCCGTTCGGCACCGGTCGCCCGGGCTGGCACCTCGAGTGCTCCGCGATGGCGCGCAAGTACCTCGGCGACGCCTTCGACATCCACGGCGGCGGCGTCGACCTGCGCTTCCCGCACCACGAGAACGAGCAGGCCCAGTCGCATGCGGCGGGCCTCGGCTTCGCGACCTACTGGCTGCACAACGCCTGGGTCACCGTCGGCGGCGAGAAGATGAGCAAGTCGCTCGGCAACAGCCTGGTCGTCTCCGAGGTCACCAAGGTCGCCCGCCCGCTCGCGCTGCGCTACTACCTCACCGCGGCCCACTACCGCTCCACCATCGAGTACCACGAGGGCTCGCTGCGCGAGGCCGAGGCAACCGTCGAGCGGATCGAGGGTTTCCTCACCCGTGCGCTGCGGGCGCTGCCCGAGGGCACGTCCACGACACCCGACCACAGCACCGTGCCCGATCTGTATGCCGCGGCGATGGACGACGACCTGAACGTCTCGGGCGCGCTCGCCGTGGTCCACGACACCGTCCGGGCGGGCAACACCGCCATCGACGACGGTGACGACAAGGCGCTCGCGACCGCGTTCGCCGCCGTCGTCGCCATGACCGACCTGCTCGGCGTCAACCCGCTCGACCCGCACTGGGGCGGCGGCAGCGACACCGGAGCCGGTGACGCGCAGGACGCACTCGACGTACTGGTGCAGGTGCAGCTCGAGGCCCGCGCCGCGGCCCGGGCGGCCCGCGACTTCGCCACGGCCGACGCGATCCGCGACCAGCTGGGCGCGGCCGGCATCGTCATCGAAGACACGGCATCGGGAGCGAACTGGTCGCTCTCCCGCCGCGAAAGCTGAGAGGAACACCCATGGCTGGCAACTCCCAGCGACGTGGCGCCATCCGCAAGGGCGCGTCGAAGAAGGGCCCGCAGGTCGGCTCGGGCGGACAGCGCCGACGCGGTCTCGAGGGCAGGGGACCGACGCCGAAGGCGGAGGAACGTCCCAAGCACAAGGCCAACCGGATGGCCACCGCCGCCGAGAAGCGCGCCGGCAGCCAGCGGCTCGAAGCCGGGTGCCCGGCCCAGCGCGAGCCGTGGCGGCTCGCGACGGGGCAAGGCGTCCAGCGAGATCGTCGCCGGTCGCAACTCGGTCGTCGAGGCGCTGCGCGCCGACGTCCCGGTCACGACCATGTACGTCGCCGGCCGGATCGACTCCGACGACCGCGTCCGTGAGGCGCTCAAGACCGCGACCGCCAAGGGCATCGCGATCCTGGAGACCCCGCGCGGCGAGCTGGACCGGCTCACCGACGGTGCGGTCCACCAGGGCCTGGCCCTGCAGGTCCCACCCTACGAGTACGCGCACCCCAGCGACTTCATCAATCCGCAGGCACCCGGCATACCTCTCGTGGTTGCGCTGGACGGGATCACCGACCCACGCAACCTCGGCGCGATCATCCGGTCGGTGGCGGCGTTCGGCGGCCACGGCGTGGTCGTGCCCGAGCGCCGCTCGGTCGGCATGACGGCGAGCGCGTGGAAGACGTCCGCCGGTGCCGCCGCCCGAGTGCCGGTCGCGCTCGCCGCCAACCTGACGCGCGCGCTGGAGGAGTACCGCAAGGCCGGGTTCTTCATCCTCGGGCTCGACATGGAGGGCGACGTGCAGCTACCCGACCTCGAGCTGGCCACCGAACCGATCGTCATCGTGACCGGTTCGGAGGGCAAGGGACTGTCGCGGCTGGTCAGGGAGAACTGCGACCAGATCGTGTCGATCCCCATGTCGTCGGCAGTCGAGTCGCTGAACGCCGGCATCGCCACGGGAGTCGCGTTGTACGAAGTCGCGAGACGTCGGGCGATCTGACCCACGAATCGGGACGAATCCGCTAGCGTTTCGCCCTGTCGCGCCCATGGGGGAGCGGCGCCCGCAAACTCGAAGGGACCAACCGCATGTCTGACTACGGCACCCCGCCGCCTCCGCCGCCCTCAGCACCCGGCTACAACCAGCCGACCGCCGGCGGGACCCCGCCGCCGAACTACCTCGTCTGGGCGATCCTCTCCACGATCTTCTGCTGCCTCCCGCTGGGCATCGCGTCGATCGTCTTCGCCGCCCAGGTCAACGGCAAGTACGCCTCCGGCGACGTCGCCGGCGCCCAGGAGTCCTCCGCCAAGGCGCGGCGCTTCGCGATGATCGCCGCCGTCGTCGGCATCGTCGTCAACGGCCTGTACTTCGCGTTCGTCCTGCCCAACCTCAGCTCGTAGGTTCGGCGCTCGAGGGAGTCATGACCACCGCGGCACCGCAGCGCCCCGAAGCACCCGTCGTCGCACGGGGGTTCGGGGCGCTGCGCGTGCCGGCACTGGCCGTGGCCGGGGGGCTGGCCGTGACCACGCTGCTCGCGGTCCTCGACCCGAACCAGCCGGGTCACTACCCGACGTGCCCGTTCCTCGCCGTCACCGGGCTGTACTGCCCTGGGTGCGGTTCGCTGCGGGCGCTGCACGACCTGGCCCACGGTGACCTGGCTGGGGCAATGGCGCGCAACCCGCTCACCGTGGTCGCCCTGGTCGGTCTGGCCGTCGGCTGGGTGCTGTGGGCTCGGCGGCTGTGGCGTGGCCAGCCGCGGACGCTGGGCCGCCCCTCCCGTGCTGCTGTACGGGCTGCTCACGCTGGTGCTCGCCTTCTGGGCGCTGCGCAACGTGCCTGGCTGGACCTGGTTGTCTCCTGCCTGAAGCTCGCCGATCAGCCTCCAGCGGCCGGACCGGTCCGCTAGCGTTTCGCCCTGTCGCGCCCATGGGGGAGCGGCGACCGCACACCCCGAAGGGAACACCGCATGTCTGACTACGGCACCCCGCCGCCCGCCGCCTGCGCTGGGCTACCACCCCGGTGGAGTGGGTGGCGCCCCGCCGCAGAACTACCTGGTGTGGGCCATCCTGTCCACCGTCTTCTGCTGCCTGCCGCTCGGCGTCGCATCCATCGTCTTCGCGGCGCAGGTGAACAGCAAGTGGCAGGCGGGCGATGCCAGGGGCGCGGCCGAGTCCTCAGCCAAGGCAAAGAAGTTCGCGATGTGGTCGGCGATCGCCGGTGTCGTCGGCGCCATCGTCTGGGTGTTCTTCGTCTTCGTGGTCGCCGCCCTCAGCGAGGGCTCCTGACCAGCCGCCTGACCAGCTAGCTCTTCGGCGTCTCGACGACGACCGTGGTGAGGATCTTGTCGGCGAACGTCTGCCGCTTGTCGTCCCACAACGGCCAGAGGTAGCCGAGGTAGAAGAACCCGTCCAGCGTGTGGGCGAGGTCGCGCACGAACGACATCCCGGCGCCGATCGGCTGCCCGGTCCGCTCGTCGACGAGCTTGATGCCCATCGCCTTCTTGCCGACGCTCTGACCGGTCCGGCCCTGCCTGAATGCCCGGTTCCAGATCTGGATGCCGAACATCAGCACGAAGCCCACCAGCGCGAGCACCCCACCGGCGACCATCAGGCCGGTGTTGCCCTCCGTCGGTGGCTGGTAGTCCGAGTAGGTGCCGTCGTAGCCGCCGGAGTCCGGGGCGCCCACGACGAACAGGATGAGCCCGACGATGTAGGGCACCATGCCGATGAGCTGGAGCAGGCTGTCGATGAGCATGGCCAGCACCCGGGTGCCCCACCCGGCGAGCGGCCCCCAGGGTGAGCCGACGGGGTATGCCGGCTGGCCGCCATACCCCGTCGGCGCACCGTAGGCACCGGGTGCGCCGTAGGCGGGTGGGGCGCCGTAGGCGGGTGGGGCGCCGTAGGCGGGTGGCTGGGTCGGCTGTGCTGCGGACGGGTGGTACGGCTGGTCGCTCATCTGGGTTCCCCTGCAAAGTCAGCGCACGACGTCGTCGTGCTCGCGACGGTCACCCTAGCGCCGGCTGCCGGGTCGGTGGGGGCTAACGCCGAGGGGTCGGTCGGGGAGCGTCACCCGTGTCGTCGAACATGGCGATGACCGGCATCTCGACGGTGTCGACGCCCACCACGGTCGCTTCGTCGGGCTTGCTCGGCAGCACCGTCGACACGTAGTCGCGGATCGCGTCCTCGATGGGCATGTCGTGGCCGGCGCGTTCCGAGAGGTACCACCGGTGCTCGAGGACCTCGTGGAACAGCTCGGCGGGCTCGAGCTTGCCGGCCAGGTCTCGCGGGACGGCGCGGGTGATGGGTTCGTAGATCTTGGCCAGCCAGTCGTGCGCCACGATCTCCTCGTCGTCGTTCTGGCGGTCGCTGCCGGCGCGGTAGGAGTCCAGGTCGTTGAGCAGCCGACGCGCCTGGTTCTCCTCGACGTCGAGGCCCGTGAGCCGCAGCAGGCGACGCGAATGGTGGCCCGCATCAACGACTTTGGGCTGGATCTGGATCGTGGTGCCACCGATGTCGGTGGAGATGGCGAGCTCGTCGACGTCGAAGCCCAGCTCGTTGAGACGGCGGATCCGCTCGTCGACGCGCCACCGGTCGCCGCTCTCGAACCGCTGCACGCCGGTGAGCTCGTCCCACAGCTCGGCGTAGCGGGTGACGATGCGGTTGGACGTGTCGACGGGGTCGACGCCGGCTTCGAGGAAACCACCGGCCTCGAGGTCCATCAGCTCGCCGGCGATGTTGATGCGGGCGATCTCGAGGTCGTGGTCGCGTTGCCCCGAGGTCAGCGACTGGTGCAGCTCACCGGTCTCGGCATCGACGAGGTATGCCGCGAACGCACCGGCGTCTCGGCGGAACAGGGTGTTGGACAGCGACACGTCGCCCCACCAGAAGCCGACGAGGTGCAGTCGGACCAGCAGGACGGCAAGGGCGTCGATCAGCCTGGTCGAGGTGTCCGGGCGCAGCGACTGGCTGAACAGGGCGCGGTAGGGCAGCGAGAACTGCAGGTGCCGGGTGATCAGGCAGGCGTCGAGCGGTGACCCGTCGGGGGCCTCGCGTCCGCTGACCACACCGAACGGCACCACACAGGGCAGGTCGAGCCGGCCCAGCATCCGCAGCATCTGGTACTCGCGGGCGGCGATGTCGGCCTTGATCTCCTTGACCGCCAGCACCCGGCCCGAGAGCTTGACGAACCGCACGACGTGACGCGAGATGCCACGCGGCAGGGCGGCGAGGTGCTCCTCGGGCCAGGTCTCGAGGGGGAGCTCCCACGGGAGGTCGAGCAGTGCCGGGTCAGGTCGTGCCGCGGTGATCTGGAGTGCCACGTCTCATGCTCCCAGCGGCGCCGGGTGCGGCGTCGGTCGGTCCGGGTGGGAAGACCGGTGTGGCCGGCTCCCGCGAACGGGAGCCGGCCACCCGGCATACCTTGCTTGGTCTGTCGCCGTGCTCGGTCAGTCGCCGAGACGCAGGCCGGACTGTGCGTCGAACAGGTGCACGTGTCCGGTCTTCGGAGCGAGGAAGACCGTCTCACCCTTGGCCGGGGGGTTGCGACCGTCGACGCGGGCGATGAACGGCTTCTCGGGTGCGTCGCTGTCGTCCTCGTCCACGTGCTGCTCAGCCTTGGTCGAGCCGTAGATGTAGGCGTCGGCGCCGAGCTCCTCGACGACGTCCACGGTCACGGCGATGCCGTGGCCGTCGGTCCGCAGCTCGAGGTCCTCGGGACGGACACCCAGCGTCAGGCCCTTGCCCGAGGCGCCGGCGAGGCGGTCGCGCTCGATCGGAACCGTGGAGTCGCCCACGATGACGCCACCGTCGGTGGACTCGACCTCGAGCAGGTTCATGGCGGGGGAGCCGATGAAGCCTGCGACGAAGACGTTGTTCGGGTGGTCGTACATGTGACGCGGGCTGTCGCACTGCTGGAGGAGGCCGTCCTTGAGGACCGCGACGCGGTCACCCATCGTCATGGCCTCGACCTGGTCGTGCGTGACGTAGACCGTGGTGACACCGAGGCGGCGCTGGAGCGACGCGATCTGGGTGCGGGTCTGGACGCGGAGCTTGGCGTCGAGGTTCGACAGCGGCTCGTCCATGAGGAACACCTGGGGCGAACGCACGATCGCGCGGCCCATCGCGACGCGCTGACGCTGGCCACCGGAGAGGGCCTTCGGCTTGCGCTCGAGGTAGGCGGACAGGTCGAGGATCTTGGCGGCCTCTTCGACGCGCTTGCGGATCTCGCCCTTGTCGACGCCGGCGATCTTGAGCGCGAAGCCCATGTTGTCGGCGACCGTCATGTGGGGGTAGAGCGCGTAGTTCTGGAAGACCATCGCGACATCGCGGTCCTTGGGGGACAGGTTGGTGACGTCGCGGTCACCGATCCAGATCTTGCCGGCGTTGACCTCTTCGAGGCCCGCGAGCATGCGCAGGGAGGTGGACTTGCCACATCCGGAGGGACCGACCAGGACGAGGAACTCGCCGTCCTCGATGTCGATGTTGAGCTTGTCAACCGAGGGCTTGTCATTGCCCGGGTAGAGCCGGGTTGCCTCGTCGAACTTGACTGTTGCCATGGCTACGTTGCCTCTCCTTCACCGGCAGGAACGTGCCGGACGATCCGTTGTAAAGGGTGCTGCTGCCGCTGACGTCGGTGTCTGCGGTGGGCTCAGTCTGTCCCAGAGGTGGGCGTTGCGCCAGTGCTGGGCCGTCCCGTGGACGGATGGGTGAAAACGTTTGCGCATGGCGTGGGCGGGTGGTGAGCGGGCGCGGAGAGAGTGGCGAGAAAGCCACGGAGGGGCGATGGGTGGGTGGTGAGCGGGCGGTCCATCTGAAAATTCTTGCAGCGTGTGGTCGGTCAGGCCTGCAAGTTCTTGCTACCGTCGCGGCCATGAAGGCGAGACTGGCTGACATCGCGGCGCACGCCGACGTCAGCGAGGCGACCGTCAGCCGCGTGCTCAACGGCAAGCCGGGGGTCGCCGAGGGGACGCGCGAGGCGGTGCTGACGTCGCTGGACATCCTCGGCTACGACCGGCCGTCGCGGCTGCGTCGCAAGACCGCCGACCTGGTCGGCCTGATCGTGCCGGAGCTGACCAACCCGATCTTCCCGGCGTTCGCGCAGATCATCGAGACGGCACTGGCCCGCCACCAGTTCACTCCGGTCCTGTGCACGCAGACCCCCGGCGGGGTGCACGAGGACGAGTACGTGCAGATGCTGCTCGACCGCGGTGTCGCGGGGATCATCTACGTCTCGGGCCAGCACGCTGACGTCACCACGGATCCCGAGCGCTACACCAGCCTGCGTGAACGTGAGCTGCCGATCGTGCTCGTCAACGGGTACTGCGAGGGCATCGACGCACCGTTCATCTCCAACGACGACGTCGCCTCGATGGAGCTCGCCCTCACCCACCTGGTCCAGCTCGGCCACACGCAGATCGGGCTGGCTGTCGGGCCGGAGCGGTTCGTGCCGGTCATCCGCAAGATCGACGGGTTCCGAGCGTCGATGAAGAGCCTGCTCGGCCGCGACGACGTCGAGGAGCTCATCGAGCGGACGATGTTCTCGGTCGAGGGCGGTGACACCGCCGGTGCCCGGCTGATCGAGAAGGGCTGCACGGCGGTCGTCTGCGGCTCGGACCTGATGGCGCTCGGCGCGATCCGCGCGGCCCGTCGGGTGGGCAAGCGGGTGCCGGAGGACGTGTCGGTCGTCGGCTATGACGACTCCCCCCTCATCGCCTTCACCGACCCGCCCCTGACGACCGTGCGCCAGAGCGTCCAGGCGATGGCGGAGGCTGCGGTGCGGGCGCTGCTCGACGAGATCGCGGGCGAGCCGTCGCCGCGGGCCGAGTACGTCTTCCGGCCCGAGCTCGTGGTGCGTGCCTCGACGGGCGCGGCGCCCAACCGCTGACTGGGCGAGTTGACTGAGGGCAGCCAAGGACGGGAAACAAACCGGCGCGCGTGGGTTCGGCCGGACCAGGGTTGGGCGGCAACGAGCGTTTCCGTCAGCGTGACTGGTTGCCCGGGCGCTCGCCGGGCCGATCCGGACTCGTCGTGCCACAAGTGCTGTGGCAGGAGCTCGCGTGCCCGCCGATTGGCATGCCTGTGACCCCACCGTGACCGGTGAGGTGTGGGGCGGGGTCATGGTCGTGGCCGTCCGGGGTTCACCGGCGCGCTGATTGCGCGGAGCTGGGCGAGGTGGGTGTCGTAGGAGCCGTAGGTCAGGTCCCACTGCACGAACGGGCCGTGGGGGCCCTCCTTGACGGCGCCTGCGTAGCGTTCGCGGTGCACGACGCTGTGGTGGGCCCGGCACAACAGGGCTGCGTTGCTGATGTCGGTAGGTCCGCCGTCGAGCCAGTGGACCAGGTGATGGGCATCGGTCCAGGCGGCCGGTTTCGAGCAGCCGGGGAAGGTGCAGTGCCCGTCGCGTAGCCACAGGTGCCGGATCTGCGCTCGGTCGAACAACCGCTGGCCCATGCCCTGGTCGAGGATCTCCGCCTTGGTGCCGAGGACCACCGGGATGAGCTGGGCATCGCACGCCATCCGGCGCACCGTGTCGGTGGTCAGGATCTCCCCGGCCATGGTCAGCCCCGCTCCGCGGCAGTGACCCTGCAACACGTCCAGACCGATGGTCACGACCAAGCTGGTCTTGGCCTGCCGCGGCACCCCGTCGGGTGCGCCCACCGCCCGGCTGACCAGGTCCAGCAGGGCGTCCGCGCGACGTGCCTGCGGGGTGCGTGGGTCGTGGGCTCCTGTGTCGGCGTCGGGTCGCGGCTTGGCCAGGGCGTCGACGGCGGCGTCGACGATCGCGGCGCCCTCCTCGTCGAGGATGAGCGTGTAGCGGCTCAGCCCGAGCGGGCCAGGTCCTTTGACCAGCGACCGGTGCGCCCGCCGGATGTCGGCGTCGTGCTCGACCAACCGGTCGGGGCGCATCACCTGCCCGGCGTGCCGAACCGCGGCCGCGAGGCCCTTCTCGACCAAACCGTCGACCCCGCGCGCGGACTGCAGCAACACACCGGTTACCTCCTCCAGCTCGCTCGGGTCGGCCATCCCGCGGATGCTGTGGTGGAACCGGACGATCTGAGCCGCCTTGCCCACCGGCAGCACCTCATCCCGGGCCGGGTCGGCGTCCGTGCCCACGGCGACAGCGTCGACCACACCGGCCAGCCGCAGGTCGTCGGAAGCCATTTCGGTGGCGACAGCATCCAGGTCCCGCAGCTCCCGCGTGGGGAGCAGCGGCGCCATCGCGTGCGCCCAGTCGACCGGACCCCACCCGTCCCCGCTGCCCAGGCTGCGTCGTTTCGCCTCGGCCAGCACCCCGACCAGGTGGGCGTCGACACTGACCGACAGGGCCCCCAACGCGCTCATCGCCGCCGCGACCTCGGCATCGCTCAGCGCCCAGACCCGACCCGGCTCACACTCCGCCAGCGCCCGCACCGCCGTCGCGACCCCATCCAGTACCGGCCGGCCGCGGTGACCGCTGGGGTCGCCGCCCGCTCGGGTGGTGGTGTCGGGACTGATTGCCATGACGACCACGTTAGACCCGACCACCGACAGTCCAATTCACGTCGGCCGATACGAGATCGACTGCGCCCCAACGCAATTCGTCTCCTGTGGACAACCTGCAACTGCTGTGACCCGTGATGCGATATCGCGCGAATACGGCACCGATACGGCAGGGGCTGACTGCGAGATGGCCGCGTCGATCAGTGGGTGACGAGCCTGGCCTTGGCGGTCTTGACCTGAAGGGTCTCGGGGGTGCCCTGGATGGTGACGTCGCCCGGGATGTCGATCCACTCGCCGCCGTTCACCCGGAACTGGCCTGTGTAGGTGACGTCAGCTCGGACCGCGAAGTCACCAGCCCGTGGGTAGGCCTTGGTGATGTCGCCTTCCGGGTACGGCCCGCCCAAGGAGGTCGTCGGACCGCTCGAGGTGCCGTCGCCATAGACGTAGGTGATGCTCTTGGCCGTGGGTCGGATCTCCACCCGGAAGCCCGCCATCCGTGCGGGGTCGACCTGGTCGATCTCACCGGGTTCGAACCCAGCCCGGGGCCAGCGGGTCTCGAAGTAGGTCGGCAGGCTCACGAGGGTCACGTTGCCCTTTGGCTGGACCTCCACCGTGGGCTTGGAGAACGCCGTGTCGTGGAAGGCGGCGATGACCATCGCCATGGTGACTCCTGGGCGAGCGCCGGGCGCGTCCTCAGGGAAGCAGGTGATCCCGTACTGCACCCATGCCGTCTGCGGCTGACCCGATGCGTCCACCTCGCGACGAAAGAGCCGCACGCTCGGGCCAAGGCCCTGCTGGGCGGTGTTTCCCGCGCAGAACCGGGCTGCTTCCGTGCACAGGTCGTCCGGGTTCGCCGACTCCGGATCATTCGTCCCGCAGTTGGCGACCGACGCGTACTGGTACCGAATGGCGCCTTGGCGCCTGTGCGCTGCGGCGGCCTCCGCCTTGATCTCGCCTGAGCTCAGGTCTGGTCGAAGTGGCTCATACGCGAGCCCGTCTCTGGTCGCGTCGACCCGGACATATCGGCGAACGCAGTCCCGGCCACACCGACGACGGCGACCGCAAGAGCTCCCGCCAGCCCAGAGGTGCCTACTGTGCCCATGTCCGAAGAGAAGCCACTTTCCCCCTGCCAAACAGAAGAGCGTTGACAGCAATCGCCTCCTGGGCGTCGCGTGCTGATGAACCTCTTTGCCAGCCGCATCGACAACGTCGACGCAAGGCTGCTGAGTGCCAAGTACCCGGACGTAATGGCGCCCGGGCGGGGCGCCGTCGACTGCCGTGAACTTCTGACAGTGCCAGCGGAGGCAGACTTGGAGTAGCGGTGCCCTTCGGCGACGAGGTCCGGCAGCCTCCTTCTCGAATGCCTTGCAGGATATGCAGTCGGGCTCGCTTAGTGCGGGCAGAGATCCCCGACCTCAGGACGCTCCACGACAGATTGACCTGGTCGAAGGTAGAACTTCACGAAGGCTTCCGCTCCCGCCTCCGTGTGCGCCCGCGCTGCGGCCGGGATGACCACCGCCGGGGCCGTTGTCGTCGCCGTCGTCGTGGCCGGACCACTCGCCGCCGAGCTCGTCGTCGACGCCCCAGAACTCGTCGAACCACTGGCCGGCGGGTCATCGCCCCCACCGGTGCACCCCGCCAGGCCGAGCAGCGCGACCAGGCCGCACGCGGCATACCCATGACGTCGAAGCACGCCCGAACTCCCCTCCGCAGCCTCCCCGGCTGTCCCGAATAGCCGGGAAGTCTACGCAAAGCGGGAAGAAATGGCCTGTCGTCATCCACAGGCCAGGCCGCGCGAACCCGCCTCCAACGGTTCGGGGCCTGCCGCCGAACTAGGCCCCTGAGCGCCGTTCGAAGAGGAGTCGCAGCGCCCGGGCTGCTTCTTCCACCGACCCGACCCGGAACCGCGCAGCCGTCTCGCCAGGCCCCACCTTGACCGTCAGGTCGTCCGGCCCGAGGGCCCGGAACGCATCTTCGTCAGTCACGTCGTCGCCGAGGTACGCGACCGCGTCGGCACCCACCTCGTCGCGCAGTGCCACCAGCGCGGTGCCCTTGTCGGCGCGCACCACGCTCACCTCCACCACGT
Source organism: uncultured Actinomycetota bacterium (assembly GCA_963740865.1). Taxonomy (GTDB): domain Bacteria; phylum Actinomycetota; class Actinomycetes; order Actinomycetales; family Dermatophilaceae; genus Pedococcus. The sequence goes on from CAVUGH010000002.1 coordinate 56,461, forward strand.
GCTTGCCGTGCAGGACGTGCAATCCGGTATGCCGCGCGGTCACCTCGAGCGCGGCGGCTTCCGCGTCGCGGGCACTGGCTTCGTCGGCCATCCGCCGGGTGTGCAGCACGACGGCAGCAGGCTTGTGTTCGAGCCCGGCGCCGGAGTGTGCCGCCGTGACTTCCTCCAGCTCCGCGGTCACCGCGTCGAGCTCCGCGCGCTGGTCGTCGGTGAGCGCGGCGGCTGCGTCGGCGGCGCTCGACTCGCCACCGTGGCTCCCGATCCGGGTGACGTCGCTGCCGGCGAGTCCGGTGAGCTGGGTCAACGTCTCCAGGTCGCGCCCGGACACCACCGCGGCATACGTGGCGGGAAGGGCCGCGAGGCCCCGAAGGCTCTCGATGGTGCCCGGCAGCGGCCGGGACGCCATCGGGTCGACGACCAGCGGTGCGAGCACGCCGTCGAAGTCGGAGGCCACGAGCACCGTTGGCGCAGAAGCGAACTCGTCGATCGCGGCCACCAGTTCAGCCGACAACTCGGCCGTCAACTCGGCCGCCACCTCAGCCGTCAACCCAGCCGCCACCTCGGAAACCGCCTCAGATGGCTGGGTCATGCGCCGGAGTCCTCGGCGGCGGCCTCGTGGCGGAAACGCGCCCTGCGATCTGCTGTGGCGTGCTCGTCGTCGGCCTTCTGCTCCTTGGTCGTGCGCTGCGGGCGGTCGGGGGCGACGGCGAGGGCTTCGAGGAAGCGGGAGGCCCAGCGCTGCACGTCGTGGTCGGCCACCCGGCGGCGCATCGCGCGCATCAGCCGCTTCTTGTCCTTGTCCGGGGTCTCGATGGCCCGCATGATCGTCTGCTTGAGGCCCTCGATGTCGTGCGGGTTGCAGACGAACGCCTGGTGCAGCTCGTGGAACGCGCCGGTGAACTCGGACAACACCAGCGCGCCGCCCTCGTCGTAGCGGCAGGTGACGTACTCCTTGGCGACGAGGTTCATGCCGTCGCGCAGCGGGGTCACGAGGACGACGTCGGCAGCGAGGAAGAGCGCGGCCATCTCCTCCCGCGGATACGAGTGGTGGAGGTAATGGACCGCGGGCGCGCCGATGTGGCTGTGCTCGCCGTTGAGGCGTCCGACCTCGCCCTCGATCTCCTGCCGCAGCGCCCGGTAGGCCTCGACGCGTTCCCGACTCGGGGTGGCCACCTGGACGAAGACCTCGTTGGGAGGCGAGACCTGGCCCTCCCCGAGGAGTTCGCCGTAGGCCTTGATCCGGTGACCGATTCCCTTCGTGTAGTCGAGCCGGTCGACGCCGAGCAGCAGGGTGCGGGGGTTGCCGAGCGACTCTCGGATCTCCTTCGCCCGCTGCAGGGTCTCGGGCAGCTTGGCCACGGCCTCGAGCCCGGCGTAGTCGATCGAGATCGGGACGGCGCTGGCGCGGACCCGGCGGCTGTCCTCGGCGCGCGACACCGAGACCGTGTCGCCCTTGGTGGGCAGCCCCAGCAGCTGTCGGCAGGCGCGGACGAAGTTCTGTGCGTCGGCCACCCGCTGGAACCCCAGGTAGTCGGCCCCGAGCAGTCCCTCGAGCACGGCCCGCCGCCACGGCAGCTGGGCGAACAGCTCGACCGGCGGGAACGGGATGTGGTCGAACCAGCCGATCCGCACGTCCGGCCGCAGCTCGCGCACCATCGCCGGCACGAGCTGGAGCTGGTAGTCGTGCACCCAGACGGTCGCTCCCTGGGCGGCGACCTCGCAGATCGCCTCGGCGAACCGGCGGTTCACGGCTTCGTAGGCGGTGAACCAGAACCGGTGGAACGTCGCCGGGACGATGACGTCGTGGTAGATCGGCCACAGCGTGTCGTTGCTGAAGCCCTCGTAGTAGTGGGCCACCTCGTCCTCGGAGAGCGGCACCGGGCGGAGGTACATGTCGTCCTCGACGAACGGTGCCGGCGCCTCACCAGCCTCGCCGGCCCAGCCCACCCAGGCTCCTTCGCGGCCGCGCATGACCGACTCCATGGCGGTCACGAGGCCGCCTGGACTCGTCCGCCAGGACACTTCTCCGTCGGCGCTCACGACCCGGTCGACGGGCAGTCGGTTGGCGGCGATGACCAGGTCGAACTGCTGCTGGCTGCGAGGCACTGAAAATCAACTCCACTGTGGTTTCAGTGGCAACCCTATGCCGCGGGCCGACCAGACGGCACATCGCGCGGGCGCCGTGGAAAGTGTCCGACGGGTATGCCGCGTGGCTGGACGTCCCCTAGCGGTGACCCTCCCAGCGGTCTACCGTCTGACCCATGAGGATCTCGGATGTCGTGCGTCGCAAGGGTGGCGAAGTGGTCACCATCCGCTCCGAGGAGACCGTGGAACGGCTGCTCGACCTGCTCGCGGAGCACCGCATCGGCGCCCTCGTGGTGAGCGATGACGGCGCGAGCGTCACCGGCATCGTCAGCGAGCGGGACGTCGTGCGCCACCTGCACAGTGACGGCGCCGCTGTGCTCCTGGCGCCCGTGGGGTCGATCATGACGGCCGACGTCCAGACGTGCGGGCCCGAGGTGCAGCTCGACGAGCTGGCTCGCACGATGACCGACCTGCGCATCCGCCACGTGCCCGTGGTGGTCGACGGCAAGCTGCAGGCGATCGTCAGCATCGGGGACATCGTCAAGCACCGGATCGACGAGCTGCAGTCCGAGCGTGACCAACTTGTTGGGTACATCCAGCAGTAACCTCACCCGTTTCACAGGGGTCCCTCGCGTACCTTTGGTGCATGACGACGGAGGCCATGGAGGGGAACGACCGCGGCTTCGGCGCGTCTGACCGCGACCCCGGCCGCGACCTCTACTCCGACCGCCACTCCGACCGACAGCCGGAGTCCTCGTCCGCCGGTCCCAGGATCGGCCCGTACCGCCTCATCCAGCAGCTTGGCGAGGGTGGCATGGGGGTGGTCCACCTCGCCCTGGACCCGAGTGGCCGGGCGGTGGCCCTGAAGGTGCTGCGTCCCCACATCGCGCACGACCGTGACGCCCGCACCCGGCTGGCGCGCGAGGTCCAGGTCCTGCGAAGGATCGACGACCACCGCGTCGCCGCCGTCATCGACGCCGACCTCGACGGCGACCGGCCCTACCTCGTGACCCGGTACGTCCCCGGTCCCGCGCTCGATGACGTGGTCAAGGAGTCCGGCCCGATCCGTGGCGGCGACCTGCTCCGGTTGGGCCGTGGCCTCGCCGACGCGCTCTACGCCATCCACGACGCCGACGTCATCCACCGAGACCTCAAGCCCGGCAACGTGCTGCTCCTCGACGGCGACCCCGTGCTCATCGACTTCGGGATCGCCCACGTGGCCGACGACGTCCGCATCACGATGACCGGACTGGTCATGGGGACCCCCGGCTACCTCTCGCCCGAGGTCGTCGAGGGTGCGCCGGTCACCGAGGCCACCGACTGGTGGGGCTGGGCAGCGACCTTGGCCTACGCCGCGAGCGGCGCCCCGCCCTTCGGTCGCGGACCGATGGACGTCGTGCTGTCCCGGGTCAGCCGCGGCGAGGCCGACCTCACCGGGGTCGACCCGCGTCTCGCGCCGCTGTTGTACGCCGCGTTGTCGCCCGTGCCGCGCCAGCGTCCCGACGCCGACGAGGTCGTCGACGCGCTCGAGCGCTACGCCACCGGGCAACCGGTGACGGAGGCACTCACGACGCCGCCGCGGCATACCCAGGTGCTGGAGCACCGGCCCACCGCCCACTGGGAGCGGCCTGCGGTCGCCCCCGTGGCCCTGCCGGCCGAAGCCGAGTGGACGCCGGAGCCCGCCTGGGCCTCCGAACCCGAGCAGGACCTCGTCCCCTGGGACGAGCCCGAGGGCGAGGTGTCCGAGTGGCAGGCCGCCTGGGAGGGCGACGCCGGCGAGCCAGACCCCCGCATCGGACGTCCGGCACGCACCGGCACGCTGCTCGCCCTGCTGGCGGTCGTCGTCGCCGCGGCGGCCGGCTTCCCCGTGGTGGCTGCTGCCGTCACAGTGCTCTGGTCGTGGGCCGCCCGCACCGCAGACCGTTCGGTGACCTCGCTCGTGCTGCGCCGGCACAACCGCGGCCGCCGCCGCTCGGACATGCCCCTTGCCGTCGTCGCGAGCCCCTGGCACCTCGTCGTGGGGGCGCTCGCGACGGTCGTGAGCGCGATCCTGCCGCTCCTCGTCGGGATCTGTGCGGTGTTCAGCACGGCCCTGGCCACCGTGGCGGTCAGCGGCGGTTCGCCGCACCCGAACACGGCTCCACCCCTGGCCGTCGGTGCGCTCATCGCCGCGATGATGGCGTGGTGGGGTCCTGGCGGGTCCGGCCTGCGTCGCGGCACCCGCAGCATCGTCCGCGGCGTCACGCCCGGGCAGCGGGCCGGCCAGGTGCTGGTCGTCCTGGCCCTGGTCGGCGCCGGCGCCCTGGTCGTGTGGAGCCTGCAGCACGCCGGCATCCCGCAGTGGTGGCCCACCGAGGCACCGTCGGCGCTGCTGCCCGGCATGAGCCTCACCTGATGACCGACGGCACAGGCAGCAGTTCCGCGAGTCACCCGACGGGCACTGGTGGCCAACCGCCCGGCGGCGGCGAAGGCGGCAACGGCGGAGCCGGCCGTGAAGGCGGCGCCGCCGACGGCAGACCGCCGCGGCGTCCCGTCAAGCGCCGCCCCGTGCTCAGCCAGAGCCGGATCTGGCGCGGTGAGGAGCTCACCGAGACGCTCCCGATGATCGAGAGCCTGCGGCACACGCCCTACCGCAACCCCCGGGTGCGTCACGCCGCCGCAGAGGAGCGCGAAGCCCGGGCGTCGCTGGACCTGGCGCTACGCGTCGGCGAGCTGATGCTGCGCTGTGGTGCCGGCGCCCCGCAGGTCGAGTCGTCCGTGGTGGCGGTGGCCGCGGCTGCCGGGTTGGACAACCTCGAGGTCGACATCACGCTGCAGTCCCTGCTGATCCAGTGCTCGACCGGTTCGGGGGTGCCGATCACGATGCTGCGGGTGGTGCGCTCCTCGACCCGCGACTTCGACCGGCTGACGGCGGTGCACGAGTTCGTGGAGAACCTCGTCGCCGGCTCGTACGACCTCGAGACCGCGGCCACCCAGCTGCGTGAGATCCGGCGAGCGCCGCGGTTCTGGCCGAAGTGGATGGTGCGTGGCTCGCTCGGCCTGCTCGCAGCGGCCATTGCCGTGATGCTTGGTGCCGGACCCGTCGCTGGTCTCGTGGCGGGGTTCTCGGCCCTCCTGGTCGGGTATGCCGCGCGGGCACTCGGGCGCGGGGGCCTGCCGGACTTCTACCAGTGCGCCATCGGCGGCTTCCTGGCGACCGCCCTCGCGTGGGGCGCGTTCAGCCTGGGGTCAGCGGGGTGGCTGCCCGTGTCGTCGTCCGACTTCGCGTTCATCGTGGCGGGCGGGATCACCGTCCTGCTCCCGGGCCGCACGGTCGCATCCGCGTTCGAGGATGCGATCTCCGGCTACTCGGTGACGGGTGCCGGCCGGATGTTCGCCGTCTTCCTCACCACGGCCGGGATCATCCTGGGAGTCGCGACCGGTCTGTCCCTGACCCTGACCCTGACCAACGCGTTCGACCTACGGCTCGCGTCCCCGTCGATCGTGTCCACGCAGGCGCTCAGCGCCCCGGTCGTGCTGGCCGTGGTGGGGGCGTTCGTTGTCGGGGTCGCTGGTGCCGTGTCGCTCCGCAGCCGCCGCAAGCTGGTCCTGCCGTGTGGGGTCCTGTGCGCGGTCGGGGTAGGTGTCTCCCTGGTGGTGTCCCGCATCGACGGGCTCGGTCAGCTTGCCGCCGCGGGGGTCGCGGCCATGGTCCTGGGCTGCGCCGGGCGACTGCTCGCCCTGCGGATGGGCGCTCCGGCGATGGTGCTCGTCGTGCCCGCGTCCTACGGGCTGCTCCCGGGCCTGGCCATCTTCCGTGGGCTGTACGAGATGGTGAACGGGTCGTCGGCGGACTCCGGGACGCTCTCGCTCCAGGGTGGGCTGACCACCCTCCTCGGGGCGATGGCGGTGCTGCTGGCCATCGCCGCCGGCAGCGTCCTCGGGGAGTTCCTCGCGGCGCCGTTCGACCACCGGATGGTGCAGAAACGGCGCGCCCGCCGCCGCTGAGCTGCCGCTCCGTTGGTGGCCCGACGCGGCGGTCTCCCGTCAATTTGTCCGATTGCTTGTCGCTGCCCGCCGAGGACCTCTACGGTGGACCACCTGCGCAAACGCGCAATCACAACTGCACACGGCATACCCAAACAGCCATGCACGTCCACCGCGCCGAGCCTCGTCAGGTGGATGTTTCACCGGAAGATCTCCGGGCAGACGAGGACGGGGGACCCAACGCGGCCACCACGGTGGCCTTGGGGTGAAGTCGGCTCCGGCCGACCGGGCACCTGACAGCCCGAACCCGACAGCTCACCCCGCAGGCGCCGGTCAGGAGAGGACACCCCCCGTCATGTTCTATGCCCCGAAGCACTCCGCTCGGAAGGCCAACCCCGTCCGCCGTCGCGTCACCGGTGTCGCCGTGGCCGGCGTCGCCACCGTCGCTGGAGGCATGGCGACCGCGACCTCCGCCTCTGCCTCGACCGTCTGGGACCGCGTGGCCGCCTGCGAGAGCGGTGGCAACTGGTCGATCAACACCGGCAACGGCTACTACGGCGGCCTGCAGTTCTCGGACCGCACGTGGGACGGCTTCGGGGGCGAGCGGTACGCCGCCACCGCCAACCGCGCCAGCAAGGCCCAGCAGATCACGATCGCCCAGAAGGTCCTTGCCTCGCAGGGCCCGGGCGCCTGGCCGACCTGCGGTGCCCGGGCCGGACTGACCCGCGCGAACGGCGGGGCGGTCAACGCCGGGTCGACCGCGACGGAGGCGTCGCGATCCACCACCCGCAAGGCTCCGGTCTCCGCCGGCAAGCTGGCGGTCGACGGCATCCGCGGACCGAAGACCAACGCCGCGATCGAGCGCTGGGTCGGCGGCTCGGTCAACGGCACGCTGTCGCGCACCGACGTCAAGGCGCTGCAGCGCAAGGTGGGCTCCGCTCCCGACGGCGTCATCGGTCCGAAGACGATCCGCGCCCTGCAGACCAAGATCGGCGCCCGCAAGAACGGGTCGCACTCGCTCGACCGCGCCACCGTGCGTTCCCTGCAGAGCTACCTCAACGCCCGCTGAGCACGGCGCGACGCGAACCCTCTCCGCACGACGGCGGCCCGGCACCTGGTTGGTGCCGGGCGCCGCGCGGTGCCGGGCGTCGTGGGGTCGGTCAGCGCGCGAGGACGAGGTAGGCGAAGCCCAGGACGCCTCGATAACTCCCGACGTAGTCGCGCAGCTGGGTGTCGAGCTGGTCGCGAACGCCGCCCGCGTCGTCGTGGTTCGGGTTGTCGAGCAGCCATTCCTGCCGTGCTGCTCGCCAGGTCGACTCGAAGTCGTCCCACTCCCGCTGGTCGGCGGTGCTGAGGTGGAGCACCCGCCAGCCCGACGCACGGGCGTGCTCGACGACGTCGACCAGCGGTAGCACCTCGTCACCGAAGATCTCCAGTGCCTCGGCGGTGGGTGGCTTCTCCCAGCACGCGTCGCCGACCAGGACCCGACCGCCCGGTGACACCCGGTCCGCGAGGCTGTCGAGCATCTGCCTGGTCCCGCCGAGCGTGTGGGACGACCCGATGCAGAGCACCCTGTCGGCGGCTGCCTCCACGTCGGCGGCAGAACCCGCCTCGAACGTCACCCGGTCCCCAAGACCACGTTCGAAGGCCCGCGAGCGGCCGCGCTCCAACAACCGGTCGTCGACGTCGACCCCATGGCCGGTCGCGTCGGCGGGCCCGGCAGAGACGGCGCGGACCAACAGCTCGCCCCAGCCACACCCGAGGTCGAGCCAGGTCCGCCCGTTCGAGGCATCGAGGCGGTCCAGGAGCAGGGTTGCGTGGTCCTCCGAGAGGGGCGTGTTCCAGCGCATCTTGGCGTACGGATCGGGGACGGAATCGGGGGTCGACATGCGACGAGGCTTACGTACCCACGGGGCGGTGGCAATCGAGATAGTGCCGACCGGGTATGCCGGGTGGTCCAGGATTCTCGGCCCTCGCCGCCGCGCCGGTACCATCATCGCCGTCTGCTACGGCAGGCACGCCGGCGTGGCGCAATTGGCAGCGCACTTGTCTTGTAAACAAGGGGTTGGGGGTTCGAGTCCCCCCGTCGGCTCCCTCCCTCGGCTTCCTCTGTCGGCTTCTTGATCGGCCTCATGCCAAGGTCTCCACGGGTCTCTGACCAGCGAAATCGTGCTGGCCAGGCCCTCACCACGCGTGCGTTCACGCCCTGACGCCCGCGTGACGCCCTGGTGCACCCCACGTGACGCGGAGAGCGGGGATTGCTCCGCACGACCGCGAGGTGGAGGGCGGACGGCGTGTGCTGGGGCGGCCCGCAGCGGTGTGTGGGACTCGGGAACCGCGGCGCCTGCGCCCGTGAGGTCCCGCGTCACGTACCCCATCGAGCGGGGTCTTCATCTGTGTGGCAGGGAACCGATGGACCAGCAGCGTCCAAGCCTTGGCCAACGAACCAGCCCCTACGGAGTCCGCACTGGGTTCCACCGAAGGAGCACGTCATGAAGAAGACCAAACTTGTCGGTACCGCGACTGCAGTCCTGTTGGCGGGTGCAGTGGGGCTCGTCCCGGCGGCCTCGTCCGCCAGCGCAGCGCCCGCGGCCCCCGCAGCGGCCGCAGCCGCCCAGCCGGCGGCCACCACGCTGCCCGTCACGGGCACGCTGCCTGACGGCACGGCGTTCGCGGGGTCACTGAGCAACCTGAGCACCTCGGTCGTCAACGGTGTCGTGCAGCTCTCCGGCACGATCACCGGCACCGGCCTGCCCACGGGCGGCACGGCGTTCACCGCACCCCTCCAGGACGTGGCGGTGACCCAGGGCTGCAGCATCCTGAACCTCGACCTCGGCCCGCTCAACCTCGACCTGCTCGGGCTCGTGATCGACCTTGCACCTGTCTCGTTGGACATCACCGCTGTCCCCGGTGCGGGCAAGCTCCTCGGCAACCTGCTGTGTGCCGTGGCCGGTCTGCTGGATGGCCCGGGTGGCGCCCTCGGTGGCATCGCCGCGCTGCTCAACCGCCTGCTCACCGGCCTCGGTCTCTGAGGCGGTTTCTGAGGCACTGAGCACCTGACGTGGCAGTGGCGTCCTGCCTCCCCTCACCTGCGGGGCGCCACTGTCACCACCAGCCGCCCGGCTGATGCCACACCCGATCCAGATGGAGACCGAGATGACCGTGATCGCCTTTCGACCCCGACCCAGTCGTGGTGGGGTGCGTACCCCAGACGGTGACAGCACCGCGATCACGGGCACGTTCCGTTCCCCACGTGGACGGCCCGGATGCATGACCGGTCACCTGCGCCTGCGGAGGTTGGTCATCGCGCCGCGCGGTGCCTTCGTCACGGGAGTCTTCACCGGCGAGCTCCGCGAGCCGGACGGCACCCTGATCGGGGTGGACAGCCGTCGGGCGACCGCGCCGGCAGACCTGGTGCGCGACGACAGGGGAATGCGCCCGGTGGTCCGACCGCTTCAGCTCGACCTGATGGGGATCACCATCGAGGTCGACCCTTTCGCGATAGAGCCCTCGCTCGCCTTTCCTCGCGGGAAAGCTCATCCCGGACGGAGGACACGCAGGGCCTTCACGGGGCAAGACCCACGTGGAACCCCTGTGAGTGCCCTCGCCCTGGTCGCACCGGCCCTCGTCCTCGGACTCCTGCACGTCCTCGCGAAGCTGGAGGTCTGGACGATGGAAGAAAGCGCCCCACGCTTCCTCTCGCAGGGGCGCCCGAGGCCCTCTCGCGGCCGTGTCCAGCGGGACCGCGTCGAGCCGGATCACCAAGCCCGGTGCCACCCTCTGCCCGACCAGTTCCTGCAGCACCCCTACTACGTCAAAGGGATGTCGCCTGCCGTTCTACGGCACGGGGAGGATCGAGTCATGGGTGAACTGCCCTCGGCAAGCACTGGTGAGGCCGTCCGGGTCCCCGTGCCTCGCGACCCGCCGCCTCCCCCCGGCTATGTCGACCCCTTGGGCGGCAGCGGTGCCCTCGACGACCTCGTCCCGGCCGACCTCCCTGATGCAGACCAGGACGACCACCCCCAGACAGGGACCAGCAAGCGGCGACCACCGACCACCTGACGGCGGGGGCCGGGTCCGCCGGGTGGCGTCGGGATGCGAGGTTCCTCTCCCGGCGCCACCCGGTGTCCACCCGGTGGATCGTGCCGCTCCCGGCCTCCGACCTCCTGTCAGCGGAGGACAAAGCTGCAGGTCAGAGCGGTGCAAATGCTCATTTCGGCGTAGGGTCGCACCCGTGAGCACGGCGCGGGCGACTGACGAGCCGCAGGAATCGGGAGGGGCGGCGGACGTCGCTGCCCTCATCCCCATGCTCCGCCGCATCGTCGCGGCCCGGGTCGGTCAGCATCCGGCAGCGGAGGACCTGGTCCAGGAGACCCTCGTCCGGGTTCTTGCCGCCGAGGACCGGATCGAGCCGGGGATGCTCGAGCCGTATGCGATCGCCACCGTCCGCAACGTGATGGCGACCATGTGGCGCAAGGACGACCGCGACGCCCGCAACCGGCACCGCATCCACGACCCGAGCGAGCCCGACGAGGCCGAGGAGGTCGTCGTCGCGTCCGAGGAGCAGTCGGCCATCACCGAGGCCCTCCGGCGACTGACCGACCGCGAACGCGAGGTCCTGCTCGCCCACGAGGTGAGTGGCCAGGCCACCCAGTCGCTGGCGGAGGAGGCCGGCAGCACGGCCAACGCCGTCGCCGCCCAGCTCAAGCGGACCAGGGCACGGTTGCGGGTTGAGTACCTCCTGGCACTCGAGCGGACCGAACCACCCACTGACCGCTGTCGCGCCGTCCTCCTGGCACTGTCCAGCGCGGATCGCAGGCGCCAGCGTGAGGTGGATGCCGCCCGACACCTCTTGGAGTGCGACCTCTGCGCCCGCCTGAGCCAGCCACTGCTGGGCAGGGGGCCGGTGCGAGACCACGAGATCCACGTGCCGATCAGCGCGGACCCAGACATCGTGGCCGCCCGGTCGGCCGCGCGAGAGCTGGCGGTCCGTGCGGGCTTCACCGGAGCAGACCTGACCATGTTGGCGACAGCCGTGTCCGAGGTGGCGCGCAACATCGTCCGGTTCGCCTCGAACGGTGAGGTCACGGTCGAGCTGCTCGAGCGACCGCGGCCCGGCATCCGTGTCGTGGCCCGAGACACCGGGCCGGGTATCGCCGACGTGGACCGCGCCCTGCAGGACGGCTACAGCACCTACCAAGGGCTCGGTCTCGGGCTTCCAGGCGCCAGGCGGCTGATGGACGAGTTCAACATCGTCTCCGAAACCGGGCACGGCACGACAGTGAGCATGACCAAATGGTTCGACACGAAGGGACGAGGATGAACGCCCAGAACACGCAGGACCAGGGACAGGAAGACCACTCGCTGTCCGGCAACCAGCTGCTCCCCCAGCTGGTGGCCCACCTCAGGGAGCACCGCGCGAAGCTGCGCAACGAGTGGTCCTCCCGCATCCGCGACGCGCACCTGCTCGAAGCCATGACGCCACAGGAGATGGTTGCCGAGACGACCTCCGTCTACGACAACTACGTGGAGGTGCTGGAGACCGGCAGCGTGGAGGCCCTGCAGCACTACGCCCGTGACCTCTCGGAGCGCATCATCCCGCGAGGCGTGGAGACCCACGAGGTCGTCGGGATCGTGCTGCTCCTGCGGGACGTGCTGGCGCGCTCCCTCTTCGAGAAGTACCAGCGCGACTTCGCCCTCCTGAACCAGATCCTCGACGCCTACGAGCCTGCCGCGAACCGCATCGCCAACACGGTGGCGGTCAGCTTCGTCGACGAGCGAGAGCGCGTCATCCGCCAACAGCAGGACGCCATCAAGGAGCTCTCCACACCGGTTCTGCCCGTCCGCGAAAGGCTCCTCATCCTGCCGATCATCGGCGTGCTCGACAGTGAGCGGGCCAGGCAGCTGACCGAGCAGCTGCTGAGCGGCATCCGTACCCACCGGGCCAAGGTGGTGGTCATCGACATCACCGGTGCGCCGGACGTGGACGAGACGGTGGCCAACCACCTGGTGCAGACGGTCGACGCCTCGCGGCTGATGGGGGCCAGCGTCATCATCACCGGCCTGTCGCCCACGATCGCCCAGACGTTGGTCACCATCGGGGTCGACCTCAGCAAGATGAACACCATCGGCGACCTGCAGGGTGGCCTGGAGGAGGCCGAGCGGCTGCTCGGGTACACCGTGACCCGGAAGGTGGTGACGGACGGCTCGTGAACTCAGGACCGGCCCTCGTCTCCATCCTGCGTCAGGGTGACACCCTCGTCGCGTCGGTCCACACTGCCCTGGACGACTCCGAGATGGTCCGGTTCCAGCACGACCTCGTCCGCCAGATCGGTGAGCACCGAGCGCGCGGCATCATCATCGACGTCGCCGCGCTGGACGTGATCGACAGCTTCGCGTCGCGCACCCTGCGCTCGATCGCCGACATCGCGCGGCTCCGGGGAGCCGTCACCGTCATCGTGGGGATCCAGCCGGAGGTGGCCTTTGCCATGGTGCGGCTCGGCATGGGGATGGGGGAGGTCCCGACTGCCCTCGACCTCGAGGAGGGCCTGGACTACCTGTCGCGGTTGCGTGGACTGGGGAGCAGTCATGGGTGAGATCGACAGCCTCACCCTCGACTACCGAGCCGCCTTCCAGCGCTACCTGCCGCAGCGCAGTGAGGCGGCGCTGACCCTCGGCTACCAGCTGGGGCGCCGGGCCATCGCTCGCGACGTGAGCCTCCTCGACCTGGTGGACGTGCACCATCTCGTCCTCACGGAGGTCCTCCAAGACACGCCGGACGAGGACGCGCGTGACGTCACGGCGGCGGCGGCCGAGTTCCTCCGCGAGGTGCTCTCGACGTTCGACATGGCGCATCGGAGCCTGCCCTCAGCGCCCCAGAACGCAGCACAGCGCCCAGCGGGCGGCTGACCCCTCCGGGATGCTGGCGTCCACCGAACCGTTGACAGAACATGACATTTCGGATGATGATCTCAGGGCTTCAAGCAGTCGGGGCAGCCATGATCCGGAACCCCAGGGGGCCTGCAATGAGCGAGTCGACCAAGTCTGTCCAGTCCGACGAGAAGTCGACCACCCCGCGTGACTGCCCCGAGGGCGTTCTGGACGCGGCGCCACAGGGCGCGACCGGACGGACTGTTCCGTCGGTCCGCGAGCTGCTCGCCGAGCTGGCCCAGCTCGAGGACGCCACGCGCGACCTGGGAGGAGTCCGTCGGCCCGTGTGGACCGTGCAGACGCCCGACCTCCTCGCAGCCCTGGCGCGTGAGCAGGAGATCATCGACGAGCTGCACCGTCGCTGCCCCGACGCGCATCCCGAGACCGCGTCACGCGTGGCGGTGGCGGCAACCACCTCGGACACCTCATGGACCCCGACAGCCGACGAGACCGGGGCCGCGGGACAGGCCTGACTAGGCTGGCGCCGTGCCTCGTACGTCAGCCAGCGCCGCCCCCGGCGGACCCCCGACGGGTGGTCTCCAGCCGGGTGAACCGCAGGCCGGCACCGGCCGTCAGCTCCAGCAGCTGATCGTGACGATCTGTGCTCTCCATGCCCGCGGGGACCACCAGTCCCTCGCCGTGGCCGAGCTCATCAAGCTCCTCGCGACGCTCGACGTGGACGAAGCAGCGGCCCGTTCTGCCCTGTCCCGCTTGAAGAAGCGCGGGGTCCTGCTGCCTGCGCGCAAGGGCGGCAACGCGGCATACCGGCTCGATCCGCAGCTCGAGGACGTCTTCGAGGAGGGCGACGAACGCATCTTCGCCCCTCGGCGGGCGAAGCCCGGCGACCGCTGGCTGCTCGCCGCATTCTCGGTGCCGGAGTCGCAGCGCAACCTGCGCCACCAGCTGCGCAGGGTGCTCGCCGGGCGTGGGTTCGGGACGGTGGCAGCGGGGTTGTGGATCGCGCCCGAGTTCGTGCACGCGCACCTGCGGCGCGAGCTGGAGCGTGAGGGGCTGCTCGAGTTCGTGGAGTTCTTCGCGGCCGACCTGTTGGACGACGAGATCGCGCGGCGCGTGGCGCAGTGGTGGGACCTGGAGGCGCTGGCCGCCTTGTATGCCGGGTTCACGGCTGCCTTCGAACCGGTCCTCGAGCGGTGGGGCGCCGACGGCGACGGTGTGGGCGGCGGAGCGTCCGCGGGCGACGACGAGGCGCGCGCCTTTGCTGACGACGTGCTGCTGCTGACCGCCTGGCGACGGCTGCCCTACCTCGACCCCGGGCTGCCGGTGGAGTTCCTGCCGGAGGACTGGCAGGGCATCGCGGCGGAGCGGTTGTTCACCACCTTGCACGCGCGGCTGGCTGGTCCCGCGGCTCGGCACGCCGCGCGCGTGCTCGGGAGCTGAGCGGCCGGATCCGTGGAGTCAGGCCTGGGGGAGGCGCAGCCGGTCGTCGGGGATGACCGCGACGCCGAGGATCTCGATGAGGGCCTCCGGCTGCCAGAGGGCCGTGCAGCCGATCCCTGCCATGGCGGGGTAGACCGACCCGGCGAGCTCGCGCCAGACGCGGCCGATCTCCCGGCCGTGCGCCTGGTAGTCGGGGATGTCGGTGAGGTAGATCGTGAGGCTGACCAGGTCCTCGGGAATGCCGCCGGCCTCGCGGAGGGTGGTGAGCACGTTGCCGAACGCCTGGCGGAACTGCTCGACGATGCCACCCTCGACGATCCGCATGTCCGCGTCGAGCGCGGTCTGGCCGCCGAGGTGGAGCGTGTTGCCGCTGAGCGTCCCGTGCGAGTAGCCGCTCGGGGCGGGCAGGGATGCGGGGTTGATCGCGACGGGGGTCATGGCGCTCCTCGGGTGCGGTGCCTGCTCGATGGCTATTGACTATACGTGACGACCGTGAAATTGTCGCTATACGACGACGGGAGACGCAAGGATGCGACTGGCCACGGTGGCGACGCCGGACGGGACGACCCGTGCCGCCGTGCGTCGCGACGACGTCTGGCTGGAGCTCCCGGCCGCCGACCTCTCCGAGCTCCTCGCCCTGCCCGACTGGCGAGGGTCCACGTCGCGTGCGGCGACTGTCGTGGGCCAGGTCGGGGAGCTGGCCGTCCTCAACCCGCTGCCCCGGCCGACCAAGGTCATCTGCTGCGGCCTCAACTACGCGGACCACATCACCGAGATGGGTCGCGAGCTGCCGGAGTTCCCCACCCTCTTCGCCAAGTACGCCGACACCCTGGTCGGCCCGACCGACGCGATCCACGCCCCGGCCGAGGTCGACCTCGACTGGGAGGCCGAGCTAGCCGTCGTGGTCGGTCGTCCGTTGCGGCGGGCCAGCGAAGAGCAGGCCCGCGAGGCGATCGCGGGCTATGCGGTGGCCAACGACATCTCCGTCCGCGACTGGCAGCGCCGCACGCTCCAGTGGTTCCAGGGCAAGGCGTGGGACGCGACCACGCCCGTCGGGCCGGTCGTCGTCACCCCCGACGGGGTCGACCCCAGTGCCGGCCTCGAGCTCACCTGCCAGGTCAACGGCGAGACGCTTCAGCGCGGCAACACCAAGACCCTGGTCTTCGGCGCCGCCGCCCTGCTCGCCTACATCTCCCAGTTCACCCTCCTGCGTCCGGGCGACCTCGTCCTCACCGGCACTCCTGGCGGTGTCGGTATGGGGATGACGCCGCCTCGGTTCCTGCAGGACGGCGATGTCGTCCGCACCGAGATCGAGGGAATCGGCTTCCTGGACAACACGATCCGACTCACCCCGGCTGACCCGATCCACTGACCTGACACCGATCAAGGAGACGCAGATGAACTTTGACGACTACGTGCTCGAAGGGGACCCCGCGCCGTGGGCCCAGCCCGACGGCCGCGTCATCCCCATCGTCACCAAGGCGGGCTCGGAGGACGCCTCGACGGCGGACTCCGGCGGTGCCTACCGCGTCTCGGGCGTCAGCATCCAGCACACTCCCGCCCAGCGACTCTGGTACGGCAAGGTCTTCAACAAGCCCGGCTATCGCTCGGTGAACCACCACCACGGTGAGGCCGAGACCGGGGGCTATGTGCTGCAGGGGCACGGGCGCATCTACTTCGGCGAGGAGTTCCGCGAGTACGTCGACATGACCGAGGGTGACTTCGTGTTCGTGCCGCCGTTCATGCACCACGTGGAGTGCAACATGTCGACCAAGCACGACCTGGTCTGGCTGACCACTCGCACGCCGGACAACATCGTCGTCAACCTCGCGGACGTCGACGACAGCATCCTCGAGGGCTACCGCCGCGCATGAGCGAGCTCATCGAGGTCCCCACGTCCCAGGTGCTCACCGACGCGCTGGCCCTCACCCCCGTCAGCCCGGAGGTGTTCGACGAGGCCTACACCGCCACGACGCAGTACTGCCCGTGGCCCAAGGCCTACGGCGGCGACATGGTCGCGCAGGCGACCGTCGCCGCGATGCGCTCGGTCGATCCCGATCGTGGGCTGCACTCGATGCACAGCTACTTCATGCGCCCCGTCGACATCGGCGCCGAGGTCCGGTACGAGGTCGAGCGGCTGCGCGACGGCCGCGGCTACTCGACCCGCCAGGTCCGCGCCTTCCAGGGCGGCAAATCCGTCTACGTCGCCATGGCGTCCTTCCACGTCCCCGAGGACGGCGGAGAGTATGCCGCGGACGCGCCTTCCGGGGTCCCGGCGCCGGAGTCGCTGCCCAGCTCCGCGGCATACCTCGAGGGGTTCGAGCCGGGGACCGCCGAGGCGGGGACGATGACCGCGGACTCGCGCGGGTACTGGGCAGGTGGGCGGTCCTTCGACATGCGGCACGCACCGGGTCCGGTCTATGTGCAGGTCGAGGGGGAGCGGGTCGCGCTCCAGGCGGTGTGGGTGAAGCCGTTCGACGCGCTGCGACCCGTCGAAGGCATCGACGACACGCAGCTGGCCCAGGCCGCACTCGCCTACGCGTGCGACTACACGATCCTCGAGCCGGTGCTCCGGGTGCTCGGAATGTCTTGGGCGCAAAGGGGTTTGGTGACCGCGAGCCTTGACCACGCGATGTGGTTCCACCGGCCGTTCGTGATGGATGACTGGCTGCTCTACGCCCAGGAGGCCGCCAGCGCGCACGGTGGTCGGGGCCTGGGGGTGGGTCGCTTCTTCACCCGCGGAGGCGAGCACGTTGCCACCGTCGCCCAAGAGGGCATGATCCGCGCCGGTCAGTGACGTTGACAGGCACGCCGTTGAACAGGGACACGATGTCGAAAGGCATGACGATGGAGCTCAGCACCTCCGCCCACGAGGACACCTTCGCGCGCGACTCGCTGCCGCCGCGCGACGAGTGGCCGACCATGGAGTTCACCCTCCCCGAGCTGCAGTACCCCGACCGGCTCAACGCCGCCGCCTGGCTGCTCGACGACACCGTCGAGCGTGTGGGTGCTGACCGGCCGGCCCTGCACGCCCCCGACGGGACGACGTGGAGCTACGGCGAGCTGCAGCGACGGGCCAACCAGGTCGCGCAGGTGCTCACCGAGGACCTCGGGCTGGTGCCCGGCAACCGGGTGATGCTCCGCGCGCCCAACAACCCGTGGGTGGTCGCCTGCTGGTTCGGCGCGCTCAAGGCCGGCGCCGTGGTGGTCACGACGATGGCTGCCCTGCGGGCCGTCGAGATCACGCCCATCGTGGCCGCGTCCAAGCCCATCATCGCCCTGGTCGACCACCGGTTCGCCGCCGATGTGCATGCCGTGCGCGACAACGCTGCGCCAGACCTCACGGTCGTGGAGTTCGGCGGCTCTGGGCCCGACGACCTGGTCGCGCGCTGTGGCGCCAAGTCGGGCGAGTTCATCGCCGTGGCAACGGCTGCAGACGACGTCGCCCTGCTCGGCCCGACTTCGGGCACCACCGGGGTCCCCAAGCTGACCATGCACTTCCACCGCGACATCGCCTCGATCGCCGAGACCTTTGGCAAGCACCTCGTGCAGATGACGGCCGACGACGTCGTCGCCTGCACCGCCCCGCTGGCCTTTACCTTCGGGCTGGGTGCGCTGGTGGTGTTCCCGGTCCGGGCCGGAGCGAGCGCCTTGCTCACCGAGAAGGTCACCCCCGCGGAGCTCGCCCAGCTGGTCCACGACCACGAGGTGACGACGCTGTTCACCGCCCCCACGGCCTACCGGGCGATCGTCGTCGACGGCAACGCCGGGCTGCTTGCGGGAGTGCGCACTGCGGTGTCGGCCGGCGAGCACCTCAACCCCGACACCTGGCAGGCCGTCTTCGACCAGACCGGGCTGCGGATCATCGACGGGATCGGGTCGACCGAGCTGCTGCACGTCTTCGTGTCGGCGCGGGGAGACGAGATCCGTCGCGGGGCGACGGGCAAGGCGGTCCCGGGCTTCCGTGCGACGATCCTCGACGCCGACGGCCAGGAGGTCGGTCCGGACGTGCCCGGTCGGTTGGCGATCATCGGCCCCACCGGCTGTCGCTATCTCAACGACGAGCGGCAGCATGCCTACGTCCTGAACGGCTGGAACATCACCGGCGACACCTTCACCCGCGACGCGGAGGGCTACTTCTACTACCAGGCACGCAGCGACAACATGATCGTCTCGTCGGGCTACAACATCGGCGGTCCCGAGGTCGAGGCCGCGATCGACCTGCATCCCGATGTCGCCGAGTGCGCGGTGGTCGGTCGGCCGGACACGGAGCGTGGCTCGATCGTCTGCGCGTTCGTGGTGCTCCGCTCGGGGGTCGATGGTGACGCTGCCAAGGCGCGCGAGATCCAGGACTTCGTCAAGGCCCAGATCGCGCCCTACAAGTACCCCCGGGACGTCCGCTTCGTCGACGTCCTGCCGCGTAACCCCAGCGGCAAGCTGCAGCACTTCAAGCTGCGCCAGCAGTTCTCTCCGAAGGGGCAGTCGTGAAGATCGCAGTCATCGGCGGCGGGCCGGGAGGGCTCTACTTCGCCGCGCTCATGAAGCAGCTCGACCCCTTCCACGAGGTCACTGTGTGGGAGCGCAACGCCGCCTCGGACACCTTCGGCTTCGGCGTGGTCTTCTCCGACGAGACCCTTGGTGGCATTGGCAACGCGGACGAGCGGATCGCCGAGCAGATGGCCGACCGCTTCGCCCGGTGGACCGACATCGACATCCACTTCCGGGGTCAGCGGCACACGGTCGGCGGTCAGGGCTTCGCGGCGATGAGCCGCAAGGAGCTGCTCTCGCTCCTCCAGGCCCGGTGCGCCGAGCTGGCTGTCGACGTGCGGTTCTCGACCGTCGCCCCGGACATCGAGGAGCTGCGCGCGACCCACGATCTGGTGCTGGCCGCAGACGGCGTCAACTCCGCTGTGCGCCAACGGTATGCCGAGGTCTTCCGTCCCAGCCTCGACCGCCGCCACAACAAGTTCATGTGGCTGGGGACCGACCTGGTGTTCGAGGCGTTCCAGTTCTACGTCAAGGCGACGCAGTGGGGGACGATGCAGATCCACGGGTACCCCTACTCCGACGAGGGCTCGACCTTCATCATCGAGATGCACGAGGACGTCTGGCGGGCAGCGGGTTTCGACGCCAGCGAGACGACCGAGTTCCCGCCCGGCGCCTCAGACGAGGAGTCGATCGCCCGGGTGAGCGGGATCTTCGCTGACGAGCTGGGCGGCCACGAGGTGCTCTCCAACAACTCCAAGTGGCTGAGCTTCACGACGGTCCGCAACGAGCAGTGGCACGACGGCAACGTCGTCCTGCTCGGCGATGCCGCACACACGGCGCACTTCTCGATCGGCTCCGGCACCAAGCTGGCCATGGAGGACGCCCTGGCCCTGGCCGCCTGCCTGCACGAGCACGACACCCTCGATGCCGCGCTCACGGCATACGAGACGGAACGGCGCCCGGTCGTGGAGTCGACGCAGCGCGCGGCCCAGGCCTCTTTGGAGTGGTTCGAGAACATCGGGCTCTACGAGGACCAGGACCCCACCCAGTTCTGCTTCAACCTGCTGACTCGCTCGCGGCGGATCACCTACGACGGCCTCCGGACCCGCGACGAGGACTTCGCGACCGAGGTCGACGAGGCGTTCGCGGCTGCGCAGGGTGCGGACGAGGTCGTGCCGGCGATGTTCCAGCCGTTCCGCATCGGGGACCTGCAGCTCAAGAACCGCGTCATCGTCTCGTCGATGGACATGTACTCCGCCGTGGACGGCGTGCCCGGGGACTTCCACCTGGTGCACCTCGGGTCCAAGGCGCTCGGTGGTGCCGGGCTGGTGATGACCGAGATGGTCTGCGTCTCGCCGGAGGGTCGGATCACACCTGGCTGCACGGGTCTGTGGACCGACGAGCAGCGTGACTCCTGGGTCAAGGTCGTCGACTTCGTCCACGCGAACTCCACTGCGGCCGTTGGCCTCCAGCTCGGCCACTCCGGGCGCAAGGGCTCGACCAAGCTGATGTGGGAGGGGATGGACGAGCCGCTCGAGACCGACAACTGGGAAGTGACCGGACCGTCTGCCCTGGCGTACGGCGAAGGCTGCCATCTCCCCCGCGAGCTGACCCGCGCCGACATGGAGGCGATCTGTGACGAGTTCGTGGCCGCGGCGCGGCGCGGGGCGGAGGCCGGCTTCGACCTCCTCGAGCTGCACAACGCCCACGGCTACCTGCTGTCCTCGTTCCTCTCCCCGATCTCCAACCAGCGCACCGACGAGTACGGCGGCTCGATCGAGAACCGGCTGCGCTTCCCCCTCGAGGTGTTCGACGCGGTCCGCGCTGCCTGGCCCGCCGACCGCCCCCTCACGGTGCGCATCTCGGCGACCGACTGGATGCCCGACGGCAACGACGAGCACGACGCGGTCGAGCTGGCCCGGGCCTTCATCGCCCACGGAGCCGACGGCATCGACGTGTCCTCGGGGCAGGTGTCCAAGGAGGAGACGCCGGCGTTCGGGCGGTCCTACCAGACCCCCTTCGCCGACCGGATCCGTCACGAGGTCGCCGCCGAGGCGGGCGTAGCCGTCATCGCGGTCGGTGCGATCTCCTCGCACGACGACGTCAACTCGATCCTGCTCGCGGGACGGGCGGACCTCTGCGCCCTGGGGCGGACCCACCTGTACGACCCGCAGTGGACGCTGCACGCCGCAGCCGAGCAGGAGTTCCGTGGTGCGGCCGCCGAGTGGCCACTGCCCTTCGCCGCCGGGCGGCGCAAGCCACCCACCGCGCGGACCGACGCCGTCCGGCCCCGGCTCTCCCTGATCAAGGAGGCCGAGGTCGACGAGCTGCCGACCCACCTGCGCTGGACGCCGGGTCGAGTCCCGGTGGCTCCGGCCGCTCCGGCGTCTCCCGTGGCGCCGGTCGCTGCGGTGGCTCCATGACGGGCCGCGGGCTGCAGGGCGTCCACCGCGCCCGGGTCGAGTGGATGGACACCGACGCCGCCGGCCACCACCACAACACCGCGATCACCCGCTGGGTGGAGTCTGCCGAGGCTGCCCTGATGCGAGAGCGTGGCGTGGCCGGCTACTTCGGCACCGCGCCACGGGTCCGCCACGAGGTCGACTACGCAGCGCGGCTGTGGTTCGGCCAGGAGGTGACCGCCACCGTTGTCCTCGAACGCATCGGCACCACCTCGATGACCTTCGGCTACGAGGTGTGGGGGGAGGCTTTCGAGGAGCACGCTCGGACCCGAGCAGCCGTGGGCAGCTACGTCACCGTTCACGTCCCTGATGGTGCGAACCGGTCGCGGCCATGGCCGCCGGACTGGGTCTCCGCCCTGACCAGCGCGCCTTGAATACGGACAGAAACTGACCGCAATGCCTCCTAGGCTGGTGGTAGAACCTCCGAGGGAGAGGTTCGCGACGACGAGAGGATCGACCATGGACTACAAGATCGAGCTCATCCCCATCTCCGTCACGGACATCGACCGCACGAAGGCGTTCTACGAGGACGTCGTCGGGTGGCCGGCGGACCAGGACCAGGTCGTGGAGGAGGCCGGGCTGCGCTTCGTCCAGATCACCCCGCCCGGGTCGGCCTGCTCGTTCTGCTTCGTCAAGGGCATGGACATGCTGGGCGAGGGAATGAAGCAGTACCTCCAGGTCGTGGTCGCCGACGCCGACGCGGCCTACGCCGAGCTCAAGGGCCGCGGCGTCGAGGTGTCCGAGGTCGAGGACCTCCCGTGGGGTCGGTTCACCC
Organism: uncultured Actinomycetota bacterium; assembly: GCA_963740865.1. Lineage (GTDB taxonomy): Bacteria > Actinomycetota > Actinomycetes > Actinomycetales > Dermatophilaceae > Pedococcus. The sequence goes on from CAVUGH010000002.1 coordinate 78,565, forward strand.
ACTTCGAGGACCCCGACGGCAACCACTTCGCGCTCCAGGAGCTGCCCGACTACGCGGCCGGCCTCGCTGCCAGGGAGGCAGCCGCCGCTTCCGCGGGCGACGCCTCCTAGGCGGTCAGTCGACGTCGTCGGTGGGTCGTGGCCGGCGCAGCACCAGCCCGGCCACCAGGGCGCCCAGGGTGCCGAGCGCCTCGTCGCCGAGGGTGTCCTGGTAGGCGGTGTCCAGCTCGGTGCCGTGCCGGATGAAGGTGTACCACTCGCCGAGCTCCCACCCGATCGCCAACACCGCGCCGAGTCCGGTGACGAGCAGGACGCGAGCCCACGGCACACGAATCGGGTGCAGGAGCAGTAGACCCAGGCCCCCGCACAGCAGCACCCAGTTGACGAAGTGGTTGGCGTCGTCCCACCAGGTCACCGAGTCGTAGAGGTCCAGCGTGTTGCCGGTGACGTCGATCAGGAACGGCGCCATCACCAGAGCGAAGGCGACCCACGGCACCTCCACCCGCCGCCGTCGGTGGACCAGCCACCACACCACGGGGACAAACAGCATCATCACGGGGTAGGCGATGAGCCGCGCCCCGAAGGCCTTGCCCTCGAACTGCTGCAGGTCGCCCGCGAACGTCCCCAGCGCCAGCTGCCCGACGGTCAGGACCAGCACGGTCGCAGGAAGCCACCAGGAGCCTCGCCCTCGCCCGTCCGTCACCATGAGCCGATCATGCTGGATGGGGCTCGCTCACGCGGCGTAGACGGCGACCTCGCTCGCCTTGACGGTGAAGACCACCTCGTCGCCGGGCGCGATCGCCAGCTCCGCGAGCGCCGCCGGCGTGATGTCCGCCGACAGGTATGCCGTGTGCACCCGGACCTGGTGCCCGTGCGGTTCGAGGTCGGTCACCATCCCCCGGACGACGTTGCGCGGGCTGCCGGCAGGGACTTGCAGGTAGACGCCGACCGCGTTCGGGCTGAACACCGCGACGGCTGCTTGGCCGTCACTCAGCTGGTCCTCGGACAGTCCTTCGATGCGCAGCCCGGTCGGCGTGGAAACCGTTGCCCCAGAGGCGGTTCCGCGAACCAGGTTGAGACCGGCGATGCGGGCGGCGAAGCTGCTGGTGGGACGGGTGAGCACCCGTGCCGTAGGTCCGTCCTCGACGACGTGGCCGTTCTCGAGGACCGCGACGTCGTCCGCCAGAAGCACCGCATCGAGGATGTCGTGGGTGACCAGGATCGTGGTGCGGTCCTTGAGCACCCGGCGCAGCAGCTGGCGGATCGCGGGGGCGGACTCGACGTCGAGGGCGGACAGCGGTTCGTCGAGCAGGAGCAGGTGCGGCTCGGTGGCCAGCGCGCGGGCGATGGCCACCCGCTGGGCCTGACCGCCGGAGAGGGCCGCCGGTCGGCGGTCGGCGAACTCCTCGGCATCGACCTGGGCCAGCCACTCGCGAGCCAGCTCGCGGGCCCGGCCGCGCGGCATACCCGCACTGCGTGGGCCGAAGGCGACGTTGTCCAGCACCGACAGGTGAGGAAACAGCCGTGCCTCCTGTGCCAGCAGGCCCACGCCGCGAGAGTGCGGTGCCACCCACTCGCCGTGGCTGGGGCCGCGGTCGGAGGTGTCCGCAGAGTCGTTGCCGGAGAACAGGATCCGGTCGTCGAGGGTGATCAGTCCTGAGGTGGGTCGCAGGAGGCCGGCGATCGAGGCGAGGGCTGTGGACTTGCCCGCGCCGTTGGGTCCGAGGATGGCCAGGGTGCGGCCCGCCTCGACGGCGAGGGTGAGGTCGACGGCGCGCTCCGGGAAGCGGACCTGTGCGTGGAGCTTCACAGTGCGGTCCTCGACCGTCGGGTCAGGGCGATCACGATCGTGGCGACGACGACGAGGACCAGCGACAAGGCCACTGCCGCCTGGGGATCGGTCTCGCGCTGCAGGTAGATCTCGAGCGGCAGGGTGCGGGTGACGCCCTGGAGGCTGCCGGCAAAGGTGATCGTGGCGCCGAACTCACCCAGGGCTCGGGCGAAGGCGAGCACCGCACCCGACGCGAGACCCGGGAGGACGAGCGGGAGGGTCACTCGCAGGAAGACGGTGGTCGGGCGAGCCCCGAGGGTCGCGGCGACCTCTTCGAAGCGTTGACCACCGGTGCGCAGCGCACCCTCGAGGCTGACGACGAGGAACGGCAGGGCGACGAAGGTCTGGGCCATGACGACGGCGGTGGTGGAGAAGGCGATCTGCAGCCCGAGGACCTCGATGGTGTGGCCGAGCAGCCCCCGGCGGCCGAACGTGTAGAGCAACGCGATGCCCCCGACCACCGGCGGCAGGACGAGGGGGAGCAGCACGAGGGACCGGGCGATCGACTGGCCGCGGAACTCGGTCCGTGCGAGGACGAGCGCCATCGGCACCCCGAACACGGTGCACAGCACGGTGCTGGCCACCGAGGTCCGCAGGCTGAGCCACAGCGCGGCGCGCGAGGAGTCGGAGGTGATGAGGGTGCCGAAGTTGGCCCACTCGATGCGGGTGAGCATCGCCACGAGGGGGAGGACGACGAACAACGCACCGACCGCGGCCGGGACGAACACCCAGGCGGGCAGTCCCAGCCGCGGTCGTCGTTGAGGCACGGCAGGCAAGCTAGGGCTTCGCGAACCCGGCGGTGGCAAGGATGCCCTGGCCCGGCTCGCCGGTCACGGCCTTGAGGAAGGCGTCGGCCAGCGCGGCGTTCTTGGTGGCCTTCAGGGTGGCGATCGGATAGGTGTTGACCGCAGCCGCCGACTCAGCGAACTCGATGCCCTCGACCCTGTCTCCCGCGCCCTTGACGTCGGTGACGTAGACCAACCCGGCGTCGGCCTCGCCGGCGGTCACCTTGCCGAGCACGTCGGTGACCGACTGCTCCTCGCTGACCGGCTTGATGTCGATCTTGGCGGCGGTCTCGACCTTGACCGCGGCGGACCCACACGGGACGGCTGGGGCGCACAGCACCACCTTGACCCCGGACTTGGCCAGGTCGGCCAGGCTTGCGATCTTCGCCGGGTTGCCCGGGGGCACGGCGATCTCGAGCGTGTTCGACGCGAAGTTGACCGGGGTGGCGGCGGTCAGCAAGTCTCCCGTCGCCTTGTCCATGTTCTTGGTGTCGGCCGAGGCGAACACGTCGGCCGGTGCGCCTTGCTGGATCTGGGCGACGAGGTCGGAGGAGCCGGCGAAGTTGAAGGTCACCTTGGTGCCCGGGTTGGCTTTCTCGAACGTGGCGCCGATCTCGGTGAACGTCTTCTTCAGCGACGCGGCCGCGAACACGGTGATCTCGCCGGACAGCGCTGGCGACGAGCTCGAGCTCGGGTCCGACGACGCGGCGCCCCCCTGCGGGGCCACGTCGTCGGACCCGCAGCCCGACGTCGTGAGGGCCAGCCCGGCGACGGCCAGGAGGGCGAGGACGGACGCTCTGCGCGGCAGCTTCATGACGCTCCTTCGGGGGTCTCGACGATCACCGTGGTCGACTTCACGACCGCGATCGCGACCGAGCCGAGCTCGAGCCGTAGGTCGTCGACGGCTTCGGAGCTCATCAGCGACACCACTCGGAACGGCCCGCACTGCATCTCGACCTGCGCCATCACGGTGTCGCGCTTGATGTCGGTGACGAGCCCGACGAACCGGTTGCGCGCGGACCGACCCACCCCCGAGGGGTCGGCCACCGTGTGCGCCTGCTCGCGCGCCAGCAGGGCGACCTGGTAGCCGTCGATGACCTTGCGGCCGGCCTCGTCGGTCTCGGCCTCGAGGGCTCCGCTGTCGACCCAGCGCCGCACGGTGTCGTCGCTCACGCCCAGAAAGCTGGAGGCGTCCTTGATCCGTAGTTGCGGCACGGAGTGGACTCTACCTCCGCAGATGCGGAGATGTCAGCCGTCTGTGCACAGATCCGCGGCGCTCTGCGCAGAGACCAGATCTCTGCGCACCACCCCGAACGTCTGTGCACAGACCTGCGCTCGGTCCGGGGTCATTCGCGGTCAGTCGGGCTCGATGGCGTCGGGCTCGGGCGGCTCTGCGGCACCGTCCCGCTCGTCCCGCTCGGCCCACTCCAGGAGCTGGTCGATCTCGAACACCGCGTCGTCGATCCCCGCGTGCAGGTCGCCCAGCTCGGCATACCGCGCGGGCATCGTCGCGATGGTGAAGTCGTCGGGCACGACGTCGTCGACCTCGTCCCAGCGGATCGGCGCCGACACCGTCCCGATCGCGTTGCCGCGCACCGAGTAGGCCGCGGCGATGGTGTGGTCACGGGCGTTCTGGTTGTAGTCGACGAACAGGTCTGCGGGATCCCGGTCCTTGCGCCACCACGTCGTGGTGACGTCGTCCGGCATTCGCCGCTCCACCTCGCGGGCGAACGCCAGGGCTCCGCGCCGCACGTCCTTGAAACCCCACTCCGGCGCGATCCGCACGTAGATGTGCATCCCGGAGCCGCCGCTGGTCTTCGGCCAGCCGACCGCCCCCAGCTCGTCCAGCACCTCGTGGGCGACGTGGGCCACCCGCTGCACGCGGTCCCACGGGCAGTCCGGCCCGGGGTCGAGGTCGATCCGCCACTCGTCCGGCTTCTCCACATCGGCGCGTCGGCTGTTCCACGGGTGGAACTCCACCGTCGACATCTGCACCGCCCAGATGACGTGCGCCAGCTCGGTGACGCACAGCTCGTCGGCCTTGCGGTTGTAGCGCGGGAACGTCACCCGCACCGTCTCCAGCCAGAGCGGCGCACCGTGCGGCACCCGCTTCTGGTGCACCTTGTCGCCCTCGATCCCCTTGGGAAAGCGGTGCATCATGCACGGCCGCTCGCGCAGGGCGTTGACGATCCCGTCGCCGACCGACAGGTAGTAGTTGACCAGGTCGAGCTTGGTCTCCCCGCGGGCAGGGAAGTACTCGCGGTCCGGGTTGGTGATCCGCACGTCGCGGTCCCCGACCTCGAGCACGATCGCGGGCGACTTCGCGGGGGGTGCCATGCCCCAACGCTACGGGTGGGTATGCCGCGGGGCCATGCCCGCGGCATACCTCACCTTTGTCGGTTCCAGCCGGAAGCGTGCGCTTCACCCGATTTACGCAGCCACTGAAACGCACCGCCCGGGACCCATGCGGCGCGCGAGAAGGCGGTCGTATGCTCGGCGCATGCTCGAGCAGAAGCGCATCCTCGCCACCAACATCCCCGGCCCCAAGAGCCAGGCCCTCCAGCAACGCAAGCTCGCCGCCGTGTCAGCCGGCGTCGGCACCGGTCTGCCCGTCTACATCGAGCAGGCGGCGGGCGGGATCCTGCGCGACGTCGACGGCAACCAGCTCATCGACTTCGGCTCCGGCATCGCAGTCACCACGGTCGGCAACGGCAACCAGCGGGTCATCGACGCGGTCACCGCGCAGATCAACGACTTCACCCACACCTGCTTCATGGTGACCCCCTATGAGGAGTACCTCGAGGTCGCCGAGGTGCTGGCCGAGGTGACGCCGGGCACGCACGAGAAGCGTTCTGCGCTCTTCAACTCCGGCTCCGAGGCCGTCGAGAACGCCGTCAAGGTGGCCCGCCACTTCACCGGGCGTCAGGGTGTCGTGGCGTTCGACCACGCGTACCACGGGCGCACCAACCTGACGATGGGCCTGACCGCGAAGAACATGCCCTACAAGCACCGGTTCGGGCCCTTCGCCAGCGAGATCTACCGTGTGCCGATGGCCTACCCCTACCGCTGGCCCACGGGTCCGGAGCACTGCGCCGACGAGGCGTTCGCCGAGTTCGTCGACCTCGTGCACGCGCAGGTCGGCGAGGACAACACGGCGGCCGTCATCCTCGAGCCGATCCAGGGCGAGGGCGGGTTCATCGTGCCGGCGCCGGGGTTCATGAAGAAGGTCTCCGACTGGTGCACCGAGCAGGGGATCCTGTTCGTTGCCGACGAGGTGCAGACCGGCTTCTGCCGCACCGGTGACTGGTTCGCCTCCGACCACGAGAACGTCGTCCCCGACCTCATCACGACGGCCAAGGGCATCGCCGGTGGCATGCCGCTCGCGGCACTCACCGGTCGCGCCGACGTGATGGACGCGATCCACGTCGGCGGCCTCGGTGGGACCTACGGCGGGAACCCGGTCGCGTGTGCGAGCGCCCTGGCCGCGATCGAGACGATGAAGGTCGACGACCTGGCCGGACGGGCCCGGGCTGTAGAGGCGTTGTTCCGGCCAAGGCTCGAGGCGCTCGCCGACAAGTACGGCGTGATCGGCGAGATCCGTGGCCGCGGCGCGATGCTGGCGGTCGAGCTGGTCAGCGACCTGCAGCACAAAACTCCCGACGCCGACCTCACGGGCAGGATCAACAAGGCGTGCCACGCGGCGGGTCTGGTGACGCTGACCTGTGGCACCTTCGGCAACGTGTTCCGGTTCCTGCCGCCGCTGTCGGCGGGCGACGACCTCCTGTCCGAGGGCCTCGACATCCTCGAGGACGCATTCGCCCAGTCCGTCTGACGGAGCCGTTGCAGCGCCACCCGCCGACCGCCCCACCCGAGACGTCGATTCAGTGTTTACCTGGCCGACGCGTGTCGGTTACCGGCCGGGCCGTGTTCCCCTGTTACAAAAGGTGAGACCCGGCCAAGTATGAGTTGGCCGGGTCTCGTGTCTCCCGAAGGAGACTGGCCCCCCGAAGGAGGTCCGCTGATCTTGACCCATCCTGGCCACCTCACGCAAGAGGTCGGGGGCGGTCATTTCCGGCCACGACGGGTGGCAGCATGGCAGCCATGTTCAGGCGGGCGACGGGCAGCGACGCGGTGGGGTTGAGGGACCTCGAGAAGGCCGCCAACCTCGTCGCCCTGGCTCACGTGTTTCCACCGGAGACCCACCCCTACCCGGACCAGCTCGTCCTGGACCGGTGGCGCGAGGTGCTCGCCGACCCCGGCATCACCACGCTGGTCAGCGAGGACGACGAGGGGCTGACGGCATTCGCCGCGTTCGACGAGACGACGTTGCTCCACCTCGCTGTGCGCCCGGACCACTGGGGAACCGGCTTGGCCGCCGCGGCGATGGACTGCGTCCCGGCGGCTCGCCTCTGGTGTCTCGAGGCGAACCACCGGGCGCGGAGGTTCTACGAACGCCTGGGTTGGAGGCTCACGGGCAACGAGAAGCCCGAGACCTTCATCCCGTATCCGCTGCTGCTGGAGTACGCGCTCAGATCAGCTCCGCGATGAGCCCGGCGGCCTTGGCGGCGCCGTCGTCCTCGACGGGTCGGTAGTCCACTGCCCTGCCGAGGTTGGCGACGATCGCCGCAGCCAGGCCGTCCGGATCAGCCGCCTCCTCGTACGGCAGCATCGAACCTGCGCGGTAGCGCTCCAGCCGGTGGCGGACGTGGAAGTTCTGCTCGAAGTGGTGGCGGAGCGGGACGTAGAGGAACGGGGTGCGGCTCGCGGTCAGCTCCATGCAGGTGGTGAGGCCGCCCTGGACGACCGCGAGATCCGCTGCGGCGAGGTGCTTGTAGAGGTCGGGCACCATCCCGCGCACCGTCACGCCACGTCGTCGCGGCAGCGAGCCCAGGTCGATCCGAGGACCGGCGACGACGAGGAACCGCAGGTCCGGGACCTGCCGTCGCGCCAGCGGAACGGCGTCGAGAACCCGCTTCAGCAGTGGCGTCCCCACCCCGGACCCGCCCACGGTGACCACGCAGACCGGTGCGTCCGCGGCATACCCGAGGTCGGTGCGCAGCCGGTCACGGTCGGCAACCTCCGTCTGGTCGAAACCCGTGACGTAGCCGGCGAAGTCGTAGTTCGCCTCGGTCCACTCCCGGATCCCCGGCAGGCCCGGCCCGAAGGAGTCGGGCACCACGTCGCCGGGTGACCCGACGAAGATCGAGCGATCGCGCACCCACCGGTGCCGTGCCCGGTGCTCCAGCATCTCGGCGTTGTAGTCGGCCGTGAGGGCTGCCTCGGGCGCACCTCCCTCGGGCATCGGCAGCCAGCCCACGAAGTCGGTCATCCAGGCGAAGGGAAACCGCTTGAGCTCGGGGTTCTCGTGCAGGAAGTAGTCCAGGTCCCAGGCCTCGTCACCGATGACGAGGTCGTACTGCTCGTCGCGGACGACGTCGTCGAAGACCATGAAGTTCTGGACGAGGATCTCGTCCATCCGCCGGATCGCCTGGAACGCGTGCAGGTCGTGCTCGCCCGCCTCGTGCTCGATGTGGGCCGACTCGTTGGCCAGCCAGGCCGACGCGGCGTGGACGCGCTCGCCGGCCCGCTCGAGGACGGCGGTCACGGGATGCTGTGCCAGCCAGGAGATCTCGAGATCGGGGTGGCGCTTGCGCAGCTCGTCGGCAATGGCGAGGTCGCGTCGGGCGTGGCCCAGGCCGATGGGCGAGGACAGGTACAGGGCCCGGCGCCGACGCCGCACGGACCGCGTCCAGGTCGGGCGGACGGCGGCCACGGTCGCCCCGGGAGAGCCGTCACAGCGTTCGGCGAAGTCGCGGATGAGGTGGTTCACGACTACGGGGTGGCGGGCGGACGGCCCGTGGCCCACGCCCTCGAGCAGCACGACCGACCCACCGGTCAGCTCCGCGATGCGCTGGCTGACAGCGGCGGGGGAGATCGCGTCCTGGGTGCCGTGGACGAGCAGCACCGGGCAGCTGACACGCGCGCAGACGTCCTCGATGGGCGTGGTCGCGATGCCGTCGTAGCCGTGCATGCCTGCGCTCGCGTCGGCGACGGCCTGCGGCGTGGTCTCGAGCGCCCAGCCGACGGCGTCCTCGATCTGCTTGGTGGAGTGGGGCTCGCTGAACATCTGGCCGAAGAAGAACTCCAGGAAGTCGGCGTAGCCGTCCTGCAGCCAGTACTGGCGGTTGTACTTCGCCCATCCCTCGGCGCTCGTCGACGGGCCGTCCCAGTCGATGACGTCACGCCCGGTCCGGGGGATGGAGACGTTGCTCGACCCACCGAGGCCCAGGAGCCCCGCCACGCGGTCGGGGTGCTCGGCGGCCAGGTGCAGGCCCCACGTGAGCCCCCACGACACACCGACCACGACGGCGCGCGCCGTGTCGGTGGCGTCGAGCACGGTCAGGGCGTCGGCGGCATACTCGTCGTCGGTGTATGCCGCCGCGCCCACCGGCCGGTCGGACCGGCCGTTCCCCCGCCCGTCGAAGGTGACCACGCGGAAATGCCTTGCCAGGTAACCGATCTGGGCCTTCCAGAAGCGGGAGTGCACCACCGTCCAGGTCGGCATGAGCAGGACGGTGGTGCTCCCCCCGCCGTAGACCGCATAGCTGAGCGTGACGCCGTCGCGGGTGACGGTGCCCGTGCTGTCCGGCTCCCTGGCCGGCGCCTGCGGCTGTGGTCCCATCGCTTCAGTCTGCTCCGCTGCGACCCGGTCAGGGCCGGACTTCGAGGACCCGGTTGAAGGGCGTCTGGGCCACCGAGGCGCACCTCGAGAACCCGCTCGTCGTCACCACGTCGCGGATCCGGGCCGGTCCGGCCTGGGTGCCCAGCGCCAGCCCGACGTCCTGGGCCAGCGACGACGGCGTGCACAGCAGTGTGGAGAAGCCGTAGTAGGCCCGGCCGACCGGGTTGAGGTTGTCGCTGACCGTGTCACCGGCCATCGGCTCGACGACCATCCAGGTGCCGTCGGGCGCGATCGCCTGGCGCACGTGCTTGGCCGCGCCCACGGGGTCGCCCATGTCGTGGAGGGCGTCGAAGGTCGTGACAAGGTCGAACCCGGACCCGGTGAAGGCGGTCGCCGCGGCCACCTCGAAGGTCACCCGGTCGGCCACGCCCGCGTCCTGCGCGCGCTGCCGGGCCGCCGCGATCGAGGCCTCGTGGTAGTCCGAGCCGACGAACGTCGAGCTCGGGAAGGCCTGCGCCATGATGATCGTCGAGGCGCCGTAGCCGCAGCCGATGTCGGCCACCCGGGCGCCGCGCTCGAGCTTGGCGACCACGCCGTCCAGGGCCGGGAGCCACTCGCCGACCAGGTGTGCGTTGTACATCGTGCGGAAGAACCGCTCGCAGCCGTCGTGGACGTCGCCGTGGTGCTCGTGCCAGCCGACGCCCGCTTGGTTGCGAGCGGCCTGCAGGACGCTGTCGGTGTCGTGCGTGGTGCCCAGGGCGATCTGGAAGAACCCGGGCAGGTATGCCGGGCTGCTGGGGTCCGTGAGCGCGGCCGCCTGCTCGGGCGGCAGCGTGTAGTGCCCGGTGGCGGCGTCGTACTCGACATAGCCCCCAGCGGCCTGGGCGTTGAGCCACTCCCGTGCGTAGTGCTCGTCGGTGCTGGTCTGCTGCGCCAGCCGCGAAGCGGTCGTAGGGCCGGAGTCGGCCATCGCCTGGTAGTAGCCGAGCTTGTCGCCCATCACCACGAGCGCGGTGTTGAGGGTGGCGCCGACCTCGTCGACAGCCTTGAAGACGAAAGCCATCAGCTTGTCGACATCGAGGGCGGGAGCCTCGTGGATGGTGGTCATGGTGGTGTCCTTTGCGTCGTACGGGTCCCCCAGGAGCGCGTCCTGCTCGCTACCCAGTGGTGCTGTGCTGCCTGACGCTAGGTCTGCGGGCGAGGTCGTCGAATCCGGTGACCCCCCTAGTCATCTCGCACCGATCTGGTCACACTGACGAGGTGCTCGTGGGGCGCGAGGTTGAGCAGCGGGTCATCGAGCAGCTGCTTGCCGGTGCCCGGGTCGGGGACAGCGGTGTGCTGGTCATCTCCGGTGATCCGGGCATCGGCAAGACCGGGCTGCTCGCCCACACCCGTGCGCGGGCCTCGGAGATGCGGGTCCTCTCGGCCCGCGGGGTCGAGGCCGAGCGTGAGGTCACGTTCGGAGGGCTCCACCAGGTCTGTGCCCCGCTGCTGCCGCTGCTGGACGAGCTACCGGAACCGCAGGCGGAGGCGCTCGCCGTCGCGCTCGCCGTGCGCCCGGGCCCCACGCCGGCGCGGTTCGCCGTGGGGGCCGCGGTGCTGGGGTTGCTGGCCAGGGCGGCCGACGAGGCGCCCCTGGCCGTCGTGATCGACGACGGGCACCTGTTCGACGAGTCGTCGGCCCAGGCGCTCGCCTTCGCCGCCCGGCGGGTCGTCAGCGACCGGATCGCCGTGGTCGTGGCGATGCGCCCGGTCGAGGACTCGGCCTTCGCCGGCCTGCCCACGCTGCACCTGGGGCCGCTGACGGTGGAGAGCACTCGCACCCTGCTCGAGAGCGCGGGGCCGGACCGTTGGCCGGCCGCCCGGGTGGCCCGCTTCCACGAGGCCACCGGGGGCAACCCGCTGGCCATCCTCGACCTCGCCGGGGAGTCCGAACGGCTCGCAGCTGCGCCGCCCCACACACCGGTGGCGCTCACCGGGGCCCTGCTCGCGGCATACTCCCGCAAGGCGCTCGCGCTCTCGCCGGAGGCGGGCACCGCCCTGCTCCTCGCCGCCACCGACAACCACGACCTCGCGGCCCTGGGCCGAGCCTGCCAGGAGGCTGGGGTCGGGCTGGCTGCCCTGGAGGAGGCCGAGGGCGCGGGTCTGGTGCGGCTGACCGACAGCGCCGTCGAGTTCCACCACCCGCTCGTCCGGGCTGCCGTCTACGGGGAGGCCAGCGCGGGCGCGCGACGGGAGGCCCACCGCTTGCTGGCGGCAGCGGTGGAGCCCGCCGAGCTGGACCGTCGCGCTTGGCACCTGGCTGAGGCCGCCGTCGGCCCCGACGACCGGGCAGCCGCGCTGCTCGACGACGCCGCAGCGGACGCAGGCCGGAGGGGAGCCAACGCCGTGGCCTCGGCGCAGCTGGTCAGGTCTGCCGCGCTCACGGCCGACGCCGGGCTGCGCGGCGCCCGACTCCTCAGGGCGGGGGAGCAGGCGTGGCTGGCCGGCTCCAGCGAGGACGCGACCCGGTTGCTACGCCAGTCGCTGGCCCTGGCGGCGTCGCCGTTGGACCGCGCCCTCGTGCTCGGCCGGCTGGGGTCCATCGAGTCCCGGTGTGGGTCGTTGGCGCAGGCGAGGGACCTGCTGTTCGCTGCGGCCGAGGATGCGGCCCCCCATGACCCGGATGCGGCAGCGGTCCTGCTCGCTGATGCCGTCGAGGCCTGTGTCTACCTGTGCGACGCCGCCTCGGGCCTGCGAGCGGCCGAGCAGCTGGTCGACCTGACCACGCGGTCGGGCTCACCGGCGGCACGCCGCATCGGGCGGCTGGCCGCAGGGTTCGCCCTCGTCCTCGGTGGTCGTGCCGACCGCGGCGCCGACCTCATCAGGGCGGCGATGGCCGAGCCGGCTGACACCGCTGACGGGAGCGACCAGTGGCGGTTCCGGTGGGCGCTGGCGGGCCCGATGTTCCTGCGCGAGGCCGGTGCGGCCAGGGCCGCCATGGCCGACGCGGTGCGTACTGTCCGGACCGTCGCGGCAGTGGGCATGCTGCCCTTCCTGCTCACCCTGATTGCCCGTGACCATGCGGCGTCCGACGGGTGGGCGGACGCCGAGGCCGGCTACGTCGAGGCGATCCGGCTCGCGCAGGAGACGGGGCACGACACCGACCTGGCGCTGGCCAGCGCGGGGTTCGCGTGGTTGCTCGCCCGCCAGGGCCGGGCCGACGAGTCCCGTCACCACGGTGCGGAGGCGGTGCGGCTCGGCACGGTGCACTCGGCCCAGCTGGCCATGGTGTGGGCGGCCTTCGCCGCGGCCGACCTCGAGGCCGCCACCGGGCGCCCGAAGGCGGCGAAGGGGGCCTACGCGGCGCTGGCGGACAGGCTCGCCCACCTGGGGGTCACCGATCCGGACCTCTGGCCAGGCCCTGAGCTGGTCGAGTGCTGCTCGCAGCTGGGGGAGGCGGCGGAGGCGGTGTCGATCGCCGAGACCTACCTCGCCGCGGCTCGGGCGAAGGGGCAGCCCTGGGCGCTGGCCCGGGCGCACCGTGGACTGGGCCTGGCACGCGGACTCGGGGAGGGGGAGGCCGAGTTCCTCGAGGCGATGCGCTTGCACGAGCTGACGCCGGACCCTTTCGAGTCGGCGCGGACGAGGCTGGCCTACGGCTCAGTGCTGCGGCGCTCGCGTCGACGGGTCGACGCCCGCCTCCCGTTGCGAGAGGCGCTGGCCACCTTCGAGCACCTGGGTGCGGTCCCCTGGGCCGACCGGGCAGCGGTCGAGCTGGAGGCGACGGGCGAGACCGCCATGCGCCGCGGGGTCGGTGTCCTCGCCGCGTTGACACCCCAGGAACGCCAGATCGCCACGATGCTGGCGCAGGGTCGCACCAGCCGGGAGGCGGCGACGGCGTTGTTCCTCAGTCCCAAGACCGTCGAGTACCACCTGCGCCACGTCTACATCAAGCTCGGCATCCACTCACGCGAGGACCTCGCGAGGGTGTTGGCCGACGGCTAGCGCGGGGGCATCCGCAGCGCGCCGTCGAGCCGGATGACCTCGCCGTTGAGCATGCCGTTGTCGACGATGTGGCTGACCAGGCTGGCGTACTCGTCGGGGTTGCCGAGTCGTGAGGGGTGCGGCACCTGTGCCTCGAGGACTGCAGTGGCCTCGGGCGGCAGGCCCGCGAGCATCGGCGTCATGAACGTCCCCGGGGCGACCGTCATGACGCGAATTCCCTTGTCCGCCAAGTCGCGAGCGGCGCTCAGGGTGAGGCCGACGACGCCACCCTTGCTCGCGGCATACGCGGCCTGTCCGATCTGTCCGTCGTAGGCGGCGATCGACGCGGTCATGACGATGACACCGCGGTCGGCGTCGACGGGCTCGTTCTCGAGCATCGCGGCGGCGGCGAGCCGGAGCACGTTGAAGGTGCCGATCAGGTTGATGTTGATGACGTTGGCGAACTGCTCGAGGGGCAGCGGACCGCGCTTGCCGACCACGCGACCGGGTGTACCGACACCCGCGCAGTTGACCACGATCCGGAGGGTGCCGAGCTCGCGGGCCACGTCGATGGCGGCCTGGACCTGCGCCTCGTCGCGGACGTCGGTGGCGACGAAGCGTGCCCGGTCACCGAGCTCCTCGGCCAGCGCCTCGCCGGGGGAGGAGGGGAGGTCGAGGATGACGACGGCGGCACCGTCGGCGTGCAGACGGCGCACGGTGGCACCGCCGAGCCCGGAGGCTCCGCCGGTGACGAGGGCGACGGTGGAGTCGGTGATCTTCAAGGGGTTTCAGCCTTTCAGGAGCTGGCGGCTGATGACGAGCCGCTGGATCTGGTTGGTGCCCTCGAAGATCTGGGTCACCTTGGCCTCACGCATGTAGCGCTCGAGCGGGAAGTCCTGGGTGTAGCCGGCGCCACCGAGCACCTGGACCGCGTCGGTCGTGACCCGCATCGCGTTGTCGGTGCAGACCAGCTTGGCCACGGCGGCCTCCTTGGTGAAGGGGCGGCCGGCGTCGTGCAGGCGGGCCGCGTGGAGGTAGGCCGCGCGGGCGGACGTCACGCCGGCCTCCATGTCGGCGAGCAGGAACGCGAGCCCCTGGTTGTCGCCGATCGGGCGCCCGAACTGCTCGCGCTCCTTGGCGTAGGCAACCGCCTGGTCGAGGGCAGTCTGCGCCAGACCCGTTGCCGCAGCAGCGATTCCGAGGCGCCCAGTGTCGAGGGCGGACAGCGCGAGGGTCATGCCCTGCCCCGCCCCGCCGACGAGGCGGTCGGCAGAGACCTCGACCCCCTCGAAGTGCACCTCGCTCACCGTGTCGCAGTGCAGCCCCATCTTCTTCTCGGGCGCACCGAACGCGAGGCCCGCCGCGTCACCCGGCACGACGAAGCAGGACAGGCCACGTGCGCCGTCGTCAGAGGTCCGGACAAAGCTCGTGTAGAAGTCCGCGTGCCCGGCGTGCGAGATCCAGGCCTTGGTCCCCTTGAGGGTGTATGCCGTGGGGTCGGCGTCGTCGTCCGGCGTCGCCCGGGCGCTCATCGAGGCGACGTCCGAGCCGGAGTTGCGCTCGGAGAGGCAGTAGGCGCCGAGCTGGTCGCCGCTCAGCATCGCGGGGAGGAGCGCGGCCTTCTGCTCGTCGGTCCCGAAGTTCGCCACCGGGTAGCAGGTGAGGGAGTGGACCGAGACGCCGACGGCGACGCTCATCCAGGCGGAGGCGATCTCCTCGACGACCTGGAGGTAGACCTCGTAGGGCTGGCCGCCCCCGCCGAACTCCTCGGGATAGGGCAGCGACAGCAGGCCCGCGCGACCGAGGGTGCGGAAGGCGTCCCTGGGCAGGGCCGGGGTGGTCGCGGCCGCCCGCTCGGCCTCGTCGACCTTGGGGCGGAGCTCTTTGTCGCAGATCTCGCGGGTCAGGTCGATGAGGTCATAGCCCTCCTCGGAGGGCATGAGCCGGGTTGCTGGCATGCGCCAAGGGTAGTTGTAGGACGTCCTAGTACTGAACCGCGCAGGTCAGCCGGGGTCGAGAGGGCACGACACGCTGAGAGGCCGTCCCGACTGTCAGCGTGTCGCGCCCTCTCGACGGTGCGGCGAAACCGTGGACGCCGTGGTCGCCGCGGTCCTACCGTCGTGGTTGTGGGATGGTTCGGCTCTGTCGTCAGACGGGTGCGCAAGGTCCTCGCGCCGACCCGTCCCCTCGCCGTGCCACCCGGCCAGCCGGCCAATGTCTCGGAGGTGGTCGAGCGGCTGCGCCGGGTGGGTGCCGGCCTCGGTCCTGCCGACGGGGTGGGCCACTTCAACGCGCTGTACCTCCTCGTCACCGAGCGGGTCGGTGAGCGCCTGGCCTCTCACGCCTTCGTGAACCCGGCCTTCCTCGAGCGCCTCGACGCGGTCTTCGCGGGGCTGTACCTCGAGGCGGTGGAGGCCTCGGACGACCTGCGCAGCAAGGCGTGGACACCGCTGTTCGAGGGCCGTGCCACGACCGGTGTGGTGCCGCTGCAGTTCGCCCTGGCGGGGATGAACGCGCACATCAACCACGACCTGCCCATCGCCACGGTCCGCACCTGTCGCCAGCTCGGTCTCTCCCCGAGCAGTCCGGGGGTGCTGCGGGACTACCTGACCGTCAACGCGGTGCTTGCCGAGGTCCACGAGGAGGTCCGCCAGTCGCTGCTCGACGAGACCGAGCGACGCCTCGACCACGAAGTCTCCCCGGTCCTCAACCTGGTCGGCTCGTGGAGTGTCACTCGGGCGCGGGATGCGGCCTGGCAGCAGGCGCTGGTGCTCTGGGAGCTGCAGTCCAGCCCGACCCTGACCCGCACCTACCTCGAGTCGCTCGCGGGCAGCGTGGGCCTGGTGTCGCGCCAGCTGCTCGTCGCGCTCGCCTGACCGCGGGCTACGACGCCCCGCGGTCCAGTGGGGTGAGCTCGGGGCGCTTGGCTCGGACGGCGTCGCCACTCGACTCGCCCTTGAGTCGGCGCTGCACCCAGGGCGCCAGATGCGTCCTTGCCCACTCGGCATTGGCAGCCGCCGCCTGGCGTCGCGCGACCGGCGGCGCGGGCGGCAGCGGCGTGGACCAGTCGGCCCGGTCGGTGTCGTGCCCGAGTGCGGAGAGGGCGTTGAGCGCCACCCGCCGATGCCCCTCGGTCGTCATGTGGATCCGGTCCTCGGACCACAGCCGGAAGTCCTGCAGCGCCTTCATGCCCCACTGGTTGATGACGTAGGCCCCGTGCTGCTGGGCGATGCTGAACAGGTTGGCCGAGTGGATCGCGTGGCGTCCGCGCAGGTGGCGCAGCACCGGTGCACCCACCGGGTCGGTCGGCGTGGACAGCAGCACGTCGGCTCCGGCTTCGCGGAGCCGCACGACCGCGGCCTCGAGCCGAGACGCGATCGCGTCGAGGTCGGCCTTGGGCCGCAGGATGTCGTTGCCGCCACCGACCATCGAGACGAGGTCCGGGCCGAGCGCGATCGCCGCGTCGAGCTGTGGCCCGATCACGTCCGCCAGGAGCCGCCCCCGTACGGCGAGGTTGGCATAGGCGAAGTCGCCGCCCGCCTCGTGGGCGATGTCAGCGAGGTGCCCGGCCAGCCGGTCCGCCCAGCCCACATAGGAGTTCGCGCGCTGCGGGTCGGCGTCCGACATGCCCTCGGTGAACGAGTCGCCGATCGCGACGTAGCGGTGCCAGACCTTGCCGCTCTCCGGCAGGTGGGTCAGGTTGTCGGCGTCGGTCGCGTCAGCGGGGCCGTCGGGGTTGAGGTCGTCGCTCACGGGAGCCTCCAGTCGATGGGTGCGGCGCCCTGCTGGGCGAGGAGCTCGTTGGCGCGGCTGAACGGCCTGCTGCCGAAGAAGCCGGAGTGCGCCGACAGTGGTGAGGGGTGGGCGCTCTCGATGGCGGGTATGCCGCCGAGGTGCGGCACGAGGTTCCTGGCGTCCCTGCCCCACAGGATCGCGACCAGCGGGCCGCCGCGGCTCACCAGCGCCGAGATCGCCTGTGCCGTCACGGTTTCCCAGCCCTGGCCGCGGTGGCTGGCGGGTTTGCCGGGCTGCACGGTGAGCACCCGGTTGAGCAGGAGGACGCCCTGGTCGGCCCAGGGCGACAGGTCGCCGGTGGACGGGCGAGCCAGGCCGAGGTCGGTCTGCATCTCCTGGTAGATGTTCACCAGGCTGCGCGGGACCGGCTGCACATCGGGCGCCACCGAGAACGACAGCCCCACGGCATGGCCCGGCGTGGGGTAGGGGTCCTGCCCGACGATGAGCACCCGTACGTCGTCCAGCGGGCGTTCGAAGGCGCGCAGCACGTGACCGCCGGCAGGCAGGTAGCCCCGGCCGGCCGCGACCTCCGCGCGCAGGAAATCACCCAGCGAGGTCACCGCCCCGGCGACGGGCTCCAGCGCGGCCGCCCACGAGGGGTGGACGAGCTCGGTGAGGGCAGCGGGCGGCATACCCAGAAACTAAACCCCCGTCAGCGGAAGATCGCGGCCAGGTCGTCCAGCCGCGACGGCACCAGCTGGAACCAGGCCCACGTGCCCCTGCGCTCGCGGGTGACGAGGCCGGCTTCCGTGAGCACCTTGAGGTGGTGGCTCACGGTGGGCTGGCTGAGTCCGACGGCAGGGGTCAGGTCGCAGACGCACGCCTCCTGCCCCTTGGACGAGCGGATCAGCGACAGCAGCTGGAGCCGCACGGGGTCGGCCACCGCCTTGAGGAGGGATGCCGTGGCCTCCGCCTGCTCGCGTCCCATCGCCACGTCGGTCGTCAGCGTGCCGCAGCACGCGACGTCACCGGTGGCGGTGCCGCGCGCGTTGTTGCGCGGCCTGGAGTCGGTGAGGGTGGCGATGAGCTTGGGGGCGGTCACGGGTTCTCCTTGAAGCTGGGCAACGTCAAAGATTGAGCTACGTCGATATTGACAAACATCAATATAGCCGATTCACTTCCTGCATAGACAATAGTCGATGAACCAAGGAGTCCACTCATGTCCCGTGTGCAGCTCGCCCTCAACGTCGCCGACCTCGAGAAGTCGGTCGAGTTCTACGCCACCCTGTTCGGTACCCAGCCGCACAAGCGACGCCCGGGCTATGCCAACTTCGCCATCACCGAACCGCCGCTCAAGCTGGTGCTGATCGAGGTCCCGGCCGACCAGCGCGGGGAGGGGACCGCCCAGGCGCTCAACCACCTCGGCATCGAGGTTGACAGCAGCGCCGACGTCGAGGCGGGCGCGGCCCGGCTGCGCGATGCCGGGCTTGCCGCGTTCGACGAGCGGGACACCACCTGCTGCTATGCCCTGCAGGACAAGGTGTGGGTGCACGACCCGGCCGGCGCCCCCTGGGAGGTCTACACGGTCAAGGACGACAACCCGGTCGACGGCCGCCCGGCCACCGCCAGCCTGCCGATCGTGGCGGGGATGAACGACGGCGGCTGCTGCACGACCCCCTCCGTCGGTGAGGGGTCGGCCGATCGCGCCGATGCGCCCGCCGCCGCACAGCAGGAGCCCTGCTGCGCGTGACCCCTCCCACCCACACGACCACGGCACCGGCGCACGTCGTCGCGAAGCTGTCGACCCTCGACCGGTTCCTCCCCGCCTGGATCGGCCTGGCCATGGTGGCCGGGCTGCTGCTCGGCCGACTGGTGCCCGGCCTGGGCGGGGTGCTGTCCTCCGTCGAGGTCGACGGGGTGTCGCTGCCCATCGCCCTCGGGCTGCTCGTGATGATGTACCCCGTCCTGGCCAAAGTCCGCTACGACCGCCTCGACACAGTGACCGGTGACCGACGGATGCTCGTCTCGAGCCTGGTGCTCAACTGGCTCGTCGGACCGGCCCTGATGTTCACCCTGGCCTGGCTGCTGCTGCCAGACCTTCCCGCGTACCGGACCGGCCTGATCGTCGTGGGGCTGGCTCGCTGCATCGCGATGGTGATCATCTGGAACGACCTCGCGTGCGGTGACCGCGAGGCGGCCGCGGTGCTCGTCGCGCTCAACTCGGCCTTCCAGGTCGTCGCGTTCGCCGCCCTCGGCTGGTTCTACCTCTCCGTGCTGCCAGGGTGGCTGGGCCTCCAACAGACCGGGCTCGACGTCTCGCCCTGGCAGATCGCCACGTCGGTCGTCGTGTTCCTCGGCATCCCCCTGCTGCTGGGGTACCTGTCGCGACGAGTCGGTGAGTCCCGGCGCGGCCGGGACTGGTACGAGCAGCGCTTCCTGCCGCGGGTCGCGCCCTGGGCGCTCTACGGCCTGCTCTTCACCATCGTCATCCTGTTCGCGCTGCAGGGGAGGCAGATCACGAGCCGACCCCTCGACGTGGCCAGGATCGCCCTCCCGCTGCTCGCGTACTTCGCGGTGATGTGGGGCGCCGGTTTCGTCCTCGGTCGCCTGCTCGGCATGTCCTACGCGCGCACGACGACCCTCGCCTTCACTGCGGCCGGCAACAACTTCGAGCTGGCCATCGCAGTGGCCATCGCCACGTTCGGCGCCACCTCGGGCCAAGCCCTGGCGGGGGTCGTCGGCCCGCTGATCGAGGTACCAGTCCTGGTTGCCCTGGTCTACGTCAGCCTCGCGCTGCGTTCCCGTTTCTACCCACCTGAAAGCGAACTCGCATGAGTGCCAAGCCTTCCGTCCTGTTTGTCTGTGTCCACAACGCCGGGCGCTCGCAGATGGCTGCGGCATACCTCGCGCACCTCGGGGGTGGCGCGGTCGAGGTGCGTTCGGCCGGAAGCCAGCCGGCCGACCAGGTGAACCCGTCCGCCGTCGCCGCGATGGCGGAGGAGGGCATCGACATCGCGGCGCAGACCCCCAAGGTGCTGACCACCGAGGCCGTGCAGGACTCCGACGTGGTCGTCACGATGGGGTGCGGCGACACCTGCCCCTACTTCCCTGGCAAGCGCTACGAGGACTGGGTGCTCGACGACCCAGCCGGGCAGGGCGTCGAGGCCGTCCGCCCGATCCGCGACGAGATCCGCGGGCGGGTGGAGACGCTGCTGCGTGAGCTGGGCGTCGAACCCGTCACCAGAAAGTCCTGAAGGTGCCCCGGCCAGTCGCTGTGCCGTGCCCCACGCTGAGGGGCACGGCATAGCGTCGTGGGGCGGTGCAGCCGCGGTTGCTTCGAGGGCCGTAGCCTCGAGCCCGTGACTCCCCGCTGGCCGGTCGTCCTCTTCGACTTCGACGGCACCCTCGCCGACACCATCCCGCTGATCGTCGCGTCCTACCACCACGCGCTCGGCTCGGTGCTGGGCGAACGGGCCGCTGAGGACGAGGTCCGGTCCTGGATCGGCCGCCCCCTCCAGCCGGTGCTCGAGGATCGGTACCCCGGTCGCGGTGCCGAGCTCACCGAGGTCTACCGCGAGTGGAACCTCGCCAACCACGACGAGCTGATCCGCACCGTCGGGGGCGTCCCCGAGCTGCTCGACGACCT
Source organism: uncultured Actinomycetota bacterium (assembly GCA_963740865.1). Taxonomy (GTDB): domain Bacteria; phylum Actinomycetota; class Actinomycetes; order Actinomycetales; family Dermatophilaceae; genus Pedococcus. The sequence continues at coordinate 99,209 of CAVUGH010000002.1, forward strand.
CCACGCCGCGGGTGCCCGCACCGGCGTGGTGTCCTCCAAGAAGGGTGAGACGGTGCGCCTCGGCCTGCGCGCCGTGGGGATCGCCGACCGCATCGATGTCCTTGCCGGACAAGAGGAAACCGACCTCCACAAGCCCCACCCCGCCCCCCTGTTGTATGCCGCGGCCCAGCTGGGTGCCGCGCCCCAGGACTGCGTGTACGTCGGTGATGCGACCGTCGACATCGAGGCGGCGCGCGCGGCGGGCATGGGCGCGGTCGCCGTCACCTGGGGTGCCGGACTCGAGCCCGCCCTCGCGGCCACTCGACCCGATGCCGTGGTCTCGGACGTCGCCGGCCTGAGGGCGGTGCTGTTCGGGCCTGCAACTGCATGAGCCCGGCCTGAGTCGTGCGGCCTAGACTCGCCGCGTGCATGGCTACAGCGACCAACATCTCGAGGCCCTCGGCGACGCGATCCTCGCCTACTCCGCCGACCGCCTCAAGCTCGACCCGGTGCCCCTCGACGGGCCCCTGACGCTGGCCGAGCTCGACGCCCGCGCCGGGGCCACCATCACCGCCGAGGGGATCGGCGGCCTCTCGGCGCTCAAGCTGTTCGAAGAGGACCTCGCTCCGGCCTGCATCTCCACCGACCACCCGCGCTACCTGTCCTTCATCCCGTGCGCTCCCACCGAGGCCGCCGCGATGTTCGACCTGGTCGTCGGGGCATCGTCGATCTACGGCGGGTCCTGGCTCGAGGGCGCCGGGGCGGTCTACGCCGAGAACCAGGCGCTCCGCTGGATCGCCAACCTCGTCGGCCTGCCGCCTGAGGCGGGGGGCGTCTTCGTCCCGGGTGGCACCATCGGCAACCTGTCAGCGCTCGTCGCCGCGCGGCATACCGCTCGGACCAACGCGGCCCGGGACGGCCGGACCGGAACCGGCGCCCGGCCCTTCCGTGTCGCCGCAACCCACGGCGCGCACTCCTCGATCCAGTCGGCCTGCGACGTCATGGACGCCGAGCTTGTCGGGGTCGAGGTCAACGACATGGGTCGGCTCACCGGGCCGGCGCTGCGCGAGGTGCTGCTGGCCCACGGTCCCGAGACGTTCTTCGCCGTGGTCGCCACGAGCGGCACGACCAACTTCGGCATCGTCGACGACCTGGCCTCGGTCGCGGAGGTCTGTCGCGAGTTCGGGATCTGGTTCCACGTCGACGGCGCCTACGGCGGTGCCGGCCTGGCTGCTCCCTCGGTGCGCCACCTCTATGCCGGCATCGAGCACTGCGACTCGTTCATCGTCGACCCGCACAAGTGGCTGTTCGCACCGTTCGACTGCTGCGCCCTGCTCTACCGCGAGCCCGCCCTGGCCCGCGCGGCGCACACCCAGCACGCCTCCTACCTCGACGTACTCAACGACGCACCCGACTGGAACCCGACCGACTACTCGGTCGGCCTGACCAGGCGGGCACGGGGACTGCCGTTCTGGTTCTCGCTCGCCACGCACGGCACCGACGCCTACCGTGAAGCCGTCGAGCGCACCCTCGAGGTGACCCGCTTCGCGGCCGACGAGATCGGCCGCCGTGACTACCTCGAGGTCGCGCGCGAGCCCGACCTGTCGGTCGTGGTCTTCCGCCGGATCGGCTGGTCGCCCGCGCAGTACCAGGAGTGGTCGGACCGGTTGCTCGCCGACCAGTTCGCCTTCGTCGTGCCGACCTCACACCTGGGGGAGACGCTGACCAGGTTTGCGATCGTCAACCCGCGCACCTCCGAGGACGACATCACGGCGATCCTCGACACGATGGCCTGACGCTCGTCGCCGGGTCTCGCCACGGGTCTCCCTGGGGTCGGAGGACCCTCGTGGGACGAGTGTGACGGGTGTGGCCAGAGCCGCTGAGACTCCGCCTGATCGGACTACCCGAGTGGAATGACAAGCGTGTGATTCGCTCCGTATAGTTGGCCCTGCACGCACGGCAGCACCACGTCTGCGAACACACAGGGATGGGTCGAGAGTTGAACGCCGCACATGAGCAGGGTCATGTCAGCCCCACGACGGAGCTGAGTGACCGCGACCGCGAGATCATCGCCTTCGAACGCCAGTGGTGGAAGTACGCGGGTGCCAAGGAGCAGGCGATCCGCGAGCTGTTCGACATGAGCGCGACCCGCTACTACCAGGTGCTCAACGCCCTGATCGACTCCCAGGCCGCCCTCGAGGCCGACCCGATGCTGATCAAGCGACTGCGCCGACTGCGCGCCTCGCGTCAGCGTGCCCGCAGTGCCCGACGGTTGGGCATCCAGCTCTGAGCGAGCCCCACAGTTCACCAACGCCCGTGCAGAAGCGACTGTACGGGCGTTGTTGCGTCCGGCCTTCGGTGAGATCCGTTATGCCGCGGGCGTCCGATCACGCGCGGTGCACGCACTGTGCGTGCTTGACTGCCCACGTGGGCGAAGTGCGAACACGGCTGGCCGGGCCCGACGACGCCCTCGTCGTCGCGGCCCTGACGCTGCAGTGCGCCCGCCACCGGGGTGGGCAGGGGGAGCCGGGCTTCCTCGACCGCTACGCCCGGGCCTGGCTGGCCACCGAGACCGCCCACCCCGTCTGGATCGCGGAGGCCGGGGACGACCACGCGGGCTACCTCCAGGGTGCCGTCGTCGAGCCGCTGCCGTGGCCGGGGCGTCCCGCGGGCGCCGGTGCCGACCTCGTGGTCGACACCTTCTTCGTCCGACCCGAGCACCGGGGGATCGGTGCGGGGGAGGTGCTGCTGCGAGCCGCTGTGCAGTGGGCCCGGGATGCGGGCTTCCGGCAGGTCCTGGTGTCCGCCGGGATCCACACGACGGCGATGGTCGAGCGAGTGGGGTTCGTGGCCGACGCCCGGGCCTACCGGATGGAGCTGTGATGGGTGCAGGTTTCACGATCGGGTCGATCGTCGTCAATGTCAGCGACGTCCCCAGGGCGATGGCGTTCTGGGCGCCGGCACTGGACTTCGAACCCCGCTACGACCCCGAGCCCGACTGGGTCATCCTCCAGCCTCGCGACGGCGTCGGACCCAACCTGTCGCTCAACCTCGGCGAGTCCAGGCCCGAGCCCTTCCCGCACATCCATCTCGACCTCTACGCCCACGACCAGGGGGCGGAGGTGGCACGCCTCCTCGGCCTCGGTGCGCGACGGGTGGACGACTGGCCCTACCCGGACGAGGAGCACGACTACGTCGTCCTGGAGGATCCGGACGGCAACCGCTTCTGCGTCATCGATGCAGCCCCTGAGCTCGATGCGACCACGACGGCGGACAGGCCCGCGTGAGCCCGGTCCCCGGTCCGACCAACTCGCTCACCGACGTCGCCGGGATTCGGGTCGGGCACGCCACCCGCCGTGACGCGGGCTGGCTCACCGGCACCACGGTCGTGCTCGCGCCGGACGCAGGGGCCGTGGCCGGTGTCGATGTCCGCGGGGGAGCCCCCGGCACCCGCGAGACCGACCTGCTCGACCCCCGGAACCTCGTCGACCGGGTCAACGCCGTGGTGCTGACCGGTGGCAGCGCGTTCGGCCTGGCGGCCGCTGACGGAGTGGTCCAGGGCCTGTATGCCGCCGGGCTTGGTTGGCCGATGGGCGAGCCGGGCCATGTGGTCCCGATCGTGCCGGCCGCGGTCATCTTCGACCTGGGTCGGGGCGGCGAGTTCGGCCATGCGCCAACGGCTTCCGACGGCGCCGATGCGCTCGCCGTCGCCTCGGCCGACGCGGTCGCCCAGGGGTGCGTCGGAGCCGGCACAGGGGCCCGGTCAGGCGGCCTCAAGGGAGGTGTCGGGGCGGCGAGTGCCGTCCTCGACGACGGCACCACGGTCGCCGCCCTCGTCGTGGTCAACTCCTTCGGCGCCCCCTATGACCAGCAGACCGGCGAGCTGCTCGCCACGCGGCACGGTCTGGGTGACGAGTTCGCCCTCGGGCGGCCGGCCGCCCACGAGCTCGAGGCCGCGCGCCAACGGGCGGCCGCGGCATACGAGGGACAGCCGTTGCGTCCCGGGATGGCGACCACGATCGGCGTCATCGCCACGGACGCCACCCTCACCAAGGCGCAGTGCCAGAAGGTCAGCGGGCTCGGCCACGACGGCCTGGCGCGCGCGGTCAACCCGGTGCACACGCTGCTCGACGGCGACACCCTGTTCACCCTCGCGACCGGAGAGCGCCCCGCCCCGGAGCTGCCCGAGCTGCACGCGCTGATGGTGGCCGCCGGGGAGTGCGTGACCCGCGCCGTCGGCCAGGCCGTCCTGGCTGCCGAGTCGGTCGCCAACGGCACGGTCGACCTCCGCTCCTACCGCGACGCGTTCCCCTCGGCTGTCAGGATGGGCCGATGACTGCCGACTGGAGCACACCCGACGGACTTGCCGCGATCAAGGACGCGCTCGCCGCCACCATCGACGGCTGGGTCCCACCGGTCGCGTATGCCGTGGGCATCAGCTCTGCGTCGTCGTCGCCGGAGCTGGAGTTCCCGCACGTGAACGCGCCGGGCGGGACGCACGGCCTGCCCGCCGTGGTCCTCGCCAAGCTGCTCGGCCACGCGAACGGGCCACACACCTATGACCTGACCCGACCGCAGCTCGAGGCCGCGGTCGAGACCCTGCGTCCTGCAGAGGCCTGCACGTCGCTCGACCACCCCAACCTCGCCGCCTGGCGCACGGTTCTCGCTGAGCTCGAGTCGAACCCGGCGCGCACGGCATTTGCGGTCTTCATCGGCGACCTCGACGACCCGGTCGAGTCCGAGGCCGAGGCGACGCTGCGCACGCTGCTCTGAGGGAGGGCTGCCCAGCAGGCTGACCCGCGGTGGCCCGCTCGCTAGGTCTCGGTGTCCATCGAGTCGAAGGCGAGCTCGACCGTCTCGATGACGATGTCGCTGGCTGCGGCATCGAGAGGGCTCAGCCGGTAGACGGCCGGGAAGGTGTTGCGGAACCGCCAGGACAGGGCCGGCTGGCGGCTGGTGTCAAGGAGCCTGACGCGGACGTCGCGGTCCACCGACGGGTCGCCATTGCGGGCCTGCTCCCACCAGTTCCAGAGGTCGAGGTTCGTGGTGAGGCCGCGGTGCAGGACGAGGTGGGAGTAGCTCGCCAGACCGGGCTGCTTGCGGGGCTCGGCGGTCTTGTCGTTGCCGGAGCGGTAGGCGACCTCGTCGAGGAGCGCCACGGGGAAGTCGACGCGCGTGATCGAGGTGTCATCCCCCGCGCCGAGGTCGACGATGAAGTTCGAGCCCTCGAACGGGCTGGGTGTCGGAGCTGCCATGTCTCAGGGTGGCACCAGCTCGCCCGCACGGCGACCCCGTGGCCGTGGTGGACCCGTTTGCACTCTCCCCCCGAGAGTGCCAATAATGGCGTTAGCACTCTCACCATGAGAGTGACAATCCAGGCCAGTCTGGGCGAGGTCCGGGGAGCTCGGCGACGTGAGCCGCGCAAGCCGGTCCGTCCGTCGCGGGCGCCCGCTGGCCATCGTTTACGTTTCGCGTGGGAGGAACCACCCGAATGGCCAAGATCATCGCTTTCGATGAAGAGGCTCGCCGCGGTCTCGAGCGGGGAATGAACATTCTCGCCGATGCCGTCCGTGTCACCCTCGGTCCGAAGGGCCGCAACGTCGTCCTCGAGAAGAAGTGGGGAGCCCCCACGATCACCAACGATGGTGTGTCCATCGCCAAGGAGATCGAGCTCGACGACCCGTACGAGAAGATCGGCGCAGAGCTGGTCAAGGAAGTTGCCAAGAAGACGGATGACGTCGCTGGCGACGGCACCACCACTGCCACCGTTCTCGCCCAGGCCCTCGTCAAGGAGGGTCTGCGCAACGTCGCCGCAGGCGCCAACCCGATGGCCCTCAAGCGTGGCATCGAGAAGGCCGTCGAGGCCGTCTCCGCCCAGCTGCTCGAGATGGCCAAGGACGTCGAGACCAAGGAGCAGATTGCTTCGACGGCCTCGATCTCCGCTGCTGACCCCCTGATCGGCGAGATGATCGCCGAGGCCATGGACAAGGTCGGCAAGGAAGGCGTCATCACCGTCGAGGAGTCCAACACCTTCGGCCTCGAGCTCGAGCTCACCGAGGGCATGCGCTTCGACAAGGGCTACATCAGCCACTACTTCGTCACCGACACCGAGCGCATGGAGGCTGTCCTCGAAGACGCCTACGTCCTCGTGGTCAACTCCAAGATCTCCGGCATCAAGGACCTGCTGCCCCTCCTCGAGAAGGTCATGCAGTCCGGCAAGCCGCTGCTCATCATCTCGGAGGACGTGGACGGCGAGGCCCTGTCGACCCTGGTGGTCAACAAGATCCGTGGGACCTTCAAGTCGGTTGCCGTCAAGGCTCCCGGTTTCGGTGACCGTCGCAAGGCCATGCTGGCCGACATCGCCATCCTCACCGGTGGCCAGGTCATCTCCGAGGAGGTCGGCCTCAAGCTCGACACCGCGGAGCTCGACATGCTCGGCCGCGCTCGCAAGGTGGTCGTCACCAAGGACGAGACGACCATCGTCGAGGGTGCTGGCGACGCCGACCAGATCCAGGGTCGCGTCAACCAGATCCGCGCCGAGATCGACAAGTCGGACAGCGACTACGACCGCGAAAAGCTGCAGGAGCGCCTGGCCAAGCTGGCCGGCGGCGTGGCAGTCATCAAGGCCGGTGCCGCGACCGAGGTCGAGCTCAAGGAGCGCAAGCACCGCATCGAGGATGCAGTGCGCAACGCCAAGGCTGCTGTCGAGGAGGGGATCGTCGCCGGTGGTGGCGTGGCCCTGCTCCAGGCGACCAAGGCCGCGTTCGAGAAGCTCGAGCTCGAGGGTGACGAGGCCACCGGTGCGAACATCGTTCGCGTCGCAGCCTCCGCTCCGCTCAAGCAGATCGCGATCAACGCCGGCCTCGAGGGCGGCGTCGTGATCGAGAAGGTCAGCACGCTCGCAGCAGGGTGGGGCCTCAACGCCGCCACCGGCGAGTACGTCGACCTGATCGCCGCGGGCATCATCGACCCGGCGAAGGTGACGCGTTCCGCGCTGCAGAACGCCGCGTCGATCGCTGCGCTGTTCCTCACCACCGAGGCCGTCATCGCCGACAAGCCCGAAAAGGCTGCGCCGATGGCTCCCGGTGGCGACGAGATGGGCGGCATGGGCTTCTGACGAAGCGCAGCCGGGTCCCACGCTCTGCGTGGCCGGAAGAAGCCGACAGGGGCAGGCTTCGAAGCATCGCTTCTGAGGAAGCCGACGCCGCGGCATACGCCGTAACGACCGAGGGCGGTCCACCGCAAGGTGGGCCGCCCTCGGCCATCCCCCGAAAGGGTGGGCCGCCCTTTCGGGGTTACCCACGCAGGGGTATGCCGTGTAGAACGGTCCTCGTGCCGACTCACCATCCCGCAGGTCCCCTGACCCTGGGGCCGCTGCTCCGCTACATCGGGGAGACCTCGGCCACCATCTGGGTGCAGACGCGCGATGCGGCCCAGGTGCGGGTGCGGGCCTTCGACCGCGAGTGGTCGACCCCCACCTTCGCAGCGCACGGCCGGCACTACGCCCTCGTCGTCGTCGACGGCCTGGAGCCGGGCACGGTCAGCGACTACGCCGTCGACATCGGCGACGAGCAGGTCTGGCCCCAACGCGAGCCCGAGTACCCCGGGCTGCCCCCGAGCCGGATCCGCACCCTGCTGCACAGCGAGCCCACCCGGCTGGCGTTCGGGTCGTGCCGCACGAGCGTCCCGCACGACGCCGAGGGAAATGCCAGCAACGGGGTGGACGCGCTGCGGGCCTATGCCCACCACCTCAGCCGGCCAGAGCGCGTTGCCGCCGACTGGCCGCACCTCGTCTGCTTCCTCGGCGACCAGGTGTATGCCGACGAGACATCGGAGGAGATGCAGGAGTTCATCGCCTCGCGGCGCAGCCTCGACGAACCGCCGGGTGAGGAGCTCAAGGACTTCGAGGAGTACTCGCACCTGTACTGGCTGGCGTGGACCGACCCGCTGAACCGGTGGCTGCTGTCGACGCTGCCCAGCGCCATGATCTTCGACGACCACGACATCCGCGACGACTGGAACACCTCGCAGAGCTGGCACCGCGAGATCAACCAGACGTCCTGGTGGCACCAGCGGATCGTCGGCGGCCTTGCGTCGTACTGGGTCTACCAGCACGTGGGCAACCTGTCCCCGGAGGAGCTGGCCGAGGACGAGGTGTGGCAGCGGATCGCGGCCCACGCGAAGGCTGGTGCGGCCGACGAGCTCGACCTGACCACGGTTCTCGACGACCTCGCAGAGCGGGTCGACCGCCAGCCGGAGACGTACCGGTGGAGCTACGCCCGCGATCTCGGTGAGTCCAAGCTGGTCGTCATCGACTCACGCGCGGCCCGGGTGCTGGAGCCCGACCGGCGCTCGATCCTCGACGACGCCGAGATGGAGTGGCTCGACGGCCAGCTCCGTGGCGATGTCGACCACCTGTTCATCGGCACCTCCCTGCCGTTCTTCATCGCCCAGGGCATCCACGACCTCGAGGCGATCAACGAGTCGATGGCCACCGGGGCGTGGGGGCAACGGGTGGCCAGGTGGGGCGAGAAGATGCGCCGGGCCCTCGACCTCGAGCACTGGGCCGCGTTCCAGGAGGGCTTCGCGGCCGTGCTGGACATGGTGGTGGAGGTGGCGCGTGGCGAGCGTGGGAAGCGTCCGGGCACCATCACGTTCCTGTCCGGCGACGTGCACAACTCCTACGTCACGCAGATCGACCCCGACCTGCTCGAGCCGGGGAGCAGCACGATCCTGCAGGCCGTCTGCTCGCCGATCCGCAATCCCCTGCCGCGCTCGGTCCGCGTCGCCCAGGCCTTTCTCGGCAAGGGCCTCGCACGACCGCTGGGCTTCCTCGTGAGCCGCACGGACAAGGTGCCCAACGCGCCCTACCGCTGGACCGTCACCGACGGCCCGTGGTTCGACAACAACCTGGCCACGCTCGAGGTCCGGGGGCGAGGCCTGGTGATGCGCTGGGAGGCAGGGGCGATCCGGGGCGACCGGTTCGACGCCCCGGACCTCCGGCAGGTGGCCAGGATCGCGATCACCTGACCCGTTGGCTCACCTGACCCGTTGGGTCACCTGACCCGTTGCAGGTAGTGGCCGATGGTGTAGTCGGCCGACGCCCGGCCGATCCAGTTGCCCGCGTCCATCGCGTGGCGGAAGTGCAGCCCGAGCCAGATCCGGGCGTCCTTCGTATCCCGGTTGAGGGTGGACGCGCGGTCGTAGTGCTTGGTCGTGCCAGTGACCGACGACACCAGGTCCACGTCGATCCTGTTGCGGCCGTAGAGGTTCGCCATGGTCTCGCTGAAGGCTCCACTGATGCACGCGTGCCCGCTGGTGTAGTCGGGGTACGGCGGGGCGGGGATCAGCGACTCCCAGGCCGTCTCGGGTTCCGTGGCGGGGTTGCCGTCGGTGTCGGCCCGACGGATCGCCTGCTGCGGTCGCCAGTTGTGGACGTCGTACTTCGCCCGCCAGCAGGCGATGACGGAGTCGGCGGTCGCCAGGTTCAGCAGGGCCAGGGCACGTGCGGCCTCGCGCGCGCCGGCGCCGTGCCGGGCCAGCCGGTCGCTCAGCCCGGTGTTGTACTGCGCCACGGAGTTCGCGTTGTAGAACAGCGCGCTCTCGGTCTGGGCCGGCGTCCGGGCGGAGCCGGTCTTGGACCCCATCGACTCCACCTCGGCGAAGTCCTTGGCATAGCGGCGGCTGGTGAGCGCGTCCGGCCCGGCCAGCGGCAGCCACGTGGGGCTCGGGACAACCATCGGGCGCACGAACCCCAGCCAGGGGACGAGCATCCCAGTGGGAGGCGGGTCCCAGACACCCGGACCCGGTGTCGTCACGAGGGTGATGGGGGCTCCCCGGCCGTCGCCCTCGCGCGCGCCGAGCACCGCCCGCGCTGCGTCCTCGCCGACCTCCACGCCGGCGGCACGCGCCGCCGGCGCGGTCACCTGGCCGAGCCAGCGCTGGTGGTCCGCGGTGAGGTTGCCCTCGGACGCGGGCACCAGGGCTGTCAGGACCCGGTATGCCGCCGTGCTGGCAGCGGCGTCCACGGAGGCGCCGCGCGCGGCCGGCTCCTGCGGCAGGTACGTCCGGTAGCCACCCTCGATGGTGAGGACGGCGTTGGAGACGGCGGCGCCGACGAACCCGGCATACAGGGCCTGCACCGGCACGGGCACGGCACCCTCCCCGAAGGTGCGCATGGTGATCCGGTTCCAGTCGAGCACGACCGCGCCCGCTGCGCCGTGCTGGCTGTGCTGGCCGGGTGGCCGCTGCTGCGGTCCGGGGTGGGCCATGGCGGCCGGCGCCGCGCTGGCGAGCCCTGTTGCCCCCGCGATCGCCGCGGCGATGCCGAGGGCCAGCGGTCGCCGTCGTCGGGTCCCTCGACGAGGACCGACTGCCATGAGTTCGGGTACAGCCTGCATCGTGATCACGCTCCTGTTCATGCCGTCGTGGGGTGGATACGACTGGGTGCGCGACCGGTGTCGCGACCGTGCGCCCGGCGCGAGACGAGGAGCATCCCGGCGCCGCCGAAGGCCAGCCCTGCTGCGACGCCCGCGCCGAGCTGGAGGTACTCCACGGCGTTGTCGTCGATCTTCAGGACCTGGGTCATCGGGGTCACCGTCGGGCTGTCGACGACGATGGCCGGAGACTGCTGGTGGAGGTCGCCGGTGCCCGGGTCGGGGCGTGCTGCGGCCGGGCCGGCCAGCGAGAGGGCGATGAGTCCGGAGGCGCCGATGGCGGCCGCTCCCCGGCGAAATGCGGTGTTTCGTGACATTGCTCTGCCTTTCGGAGTGGTACTGCTGTTGATGGGTGGATGACTCGAGATCCGTTGTCCCAGAAGGTGGTTCCGGGACGGTGCTGCGGCGGTATCAGCGCGGTATCGCTGCCCCCGACCGCTCAGGACTCGAATCGTGGTGCTGTGCATGGGTTCGAGGGTCAACCGCGCCGACCCCTGTTGGCGATACGCCGATGGTCGTATGGTCGTAAACGGCGCCGAGGTTCGACCATGGGCGGGAGGAGGATCCCGTGAGCGACTTTTCACTCTCAGTCAGCGACGTCGGCCACCTGCGTGCAGTGATCGATCTCTGCGCCGCGCCCGCCGCGGGTCGGCTGGACGCCGAGGGCCTGCAGGACACGGTGTGGGCGGTCCTCGAGGAGCTCCAGGCCCTGATGGGGTGTGAGGAGGTCACCCTCAACGGCCTGAGCCCGCGCACGCAGTCGACCTACCACCAACAGACCTTCGCCTCGGGCGAGCTGTTCTCAGGCGTCGTCGACGAGGACACCGCGGATCCGTCCGCGGACCCGTTCTGGCGCCACTACCCCGACTGCCGGCCCTGCGAGTACCCCGACCACGTGAACGGCAGCGCCATTGTCCTCCATGCGGACTTCTACAGCCCGCGCGAGTGGCTGACCCACCCGATGCATCTCGAGTACCTCACCGACGTCTACGACGAGATGCTGCTGGCCATCCCGGACGGTGAGGGCCGCAGCGTGCGTCTGCTGTTGCCCCGGGGCCGGGGCAGGCGGTTCGGTGACCGCGAGAGGTTCGCGCTGACCCTGCTGGCTCCCCACCTCGAACCACTGCTGCTGGCGGCGCGCACCGCCCCGCCCGTGCCACGCCTCCCGGTCACCGAGCGGCAGTGGCAGATCCTCGAACGGGTCCGCCTCGGGCTGGCCAACAAGCAGATCGCTCGTGAGCTGGAGCTCTCTCCCGGAACCGTGCGCAAGCACCTGGAGAACATCTACCGCTCGCTCGACGTGCAGAGCCGCGGGGCCGCGGTCCACGTCGCCTTCGGTGACACCGACGGACCGTTCCAGCAGGTAGCCAGCTAGGCCGGCGTCGACCGCTGTACGGCCGGGGCACGAAGGCCTGGCGTCCACCGTTAGGTGGACGCAGTGTCAGTGGACTGGGGGTTCACTCAGGGTGTGCTCAGGGTCGAACCTGAATGCATCCACGTGGGCACGTCCCTACCTTGGAGGAGAACGAATTCCACTATGAGCCGGGAGCCCGAGATGTCCGCGTCCGCCGCCGCTGAAACCAGTGCCGCGCCCCACGAGTCCAGCAGCACCCCGACATCGCCGGTCTCTGGCCGTCCCGACGTGGTGCGCGTGGCTGCCCGGGTCGTCGACCTGCACAAGGTCTACGGCAAGGGGGAGGCCGAGGTGCGCGCGCTCGACGGCGTCAGCATCGACATCGCCCGCGGCGAGTTCACCGCCATCATGGGCCCCTCGGGCTCGGGCAAGTCGACGATGATGCACTGCGCGGCCGGCCTCGACTCGGTGACCTCGGGTGAGGTCTACATCGGCGACGTCGACATCACCCGGCTGAAGGACAAGGCGCTCACCACGCTGCGGCGCGACCGGATCGGCTTCGTCTTCCAGTCCTTCAACCTGATCCCGACCCTGAACGCCCAGGAGAACATCCTGCTCCCGCTGGCCATCGCGGGTCGCAAGCCGGACCCGGGCTGGTTCGACACCGTGATCGACACCGTCGGGCTGCGCGACCGGCTCAGCCACCGGCCCAGCGAGCTGTCCGGTGGGCAGCAACAGCGCGTCGCGTGCGCCCGGGCCCTGGTCAGCCGGCCCGAGATCGTCTTCGCCGACGAGCCCACCGGCAACCTCGACTCGACCTCGGGCGCCGAGGTGCTGGGCTTCCTGCGCCGCAGTGTCGACGAGTTCGACCAGACCATCGTCATGGTCACCCACGACCCGGTGGCCGCCGCACACACCGACCGCGTCGTCTTCCTCGCCGACGGACACGTCGTCGACGAGATGCGAGAGCCCACCGCAGAGAAGATCCTCGAGCGGATGAAGCGCCTCGACGTGCGCGTCCGCCCGGACTCGGCGGGCGCCTGACCATGCTGCGTGCCAGCTGGAAGAGCCTGCTCGGGCGCAAGCTGCGCCTGTTCATGAGCGCCTTCGCGATCATCCTCGGCGTCTCGTTCGTCTCGGGGTCGTTCATCTTCACCGACACCCTGAGCAAGGCGTTCGACGGGATCGTCAACACCGTGGGCGAGGTCGTGGTGCGGCCCGACACCGCGAGCAGTGACTTCGACTCCGGCCCCACGGCCAAGACCGTGCCGGGATCGCTCGTCGCCACCCTGGCCGGGCTGCCCGGAGTCACGCGGGCCGACGGCAACGTCACCGACCCCACGACCTTCGTGGTGTCCACCAAGGGCAAGCTGATCGGCGGCGGCGGACCGCCCGGGCTCGGGATCGCCTGGAACGACGCCCCCACCGCTGGCGGTGAGGCGCCGGCCACCATCGCCCAAGGCCATTGGCCCGAGCGGTCCGGCGAGGTCGTGCTCGACTCCGGCACCGCGGATCGCGCGGGCTACAAGGTCGGCGACACCGTCACCCTCGTCACGAGTGGTGCCCAGCCCAAGGTGACCGCCACGCTCGTGGGCCTCGCCGAGTTCAAGGGCGGGACTGTCGGCGCAACCCTGGCCTTCTTCGACACCAAGACCGCGCAGCAGCTCTACTTCGAGGGGAAGAACGAGTTCACCGACGTGTGGGTGACCGGCAAGGAGGGCAGCAACGCCGACGAGCTGGCGGCGCAGGTACGGGCGTCGCTGCCCCCTGGTTTCGAAGCCGTCACCGGCAAGTCTGTGGCCAAGGAGCAGGCCACCGGCATCAACCAGGCGCTGTCCTTCATCAACATCTTCCTGCTCGTCTTCGCCGGGATCGCGCTGTTCGTCGGCTCGTTCCTGATCATCAACACCTTCTCGATCCTCGTCGCCCAGCGCAGCCGTGAGCTCGCGATGCTGCGAGCCCTGGGCGCCGGGCGCCGCCAGGTCACCCGCTCGGTGTTGTTCGAGGCCTTCGTCGTGGCTCTGGTCGGGTCGACCATCGGCCTCGGTGTGGGGTTCCTCCTGGCCCTGGGGATCCAGGCGCTGTTCGCCCAGTTCGGGCTCGACCTGAGCGGTTCGCCGCTGGTCTTCCAGCCGAGCACGGCCCTGATCGCGTATGCCGTGGGCATGGTCGTGACGATGCTCGCCGCCTACCTGCCCGCTCGCCGCGCGGGGAAGATGCCGCCGGTGGCGGCCATGCGCGACGACATCGCGCTGCCGGAGTCGACCTTGCACCGGCGCATCTGGATCGGCTCGGTGCTGTTCGTCATCGGTCTGTGGAACATCTTCCTCGGAGCCTTCACCCCGATCAACCACTCGGCCTACTGGGTGGGGACAGGAGTCTTTGCCCTCGTCATGGCCGCGATCCTCACCAGCCCCGTGATCGGTCACCCGCTGATCCGGTTCCTGGGTGCGATCTACCGCCGACTCTTCGGCGCGGTGGGGCTGATGGCGGAGCAGAACGCGACCCGCAACCCCCGACGGACAGCCGCCACGGCCTCGGCCCTGATGATCGGGCTGACCCTGGTCTCGATGATGTCGGTGTTCGGCGCCTCCGCGAAGGCCAGCGTCGACAAGTCGATCAACGAGAACTTCGCCGCCGACTACGTCATCTCCAACGCCATCGGCCAGCCGTTCTCCACGACGGTCACCCGCGACGTGGCCCAGGTCCCCGGCGTGGCTGCCGTGAGCCCGATGCGCTATCTCAGCGTCTCCATCAACGAGGACCGCGGGTTCGCGGCAGCGGTGGACCCGGTGGCGCTCGGCAAGGCCGTCCCGATCGACTTCACGAGCGGTTCACTGGCCGACCTCCGGTCAGGAACACTGCTGGTCTCCGACACTCGGGCGACCGAGCAGGGGCTGACGGTCGGGAGCAAGGTGGAGGCAGACGTCGCCGGCGAGAAGTCGACCTACACCGTCGGTGGCATCTACGTCAGCACGGCCGCCCTGCCCAACTCGATCATGGTCACCCTCGACGCGGCGGACGCAGCGGGAGTGCCGAAGCAGGACAGCGCGGCATTCGTGGTGCGCCAGCCCGGTGCCGATCCGAAGGCCGTCGAGGCGGGCATCGAGAAGGTCATCGCCGACCTGCCGTCGGTGACCCTCAAGAACCAGGACGAGTTCGCCGCCGAACAGCGAGCGCCCATCGACCAGCTGCTCTACATCATCTACGCGCTGCTGGGGCTGGCAGTGATCATCGCGGTGCTGGGCATCATCAACACGCTGGCGCTGTCGGTCATCGAGCGCACCCGGGAAATCGGCCTGTTGCGGGCCGTGGGTCTCAGCCGCCGGCAGCTGCGCACGATGTTGCGGTTGGAGTCGGTGGCCATCGCCCTGCTGGGTGCAGTCCTCGGAGTCGTGCTCGGGCTCGCGGCCGGGTGGGCGCTGCAGCGCAGCCTCGCCGACGACGGGATCGACGTGTTGTCGATCCCCGGTGGGCAGCTGGCGATCTTCGTGGTCCTCGCGGGCGTGGTCGGAGTGCTGGCCGCCCTGTGGCCCGGTCGCCGCGCCGCCCGGTTGGACGTGCTCAAGGCGATCACCACGGAGTAGCCGGCCACGCGGCATACCGACGGGGCGGCCCGGACCCGTGACGGTCCGGGCCGCACCCCCTCAGCTGAACATCCGCAGTGTCTGCGCCTCGGTCTCGGCGTACTGCACGCCCGCAGCGGCCAGCACGCCACCGATCGAGTCGAGGGAGGCGCGCACCTGCTTCTGGGTGCCCTGCCACTCGGCGACGAGCGACTGGAACCGCGCGGAGGCGGTGCCGGTCCACGCACCCTGGAGCCCGTTGAGCCGCGCCATCATGGCCGTGACCTGGCTGTCGATCTCACTGGAGATCCTGGCGATGTCCCCCGAGGCGGCCTGGATCCGCTCGGTGTCCACCGTGAACTGTGCCGACATGGTTGTCCTCCTGACGAGTGCGCTGCCCCCATGACAGCCGCCTGTGCCGAGGCTAGGCACCTCGGCGACGGCGGCCCGAGGGTTATCCACAGGGCGAGGGTCGTGGACGGTAGCGTCAGCGGGGTGACGATCTGGATCGACCCACCAGCCTGGCCGGCGCACGGCCGTCTGTGGTCCCACCTCGTCAGCGACACGTCGTACGACGAGCTGCACGATTTCGCTGTGGCGCAGGGGATTCCGCGACGTGGGTTCGAGGGTGACCACTACGACGTGCCCGAGGAGCGCTATGCCGCACTGGTAACGGCCGGTGCCGTGGAGGTCGACGGGCGCGAGGTCGTGCGGATCCTGCAACGCAGTGGGCTGCGGATCCAGAAGCGCAAGCACGAACGCGTCGTGCAGGCAGTGCCGGGGGCACCCTGGCTGCCGCCGGGCTCGCGGGCCGACGTGATCGCCTCGCGTCAGGACGAACCTCCGGCCAACACCGTGGTGGTGCGGCTCGCCCTGCTGCGCGGACCGGACCTGCTCGTCGTCGAGCGCTCGGACGGTGGCTGGGACCTCCCGACCCGGCCGGTGGGCACCCAGACGCCGGCAGCGGCTCTGCGGGCGCTGGTGGACGATCTGATGGGCTCGCCCATCGGCCTGTCTCCGACGCTGTTGGGGTACGTCCGCAACACCGTGCCGACCCCGGACGCCGACTACCCATGGCCGGCACCGAAGGCGTGCTTCGCCGTCTACACGGCGTGGCTCCCTCCTGCCGGCGATGCGGACCATGGCGCCTGGCGGGCCATCCATGATGCGGATCCGGAACTCGTGCAACGCCATTGGTGGCCGCTCATGGAGCAGCTGGAGCACCGTCGATGAGCAGCACGGTGCTCGCCCGGCTGAAGGACGTGCAGTTCGCCGACGGCTCGGTCGCACACGTCGAGCTCGTCCGCTCGGACGAACCGGCGCCGGAGTCGCAGGTGTTCGCGGCCATGGTGGTGCTCCAGGACGCCGATGGCCGGTATGCCGTGGCCTACAGTCCTCGGCGCCGCGAATGGGGCCTGCCCGGCGGCTGGCGCGAACCCGGCGAGAGCGTCATCGAGTGCGTGCTCCGTGAGGTGCGCGAGGAGACTGGGCTCGAGCTCGCCGAGGCCTCGCTGTCGGAGTGGGGGGAGGAGCGCTTCACGCCGGTCTCGGCGACCGGGCGATGGCCATCCGTGGGTGGGTCGATGCAGCTCTACCGCGCCCAGATCCCTTCAGCCGCGCCGGATCTGGTGGCGACCGAGGACGATGCCGTCGACCCGCAGTGGATGAGTCTGGAGGAGTTCCGGAGACGCTCCGGCGACCGCTTCTGGTGGCCCCTCATCGGGGACGTGCCGACAGCAGGGTCTCCAGCTCGGCGGCCAGGTTGAGACGGGCGGCATCCTCCCAGTTGTCGCGGGCGAAGGCGGTGGCATAGATCGACTCCCGGTCGATGAACGGCCGCAGGATCGCAGCCCGGGCGGACGCGAACACGTCGTCGGGCACGGAGGCATACTCCTGGCGCACCTGGACCGTGTACTCGTCGTAGCGACCTCGGGGTGAGCTGAGGATCCACAGGTCGGCGTCGTGGAAGGCGGCGGGCAAGCCGTCGTGGGCCAGCTCATGGGTCTGGGTGGCGAGGACGAGGTCGCGGACCGCCTCCACGTCGTCGCCGCCGAAGCCGAGGGCGGTGAGGTCGCGGACGGCCAGCTCGGCGCTGTGGATCTCGTTGTCGCCGGCCGCCGTCGTCGTGTCGTAGACGGCGTCGTGGAACCAGCCGGCGATCCGTCCGACGGCCGCCTCCCGGGCCGAGATGACGTGGGCGCTCTCCAGGTCCTCGAGCGCCCAGAACAGCTCCACGAGGTGTCGGGTCGTGTGGTAGCGCCGGTGGCTCTCGCCCAGCCTGCGCACCAGGTCGGACCCGATCGCCAGCACGGCGTCCGAGTGCGCGCCCGGGGCGAGCTCGGCGACATCGAGCTTCCACCAGGTGATGAGGGCCGGCACGGGGCGAGTCTGTCAGAGGACGGCCCGGCTCAGGGGGAACTGAGCTCGGCGGGTAGCGGTTCGGCGTGGACCACGGTGAGGGCCGAGACGGCGCGGGTGAGGACGACGTAGAGCCGTCGCAGGCCGGTGCGCTGGTCGGGTTCGGCCTCGGCGATGGCGGCCGGCTCGACGACGATCACCCGGTCGAACTCGAGACCCTTGGCCACGGTGGCCGGCACGATGTCGACCTGGTGGTCGATGTCGCCGTGGTCCTGACCGAGCACGCCGTGCTCGATTCCCCTGTCGTTCAACGCCTTGGACAGTTCTGCCACCAGGTCGTCCGGGGCGATGACCCCGATCGACCCCGGCTCGGCCAGCTCGAGGGCAACCACGTCCCCGGTGCGGGCGAGGAGCTCTGCGCCGGTCACCGCGACCAGGTCGAGCCGCCCCGGGTTGTCGCGAACCGACAACGGGGAGCCGAGGCCGGGCGCCATGTGGGGGAGCAGCTGGGCGGCGTACTCGATGACGCTGGCCGGGACGCGGAACCCCCGGTCGAGCACCTCGATGTGGCTGCCCGGCTTGCCCAGGTGGTGCAGCGAGGACTCCCAGGAGTCGGTGGCCCACGGGGTGGTGCCCTGGGCGATGTCTCCCAGGACCGTTGCCGACCCGGTCGAGCAGCGCCGGCCGACGGCGCGCAGCTGCATGGGGGACAGGTCCTGCGCCTCGTCGAGCACGACGTGGCCGAGCGAGGGGGTGCGGGCGATGTGGTCGCCGAGCTCGTCCAGCAGGACGGTGTCGGGGCGCGACCAGCGGGCGGTCCCCTTGGAGCGAGGCGGGTTGTCCCACAAGAGAATCCGTCGCTCGTCGTCGGTCAGGAGGTCCTGCGAGTGGCGCGCCAGCGCGTCGGGGTCGGACAGCAGTGCGAACAGCACGGCCTTGGCATCGAGCGCCGGCCACAGACCTGCGACGTACTTCTTCACGATGGCGCTGCGGGCCACCTGGTCCTGGACTCGGTCGTCCGGTGAGTCGCCCGCTCCCTCCATCTGCAGGAGGACCGCATGCGCCAACCGTTGCGGCAGCATCTGTCGCGCTGCGTCATAGCGCACACCCCGCGACTTCAGCTCGTCGAGGATGTCGTTGACCTCATAGGCGGGGACCCGCCACTTGCGGACGCCGCGAGGCACCA
This sequence comes from uncultured Actinomycetota bacterium, assembly GCA_963740865.1. Classification (GTDB taxonomy): domain Bacteria; phylum Actinomycetota; class Actinomycetes; order Actinomycetales; family Dermatophilaceae; genus Pedococcus. Next base: position 118,088 of record CAVUGH010000002.1, read on the forward strand.
CGAGCGGTTCGGCCGCGCGCTGCACGGCCGACCACACGGCATACCGGAGCACCTCGGCCAGGCGTGCATCGCCTTTGAGCACAGCGGTTTCGGTGCTGTCGGTGCCACGCACGGGCACCGACGCGACCAGCTCCTCGATGGTGGTGTGGCCGACCGCCACCTCTCCGAGGGCCGGGAGAACGGCACCGATGTGCTCGAGAAAGGCACGGTTGGGGCCGATGACGAGGACACCGGAGCGGGCCAGGCGGTCGCGGAACGCATAGAGCAGCCACGCTGCGCGGTGCAGGCCGACCGCGGTCTTCCCGGTGCCGGGCGCGCCCTGGACGCAGATCGTCTGGTCTGCCCCCGCCCGGACGATCTCGTCCTGCTCGGGCTGGATGGTGGCGACGATGTCGCGCATCGGGCCGACGCGTGGCCGTTCGATCTCCTCGGCCAGGATCTGGCTGCGGGTGTCGTGCTCGGCCCGGTCCTGGAGGTGCTCGTCCTCGTAGGCAGTGATGGTGCCGCGGTCCAGGCCGAACCGTCTCCGGAGGACGACGCCCATCGGCTCGGTCCGGGACGCCCGGTAGAAGGCGGTCGACATGCCGGCTCGCCAGTCGATGACCAGCGGGTCGCCTGCGGTGTCGGCAACGTGCCGGCGACCGATGTACCAGCGCTCGTCGGTGTCGGTGTCGATCCGGCCGAAGAAGAGCGTGGTGGAGGGGTCGTCCTGGAGCGAGGCGGCGCGCAGGTGCAGGGTCCGGGCGAGATGCTCGGCGGAGATCGGGTCGTGGGCCTGGATCTTGAGCGACAGGGTCTGCTCGCGCATCCGGGCCAGCGCGTCGCGCGCGGCTCCGAGGTAGTCCTGCTCGCGCTTCAGTTCGGGGGCGGGAGCGGTGGGAGACACAAGGGTCTACCTTGCCACCGAGTCACGTCCGCGTCGAACGGTTTGTGTCGCGCCGGTGTTCGCGCCCGGCACGGCAGTGGCCGGGCCGGGCGCTCTCGGAAAGGGACGAGAGTGCCCAGCCCGGCTCGGGTCCGCCGTCCGCACGAGCGGCGGGGCAGGGTCGCGGTCGGGGCGAGGTGCCCGACCAGCGACGACATGGGGCCGAGGGGCTGGCGCCAGGAGGGTGGATCCAGCCCCTCGGCGGCTGCTAGGACGTGGCCGCTGCCTTGGCGACCAGGGTGGCCGTGAGGTCGACCTGCTTGCCGTTGCGCAGCACGGTCAGGGTGACCTTGTCGCCCACGGCACGTTCGCGGATGTTGGCCACCAGCGACAGGGCCGAGTCGACGCGCTCGGAGTCGACCGCCACGACCACGTCGCCCTTCTGGAGGCCGGCGTCGGCAGCCGGGGTGTTGGCCGAGATCGCGGTGACCTGGGCGCCGGCGCGCTGGCTGGTGCCGTCGGAAGCCGTGCCGTCGCCGAGGCTGACCCCGAGGAAGGCGTGCTCCGCCTTGCCGGACGAGATGAGCTGCGACGCGATGCTCTTCGCCTCGTTCGCCGGGATGGCGAAGCCGATGCCGATGCTGCCGCTCTGCCCGCTGCTCGAGGAGCCCAGGCTGGCGATCGCGGAGTTGATGCCGATCAGCTGGCCCGACGCGTTGACGAGCGCGCCACCGGAGTTGCCGGGGTTGATCGCCGCGGAGGTCTGGATCGCGTTGGTGACGACGTCGGTGCTGTCGCTGCCGGTCTGCGGCTGCTGGTCCTGGCCCGGGATCTGGCCGAACGGGTTCGTGTCCTGGGACTGGCTGTCGTCCTCGGCCGCGGTCGTCACGGGCCGGTTGAGCGCGCTGACGATGCCCGTCGTGACGGTGCCGGCGAGGCCGAGCGGGTTGCCGATCGCCATGACCGGGTCGCCCACCTTGATGTCGTCGGAGTTGCCCACCGCGATGGGCTTGAGGTCGCTGGGGGCGCCGCTGAGGGTGATGACGGCCAGATCGGTGCTCGGGTCGGTGCCGGCGACGGTGGCCTTGTAGGTGCGGCCGTCGTTCAGCGTCGCCGTGATGCTGGCGTCCGAGCCGGCGCCGCTCACGACGTGGTTGTTGGTGAGGATGTGGCCCTTGGCGTCGATGATCACGCCGGACCCCTGCGCCTCGCTCTGGCCGGACTTCACGGTGATCGCCACGACGCTCGGCGCCACGGCTGCCGCGGTGGCGGTCCAGTTCGGGTTGGTGGCGTCCGCCTGGACGACCGGACCGGTGTCCGCGCCGCGGCCCAGGGCCGACGTGTTCGAAGTGGAGGAGGGCTGCGAACCGTCACCCAGCTGGGCCGCGGCGTAGGTGCCGCCACTCGCGAGGAGGGCGGCGAGCACCGCGACGGCGGTGAGTTCGGTCAAGCGGCGCCGTTTGGCCGGCTGGGCAGGCTCTGCCCCATCCCGAGTGGGAAAGGAAGGGGGCGGCCCAGCCGGTGGCTGAGGGAGGGGTGGGTATGCCGGGTGGCCACCCGCCGGGAGGCCGAGGGCCGCGTGGTCACGCGCCAGCTCCTGGGTCCGGCCGTCCTGGGTTGCGATCTCCTGCGTCTGGCCGAACCAGACTGGGGCGGTCGGCTGGCCCTGGGCGGGCTGGACAGGCGCCTGCTCGAAGGCGGGCGCCGGTTCGGAGGCCGGCTGCGCGGTGGGGTCCGGCTGCGCGGAGGGGTCGGACTGCGCGGTGGGCGCGGCCCAGGTCTCGTGCGTCTGCGTTGCTGCTGGCTGCTGGGGAGGCTGACCGCCTTCACCGGTGGCCGGTCGGGTGTCCGGGTGGATCTGGGTCATGGCGTTCGCACTCCTTGGTGTGGCTTGGTGACCTGAGTCAACCCGGCCAACGTCAAGGGGTGCTGGGCGCTGCCTGAGAGTTCCCTGTGGGGAGCTCCACGATGAAGGTGGCTCCGCCGCCGTCGGTCTGGGCGACCCCGATCCGTCCCTGGTGGGAGTTGACGATGGCGGCCGCGATGGCCAGGCCCAGGCCGTTGCCGCCGCCGGTGCCGCGAACGCGCGAGGGGTCGGCGCGGTAGAAGCGCTCGAACACCTTGCGCGCCTTTTCGGGGTCGACCCCGGGTCCGTGGTCGCGCACCTCAAGCACGACGTGTTGGTCGGATTCCCTTGTGCCAACAGCGATTTCGAGAGGAGAGCCGTGTGGCGTGTGGTTGAGGGCGTTGGAGACGAGGTTGGCCAGGAGCTGCCGCAGCTTGGCGTCGTCGCCGGGGACGACCGTCGGTCCCAGCGGACCCGAGCGCCCGGACACGGTGATCCGGCGGGTCGGGTCGATGGCCTGGGCATCCTGCGCTGCGTCGGCTGCGAGCACGGTCAGGTCGACGGGGGCGAAACGGAGCGGGCGCTGGTCGTCGAGGCGGGCCAGCATCAGGAGGTCCTCGACCAGACCGCCCATCCGGGTGGCCTCGCCCTCGATCCGGGTCATCGCGCTGGCGACGTCGGCGGGCTCGCGGACCGCACCCTGGCGGTAGAGCTCGGCGTAGCCGCGGACCGCGGCGAGCGGAGTGCGCAGCTCGTGGGAGGCATCGGCGACGAACTGCCGCATCCGCTCCTCGGAGGCCTCGCGGGCCGCGAAGGACGCCTCGATCTGCGTGAGCATCACGTTGAGTGACCGCGACAGCGAGGTGACCTCGTCCTTGGCGGTGCGCGTCGGGATGCGTCGGGCGAGGTCTCCGTCGGCGATCGCAGCCGCGGTGTCCTCGATCTGGCGCAGCGGACGGAAGGCGCGGTGCACGGCATACCACCCGACCAGGCCCATGGCACCGAGGACGACCAGGCCGATGAGCAGCTCGACGAGGATGAGCTTGTTCACCGTGTGGTTGACACCCGTGAGCGGCACGGCGACCACGAAGGTCGCGGAATCTTCGCCGATGGTGCCGGCGACCGCTCGCCACCTCAGCGGGGAGTCGACCGACCCGATCGTGAACGGCTTTCCGGTGCGGACCCGAACGTCGGCGAGGGGCAGCGCACCGACCTTGGGAAGGTCGTCCACCGTGCTGGACCGCACCGTGATCGGGGTCTCGCCGCCGGTGGGCACGAGGACGAAGGCGTAGTTGCTCGGGAGTCGCGCGTTGGTGCTGCCCCGGACGACGGCGGACAGGGCCTGCCTGGCGATCGGGGTGGCTGCACTGCGCAGGTCGGTGTCGATCCGGTTCATCAGGTCGCGCCGCATCAGCGCGGCGGTGGCGCCCGCCGTCAGGGTGAGGGCCGCCAGCAGCAGGGCGAGCAGTACGGCGACGAGGCGGACCCGCAGCGGCAGGTCCTCGAGGCGGTGCTTGACCCGGTCCGAGGCAGACCCCTTGGTCGCAGCGGCGCCGACCGTCGTGTGGGGCGCGCCAGCGGCGGGCGGCGCGGGGGTGCTCACTAGGCCTCCGGCGGCTTGCGCAGGACGTAGCCGACGCCGCGCTTGGTGTGGATCAGGGGCGGCACGCCGTCGAGGTCGATCTTGCGGCGCAGGTAGGAGATGTAGGACTCGACGATCCCGCTCTCCCCGCGGAAGTCGTAGTCCCAGACGTGGTCGAGGATCTGCGCCTTCGACAGCACCCGGTTGGGGTTGAGCATGAGATAGCGCAGCAGCTTGAACTCGGTGGGGGAAACGTCGATCGAGCGGCCGCCACGGCTCACCTCGTGGGAGTCCTCGTCGAGCTCGAGGTCCTCGAACCGCATCGAGGCACCGTCGTCGACCTCACCCCGGGTGCGGCGCAGGACCGCGCGGATCCGGGCGACCACCTCTTCGAGGCTGAACGGCTTGGTGACGTAGTCGTCGCCGCCGACCGTGAGCCCCTTGATCTTGTCGTCGACCGAGTCACGGGCGGTGACGAACACGATCGGCAGCTGACGGCCGGTGTCGCGCAGCTTGCGGGTCACCGTGAAGCCGTCCATGTCGGGGAGCATCACGTCGAGGACGACCAGGTCAGGCTCGTGCACGGTCGCGAGGTGGAGGGCGGTGGCGCCGTCGGCGGCCACGTGGACCTCGAACCCCGCGAAGCGCAGGGAGGTGGCAAGCAGCTCGCGGATGTTGGGCTCGTCCTCGACGACGAGGAGCCGGGCCTCGGGTTGGGCGGTGGTCACCGCTTCAGTGTCGGGGCAGAGTCTGGGAGTTGCCTGTATGCCGTCTGGGCGCGTCTCCCTGGAGAGTGGGCCGAGCGCAGCGGCGCCCTCCCGTTGCAGGGAGGGCGCCGCGCTCGTGAGATGGGTGGCTCAGTGGGACCGGGCTGCTCAGAAGCGGATGAACGAGTCGAACTGGCCGCGACCCGAGCCGACGCTGGCCGTGCGGGTGCCGTAGTGCTCCGGGTGGACGTAGTTGTACTCCTCGACGACGAAGCTGCCGTTGGAGTTGACCTTGGCGACGTAGGCCACGTGGCCGAAGCTGCCGGCGTCGGACTGCGCGATGTCGCCGACCTTCGGGCGGCTCGCCACGGTCACGCCGGAGCGACGGGCGGCGTCGTCCCAGCTGTTCGCGTTGCCCCAGTGCTGGCCCTTGTACTGGTTGGTGAAGCCCTTGATCTTGTGGACGCTCTCGATCCGCCAGGCGGCGAAGGAGGTGCACTGCCCCTTGTACATGTTCCAGCGGTCCACCCCGGAGGTCTGGCCGCTGTAGGGGTAGTTGTTGCCGATCACGCCGCCGGGGATGCCGGGGTTGCTCGGCGTGGTGCTGCCGCAGGCGGGGGCGACCCGGCCGTCGGAACCGGTGTAGACGTAGGCGTCGGAGACGTAACGGCCGGTGCCGACCTTGTCCCAGATGTTCGAGGTGCCGTAGGTGCCCTTGACCGTGCTTCCGGTGGTCTGGCACGAGATGGTGACCTTGGCGCCCTTGGCCAGGGTGCCCACCTTGGCGTAGCCGGTGCCCGGGCCGGAGCGCACCGACAGCGACGCGCTGGAGGTGTGCACGGTGCCCGATGCGGCGTCCGCAGCGACGGCGATCCCGCCGGCGATGCCGAGCCCCGCGAGGGAGGCCACGGCGAGGCGAACTGGCTTGGTCGTGATGGCGGTGATGCCCATGGTGTTCAGCTCCTGTGGGTGGCCGGGCCTCCTGTCGGCTCGGCTTGCTGCACCCGAAGGTAGGAGTCGCAGCGAGAGTGGCGCCATGGGGAGACCTCCCCTGCAGCGCCTGCCCGAGTTCCGCCTTTCACGGCGAAAGCAACTGTGCCCCAACGCTTCTCACACCAGCAGCCCTGGGTATGCCGCGGGGAGGGGAGCGCTCCCCTGTCGCCGACCAACCCGCTCGGGCGGCGGCGTGGTGCGTCGGGTCAGGCGGTGGCGTCCACGTCGTCGGCGTCGACGATGCGATAGGCGTAGCCCTGCTCGGCGAGGAAACGCTGACGGTGGGCGGCGAACTCGGCGTCGACGGTGTCACGCGAGACGACGGTGTAGAAGTGCGCGGTGCGGCCGTCGCCCTTGGGGCGCAGCACCCGGCCGAGCCGCTGGGCCTCCTCCTGGCGGGAGCCGAAGGTTCCGGACACCTGGATGGCGACGCTCGCCTCGGGCAGGTCGATCGAGAAGTTCGCGACCTTGGAGACCACGAGCAAGCTGATCTCGCCCACCCGGAAGGCCTGGAAGAGCTTCTGCCGCTGGGCGACCGGGGTCTCGCCGGTGATGACGTCGGCGTTGAGCCGTTCGGACAGCTCCGCCAGCTGGTCGAGGTACTGGCCGATGACGAGGGTGGGTTCTCCCTTGTGCTGCGCCACGATCCGCTCGACCACGGGGTTCTTGACCGGGCTGCACGAGGACAGCCGGTAGCGGTCCTCGGGTTCGGCCACGGCATACGCGAGGCGGTCGGCGTCGGGGAGCGTGACGCGCACCTCCACGCAGTCTGCGGGAGCGATGTAGCCCTGCGCCTCGATGTCCTTCCACGGGGCGTCGTAGCGCTTGGGACCGATGAGGGAGAAGACATCCGCCTCGCGGCCGTCCTCACGCACGAGGGTGGCGGTGAGGCCGAGGCGACGACGCGCCTGCAGGTCTGCGGTCATCCGGAAGATCGGCGCGGGCAGCAGGTGCACCTCGTCGTAGATGATCAGGCCCCAGTCGCGAGCGTCGAGCAGGTCGAGGTGGGTGTAGACACCCTTCCGACGGGTCGTCAGCACCTGGTAGGTCGCGATCGTGACCGGTCGGATCTCCTTGCGGGCACCGGAGTACTCGCCGATCTCCTCGTCGGTGAGCGAGGTGCGCTTGAGCAGCTCGTCGCGCCACTGCCGCGCCGACACCGTGTTGGTGACGAGGATGAGGGTGGTGGCCTTGGCCACGGCCATGGCGCCCGCGCCGACGAGGGTCTTGCCGGCGCCGCAGGGGAGGACCACGACACCTGACCCGCCGTGCCAGAACCCGTCGACCGCCTGCTGCTGGTAGGGCCGCAGCGACCAGTCCTTGTTGTCGAGGTCGATGGCGTGCGCCTCGCCGTCGACATAGCCCGCCTCGTCCTCGGCGGGCCAGCCGACCTTGAGCAGCTCCTGCTTGAGGTGGCCCCGCTCCGAGGGGTGCACGATGACACGGTCGGCGTCGATCCGCTCACCGATGAGCGGCTTGATCTTCTTGTGCCGCAACACTTCCTCGAGCACGGGTCGGTCCGTGGTGCGCAGCACCAGACCGTGTTCGGGGTCCTTCTCGAGGGTGAGCCGGCCGTAGCGGTCCATCGTGTCGGCGACGTCGACGAGCAGGGCGTGCGGCACGGCATACCGGCTGAAGGTGATGAGGGCGTTGACCACCTGCTCGGCATCGTGACCGGCGGCGCGCGCGTTCCACAAGCCCGAGCGGGGTGACCCGGTAGGTGTGGATGTGCTCGGGCGCGCGTTCGAGCTCGGCGAACGGGGCGATCGCCCGCCTCGCCTCCTCGGCGCGGGGATGGTCGACCTCCAGCAGCAGCGTCTTGTCGCTCTGGACGATCAGCGGGCCATCAGGCAAGGGCTAGTACCCCGAGTCGAATGATGAGGACGGTCCGCTCGTGGCGATCACTGCGAAGAACGCCACGCGCGGCGAGGATCGACAGGACGACACCGGCGATGACCGCGATCCAGCCCCACTTGGTGTACTTCGCCGACTCGGCGGGCTGGTCCTTCTTGGTGGTGGCGATGATGCCGAAGATCAGGCCGACGATGCCGACGAAGCAGCTGAGCGTCATGATCCCGGAGACGACGAGGAGGGCGATGGTGCTGCCGCTGAGCGACTGGGGCGCGGCATACACGGGCCCGCCGTAGCCGGGCGCGCCGTACCCCGGCGCACCGTAGGTCGGGGCGCCGTACGGCGGAGCCCCGGCGTAGCCGCCCTGCACCTGGCCCTGGGTGGGGTACTGCTGACCGGCGTAGGGGTTCGGCTGGTCCGCACCCGGTGCGCCGCCGTAAGGATTGTGCGGTGGGGGTGGCGTGCCTGCGCCACCCGTGGGCGCGGCATACGGGTTCTGCTGGCCGCTACCCGGAGGCGGGCCGTACTGCGGCTGCCCACCCGGCTGGGCCCCGGGCGGGGCAGGTGGTGCCCCGTAGGTCGGGGCGGGCGACGACGACGGATCGGACGGAGTCGCCGGCGCCGGTGGGATCGGCGGGACTTCCTGGGTCTGGTTGGTCTCGATCGGCGACGTGTGGTCGCTCGACGAACCCGAGTCGCTGGAGTCCGAGTCGCTCGAGCCGGAGTCGCTGGACGTGCTCGAGTCGCTGGACGACGTGTCCGAGTCGCTGGACGACGTGTCCGAGTCGCTGGGCGCGGTGGGGTCGCGGTACTCGGGGGTGTCGTCGTTGCGTGGTGTGTCGCTCATGTCCTGCGTCCCTTCGGGGCGTCGCCTGCGTTCGGGTGCAAATCTAACCCCTGCTGGCGGGGCCCGTTCCCCAGTCCGGGAATGGCAGGATCAGACCGTGACCAACGGACTGCCCCAGCGCGAACCGAACCCGGAGCTGCCGAGCCGGGTCACCATCTACGAGGTCGGCCCGCGCGACGGTCTGCAGAACGAGAAGGCGGTCGTCCCGGCCGCGGTCAAGGCGGAGTTCATCCGCCGGCTGGCTGCCGCAGGACTCGAGACGATCGAGACGACGTCGTTCGTCCCGCCGACCTGGGTGCCGCAGCTCGCCGACGCCCGCGAGGTGCTGGCCGACCTCGGCGAGGTCGGTCGGGGGCCACGCCGTCCCGTCCTGGTGCCCAACGAACGAGGTCTGGACAACGCGCTCGACGCCGGCGTCGGCGCCATCGCCATCTTCGGCAGCGCCACCGAGACGTTCGCCCGCAAGAACCTCAACCGCACGGTGGCCGAGTCGGTCGAGATGTTCGCCCCGGTCGTGGCGCGCGCCAAGGACGCGAAGCTCTGGGTCCGCGCCTACGTCTCGATGTGCTTCGGCGACCCGTGGGAGGGCCGGGTCCCGGTCGAGCAGGTCGTCGACGTCGCGCAGCGGCTGATGGACCTCGGCGCCGACCAGCTCTCGCTCGGTGACACCATCGGCACCGGCACGACCGGACACGTGAGCCGTCTGCTCGACGCCCTCGACGCCCGCGGCATCGGGGCCGACCGGATCGGGGTGCACTTCCACGACACCTACGGCCAGGCGCTCGCCAACACGATGACGGCGCTGCGGCACGGCGTCACCGTCGTCGACGCGTCCACCGGAGGCCTCGGCGGCTGTCCCTATGCCAAGAGCGCGACCGGCAACCTCGCGACCGAGGACCTCGTGTGGGCCCTCGACGGTGCAGGGGTGGAGACCGGCGTCGACCTCGCCAGCCTGGTGGAGACCAGCGTGTGGATGGCCGGACACCTCGGTCGCCCCTCACCGTCCAGCGTCGTGAAGGCGCTCGCCGGCGGCGGCTGACCCCGGCGGCGGCTGACCTCCGGCGGGTCAGCCCTGCACGGCACCCGTCACGCGGTGGATCGACAGGGTGCGGGCGGCCCCGTCGGCCGTGCCATGGACCCGGCCACCCTCCACCCGCTCGGGGTAGAAGAGGATCCGCAGCACTCGTCCATCCGCGTCGGAGTAGCCCAGCCACACCGACTGTCGGTCGGCCGCCGCGTCGCGCAGCACGGCCAGCGTCGTGGTCGGGTCGGTGCTCGGCAGGCTGGGTCCCGGCCTGCTCGCCACCTGCTCGCGCTGGTATGCCGCGGCCTCCTCGCCGGCGCGCAACGCACCGACCATCGTGGTCACGAGCTCGTCGTCGACGGCCTGGGCGGTGACGGGGGTGGGCCGTCGCTGCAGCGGTGTCCGGTGCTGCCCTGCGGTCGGGACGATGATCCCGCCGTCCGGCGTCTCGGCTGCGGGGGCAAATCCGTTCTCGCGCAAGAAGTCGAGCACCGTGTCAGCCGCCACTGGTGACACCAGGATGGTCGGGGCGATGCTCCTCAGCTGGAGTGGCGACAGCTCGCGGTCGGCCACCATCGCGCCCAGGGTCGCCTCGTCGTCGCAGCGGATGTAGGCCCGCATGGCGCCCACGCGCGCCTGCCCGTGCCGTCGGGCGACGTCACGGATGAGGTAGTCCAACGGCTGGGGGACCGGGGTGTGGCTCGCGTCGGTCAACGCGCCCAGCACCTGGTCCACGGACCACCCGGCATCGAGGCACCGACGGACCGAGTCGTGGTTGAACCGGTAGACGGTGGCGCCGCCGCGCGACTCGACGTCGGCCACCAGCCGCATGAAGGTGGCCAGCCCACCGGCCAGCGGTCCCGGCGCGATGGCCGTCAGGTCGGCCTGGAGCAGCACGTGCTCGATGGGTTCGGGCAGGTGCGGCTGCATGGCAGCGGCCAGCTCGGCGTCGGTGCGTCCCTCGAGCAGCGCACGTCCGGCGCTGGAGATGGCGCCACGACCGGTCACACCCAGCCACTCGGCCTCGCCGAGCACCGCCGCGACCACGCTGTCGAGGCGGGCCGGGACCCGACGCGGGCGGTGCCAGCTCAGGGCCGCGCCCACGCTCGCCCGGTCGGGGGCCAGCCCGACGGTGGCGGCGGCGAGCTGGTCGAGGACGTCGCGGCGCAGGCCGCGGGCCGGTGGCCAGTGTGCGTCGGGACCGAGCGCGTTGACCGTGCCGGACGCACCGGCGGGCGTGGTGCCCACGAGGTGCGGCGCCCGGGTGGTGAGCAGCCAGGCCCGGGCGAGCACGGCCCAGCGCTGGTCGCCCGGGTGCTGCTGCCACTCGTCGTACGCGGGCGTGGGCGCCCACGACGGGTCGAGCGAGCCGTCGTCCGCGAGGAGGCCCGCGGCATACGTCAGCTCGGCGACGAAGGCCGCGCGGGCCTCGTCCACGTCGAGCACGGAGGCGAGCCGCTTGAGGTCTCGCACCGCGAGGCCACCGGAGCGGAGCACCCGAGGTGGGCGAAGGCCCCACTCGGCGGCGAGCTCGTCGACCAGGGCGAGCAGGTCGGTCACCTGCTGGCCGGCCGCCGCGTCGACCTCGGCCGCGGTGCGCGACTGGCCCTCGAGGACGGGTGGCTGGAGGGCTGGGGTGGCGTGGCTGCGGCCGTCGCGCAGCGCCAGGGCCACCTCGCGGGGCAGCACCAGCTGGTCCGCCGACGGGGAGAAGACGAGGTGGTGCTCGAGCAGCCAGCGGGCGCCGGTCGCCAGCCGATCGGGCGTCCCGGGCGGGAGCACGGCCAGCGGTGGTCCCCAGGTCAGCCTCTCGAGGATGGCGCGGGCCGCGGGCGGCGCATCCGTCAGCAGGGTCGGGATCGTGTCGGTCGGCGGGATGTCCACGAAGGTGTCGGCTGCCCGGGGCCCCAGCCCGGCGGGGTGCGGGAGGACCTCGACGACCGTCCGGGTCACGCGCAGCCCTTCCGGGCTGCCCCAGAGCAGCGCAAGCGTCCACAGGTCGTCGAAGAGTGCCTCGACCTCTGCAGCGGTCACCCCGAGGAGGGCGCCGACGGCCGTGGTGTCCAGCGGTGAGGTGGCGGCCACGGCGGCCTCGAGCACCTGGAGGTGGGCCAGGTCCAGCGAGTCGACAGCCCGCTGGACGCTCGCCCTGGTGCTGGCACGTGCAGCGAGCGACGACAGGTCGGCGGGCGCGGGGCGGGCCAGGTCCTGGCGACGTCGCAGGAGGGTCGCGAGCTGTTCGTCGGTCCGCTGCCGCACGTCGTCGGCCATCGACCGAGCGGAGGACCGAGCTGACGATCCGGCAGCCGACGGGGCGGTCGGCGGGCGGGGTGAGGAAATGGCGGCCACCGCACCACGGTAGTCGCCTTGGCCGAGGCCTCTGGACTCTCAGCCGTTTCCCATGCCACGCACAGGGTGGTCCTCCACACTTGTGCCAACGAGAGGAAGCACCATGTCGGAGCCGACCGAACCCAGCAAGCCCCGCACTCCCAAGGGGGCCGCGAAGTCACCCCGGGACCCTGCCGTCGAGGGTTCGGAGCAGGAGACGCCGAGCGCACCGCCCGCTGCCACCCAGCCGTTGCCGGCTGTCTCCGACGCCGCAGGTGCGGGTCCGGCCGCCGCAGGCCCGGCACCCGTCCCTCCGCCGAGCAGCCACGCGAGTGGCGCGTCGAGCGGTCCACCCGCTCCGGGTGGTCCGGCAGCAGGCGGACCTGCCGGCGGTGGAGGCGGCCCGTTCGGCCCCGGCCCCGGCGCAGGGTCTGCGGGCGCTGCCGGCCCCGGGGGAGCCGGTGGACCTGGCGGCCCGAAGCACCCAGGCCTGTGGCGCCAGGCGACCTCGACGACCGGTGGCACCATCGCCGTGATCGTGGCCGGCTGCCTGGCCGCCCTGATGGTGCTCGTCCTGGTCGGGGTTGTCGGGCTGGTGGCCGTCCGCGCTGTCGGGCACGACGACCGCGCCGACCGGATCGAGCGGGTCCGTGACGGCGACGGACTGCCGCGCGGCCAGCAGAAGAAGCTCGACCGGCTCCCCCAGGGTCCCCAGGCCCCTCAGGTCCCGCGGGGACAGGGGCCCGGACAGCGCAACGGCATGGGCAACGGCATGGGCGACGGGATCGGTCCGCTGATGCGCGGAGCCATGGGGCTCGGCAACGTCCAGCACGGTGAGTTCACGGTGCAGGACAACGACAAGGCCACCGTGATGACCCTCCAGCGCGGCGAGGTCACCAAGGCCAGCGACACCTCCATCACCGTCAAGAGCGCGGACGACTTCACCGCCACCTACGTGGTCGGTGACGACACCCGCGGCATGGCCGGCGACGTCAAGGTCGGCGACTCGGTCCTCGTCGTGGCCGAGAAGACCGGCGCCAAGGCGGTCCTCGTGGCCGCCACCCGCAAGGGCTGACCGCCACGATCAGCCCGGCCGTCCACTGGCTGGGCTGATCCGTCGCGGCGCCGCTAGCGTGGGCGTCGTGACCTCTCCCAGCGGTGAGCAGTGGACCCTCCGGCGCGGGCGACAGGAGGCCACCGTCGTCGAGGTCGGTGGCGGCTTGCGCACCTACCGCGTGGACGAGGCCGACATCGTGGCCGGCTACGCCGACGACGAGGTATGCCGTGCCGGCCGCGGTCAGGTGCTGATGCCCTGGCCCAACCGGATCCGCGACGGGAAGTACTCCTTCGCCGGGTCGGACCTCCAGCTCGGCCTGACCGAGGCGGCGCTGCGCAACGCCAACCACGGGCTGGTGCGGTGGGCGACCTGGCAGCTGCACTGGCACAGCGATGACTGGTCGGCGCTCACCGTCCGGACCCGGCTGCACCCTCAGCCGGGCTGGAACGGCATCCTCGACCTCAGCGTCAACTACGTGCTCGACCCGGACGGTCTGAGCGTGAGCGCACACGCCACGAACGTCGGTGACACGGCTGCCCCGTTCGGCTTCGGCGCGCACCCCTACATCGCGCTCGGGGAGACACCGCTGGCGCAGGTCCAGCTGACGATCCCCGCCGCCCGCGAGGTGCTCGTCGACGACCAGCTCATCCCGACCGGGACCGCGCCGGTGCGTGCCGAGGTGGACTTCCGGACCGCCCGGGTGCTGGGCGCGACCGCGCTGGACACCGCGTTCACCGACCTGTCGCGGTCCGAGGCAACGGGCGCCTGGGAGGTCGTGGTGGGCGGGCTGGCGACGGGAGACGTCACGGTGTGGGGCGACGAGTCGATGGACTGGGTGCAGGTCTTCACCGCCAAGGGCCGCGACAGCGGGGTCGACGGGGTCCGCGGCATCGCGGTGGAGCCCATGTCCTGCCCGGCCAACGCCTTCAACTCCGGTGAGGGCCTGCTCGTCCTCGAGCCCGGTCAGTCGTGGGCGGGGGAGTGGGGGATCGGACCAGCCGCACTCAGCTGACGGCCGGGTGCGGGTTGGACGGACTCGTCCTGGCCTCGGGACCTGCGCCGGATCCGGGTCCGGCGGAAGCGGGATCGGCCGATGGTGCAGCGGGTGTCGGCGCCGACGTGGCCGACGGGTCGACCACGTCGAGCGCGTGGTCGGTGTCGTTCGCGTCGGGCAGGACCCCGTTGACCAGCGGGGTGATCCGGCGCTCGACCGCGAACGCCAGCACCACCATCAGGGCACACCCCACGACGAGCATGGCGATGAAGGCCGCCGACCACCGGTGGTTCAGCATGAAGCCCGCCACGACGGGCCCCAGGATCGCCCCGGCCTGGAAGGCGCCGGCGTTGACGGCGTTGTAGCGGCCGCGCAGGTGGTCGGGAGCCATGTCGTTGGTGATGGCCGGGATGGTCGGCTGGAGGAGGGTCTCGCCGAGCGCGAACGTCGCGTGGAACGCAAGCACCCCGACGGCCGCCGCGACGCCGCCGGGAGCGAAGCCGGTGAGGCCGAGGAACAGCCAGGCGCCGGCCCACAGCGCGGCCATGACCATGAGCACCCGGGTGCGCCGCCGCCCCGTGATGCGCCGCAGGACGAAGAACTGCAACCCGACGATGACGGCGGTGTTGATGGCGAAGGCGAACCCGATGATGCTCGTCGAGACGTGGCTGACCTGGCGGGCGAACGCGGGGAAACCAGCCTCCATCTGGCCGTAGCCGATGAACACACCGAGGAAGGTCAGCAGGGTGACCCACACGACCGCCGGGTTGCGCAGGATCGCGAGGTAGGAGCCCGCGGCCGCACTGGTGCCCGCGGGCTTCTCGGCCCGGCCGTGCACGTGGCGCAGCGGCCCGAGGAGCAGCCCGATCGGCACGAGCATCGACGCGGCGTCGGCCAGGTAGATCACGGTGAACGTCGAGGGGTTGGCCACGTCGGCGTAGAGCCCGCCGATGACGCCGCCCAGGCCGATGCCGAGGTTGACCAGCGCGAAGTTGATCCCGAAGTACTGCTGGCGGGTGGCCCCGGTCGTGATCGCCGCGACCAGGGAGTTGAAGGCGGGCCAGGAGACCCCGAAGTTGAACCCGAGGAAGACGAACGACAGGGCCACCATGAGCGGAGTCGTCGCGAACGCGAGGATCACGCAGCCGACGAGCTGGGCACTGGTGGCCCAGAGCAGCATCCGACGGGCGCCCAGTCGGTCGGTCAGCGCTCCGGCGGGGCCGGTCACCAGGATCGCGACGACGGCGATGAAGGCCATCAGCAGACCGGCGAGGTCGAGGGAGATGTCGCGCACCTCGTGCAGGTAGATCACCGTGAACGGCAGCGTCAGGCCGCGGCCAAGGGTCTGCACGGCCACGGTCGACAGCAGCCACCGGCCCTCGACCGGGAGCTGCGCCCAGAACTCGGCCAGTCCTGACTTGGCTGGCGTCGACGACTCACTCACCCGCCAATCCTCCCGCACGGCACCGACAGCCCGACACCGGATTTCCTCCCCCGCACCCCCACGGTGGTGGCCTGACCTGCGCGGTGAGCACGCGGCATACGGAGAAAGGATTTGGACGCACCCGATAACCTTGCGAGTGCGCACTGGCGCACCCCCAAACTTTCGAGGCAAGAGGAAGACAAGTGCCTACTGGCAAGGTCAAGTGGTACGACGCGGAGAAGGGCTTCGGCTTCATCTCCGACGACGACGGCAGCGACGTGTTCCTGCACGCGAACGCCCTCCCCGAGGGCGTCGCGACGCTCAAGGGCGGCGCTCGGGTGGAGTACAGCGTGGCCGAGGGTCGTCGCGGGACGCAGGCGCTGCAGGTGACCCTGCTCGAGGCCGCCCCGACGGTCACCGCGGGCAAGCGCGAGGCCTCGCGCAAGTCGCCCGAGGACCTCGCGCCGCTCGTCGAGGACGCCATCAAGCTGCTCGACAACGCGTCGAACTCGCTGCGCAAGGGCCGTCGTCCCGAGAAGGACCACGCCACCAAGCTGGCGACGGTGCTGCGCTTCCTCGCCGACCAGATCGACCCGTGATGGCGTCTCCCAAGGACGACGCCGTCCTGGCCGAGGCCGTCGAGCTCGCCCGCGAGGCCGCCGAGTCGATCGCCATGCGCGACACCGTCGGTGACCACCTCGGCATGCAGATGGACGACGAGCGTCTCGCCACCCACTTCTTCGCCTGCACGGCGACGGCCTACCCCGGCTGGCGCTGGGCGATCACCGTCGCCCGCGTGCCGCGCGGCAAGGTCGCCACGGTGTGCGAGACCAACCTGGTGCCCGGCGAGGGCGCGCTGTTGTCACCGCAGTGGCTTCCGTATGCCGACCGGCTGGCTCCCGGCGACCTCAGCGCCGGCGACGTGCTCCCCTACAAGGAGGACGACCCACTGCTGGAGCCCGGTTTCGAGGCCACCGGCGACGAGGAGGTCGACGAGCTCGCGGCCTACGAGCTGGGTCTGGGCCGCAAGCGCGTGCTGTCGGCCGAGGGTCGCGAGGCCGCTGCCCAGCGCTGGTACGAGGGCGAGAACGGCCCGCGCGCGGACGTCGCCGAGAAGGCACCAGCCCCCTGCTCGTCCTGCGGGTACTTCCTCCCGATGGCGGGTGCACTTCGCTCTTTTTTCGGCGTGTGCGCCAACGCCTGGTCACCTTCCGACGGTCGCGTCGTAAGTCTTGACCACGGCTGCGGCGCCCACTCCGAGATCGACGCCGAGCCGGCCGAGCCCATGCCGGTCGGGACCCCCATCATCGACGAGATCGCCTACGACCTCGTCTGAGCGGGGGAGCTGAGCCAGGTGGCGTCGCCCAGGGGGAACGGGGATCGCGGAGTCGTGCTGCCGCGCGACTGGGGCTCGATGCGTGAGCTCCGGCAGTCCCGGCGCGTCGGAGCTTGCCTCCGTGAGGGGTTGGCTGACTACCCGGCGCCGGCGGCGTTGCCGCGACCGCGGCGCACGTAGAGGTAGCCGATGAGGCCGAGCACCAGACCGGTCACTGGCACCCAGGGCCACCAGTCACGCTCACCCTCGTGCAGTGACGGCACCGCGAGGAAGACGGCCAGCGCAAGGACCCAGCCGACCTGACCCCACAGGATGACCCGGACCGTGCTGACGGCCAGCGGCTTCAGCTCGTCGCCCGCCTCAGGGGTGGCTCCGGGGTGGGCCCCGGCTGCCTGCCCGGCGCTGGGCTGCGACTCGCTCATGTCAGCCAGCCTATCTTTCACGAGGACGCAACAATCAGGCCCTACTCTGCTGCCCATGGCCAAGCCCTCAACGAAGTCTGCGCCGCCCGAGCGCCCCTCCCCGAAGTCCCCCTCTACTGGAGGCCTCGACGGCTTCTTCCGGATCACCGAGCGTGGGTCCACCCTCAGCCGCGAGGTCCGCGGCGGGCTGGTCACGTTCTTCACGATGGCCTACATCGTCGTCCTCAACCCGCTGATCATCGGCACCCAGCAGGACGGGACCGGGCAGTTCCTCGGCGGCGGCGACATCGTCAAGGCACAGACCCTGGTCGCAGCCGGCACCGCTCTCATCGCCGGCGTGATGACCCTGCTGATGGGAGTCGTCGCGAACTACCCGCTCGCGCTCGCCACCGGTCTGGGCCTCAATGCGTTCGTGACGTTCGGCATCGCCAAGCTGCCCGAGATGACCTGGGCCGACGCGATGGGCCTGGTCGTCATCGAGGGCGTCATCATCCTCGTCCTCGTGCTGACCGGCTTCAGACAGGCGGTGTTCCGCGCGATCCCGGCCCAGCTCAAGACCGCGATCTCGGTCGGCATCGGCCTGTTCATCACGATCATCGGCCTGGTCGACGCAGGCTTCGTCCGCCGCACCGGCGTCGGACCGGTCCCGGTCGAGCTCGGCATCTCGGGCAACCTCAACGGCTGGCCGCTGCTCGTCTTCGTCATCGGCGTGCTCGCGATCATCGTGATGATGGTCCGCAAGGTGAAGGCCGCCATCCTCTACGGCATCCTCGGTGGCACCGTCCTGGCGATCATCGTCGAGGCGATCGCCAACATCGGCGGCCAGTTCGACGCGACCGGCAAGTTCGTGAACCCGGCGGGCTGGGGCCTCAACGTCCCCGCGCTGCCGGACAAGGTCTTCGACGTCCCCGACTTCTCGCTGCTCGGCAACTTCAACCTGCTCGGCTCGTTCGACAAGCTCGGCTTCGTCGCCGCCCTGCTGCTCGTCTTCACGCTGCTGCTCGCCGACTTCTTCGACACCATGGGCACGATGGTCGCGGTGGGCGCCGAAGGTGGCCTGCTCGACAAGGACGGCAACCCGCCGAACTCCGACAAGATCCTGCTGGTCGACTCGGTCGCTGCCATCGCCGGTGGCGCGGGCTCGGTCTCGTCGAACACGTCCTACATCGAGTCGGCTGCCGGTGTCGGCGAAGGTGCTCGCACCGGCCTGGCTTCGGTCGTCACCGGCGTGATGTTCCTGCTCGCGACCTTCCTGGCGCCCCTGGTCCAGGTCGTCCCGTACGAGGCCGCGACCCCGGCCCTCGTCGTCGTCGGCTTCCTGATGATGCAGCAGGTCAAGGGGATCGACTGGGATGACCTCGACATCGCCATCCCGGCGTTCCTCACGATCGTGTTGATGCCGTTCACCTACTCGA
Organism: uncultured Actinomycetota bacterium; assembly: GCA_963740865.1. Lineage (GTDB taxonomy): Bacteria > Actinomycetota > Actinomycetes > Actinomycetales > Dermatophilaceae > Pedococcus. The sequence goes on from CAVUGH010000002.1 coordinate 136,778, forward strand.
TCACCGTGGGCATCGGTGCCGGCTTCGTCGTCTACACCCTCATCAAGGTGGTCCGCGGCAAGGCCGGCGTGATCCACCCGCTGCTGTGGACCGTGTCGGCGCTGTTCGTCATCTACTTCGCGATCACCCCGATCAAGGAGATCCTCGGCGTCAGCTGACACCACCTGGACAACCACTGGGTATGCCGCGTGGCCCCCTCTCCGGGGCCACGCGGCATACCCATGTGTGGGCCCGGGAAGGGGGTCGTCGGGCGTCCGTCGGGCTATCGCAGAGAGAGCCTTCGACAGGTGGCTCGAAATACTTAGCACAGGTAATGAGTTATGCTAAGTACCAATGAAGGAGAGAAATATGACCCCACCGCCCGCGCGCCCACGACGTGCCGCTGACGCTGGGCTCTCACCCTCCGCGATCTCTGCCCTCGCCGGCGAACTCCGCCTGGCCTGCATGCGCATCTCCCGCCGAGTGCGGCTCGAGAGCACTCATGTCGTTGCACCGCACCAGTTCTCGGTGCTCTGTCGCCTCGAGGAGGCGCCGCGCACTCCGAGCGAGCTCGCGGAGATCGAAAAGGTGAGTGGCCCGAGCATGACCCGCACCGTGGCCGCCCTCGTCGAGCGCGGCCTCGTCGAGCGCACCGACGACCCCGCCGACCGCCGCCAGGTGATCCTGTCGCTGACCCGCGACGCAACGACCCTGCTCAAGGACATCCGCCGCAAGCGCGACGCCTGGATGTCCGTGCGCGTCAGCCACCTCACGCCCGAGGAGCAGGTCATCCTGCGCCAGGCCTCGGCCATCCTCACCCGGGTGGCCAGCGAGTGAGCCCGACGTTCGCCTCCCTCGACATCCGCAACTACCGCATCTACGCCTCGGGTGCCTTCGTCTCCAACATCGGCACCTGGATGGGCCGGGTCGCGCAGGACTGGCTGGTCCTCACCGAGCTGACCGACCACTCGTCGACCGCGCTCGGCATCGTGACCGGGCTGCAGTTCCTGCCGTTCCTGCTGCTCGCGCCCTGGGCGGGGATGATCGCCGACCGCTACCCCAAGCGACGGATCCTGGCGGTCACCCAGACCTCGTTGGCGCTGTCCTCGCTGGCCCTCGGCCTGCTCGTGGTCACCGGCAGCGCCGAGCTCTGGATGGTCTACGGGATCGCGCTCTTCACCGGCGTCGCCACCGCCGTCGACAACCCCGCCCGCCAGACGTTCGTGTCCGAGATGGTGCCGCGCGACAAGCTCGCCAACGCGGTGTCCCTCAACAGCGCCTCGTTCAACGCCGGACGGCTGGTCGGTCCCGGCGTTGCGGGCCTGACCATCGCGGCCTTCGGAACCGGCTGGACGCTGCTGCTCAACACGCTCACTTTCGTCGGGGTGCTGCTCGCACTGGCGGCGATGCGCACGAGCGACCTCCGGCCGGCGCCGGCGCTCGCCCGGGGGAAGGGCGCGATCCGCGAGGGCATCACCTACGTCCGGAGCAGGCCCGACATCAAGCTCGTCATGCTGCTGGTGTTCGTGCTCGGCACCTTCGGGATGAACTTCCAGATCACGACCGCGCTGATGGCGACCAAGGAGTTCGGCAAGGGCCCGCAGGAGTACGGCCTGCTCGGTTCGGTCATGGCCATCGGTTCCCTCACGGCTGCCCTCCTGTCGGCCAGGCGGGCCCGACCACGGCTGGCGGTCCTGCTCGTGGCCCTCGTGGGCTTCACGATCTCCAGCGGGCTGGCGGCCGTCGCCCCGACCTATCCGCTGTTCGCCCTGGCCCTCATCCCCGTGGGCCTGACCGCCCTGACAGCACTGACGACGGCCAACGCGATGGTCCAGCTCAGCGTCGACCCGGCGATGCGTGGTCGTGTCATGGCGCTCTACATGGCGATCTTCATGGGTGGCACCCCACTCGGCGCACCGCTCATCGGCTGGATCGGCGATGTCGCCGGACCCCGGTGGACGGTCGGCATCGGCACCATCGCCGTCGGACTCACGCTGGTGGTGGTGTCCATCAGGGTGGCCAAGCGCGAGAATGTCCAGGTGACCTACGAGTCCCGGCGTCGCCCGCGCATCAAGATCCGCACGCTGCCACGACCCGACGTCTCCGAACCGGTTCCCGAGGCGGTCCGGTGACACCCGTCTTCCGTCGCCGCGTGACGATCGCGGTGCTGGCCATCGTGGTCGCCGCGGCTGTCGTCGCCAGCTTCGTCCGCTGACCGGTCCCCGCCTCGCGCGGGGACTTGTTGCGCGCAGGTCGTCACGGACGCCCGGAACGCGGGGCCGGTGACCAGCAGGCGGCAACAGGTGCGGGGTGGGGCAGGTGGTCGTCAGAACGCGCAAAGCCCACCCCGCGATGTGGTGGGCTTTGCGCTGGCAGGTGCCGAACCGGCATACCTCGCAGGAGGGTTCTGCTGGGTCGGTCAGCGGTGCAACGTGCAGAGGATCGTGATCCCCAGCGCGTTGAGGACCGGGTCGTAACCGGTGGGGCACTTGCCGTTGACGGGCAGCACCTGCAACGGCAACGGGGCCGGCGTCGTGGTGCTCGGGGTGGGCGTCGAGCTCGGGGTCGGCGTCGGGGTGCTGCCGGTGACGCCACCCACGACTCCACCGACCACATCCGTCACCGTGCCGGTGAGCGAGCCGCCCCCGGCCGTGGTGGACGGCTGAGGGGTCGACGCACCGGAGCCACCTGTGCCGGGCTTCGCCGCGGCCGACGTGTCGCCCTTCGCGGGCGCGCCGGACGGCTTGGCCGCCGGCGCGGACGCCTGGGCGGCGTCGTAGCTCGCCATCGTCTGGGGCTCGCCGGACGGGAGGTAGGGCGAGCCGGTGCGCTGGGAGTCGGACAGGCCCGAGCGGGGGACGACGGTGTAGCCACCGCGGTAGCCGGCCGCAAGTGCCAGGACCTGGTCGGCGTAGGCGTCGCTGTGGTTGTAACGCAGCACGGCCGAGCGGGCGCCCGAGTCGGTGCTGAGGTCGCCGGGGCCGGAGCAGAGGTAGACCCCGGTCGCGGTAGCGGCGTCGGCCATGTTCTGCGGGTCCTTGCGACCGTCGCCGTTGGCGTCGACGCCAACCGTCTGCCAGGTGCCGGGGATGAACTGCATCGGGCCGACCGCGCGGTCCCAGGTGAGGTCGCGGTCGTACGTGCCGCCATCGGTGTCGCGGATGACAGCGGTGTTGTTGCTGCCGTTGAGCGGGATGCCGTAGATGCCGGGGCGCACGGTGCCGTCGCGGTCGATGCCGTTGCCGCCGTAGCGACCGTGGTTGGACTCGACCTTGCCGATCGCGGCGATGAGCGCCCAGTCGATCCTGCACCCGGCGTCGGCGGCGTCGACGATCGTGGCCGCCCGGCGGTAGGCGTCGAGAGCTGCGGCGGGGATGCCGTTGGCGCTCATCGACGCGGGGAGGCCGGCCGGCTGGTAGAGCGGGGTGGCCAACGCCTCAGGAGGTGCGGGAAGCGGCGGGATCGCCTGCGCCTCCTGGTACTGCAGGGGGGCGCTGGGCACGGTGACGAGGGGGGTGGCTTCGGCGACGATGTCGGTCGCGGGGTTGCCGCCCGTGGTCGCCAGGGCCGCACCGCCGCCGATCAGGGCAAGCGCAGGCAGGGCGCCTGCGATCTTGCGCCACGGCAGTCGCATCGTGCGTGTCATGTCCGGCTCCTCGACGTCGTTGTCTCACCTCGCGGTTTCCCGCGTGGTGTCCCACCCCGGGGTTACATGAGGGTCAACGAGTTGCTGGCGCCGAGGTTACGCGCCGGTTTGCTGTTCGAGGGGGGTGAATCAGCCCACAACGTGCTCAATGCACGCAATCAGGGCCGACACGTCCTCGGGGTCGACCGCGGGGAAGACGGCCACCCGGAGCTGGTTGCGGCCGAGCTTGCGGTAGGGCTCGACGTCGACCACGCCGTGGGCGCGCAGCGTCTTGGCGATCGCGGCCGCGTCCACCTCGTCGTCGAAGTCGATCGTCGCCACGACCTGCGAGCGCGCGGCCGGGTCGCTCACATACGGCGTCGTGTATGCCGTGCGCTCGGCCCAGTCGTACAGGCGTCCGCTGGAGTCCGCGGTCCGCTTCACGGCCCAGTCGAGGCCACCCTGGCCGTTGATCCAGTCGATCTGCGAGCGCAGCAGGGCCAGCGTGCCCAGAGCAGGGGTGTTGTAGGTCTGGTTGAGCCGGCTGTTGGTCACGGCGGTCGGCAGGCTGAAGAAGTCGGGCACCCAGCGGCCGGACCTGGCGATCTCGTCGACCCGGGCGAGCGCCGCGGGGGAGAAGGCGGCCAGCCAGAGACCGCCATCGGCGGCGAAGCACTTCTGCGGGCCGAAGTAGTAGACGTCGGTCTCCGCGACATCGACGGGCAGCCCGCCGGCGCCGGAGGTGGCGTCGATGAGTACGAGGGCGCCCTCGTCGGCGCCCTCGACCCGCTTGATGGGGGCCATCACGCCGGTGGAGGTCTCGTTGTGCGGCCAGGCGTAGACGTCGACACCAGCCTCGGCACGGGGGCTCGACAGGCTGCCGGGGTCGGCCTTGATGATCGTGGAGTCGCCGAGGAACGGCGCGTTGTCGGTGACGCTGGCGAACTTGGACGAGAACTCGCCGAAGGCCAGGTGCTGCGCGCGCTCGCGGACCAGCCCGAACGCGGCGATGTCCCAGAACGCGGTCGACCCGCCATTGCCGAGGATGATCTCGTAGCCCTCGGGCAGGCTGAACAGGTCGGAGAGACCCTCCCGGACCGCGCCCACGAGGTTCCTGACCGGTGCCTGGCGGTGCGAGGTGCCGAGCAGGGTCGTCCCCAGGCTGGCGAGGTAGTCGACCTGTTCGGGGCGCACCTTCGAGGGTCCGGAGCCGAAGCGGCCGTCCTTGGGCAGCAGGTCGGCGGGGATGGTGGGCGTCGCAGCAGTCTCGGTCACGGCCACAGTCTCTCACCCTGTCCCGAGGCGTGGGACGCGAGGTCCACCAACCGGACCTCCGCCAAAGTAGCAGTCTGCCGCGTGGCTGCCCCAGCCACGCGGCATACCCCGGCTTGGGGGTCCAGGAAGCCGCTCTGTGCAGCGCCGGGGCCGGGCAGGATCGCCCCTCAGCGCGCCGTCCCGGCGCCGACGAGCATCTCGCACGGACCGGTGAAGCCGTCCGTCCCCTCGAACTGGCGCAGGGCCTCCTCGACCTCACGCCAGACGTCCTCCCGCTCGGCGGGTTCCAGACCTGCCATCATCTGGTGGAGTGCGCCGAAGGACTCCTGCTGGAACCGCACGCACTCGCGGGCCGACGGCAGGTCGACCGGGGAGTGAACCGTACGCACCTCGACGTCGCTGAAACCGGCCGTGTCGAGCGCAGCGGCCAGGACGCCGGGTCCGCCCAGCGAGAACGGGCCGGGCTGACCCGGCAGCGGAGGCGGCAGCTGGGCGCGGCGCCGGATGATGCCGACCGGGACCGAGAAGAAGGCGTTGGCCTCGGGCGTGGAGTACACGACCGTCGACACCCGCCCGCCGGGCCGCAGGGCCGAGCGCATGCCGCGCAGGGCTCGCTGCTGGTCGGGGAAGTAGATCAGGCCCACCCGGCTGACGACGGCGTCGAAGGTGGCGGGCTCGAGCGTCTCGACCGCCTCGCCGTCGAGCTCGAGCGTCTCGACCTGGTCCAGCCCTTCCGCCGCGACTGCTCGCCCGCCCCGGCGGCCACGTCCAGCACTGCTGAGCCCTCCTGCACGTGGGCCATCTCGATCATGGCCTCGGTGGCCTCCCCGAGCCACTCACCGATGAAGGGTCCCCAGCCGTGCCAGGCATCGGCTGCCTCCTGCCACCGTCGCCGGGTGGTCGCCTTGAAGGCCACCGGGTCGAAGGTCGTCGTCATCTCAGGTCTCCCCTTGTCGTCGTGCCGGTTGTCGTCGTGCCGCTTGTCGTGGTGCCGGGGGGCGCGGTGCCGGGCGGCGCGGTGCCGGGCGGCGCTGCCCGACCGGCCCAGCGTGGGACCGACCGGAGGACGTGACTAGTCCACGTTCTGTACTAGTGGCGCACGGGTCCCCGGTCCCACGGTGGCGACGTGATCGACTACGGGCAGTTCTGCACGGTCGCGCGGGGCGCCGAGGTGCTCTGCGACAGGTGGACGCCCCTCGTGGTGCGTGAGCTGCTCTGCGGGAGCACGCAGTTCAACGAGATCCGGCGCGGGGTGCCACGCATGTCACCGACCCTGCTCGCGAAACGGTTGCGGACCCTCGAGGAGTTCGGCGTCGTGCGACGGACCGAGTCGGGCCGACTCACGTCGTACGAGCTGACCGCCGCGGGGGAGGAGCTACGGCCGATCGTCATGGCGCTGGGGCACTGGGGAGCCCGGTGGATCGGCAGCCGGCTGCGTCCAGCCCAGCTCGATGCCGGCTTCCTCATGTGGGACGTGCGCCGGTTCGTGCGCCTCGAGGAGTTCCCGCCCGACAGCCGGGTCGTCATCCACTTCCACTTCCGGGACGCAGGACCTCGTGAGCAGGACTGGTGGCTCGTCGTGGAGGACCACGTCGCCGACCTGTGCCGCTGCGACCCCGGCCACGACCTCACCTTGGAGGTCCAGCTGGCCCGCGAGGTATGCCGGGTGGCTGGCCCAGCCAGGCGGCATACCCCGCCTCGGAGAACGAAATGGGCCTGCGCATCTGCGCAGGCCCATTTCGTTTCTGGGGTCCGTGATCACGCTCGGCGCGGACGCCAGACGGGCATCAGGCGCGGTAGCCGGCCACCGACTCCAGTCCGCGGGGAGCCTCGCCGATGTAGCGCGAGCTCGGGCGGATCAGGCGCCCGGTCTTCTTCTGCTCGAGGATGTGCGCCGACCAGCCCGCCGTGCGCGCCGCCGCGAACAACGGGGTCATCATCGCGCCGGGGACCTCGGCGAAGTCGAGCAGCACGGCGGCCCAGTAGTCGACGTTGGTCTCCAGCACGCGGTCCGGCTGGCGCTCGCGCAGCACCGCCAGGGCGGCCTGCTCCAGCTCGAGGGCCACCTTGAAGCGGGGGGCGCCGAGGCGCTCGCAGGTGTCGCGGAGGACGGCTGCGCGCGGGTCGTAGGCACGGTAGACGCGGTGGCCGAAGCCCATCAGCCGCTCGCCGCGGTCGAGGACACCCTTGACGTAGGCCTCCGCGTCGCCGCTGCGCTCCACCCCCTCGATCATGTGCTGGGCGCGGGACGGTGCCCCGCCGTGCAGTGGTCCGGACAGGGCGCCGATCGCGCCGGACAGGCACGCTGCCACGTCTGCGCCGGTCGAGGCGATGACCCGGGCGGTGAAGGTGGAGGCGTTCATCCCGTGCTCGGCGGCGGAGATGAAGTAGGCGTCGATGGCCTCGACGTGCTTGGGGTCGGGCTCGCCGCGCCAGCGGATCATGAACCGGTCGACGATCGTCTTCCCCTCGTCCACGCGGGACTGCGGCACCATCGGCGAACCCTGTCCGTGCGCGGACTGCGCGATGAACGACAGCGCCATCACCGAGGCGCGGGCCAGGTCGTCGCGGGCCTGGTCTGCGTCGATGTCGAGCAGCGGCTTGAAGCCCCACAGCGGCGCGAGCTGGGCCAGCGCCGACTGCACGTCGACCCGGATGTCGCCGGAGTGCACGGGCAGCGGGAACGGCTCGGCCGGCGGCAGGCCCGGGTCGAACTCGTTGTCGACGAGCAGGCCCCAGACCTGCCCGAAGCTGACCCTGCCGACCAGGTCCTTGAGGTCGACGCCGCGGTAGCGCAGCGAGCCGCCTTCCTTGTCAGGTTCGGCGATCTCTGACTCGAAGGCGATGACGCCCTCGAGTCCGGGCTTGAAGTCGCTGTCGGACATCGGTGTCCTCTCGGCATGGGGTGTTGGTGGGGCCACCCTGCGGGGCGCCCGGTATCTACTGGCGGGTTCATTCTGCACTGTCGGGGCGATGGGTCACTATTGGCCGATGCTGCGACCCGAGACCGACTACGACGGCGATGCCTTCAACGACGACCTCAGCGGGTCCTCGGCGGGCAGCTCCCGGTTCCTCGAATGCACCTTCCAGCGGTGCGACCTCAGCGAGCTGCGCGCCCCGCGGACGCGGTTCTCCGAGACGAGCCTGTATGCCGTGCACGGAGCGGGCATCGACCTCGCCGAGTCGTCGTGGAGCGACTGCCTGGTGCAGGGGGCGCGGCTCGGTGCCGTCGCGATGTACGGCTCGGAGCTGTCGCGGGTGCGGTTCGAGGGCTGCAAGATCGAGTTCCTCAACCTGCGCGGGGCGACGCTGCTCGACGTCGATTTCGTCGACTGCCAGCTCGTGGAGGTCGACTTCGCAGAGGCCAAGCTGACCAGGGTCTCGTTCGAGGGCTGCCGGCTGGTCTCCCCGGACTTCGCGAAGGGGATCTTCAAGGACGTCGACCTGACCGGGGCCGACGTAGCCGGTCCGCGCGGCGTCGCCGGACTGCGCGGGGCCACCATCTCCGCGCTGCAGCTGATCGACCTCGGTCCTGCGCTCGCGGCCGAGCTGGGTATCAAGCTCGCGGACTAGGTGGCCTTGCGGGCCTGCCGCTTGTCGCGGACCGCCATCGCGTTGCCCACCGTGCGGACCTCGAACAGCTCGGTCGCCTTGAGCAGCTTGCTCAGCGAGCTGTAGCCGTGGTTCCGGGAGTCGAACGACGACTGGTTCGAGATGCTGTTCCCGACCGTGCTGACCAGGGCCCAGCCATCGTCGTCGGCGGCCCGCGAGACCGCGTTGCGCAGCAGCCGCACCAGCCCGGCGTCCTGGCGCAGCTCGGTGGTGGTCTTGCGCGCGGGCGGTCCGTCGGCCTTGGTCGCCCCAGCCTCGGACTTCTTGGCCGCACCGGCGGGCTTCTTCGCTGCAGTCTTCTTCGTTGAGCCCTGCTTCGAGGCGGAGCTGTCGGGCTCCGCCACCGGGGCGTCTGCGGCTTGGGTGACGGGTGCGGCGGCCGCCGGTGCAGCAGCCTCGTCGAGCCTGACCTCATCCGGCTCGGCGAGCTGGTCGAGGAAAAGGAAGCGGGTGCACGCTGAGCGGAAGGGCTCGGGCGTCTTGCGCTCGCCGAAGCCGTAGACCGCCGCGCCCTTCTCGCGCAGGTGCATCACGAGCGGGGTGAAGTCCGCGTCGGAGGAGACGATCCCGAACGCGTCGGGGTCGTCGTTGTAGAGCAGCGCCATCGCGTCCACGACCATGGCCATGTCGCTGGCGTTCTTGCCGCGGCTGTAGTCGAACTGCTGGACCGGCCGGATGGCTCGCGCGTGCAGCACGTCGGCCCAGGGCTTGAGTCCTGCCTTGGTCCAGTTGCCGTAGGCGCGGCGGATGCTGGTCTCGCCGTAGGCGCTGAGCTCGTTGAGGATCAGGTCGATCTTCTTGGCCGAGGAGTTGTCGGCGTCGATGAGCAAGGCGATCCGGGCGCGGGGGTCCATGCCCGCGACGCTACGGCACCCCGCGCCGCGACCCCGTCGCGCGTGCGCCGGGTCTTTGAAGGATCGGCCACGCTCCCACGTGGCGGATCCTTCAAAGACCCGCGGTCGCACGCGGCATACAGTCACTTCGTGCCGCTGCTCCTCGACCTGACCCCGTTGCGGGACAACGCGCCGTACCGGCGCTTGTATGTCGGGTTCACCCTCTCCAACGTGGGCTCGCAGCTGGCCGTGGTGGCGATCGGACTGCAGGTCTACGAGATCACCAGATCGACTGCGGCGGTAGGCATCGTCGGGTTCTGCGCGCTCGTGCCGCTGGTGGTCATGGGGCTGTACGGCGGCACCCTCGTCGACCACTTCGACCGGCGCAAGGTGGGCCTGATCGCGCAGGGCGTCGCGTTCGTGTCGAGCATCCTCTGCGCCCTGCAGGCCTGGCTGGGCAACACGCACGTGTGGGTGCTCTATGCGTTGGTGGCGTTGTGGAACGGTGCCTTCGCCGTGTCGTCGCCGGCCCGCTCGTCGATCTACCCGCAGATCCTGCCGCGTGAGCTCTTGCCGGCGGCGAACGCCCTGTCCGTCTTCGCAATGAACGCGTCGATGACGGTGGGACCGCTGATGGCCGGCTTCCTCGTCGACTGGGGCGGCTTCAAGGCGGCCTACACGACCGACGCGGTCATCACGACAGCCGCGCTCTGGGGACTGGCGAGGCTGCGGCCGCTCCCGCCCGAACCCGAGGAAGGTGCCGCGCCGACCCGGCCCGGCTTGCGTTCCGTGCTGGACGGATTCGCTTTCCTGGCAACGCGACCCAACGTGCGGATGACCTTCGTCGCCGACATCTGCGCGATGCTGCTGGCCCAGCCGCGAGTCCTCTTCCCGGCTGCCGGCGCCATCATCTTCGGCGGCGGCGCGAAGACGGTGGGTGCACTCTCGGCGGCCGCTGCGATCGGCGGGATCCTCGCGATGTTCTTCTCCGGACGGCTCGGGCAGGTGCGCCGGCAGGGGCTGGCGATCCTGGTGTCGATCGTCGGCTGGGGCTTCGCGATCGCAGGTTTCGGTGCGGCCATGTTGGCGGCCGGCGGGCTGATGTCGAAGGGCGCGGCCCTCTGGCTCGGACTGGTCGCGATGGCGGTCGCCGGTGCGTCGGACTCGGTGAGCGCGGTGTTCCGCACCACGATCCTGCAGGCGGCGACACCGGACCACCTGCGCGGCAGGTTGCAAGGGGTCTTCATCGTCGTCGTGGCGGGTGGGCCGAGGCTGGGCGAGATGGCTGGGGGCTTCCTGGCGAGCGGGATCGGCGAGGCGCTGACCGCCGTTGTCGGTGGGCTCGCCTGCGTCGTCGCCATCGTCGTGCTGGGTCGGCTGCAGCCGGGTTTCCTGCGCTACGACGCGCGCCACCCCGTGCCCTAGCGCCGGACGCGAGGGCACCGGGACCGGCGCTGCGACGTGCAGTGCAGGCCGATCACGCGGCCGGCCAGCACGCACACCGCGGCTCGCGGGCACCACTGCACGTCAGTCCTCCGGGCGGCGGCCCTCAGACGCGGCCGGAGTCGTCGCGCGTCAGCGCCGCGCGGCGGCGCTCGTCTGTCGCGTCGGACATCGCCCAGCGCACCGCGCCAGTGGCGACCCCGCCGATCGGCCCACCCACGAACCGTTCGGTGACGGGCAGCCACGGCAGCCGCAGCGGCATCCTGGCCCACCGCGGGAGCATCGCCACGGCACCAGCCGCCAACGCGGCATACCCGGGTCGTGCGGCCCACGGCAGCGGCGGGTGGACGAGCAGGAACCGCGCGGCGTCGCGCGCTGCGGCGGTGGACTCGAGCTCGGGCCGGTAGCCGTCGATGCACTCGCGCAGCTCGGCCACTGTCGTCGGCGGGTCGACGACGCCGAGTGCGCTGGCCACGATGCCGCCCTGTTCGACATAGCGGTCCGCCTCGTCAGCGGTCAGCGGCTGGACGGCGTAGCGCTGGAAGGCAGTGAGGAAGCTGTCGGCCTCGGTGACGTGCACCCACTTCAGCAGGTGCGGGTCGCCGGCGGAGTACGGACGACCATCGGCCGCCTTGCCGCGCACGCGGTCGTGGATCGAGCGCACCCGCGCGATCTGATCCTGTGCGTGGTCGATGGTGCCGAACGTCGTCGTCGCGAGGAACTCGCTGGTCCGCTGCAGCCGTCCCCACGGGTCTCCCTTGTAGCCCGAGTGCCCCGCGACCCCGGCCATCGCGAGCGGGTGCAGCGACTGGAGCAGCAGCGCGCGGATGCCGCCCGGAAACATCGCCGCGTCGGCGTGCACCCGCCAGATCGGGTCGTCCGGCGTGAACCAGCGCGGCCCCTCGGCGCCCCAGATGCGTTCCGCCTTGGCCCGGGCGTCGTCGCCGGCGACCTTCGAGCGCAGCGCCTGGGCAAGCTGGCGCCGAGCCCCGTCGGTGACCGGCGCCAAGAGGGTCACCTTGCGCGCCTGGCCTTGCGGGGGAGCTGCTTGATCCGGTCCGCGGGGGTCGGGAGGTCGGCCGGACGGACCCGGGTGGCGAGGTCGCTGTTGGCGATCAGCTCCGCCAGGGGAGTGGTGGAGGTGGGGTGCGCGGCGATCGGGTCGTCCGCGGAGAAGACCACCCAGACGGGTTCGCTGTGGTCGGCGCGCGGGTCGAACGTCTTGAGCACCGTGCCCTCACGCACCGTCGCGGCGTGCTCGATCGCGCGGCGGCGCGCCCTCTGCCGGTCCAGCGCCGTCTGGGCCGCCTTCATCGCCGGTTCCTTGGCCTGCTGGGCCAGCACGACCACGTGGGGGCCGTACTTCACGCCCCACTTCACGAGGTTGCCGACGGCCTTGCCCTTGCCTGCCATGGTGCCTCCCTGACGTGTGGTCCGGCCTTCACCCTAATCTCGACTCCATGGATGACCTGCAGCGCACCGACACGGCCCGAACTGACACCGTGCGCACTGACGCTGCGCGAACTGACTACACGGGCGAGGGGATCTCCGAGGCCGAGGTCGCCGCCACGCCCTGGCAGCAGGCCAGCCGCTGGGTCGACGAGGCCGTCGAGCGATCCCAGGCGCAAGCCGATGTCCCGGAGCCGCTCGCCATCTCCGTCGCCACCGTCGACGCGGCCGGTCGCCCGAACGTGCGCACCGTGCTCATGCGGTTCTTCGACGAGCGTGGCCCGGGCTTCGTCACCGGCACCGAGTCGACCAAGGGCATCGAGATCGCCGCGACGGGTGGGATCGCGGCCGCGCTGACCTGGCCGGCGATGTTCCGAGCGATCCGCTTCCGCGGCGTGGCGGAGGAGCTCTCCCGCGAGGAGGTGGCGGGCTACTTCGGGTCGCGTCCTTGGGCCTCGCGCATCTCGGCATGGGCCTCACGCCAGTCCCAGCCGATCGAGGGCCGCGCGGGGCTCGAGGAGGCCTATGAGAGGTATGCCGCGCAGTTCCCCGACCACGGGAACCCGGACGACGTGCCTGTCCCCGACTTCTGGGGCGGCTACCGGGTGGTCTGCGACGAGGTCGAGTTCTGGGGTGGTCGGCGCAACCGGCTGCACGACCGGCTGGTGTTCAGCAGGGTGGCACCGGGTTCGCTCGACGACGCCGCTGCCTGGGCGCTCTCCCGCCGCCAGCCCTGACGCAGAGCTGACCGGCGGTCAACCAGCGGCCGCGGTACCGCCGGAGGCTGGCGTAGCGCGCTCGTCCTTGCCGTTGGTGTGCCTCGCGACGTCGTCGGTGCCGTGGCCGGAGTTGGCGCCCTCGCTGGGCTCGCGTTCCTTGCGCCGCAACAGGAACGATGCCAGGGCCAGCAGGATGATCGTGCCGGTCAGCAGGCCCATCAGGCGCAGCGTGTCGGCGAACTCCGGCTTGCCCAGCAGCTCGGGCGCCTTGACCGACAGCACCACGATCTCCTTGATCGAGGCGATGATCCCGACGAGGAGGAACGGCTCGGCCACGAGCTCGCGCCGGGACAGCGTGGTCCGCACCGCGAAGAGCAGCTCGACGACGATGAAGACGAGCAACAGCAGGTCGAGGATGTTTGCGGCCACATCCACGAGGGTGCCGCTGCCGAGGTCGCCGAAGGTCAGGACGGTCTTGCCGATCACCACCGCCGCGACCGCGAACAGGATCACCGCCACCGCCAGGTAGATGACGTTCTCGACGCGCTCGATGGTGCCTTCGATCCAGTCCGTCATGACCGACATCCTGTCTGACCTGCGGCGTTACGTCATCCATCTGGCTACTGGTCCGTATGCCGGGATGCCCGTTGCCCGAATCCGCGACGCCGTCACACTTGTGAACTGAATCACACGCGCGCGCCAACGACGCCGTTCGCGCGGTCCATCCCTGACCGCCGAATCCCCAGGAGCCTCATGGCGCCCCACGTCCAGCCTGCCGACAACGCTGCCAACGACCCCGCCGACAACCCGGCCAACCCGCCCATCCATCCCGTCGTCGCCGACGTCACCGCGCGGGTGACCGACCGCAGCCGGGCCAGCCGCACGGCATACCTGCAACGCCTCTCGCGGGCGGCCTCCGAGCTGAGCCTGCGCCCCGCGCGCACCGACCTCGGCTGCTCCAACCTTGCCCACGCGGTCGCCTCGTGCGGCGGCAGCGACCGCACCACGATGGCTGCCGACACCGGCGTGAGCCTCGGGATCATCACCTCCTACAACGACATGCTGTCAGCGCACGCGCCGTTCGAGCACTACCCGGCGGCGATGAAGCAGACCGCTCGGGAGGTCGGTGCCGTCGCCCGCGTAGCCGGTGGTGTGCCTGCCATGTGCGACGGCATCACCCAGGGGCGGGCGGGCATGGAGCTCAGCCTGTTCAGCCGCGACGTCATCGCGATGTCGACGGCGATCGCCCTGTCGCACGACGTGTTCGACGGGGTCCTCATGCTCGGCGTCTGCGACAAGATCGTGCCGGGGCTCGTCGCCGGAGCGTTGTCGTTCGGTCACCTGCCGACGGCGCTGGTGCCGGCCGGGCCGATGGCTTCGGGACGCTCCAACGCGGACAAGGCCGAGACGCGCAAGGCGTATGCCGCGGGCGACGTCGGGCGCGAGGAGCTGCTCGAGAGCGAGGTCGCGTCCTACCACTCGCCGGGCACCTGCACCTTCTATGGCACCGCCAACTCCAACCAGATGCTGATGGACGTCATGGGGCTGCACCTGCCCGGGGCGGCCTTCGTCCACCCGGACGACCCGCTGCGTGACGCACTGACTGCAGCGACGACCACGCGGGTCGCGGAGATCGCCGCGTCGGAGGCGCCCTACGGCATCGGCCAGGTGGTCTCGGAGAAGTCCGTCGTCAACGGCGTCGTCGCGCTGCTCGCGACCGGTGGCTCGACGAACCACACGATGCACCTCATCTCGATGGCCGCGGCCGCCGGTATCGACCTGACGTGGGAGGACTTCGACGACCTGTCGACGGCCGTCCCGTCCATCGCCCGGATCTACCCGAACGGTCCCGCCGACGTGAACCACTTCCACGCCGCCGGCGGCACGCCGTTCCTGATCCGCACGCTGCTCGACCACGGCCTGCTCCACGAGGACGTGCTGACGGTGGCGGGACCCGGCCTCCGGCGCTACACGCAGCGCCCGCAGGTCATCGAAGGTCGGCTCGAGTTCGTCGACATCGCAACGGTATCCGGCGACCCTGCCGTCCTGCGTGAGGCCGACAACCCGTTCACCGTCGACGGTGGGCTGCGCGTGCTCGGTGGCACGTTGGGCCACGCCGTCATCAAGGTGTCCGCGGTCGCGGACGAGCACCGGGTCATCGAGGCGCCGGCGCGCGTCTTCACCGACCAGGTGGGCTTCCTCCAGGCGTTCTCGAGGCGTGAGCTCGACCGCGACGTGATCGTCGTGATCCGCGAGCAGGGCCCCTCGGCCAACGGGATGCCCGAGCTGCACGCCCTCACCCCCTCGCTCGGTGTCCTCCAGAAGCGCGGGTATGCCGTGGCGCTGGTCACCGACGGCCGGATGAGTGGGGCGTCGGGTGCCATTCCGGCAGCGATCCACGTGACTCCCGAGTCGGTGCACGCCGGGCCGATCTCGAAGATCCACGACGGTGACGTCATCCGGGTCGACTCCCTCACCGGGCGGCTGGACGTGCTGGTCGACGAGGACGAGTTCGCGGCGCGGGTCCCGTCGCCGCGCGTCAGCCAGGACGGGGTCGGAACCGGTCGTGAGCTGTTTGCCCCGATGCGGGCCGCGGTCGGTCGCGCCGACGAGGGTGCCCACATCTTCGGCAGCCTCGGCCACGTCTGGGACAAGAGCGACTCCGCACCGTTCGTCAGCCACGAGGAGACCCGATGACCACCGCCAGCACCGCGCAGACGCACCCACCCCGCTCGGTCGGCACGACCAAACCGGTCATCTCCAGCGAGGCCGACATCCTCGACCTGGCTCCGGTCATCCCGGTGGTCGTCGTGGACTCGGTCGAGCAGGCGGTGCCGCTGGCGCGCGCACTGGTGCGCGGCGGCATACCCGTCATCGAGATCACGCTGCGCAGCGCAGCCGGGCTCGGTGCCATCGAGGCGGTGGCCTCCGAGGTCGAGGGGATGGTCGTCGGCGCGGGCACGGTGCTGACCCCAGAACAGGTGCAGCAGGTCAAGGACGCCGGGGCGCAGTTCATCGTCACGCCGGGTTCGCCCCCGCGACTGCTCGACGCGGCGTTGGCCAGCGGACTGCCGCTCCTCGCGGGAGCCGGCACGCTGACCGAGATGCTGACCCTGGCCGAGGCCGGCCTGGAGGCGATGAAGTTCTTCCCGGCCGAGGCGAGCGGTGGCCGGCCCTATCTGTCGGCTGTGAGTGGGCCGTGCCCGCACCTGCGGTTCTGTCCGACCGGTGGCATCACACCCGGGACGGCCGCCGCCTGGCTCGCGCTGCCCAACGTCGGGTGCGTCGGCGGCTCCTGGCTCACCCCGAAAGACGCTGTGGCGCAAGGGGACTGGCACCGCATCGAGGCACTTGCCGCGGAGGCAGCCGCCCTGCGCCGCCCCTGACGCACGGGCGGCACCGAGTCCTGTGAGGGGCGACTCGGTGCCGCCCGGGCATGGAACAGCCCGTGGGCTTCGCTTCGCCGACAACGAGCGGCTAGGCGTGCGCAGGGGACGACCTGCACGGCCCACGGGCTGCGGTGAACTGCTTGGGATTGCGCCGGATGGCGGACCTCGAGCAGTCGAGGTGCGCTAGCGCGCAGTCACCTCACGCGTCCAAATAGAAATCACTTCCTGGACCACCTCCCTTCCGTGTAGCTCGACGCTAATTCGGGAAGGTCCCCCTGTGCAACGGTTTTCTTTTTCCGGTTGCCAGGGGGCGGCGGTCGACCCCGGTCAGACGGAGGTGACGACCTCGTCGTAGTCGAGGCGGGGCAGGCGGTCCATCCAGGCGCCCTCGGCGGGGCGGCCGATGTTGACGACCGCGATGGTGCGGTGGGCGCCGTCCGGGAAGAACTCGCGGTCCACGCCCGCGGCGTCGAACCCGGTCATTGGACCGGCAGCCAGACCGGCGGCTCGTACGCCGAGGATGAAGTAGGCGACCTGCAGGGTGGCGTTGAGCGTGGCCGTGCCCTCGCGCATCTCGTCGTTGCCGGCAAAGAGGTCGCGGGCACCTTCGAAGTGCGGGAAGACCTTGCCGAGCTCGTCGTGGAAGTCGGTGTCGGCGGCCAGCACTGCGACCAGGGGAGCGGTCGACGTCTTGGCCTTGTTGTTGCCGCCCATCAGCTCGACAAGCCGGCCGCGAGCCTCGGGGGTGCGCACGAGGACGATCCGCAGCGGCTGGTTGTTCATCGACGTCGGCGCCCACTTCACGAGGTCGTAGATGGCGCGCACCTGCTCCTCGGTCACCGGCTCGTCGGTGAAGGTGTTGGCGGTGCGGGCGTCGCGGAACAGCAGGTCCTGAGCGTCGGGGGAAAGCTCGAGGTGGTCAGCGAACTGGGCCTCGAGCTCGGTCAGGGAGTCATGGGTCTGGGTCATGGGTGGTTGAACACTCAACTTCTTGGTTGCATTCCCAAACCATGTTCGTGCAGGTCAGGCACCGTGCCCGCCGGGCTCAGGCGGACGAGGTGATCCGCCACCAACCGCCCCAGCCCGGGTGGGCTATACACAAGGGGTGTCTTTCCGGACGAACGCAGTGCAGCGTGGCCACCACGACCTCTCGAGCGATGCCGGCCTTCGGGCGGTGTTCACCGACGAGGCCTGTCTGGCCCGCCTCGACGCAGGGGACACCTCTCTGCTGATGTACCCCGCAAGTGCGCACGAGGCAGGCCCCGCCAACCTCTACCTGCGCCGGATCGACGGTGCCGGCGCGACCTGGGTCCCGCTGCTCGGGCCGGCCGGCCCCAGCTCCGTGGCCTGGTCCGGCGACGGGCCCACCGCGACCGGGGAGTGGGAGGGGCTGCGGTATGCCGTGTCCTTCCGTCTGGCGCAGGCGTCGCCGGCGTGGTTCTGGCACCTGGCCGTGCAGAACACCGGCACGAGCGAGGTCGTCGTCGATGTCGTGCTCGCCCACGATCCCGGCCTCGCGCCATACGCTGCGGTCCGCAACAACGAGTTCTACGTGAGCCAGTACCTCGACCTCACGCCGGTGACGACTGCGCACGGCACTGCTATCGCGGTCCGGCAGAACATGCCGGGCGGCACCGTCCCGTGGCTGCTGCTGGGTTCGCTGACGAAGGGGCGCGGCTGGGCGACCGACACCCTCCAACTCGTGCGTGGCGCGCGGCGCCCCGGGGTGCCGGCAGCCCTGTCCCGCGCCGAGCTCCCCTCCCACCGGCTCCAGCACGAGCACGCCCTCGTGGTCGTGCAGGACGCGCCGGTGACCATCGCGGCGGGC
This sequence comes from uncultured Actinomycetota bacterium, assembly GCA_963740865.1. Taxonomy (GTDB): domain Bacteria; phylum Actinomycetota; class Actinomycetes; order Actinomycetales; family Dermatophilaceae; genus Pedococcus. Next base: position 154,930 of record CAVUGH010000002.1, read on the forward strand.
GCGCGCCACCGCACCGGCTTCTACGGGTTCTTCAGCCCGGACCATCCGGCTGCCACCACGGATGCGGATGCATCGTGGGCTGCCGACGTCCTGGCCCAGCCCGAGGCCGATCCCGGCGGCTGGGCCGACGGGGCACTGGACGCGGCCAGTGACGCACCCGTGGACGTCGCCAGTGACGTACGCGTGGCCGCCGCCGGGGACGCACCGCACCTCGCCTCCAAGGCGCTCTTCAGCGCTGCGCTGCCGTTCGACGCCAACGACCTGGACCCCGAGACGTTGACGGAGCTCACCGGCCACTCTGAGCGTCGCCACGCCGAAACCAGCTCCGGCGGCGAGCTGCTGGCGTGGTTCGGCGACGACGGCTCCCACGTCGTCACGGCGGCCAAGGAGCGAGCCGTCCTCCGCCCGCACGGCCACGTGCTCCGCACCGGTGACGCACTCGTCGCCGACACCCGGGGCCTGACGTCGACCATCTGGATGACCGGCACCTTCCACTCCCAGCTGACCCGTGGCCACGTCGGCCGGGACCGCCTGCTGTCCACCCGGCGCGGCTACCTCGGTGTGCAGCGCGCCCACGGTCTGCGGATCTTCGTCGAGGACGCGACGAGCGCAGCTGGCTGGGTGCTGCTGGAGACGCCGAGCGCCTGGGCCCTGCGGACCGACGCAGCCACCTGGTGGTACGTGTCGGACGACATCGCCCTCGAGGTCACGTCCTCCGCGCCGGCCACCGCGCAGGAGCTCGGGCTCTCCGTCCGTTGGGTGTCAGGCGCCCCGCGGCGGCTGCTCGTCGCCCTCCACGTCGCGCTGTCCGGCGACGACGGCCTCGACCCTGCCGACTACGGCGTGACCGAACGCGACGACGGGGTCGATGTGAGCACTGCTGCCGCCGGGCTCCGGCTCGGGTGGGAGGCCGGCCCGGTCGCGGTGGCCGCCGACGGGCCGCTCTTCGCGGACGGGCAGGACCGGGCCACGCCGTGGCTGACGCTCGACGTCGCCGCCCGCAGCCGGTTCGCCCTGACCCTGGCCGTCACGGAGGGTGCCGAGGACCTCGAGGTCCGTCCCACGGTGGACCAGCACCTCGGCGAGGGCTGGTCGGCGACGGCGGCTGACGCACTGCGGCTCGACCCCGGCGCAACCGACCTGCATCTGGCGGCCGAGGTCGCGCGGATCGACACGGTGCTGCCGTGGTTCACGCAGAACGCGCTCGTGCACTACCTCTCGCCGCGCGGCCTGGAGCAGTTCTCCGGTGGCGCGTGGGGCACTCGTGACGTGTGCCAGGGCCCGGTCGGGCTGTTGACTGCGCTCGGGCGCGACGAGGAGCAGCGCGACGTGCTGCTGTCGGTCCTGCGCAACCAGAACGTCCGCGGTGACTGGCCGCAGGCCTTCGACTTCCTGCCCCCGCTCGCCGAGGCCGGTCAGCAGGACGCCCACGGCGATGTCGTCTACTGGCCCGTCCTCGCGGTGGGCGACTACCTCCGCGCCACCGGCGACGTCTCCCTGCTCAAAGAGGGTGCGCCGTTCGTGGGCGACGAAGGCCTTGCTCCGCCAGCGTCGGTGGAGGACCACCTGCGGCGCGCGCTGGACCGCATCGCCGAGGTGCGCGTCCCCGGCACGGCTTTGCCGGCATACGGCCACGGGGACTGGAACGACTCGTTGCAGCCGGCGGACCCGCACCTCGCCGCCCGCCTGGTCTCGACGTGGACGACCGTGCTGATGGTGACCGCGCTGCGGTCGCTGGCCGACGGGCTGGAGTCGTGCGGCGCCGGTGCCGACCTGGTCACCCGGGCACGCGAGGCGGCCGACGCCGCGCACACCGCGATCCAGGAGGACCTCCTGCTGGACGGAGTCCTGCCCGGATACGTGCTGCTGCACGACGACGGCACGTCGGAACCCCTCGTGCACCCGCGTGACACCCGGACCGGGCTGACCTACGGCGTGCTGCCCTGGATCCACGCGATCTCCGCCGACCTGCTCACCCCTGAGCAGGCGCAGCACCACCTCGACCTCATCGACGAGCACCTGCTCGGCCCCGACGGCGCGCGGCTGTTCGACCGGCCGGTCGCCTACCGCGGTGGCCCGATGAGCGTCTTCCAGCGTGCCGAGGCGAGCACGTTCTGGGGTCGCGAGATCGGCCTCATGTACATGCATGCGCACCTTCGCTACGCAGAGGCGCTCGCCCGGGTCGGTGCGAGCGAGCGCCTCTTCGCCGCGCTGTGCCAGGCCAACCCGGTCGGTGTCACGGAGCGAGTCCCGCGTGCCCGCCTCCGGCAGAGCACGACCTACTACTCGTCCTCGGACGGTGCCTTCGACGACCGTCTGGACGCGAGCGCACGGTATGCCGCGCTGATGGCAGGCGACGTGGACCTCGAGGGTGGGTGGCGCGTCTACTCGTCCGGCCCGGGCCTCTACCTCAGGCTGCTCGCCGAGACCCTGCTCGGAGTTCGCTCCCGCGGCGATCGCGTCGAGCTCGACCCGGTGCTCGCGCCGGGACTCGACGGTCTCACGGCGCGGATCCCGTTGGGGGACAAGCGACTCCGAATCACCTACCAGGTGGGCAAAGTGGGCTCTGGTGTGGTCAGGGTGACGGCCGGGGGTCGCGAGCTGGTGAGCACGTCGCTGACGAACCCCTACCGCGGGGCAGGCGTCAGCGTGGCCCGCTCCGACCTGCTGGCCAGCGCGACGGGCGACGACATCGAGCTCACCGTGCAGACGTCCTGACCCGCATCCCCGACGTCCTGACCCGCATCCCCGACGTCCTGACCCGCATCCCGAAGGCCCCTGTCTCCCAACGGAAGGCACCATGATCCAGATCCAGGACAAGCAGATCCTCATCGACGGTGAGCCCCGGGTGATCATGTCCGGCGAGCTCCACTACTTCAGGGTGGCCCGCGCCGAGTGGGAGCAGCGGATCCTGCTGCTGAAGGAGGCTGGCTGCAACGCGGTGGCGTCCTACATCCCGTGGTTGTGGCACGAGCTCCCCGACGGCACCATCGACGTCACGGGCGCCACCCGCCCGGAGCGGGACATCGCGGCCTTCATCGACCTGTGTGCGGCGCATGACCTCTGGTTCATCGCACGCCCCGGCCCGTTCATCATGGCCGAGCTCAAGAACGAGGGCCTGCCGTTCCGGCTCTACACCGAGCACCCGGAGATCGTCTCGTCCGGCTGGGATGGCAGGCCTGCCCCGACCCGCACGGTGGACTACCTCGCCCCCGCCTACCTCGAGGAGTGCGATCGGTGGTTCGGCGCCGTCCTCCCGCTCATCGCCGAGCGGCTGCAGCCCGGTGGTGGCAACGTCATTGCGGTCCAGCTCGACAACGAGATCGGGATGCTCGCGTGGGTGACGAACAGCCCCGACCTCACCGACCACCTCGTCGCGGACTTCGCCGAATGGGCACAGAGCTCGCGAGGCGGTGAGCTGCCCTACCCCTTGGCGCCAGAGGACATCCGCTCGCCGAGCGAGGAGTGGGCCGGAGCGTTGCGCCAGGACCTCGCCGTGTTCATGCGCGACCGGTTCCGCCGCTACGTCGAGGCGCTGCGGGCCATGGCCGAGGCGCGGGGCATCGTGGCCGTGCCGTTCCTCATCAACGTGCATGGCACCGAGGGTGGCAGCGGCGAGCCCTTCCCCATCGGCATCAGCCAGCTCGTCGAGACCTATGCCGGGGTGCCCGGGATGATCTCGGGCTCGGACCACTACATGGGCGACATGACCCTGAACACCACCACCGACCTCTACGTCATCAACGCCTTCATGGACGCGGTCCACACCGCCGACCAGCCCACCACCTCCCTGGAGTTCGAGGCGGGGTCGGGCGACTACGCCGGCGGCGTCGACAACCAGTACGACCCGTCCACCGTCGACCTCAAGACCCGCCGCTCGCTGGCACAGGGCAACCGCGCGATCAACTACTACCTCTTCGCCGGGGGCATCAACCCGCCGCTCGAGGAGCCCGTCGGTGACGGCAACGACCGGATCAGCTTCACCGGTGAGCGTCACGGGACGGCCGCGCCCGTCGGCCCCGAGGGCCAGAAGGGGATGACGTATGCCGCGACGGCGCGCACCGTCCACGCCGTCCGGCTGCACGAGCGCTGGCTCTCCCGCATGCAGGAGGACCACGACGACGTGCAGCTCGGGCTGGTCCTCGACTCCTACGCCACGGAGTACCACCACCCGGGCAGCGCGCGGATGACCGAGGTCGTCGAGGACCTGCAGCGTCACCGCGGTGCGGGTCCGCGTCGCGCGCTGGTCCGCTCGATGCTGCTCGGGGGCTACCGCTTCGGAGCGGTCCACCTCCAGCGCGACCAGCCGAGCGGAGTCGTGGCGCTGGCCACCGGGCGCCACCTTTCACCAGAGGTGCAGCAAGGACTCGTGGACCACCTCACCGGAGGCGGTGGACTGCTGATGCTGGGCCGCCTGCCCGACCGCGACCTCGAAGGAAACCCCTGCACGATGCTCGCCGAGGCCCTCGGCGTCAGGGGTTCCCACCTCACCTGGGCCAGCCACCACTACTACCCGTCAGCCGTGGCGAGCGGCTGGGCGGCGCCGTGGCCCGAGACCCGGGTCGGGTGGTTCCAGGCGCTCGAGCACGAGCACGGCGACGCCGTGCTGCACGACGTGGACGGCGCCGTCTGCGGCGTGGACGTCGAGGTGGGTGCCGGGCGCGCAGTCCTCCTGGCGGCCGAGCTGCCTTCGGACGTGCCGCTGTTCGGGCGAGCCCTGCGCCGCCTGGGCGCGGCTCCGGGTCTGGAGCTGGCGGCCGACATCCCAGGTGCCTTCGCGACCACCTCCACGACGGCCGACGGCGAGCGAATGCTCCACCTGGCCAACATCACCGGTCACCACAACACCGTCCGGCTGTCCCTCGACGGCCAGCGGCTGGGCGACGGTGACCTCCGTGTGCCACCACGCACGGGCGCCTTCCTCGCGCTCGGCCTCGACACCCCGGTCGGGCGCATCGAGTGGGCCAACGCCGAGCTCGCCGACATCGGGAGCGACCGGCTCGTCTTCGCGCAACCCCTCGGCGACCGGACGACCGTGGTGCTTCGAGGTGCCGCTGACGTCACGGTCGAGGGTGGCACCGTCGACCGTGACGGTGACGTGCAGACGATCACCGCGCCGGCGGGCGTGCCGGTCTCAATCTCCCGCGCCTGAGTTCGAGCGACGCCGGGCGGGAGGGGCGCAGGGGGCGCCTCTCCCACCCGAACTCAGTTGGCCGCTGCCGCCCAGCGCTGACTTGCGGCACCGGTGTCGGTGGCCTGGACGACCTTGCCGTCGGTCCCTGCCGTCAGTGACAGCCCGCTGTGCTTGGCCTTGATGGTCAGCACCCCGCCCGCCTTCGTCACGACCCACTGCTGGTTGGGCGTGCCGCTGCACGTGTACTGCCCGACGCCCTGCCCACTCGTCGTGGAGCTGTAGGGGACGTCGGCGCACAGCCCGGTGCCGGCGTTCTTGAGCTGGTAGGTCAGTTCGTCGGCGTTGCGGGTCACCACCCACTTCTGGTCGGCGTCAGAGCTCGGAGCCGTGACGATGAGCTGCCCCAGCTCCTGGTCGGTCGCCTGGAGCGCCTTGCCACCTGTCGTGATCGAGTACTGCCCGTCCGCGATCGGCGGCGCGATGACCTCCTCGGTGCCGATGCTCATCGCGAAGACGTGCACCGCCGCGTTGGCCGGAAGCGTCACCGCGACGACGTCCTTGGCCGGGTCGATCCGCACCGTCTTCGTGTAGAGCCGGTACTCGGTGGTCGGGTAGGCCGGACCGGCGGGCGTGTTCTTGCCCTTGGTCACCACGGCGATCTTGGCGCCGTAGCTGTCCGTCGCGAGGCAGCACCAGTTCGGCATGCCGAGCGTCCCGGTCGTGACCGAACCGTCGGCGTAGTGCACGGTCGCCGTCCCGGAGGCCGAGCCGCTGGTGCCCGTCCCGAGCACGGCGAGCGCGTTGCCCTTGCCGGACAGGCTGATCGTCTCGCCACCCGAGGCCACGTTGTCCTTCGTGCCCGGCTGGGCCGACGACCAGGTGAACGAGAACCCGTTGGCTGCGACCGTCGCGCCGGGCGTGATGCCCTTCTCCGCCAGCCGCTCGGCGAGGAAGCTCGAGCCACCACCGTCGATGTCGCCCGGCGCAGGCTCGGCGGACTTCGTCACGCCCACGTTGTTGACGGCGCTCGCCAGGTCGGCGAAGGCCAGCGTGGTGCTCGCCCGGTCGGTGACCGTGCGGCTGAGGTCACGAGCCGTGTATGCCGCGGTGGCGGTCAGGTCGCGCGCCCCAGCCTCCGCGTCGGCGGGCGGTGTGACGGCGAACCTCGCCGTGAAGGTCGCCCCGTCCTTGACCGCGCCTGCGGTCGTCGGCCCGGAGGGCTGGACCGCCCAGCCGGCAGGTGCGCCGAGGGTCGTGGAGGTGACGTCGACGGGCTTGCCCGTGTGGTTGGTGAACGTCGCCTTGACCTGCGCTGCCTCGCCCGCCACGGAGATCTGCGGCGCGACCAGGTCGAGCGCGACATTGCGCTCCTCGGGGTGCGAACCACCCACGGCGCCGGCGCCCGTGATCCGGACCGAGGTGGCGGAACCCGTTGCGACAGAGGCAGTCTTGACGTGGATGACGCCGCTGGCCGCATCGTAGAAGAAGCCCGAGTCGGCGGCCTTCAGCGCTTCTGCGGAGCTGACAGCCTGGAGCGCCGCGCTGCCCACCGAGACACCGTCAGGCGCCGCGTCGGTGTGCACGGACAGGCCGTAGTGACGCGAAGCCGGCTTCCCGGCATACGAACCCTGGAGGGCGCCGATGGCGACGGTGACCGGGCCTCGGCCGGTGACCGGGGCGGTCACGTCGAAGCGCTGCGTCGCGGACTGGCCGCTGGTGTGCGACTGGCTGCGCCCGTCGTCCTCGTAGTTGGTGAAGGTCGAGGCGCCGGAGGGGTAGACGTCGAGGTCGAGCTGTCCCGCGTCCTTGCCCTCCTTCCAGTCCATCGTGCCCTCGGGGAACATCGGCACCACTGCGCCGGCCCGGACGAACATCGGCAGGGTGTCGAGCGGCGCCTTGTAGCCGTCGATGGTCTGGCCGCCCTGGTAGGTCCGGCCGCTCCAGTAGTCGACCCACTGGCCCTGCGGCAGGTAGATGTCGTTGCGGACCGAGGTGTCGGAGTACACCGGTGCCACGAGGAAGTCACGTCCTGCGAGGAACTCGTACTTCGCCGCGTCGCCCCAGGTGTTGGGGTCGTTGGGGTACTCGAGGTAGAGCGGGCGGGTGGCGCCCACGCCGTCCTTGGTGGCGTTCATGGTGTGCGTGTAGAAGTACGGGAGGAGCCGCTCGTGGAGCAGCATGTACTTGCGGTTGATGTCCGTGTAGGGGGCGCCATACCGGTAGGGCTGCTTGTCGCTCGCCGCCCAGCCGCTCATGGCGTAGGTCATCGGCAGCATCATCTTCCACTGCAGGTCGCGGACGTAGGTCTTGGCGCTGCCGCCGAAGATGCCGTCCACGTCGCCGGTGGTGACGTGCTGACCGGACATGGTCGAGCCGGCATACGTCGGGATCTGCCACTTGATGTAGTCCCACGAGCCGCTCTGGTCACCGGACCACGGCACACCGCACCGCTGCGTGCCGGCCCAGCCCTCGACGGTCACCACGGTGGCGCGGTCGGTGCTGTTGGACTCGATGCCGTCGCGGGCCTTCTCGCAGGCGTCCAGGGCGAACCGGTAGCCCGGGCCGACCCAGGCCACGTCGGTCTTGCGGACGCGCACGCCCGCGGCGACCTCGGAGTCCTGCTCGGTCAGGTCGCGCTGGGTCCAGAGGCCCAGCTCGGCACCGTGGTCGTTCAACATGTCCCCGGTCTGTGCGAGGTCCTCGTACTCGCAGCCGTAGCCGTCGTTGACGAGCATCCAGCCGAGGGGGAGGTTGTTGTCCTTGTACCCCTTGGCGATGGCCGTGGAGTCGCGCAGGGTCTCGCGCTCGCCGCGGTTCGCGTTGTGCAGGTAGCAGTCGGCGTCGCCGAGCTCGAGCGCGTACATCGGCAGCGCGATGGGTCGCCCGGTCAGCTCGGTCAGGCCGTTGATGACCTGCTTGGTGTCGCCGACGAAGTAGTAGGCGTCGAAGCGCTGCTCGTCGTGGGTCGTCTGCACCGGTGCGCGGAAGTCGTAGGCGCCGGGCGCGAAGGTGTTGCGCAGCACACCGTAGCCGTTGCTCGAGACGTAGAACGGGGAGGCGTTGGGGTTGCCGCCGTCGTTCCAGTTGTAGTCGCGCGAGATCGTGATGCTGGTGTCGCGGTGGCTGAACCGGCCGTTCTGCATGCCGCCGCCGAAGAACTGCTCGGTGCGCCCCTGCGCGAGGGTCTGGGTGGTGCCGTCGTCGTTCCAGGACAACGGGGCGGTCTCGTCCCAGAGCGGGGTGCCGTCGGGACGAGCCAGGTGGAGGGTGATCGGCGACTTGGTGATCGTCAGCCGCGCCTTGGGAGTGCTGACGACGTATGCCGTGGCGTTCTGCTGCAGGGTCGTGGCACCGCCGGGGTAGTCGGTCTTCACGACGATGTCGGCGTCCGGGTCGCCCGGCTTGGCGGGGTCGTCGTTGGCGGGGTCGGTGAACGTCCCGTCCGGCGCGACCTGGACCCGCAGCAGGGCGTTGTCCTCGACGACGACGCGCAGCGCGGCCGTGCCGGAACGCACCGTGAAGGTGTCGCCGTCCTGGCTGAACGAGGTGATGTCGCCCAGCTGCCCCGTGGCTGCCTGGGCGCTCGGAGCGAGAGCCGTGAGCCCGGCGAGGGACAGCGCCCCCACGGCGAGCGTGGCCAGTACTTGACCGATTCGATGATTGAACATGATCGTTTTGCCTCCAAAGGGCTCAGATGCGAGCGTCATTTCGGAGGTTAGGGCACGACGGCACGGGTCAGGAGGGGTAGCCGGGTAAGGAGTTCGTAAAGATCTCGACCGAACTCGTGGCCGCGGGTGTGGGGGGCCAGTGCGGCCCTGGGAGCCGTGGGCCCCCTCGTGAGGCCAGAAGTCGTGCAGCTCGGTGACCCGGAGATCAGGTGTCGCGGTGCACCTTGTGCGGGGCTGCCTGGATGCGCGGCTTGATGACGAGCAGGTCGATGTTCACGTGTGCGGGTCGCCCGACCATCCAGCCGATCGCCTCGGCGATGTCCTGGGCCACGAGCGGCTCGGACACCCCCGCATAGACGGCGTCGGCCCTGGCCTGGTCACCGCCGAACCGGGTCAGCGCGAACTCCTCGGTCCGCACCATCCCGGGGGCGATCTCCTCCACCCGGACCGGCTTGTCGACGAGCTCGAGCCGCAGCGTCTGGGTCAGGGCAGCGACCGCGTGCTTGGCGGCGACGTAGCCCGAACCGCCTTCGTACGCAACGTGTCCCGCGATGGACCCGACGTTGATGATCGTCCCCGCGCCCGACGCGATCAGGGCGGGCAACAGGGCCTGGGTCACCTGCAGGGTGCCGATGACGTTGGACTCGAACATCCCCCGCCAGTCGGCGACGTCGGTGTCGGCAGCCGGCGCCAGGCCGAGCGCACCACCCGCGTTGTTGACGAGCACGTCGAGCCGGTCGCCGACCTCGGCCGCGAGCCTGGCCACGTCGCCCGCGGAGGTCACGTCGCAGACGACGGCACGGCCGCCGATCTCCGCGGCCACGGCCTCGATCCGGTCGGCCCGACGGGCGGCACAGACCACCTCGAACCCGTCCGCCGCGAGCTGTCGGGCGGTCGCCTCGCCGATGCCGCTGCTGGCTCCCGTCACCACTGCAAGTCGGGTCATGTTGTGCCTCCCGCCGGTCGAACAGCCTTGGGGTCGATGGCGATCCACGTCGCCTCGGCCTGCGCGAGCAGGCGTCCGTCCGCGGCATACAGGGCAGTTCCGCTCTGGTACTTGCGGCCCTCGCCGCCCCGAGGCCAGGCCATGACAACGTGCTCCTCACCGGCGGTCGGGAGGACCGCGACCTGCGCGGTCATCGTGCCCAGCACCATCGGTCGGCCGGCGATGCCCGATGCCCAGCCGCCCGGGCAGTCCAGCGCGGCCCACACCGTCTCCAGGTCGACGTCCTCGCCGGGTAGCCACGCCGTGGCATACACGCCATCCCCTCCGTCGACGCGGCCCGGCTGGAGCCGCAGGCCGTCGCCGGCCGCGCGCCCGGTGCCGCACGAGAAACACGTGGGGAACGGGTGGTCGGACAGCCCTTCGTAACCCTCGCCCGCCGAGGTGGCCTCGGCGAACGGCACAGCCGTCGGTATGCCGCCCGCGTCCAGTCCCGGCGCCGTCGTCGCCTCGAGAACGGGGTGCTCTCCGTCGCGGACCTCGACCGTGCGCCGACCGTCACCCGATCCGGACTGGACCGTCATCTCGCGGTCGAGCGGGGGAGGCGTGCGCAGCCGGACGGTGACGGCTTCGTCGGGCCCGGGCTGCAACAGCGCAGCCGCGTGGCCGCTGACCCACCCTCCGTTGCCCGACTCAGGTGGACCACAGAACCGTGACGGCACGACGAATCCCATGGGCCGAACCTACCCGCGCACGGGGCGACGGATTCGAGACCCCGTAGCGGCGCGCGAGGTGCGAGGCCGGAGCGGCGACGCGGGGAGGGCCGCCGGAGGAGCCAGAGGGGCTGGCGTCTGGCGGCCACGTCAGAATGGCTGGGATGCCCCGACCCGACGCCGACGCCGAGACGTCCTTCAGCCTGCGCAGCATCGCCGTGCCGGCCTACGGACCGACGATCATCGCGGCCGTCGGCAGCGGTGCGGTGATCCCCATCGTCACGTTGAGCGCCCTCGACCTCGGGGCGACGCAGTCGATCGCGGCGCTGACGGCTGGACTGGCACTCATCGCCGAGCTGTTCTTCGCCGTCCCCGCGGGCGCCCTCGTGCACCGGGTCGGGGAGCGTCGCGCGCTGCTCTGGGCCAGCGCGGTGGATGCCGTGGCGGCATTCGTGGCGCTCACGGCGCCCTCGCTCGTCGTGCTGATGGTGACGGTGTTCGCGATGGGGTTCACGTCCTCGGTGTTCCTCGTTGCTCGGCAGGCCTACCTGATCGACGCCGTGCCGGCCTCCATGCGAGCCAGGGCCATGTCGACGCTGGGCGGGGTCAACCGCATCGGCATGTTCATCGGGCCGTTCATCGGGGCGCCGGTCATCCACGTGTGGGGGCCACGGGCCGGCTTTGCCGTCGCGGTGGTGGCGGGGCTCGGCGCGGCCGCGCTGGTCCGGCTGGGGCCCGACCTCACCGCGGCGCACGAAGCGCAGGCCAAGGAGCAGACCCGCGACCAGGCCCCGGTGAGCACCGCGAAGGTGCTCTGGGACCACCGGCGGGTCTACCTCACCATCGGCTTGGGCGTCATGGTCATCGGCGCCACGCGGTCGGCGAGGGTTGTCCTGCTCCCGCTGTGGGCGGCGCACATCGGCCTGTCCGCCAGCACCACCGCGATCATCTTCGGGATCGTCGGTGGGGTCGAGATGCTGCTGTTCTACCCGGCGGGCTCGGTGATGGACCGGTTCGGCCGGATCTGGGTGGCGGTGCCCTGTGTCGTGCTGCTCGGCATCGGGATGGGCCTCCTGCCGCTCACGCACAGCGCGGTCGCCGTGACGGGCGTTGCGCTCGTGGCCGCGGTGGGCAACGGCATGGGGTCGGGCATCGTGATGACCCTTGGCGCGGACAGTGCACCGCAGTGGGGTCGTTCGCAGTTCCTGGGCGGCTGGCGGTTCGTGTCGGTCATCGGCGGGAGCGGCTCACCCGCCCTGATCAGCGTCGTCACGGCGCAGGCCGGACTGGCCGCGGCGTGCGTCACCCTCGGCGGGCTGGCGCTGGTCGGGACGGGGTGGCTGGCCTACTGGGTGCCCCGGTACGACCCGGTGCGCAGGAGAGGCTCCGACGGGGCCCTCGGGTGACCCGACGGCCGGGTGCGCAGGCGATCGGTGACGCGCTGACGGCCGCAGGTGAGAGGCTTAGGCCCGTGACCGACCTGATCGACACCACCGAGATGTACCTCAAGACGATCTTCGAGCTCGAGGAAGAGGGCATCCCGCCGCTGCGCGCTCGCATCGCCGAGCGTCTCGCGCACTCGGGTCCGACCGTCTCCCAGACCGTCGCCCGGATGGAGCGCGACGGCCTGCTGAGCCTCGCGGGCGACCGGCACCTCGAGCTGTCCGACCACGGCCGGCTGCTCGCCACCCGGGTGATGCGCAAGCACCGGCTGGCCGAGCGGCTGCTGGTCGACGTCATCGGCCTGGAGTGGGAGTACGTCCACGACGAGGCCTGCCGCTGGGAGCACGTGATGTCCGAGCGGGTCGAGCGCAAGATCCTCGCCATGCTCAAGGACCACCACGACTCGCCCTACGGCAACCCCATCCCCGGGCTCGACGAGCTGGGCGACGACGAACCCACCGAGGACTTCCGCTCCGGGCTGCACACCCTGACCGAGCTGGCCGGTGACACCCCCGAGACCGTGCTCGTGCGCCGGATCGGCGAGCCGGTCCAGGTCGACCACGAGGCGCTGAGCCTGCTCACCATCGCGCGGCTGCTGCCGGGCGAGCGGGTGCGGGTGCACCGTGCCGACGGCCGCGTGGTCGCCGTCCGCGAGGGCGCCCCTGAGTCCACCGGTGTATCGCTGCCCGACGAGGTCGCCCAGCACGTCTTCGGTGCCCTCGTCTGAGCCTCCTCTGATCCTCTTCGGACCCCTCGTCTGGGCCGTCGGCGCCCGCGGAGCAGCGCTGCAGCCCCGGTCCTGATCGGACATTTCGCCCGCTCGTATGAGCGTTCCGGCGTGTCCGGTTGAGGACCACCTGACCGTTTCCTGAGCACGAGCCGAGAGATGTGGGAGACGTCACCATGGAGTTTCTTGGGGCTGCCGTGACCTCAACGTGACTTTCGCAGCGGCCTTGGGTACGGTGGCTCCGGTTCACTCGCCCCCTGGGTGAACCGGCTCGATGTGGAAACGCCTAGTCCTGTCACCACGCCCGAGTCATTCAGTACAAACCGCTTGGCAGGAGCGGGGGACCCAACTTTGGGCCTTCTCTTCACGAAAAGGTCCTTGGGGTTAAGTCTCCACGTACGTGCCCGCAAGGTCGGGTGACAACCGTGGCGGCCGGGTGATCTACCTCCATCCGAACCCGACAGCTCACCTCGTAGGCGCTGGAGGTTCATTCATCGTGGCTTCACACAGTTCAGGCCGCCACCGCGCGCCGGGCCGTTTCAACCCCGTCTCCGAGTTGTCGGGCATCGTGGCCAGCGCCGCGCAGCCGGCAGTCAAGACCTCAGCGGTCATCGCCGCTTCCGGTGGTCTTGTCGCCTCGTTCGCCCTTCCCGCCTCGGCGGCCACGGCCAGCCCCAAGTCGACGGTCAAGGCCACGACTACGGCCGCTCCCGTTGCCGTGCAGGCGCCCGAGACCGCAGCGCCGGCGACCACCAACGCCTTTGGCGTCATCGGCTTCAAGGCGACCGCCAAGCCCAAGCCCAAGCCGGTTGTCGCTCCCGCCGCAGCGCGCACGAGCGACCGCAGCAGCTCTGCGACCGCCAGCCGCTCCACGGCCCGCGACTACACCAGCCTGAAGCCCGCTGCCGGTGGCGTTCTCGCCATCGCGGCCCAGTACGAAGGCCTGATGTACTCCTACGGCGGCACCAGCCCGTCGACCGGTTTCGACTGCTCCGGCTTCACGGCCTACGTCTTCCGTCAGGTCGGCATCAGCCTGCCGCGCACGGCCGAGGCCCAGCGCCAGGCCACCACCCGCGTGTCCAGCCCGCAGCCCGGGGACCTCGTGTTCTTCGGCAGCCCGGCCTACCACGTGGGCATCTACGCCGGAAACGGCATGATGTGGGACTCCCCGCGTAGCGGCAAGGCCGTCGCGCTCCGCTCGATCTGGTCCTCCAGCGTCACCTACGGTCGCCCCTGACCTGAGGTCGGCCCAGCGGCCACCCAGCGTCAAGCCACGGTTCGCAGGCCCCCTCCCGCTTCGGCGGGTGGGGGCCTGCGGCGTTGCCGGGCGAGAAGGCCGGGCGAGAAGGCCGGACGAAAGGCCAGGCGGCAAGACCAAGGGTGGGTATTCCGGGTGGCCGGCCCCACGGCATACGCCCCGACTTGTGCAGTCGTGTGAGTATGGAGAGATGAACGCAGCTCACCCGACGAACACGGCCCCGACCCACACGGACCCGACCAACACCACCTCGACGAACCCGGACCGGACCACGGCAGTCGAGATCGACGTCTGGGCGGACGTGGTCTGCCCCTGGTGCTACATCGGAAAGCGACGGCTCGAGCTGGCCATCGCCGAGAGCGCGCACCCGGCCGAGGTGAGCGTGACCTACCACGCGTTCGAGCTCGACCCGAAGGCCGCGCACGGCACGGGTGAAACGGTGCTCGCGTGGCTGGCGCAGCGCTACGGCACCGACCCGGCCGGGGCCCGCGAGATCGCCGAGCGGCCGGCCGTGATGGGCCGCCCCGACGGGGTCGAGATCGACGTCGACAAGCAGCTGCGCGCCAACTCGTTCGACGCGCACCGGTTGGTGGCGCTGGGGTTGGCCCAGGGTGGCCACGCGCTGCAGGCGGCGGTGCTGGAACGCTTCTACAGTGCCCATTTCACCGAGGGCAAGCTGATCGACGACATCGAGACCCTGCAGCGGCTCGGCACCGAGGCCGGACTGGACGGGCGACGGGTCTCGGCGGTCCTGGCGGGTGACCAGTACGCCAACAACGTCCGCGAGGACGAGGCCGCGGCGATCGACATCGGCATCACCGGTGTCCCGTTCTTCATGGCCAACCGGCGGGTGGCCCTGTCCGGGGCGCATTCGGCCGAGGTGATCGGCCAGCTGATCGAGTCAGCGGCGAACGGCGACCACGAGGCGATGAGCGCCGGCGCCTGAGGGTCAGTCGGCGAGGGCGGTCTCGAAGTCGGCCAACATCGGCCGGCTGAACAGCACGAACCGGACCAGCTCGATCACACTCGCCTCGTCCTGCTTGAGCTCGGCACGCACTGCGTCGACGGCGATCCGCGCGACCTGCGCCGAGTCCCAGCCATAGACGCCGGCGCTGACCGCCGGGAACGCGATGCTCCGCGCGCCCACCTCACGGGCGACCTCGAGGCTTCGGGTGAAGCAGGACGCCAGCAGGGCCGGGTCGGTCTGCCCGCGGTGCCGGTTCGGCCCGACGGTGTGGATCACCCACTGCGCCGGCAGGTTGCCGGCCGAGGTCGCCACCGCGTCGCCGACCTCGAGCCCGTCCCGGTGTGTGGTGTTCCGGACCCGGCGACAGGCCTCGAGCAGCCGCGGCCCTGCCGCCGCGTGGATCGCGCCGTCGACCCCGCCGCCACCGAGCATCATCGAGTTGGCGGCGTTGACGATGGCATCGACGTGCTCGGTGGTGATGTCACCCAGGACGGCTTCGACGGTGGCCATCGACCCACGGTATGCCGCGCACGCTCCTGAGCGCGCCGGCATACCGTCGAGCTGGTCCGGCGTCGGAGCCGCTACGGGTTGACGGCGAGGAAGACGAACGCGGCGAGCAACACGAGGTGGACGCCACCCTGGAGCCGGGTCGCGCGACCGGGCACCACGGTGAGCACGCTGACCACCACGGTCAGCGCCAGCAGCACCATCTGGGTCGGGCCGAGGCCCAGCAGCAGAGGACCGTCGAGCCAGATCGAGGCGATCGCGATGGCGGGGATGGTCAGACCGATGCTTGCCATCGCGGAGCCGAGCGCGAGGTTGAGGCTGGTCTGGATCCGGTTGCCACGGGCGGCACGGGCGGCCGCGAGGGTCTCGGGCAGCAGCACCAGCAGCGCGATGACGACACCGACGAACGACTGCGGGAATCCGGCCGCCGCGACGCCCGACTCGATGGCGGGGGACTCGACCTTGGCCAGGCCGACGACGGCGATGAGCGACACGAGCAACAGGCCCAGGCTGACGTAGGTCTCGCGGTCGGTGGGCGGGTCGGCGTGCTCGTTCTCGAGGGGTTTGCCGTCATGGCTGACCGGCAGGAAGAAGTCACGGTGCCGCCGCGTCTGGGTCGACACGAACATGCCGTAGAGCGCGAGCGAGATCACCGCCGCAAAGGCGAGCTGGGAGCTGGAGAACTCCGGCCCTGGCGCGCTCGTCGTGAAGGTCGGCACCACCATCGTCATGACCGCCAGCGTCGTCACCGTGGCCAGAGCGGCGCCAGTGCCCTCCGCGTTGAACGAGATCAGGCGGTACTTCATCGCGCCGACAAGCAGTGACAGACCGACGATGCCGTTGCAGGTGATCATCACCGCGGCGAACACGGTGTCGCGGGCGAGCGACTGGGTGTCCTTGCCGCCGCTGATCATCAACGTGACGATCAACGCGACCTCGATGATCGTGACGGCCACGGCGAGGACGAGCGAGCCGAACGGTTCGCCGACCCGGTGGGCGACCACCTCGGCGTGGTGCACCGCGGCGAGCACGGCAGCAGCCAGCGCGACGGCCACCAGGAGGACGGGCAGGGTGCCCAGGTGCCGGCCCCAGGTGAGGACCAGGGCGACCACGGCTATGAGCGGCGCGAGACTTGTCCATGTGAGCATTGGGTTGGTCGTTCGCGCGGCCATGCCCCAGTCTTTCAGAGCGAGGGGAGGGTCTCCCAATCGCAGGCATTGGCGCGGCCGCGCTACGGTCGGCGAATGACCTTCTCGATCGTCGGCCAGGTGGGTGAGGGCTTCGGGGTGGCCGTCGCGAGCAAGTTCCCGTTCGTCGGCGCCGTCGTCCCCGAGGTGCGACCGGGCGTCGGGGCGGTGGCGACTCAGGCAATGGCGCGCGTGCGCTACCGGTCGGTCGCGCTCGACGCGCTGGCCTCGGGTCGCGATGCCGCGGGAGCCGTGGTTGCCTGCACGTCACCCGACGAGGAACGCGCACACCGTCAGCTGGGCGTCGTGGGGCTCGACTCGCAGGCGACGTTCACGGGCGAGTCGTGCATGGACTGGGCCGGCGGAGTCAGCGGCCGGGAGAGCACTGGTGGCTATGCGATCCAGGGCAACATCCTCACCGGACCCGAGGTGGTCGCGGCCATGGAATCGGCCTGGTTGGGCGCCGCAGGCTCGTCGCTCACCGACCGCCTCGTGGCGGCGCTGCTCGCCGGGGACGCGGCCGGCGGAGACTCGCGTGGTCGCCAGGGCGCTGCCCTGTATGCCGTGCAGCCAGGCGCCGGGTACGACCACTGCGGGGTCCTCGCCGACATCCGCGTCGACGACCACCCTGACGCGCCGCAGGAGCTCGCGAGGCTGTTGCGGCTGAACGACCTCATCTTCGGTGGCCCGGAAGAGGTCCTGCCGTGGTCGAGCGGGTCGGACGACGCGAGCGTGCCCGGCGACGCGAGCGTGCCGGGCGACGCGGGTGAAGCTGGTGGGCTGGCTGTCGAGGTGAGTCGAAGGCTGGCCGAGCTCGGCTTCCAGGGCGAGGTGGCGCAGGCCCTGGCCAGCTGGGCCGGCGAGGCGAACTACGAGATGCGGCTCAGCCCGGACGGCATCGACACCAAGGTGCTGGCCGCCCTGCGCGATGCGACTTCTAGTCGCTGACCGCGGCTGACGCATGCTGCCCGGCCGGCAACATGTGCCTCGGCGGAGACGTCAAGCGCCTTGACGCGCGGGCGCACGTTACCCGCCGTCGCACCACTTCGACAGCAACGTCACGTGCCCCGACGGTTACGCCGGGTCGACCAAGTCCGGGTCACCCTCGACGGCCTTGTTCTTGCGGCGGCGCTCACGGTCCTCCGCCTCGAGCCGTTCGCGTTCCAGACGCTGCCGCTTCGCTTCGGCCGTCTGGGCCTCAGCGCGCTCGCGCACCTTGCGCAGGAACTCCGCGTCGTCCTCCGGGTTGGTCGCGACGAACCGCCCCGGCCGTTCGTACTCCGGAAACGCGGCGCCCCTGTTGCCCTTGTAGGGCAAGCTCCGCGCCGGTCCCTGCGGCCGTCCGGCGACGAGCCACGCAACCGCACCAACCACCGACGTGACGAGCACGACGAAGATCCAGGTCAGCTTCGGCAGGTTCCTGACGCGCGAGTCATCAGTCATGATCACGTCGAAGAGGCAGTAGACCCACAACGCGGTCCCCAGGATCCCCAGTCCAAGTTCAGCTCGAATCACGCCCAGAAGCGTGGCACAACCGCCATACCCCGATGGGCGAAACGCCCAGACCTCCCTCACCCACCAGCCACTGCACCCCGTGGTCGCCCTCGGGACGCGCCCGTTCAGGCGCGCCCGCGGCATACCCCTCAGCGTTTGAGGAGGCGGGCTTCCCAGGGGCGTAGCGGTGCGGTGGGTGACGCGGGGTCACCGAGGTTGCCGAGCAGCAGGGTCGCGTCCGACCAGCCGACAAGCTCCTTGACGGCTTCGGCGAGGTCCAGGTCGTCCCCCGAGAAGTTGGCGAGGACCAGCAGGTCGGTGCCCTCGTGCGAGCGGGTGAAGGCGTAGAGCGTCGGGTGGTCCGGCGCGATCATCATGAAGTCGCCGTGCGCGATCGCCGGCTCCGTGTGGCGCAGCTCGATGACCCGGCGGTAGTGGTGGAACACCGACTCCTGGTCGGCCACCGCTGCGGCTGCGTTGATCTCGGTGTAGTTGGGATTCGTTGCGGACCAAGGCTTTCCGGTGGTGAAACCAGCATTGGCAGTGTCGTCCCACTGCATGGGGGAGCGGGCGTTGTCGCGGCTGCCGGTCCGCAGGTTGGCCAGGATCTGCTCGACGTCGCCACCCGCAGCGACGGCCAGGTCGTAGTAGTTGACCGACTCGATGTCGAGGAAGTCAGCGGCCGTTGCGAACGGCACGTTCGTCATGCCGAGCTCCTCGCCCTGGTAGACGTAGGGCGTCCCGCGGTGCAGGTGCAGGACGGTCGCGAGCAGCTTGGCCGAGGCGACCCGGTGCTCCGGTGCGTCGGAGCCGAACCGCGACACGGCGCGCGGCTGGTCGTGGTTGTTCCAGTAGAGCGAGTTCCAGCCGACCTCCGCGAGCGCGTCCTGCCAGCGGCCGAGCGAGGCCTTGAGGTCGCGCAGGTCCACCCGGCTCCGGTCCCACTTGTGCGCGCCGATGTCGAGACCGACATGCTCGAACTGGAAGACCATGTCGACCTCGTTCCGCGCCGGGTCGGTGTAGAGCACGGCGTCCTCGACCGTCACCCCGGGCATCTCGCCGACGGTGAGCAGCTTCTCGGGTCGGCCCTCGAACACCGACGCGTGCATCTCCTGGAGGAACTCGTGGATCCGCGGCCCGTTCAGGAAGTGCGGCGTCCCGTCACCGAGCTGGCTCATCGGCAGCGGCGCACCGTCGGGGAGCGGGATCACCTTGGAGATCATGTTGATGACGTCCATCCGGAACCCGTCGATGCCCCGGTCCAGCCACCAGCGCATCATCGCGTAGACGGCCTCGCGCACCTCGGGGTTCTCCCAGTTGAGGTCGGGCTGCTTGCGGCTGAACAGGTGCAGGTAGTACTCGCCCGTCGCCTCATCAAGGTCCCAGGCGGGGCCGCTGAAGAACGACTCCCAGTTGGTCGGCTCCGCACCAGCCGTCCCCGGCTCGTGCCCATCGCGGGCGGGTTGCCACCAGTACCAGTCGCGCTTGGGGTTGTCCTTGCTGGAGCGGGACTCCACGAACCACGGGTGCTCGTCAGACGTGTGGTTCACGACCAGGTCCATGACGATGCGTATGCCGCGTGCGTGCGCCTGCTCGATCAGCGAGTCCACGTCTGCGAGAGTCCCGAAGGTCGGGTCGATGTCCTGGTAGTCCGCGATGTCGTAGCCGTTGTCGTCCTGCGGGCTGGTGTAGATCGGCGACAGCCACACGACATCGACACCGAGCTGCTCGAGGTAGTCGAGTCGGCTGATGATGCCCGGGACGTCGCCGATGCCGTCGCCATTGGAGTCCTGAAAGCTGCGAGGATAGATCTGGTAGACGACGGCTTGGCGGAACCACTGGTCATCGCTCATGGGCCGAAGTCTTTCGACCGCCGGTGATGTGGGCAAGCGCGGGGTGGACAAGCGGGATCTCGTCGGCGGGCGCGCGCGGCAGACCTATGTCCGCTTCACGAACGTGACCCGTCTCCGGCCGGCACCCTCGCGAGCAATGTGGTGGTGGTAGCCGGGATCGTGAACGCGTCTGTGGTGGTAGCCACAGAGCGGGACTGCCTTGTCGAGATCTGTCGCGCCGCCAGTGGCCCACGGGTCTTCGTGGTGGTGTTCGGTCCAGGCGTAGGGCCGGTCGCAGTCGGCGGCGGCGCAGGTGTCGTAGGTCAGGGCCAGGGCAACCCGTTGGGCCTCGGTGAAGAAACGCTGGGACCGGCCGAGGTCGAGGACCTGGGACTCACCGCCGAGAACGGCCGGCACGAGCCCGGCGCCGCAGGCCAGGCGGCGGGCCTCGGACGCCGACAGGTCGTGTCCGGTGTCGAGGTGGGCAGCTCCCAGGGATGCCTTGAGCCGGTCGTGGTCGAGGGTGACCAGGACGGTCGCGTTGACCTTGCCGGACAGGTGGTCGGTGGGCAGGTGCTCCAACAGCTCCACGAACGCACGTCCGTACTTCTGCGACCAGTCCAGCTCCTCGGCCCGGAACGCGTCCCACGTCGCCGCCGCGATCTGCGCCGCGCTCAGGTCGTCACCACACCGAGCCGCCTGGGCCTTGGCATCCTTCGCCGCCTGCTGGGCGAACCGGCGGGGCGAGGCGATCTGCTGGATGACCTTCTTCAGGATCTGCCCGGCCAGCGTGGGTACGGTGAAGTGCCCGCTGATGGTGCCGTCCTGGTTGTCGTGCAGGGTCAGTTTGGTCTTGGCCAGCGCCTGCTCTTCCTCGGTCCGCAGCACTGCGTCCTCGTGGGAGTCGACCTCGGCCTGCTGTCGCTTGGCTGCCTCCAGCGCTCTGCGGGCCTTCTTGCGCAACGCAATCGGGTCCACTCGCTTGGCCACCGCGACCAGCGAACGCTCGATCGCGGCCCGCTCGGCATCGCCCAGACCCTCCGGCAGCTGCTCCGCCGTGCGCGCGATGACGTGGGCGTGCTCGGTCGACAGCTCACCCTCGCCCAGAGCGATCCGGGTCGCCGCCAGGCCGCCATCGAGGGCGGTGGCCAGCCGCACGTCCTTGGCAGCAGCCGCTCCGTCGCTGCGGGACCTCGCCGCCAGCCAGGCCGCTGTGCCCGTCATCCCGGAATCCGCTGCCACGTCGGCCTTGTCGACCACCGCGACGAGGGACAGCTTCACGGCCTGTAGCCGGGTCACCGCCCGATCCAGCTCGCCGATCAGGCTCGACGCGGCGTGCCCCGAGAGGTCCTCGACCCCCGCGCACCGGTCCAGCACCGAATGCACCTGACGCACGCTGTCGGCCACCGCGAGCGGCGGTGACGGATGGAGTGGTGCGATGGCCATGAACCATCGTATTCGAACATATGTTCGAGTGTCAACAGCTGGGATGACGAAGTCTGAGTCGGCCACCAGTGCGACACGGCGCCGGATCATTGACCCGCAAGCCCGGCACGGCGCACGATGAGTTCACCATCAAAGGGGGCAGGGTATGTCGATCCTCGAAGTAGTCCTTGACGGCCTGTTCGTCATCGGTGCCGTCGCGATCGTGGGGGTCATCGCGTTTGGCATCGTCCGGGTCGCTCGCGACAAGCGCACGCGCGACGAACGCCTCGCCGACGAGCATGGCGACATGGCGCCCGGCACCTTCAAGCTGACCCCGGGCTTCGGGGGCGGCGACATCGACGGCGGCGCAGGCAGCCTCTGACCGCCCCCCGGCACGAGCGGTTCTGGCCGCACCCGAGCACATGCGGTGAGGTATGCCGCGTGGCCCAGCCGCGCGGCATACCTCAACCGCTTGGTCAGGGTTGGTGAGGCTCGGCAGCAGCGGCGATCACGCGAATGAGGCTGTCGCGCATGGCTTCCAGCTCGCCGATGCTCATGCCGAGCCGGTCGATGATGGCGGGCGGGATGCGTTCGGCGCGCTTGCGGGCGGCCGCGCCCTTCCTGGTGAGCGACACGGCAAGGGCGCGGTCGTCGAGGGGGTCGCGGTCGCGGCTGACCATGCCACTGGCCTCGAGCCGCTTCAGCAACGGGCGACAGCGTTGCCGGCTCGAGACTGAGGCGTTGGGCCAGGTCGCTGACGCGCAGCGGTGAGTCCTCCCAGAGGGCGAGCATCACGAGGTACTGCGGGTGGGTCAGGCCCATCGGCTCGAGCAGCGGCCGGTAGAGCGCGATCACGTTGCGCGAGGCGACCGCCAGGGCGAAGCAGACCTGCCGGTCGAGCCTGAGCAGGTCGACGGGCTGGGCGGCGGAGGAGGTGCGGGCGGCAGTCACGATTTCGAGTCTAGGCGATCTGGTCGTATCGTTAGGGGACAGGTAGTTAGGGCACTAAGTAATCGCCAACATCAAATCGTGCAGGTGCCACAGGGCAATCGGAGCATGGGAGTGAGCAATGAGTCGCAAGGCTGACCGCGAGGGACTGTCGCTGGGCTATCGGATCGGCTACCGGATCAAGGTGCTCGGCATGCACCTGTACGGCCCGGCCCAGCTGGGCGAGTCCGAGGACCCGCACCGCCGGCTGGAGCGCCAGCGCACGGCCAAGGTCGCGGCCGCCCGCCAGGCGCGTCAGTCACGCGAGACGAGCGAGACAGGCACGACGAGCAAGGCGCGGGTCGGTCAGTAGCAGCCGGTGACGGTCGCGGCGAGCATGTCGATGTTCTGTCGCATAACGGTCATCGACGTGGGTTTTCCGTTGATGACAAAGGCGAAAGCCTTCACCCGACCGTCGGTGCCACGGGTCCAGCCGGACAGCGCGACCGCGTCGGTGAGAGTGCCGGTCTTGGCATGCACCTTGCCGACGGCGCACTTCGAGGTGGACGCCGTGAAGCGCCCGTAGGACGCGCGCAGCGTGCCGGTCTGGCCGGCAATCGGCAGGCCCGAGTTGCCGCGCAGGAGGGCGAACGGGGTCGCGTTCGCGGGTTCGAACACGTTGGTCACCAGCCGCGCCAGCTGCAGTCCGCTGAGGCGGTCACTGCGGGACAGCCCTGACCCGTCATAGAGCGCGGTGGCAGTCAGCCCCTCGCTCTTGAGGCGCGCCGCCTGGGCAGACTTCGCGGCTGCCCAGGTGTTGCCGTAACCCAGCTTGATGCCGACCAGCCGGTGGAGCGCCTCGGCGTGCTCGTTGTCCGACTCGAGCATCATCCGCGACACGATCTGGTTGACCGTCTGGCCGGCGGACGAGGCCAGCACCGGGCTCTTGGAGCTGGACGCGCCACGGGCGATCGAGGTCACGGTGAGGCCGTAGGTCTTCAGCTTGGCCGCGAACAGCTTGGCCGCGTCGATCGAGGTGTCGTTGACCTGCCGGCCGTCGACAACGAGGGCACGCAGCCACGTGGTGTCGGCGGGGATGTAGGTCGAACGCCAGCCCGTCGCCAAGGTGGGCTTGGCGAAGAGGTAGTCGTCGGCATACACCCGGACGCGCAGCTGGTTGCGCGCCTTCATGGTGGTCGCCGTGGTCTTGGCCAGGGCGGTGAGCTGCGTCGAGGAGAAGGCGGGATCGCCGGAGCCGACGAGGATGACTTGGTCGAGCCCCGGGCCGCGCTTCACGGTCGTGGTGAACCGGTAGGAGGGGCCGAACACGCGCAACGCATCCGTGGCCGTGACCCACTTCGTCGTCGATGCCGGCATGTAGCCGGTGCTGCCCCTCTTGCTCCAGATCACCTTGCCGCTCGCGGCGTCGATGACCGCCCCCGTGAACGAGGTGCCGAAGCGAGCCGTGGTCACCCGCGTGGTCAGCATGGAGTTGATGCGGTTGTCGGCCCGCGGCCCGATGGTCCGGCCGGTGATCGTGGGGTTGTCGACCGACCCTGCGGCGTGGGCGGACCCCGCAGTCGCGAGGACGGGGGCGGCGCCGAGCGCGCTGGCGAGCAGGGCGATCGTGAGGCGGCGGATGGTCACGGGGCGGGGGCGTGAAGTCATGCCGGGTCCTAGGGAACTGGTCTGCCCCGGCCAGCAGGAGGCTGGGACAGGTGTGACTGCGGGGGTTGTGGCGAAGGTACTGCTGCCCGTGGCCCCGTGGGGAGTTTCGACCGATATTCACAGCGTTTCGGTCCGTTCACCCGAGTTCGCTGCGCAGGTATGCCGCGTGGCCGGGTCCGAGGCCTCCGCTCAGGCGTCCACGGAGAGCCGGACCGTCGTGGTGGCGCCGACTTCCAGCTTCTCCGCCCGGCGCACGGCGACCTTGAGGGGCACGATGTAGCGGCCGTCCTTGGGCCAGAGCGCGGTCTTCCAGTCGGTGTCGCCGATCCGCACCCGGGCCGGGATCATCCCCCAGCCGTAGCTGACCATCCCGGCCGTCGCGTCGAGCGCGTCGCAGAAGTCCTCGGGCACGGTGACGAAGTGGAACGGCGACGGCCCCTTCCAGAACCAGATCTCCCCGCTGAACTCCATCTCCATGCGGGACAGGATAGGAGGGCGGCTCGACCTCGTGCGGTGATGCGGCGGACAGGGCCGCGGGACCTTTGGCCCTCGTGCTGCCACCACCGCGCCCTGAACATGGAGGTGCGCGTCATCCAGCGCGCGGGCCACAGCGGAGGACAGCCATGAACACTCAGGTACGCGGGATCGTCGTCGGTTTCGACGGATCGACAGGGTCCGAGGGGGCGCTCGACTGGGCAGCCCACACCGCCCGACGCCAGGGCCGTCCGCTCACGGTGCTGCACGTCTCCGACCTCGCAGCCGCGCCCGCGCACACGGCCTACCTCCCCGACGTCCTGTCGGACGCCCTGGCCGCCGCCGCTCGCGCCATCCTCGACGCGGGCGTCGAGCGAGCAGCCGCGGTGGTGGACCGATCGCACATCACCGGCGTCACGCTCATCGGTAGCCCAGCCGCGGAGCTGGTGGCGGCCTCCGAAGGCGCAGCCCTCGTGGTCACCGGGTGCCGTGCCCGTGGCCGTCTCGCCTCGGGCCTGTTGGGATCGGTGTCGTATGCCGTGACGGCTCACGCGAAGTGCCCTGCCGTGGTCGTGCGTGGACACGAGACGGCCTACCCGGACGCCATCCACGAGGTTGTCGTGGGTGTGGACGACTCAGAGGTTTCGGAGCGGGCGCTCGAGATCGCGGCCGACATCGCCGACGAGACCGGTGCGCCGCTGCACATCGTCAGGGTGGAACCTCTCCACGCGCCCGACTCGTGGGCGTCCGTGGAGACCCGGCACGCGGGAAGCCAGCACACGCACGCCCTGCGCGCTGAGGCCGTGGCGACTCTGGAACGGGCCGAGAAGCACGCCCACGGGGCGCACCCGATGCTCACGATCGAGACCGAGGTGCTCTACGGCGACGCCGGCCATGCGCTGGCTCCGCTCGGTGATCGAGCCGGGCTGCTCGTGGTCGGGAGCCGTGGCCGCGGCGGGTTCGCGGGGCTCCTGCTGGGTTCGGTCTCGCACGCCGTGATCCACGAGGCGAACTGTCCCGTGATGGTCGTGCGCGACTGACGCTCGCGGGCACCTGGTAGCTGGGCCACAGTCCTACGTGGCCGGGTCTCCTGGCCTGTGAGCCGTTCGACTCTCCGTCCCACTCTGCCGGGCCGGTAATCCCCCAACTGCAGCCCGGGAACCGCGTACATTGGCCGTTCGTCAACAAGGACTAGGGAGCCGGCCATCGGCACTGCTGAGGGAGACGAACCGTCATGACCGACACACAGCCTGGACCGCTCCAGCCCCCGGCCGCGCAAGGGGCCACCCTGACGCTGACCGCACCCGCTCCGCCCGCGCCGGTCCAGGCCACGGCCGCCCCGAAGATGGCTCCGGCCGTCGACGCCGCAGCCCTGCCCGGTCTGGATGCCAAGGTCGACGCCTACCTCCAGGCACTGCTGGCCGAGGCGCCCAAGTCGCCGGGCTTCGCTGCCAAGTCGGCGGACGTTCGAACCATGGGCGACGGCGACATCCGCCAGGCCGCCGAGACCTCGAACCGCCTGCTCAAGGCTCCCGTGAAGGCGCTGCAGGAGGGTGGGCTCGCGGAGGGCTCCACGGTCGGCGCGACGCTGCTCGAGCTGCGGCGGACGATCGAGGACCTCGACCCGAAGGAGGCCACCGGGGCCCGCAAGCTCCTCGGCATGGTCCCGTTCGGCGACAAGGTCGCGGACTACTTCCGCAAGTACCAGTCGGCGCAGAGTCACCTCGACGGCATCCTGCACGCCCTGCGCGACGGCCAGGACGAGCTGGGCAAGGACAACGCCGCCCTGAACCTGGAGAAGCAGCTGCTGTGGGACTCCATGGCCCGGCTGAACCAGTACGTCTACGTCGCCGAGCGCCTCGACGCCCAGCTCGCCGCTCACATCGCCGACCTCCAGGCGACCGACCCCGACAGGGCCACCGCGCTGCGCGACGACGTGCTCTTCTACGTCCGCCAGAAGCACCAGGACCTGCTGACCCAGCTGGCCGTCTCGATCCAGAACTACCTGGCCATCGACGTCGTCATCAAGAACAACATCGAGCTGATCAAGGGTGTCGACCGGGCCTCGACGACGACCGTGTCGGCGCTTGCGGACTGCGGTGATCGTGGCGCAGGCCCTGAGCAACCAGAAGCTCGTGCTCGAGCAGATCTCGGCCCTCAACACCACGACCTCCGGGATGATCGAGCGCACCAGCGAGATGCTGCGCGACAACTCCGTGCGCATCCAGGAGCAGGCCGCTTCCGCCACCATCGGTCTGCCCCAGCTCCAGGCAGCGTTCCAGAACATCTACGCCACGATGGACGCCATCGACAGCTTCAAGGTGCAGGCGCTGGACACCATGGCCGCCACCATCGGCACGCTCGAGACCGAGGTCGGGAAGTCGCGGTCGTACCTCGACCGGGTCGAGCGCCAGGACCAAGGGGTGGCTCACGGCTCGCTGGACCTCGGCAATTCGGTGGGTGCCGGACACTGAGAGGCGGCGTGGGGGATAGTGAACACATGTCGGGTGGGTTCTGGGGTCGCCTCCTGCGCCGGGAGCAACAGCCGGTCGGTGAAGCAGGCTTCCGCGTGCCCCCGGTGCCGACCAGCGACGACCTCTTCGCCGCCCTCGACCGCGTCGAGGTGATGGTGGCGGGCGGGGCGGTCCCCGCGCCGGTCGCCTCACGCGTCAGGCGGGTCGACCGGGTCGTGCGCGACACCATTCCGCGGCTCCCCAGCCTCGGCGCGGGGAGTCCGCAGGCGTACTCCGTGATGGCCACCGCGACCGACTACCTGCCCGAGGCGGTCGGGGGCTACCTGCGCCTCCCGAGGCAGTTCGCGGACAGTCGCCCGGTCGACCGCGGCAAGTCCTCGCTCATGGTCCTCATCGACCAGCTCGACCTGCTCGCCTCGACGATGGACAAGGTCTACGACGCCGTATGCCGCGACGACGCGGCCGCGCTCGTGGCGCACGGGCGGTTCCTGGCCGAGAAGTTCGGGACCGCCTCGACGGGCGGGTCGCTCAACGTGGACGCCACGCCCTTGCCGCAGATGCCGGCCGCCCTGCCCGCGGACGAGGACACCAGCAGCTTCGAACGGCTCCGGCCGCCGGGTGGACGGGACGCCTCATGAGCGGTCCGAGCCTGGGCGCCGCCGTCGACGCCGCTGCGGCACTGGCCTCCAATGCGGGGCTGGACCCGGAGTCCGCACGGTCCGAGGCGCTCAGCCTCGCAGCGGCGGTGGCGGAGTCGGCGCCTGGCGCGGCCGCTGACTGGGCGCGGGCCGTCGGTCCCGCGACCACACAGGACTTCTTCGATGCGGCCAGCCGTGGCCGTCGCTGGCGAGAGTCCCCCACGGCGGGTCTCAGCGCCCTTGTCGCACAGGGGTCCCCGTCAGCCCGCCCCTACGCCGAGGCGCTGGCCGAGGTGGCCTCCGCGGCCTGCCAGCTCGGCGAGCCGACGATGCGCGTCATCGGCAACGCCTCGGTGGCGGCCGCCGCGCAGCTCTCGGCGGTGCCAGTCCCGCCACCGTCAGTCTCCACCCGCTCAGCCTCCACCCCCTCAGCCTCCGCTCTCTCGCCATCGGCGCGGCAGTCAGCATCGGAGCCGACCCCGGCGGCGACAGCCACGGCGACGGCGCCCACGCGGCATACGACCTCGGACGCGCCACCCGCGCCGGCCCGGACCGTTGACGAGCTGCTGGCCGAGCTCGACGCCCTGGTGGGGTTGGAGCGGGTCAAGCGCGAGGTCCACCGTCAGGTCGCCGTGTTGCGGATCGAGCGGCTGCGGACCGACGCAGGGCTGAAGAGTCCCACCATCACCAGGCACCTGGTGTTCACCGGCAACCCCGGCACGGGCAAGACGACCGTGGCGCGCCTGGTCGGGGGCATCTACCAGGCCCTGGGTCTGCTGTCGCAGGGTCAGCTCGTCGAGGTCGACCGGTCCGAGCTGGTCGCGGGTTACCTCGGCCAGACCGCGACCAAGACCGCAGAGGTCGTCGCGTCCGCCGCCGGTGGCGTCCTGTTCATCGACGAGGCCTACAGCCTCACCGGCACCGGGATGCAAGGGGACCAGTACGGCCAGGAGGCGGTCGACACCCTGGTCAAGGAGATGGAGGACCGGCGCGACGACCTGGTCGTCATCGTCGCCGGCTACCCCGCTCCGATGGAGGCGTTCATCGGCGCGAACCCCGGGCTCGCCAGCCGGTTCCGCACGACGATCGAGTTCGAGGACTACAGCGACGACGAGCTGATGGCGATCCTGGACCAGCTCGCGCGGGGCGCCGACTACGAGCTGCTGCCCGAGGCCACTGAGCGGTTCCGCGAGGTGCTCGGCCGCACCCCGCGCGGGAGCAGCTTCGGCAACGGCCGGTTTGCCCGCAACGCCCTCGAGGCGGCCATCGGCGCGCACGCCTGGAGACTGCGCGAGGTCGACGAGCCGTCCCTGGACCAGCTCCGCCAGCTCGTGGCACGGGACTTCGACGAGGAGCCGCGCGAGCAGGGAGCCGCCAGCGGTGCGCCGGCGTCTGAACCCGTACTGACCGCCGCGGATCCCGGCCCCCGCGACCGCACCACTGGAGGTATGCCGTGACGATCCCCACGACCGCGGCGACCGCTGCCCGCGTGAACGCTCCGCCGGTGCCGGGTGAGCGCACCACCCCCAGCCCCGCACCCGCTACTCCCCCCGGCTCGCCCGCCGGTTCCGGCTCCGCGTCCGGCCTGGCCGGTCGGGTCGCCACCGTGCTCTCGATGGTCCGGGGCAGCCTGGAGGAGACGCCCGGCCGGATGCGCTGGCTGGCCGCGGTCGGCGTGGCGGTCGCCCTCGCCTTCGGGCTCGCCGGCGGGCAGGCCTTCCGGTCCGCCAGCGGTGCCCTCGAGCGGGCCGGTGCCAACACCGACCAGCTCGTCCGGATCCAGGCCATCCAGACCAACCTGGTGCAGGCCGACGCAGACGCCACCAACGCCTTCCTCGTCGGAGGGCTGGAACCGCCTGCCCAGCGGGCCGACTACCTCAGGGCCATCGGGTCCGCCACCGAGCTCATCGCCGAGGCCGCGCAGCACCAGCCGGCCGACGGTGCCGCCCTCGGCGCGCTCAACCAGGTCCTCGTCACCTACACGAGCGAGATCGAGCGTGCTCGGTCCAACAACCGTCAGGCGCTGCCGGTGGGTGCCCAGTACCTCAAGGACGCCAGTGCCAACCTGCGCACCGACGCGCTCCCGATTCTGAAGAACCTGGTGGACGCCAACAACGCCCGCGTCGCCACCGAGTTCGACAACGCCGGTGGCGCCGCCCTGTGGTTGGTCGTTGCCGGGCTGCTCGCCCTGGCAGTGCTGGTGCTCGAGCTGGTGTGGCTGGCTCGTCGGACCAGGCGCTACCTCAACGTCCCGCTCGCGGCCGGGGCCGTCGTGGTCCTGGTCGCCCTCGTGGCCGGTGTCATCGCCCTCGTCGCAGTGGGGCGCACCGTCGACTCGGTGCGGACGGGGTTATATGCCGCGACGCTGTCGACGGCGAAGGCACGCATCGCCGCCTTCGACGCCAAGTCGAACGAGAGCCTCACGCTCATCGCGCGTGGTTCTGGCACCGCCTTCGAGAAGGCCTGGCAGGCCTCCGACGCCGCGGTGCGGACCGAGCTGACGCACCTCGCCGCCAATCCCGAGTCCGCTGGGACCGGGGCCCTGCCGTGGCCGACGTACGAGGGCGTGCACAAGCAGATCCGCAGTCTCGACGCCAAGGGTGACTGGGACGGTGCCGTGCGGCTCGCCACGGGTA
Organism: uncultured Actinomycetota bacterium; assembly: GCA_963740865.1. Classification (GTDB taxonomy): domain Bacteria; phylum Actinomycetota; class Actinomycetes; order Actinomycetales; family Dermatophilaceae; genus Pedococcus. The sequence continues at coordinate 185,045 of CAVUGH010000002.1, forward strand.
CCGGGGCCGAGGCCGGCAACGGCTCCTTCGCCCAGTTCGACACTGCCTCCGCGCGTCAGCTGTCCAGTCTCAACGCCCAGACGGCCTCGCGTCTCGACCGGGCTCGCACATGGCTCCCGGTGGGTGGCGCGCTCGGCGTCCTGGCCGGTCTGCTGGCCGCGGGTTGCGCGTGGCGGGGCTTCTCACTCCGGCTGGAGGAGTACCGATGAGCCGGCTGGGCGCAGCGGCGCTCGCCACCGTCGCCGCTGCCGCAGCTCTGGCGCTGGCATCGTGCACCGACGCCGGCGTCTACGAGGCGACGCCCATCCCCGGACACCAGACCACGGCGACGTCTCCGTCAGCGACGACGACCACGCCGGCCCCCGCACCGACCGCGACCAACCCCGACATCACGGTGGCCAACTGCCTGCAGTCCTATGCGCCGCCAGCGGACCTTCCCTCCCCGGGACAGATGCCCGCGGGCAGCACGATGGCCCGGATCCAGGCCAGCGGTCGCCTGATCGCGGGTGTCTCCGCCGACACCCTGCTGCTCGGCTCGCGCGACCCCGTGTCAAACAGGATCGTGGGCTTCGACATCGACATGCTGCGCGCGGTCTCCCAGGCCATCTTCAACAGTCCCGACAAGATCGAGTTCCGTGTCATCACATCCGCGGAGCGCGAGCCTGTGCTCAAGGCCGGCAGCGTGGACATCGTGGCCCGCAACATGACGATCAACTGCACCCGCTGGAAGAGCATCGCGTTCTCGAGCGAGTACTACCGGTCCGGACAGAAGGTGATGGTCCACCTCGGGGACAAGACCACGAGCGGCGGTCCCATCACCGGGATGGCGGACCTGGTCGGCAAGAAGGTCTGTGCGCCCAACAGCTCCACGAGCATGATCAAGCTCCGGACGTTTGCCGGGGTCAACCCGGTCGGCGCGGACACCCACACCGGCTGCCTGGTGCTGTTCCAAGAGGGCAAGGTCGACGCGATCACCGGCGACGACACGGTGCTGGCCGGCCTCGCCGTCCAGGACCCGTACGCCCTCGTGGTCAAGGCTCCCGCGTTCACCGCCGAGCCCTACGGGCTCGGCTTCAACTCGGCCAACGTCGACTTCGTGGCGTTCGTCAACGGTGTGCTGGCGCAGATGCGGGCGGACGGCCAGTGGACCCAGAGCTACAACACCTGGCTGGCCGACGCGCTGGGCAAGGCACCCACCCCGCCGGTCGCGGTCTACGGACGGACCCGGTGACCGCCACCATGGCCAGCGCCTCGGCTCCCGTCGCGCCGGGACGGCTCGGCACGCCCCTGGTCGCGATGGAGGCGTTGCGGTACCTCGAGGCGCTGGGCGCCTGGCGGGACCAGCGCAAGGCCGAGCTCGACCTCCTCGACGAGGCGGCTCTGCAGGCACCGGACCAGTCGGCCTTCACCGGCGACCTGATGCTCTCGATGGCGCTCTGGAAGTCGGTCTCGGACCGCTACGACCTGCTCACGGCCACTTGGGACTCCGGGCGGGTGGGCCCGAACGAGCTCGAGCGACTCGCCACGCTCGTCTGGTCCCGGGTGGACACCTCGCTCGCGGTCTCGCTGCCCGAGGCGTGCCGACTCTCGGACGCGCTGGCGACCTCGTTGCGAGCCCGGCTGGGGATCGACACCTCGCAAGCCGACGTCACGACGCGGCTGCGACAGCTGCGGGCTGCCGTCGAGCGCCTCCGGGACCTCGTCGACGACGAGCCCTCCTCCGCCGGCGCCACCGGGCCAGCCACCCTGGCGCGGCTCGCCGAGCGGGCCGACGACCTCAGCGCCCGGTTCCAGCGGGGAGCCGACGTCGGGGGCCTGCTGGGCCCGTTGGAGAACGACGCGGCCCGCGCCGAGCGGGACCTCATCGTCGCGGCCTCCCGGCGCGCGGCCGAGTCGCGTGACGCTGCCCGCGCCCAGGCCCTGCGGACCGAGCTCGAGGCGCACGGCGCTGCACTGCGTGACCTCGCGGCTCAGTGCGTCAGGGAAGTGATGTCTCCTCCTCGGCTCGCCGTGCCGGACGTGTCGGCCTTGGGTCCGGTGCCGACCGACCCGGTGGCCGTCGACGCCTACCTCGTGCGTCTGGACAAGGTCCGTCGCGCCATGACCGTGGCGCAGGACGCCTATGCCGCGGCGCTGTCCGAGCGCGCGGAGCTGCGCGGACGCCTCGGAGCGTATGCCGCGAAGGCTGCGGCCCTTGCCGGCTCACCGGCCGCCGCCTCACCGCCCGCCGCCTCACCGTGGGGTGCCGGGTCCGGCACCGGGGGAGCGGGAGACCTCGAGGAGCTCGAGACCAGAGCCCTGGAGGTGCTCGACCGAACGCCGGTGGACCTGGCGCGGGCGCGGGCTCTCGTCGCGGCATACCAGGCCTATCTCGGGAGCGCCCAGAGCACGCCGCCCCACACGGGCCGGACCAGCCCAGGAGCGGCGTCATGACCACGACCCTGCCGTGCACCCAACCCGGTTGCACCGGAACGATTCTCGACGGGTACTGCGACGTGTGCGGCTCGCCGGCAGCCGCGGCAGCCGCGCCCGTCAGCGGGTCGGTGCCGACGGCGCCGGCCGGCATCGGCCAGACGCCGTCCACGGTGTCGCGGGCCTCGAACCGGCTCGCCTCCACCGCCCTCGGGTCGGCCCGGACCGGCGGCGGCACCAAGGTCACCCGCCGTCTGGGCACCTCCTCCCAGCGACTGCGAGGGGCCCGGCTCGGCGCCGGGCTGACCTCCATCCCACCGGTGCCGACCGTCGACGCGGGCGAGGCCGTCCTGGCCGACCCGATGGTTCCGGAGGAGCGCCGCACCTGCCCGTCGTGCGGGTCGCCCGTCGGCCGGTCCCGCGACGGCAAGCCAGGTCGGACCGAGGGGTTCTGCCCCACCTGTCGGAACCCGTTCTCCTTCACGCCGAAGCTGCAGGAGGGCGATGTCGTCGGTGGGCAGTACGTCGTCGCCGGCGCGATCGCCCATGGCGGACTCGGCTGGATCTATGCCGCGCGCGACCGCAACGTGTCCGACCGCTGGGTGGTGCTCAAGGGCCTGCTGAACTCGGGCGACCCGGACGCGCTCGCCGCGGCCATCGCGGAACGGCAGTTCCTGGCCCAGGTCGAGCATCCGCTCATCGTCGAGATCTACAACTTCGTGTCCCACGAGGGCGCGGGCTACATCGTCATGGAGTACGTCGGCGGGACCTCGCTGAAGCAACTGCTCAAGGACCGGATGAAGAAGGCCGGCGGCGTCTACAGCCCGCTCCCGCTCGACCAGGCGATCGCCTTCGTCATCGAGGTGCTCCCGGCCTTCCAGTACCTGCACGACCTCAACCTCGTCTACTGCGACTTCAAGCCCGACAACGTCATCCAGGTCGGCGACGCCGTGAAGCTCATCGACCTGGGTGGGGTGCGCCGGCTCGACGACCTCGACTCGGCGATCTACGGCACGACGGGCTACCAGGCGCCGGAGGTGCCCCAGGTCGGGCCCTCGGTGGCCTCGGACATCTACACGATCGGGCGCGCGCTGATGGTGCTCGCTGCAGAGTTCCGCGGGTACCAGAGCACCTACATCGCGTCGTTGCCGCCTGTGGACCAGACGCCGCTGTTCCAGAAGCACGACTCGTTCTACCGGCTGCTGCTCAAGGCCTGCGCCCCGGATCCTGCCGACCGGTTCGTCAGCGCCGACGAGCTGCGCGTCCAGCTCCTCGGGGTGCTGCGCGAGGTCGTGGCGCTCGAGCGGGACGGGGCGGCTGAGCACTCCACCTCGTCCCTGCTCTTCGACGTGCCGACGGTCTCGGACGACTCGATGGCCTGGCAGCACCTGCCCAGCCTGCGCCGGGACGAGGGTGATCCCCAGGCGTCGTGGCTGCGGACCGTGAGCATCGACGACCCGGCGCAGCGGTTGGTGGCGTTGGACAGCGCGCCGGCGTCCAGCCCTGAGGTGCAGCTGGCCATCGCGCAGGCAGCACTGGAGTCAGGCGCCTACGACCGGGTGGACCAAGCCGTCCAGGCGCTGCTCACGGACGACCCCTGGGAGTGGCGCGCCGTCTGGGTCGAAGGCCTCGTTGCGCTCGCTCGGGGCCGGACGAGCGACGCCCAGAGCGCGTTCAACGCGGTCTACGGCCAGGTGCCGGGCGAGCTGGCCCCCAAGCTGGCCCTCGCGTTCGCCTGCGAGACCGGCGGGGAGTCCGATGTCGCCGAGGCGCTCTACGTCACGTGCGCCCGGACCGACGCCAACTACATCGCCCCGGCGGCCTTCGGCCTCGCCCGGATCCGCTCCGCGCGCGGCGACGTCGACGGCGCCGTCCGGGCGCTGGACCTCGTACCGGCGACCAGCCGTGCCTTCACCCAGGCCCGCCGACGGCGGGCCGGGCTCCTCGCCGAGTCGGGTGGTGGGCTGCCGGCCCTCGCCGCAGCGCTGTCGAGCATCGACGACCTGACCATCGACCCGGTCGACCGCTCGCGCTTCCGGGTCGACGTGCTGGAGGCTGCGCTGTCGGTGGTGACCACGCAGGGCGCCGACCCGACGGTCTCCCTCGCGGGTCGCCCAGCCTCCGAGCCCGCCCTGCGGGACGGTCTCGAGTCCGCCTACCGCGACCTGGCGACGCACGCGGACAGCCGACGCGAGCGCATCCGTCTCGTCGACGAGGCCAACTCGGTGCGCCGCTGGACGATGCGATGACAGGGAGCGCACCCGAGGTCGCTGCCGGGGTGGCCGGAACAGAGGGTGGTATGCCGGTGGGGGCCGTGACGCTCTCGTGTCCGGCCTGCTCGGCACCGATCGGCGAGAGCGACCGCTTCTGCGAGGCCTGTGGTGCGGAGCTGGTTCCTGCCGCGGCCCCAGCGCCGCAGCCAGCAGCCGTGACGGCTGCGAGGGCGTGCCACGAGTGTGGCGGCGAGGTCGCCCCTGACGGCTACTGCACTCAGTGCGGGGCAGAGGCCGTCAGCGAGCGGGACCACTTCGTCGAGGAGCCGGCGCCCTGGGTCGCCGCGGTCTGCGACCGCGGCATCCGCCACGACCGCAACGAGGACGCCGTGGCGCTGCACGCCGGGGCCGAACCGGGCAGCCACGCCGTGCTCGTCGTCTGCGACGGGGTGTCGTCCTCGACCGACTCCGACGTGGCCAGCCTCGCTGCTGCCCGGGCGGCGCGCGACGTGCTCGCGGTCTCCCGCCCGCAGGCGCTCGGCACCGCGGCGACCCGGCTGATGGCGACGGCGAGGGCCATGGAGGCCGCCGTGGATGCCGCCAACGACGCGGTCATCCGCCACACCACCGCAGGGCCCGGCAACCCGGCGTCCTGCACGTTCGTCGCGGCGGTCATCCAGCAGTCCCAGCTCGTCGTGGCCTGGGTCGGGGACAGCCGGGCCTACTGGTTGCCCGACGCTGGCGCGGGGCAGCTGCTCAGCACCGACGACTCGTTCGCCGCGGAGCAGATCGCCGCAGGGGTGTCGCGCAAGGACGCGGAGAACGGGCCGCAGGCGCATGCGATCACCCGGTGGCTCGGCATCGACGCCCCGGACCACACCCCTCGGACGGTCTCTGTCGACCTCAACGAGCCAGGGTGGGTGTTGGTGTGCTCCGATGGGCTCTGGAACTACTGCTCCGAAGGAGGCGCGATGTCAGCCCTGCTGCACGACACGGCCTCGACGACCGGCTCCGCACCCCTCGACCTGGCCGATGGTCTGGTGGACTGGGCGAACGCCCAGGGTGGCGCGGACAACATCACGGTGGCGCTCGCCCGGGTCGGTCCACCGACGCCGGCCGTGGCGGCACCTGACACCGCCACGACCGCAACGCCAGCCACGGCGGCACCTGCCACCGCCATCGCTCCAGCGCCCGCGGCATACCAAGAGGAAGGCACGCCAGATGGCAACGTTCTCAGCTGAGGTGTACCAGAACGAGTTCCTCCCCGATGGCGGGACCGACGTCCACGCGATCGTCACGGTGACCTGTTCCGGCGCGGGCGAGGCGGGGCAGTCGGACTCCGGCGACGCCGGCGAGATCGTCATCGTCGACACCTCCGGATCGATGGGGGGCGACAAGATCGTGGCGGTCCAGCAGGCCGCCGCCGCAGCGCTCGACCAGGTGCTCGACGGTGTCTGGTTCGCCGTCATCGCGGGGAGCCACCTGCCACGCCTGGCCTTCCCCGTCACCCCCGAGCCCGCGATGGTGCGGATGAACCCGCAGGTGCGCGCCGAGGCCAAGGCTGCAGTGGGTTCCTTCTTTGCTGACGGTGGGACCGCGATGGGCACGTGGCTGCGGCTGGCCACCCGGGTGTTCTCGTCCGTGCCGACGCTGGCCCAGCGACACGCGATCCTGCTGACCGACGGGATCAACCAGCACGAGACACCGCAGGAGCTCAGCGACGCCATCGAGCAGGCGCGCGGTCGGTTTCAGTGCGACTGCCGCGGTGTCGGCGAGGACTGGCAGGTGGCCGAGGTCCGCCGGATCGCGACGACCCTGCTCGGCAGCGTCGACCTCATCGCGCGCCCCGAGGACATGGCCGCGGACTTCGAGCAGATCATGCGGCAGGCGATGGGCCGTGGTGTCGCGGAGGCGACGTTGCGGGTGTGGGCGCCGCAGGGGGCCGAGGTGCTCTTCGTCAGACAGGTCTCGCCGACGGTCGAGGACCTCACCGCACGTCGACAGGAGGTCAACCCGCTGACCGGTGGCTATCCCACCGGCTCCTGGGGCGACGAGGCGCGCGACTACCACGTGGCGGTGCGGCTGCCCGCGAAGTCAGTGGGTCAGGAACAGCTCGCCGCGCGCGTGCAGCTGGCCGTGGGAGACACCGTCGCGGCCCAGGGTCTGGTCAAGGCCCTGTGGTCCAACGACGACACCCTGACGGCCCGGATCGACCCGGCGGTCGCGCACTACACCGGCCAGGCCGAGCTCGCGGAGGCCATCCAGGACGGCCTGGCGGCCAAGGCCCTGGGTGACACCGACACCGCGACGGCCAAGCTCGGGCGGGCGGTCCAGCTCGCCGCGGAGACCGGCAACGAGGAGGCGACCAGCCGGCTGCGGAAGATCGTCGACATCGACGACGCCGACACCGGCACCGTCCGGCTGCGTCGCTCGGTGAGCAAGCTGGACGAGATGGCGCTCGACACGTCCTCCACCAAGACCACGCGGGTCCGGAAATGAGCACCGTTACCTGCCCGAACGGGCACGACTCGACGGCGACGGACTACTGCGACGTCTGCGGGGTGCCGATCGCGCAGGAAGGTGGCGCGTCAGGAGGAGCCACGTCTGGTGGCGCGAGCGGTGCCGCCGGCGGGGCCAGCGGCGGGGCTGGTGCCGTGGCGGCAGGCGGCGCAGGTGCAGGCGCGGGCTCCGGCCAGGCGGCCGGGGCATCTGGAGCATCTGGAGCAGCGCCTGACGCTGGTCCCGAAGGCGAGGCCTCGAGCGGGGAGGCGGCGACGCAGAAGTGCCCCCACTGCGGGACCGACAACGACTCGGCCGCGCTGTTCTGCGAGGCGTGCGGCTACGACTTCACGACCGGGACGATGCCGCGGGCCGCGGAGGTGGCGCCGGTCTCGTCGCTCGACCTGGACGCCGGGGTGGGCACTGGCCGGCGCAGCCGCCGCCGCGCAGGAGCCGGCGCCGCCGGTCGCGCCCGAGCTCGCCGTCGGCTGGGTGGTCGAGGTGTGGGTCGACCCCGACTGGTACGAGTCCCAGGAGAGCGACGACCCCTGTCCGTCACCGGGGTTGCCCGAGACCCTGCCGTTGCGGCTGCAGAGCCTGCTCATCGGTCGGCCGTCGGTCAGCCGTGGCATCCACCCGGACATCGACCTCGGCAGTGACCCCGGGGTGAGCCGCCGCCAGACCCAGCTGACGAGCGACGGGTCTCGGTGGTGGGTCGAGGACCTGGAGTCCTCCAACGGCACCTACGTCGGTTCCGCGAGTGGTCCGCTGCCCGTGACGCCACTGCCGCCCGGGCAGCGTCGCGAGCTCGCAGAGGGCGACCGCGTCTACGTCGGGGCGTGGACCCGGCTGGTGGTGCGGCGCGCGACCGAGGAGGAGCAGGCGCTCTGACCCGCTGGGCGGTCCCGACCGTCGCCCCACGCAAACGCGTGCTGCCGCAGGCAGTCGTCACCCTTTGGAGGTAGGCGGATGCCCTGATCTGTGGGCACACTGATGATTGGGCTGGAATCGCACGCCAGCCGTGATGTCGCGATCGGAGGCTCACGTGTCCGAATCCGAGGACCGGGCTGCGGTGAGCGCGGCAGCCGTGGTGAGCGCGGCAGCCGTGGCGCGGCTCCAGGCGAGGCTGGCCGAGACGCAGGAACAGCTGGCGGCGACGAGCGAGATCCTGGCCGTGCTCGGGACGTCCGCGTCGGGGGAGGCGGAGGTCTTCGACGCCATCGTGGAGCGGGCTCGCCGGCTGTGCTGGGCTGACGCGGCGCAGATCCACATCGCCACTGAGCACAACTTCACCATGGTGCACTCGGTCGGACTGCCCCCGGACTACCTCGAGCTGGCCATCCGCAAACCGGCGCCGCGGGACCGCACCTCGCTGGTCGGTCGGGTCGGCCTGGACGGCAGGACCCAGCAGATCGTCGACGTGCTCGCCGACCCCGAGTACCACCGTCCGGAGTTCCAGCGCAAGAGCGGCATCCGGACGATCATGGGCGCTCCCATGGTGGTCGAGGACGAGGTGGTGGGGGTGCTTTCGGTGTGGCGCACCACCGTGGACCCGTTCGACGACCGGGTCAGCAGCTTGCTCAGCACCTTCGCGGCCCAGGGCGCCCTGGCCCTGCGGAACGTGGGGCTGTTCAGGGCGCTGGAAAGCCGCTCGGACGAGCTGTCCAACAAGGTCGAGCAGCTCGAGGCGCTCTCGGAGGTGGGTGAGGCGATCAGCTCGTCGCTGGACCCCGACGAGGTGCTGACGACGATCGTCAAGCATGCGGTCGAGCTCTCGGACACCGACGGCGGGTCCCTGATGGAGTACGACGAGCAGACCCGGCTGTTCGGGGTGCGCACGGCCTACGGCACCAGCCAGGACGTGGTCGAACGGCTCCGGCAGTCCCGCATCCACGTCGACGAGACCTTCGTCGGTCGGGCGGCCGCCTCGCGCACGGTCGCCCAGATCCCGGACCTCTCCGAGCACCCGGACCTCGATCCGCACCTGGCCCTGCTCCACGAGGCCGGCTGGCGCTCGCTCGTCGCGATCCCGCTCACCCGAGCCGACCGCATCGTCGGCGCCCTGGTGGTGCGGCGCAAGCAGCCCGGTGGGTTCAGCGACGAGACCTGCGAGCTCCTCTTGTCCTTCGCCAGCCAGTCGGCCATCGCGCTGACCAACGCCCGGCTCTACCAGCAGCTGGAACAACAGAGCGCCGAGCTCGCCGAGGCGAGCCGGCACAAGTCCGAGTTCCTCGCCAGCATGTCCCACGAGCTCCGGACGCCGCTCAACGCGGTGATCGGGTTCTCGGAGGTGCTGCTGGAGCGGATGTTCGGCGAGCTCAACGAGCGCCAGGCGGACTATCTCCAGGACATCCACAGCGCCGGTCGCCACCTGCTGGCCCTCATCAACGACGTGCTCGACCTGTCGAAGGTCGAGGCGGGCCACATGGAGCTCGACCGGACCTCGTTCGACGTGGCCGAGGCCCTCGCGTACGCGCACCTGCTGGTCCGCGAGCGGGCGGCGCAGCACCAGATCGACGTGTCGCTGGAGGCCCCCAGGGAGGAGCTGGGCACGGTCTGGGCCGACCAGCTCCGGTTCAAGCAGGTCATGCTCAACCTGCTCAGCAACGCGGTGAAGTTCACGCCTGACGGAGGGCAGGTGCGGGTGGTCGCGCACCGGGTCGACGGGGACCTCGAGGTCAGCGTCATCGACTCCGGCGTCGGCATCGCCCCCGAGGACCAGGCGAAGGTCTTCGACTCCTTCCAGCAGGGGAGCCGCTCCAGCTCCTCGGCCGAGGGCACGGGTCTGGGTCTGACCCTGACCCGCCGGATCGTGGAGCTGCACGGTGGGACGCTGTGGCTCGAGAGCACGCCCGGGGTCGGCAGCACGTTCGGGTTCCGGATCCCCCAGACCGCTCCGCTGCGTGCGGCGCCCGAGGCTGACTGGGACCAGGAGGGCCAGGACGCCCGGCCGGTGATCCTCATCATCGAGGACGACGAGAACTCCGCGGAGCTGGTCTCGGTGCACGTCCGCGCGGCCGGGCTGCGGCCGGTGGCGGTGCAGACCGGCGAGGAGGGCCTCGAGGCGGTGCGCGCGATGCACCCGGCCGCCGTGATCCTCGACATCCGGCTGCCCGGCATGGACGGCTGGGACGTCCTCGGGGCGCTCAAGGCAGAGCCCCGGACGGCCGGCACCCCGGTGGTCGTGGTCAGCGTGCTGCCCGAACACGGCCGTGGGTTCGCGCTCGGCGCCTCGGACTACCTGGTCAAGCCGGTGGCCAGGGATGACCTCCTGGCCGCCCTGCGCCGGGTCGGGGTGGACCGGCCGCACCCCGACGTGAACCGAAGGATCGTGGTGGTCGACGACGACCCAGCAGCGCTCAAGCTGGTCCAGGTCACCCTCGAGCCGCTGGGGTGGGACGTGCGGACCTGCGCCCACGGCGACGAGGCACACGCCCTCGTCCGCAGCGAGCTGCCGGCGCTCGTCCTGGTCGACCTGCTGATGCCGGACACCGACGGCTTCGCGGTCATCGACGCCCTCTACCGCGACGCGGTCACGCGAGACATCCCCATCGTCGTGGTCACCGCCAAGACGCTCACCGCTGCCGATCGGCGCCGGCTCAAGGGGCGGGTGGAGTTCGTGGCTTCCAAGAGCCGTCTCGACCTGATCCAGCTGTCGTCCCGGCTGGCCGGCCTCGCCGGTGTGCCTGCCGCGGTGCCCGAGCGGAGGTCATGATGACCGGGCCGACGGTCCTGATCGTCGAGGACAACCAGCGCAACCTCAAGCTCGCCCGCGACGTCCTCGAGTTCAACGGCTTCACCGTCGCCGTGTCGACCACCGGTGAGGACGCCATCGACGAGGCGGTGCGCAGCGCTCCCGACGTCATCCTGATGGACCTGCAGCTGCCCGGGATCGACGGGCACACCGCGCTGGCGCGGCTGCGCGCCGATCCGCGCACCGCCGGCATACCCGTGGTTGCGCTGACGGCGTTCGCCATGAGGGAGGACCGGGCCAGGGCCCTGGAGGCAGGGTTCGACGGCTATCTCGAGAAGCCGATCAGCGTCCGCGACTTCCCCGAGCAGGTCCGCAGCCACCTGGGCGCACGCCGCCAGGGCGGCTGACGCAGCGGTCCTCGTCGTGTTCGGGACTTGGTATGCCGCGTAGCTGCGGGGTGCTTGCGACCGCGGAAATCAGGTCTCGACGCAGAACTCATTGCCCTCGGGGTCTGCCATCACGACGAGGTCCCGTCATCGCTGTCGCCGATGACGGAGGCGCCCAGAGCCACCAGTCGTTCAACCTCGGCCTCGACCGGTCCCATGGCGCGAAGGTCGAAGTGCTGCCGGTTCTTGGCGGTCTTGCCTTCGGGGACCTTCTGGAACCACAGGTTGGGGCCGCCCCATCCTGCTGGCTCGACCCACGCACGGTCGGCCGTACTGTCCTCGTCGACGTTCGACCCGAGCGCCTCGGCCCAGAAGGCGGCAAGCGCCAGCGCGTTGGAGCAGTCGAAGGTCACGGATTTCACGAAGGAAGCCATGGGTAGACGTTAGGCAATGCAGTGCGTTGGCACCTGGTCAAGCTGACTAGTCCGCAAGAAGGCCCAGCGTCCTGCTGGCCAGGCTGCGGACGAGAACCATCTCGTCACTGTCGAGGACTTCGCTCGCGGAGCCATCTGCCGGCACGGCACGAAGGGCGGCGTCCAGCTCACGCAGGCATTGGTCTGGGTGCTCGCCGAAGACCTCTGTCTCGTTGTCGAGAAGAGCGCCCAGGCCGCTGCTGTCGAACAGTCGTTCCCAGCACTCTTCGAGCGAGGACTGACCGGAGGGAGTCCGGCTGGTCCAGGTCCGCTGCTGGTAGTCCTCATCGGCAAGGTCGCTGAGTGCGTCGCGGACCATCTCTTCGTGGACCTGCATTCGGCAACCTTCCAACGATCCGGGTCCTTTGCGGTCCCGCAGAGGGCTCCGACCATACTTCGGGAGCTCGGCTCGCAACCCGTCGGCTCACAGTCCACACGAGGCAAGGACCGGACGGGAACGTCCGGTCCTTCCTCGTTGCTGACCGCCTCGAGGCGGCTGGTGGTTGTCAGCCTGTCAGCCGAGGTACTTGCTCCACGGGCCGGTGATGGCCAAGGTGATCCCCGGCGTCTGGATGTTCACGAACAACACCTTGCCGTCGTCGCTGAAGGCTGGTCCGGTGAACTCGGAGTACTCCGGGGCTGCCGCCGTGCCGATGTTGAGCTGGTTGCGGGCAATGGCGTAGGTCGGGCCGCCGGGCACCGAGCTCAGCACGTGTGAGGCGCCGACGCCGTCCTCGGCGAGCACCAAGGTGCCCCAGGGGGTGACGGTCACGTTGTCCGGACCGTCGAAGACCATGTCCGAGTACTTGGGCGGGGCGCCGGTGTCCGAGGTCGTCTGGTGGGGGAAGTAGGTCACCAGCGTGATGGTCTGGTCGCGGTAGGAGTAGAACCACACCATCCCGTCGTGCTTCACCGCGTCGGCGGGCAGGTCCGCGCTGTTGAAGGCGAAGCTGTTGACCACGTAGACGCCGGAGTCGATGCCGTAGACACCCTCGAACTTCTTGCCGCGGGTGATCTCACCGGTGAACTGCTTGCGCACCGAGGTGGTCTGGCCATCCCGCTCGGGGACGTGGACCCAGCGGACGGGGAAGGGGCGCCCGAGCTGCGCCGAGGTCAGATAGGCGACATCCGGCAGGACCGACCCGTCGTCCATGATGATCGCCATCGCCTCGAGCTCACCCGCGGTCGGGCCGAGCTGGGCGGCGATGCCGTCATCGAGCCTGACGCCGGCCGGCGCGGTCCACCGGTAGAAGAGCCCGTTCGGGTTGCTGGCGTCTTCGGACAGGTACACCTGGCGGCGGGTGGGGTCGATCGCGAGGGCTTCGTGGGCGTACCGGCCGAAGGCCTTGATCGGCTCGGGGTGTGCCCGACCATCGGCGAAGACCTCGAAGACGTAGCCGTGGTCCTTGGAGTAGGTGCCGGTCAGACCGCTGCCGGACCAGCTCGCCCCGGCCTTGGTCTCGGTCTCCTCACAGGTCAGCCAGGTGCCCCACGGGGTGTGGCCGCCGGCGCAGTTGGTCAGGGTGCCCGAGATGCCCACCCACTCGCCGTGGTTGCGGCCCTGGGCGTCGGTCTCGATGACGGTGCAGCCGCCGCCCTGCAGCGCGGTCGGGTCGTAGACGGTCCCCTCGATGTGGGGGACGCCGAGGGCGGACCCCGCCGGTAGCTCGTGGTTCTGGATCAGCCGCAAACGGTTCTTGGGCGCCTTGAAGACGGCCGTCCCGTCATGGTTCGACGGCGTCGGCCCCTGGCCATCGCGCATCTGGGTCTGGCCGGCGCGCGTGACGACGGTGTAGCGGAAGCCGGGCGGCAGGGCCAGCAGGCCGTTCGGGTCGTCCACCAGGGGCGGGAACGGGCGGGGCTGTTGGTGGCTGCCGCCGGGGCGACGGTCTGAGGACGACGTCGGCGCAGCCTCGGCGAGGGTCGGTGTGGCACCCGCCACGACCAGTCCCACCCCCGCGGCGGCACTTCCGGACAACATGGCTCGACGGGCAATGGTCATGAACTCTCCAGGGACTCAAAGTGCGGTGCAGGGTCGCTCGTCACCCTCGCCACCGGACCTGAATACGGGCCCGAACCGTTGAGGACCGTTCAGTGACCAACAGGTGAACGCTTGGGCACGGCCCACCGCCGCTGCCGCGGTCGTCATCGCCGAACCCACCAGTGATACTCGCGCGTCATCGCCGTATGCCGCGTGGCCCCTGTCCGCCACTCGAGTTGTCGTTCGAGCGATTAACCATCCACGCGGGCGCCCAGACATGTGAAGGGAGGTCACGTCACACCGCCCACAAAGATGCACCCTGCTGAGCTCGAGCGGGAGCGAACTCCAGGCCCCCGAGGGCCGTAACACGAACGAATGGTTTGGTCACCTCAGCCGTGACCCTGACCGCCTACGTCCCAAGCACAGGGCAGTAGAACTCGATGAGGGTGCGAGTAAGTTGCTCGCCGCGAGTGGTGATGGCGTCCAGGTGCTCTGGTGTCATCCGGGCGAAGTTGGTCGGGTACTCGGCTACTTGCTGGCGCCTGACAAGATCTGCAACCGGGACCGGGAGTCGGCTGTCACGCATCCCGAGGTAGGAGTACACGAAACCCTTCAGATTGCCGGCAGCTGCCAGTTCGTGGACCCGAGCGCGGGAGCCGTCCTGATTGAGGGTATGCCCACCCAATCCCGTGGCGGGTCCCGAGGCCCTCAGATTGCCGTCAGCGAACCGTCACAGACAGCGGGACTGGCAACCGCGACCACCTCGTATGGAACCGACACAAAGTCAGGCGCCTTGTGGGCGCTCGCTCGAGGTGGCGGAACAGTGTCACTGCGACTGGTGGTCGAACAGACCTGCCTCGTGTCCGAGGATCGCGGCCTGAGTGCGGTTGGTGAGGTCGAGTTTGGTGAGCAGCCGTGACACGTAGGTCTTGATCGTGGTCTCGCTGACGAACAACGACCGTGCTGCCTGTGCGTTCGACTGTCCGCGGCCGATGAGAGTCAGGACCTCGAGTTCACGGTCAGACAGCACGCTGAGGCGCTCGCGAGCTTTGTCGCGTCGCGGACGCGAGTGGCCGGCGACGTAGTCGGTGATCAGCTGACGAGTCACCGCTGGCGACAGCATCTCAGTACCGCCAGCTACGGCCCGCACGGCGGCAAGAATCTGGTGCGGTGGCGTGTCCTTGAGCAGGAAACCGCTTGCGCCGGCCTCAAGGGCGGGCAGTACGTACTCGTCGAGGTGGAACGTCGTGAGGATGGCCACGGCCGGGGGGTCAGTGGTGGCCAGGATGCGCCTGGTCGCCTCGAGCCCATCCATGCGCGGCATCCTGATGTCCATCAGGACGACGTCGGGATGTAGGTCGGCTGCCGCCGCAACGGCCTGGAGGCCATCGGCGGCCTCGCCGACCACCTCGACGTCCTCACTGCTGTCCAGGATCGTCTTGAGCCCGAACCGAACCAGCTCCTCGTCGTCAACAATCAGGACGCGGATGCTCATGTCGGGAGCACGGCTTCGACATCGAAGCTACCATCGAGCCTCGGGTCAGCCCGAAGAGAGCCGCCGGCTGCCTTCGCACGCTCTCGGAGCCCGATGAGGCCGTGACCGGTGCCCGGGACGGCGTTGGCGGCGCGTGTGCCGGGCCGGCTCAACACCGACACGGCCAGCGCATCCGGGCGGTAGTCGAGAGTGACACGGACCTGCCCCCCTGGAGCGTGCCTGCCGGCGTTGGTGAGCGCCTCCTGGACGACTCGGTATGCGGTGCGCTCGATCACCTCGGACACGATGCGAACCTGACCACGTGGCTGAAGCGTGACGTCCATCCCCGCCCTGAGCGACTCCTCAATCAGTTCGGGCAGATCTGCAAGGGTCGGCTGCGGCGCAAGCGGCACATCCTCGCTCTGCGCCTCCGTGCGCAGCAAGCCGACCAGCTGACGCAGCTCCTCCAGAGCCTGCCGTCCCGCGGCCTGCATCTGGTCGGCAAGCTGGCGCACCTTGGTGGAGTCCTCCGCGGCCATTTCGGCAGCGCCGGCCTGCAACACCATCAGGCTGACCCGGTGACCCACCACGTCATGCATCTCGCCGGCGATCCGGACCCGCTCTTCGAACACCGCGCGTTGGGCGTGTAGCTGCTCGGCGCGCTCCGCGCGCTCGGCCCGCTCCGTCGTGGCCAGGATCAGTTGGGCGCGCGCCGGGACATAGGCGCCCAGGGTCGCCGGCCACAGCACGAAGCAACAAGTGACGACGACCGCACTGTGGAAAGGCCATTCGCCGCTCATCACCGCGAGGACAACGCCCGAGGCAATCACCAAGGCCGAGATCCGCACCGACCAGCGCGGGTGGTAGGCCGTGACCGCGTAGGCAGCGATGGGCAGAGCCGCAGACAACTGGCCCTGCAGCACCACATCGCCCACAGCCAGCACCATCGCCAGCAGCGGCAGCCTGCGTCGCAACAGCATCACCGCGACGATGACGGGGATGCGCACGGCGTGCAGCGGCAGAGACCAGTCCATCTCGACCGAATGCAACTCGATGGCGACCTCGAGGACCACCGCGGCAGCAGCGAGGAAGAGGTCGGACGTCAGAACCTGCTGATCGGGCCACCCTCGTCGTCGGCTCACTCTCGCGAGCGTATGCCCATCCGCCTACCCCGTCGTCGTCCGAAAGTTGACGGGACTCCGTCCTCGCCGACGACACCCGGTGTCACATCTGGCGACGCGGGCAACGTCGATGTCGCGACAAGGTCGACCTACTGCGGCCCACACATCGATCGGGGCGCCGAATGAACGGAACAGATGATGGCGCACCACCGCACAACCAGATCTCCCAGAATCGGCAAATCGGCAGCAGCTACCACCGTCGGGCTCGTCATCCTGGCAGGAACCCTGCTGAGTGGCTGTGGCGACGACGGGGCACTCGCTGACCCCGGACCGACCGCGACCGAGCTGCGACCCGCAGACGGCATCCACGCGGTTGACTTGCGCACCAGCGGTGATTTGACAATCACCATCGGGCCGACGCCGAAACTCAGCATCACTGCCGGCCGGACGACCCTCCGCAACCTGACCTCCAGCCGCCAAGACGGCACCGTTGTCCTCGGCAGCCGTGCAGGACACAACGCGAGCGGTGACATCCACTACGAGCTAACGCTGCCCACGCTGGACGGCCTTGTGGTGGCCGGCTCGGGCAGCGCGCAGGGCTCCGTTGTCGCGGACGGCCCCCTCACCGTGGCCGTGTCCGGATCCGGCTCGGCCACCCTCGACGGCCTTGCGGCGACCACAGTCACGGTTGAGCTCTCCGGCTCCGGCGACATACACCTCACAGGCACGACGGACACACAGTCCGTAAAGCTGGCCGGGTCGGGAAACTACGTCGCTAAGGAACTGATCTCCCACACGAGCGACGTGCAGGTCGATGGCTCTGGAAACGCCCATGTCAACGCACTTGAAACGCTCGACGCACAGCTCAGCGGCAGCGGGAACATCAGCTACACCGGGACGCCCGCGCTCACCACGCATATCTCCGGCAACGGCACCATCCGTGCGAGCTGACCACATGGCCACCGACGACTTGAGCTCCTTCCCCCTTGGCTCCCAGCGGTACGTGGCCAGCGGTCCAGGCGAACCGCTGGGACCGATCACCCTCAAGCAGCTCCGTGCCATGGCAGCGGCACGACAAATCAGGCCTACGACACTTGTCCGCAACGCCGGCGGCGGACAGTGGTTCGAAGCGAAGGAGCTGCCCTGGCTGTACTCCGACAGAAACTGGGTGGTCGCGGTCGTCCTCTCCGCCTTCCTGGGGGTGTTCGGGATCGACAGGTTCTACCTCGGCTACACCGGGTTAGGGCTTGCCAAGCTCCTCACGATCGGTGGGCTTGGAGTCTGGGCACTGATCGATGCCGTCCTGATCGCCGTCCGTGTCGTGCCGGATTCGGACGGCCTTCCCCTCCGGTGACGCACAGTTCGCCCGTCGCGCAGAGCGGGCGTCAGGGCGCCGTCAGCGACCCGGAACACCGTGAGCAAATTCCCACGACGCATCCAGCCACCGGCCGAGGTTCGGCCGACAGACCCGCACCCCGCAAGTACCACGAGAGGAAGCCGCGATGTTCTCCAAACGTCCGAAAGACCGTAACGCCCCACTCGCGCCGCCACGCGGAACATCAATCACCCAGCAACTGGCTCGCGCAGCAGTCATGCACCCTTGGCGCGTCCTGGCAACGTTGGGCACCCCTCATGAAGTGGCAGTGCCCATCGCGGGCCCCTCCCGGCGCGCGACGATCGCCGTGGCGACCGTGCTCGCCCTAAGCGTCGCTCTCATTGGCACGGTCTTCCGGCCAGTCCCGCCGTCGCTCTCCACCAAGGTGACTGGCGACTCCAAACTGGCCGCTGTGGCACTGCCACACCTGGACGGGGCACTCGACCGGGTCAGCATCGCGGTCGTGGACGGCGACACCGTGTCGTATGCAAACTTCGGGGCCGAAAGCGACACCGTGTACGAGATCGGCTCAGTGACCAAAACCTTCACCTCGCTGCTGCTCGCCGACGCCATCGAGCGGGGCGACGTGACAGCCGAATCGACACTGGGCGCATTTCTGCCGCTGGCGGATGCGCCCGCGGCCGACGTGACGCTCGCCGAGCTTGCCAGCCACCGCTCCGGGCTGCCGCGTACAGCAACACTCAGCTTCCAAGAAGAGTTGCTGTTTCTCGCAAACCCTCACCGTGACCCCTTCGTGCAGGACGTCGACGAGGTCATCGCACAGGCACGGACGGTGACACTGAGCCAACGCGGCACGGTCCACTACTCCAACCTGGGCACCGCACTGCTCGGGCAGGCGCTCGCAGCGAACAGCTCAATGACCTACGAGGAACTGGTGCGTCAGCGCATTTTCGGGCCGCTGGGCATGTCTGCCAGTACCGTGCCCGTCACCACCGAGAACCTGCCGAGCCATGTCCTCACCGGCTACAGCGAAGACGGCAAGCACGCACCGGCCTGGACGCTGTACGGGTCGGCTCCGGGAGGCGGCATCCACTCGACCGCCGAAGACATGGTTCGGTATGCGCAGGCACTGCTTGACGGCACCGCACCCGGTATGGACGCGCTAACCCCACGATGGGATGACGGGTATGGCACACGGATCGGATACGCCTGGAACACCAACACCGTCGCCGGACAGACAGTCACCAGCCATGGCGGCGCCACCGGAGGGTTCTGTGCCGCCATCGCCCTGGACCTGGCCAACAACCGGGCGGTCATCATCCTCTCGAACACGAAGGCGTCCGTTGAACAGGCCGCGCTGACACTGCTCGTCGGGGAGCACTGATGGACGTCATTGTCCTCACCGTCATCATCTCAATGCTGCTCGGCGCACCGACTGGCGTCCTTGTCGGTCTCGCGGTAGCGCTCATTGCCGCGATACTCCGCTCGAAGGGAGGGCTTCGTGAGCGAGCACGAGCGGTGCTGAGGACGCGGTTCCTCTGGGCCAGTGCCACCTTCTCGCTTGCAGCGCTGCTGCTCGAGGAGTGGCAGTTGGTCGCGATCCTCTGGCTCATCTCGGCGTTCACGATCAACGCCTGGCGCAGGCATGGCCCGGCGACCGATCGTGACCGCTCCCGCATGCTCGCGCGCTTTGCCGCGGCGCTCACCGGGGTCGCCATGGCGTGGGTCACGGTGAACTGGGTCACCATGCCCATTGTCGCGTGGTTCGTGGGGGTCGCGTTGCTCGCAGCTGGCGTGTTCGAGATGGTCCGGAACTGGCCAGCGCTTCCCTGGTTCGCGGAGACCTTCTCACCGCTGCGTGCACTCGGCCTGACAACCACATTCGGGATGTGCACGCTGATCATCGCCGTGCCCTTCACTTAAGCGTGGACCCGCCGAGGGCACACCTCGGGCATCGACCGCATTTGCGTCGCGACGTCTCCAACAGCGATCCACGCTCAGCCACTCCAGGTGACATCGGCTCGCAGGTGGCTTCAAAGCCCCACGAGAAACTGGCTGCCGGAGCGCACGCTACTGCCGCGATCAGCGTGCGTCTTATCGGCTCCCTTCTGTTGTCAACTGATCGGGTCGAGCTGTCTCTTCCGCGCCGTGACGGTGCGGCGTAGCGTCGTTGGTGCGGGTCCGGGAAGTGGCTGATCCGAAGTGCCGGTGTGCGGGTGTGAGCCGGCCGCGCTGGATTCTTGAGTCGCCCCGCGGTGCCCTCCCGGACCCGCGTCCACGCCCTCAAGCCGGGCGGCTGTGGCATCGGCGACCAGCTGTCGGAAGATGGCGTCGGAGATCCGGCGCTTGAGGCAGCGAAGGGCTTCGAGAGGTCTCTTGCCGTCGGCTCGCTTGCGCCGGTAGTAGGCCCGGCCATCGGTGTCGAGCCGGATCTGGCTGATCGCGGCGATGTGGATCATGTGGTTGACCCGCCGGTTCCCGGCCCGGGAGAGCCGGTGCCGGGTCTGCTCACCGGAGGAGGCGTCCAGGGGCGCGGTGCCGGTCCAGGACGCGAACCGGTTGCGGTCGGCGAACCGGGCGACGTCCCCGACGTCGGCCAGGACCCGGGCTGCGACGACGGGTCCGACGCCGTGCAGGTCCATCAGGTGTGAGCCGCGGGCGAGCACGATCGCCTTGAGCTCGGCGGTGGCCTTCTTCATCTTCGCCTCGACCGCGACCAGCTCGGCCAGCTCCTCCGCGGCGATCCGGCGGCGGGTCTTCCCGGCGATGTCGCGTGGGCGCACCGAGGCCAGCATGGTCTTGGCCTGACCGGTGGTGATGTCGCGTTTGCCTTGTCCTGGAAGGAGTTTCGCCAGCAGCGCTTGGAGCCGGTCGACGGTTTGGACCCTGCGCCGGGTCAGTGCTTCACGGCGGTCGACCAGCATCCGCAGCGCCTCGAGCTCCCCGTCGAGGTGCAGCATCCGCAGGGTCGTGGTGCGGACCGCGACGGCCGCGATCGAGTGCGCGTCGTGGGCGTCGGTCTTGCGGTTGTGGCCGGTGTCGAACAGCCGGACCCGGGCGGCGAGCTTGGCGGGGACGTCGACGACCTGTTCGCCGTCTTCGAGGAGTCGCTGGGCGAGTGGCCGGCCAGCGCCGTTGCTGCCCTCGACCGCCCACACCCGGTTAGGCCACCCGGCGACGTACTTGCGCATCGCGGTGTACCCGGCCTGGTCGGTGGTGAACCGTCCCGAGCCCAGGAGCTTCTCGTGATGGTCGACGACCTCGATGGTGGCCGACAGCTTGTGGGGATCCACCCCGATGATGACGTGCTCCATGTGTTTCTCCCGCCTGTGCTCGTTCCGATGTGGACGGCGAGGTGGGCATTGCTACTACGAGCAGGGCAGTCCCTTCTTGAGCCGCGCCTCGTCACGGTGACCGACGGACCGCAGACCGATAGTGAGCCACACCACAGCTGGTGGGCAGCCGCATGGAGAGCTGTCCGCCGATCACCTGGACCGAGTCTGCCCAGACACCGGCCCTACGTAAATCGTCGAGTAGCCGCGTAGCGGGCGCGGCGAACGATGCATTTCGCCTCGACGGCCTTTGGCAAGTTCGGGGCGTGAACCCCAGGATTGCCGCGAGCAGGACCTGCTTCACGGTCGCCACGTGCGACGATGGCCGCCGCTCGGCAGGGGTCGAGCGCGCACGCGGCATCTGATCTGTCGAGCGCGTCGCGACTCTCGAAAGGTCTACCGTGGCCCGCAAGCGCTATGGCTTCTTGAACTTCGTCTTCGATGCGATTCTCACCCTTGTGACGGGTGGCCTATGGCTCATTTGGATCTTCGTTCGAGAGATGCGTAGCCGGTAGCCAGTTTGCGTGGCCCGGGGAGCACACAGGTCGCCTGGGATGAGTCGGCCGGCGGCGCCCGACGCGCAAGGCCATTTTCGCTGCGAGCTGGGCGGTCCCATCCTGGGCGAGTGCGGATCGAAGTCCCAGGCGCTGGTCGGCTTGAAAGGTCCGATGCTCCGCGGGTCCCTGACCTGCGAAACCGTCGTGGTGCCCTCGGGCAGATTCGAACTGCCGACACCCGCTTTAGGAGAGCGGTGCTCTATCCCCTGAGCTACGAGGGCGGGGCATGGCTGAAACCCTCGCTGGAACCCTGCTACCGGTACGCCATGTGTGAGGAAGGTTAGCCGACCTCAAGGTGGGCACGGGAACGGGGCAATCTGGCTCGTAGTCACTGCGCACGCTCAAGGTCTGTGGAGTCCGTTCACGTACTCGGTCTCCAGAGGGCAGCCCAGGGAACGGCTCGTCGGCGTGTGCAGTGCGCGCCGAACCCAACGCCGACTGAGCATGCGCCGGGATGTACGCCGTCCACTAGGTTCAGGTGATGAAGCAGCCTGCGGAGGCAATTTCCCAGTGGGCGGCCGAGCACCGCTTCTCGGGTGTGGTCCGGGTGGATCGTGCTGGCGGCACCGAGGTTGCCCAGTCGTTCGGTTTCGCAGAACGAGCCTTCCGGGTGCCCAACACCCTGACCACACAGTTCGGCCTCGCCAGCGGCTGCAAAGGATTCACTGCGCTGACAGTCGTTGCGCTCATCAACGAGGGCCGGCTGTCCCTGAGCACCTCGGCCCGATCGATTCTGGGCGACAGCCTGCCCGAGATCGACGAGCGCGTGACGATCGAACACCTGCTCGCCCACCGCTCCGGCATCGGGGACTACATCGACGAGGAGGCCGACTTCGACCCTTCCGACTACGTCCTGCGTGTGCCCGTCCACCAGCTTGCAACGACAGAGGACTACGTCGCCGCACTGCAGGGAACCCCGCCGAAGTTCTCGCCGGGCGACAGGTTCTCCTACAACAACAGCGGCTACGTCATCCTCGCGCTCATCGCCGAGCGATTGACCGGCACGCCCTTCCGCACCCTGGTGGCGGAGAAGGTGTGCCGACCCGCCACCATGAGCGACACGGACTACCTGCGCAGCGACGAGCTGCCCGCTGGGGCTGCCCGCGGCTACCTGGCGACCGATGGGTTTCGCACCAATGTGCTGCACCTACCTGTCATGGGCACTGGCGATGGGGGGATCTACTCGACCGTCGAGGACCTCCACCGGTTCTGGGCCGCCCTGTTCGATGGCCGCATCGTCCCCATGAGGTGGGTGCAGGAGATGGTGCGGCCACGCAGCGACGTGCCAGCGGAGTCACGCCGGTACGGCCTCGGCTTCTGGCTCTACCCGGACCGGGACGTGGTCATGCTCGACGGCTGCGATGCCGGGGTCGGGTTTCGCAGCGTCCACGACCCGTCCGCAGCCCTCACCTGGACGGTGGTGTCCAACACCACCGATGGGGCGTGGGCCATGGCTGAACTCGTCGACGAACTACTTCTTACGTAGCTTGAAAGTGCAAGCAGGACGCGCGGCACTGTCCCGACCCAACGGCATACGTCCGGACAAGGACCACGAATATCGGTGACAAACGGCGCGATGGCCGCCTGTCGACGCACCAGTCACAGCCGAACGTCAAGAAACGACAAATAGCCAACGCACCAGCACGCGTCGGGATCATGCTGGGCGTCATCGACGGATCGGACGGGACACCGACCCTGATCCACTTCTGAGCGGGGCTGTCGTGGGGCCCTCACTCACTCCTGCCATTCCTCAGGTTGTTGTGCCAAGGAGAGGGACCACTGTGCGTATTACCAAACGAACCGCCATCATCGCTGTCGCCGCCGTTGTCGGCCTGGGGGTTTCTGGGGGCACGGCCTACGCCGCCGGCCTCATCCCGGGCTCCGACGGAATCATCCACGCCTGCTACAACAAGACCAACGGCAACCTCCGGGTCGTCGCAGCGGGCACCAAGTGCCGCAACCCCGAGAAGACCCTCGCCTGGAACCAGACCGGACCCGTCGGCCCCCAGGGGCCCGCCGGTCCACAAGGCGCGACGGGCGAACGGCGCAACCGGCGCAACCGGCGCCACGGGTGCTACTGGCGCGACCGGACCTGCCGGACCCACCGGTCCTCAGGGACCCGCGGGCGTGGACGCTCCCAAGACCTTTGCCGGCGAGTTCCAGGGGGCCAGCCTTGCGATCTGGTCGGGCACGGCTGCCTTCACCGTGACCCACAACGGCCCGGGATCGTGGTCGATCCACATCCCGGCCGGGACGTTCCCCACGGGGTCCGGTGTCGGCAACGGATGTCCCATCCCGATGGTCCAGGCCCTGGTGCCAGGGGGCCCGATGATCATCGACCAGAACCTCTGCGGGCCGAACACCGGCAACGGGAGTGTCCAGCTCGACGTGCGTAGTGCCGACGGCAGCGACAACCACTACATCAGCTTCGTGGTGACCGCCGTCGGCTGAGCCAGGACGGACCGATCGGCTCCCGGGCAGCAGCACGCCCGGGGGCCGATCGCTGTCGTGGGGGCCTGGCCCCAACCCCGGAACCAGCGGTTTTCCCGGCTCGACGTCGCTCGCCGTGCCTGCGAGGGCATCCTGCGACTTTCGGGTCGACCTCCCGCAATGGCGCACGAGCAGGCGGCGCCAGCGGGCACCATGCGTCCATGAGCGATCAGGGGGACCACTCACAGCTCCGGTATGGGCCGCCGCCCACGGCGCCGGAGCCCGACGCGCCGCCCGACGCGACCGCGGCGCCCGACGCGCCCGTGGCGAGCACGCGGCATACCTCAGGCATGCCCGCGGCTGCGTGGCCGCTCCTCGCGCTCCTGGGGGCCGCCGTCGCGAGCGTCCTGGGCGGTGCCCTGGTCGCGTTCGCGAGCTTCTCGGGCAGCACGTCGGACCGTGACGACTGGTCGGAGCTGGGTGCGATCCTCCTTGGCCTCGTCGCTGGTGTGGTCGTCTTTGCCGTCTCCTACGTCGCAGGTCTGGTGCTCGCCGCCCGACGCGCCTTCCCACCCGGGCGCCGGGTCGTCCCGGTCGCGCTGGCGCTGGGGATTCCAGTGGGCCTGACCGTGTTCGCGGTCGCGGTGAGCGGTGTCGCGGCGATGTCCGAGGCCGACCTGCCGCCTGCCGCCGGTCTTCCGGTGGCCGTCGCGGTGCTGGTCGCTGGTCCGCTGGCGTTCGCCTGGGGAAACAGCGCAGCGGGACGTCGTCGCCTGCTCATCGCCGTGGCGGCAGTCGCGGCCCTGGTCGTGGGGATCGCCGGTGTCGGGATCGGCGTGGAACGGGCTCGGGCCAGCCGGATCGTCGCCCAGCTGCCTCTCGTGCTGTTCGAGGGCCGCACTGCCGATGCGCCGTTCGCAGAATGGCGGCGCGACGACTTCAAGAGCGTGTGGATCACCGAGAACCGTCGCACCTTCACCGAGCAGGGTCACAGCGCCTACCTGAAGTACCTCTCGCGAGGTGCTGCCATCTTCGTCACGATGTACACCGAAGTCGGGCCGTGCACGGACACCCTCGACTATCTCTGCCGCGTCGAGGGCACGGTCAACGGTGCCGAGCAGCGCAGCTACACGCGGGTGGGGCAGTACGGCAGCTACCCCCGGTCCGTCTCCTTCGCCGTCCTCGTCTACAGCGACGGCAGCGCGGTCTCGGTCAACGGGCTCGAGCGGGGCCAGCAGTTGCTGCCGAGCCGCGACTTCGTGACCAGCCCCGAGGCCGTGCTGCGGAGCCTCGTCCGGGTCGACCGCGAGACCTTCGAGAGTGCGACGGGCTCAGCCCTGCGGGTCCGCTGAACAGGGACCCACCACCGACCGGTCAGGTCAACCTCATCCAAATGGACGATAGCGAGCCATTTTGGCCTCCACCGAATGACGTGCCTCCCTACGTTGCATGGTGCAGAGCGTCGCCCCCGCGGCGCCCATTCGGAGGATCGACATATGCGCAAACCCATCGCCATCCTCGGCGTTGCCCTCGCCCCGGTCGCGGTGACCGTCGGGGCGATCGCTGTGGCGCCGCAGACTGCGGATGGTGCCCTCGCGACCTACAAGCTGACGTATGCGTCACTGCCGAACGGGACGAAGCAGGTGGTCCGCTGGAACGGCTGCCAGAAGACCATCACCTACAAGGTCAACCTGGCGGCGGTGCCGAGCGCGCAGCGGTCCGCGGTCCTCGCGGACACCAAGGCGGCCGTCGCAAAGGTCGCCCTGAACACCAAGTTCGTCTTCACCTACAAGGGGACCACGACCGAGGTGCCTCAGGGTCGGGTCGATGGCGAAGCAGTCGGCCGAGCTGGTCGTCGCCTTCACGACGCCCTCCAGGACCAACTACTCGCTCGCCGGCTCCACGCTCGGGCAGGGCGGTCTCTACTACGGCTGGGTCTCGCGCACGGTCAGCGGCAGGACCACCTACACGGTCGCCGCGCAGCGCGGGTTCGTCGTGATCGACACCCCGCAGATGATCAAGCAGACCAAGGGCGGCACCGGCACCGGGCTACGCCGCACCAACCTGCTGGCGCACGAGCTCGGCCACGCCGTCGGCCTCCAGCACGTCAGTGACACCCACCAGCAGATGTACCCCTCCATCCGGACGACCTCCCCCTCGCTCTTCTACTCCGGCGACCGGGCCGGCCTGGCCAAGGTGGGCAAGGCCGCGGGCTGCATCAACACGGCATACATGCCGTTGAAGGACCTCAGCTAGCCACCACCTGACCGGCGCCCAGCAGCGCCGGTCCCACAGACTGCCCGGCGTCACGACCGCCAGGCAGACCCGACCGCCCCTTCGCCACCAAGCGAGGGGGCGGTCCTCTGTGTCGGGCCGGGCGACGTCGTCGGCCCCTGGCCATCGCTGTCGAAACCAGCGATGGGCCTCTGGCTGAAAACCCAAAACGCCTACACCATCCACACGTATCGCGTGGCGCTTTTTACCAAACCTAGACTCAAACGGGGGATATCCAGTAGGTCCTATGACCCTTTCAGGGGGACATGTCGGCGGATGTGCCCCCTACGCCCTGTTCGACACGATCAACTCAGCACAGGGGCCACGCATCAGGCCGGCCACCAGTCACGAACAAGGGGATCCTCCAAATGCAGTTCTCTCGCAAGCGCGCCGCAGCTGTCGCCACCGGTGCAGCCCTCACCCTCATCGTCGGCGGGGTCGCTTTCGCCTACTGGAGCACCACGGGCTCCGGCACCGGCTCGGCCGCCACCGGCGACGTCGTCGGCGTCACCATCCACGCCACCAGCCCTGCTGTCGCTGGCCTCTACCCGGGTGGCCCGGCCCAGAACGTGTCCGGCAACTTCGACAACCCCAACAGCGGCGACGTCTACATCCAGCAGGTCACCGTCGCGGTCGACCCCACCTGGTCGGTCGGCACGACCCTCCCGTGCACGGCTGACGACTTCACCGTCACCGCGCCGGCTGCCAACAACGGCGAGATCGCCAGCGGCACCGGCGTCGGCGCCTGGGGCACCGCCACCATCAAGATGAACAACCTGTCCACCAACCAGGACAACTGCAAGGGCGTCACCGTTCCGCTGGTCTTCTCCAGCAACTGAGCGTGACGTCGGGGGCCTGATCCCCGCCCGGTGGTGTCACCCCCCGATGCCACCGGGCGGCAGGTCGCCCCGCCCCACCAGCTCGATCAGCTCGACCCGCTCGACCCGCTCGACCCGCTCGACCCGCTCGACCCGCTCGATCAGCTCGACCCGCTCGTCCAGCCAGGCCAACGCCGGCCATCACCACCATCTCGGGAGAACACCTTCATGGCCACCACGCCACGTCAGCGCCGCACCCTCGCGGTTGCCATCGGTGTCGTGGTGCTCCTGGGTCTCCTCGGCGGCTGCGGGATCTGGCTCACTCGGGCCGATCCGGAGCCCCGGCCGGGCGCGCTGCGCCTGGTGCAGAGCAGCGGCGCCGCGCTGGCGCAGAGCCCGCCCGGACACGCCCCGTTCGCTGCCGTCGGCAGCGTCAGCCAGCTGCGTCCCGGCCAGATGCAGACCCTGCAGGTGAAGGTCACCAACCCGGACGAGGTGGCCTACAAGATCCTCGAGCTCACGGCCACGCCGCAGGACGCGAACAACAACTGCTCGGGTACCACCAACCTCGTGGTCAGCAGCTACCAGTCGACCAAGCCCGGGTCGCGCACCTACCTCGTGCCGCGCAAGGCCAGCATCACGATCCCCCTCACGATCATGATGCTCGACACGGCCACCTCGCAGGACGGCTGCAAGAACGTCTCCTTCCCGCTCTCCTTCGGTGGCCTGGCCACTCAGGGACAGGGCAACAGCAACTCGTGACCGCGCACCAGCGCTGGACGCGCCGCCTCGTCTCCGCGGGCATCGGGACCGCCGCCCTCGTCATGGCCGCGGGCATCGCGTATGCCGCGTGGTCGGTCCTCGGGGCCGGCACCGGTAGCGCCGCGAGCGGCGCCCCTCAGGCGCTGGGCGTCACTGCCACGGTAGGCGGCACCCTGTACCCGGGAGCCTCGGCCGACGTCCTCGTCACCGTCAGCAACCCGAACACCGCACCGGTCACGGTCGAGTCCCTCGCGCTCGCCGGCGCGGTCACGGCCAGCGCCGGCTGCAGCACGCCCGGCGTCACCGTCTCCATGCCGGCCACCACCTCCCTCGTCGTGCCGGCCGGTGGCAACGCCTCACTCAACGTCGTCAACGGCGTCAGCATGACCACCGCCTCGTCGTCCAACTGCCAGGGCGCCACCTTCACCATTCCTCTTCGTGCCAACGGACGGCTGCCGTGAACACCACCCGGCGGCCCTCCCGCCACTCGAACGCCCGCGGCCCACGCGCTGCCCGCGTGACCCGTCGCGCCATCGGCCGCCGCCCCGCGCGCGTCCTGCTCGCGGCCGCCGTGTGCGTCGCCCTCGGCGCCATCCCTGCGTATGCCGTCTGGTCGGTGATGGGTTCCGGCAGCACCACCGCGACAGCACGGTCCCTCGTGACTCCTGCAGCTCCCTCGGTCGGCACGCCGACCGCCAGCTCCCTCGTCGTCAGTGGCACGCTGCCCAGCGGTCAGGTGCCATCCACCACGTACGCCGTCAAGCGCGGAGCAACCACCGTCTGCACCCCCAGTGCCACGCCCTGGTCCTGCACCGACGCCGGGCTCTCCGCGAGCACCACCTACAGCTACATCGTGGTGGCGACGCTCGGCTCGTGGGTCGCCACGTCTCCCGCCACATCGGGCACCACCGGCTGCACCAGCGCGGACACCTACACGGTGAGCGCCCCGGCCATCACCGCCGGCGCGGCCGCCACGGTCACCCTCACGGCGAAGAAGTGCGACGGCAGCGTCGACACCGCCTACACCGGGAGCAAGGCCCTGACCTGGGCAGCAGTGGCCGCGAGCCCGTCCGGCAAGGCCGCCGTCCTCCCCGCGAACGCCACGTTCGCGAGCGGCGTCGCCTCGGTGTCGGTCACCCTCTACTCCGCGGGCAGCGCCACCCTGACGCCGACCACCGGCGCCGTCACCGGCACCGCCACAGCCACCGTGACAGCGGGGGTCGCCAAGAACTTCGTCCTGAGCGCGGTCACCAGCAAGCTGATCGCGGTCACCGTGACCTGCCCGGCGCTCACCGACCCGGCCACGGCCCGGTCGTGCACGGCCAGCAACCCCGGCCAGAACGGCAAGCACGACTGGGTGGCCACGGCCAGCCTGCTCGACACCTGGGGCAACCCGGCGACGACTCCGACCGCACTCCTCGTCACCGCCACGAGGTCCGGGGCGACGAGCACCGCGACCGTCGCGGCCGGCGCCGGTACTACTCCGACGCCGCTGACCATCTCGATCAACAACGGCGAGACGGTCAGCATCGCCTTCACCGCCACCGGCATCTCGACGCTGACGGTCACCAACGCCACCTGAGGGGCCGCCCGGTCAGGGGGCCGGGCGACTCCTTCGGTGGGCTCGCAGGAACTTCTGCTAGCTGTACTGACCGGACAGGTTGGTCAAGCGGGTGATGGGTGGCTTGTTCTCGCAGGCGGTGTGGGGTCGGTGGTGGTTGTACTCGTGGATCCATCCTGACAGGGCAGCGCGTCGCTCGGCTTCTGATTCGTAGCAGCGGGCGTAGCCCCACCCGTCGGCCAGGGTGCGGTGGAAGCGCTCGATCTTGCCGTTGGTCTGTGGGCGGTAGGGGCGGGTCTTGCTGACCTTGATGCCCAGCTCGCCGCAGGCGTCGGCCCAGGCGAAGGATCGGTAGGCGGATCCGTTGTCGGACAACACGCGCTGGATGCTGACGCCGCGTTCGGCGAACCAGGCCACTGCCCGGCGAAGGACCGCGACCGCGGTAGCGGCGGTCTCGTCATCGTGGACCTCGGCGTAGCCGACTCGGGAGTGGTCGTCGATCACGGTGTGCACGAACGCGTGGCCCAGCTGAGGGTTGTGCCGGGTGTTCTTGGGCTTGTCCGGGGTCGCAGCCCGGTTCCGGAAGCCCTGGGGGCGTCCCACGAACCGCCACCCGCCGCCGTCGGGGATGTTGCCGAGCTTCTTGACGTCGACGTGGATCATCGCCCCGGGGTAGGGGTGTTCGTAGCGACGCACCGGCTCCCCGGTGGCCCGGTCCACATGGGACAGCCGGTTGAGCCGGCACCGGGTCAGCACCCGGTGCGCGGTCGAGGGTGCGACCCCGGTCAACGAGGCGAGCTGGACCGGCCCGAGCCGCTTACGCAGCCGCAACGACACGATCCGGCGCGTCACGCACAGGTCGGTCTTGGCCGGCATCGTGCGCGGGCGCGAGGACCGGTCCGTCATCGGCTCGCCCGCGGCATACCGGTCGGCCCACCGCTTGACCGTCGGCCAGGAGCATTGGAACCGGGCAGCGACCTCGGCCACCGGAACATGGCGGTCGACCACCAACTTGGCGACCTTGAGCCGGGCACGAGGGGTCAGAGCAGCGTTAGCGTGGGACACGAGGGCCTCCTGTTCGTGAAGCGGATACCTAGGCAGTTCCACTCCACCGCGGGAGGCCCTCCCCGCGCCACTGATCAGATCAGCGGATCACACCCACTCAACCAACGTCTCCGGTCAGTACAGCTAGCAAAGGTTGCTGGTTCGCGGACAGGGTGCAACCTGTCCCCAGTTCGCCAACCTTTGCTAGCAAAGGTTGCTGCCGGGGGGCGGCCGGTGTCTGGAGCGGGCGGCATACTGACCCGATGCCCAGCGCCGCGCAGAACGCTCCCGACCGGTCTGTCCAGCGACGCACCATCAGCACCCTGATCGGCACCCAGATCCTCGTCGGCGTGGGCGTGTCCGCCGGTGCGGGCGTGGGCCCATTGCTGGCCGAGGACGTCGGTGGCGTCGCCGACCTCGCCGGGCTCGGGGGCACCTTTCAGGTGTTGGGTGGCGCACTCATCGCCATCCCGATGGCCCACGTCATGGCCGCGCGTGGACGTCGGCCAGGTCTGCTGGTCGGCTACGCCATCGGCATCGTCGGGGCGCTCACCATGATCGTCGCGGGCACGATCCGCAACTTCCCGCTGCTCCTCGTCGGTGCCGCCATGTTCGGCGGGTCCAACGCGGCCAACAGCCAGGCCCGGTATGCCGCGGCCGACCTCGCCGACGAGTCGCACCGCGGGCGCGACCTGTCCACCGTGGTGTGGGCGACGACGATCGGCGCGGTGTTCGGGCCGAACCTCGCGGGTCCGGGGGAGCCGGTGGCGAGGTTCCTCGGGATCCCGGCACTCACTGGTCCTTATGTCTTCTCGCTCGCAGGTCTCGTGCTCGGCGCGGTGCTGCTGTTCACCCGGCTGCGACCCGACCCGTTGCTCCTCGCCCGCGAGCGTGCCGCCGCGGTCGCCACCGAACCGCTCGAACGGCAGCACGGCTCCATCGTCCGCGGCTGGCGCACCCTGCTCGCGCATCCCGGCGCCCTGCTCGGCCTGGTCACGATGGCGCTCGGGCACACCGTCATGGTCAGCGTGATGGTGATGACGCCGCTGCACATGCACCACGGTGGGGCCAGCCTGCGGATCATCGGCCTGGTGATCAGCATCCACGTGCTCGGCATGTTCGCGTTCTCGCCGCTGACCGGTCTGGCGGTCGACCGGTGGGGTGGGCGGACGTGCGGTCTTGTCGGCGCGGTCATCCTCGTCGTCGCCGGGCTGCTCGCCGCCCAGGCACCCATCGGCTGGTCCACCGGTCTGGCCGTCGGGCTCTTCCTGCTCGGCCTCGGCTGGTCGTTCACCCTCGTCGCCGGCTCGACCCTCGTCGTGACCTCCGTGCCGCTCGCCGAACGCGCCGGCGCCCAGGGCGCCTCCGACCTCGTCATGGGCCTGGCCGCCGGGGGCGGCGGTGCGCTCGCGGGCGTGGTCGTCGGCCAGCTCGGGTATGCCGTGCTGGGTGCCGGTGCCGCCGGTCTCGCCGCGATCGTGGCCGTGGCATCCCTCCTCATCCGGGTGGATCGCTCGGGTGCGGGTGGCAGCACCTCCGTCTCGCCGGACCCCGTCCTCCCCGAGGCCGTGTTGCCTGACCGGGAGGACGACCAGGTTGGTTAGCCTGCTTGGGTGACCCCGCCGACCGACGAGACCCCAGCAGCGCCGCAGCCCAGCGGCGACGCGCTCCCGCCAGACCGGCATACCCAGCAGGAGGACGTGCCCCAGCCGGACGCCGACCCGCGCGGCACCCGCGTCGCGGAGGCGGTCAAGGTCTGGCAGCGGCACCTCGTCGACCTCGGCGGTCGCAACACCCTGCTGTGGTACCGCGACCTGCCCAGCGGCACCCTCGACCTCACCACCGCCCACCCGGGCGGGCTGGCCATGCTGATGGCCGGCCGTCCGACCCGGCTCTCCGACCTCGTCCGCGAACCGGCAGCCCTCGACGAGGCCCGCCGCCGCGCGCGCACCATCCGCGCCAAGACCCTCGAGCTGTCGGAGGAGCGCGGCATCGCGGCCGGGTTCATCGCGATCGGCATGGCGAGCTGGTCCGTCCGCGGTGCGTCACGCGCCCCGGCGGCCCCGGTGCTGCTCCGGTCCTGCGTGCTCAAGCCGACCGGCGCCGCGCGCGAGGACTTCGACCTCGACCTGGGCAACGACGTCGAGTTCAACCCCGTCCTCGAGCACTACCTGCGCTCCGAGCAGGGTCTGGAGTTCGACACCGGCGCGCTGGAGGAGCTGTCCAACGCCAGCGGCGGCTTCGACCCGCACCCCGTCTATGCCGAGCTGGCCAAGCTCTGCGCGTCGGTGCCGGAGTTCTCCGTGTCGCCGCGGTTGGTCGTCGGCACGTTCTCCTATGCCAAGCTGCCGATGGTGGCCGACCTTGCGGCACAAGGAGATTCGCTGGCCGACCACGATGTCGTGGCCGCCCTGGCGGGTGATCCCGGTGCCCTCCGTGCGGTGCGGACATCGGTGCCGGACTCGCCGGCCGACTCCGACCCGGCCCACGAGCTGCTCATCCTCGACGCCGACTCCACCCAGCAGGCGGCGATCGACGCGGTCCGCTCCGGAGCCCACCTCGTCATCAAGGGCCCGCCCGGCACCGGCAAGTCGCAGACCATCGCCAACCTCATCGCCAGCCTCGCGGGGGAGGGCAAGCGGGTCCTGTTCGTCGCGGAGAAGCGTGCGGCCATCGACGCGGTGTTGTCCCGCCTCGACGGCGTGGGGCTGGGCGACCTCGTCCTCGACGCCTATGACGGCGCGAGCAACAAGCGGCGGATCGCGCAGGAGTTCGGCGCCGCCCTCGATCGCGGCACCCAGTCGCAGGACCCCGACACGAGTGAGATCGAGCAGGCTCTCGTCGACCGGCGCGCCACTCTCGTCCAGCACTCCGCCGCGCTGCACGAGGTGCGGCAGCCATGGGGCGTCTCCGCACACCAGGCGCAAGCGGCGATCTCGACCCTGGGCAGCCTCGCCCACCCGCCGACCTCGCGGGTCCGGGTGCGTGGCGAACAGCTCGCCGGCCTCGACCGCCAGCGGGTGCAGGAGCTCGGCCGCCAGCTGACCGAGGCCGCCTCGTTGGGCGCCTGGTCGACGCAGGAGGGGACCGACCCGTGGTTCGGCGCCCGGATCGCGACCTCTGAGGAGGCGGTCCGCGCCCGCGACATCACCAGCCGGCTCAGCCAGGGTGGGCTGCAGGACGTCGAGCAGACGATGCACGACGTCTTCTCCGACGTCAGCCTGCCGCAGGCCGACCGGGTAGGCGACTGGGGCAACGTGCTCGACTCGGTGGGCCGGGTCCGCGACACGCTCGAGGTCTTCCGGCCCGAGATCTTCGACATCCCCCTCGGCGACCTCGTCGCCGCGACCGGCCCCAAGGGCCAGCGCGACGCGAACGGCGAGACGCTGGGCTGGTACTCGCGCTGGCGACTGCGCCGCCAGGCCCGCTCGCTGCTGCGCCCCGGCCCGCCGCCGCCCGACCTGCACGCGGCGCTCCTCGACGCCCAGGTCCAGCGGATGGCCTGGCAGCAGATGGCCGGCGCCGGTGGCCGGCCCGAGATCCCGGTCGACCTCGACCGGGCGCGCACGGCGTACGCCTCCGTCGCCTCGGACCTGGCCTGGCTGTCCGAGCGGCTCACGGCCACCCACCGCGGCGGCGACCTCTTCGCCGCCACCCTCGTGGAGCTGCAGGAGCGGTTGGCCGAGCTCGACGCGCGCCCCGACCGTCTCACCGTCGTGCCCCAGGTGCTCGGCACGCTCGACGCGCTGCGCGAGGCCGGCATGGGAACGTTCGTCGACGACCTCGCCCGCCGAGGTGTGGGGCCGGACGACGTCGCCGCCGAGCTCGAGTTCGTCTGGTGGACCTCGCTGTCCGAGGACCTCATCGTCCGCGACCCGCGCTACGGCGCTCACGACGGGGCCCAGCTGCAACGGGTGGCGCGGGAGTACGTCGCCGCCGACCACGCCCACCTGCGCGCCAGTGCGGAACGGGTGCGGGCCGGGGCGGGGCGACGGCTGCGCGAGGTGCTGGCCGACCATCCCGACCAGGAAGCGTTGGTGCGTGCCGAGGCAGGCAAGTCCCGCCGCCACCGTCCGCTGCGTGACCTGCTGCCCAAGGCAGCCGAGACGCTGACCGCGGCCAAGCCCGCCTGGGCGATGTCGCCGCTGGTGGTCGCGTCGGTGCTGCCGCCGGGACGCTGGTTCGACGTCGTGATCTTTGACGAGGCCTCGCAGATCCCGCCGGCCCAGGCCGTGTCGGCGATCTCGCGGGCCCACCAGGTCGTCGTGGCCGGCGACGAGCGCCAGCTGCCGCCGACCAGCTTCTTCACCGCGGCCGTCGACGAGGAGGGCGCACCGGAGACCGACGCGCTGACCGAGGGCTTCGAGTCGGTCCTCGACGTGCTGACCGCGGCGCTGCCGACCCGCCGGCTCTCGTGGCACTACCGCTCGCTCGACGAACGCCTCGTCGCGTTCGCCAACCGGGAGATGTACGACGGCTCGCTGGTCACCTTCCCCGGCACGGGCACCGACGCGGTCGTGTCGCTCGAGTCGGTCGAGGGCTCCGGAATCGTCCAGTCCGGCGAGGAGGGCATCGAGTCGACGGAGGCCGAGGTGTCCCGGGTGGTCGAGCTCGTCCTCGACCACGCCCGGACCCGCCCGCACGAGTCGCTCGGCGTGATCGCGCTCGGCATCCGGCACGCCACCCGGCTCGACGACGCCCTGCGGCGTGCGCTCGCGTCCGACGCGGCGGCCGGTGTCGGCGACTTCTTCGACGAGGACCGGCCCGAGCGGTTCTTCGTCAAGAACCTCGAGCGCGTCCAGGGCGACGAACGCGACGCCATCATCCTGTCGGTCGGCTATGGCAAGACGCCGCACGGCCGGGTGCTGCACCGGTTCGGCCCGCTCAACCTCGAGGGTGGCGAACGTCGCCTCAACGTCGCCATTACCCGGTCGCGCCGTCGGATGACTGTGGTCTCGTCGTTGGTCGCCAGCGACCTCGACCCCGCTCGGCTCAAGTCGCGTGGTTCGGTCATGCTCCGGGACTTCCTCGCGTATGCCGCGGACGGCACCTTCCCGGCGCCTGTCCCCGAGGAGAGCCCTCGAGAGGGTGGCCCATCGACTCCTCCCGGGCGGGAAAGGACGATCTCCCGCCCCGTCGACATCAGCGCGGACCCGCTGCGGGCCGAGTTCGCGCGACGGCTTCGTGACACCGGACTGGTGGTGCACGAGGCCTACGGCTCGGCCGGGCAGCCCATCGACCTCGCCGTCGAGGACCCCGACCACCGCGGTCACGTCCTGGTCGCGGTCGAGACCGACGGTCCGGCGTATGCCGCGATGCGCAGCAGCCGCGACCGCGACCGGCTGCGTGGCGAGCAGCTCGGCCGACTCGGGTGGATGCACGTCCGGGTGTGGACGACCGACCTGTTCCGCGACCCCGCTCGCGATGTCGCCCGGGTCAACGCCGCGGTGCAGCAAGCCGTCGCGAACCGGGTGACGACGACACCGGCGGTGCCCGTCGCGTCAGCTCCGGCCGCAGCGGTGGAGGCAACCGGTGGTGCAGCCGGTCCCGAGGCCCAGCAGATGCTGCCGATGGGGGATGAAGGCGGAGCGGTCCAGTCCGACGAGCACCCCACCGAGTCACAGACCCCTGCGACGGCCGACGAGTTCCGCCCTTCCGCTGACGAGGGCGCTCGCGAGCGTCGAGTTCGTGGTCGCAAGGCCAAGCGGGTGCCCCAGCCCATGTTGCTCGACGAGGAGCCCGAGCCCACCACGTCCGAGCACTCGACGCCAGAGCCCCCGACCCAGCCTCCCGAGGACGCAATCACCGAGGACGCAATCACCGAGGACGCAATCACCGAGCAGACCAAGCCGGAGCCCGTCCAAGCCGGAGCAGTCCAAGCCGGAGCAGACCAAGGACGACACGGACGCCGGCTGGGGTGAGACCCACGACGAGTCGGCCTACGACCGCTACCTGCGCGAACAACGTCCCCCGCACTGGGGTCACGACTGACCCCATGCCCCCTGGTTCCACCGGCGTGGCTGTGACATGACGAAGGCGCCGGCCGCCTGGTGGGGACCGGTGCCTTCGCGCGTGGTTCGAGAGCCGAAGCTCAGGCGCGGCTCTGGAGCGCGTCGCGGATCTCGCGCAGCAGGATGACGCTCTCGTCGGGCGCTGCATCGACTTCATCGGCCTGTGCGAAGCGCGCCTTGGCCAGCTCGTAGGGCTTCACGACGAAGAAGTAGACGACGAAGGCCATCAGCAGAAACGCGAAGAGCGCCGTGAGGAACGGACCGACGGACACGAGGCCACCGGGCTTGAAGTCGTCGAAGTTCTTGGCGCCACCGGCCTTGGTGACTAGCTCGATGATGATCTTGGTGAATGCGGTGACGACTGCGGCGAAGGCCGCGCCGATGATGAACGCGACGGCAAGCTCCACGAGGTTGCCCCGCATGACGAAGTCCTTGAAACCCTTCATGGGTGTCGCGACCTTTCCAGTGGCGTTGGAGTGATGGCGTTGGAGTAGCGGTGATGGTGTACCAGTGTCGGTCCTACGCCGAACACGCTAGCCACAGGAGGGCGCCGTTTCGCGTGGGCAAGCCGCGGGATCAGCCGGTTTCTGGCCAGTCGTGGGTGAGGACCAGGTCGAGCTGGGGACGGCCGAGCGCATCGTCGGGCACCGCGAGGATGCGCCCCACGACGTCGTGACCTGCGGAAACGATCAGGCCTGCGCCGTCGATGGCATACCCGCTCGACGACCCCTGACCCTGGATGACTGCCCCGAAGTCCGTTCGCAAAGATTTGTCCACGCTCAGCACCACCACCGAGCGCGCCACGACGCCTTCGGGCCCCCACAGGTCGACGCGGTCACCGGCCGAGACCATCGACAGCACACCGGAGCCCGGCAGGGAGACGTGGACAGCGACCATGTCGACGGGCTGTCCGAGCATCAGTGACCCGGGGGTCACCCGCGTCCTCGTCAGGGGTTCGCCCGGGCCGAGGGGCGAGGCCAAGGGCCGCCCGAGCACCTCGCTGAGGGTGTGGATGCTGCCCTCCGGAGCCAGCTCGGCCGGCCACCACACCTCGCGCAGCGACCCGGGCGAAGCCACCTCGCCCACTGCCATCGGGCGGACCGCCACCACCACCCGGACCAGGGGGCGTGAGTCGGCCGAGCGAGCGACGGCGAGCACCCCCAGGGCAGCCCCCAACGCGCAGAGCACCGCCAGCCCGCGTCGGACCACGTGTCGTCGCCACCGCCGCCGGCGGCCCGGCCCATGCAGCCAGCCGACCGCGTTGGCGGCAGCTCTCCGCCCCGGCACCGCCCGCGCCGCCTAGCTCGGCAGCTCGAACGGCAGGGTGATCCCGTCGAGCGCGCGACGGCACCCGCAGGTCGCCTCCGCGTCGGACTCCTCGGCGGGCATCGCGGCCAACGCCGAACGCAGCACCTGCTTGAGCCCGTCGACGTTCTTGGCAAAGACCGCGAGGACCTCCTCGTGGGTGACCGCGTCACCACCGTCGACCCCGGCGTCGTGGTCGGTGACCAGGGCGATCGTCGTGAAGCACATCGCGAGCTCGCGGGCGATGGACGCCTCTGGCATGCCGGTCATGCCGACGATGGTCCAGCCGGCCTGCTGGTGCCAGGCCGACTCGGCCTTGGAGGAGAACCTCGGCCCGTTGATGACGACGAGCGTGCCGCCGTCGGCCACGTGTTTGCCTGCAGCAGTGACGGATTCGATTGCCACTGCGCGCCCGCGTGGGCAGTAGGGGTCGGCAAAGCCGACGTGCACGACGGGTCCCTCCGCGGCATACACGGTGTGCTCGCGGCCCCACGTGCGGTCGACCACCTGGTCGGGGACCACGATCGTGCCCGGCCCCAGCTCGGGCTTGAGCGAACCCACGGCGCACGGCGCGAGCACCTGGCGCACCCCGACCGAGCGCAGCGCCCACAGGTTGGCGCGGTAGTTGACCTGGTGCGGTGGAAACCGGTGAGCCTGACCGTGCCGGGCGATGAACGCCACTCGTCGCCCCTCCACCTCACCGATCAGGAGGTCGTCGCTCGGGTCGCCGAACGGGGTGCTCACCCTCACCCGCTCGGCGGCGTCGAAGAACTCGTAGAAGCCGGAGCCGCCGATCAGTCCGAGGTCGGCGCGAGGAGTCGTCGAGGTCATGTCGGCAGCCTACGCAGCGTCCCGTTTCCCGCACCTCCCTCAGCGCAGGCTGTGGACCACCGCACGACGACGCCCGCCCCTGTGGACAGGGACGGGCGATGTCGAGGTATGCCGCGTGGTCGCGGCCCAGCGGTCAGCCGGGTCAGGCTGCCGAGCCGTCCGCGGACTTCGACGAGCTCGAGGCGGACGACGTGCTCTTGGAGCCACTCGACTCGCGCGAGGAGCTCGACGAACCGCTGGACGAGGAACCGCTCGAGGACTCGCTGGACGAGCCGCTCGACGAACCACTCGACGAACTCGAGTCGCCCGAGCTGCTGGGCGCGGGCACGGACGCGGAGGAGCTGCTGCGGGAGTCGGTGCGGTAGAAGCCGCCACCCTTGAAGACGACACCCACGGCGTTGAAGACCTTGCGCAGCCGGCCCTCGCACTCGGGGCAGACGGTCAGGGAGTCGTCGCTGAACGACTGCACCGCGTCGAAGCGGTGGTCGCACTCGGTGCAGGCGTAGGAATACGTCGGCACGGGTTCCTCCAAAGGGGCGTTCTGGCCGACGGCCGCGAGGTGCGGTGCTGGCACTGTGATGGTTCGACTGCCAACTATAAGGCCGCGCGGGACCTACTTCTTCCCGCTCCCGTCGCGCCAGCCCGCAAGGCGGCCGTGCTGGCTGACCGAACGCACCCGCTTCTCGGCCCGGGTCCTGACCTCCGCAGTCGCCACGATGAGCAGCTGGTCGCCGCGGCGGATCACCGCGTTGTTCTCCGGGACGAACCCCTTGCCCCCACGCACCACCAGGGTCACGTTGGCCCCCTCGGGCAGGCGCAGCTCGAAGATCTCGACCCCGTGCAGCTTGGATGCCGGACCGACGGTCACCTGGATGAGCTCGGCCCGCAGCTCCTCCAGGGGGGTGGCCTCGACGGAGAGGTCGAGGCTGCGGTAGTCCTCCACGATGCCGAGCCGCGCGGCCACCCACGGCAAGGTCGGCGCCTGGACGATCGTGAAGATGACGACGAGCACGAAGACCAGCTCGAAGATCCAGTCGACGTTCTGGGCGCCCAGCGTCAGGGGGACGGTCGCGAGCACGACCGGGACAGCGCCACGCAACCCGGCCCAGGAGAGGAACACCTGGTCCCGCCACCCGAGGCGGAACGGCGTCACCGACAGGAACACCGAGAGTGGCCGCGCGAAGAGCAGCAGCACCAGGCCGATCACGATCGCTCGGACCAGCTGGTCGCCCATCTTGTCCGGCGACGCGAGCAGCCCGAGCAGCACGAACAGCCCGATCTGGGCGAGCCAGCCGAGCGCGGTCGACAGCCCGAGCACGGCAGGCCCGTGCGGCAGTCGCTGGTTGCCAAGCACCAGCGCTGCCAGGTAGACGGCGATGAACCCGCTCGCGTGCACACTGGCCGCCGCGGCATACGCGAGGACCGTGAGCGCGACCACCCCGATGCTGAACAGACCCGAGGAACCGGACGCCGCCCGGCGCATGAACTGCCCACCCGCCCAGCCGATGGCGAGCCCGATGGCGGCACCGACACCCAGCTCGGCGACCGCCTTGAACGCCAGGCTCACCCAGCCCTCGGCCTCCGCGGGGTTGGCGCTGCGGACCGCGAGCGCGGTGACGAGGATGACGACCGGGGCGTCGTTGAAGCCGGACTCGGCCTCGAGCATGCCGGTGATCCGGCGGGGGAGAGGCACCCTGCGCAGCACGGAGAACACCGCCGCGGCGTCGGTCGAGGACAGGATGGCGCCGATGAGCAGGGCGGTGTTCCAGTCGAAATGCAGGACGAAGCGGGCGGCGAGGGCGACCACGGCGACGGACACGATGACCCCGACCGTCGAGAGCACGGCCGCCGGTGCGACCGAGTGCCGCACGCCCTCCCACTTGGTGCTGAGGCCGCCCTCGCTGAGGATCAGGATGAGGGCGGCGTAGCCCAGCACCTGGGTCAGCTCGTTGGAGTCGAACCTGATCTGGATGAACGGCCCGGCCTCGCCGATGGCCAGCCCGATGCCGAGGTAGATCAGCAGCGAGGGGAGCCCGGACTTCAGCGACAGCCGGACCGCGGCGACCGAGACGAGCAGGACGATCGAGCCGATCAGCAGGGCCGGTGTCAGGTCGTGGAGGGTGAACGAGCCGGACGTGTCAGCCCAGGGAAGGACACCCGGGAGGATCGCAGCGCGCACGGCCCGTCACGTCCTTTCCCTCGCTGTGGTGCGGATAGTCTCGCAGGGTGTCCCGCGCCATTCTTGCCCGCCGCATCGCTGTGGCCGTGGCAGCCCTGCTCGTCGTCGTTCTCGGAATTGTCGCGGTTCTCGCCGTCACGTGGGTGCGCCGTCCGTTCCCCACGACCGAGGGCGAGATCCAGGTGCCGGGCCTGTCGGGCAAGGTCAGCGTCATCCGCGACGACCGGGGCATCCCGCAGATCTACGCGGACAGTGCCGACGACCTGTTCAAGGCCGAGGGGTTCGTCCACGCGCAGGACCGCTTCTTCGAGATGGACCTGCGGCGCCACATCACGTCCGGACGGCTCTCCGAGCTCGTCGGCGAGGGCGGCCTCGAGACCGACCGGGTGATCCGCACCCTCGGCTGGCGCCGCGTCGCCGAAGCCGAGCTGCCGACCCTCAAGCCCGAGACGAGGCGCTACCTGCAGGCCTACGCCGACGGCGTCAACGCCTACATCCACGCGCAGGGCAGTCCCTCGAAGATGTCCCTCGAGTACGTCGTGCTGGGTCAGAAGGTGCCCGACTACCGCGTCGAGGACTGGACCCCTGCCGACTCGCTTGCCTGGCTCAAGGCGATGGCGTGGGACCTGCGTGGTGACTACAGCGCCGAGCTGATGCGCGCCCGGCTCGCCGGCTCGATGTCGACGGCCCAGATCAACGAGCTCTACCCGCCCTACCCCTACGACCAGAACAAGGCGATCCTGTCTCCCCAGGACTGGTCGGCGACCACGTCCTCGTCGACCTCCGCGAACTCCGCCGTCCCGACGGTCGCGGCGAGCAAGCCGTCGCCCGTGGCCGGCTCGGCGAGCGACCTCGCCAAGGAGACGAGCAACGACGCAGAGCGTGCGTATGCCGTGGTGCAGCGCGCGCTCGACGCCGTCCCCGTGACGATGGGTCGCGGTGACGGCATCGGGTCCAACTCGTGGGTCGTCGGCGGCAGCCGCACCAGCACCGGAAAGCCGTTGCTGGCCAACGACCCCCACCTCGGCGTCTCGATCCCCGGCATCTGGTACCAGGTCGGCCTGCACTGTCGTTCGGTCGGCAGCAGCTGCCCGTTCGACGTGGCGGGCTACTCGTTCTCGGGGCTGCCCGGCGTGGTCATCGGGCACAACCAGTCGATCGCCTGGGGGTTCACCAACCTCGGTCCCGACGTCAGCGACTTCTTCCTCGAGCAGGTGCGGGGCAACACCTACCTGCGCGACGGCAAGCAGGTCCCGCTCACCATGCGCACCGAGACGATCAAGATCGGCGGCGGGGGAGAGCAGACCATCACGGTCCGCAGCACCGTGCACGGCCCGATCCTGTCGGATGCCATCGAGAACGTCGGTAACGCCGGGGAGAGCCCGCCGGTCAACGGCCGGGTCAGCCCCGGGGACTACGAGGTCTCACTCCAGTGGACTGGCATCGAGGTGAGCCAGACGGCCGACGCGATCTTCGGACTGAACACCGCCCAGAACTTCGACCAGTTCCGCACTGCCGCCGAGCAGTTTGCGGTCCCGGCCCAGAACCTGCTCTACGCGGACACCGCCGGCAACATCGGCTACCAGGCGCCGGGGCGGATCCCGATCCGCAGTCGCTACATGGAGGCTGCGCCGGGTTATTGGATCCGGCCGGGCTGGGTCTCGTCGTGGGACTGGCAGGGCTACGTGCCCTTCGCGGCCATGCCGCACACCTACAACCCACCCGAGGGCTTCATCGTCGCGGCCAACCAGGCCGTGACCGAGAGCGGGACGCCGTTCCTCACGACGGAGTGGGACTACGGCTTCCGCAGCCAGCGGATCCGGTCGCTGCTGGAGAAGAACACCAAGGTCACCCCGGCCACCATGTCGGCCATCCAGGGCGACACCCGCAGCCAGTTCGCGCCGACCCTGGTCAAGGCCCTGCTGAAGGTGGACCTCGGGAACGACGACTTCACCAAGCAGGCGCAGGAGCTGCTCCGCGGCTGGGACTACACCAATCCGGTGGGCGGGAGCGAGTCCGGCGCAGCCGCGGCCTACTACAACGCCGTGTGGTCCAGCCTCCTCGACCTGACCTTCAACGACGAGCTCCCCAAGGACCTGCGCGCCGACGGCGGCGACCAGTGGATGCAGGCGATCTCGGTGCTGCTCACCAAGCCCCGGTCGGCGTGGTGGGACGACAAGCGAACCCCCGGTGTCACCGAGGGCCAGTCCGAGATCCTGCGCAAGGCGCTGGTCAAGGCCCGGCTCGACCTGACCATGGAGCTGGGCAAGGAGCCGGGCGACTGGCAGTGGGGCCAGCTGCACCAGCTGACCCTCACCCACCAGGTGCTCGGCGGCGACGACGTGCCGGGCATCGTGGCGAAGCTCTTCAACCGCGGACCGATGAACATGCCCGGCGGTTCGGCCATCGTCGACGCCAACGGCTGGAACGCCGCGTGCACCACGACCGACCCTCCGGACGACTGCAGCAAGGACCAGGGATACGGCGTCGACTGGGCGCCGTCGATGCGGATGGTGGTCGACCTGTCCAACCTGGACAAGTCACGCTGGGTCAACCAGACCGGCAACAGCGGCCACGCGTTCGCCGACCACTACAACGACCAGTCGGAGGCGTGGGCCAAGAACGAGCTCTTCGACTGGCCGTTCAGCGAGAAGGCTGTCCGCGACGCCGGTGGCGACGAGCTGACCCTGGTGCCCGGCGGTTCGTCGAACTGAGGTCAGTCGCCGAGGTTGCTGACCCCGAGCTCCCTGACCCCGAGCTCGGCCGCCATGACCGCGTGCACGCGTCGGTCATGGGACTCGCTCGGCAGCTCCTCGACGAGCATCTCCCACGGGTGGACGACGGCGACGAGTCGCGCGCTCGTTCGCGGGATCACCCGGTCGTAGCAGCCCTTGCCCTGCCCGATCCGGGTGCCGGATCGGTCCACACCGTGCGCCGGCAGGAAGACCACTTTCGCCCGCGCGATCGCCTCCGTGCCCAGAGTCTGCGCGTCCTCGGCGCCCACCTCACGCCAGTCCAGGTCCCAGTCCTCGAGCGTCACGGGCACCATCACCCGTATGCCGCGGGAGGACATGGCGGCGACCATCGCCTCCGTGGGGGGTTCCATCGGGGTGGCTTCATAGGCGGCGACCCAGTCGTCGCGACCGAGCCCCGCGGCATACACGACCTCGAGTGCGGACAGGGCCAGCTCCTCGGCGTCCCGCGCCCGGTCGCGACCCGGCACGCGTTCGCGCCGCAACGCACGCAGGCGTTCTCGCACAGCGGTCTTGCGCGACGATGGCATGCCCAGATCGTCCCACTAGGCTGCCGGTCATGAGCAAGGAAGGGTTGGCGCAGGCGGTCACGCGCATGACGGAGCGGGGGGTCGACGCGCTTGGCGATCCGGGTCTTCGAGGACGCCTACGCGCAGCTGGAGGAGGGCGTCACCGGGCTGATCCCGGAGGCTGACATCGAGCCCCTGCGCGACGTCCCGACGTTGCAGAGCATCACTGTCGAGGACGACGAGATGGCCGAGGCGCTGTCCCGCACTGCCGTGGTCAAGCTCAACGGGGGACTGGGCACGAGCATGGGCCTGTCCGGTCCGAAGTCGGTGCTGGAGGTCCGCGAAGGACTGACCTTCCTCGACGTGGTGGCGCGACAGGTGCTGGCCCTGCGCGAGCGGTACGGCGTGCAGGTCCCACTCGTCCTGATGAACTCGTTCCGCACGCGGGAGCAGTCGCTGGCCGCCCTGGCCGGGTACGAC
The DNA here is from genome assembly GCA_963740865.1 of uncultured Actinomycetota bacterium. GTDB lineage: Bacteria > Actinomycetota > Actinomycetes > Actinomycetales > Dermatophilaceae > Pedococcus. The sequence goes on from CAVUGH010000002.1 coordinate 229,480, forward strand.
GACCTCGCGATCGACGGCCTGCCGCTGGACTTCCTGCAGAACGCCGAGCCCAAGCTCCGGGCAGATGACCTCACCCCGGTGTCCTGGCCCGACGACCCAGACCTCGAGTGGTGCCCGCCCGGCCACGGTGACGTCTACGTCGCCCTGGTCGCCAGCGGTGTGCTCGAAGCCTTGCGGGACAAGGGTTTTCGCTACGCCTTTCTCTCCAACTCCGACAACCTCGGGGCCACCTGTGAACCGGCGATCCCGGCCTGGATGGCGCGCGAGTCCATCTCCTACGTCTCCGAGGTCTGTGAGCGGACCGTCAACGACCGCAAGGGCGGCCACCTCGCCGTACGCCGCCGCGATGGCCGGTTCGTGCTCCGGGAGAGCGCGATGGTGGCGCCGGACGAGCAGCACTACTTCGAGGACACCGAGCGGCACGCGCTGTTCCATGCCAACAACCTGTGGGTCGACCTCGACGCCCTGGCTGAGCAGATGGCTGCCCGGGGCGGTGTCCTCGGCCTGCCCATCATCGTCAACCGCAAGACCGTCGACCCGAGCCGCAAGGACTCGACCCCGGTCATCCAGATCGAGTCGGCCATGGGTACGGCCATCGAGGTGTTCGACGGCTCGCGGGCCCTGCACGTGCCGCGAAGCCGGTTCCGCCCGGTGAAGACGACGAACGAGCTGCTGCTGCTGCGGTCCGACCTCTACGGCTTCGGTGACGAGTTCGAGGTGGTGGCCCAAGCTGACCGCCCTGACCCCCGCATCGACCTCGACGGCCACTACACGCTGATCGACGAGTTCGACGCGAGGTTTCCCGAGGGTGCGCCGTCCCTGTTCGACTGCACCTCGCTGCGGGTCCGGGGCGACGTGACCTTCGGCGCGAACGTTCGCTGTGTCGGTGACGTCGACGTCGAAGCGGACGAGCCCCTCATCATTCCCGACGGCAGCACCCTCACGGCGGCAGAGGCGGCGATCACCTCGTGATCAGCGTCGAGCAGCACCTGGACCGGATCCTGAGCACCGTCAAGGTGATCCCGCCCTTCGAACTGGGGGTCCTCGACGCGCAAGGGTGCATCCTCGCCGCGGACGTGCAGGCCCGCGGGTCGCTGCCCGGCTTCACCAACTCGGCGATGGACGGGTATGCCGTGCACGCCGCCGACGTCGCCACCGCCAGCGCCGACCACCCCGTCGTGCTGCCCGTCGTCAACGACATCGCTGCCGGCAACACCAAGGCCTGGTCGCTCGCCACGGGCCAGACCATGCGGATCATGACCGGTGCCCCGATGCCGCACGGCGCCGACGCAGTGGTGCCCGTGGAGGCGACCGACGGTGGCGTCGTGCGGGTGCAGATCCGGGAGAGCCGGGGCGTCGGGTCGCACGTGCGCGAGGTCGGGGAGGACGTCGAGGCCGGCAACATCGTCCTGCGTCGCGGCACGCTGCTCGGACCCGGACAGATCGCGTTGCTGGCGGCTGCCGGACTCGCGAGGGTGCGGGTCGTCCCCCGTCCGCGCGTGGTCGTCATCTCGACGGGTGACGAGCTCGTCGAGGTCGGTCGCACACCGGGCTTCGGCCAGATCGTCGACTCGAACTCGGTGATGCTGACCGCCGCGGTGACCGCGGTCGGCGCGACCCCGTTCCGCGTCGGCGGGGTCCCGGACGACGCACGGACCCTGATGGAGACCCTGGAGGGCCAGCTGGTCCGCGCCGACGTCATCATCACGACGGGTGGGGTCTCGATGGGAGCCTTCGACACCGTCAAGGAGGTCCTGTCGCGGGTCGGCACCATGCAGTTCGACAAGGTCGCGATGCGCCCGGGCATGCCGCAGGGTTTCGGGGTGCTCGGCGAGGAGCAGGTGCCGGTGTTCACCCTGCCCGGCAACCCGGTCAGTGCCCTTGTCTCCTTCCACGTGTTCGTCGCGCCGGCGCTGCGGGCGATGGCCGGCCGTCCCGAGCCGTCCTACCCGCCGGGCTATGTCCCCGCCGTGGCGGCAGAGTCCTTCGGCTCGGTCGCAGGCAAGATGGAGTTCGTGCGGGTGATCCTCGACGACGACCGGGCCAGGCTGGCCGGGGGCCAGGGCTCCCACATGCTGGGTGCGCTCGCGGCCGCCGATGCTCTGGCCGTCATCCCCGAGGGCATCACGGAGGTCGCGGCCGGTGACGAGCTGATGTGCCTCCCGCTGCTCGGTCGGGAGGGACAGTGACCATCGACCCTGCCGAGCGCCCGGCCCAGTCCGGACTCACCCACGTACGAGCCGACGGATCCGCGCACATGGTCGACGTCTCCGCCAAGGACGTCACCGCGCGGGAAGCCTCTGCCGCGGGTCGGGTCCTGTTGTCGGCAGCAGCGGTCGCCGCGCTCCGCGACGGCAACGTCCCCAAGGGCGATGCGCTCGCCGTGGCGCGGATCGCGGGGATCCAGGCGGTCAAGCGCACCCCTGAGCTCATCCCGCTGGCCCATCCCATCGCCGTCCACGGCGTCGAGGTCGACCTCACGGTGGCCGACGACGGGGTCGACATCAGCGCGACGGTCCGGACGGCCGACCGCACCGGCATCGAGATGGAAGCCCTCACCGCGGTCTCCATCGCCGCGCTGGCCCTGATCGACATGGTCAAGGCGGTCGACAAGCACGCGCGCATCACCGACGTCCGGGTCACCGCCAAGTCCGGTGGCCGTTCCGGCGACTGGGTGGAGGGCTCGTGACTGAGGCTGCACGGGGTGACGAGGTCAACGACAGCGGCGGCGTGGCCCAGCAGAAAGCCGTGGTCATCACCTGCTCGACCCGGGCAGCCGGTGGTGTCTACCCCGACCGTGGTGGCCCGCTCATCGTGGAGGCGTTGCGGCAGTGGGGATTCGACGTCGGTGACCCCGTGGTCGTGCCGGACGGACCTGCCGTCAGTGAGGCGCTCGCGGAGGCCCTGGCCGGCATGCCGGATGTGCTCGTCACCACGGGAGGCACGGGGCTGTCCCCCACGGACCGCACGCCCGAGGCGACTCGCGCCGTCCTCGACCGCGAGGTGCCGGGACTTGCTGAAGCCATCCGTGGCGCCGGTCTCGCGGGTGGGGTGCCGACCGCTGCCTTGTCACGCGGGTTGGTCGGGATCGCCGGCAGCACGCTGGTGGTCAACCTGCCGGGGTCGACCGGTGGGGTTCGCGACGGGCTGGGGGTGCTGGAGGCGGTCCTGCCGCACGCGCTCTCGCAGATTCGCGGCGGCGACCACTGATGGCCGTCTGGCCCGTCGAGCTCCGGGGTGAGACCCCGGGCGGGGAGCAGCTGCTGCTCGACCCGCTGCGTCGTCGGGACCGGACCGAGTGGACCGAGGTGCGCAGCCGCAACCGGCACTGGCTGGGGCCGTGGGACGCCACCTCGCCCGACCAGGAGCCGACCTATGTCTCGTTTCCGGGGTTGGTGCGGCACTACCGGACGGAGGCAAGGGCGGGCCGGATGCTGCCCCTGACGATCCGGATCGAGGGCCGGATCGTCGGACAGATGGTGCTCTTCGGGATCTCCTACGGGTCGCTCCTGTCGTTCTCGGCCGGCTACTGGGTGGACGAGTCGGTCGCCGGCCGGGGGATCGCACCCACCGCGCTGGCCATGGCGGGCGACCACGCGCTGGGCACGATGGGGCTGCACCGGATGGAGGTCAACATCCGCCCGGAGAACACCAACAGCCTCGCCGTCGTCCGCAAGCTGGGCTTTCGCGACGAAGGGGTGCGGGCGGCATACCTGCACATCGACGGGGCCTGGCGCGACCACCGGACCTTCGCGCTGACGACCGAGGATCTGGGCGGCCACGCCCTGCTGGAGCGATTGCACACCAACCCCACCAGTCACATTGGCGACACACCGCCCCACGTCCCCGGCGCACCGACGCAAGAGACCTAACGTCGTATCCGTGCAGCCCAGCAGTCTTGTCTTCCTCGTCATCATTGCGGTCTGGGCTGCCTATTTCGTGCAGTACTGGGTCCGTCGCCGCGAACACCTCGCCACCGCGCGCTCGGTCGACCAGTTCTCCGAGTCGATGCGTGTCCTCGAGCGCCGCAGCCCGCTGCCCGTCGCCAACCTCTCGACGCCGCAACCGCGTTCGTATGCCGTGACTCCCGCGCGTGCCGCGCGACCCCAGGTGCTCGTGAAGCGTGCCGAGACCTCGCTGGCCGAGGTGCCCACCCCACCGGCCGAGGCCGAGCCGTCGGCTCCCCGGATGAGTCCCGTAGTGGCCCGGCGCAACCGGGCCATGATCATGCTCGGCGCGCTCTCGACCGTCGTCGTGGCCGTGCCGCTGGTCGCGTTGTCCCTGCTGCCGCTGCTCACCCTCCTCGTGCCCGTCGCGTCCGTCGGCGGCGCCGTGGCGTGGGCCCGCTCAGCAGCCCAGGCCGAGCGCCGCTCCCGCGCCGCCGTCCGTCCCGCGCGGCCGGCTCAGCAGCGGACGGCTCCCGAGCAGCCCGCTTCGCGCGCCGCGTCGGTTGAGCACTCACCTCACGCTGCGGCCGTCGCCGAGTCGCCGTCCACGCCGCTCGCCGAGGTGGAGCCCGAGATCGCTGCGCGTCCGGTCAGGCCCGAGCTGTTCGACGTGCAGGCGGTGCCGGCCGGCGTGGCTGCGCCTGCTGCGGTCACGGCTGAGGCCGCACGCACCCCGATGCGTCCGCTCGTGGACGAGGACGACATCCCGCTCACCTGGGACCCGGTCCCCGTGCCGCGCCCGACCTACACGATGAAGTCCCGCGTCACCCGTCCCGCACCCGCGTCCGCCGATCTGGTCGGTGACGCCGACACCGAATACGCGGCATACGAGGACCTCCCCGAGCGTCGGGTCGCCGGCGCCTGACCTCCCTGCCCGCCACGCTGGGTGGCGGCTCGGCCGTTGCTTGGTGCACGCCTGTTTGGCGCGCCTACTTGGTGCCCCACACCGCCTGCGCGCCGGAGTCGCCGGTGAGCGCCACGATGGTCCCCGTGCCGATGGCGCTGGCGATCACGAGCAGAGCCAGCACGACGCGCGGCACGGTCGCGGAGCCGCGACGCAGGTAGAGCCACTGGGCGAGGGTCGTGACCGCCAGCGCGGCCGCCCAGGGCAGCACCTGGTCGCCGAAGTTCTGGTGTCGCTCGATGAACGGCGGGTTGCCCAGCTTCTTCGCGAGGTCCTCCCCTGCCCGGGTCGTGATGGGGACGGCGAGGGCGCCGACGACGGCGCCGACGGGGACTAGGAAGGTGAGCTTGCGCTGCGCGGCCGGCCACGCGCTGACCAGCACCGCGGCGGCGGAGGTCAGGGGAAGCAACACGACGACGAGATGCACGAGCAAGGCGTGGGCGGGAAGTCCGTTGATCTCCATGACCGAGGAACGTAGCCGAGCGTCCTGAGGTTCACTCGGTGAACGCGCTGCCGTGCTGTCTCGTCCTTTACGACGAGTTCCCCGAGCGGGGAGGATCGGTCGTGTCGAGTGGCGCCGGGAGGGAGTGGGAGTGACGACGAGTCAGCGCGAAGCAGCCCTGCAGGGTCTGCACGACCGTCACGCCCCGGAGCTGTGGCGGTTCGCCTTGCGACTGACCCGCGACCCACAGGTCGCCGAGGACGTCGTGCAGGAGTCGCTGCTGCGAGCGTGGCGCGATCCGGGCCTGGGGACCCGGTCCGAACCGCAGGCCCGCGCCTGGCTGTTCACCGTGGTGCGCAACCTGGTGGTCGACCGGTGGCGCAGTGCGGCGTCACGCCACGAGGTTGCGGGGATCGACTTCGTCGAGGCCGGAGTGGGGGACCGGTCCGGCGAGGTCCTCGACCGGTGGCTGCTGACTGACGCGCTCGCCGCCGTCTCGCGCGAACACCGGCAGGTCATCGCTGCCGCCTACTACGAGGGGAGAACCGTGGCCGAGATCGCGGCCGAGCTGAGGGTGCCGGAGGGCACCGTGAAGTCGCGGCTCCACTACGGGCTGCGCAGCCTGCGACTGGTCCTGCAGGAGAAGGGGGTGACCGGCCGATGAGCACCCACGACGAGTACGCCGACTGGGACGCTGCCTATGTGCTCGGCGCACTCTCGGTGGCCGAGCGCCGCGAGTTCGAGGAGCACTTCGCGGAGTGCTCCGCGTGCGCTGCTGCTGTGGCTGAGCTCGCCGGGATGCCGGGGCTGCTCGCCCAGCTGCCGCCCGGTGAGGTCCTCGCGATGGACCATGGCGGCGCGCTCGGCGCCGACGGTGATGGCGACCTGATGAAGCTGGAACCGCCGGCCTCGTTGATGCCCGAGCTGCGGACGCGTCCGACCCGTCTCGACCGAAGCCGGTGGCTGGCCCCCGTGGCCGCCGCAGCCGCCGCCCTCCTCATCGGAGGCCTCGGTGGGTATGCCGCGTCGACCGCCGGGCGCGACGGTGCACCGTCACTGCGTTCGAGTGCGAGCTCGACGGGCCCTGGGGGTGTCGTCGCAGCGCCAGGACGGTTGGCCTTCACAGCGGTCGAGCCGTCCCTGATGACCGCGGTCGTCGACGTCGTGCCGATCGCCAACGGGACCGAGCTGCGGGTGGAGTGCCAGTACGCCCGATCGACGGGAAGCGCTGGGACCGCGACCGGTTCCGGGGGAACGGGCGGGTCCGGCGGGTCTGGCGGCTCGGGCGGAGGTGGCGGTGACTACCGGGTGGACTACGCGATCTGGGTCGTGGACCGCGCTGGTCGGGCGACCGAGCTGCGCGACTGGACGGCCCGGCCGGACCGGATCATGCACCCGGTGGGTGTCTCGGCGCTGCCGGTCGCGCAGATCGCCTCGGTGGAGATCCGCCAGGTCGACACCGGACACACCGTGATGCGAGCCAGCCTGACCTGACGCGAGGTCTGGTGCATCGCTGGGCAACGTGCGGGGGCCCTGCCGCCGCCCTATGCACTGCCCCACAGGGTGGGGCAGTGCATAGGGGAGGCAACCCCCACCGTTTTCCGTCGTGCGTGCTGCTGGTGTTATTGTTTCGTCCGCATCAGGGGCTGTGGCGCAGTTGGTAGCGCGTCTCGTTCGCAATGAGAAGGCCAGGGGTTCGAATCCCCTCAGCTCCACTGAACACTGAAGGACCGGACACGTTGTGTCCGGTCCTTCAGTGGTTAACAGCCACTGCGCGCCCCTCATGGGGTCGGCGCACCTTCCTGACCAGTGGCCGGCGGCCCCTGCGCGGGCCCGGTCGAAGGCACGTAGGCCCTCGCCTTCACTGCACGGTAGCCCCACGCGGCTGCAGTCAGGTTGCGCACCAGGTGCCACGTCATCCACCCGAACCAGGCCGCCAGGACCACCACCAACGTCCAGGCGTAAACCAGCTCCGGCGTTCCGTCGAGCTTTCGCCCGAAGAGGAGGAACGACCCGACCATCGTGGCCATGACCGCGGTCCCAACGATCCCCACGCGGCGTCGAAAGCTCACCGTCGTTCGCCGCAGATCAGCGCGATAGCCCGCCAGCTGTTCGGGGTCCGGGCCGAGTTCGCGGAGGCGCTCGCTCTCCGCCTCGCGCTCATCTCTGGAACGGCGGATCTCCTCATAGACCTGCTCGGCGTTCCACGCATCGCTCATCGCGCATCCCCTCCAGCCGTCAGCGCATCCTCGGGAAGAGTCTGCATCAAGGCTCCGACTCCAAGCCGGCGAACCGGGATTCGCCACCCATGCTCCACGGGATGACACCACTATTGCTTGACATGACACCACTGTGGTGTCAACATGGTGCCATGGAACTCGGACAGTATGTGAGCGACCTGCAGCGTCAGCTGCTGGATGCCGCGGAGAACGGTGCGGACGACACTCGTGCCGTCGCCGAGCGACTCGCCGCCGGACTGGATGCGGCAACCCGGCTCGTGCTGCTCGACGCGCTATCGGCCGCGGTCGGCGAGATCACCCGCGACCTCGCGCCGGGCTCGGTCGACCTGCGGCTTCGGGGACGCGAGGTCGAGTTCGTGGTCAGCCACTCGAACACCGACGCTGACGCCGACGAACGGCCCGCTGCCACCGTCGACCTCGACGACGCAAGCACCTCACGCACGACCCTCCGCCTGCCGGACGCCCTCAAGGCGCGGGTGGACGAGGCGGCCGCGGCGGACGGGCTGTCCGTCAACACCTGGCTGGTCCGGGCGGTCGCCTCCGCCCTCCAGCCCAAGCAACGCCGATCCGCGCAGCGCACGCTGCGCACCGGCGACAACTTCGCAGGCTGGGCGCGCTAGTCCGCTCGGCCCACCACCCCCAACCACTCCACCAACCACGCGGACCCGCGGGTCGGTCAACCATGCCCACCAAGGGAGGCGCACGCATGCCCACGTACAACACCCCCAGCCCCATCGACCTCGCGATCAAGCTGCCCGTCGGAGCGGTCGAGGTCATCGCCGGAGACCGGGACGACACGGTCGTGACGGTGTCGCCGACGAACCCCGCGAAGGCCGCCGACGTTCGCGGTGCGGAGGAGGCCAAGGTCGACTTCGACGGCCAGCGGCTCACGATCACCGGCCCGCGCCCACGGTTCAGCTTCGTCGGCCCGTTCGAGTCCGTGGACGTGAAGGTCGAGCTGCCGGCCGGGTCGCGGCTCACGGCCGAGACCTCGGCGGGCGCGGTGCGCAGCACCGGACGCCTCGGTGCCACCCGCGTCAAGAGCTCGATGGTCGATCTCGACACCACCGGCGACCTCTGGGTACGCGCGATGAGCGGCAACGTGACGGTCGCGCACGCCGACGGCGGGGTCGAGGTCACGGCCGACCACGGTCAGATCCGCCTGGGCGCAGTCACCGGCGACGCCATGCTCAAGGCCTCGCACGGAACCATCACCATCGGCGAGTGCCGCGGCGAGCTCGAGGCCAAGCTCTCGTACGGCGACCTCGACATCACCAAGGCGTTCGAGTCGGTCTCGGCGAAAACGGCATACGGCAGCATCCAGCTGCACGAGATCTCGAGCGGATCGATCCAGGTCGAGACCGGCTACGGCCAGATCACCATCGGTGTGCGGGCAGGTGTCCCCGCCTGGCTCGACCTGTCCTCGAAGGACGGTCGCGTACGCAACCAGCTCGACGGCGACGGCGCTCCCCAGCCATCGGAGCAGAGCGTCGCGGTGCGGGCGCGCACCCAGTACGGCGACATCACCATCCAGCGAGCCCGGTGAGTCCGAGTGACCAACAGCGAGCGACCAACACCGAGCGACCAACAACGAGACCTACAGGAAAGGAACGAGATCCCATGACCACCTCAGCGATCGAAGTCCACGGGCTTCGGAAGTCCTACGGCGACAAGGTGGTGCTCGACGGCGTCGACCTCACGGTTGCCGCGGGCACCGTGACCGCGCTGCTCGGCCCGAACGGCGCCGGCAAGACGACCACCGTGCACATCTTGAGCACCCTCGTGCAACCTGACGGCGGCACGGCATACGTGAACGGCTGCGACGTCGCCCGCGATCCGGGCGGGGTTCGCGCGGTCATCGGGCTCACCGGCCAGTTCTCCGCGGTCGACGGCCTGCTCACGGGCGAGGAGAACCTCCTGCTCATGGCCCGCCTGCGTCACCTCGGCGCGGACCGCGCGAAGGCGCGGGTGGCCGAGCTGCTCGAGCAGTTCGACCTGGTCGAGGCCGCTCGCAGGCCGCTGGCCACCTACTCCGGCGGGATGCGGCGCCGCCTCGACCTCGCGATGACCCTCGTCGCGACACCGAGCGTGATCTTCCTCGACGAGCCGACGACGGGCCTGGATCCGCGCAGCCGCCACACCATGTGGGACATCGTGCGGGGCCTGGTCTCGGAGGGCACGACCGTGCTGCTCACCACGCAGTACCTCGACGAGGCGGACGAGCTCGCAGACCGCATCGCGGTGCTCGACGGCGGCCGCATCGTCGCCGACGGGACACCTGACGAGCTCAAGCGCCTCGTGCCCGGCGGGCACATCCGGCTCCGGTTCGCGGATGCCGTGGCGCTCGATGCCGCCTCCCGCCTGCTCGACAATTCCGCTCGCGACGAGTCCGGGCTCGCACTCACCGTGCCGACCGACGGCGGGGTCGGCGCATTGCGCACCGTCCTGGGCCGACTGGACGCGGCCAACCTCGAGGTCGACGACCTCAGCATCCACACCCCCGACCTCGATGACGTGTTCTTCGCGCTCACCGGCCGGGTCGACACGAAGGAGACAGCGTCATGACCACCATCACCACCACGCGCCCGACGACGTCGGGCACCGGCGGGCAGTCGCACGTCGTCGCCGACGCGGTGACGATGCTGCGCCGCAACCTGCTCCACATCGTGCGCTACCCGGGCCTGACCATCTTCGTCATCGGGGCGCCAGTGGTGTTCCTCCTGTTGTTCGTCTACGTCTTCGGCGGAACGCTCGGGGCCGGCCTTCCCGGTGTCTCCCTCGACGGCGGGCGAGCGGCATACGTCGCCTATGTCATGCCGGGCATCCTGGCGATGACGATCGCCGGCACCGCCGGTGGCGCTGCGACGACCGTCGCGATGGACATGACCGAGGGCATCACCGCGCGTTTCCGCACCATGGCCATCTCGAGGGCGGCGGTGCTGGCAGGGCACGTTCTCGGGAACACCATCCAGGCGCTCATCGGTGTCGTCGTCGTGCTTGGCGTCGGCCTGCTGGTCGGGTTCCGCCCAACTGCCGGTCCGACCGATTGGCTGGCCGCCCTCGGCATGATCGTGCTGGTCGCGTTCGCGATCAGCTGGCTCGCAGTCGCGATGGGGATGCAGGCGAAGTCGGTCGAGAACGCGAGCAACCTGCCGACGCCGCTGCTCCTGCTGCCCTTCCTGGGCAGCGGCTTCGTCCCGACCGACTCGATGCCGGGGTGGATGCAGTGGTTCGCCGACTACCAGCCGTTCACGCCGTTCATCGAGACCCTCCGTGGCCTCCTGCTCGGCACCCCCCTCGACTGGAACCCGGTCATCGCGATCGGGTGGTGCGTCGTGATCGCGGTCGCGGGCTACGCGTGGTCGATGGCGATCTACGAGCGGAAGTCGGTGCGCTGAGCGCAATGGGTTGCCCGACGACGGGCGGTCGCGAACCCTCGCGGCCGCCCGCCCTCGTACCCACCCCACGCCGAGCTCCTGCGTTACGAGCGAATCCTCTAGGCCGGGCCGGGGTTCGAGTTAGGTCAAATTGCGAACTAACTCGGTATGCTGTCCGCGCGGGACCCAGCCCGCACCGGGCCAGGAGGGCGCATGGCGACACGATCGACGGCTGACCCTCAGGGCACCGGAGGTCGCACCGACCCGGCCTCGATGCGACGCGCCAACATGGGACTGATCCTGCGCCACCTGAGGGACGAGGGCGGCAGGTCGCGCGCCAGGCTGGCCGCCGAGACGGGGCTGTCCAAGGCCACCATGTCGACCCTCATCGCCGACCTGGTCGACCGCGGCCTGGTCGTCGAGGGGCAGCCCGATCGCGCCGGTGCAGTCGGTCGTCCCGGGCTGACCGTGAGCCTCGACGGACGAAACGTGTGCGGGCTCGGGGTCGAGATCAACGTCGACTACCTCAGCCTGACCGCGGTCGACCTGTCGGGCAGTGCCATCCGGGAGTCGACCCGCCCGATCGATGCTGCCCACCTCCCGGTGCAGGAGGTCATCGCGCGCGTCGCCGATCTGCTGACCGAGGCGCTCGCCTCCCTGCGCGCGGCGGGAGTCACCTGCGTGGCCATCACCGTGGCCGCACCGGGCTTCACGGACAGCGCCACCGGGGTGGTGCGCCTTGCGTCCAACCTCGGCTGGCGTGATGTCGCACTGGTCGACAGCCTGAGAACGATTCTGGGACAAGGCGTTCCGCCCATCTCGGCTCAACATGACGCGAACCTCGGGGCGGTCGCCGAACGTGCGCTGGTCGGCAGCGAGATCCGCGACCTCCTGTACATCTCCGGCGACGTCGGCGTGGGTGGCGGAATCATCTCCGCAGGGCAGATCCTGCGTGGCGCGCAGGGCTCGGCCGGCGAGATCGGACACATGCCCCTCGACCCGGCGGGTCGCCAGTGTGCGTGTGGGCGACGCGGCTGCTGGGAGACGATGGTCGGCCTGGCCGCCTTCCTGCGTCTTGCTGCTGACGAGGCCGACGCGGTGCACAACCCGTCGGTGCCGCTGGACGAAAGGCTGCGGGAGCTGCGCCGACGCGCCGACGCCGGCGATGCGCGCACCCTGTCGGCGCTGGCCACCGTGGCCGAAGGCCTGGGCCGAGGAGTGTCGATCCTCGTCGACGTGCTCAACCCGGCGCTCGTGGTGCTGGGTGGCTACTTCGCCTGGTTCGAGGAGCAGCTGGTGGTGCCCGTGGCCGACCTGGTGGTCGAGCGCCGGCTCAACGCCGCCGCCGACGTATGCCGCGTGGTCGGCTCCTCCCTCGGCCTCACCTCCGCCGCCCGAGGCGGCGCGCACTACTCGCTCGACAGGGTCTTCCAGGACCCGAGCGTGGTCGCGCCTTGACAACTCGCGGACTCTCGACGAGATAATTCAGACACCGAACCAATCGAACCCAGCGTGAGGTACCCATGTCGACCACCACCCCGAGCCACCTCGAGATCGAGGTCGCAGGCCAGGCCGACGACTGGGCCGCGATGGTGGCTCGACTTCCCGAGCTGGTGGGCCTCTTGCCGCGCGGCGGCGACCGCGTGGCCGTGGTGGGCTGCGGCACCTCGTTCTACATGGCCCAGGCCTACGCGGCGCTGCGCGAGGCGACCGGCCAGGGGGAGACGGACGCCTTCGCAGCCAGTGAGGCCCGCCTCGACCGCGGCTATGACGCGGTCCTCGCGATCACCCGTTCGGGGACCACGACCGAGGTGGTCGAGGTCCTGCGTGACCTCGCCGACCGCCCGGTGACCAGCATCGTCATCGTGGCCACGCCCGGCACCCCCGTCACCGAGCTGGCCGACCAGGTCGTCCTGCTGCCGGAGGTCGACGAGCAGTCCGTCGTGCAGACCCGGTTCGCCACCTCGGCCCTCGCCCTCCTTCGCGGGTCCCTGGGCGAAGACCTCTCGGCCGCCATCGCCGACGCCCGTGCCGTCCTCGACGAGCCGGAGGAGCAAGCCCTGGCCGGGCTCGGCGACGTCGAGCAGGTCACCTTCGTCGGCCGCGGCTGGACCGTCGGCCTGGCCGAGGAGGCCGGCCTCAAGCTGCGCGAGTCGGCCCAGTTCTGGTCCGAGTCCTACCCGGCGATGGAGTACCGCCACGGGCCGATCAGCATCGCCGCTCGCGGGCGCGTCGTGTGGGCCCTCGGTGAGGTGCCCGAGGGACTGGCGGAGCAGGTCATCGCCACCGGCGCCCGGTTCGAGTCGCGGACCATCGACCCGCTCGCCGAGCTCGTCCGGGTCCACCGCCTCTGCCTGCTGAAGGCGCGTCAGCAGGGCCTGGACCCCGACAACCCGCGCAACCTCACCCGCTCGGTCATCCTCGAGACCCCGGCCGCGCAGGCCTGACCATGACCGATGCGTCCGAGGCGAGACCCACGTCCACGAGGGCGGTGCTCGCTGAGCTGCCCGCCGAGGGGGCCGCCGCGGCAGCGGTCGCTCCGGCGGTGATCGGCTCCGAGGTGGTGGCCGCGGTCGACATCGGCGGCACCAGGATCAAGGCCGCGCTCGTCGACCGTTCCTACGGCGTCCTCGCCCAGACGACCACGCCGACACCTGCCGACATCGGGGCCGACATCGGCAGTGCTGTGGCGGCGACGGTGCAGGCGCTCCTGGGATCCGTCCCGCCCGAGCAGTCAGTTCACCTGATGGGGTGCGGCGTGGTGGTTCCGGGGCTCGTCGACGAAGTGCAGGGTGTCGGGCTCTACTCGACCAACCTCGGCTGGCGCGACCTCGACATCCGCGCCCAGGTCGAGTCCTACCTCCACCTACCCGCGGTCGTCGGGCACGACGTCCGGGCCGGGCTCCTGGCCGAGTCCCGACTTGGTGCCGCGCGGGGCCACCGCCAGGTCCTCTTCATGCCGCTCGGCACCGGCATCGCCGGAGCCCTCCTGCTGGACGGACACGTGGTGTCCGGGGACGGCTGGGCAGGCGAGCTAGGCCACGTCGTCGTCGACCCGTCCGGCCCCAGCTGTCCCTGCGGCCAGCGCGGCTGCCTCGAGGTGATCGCGTCGGCAGGCGCGATCGAACGCATCTACGGTGAACAGTCCGCCGTGGCTCTGTCTGCCGAGGACATCTCCGTCCGCGCGGCGGCGGGGGAGGCGCTGGCCTCGTCGGTCTGGGCCCAGGCCGTGCGCGCCCTCGGTCAGGCCATCGTCATGACGGTCACCCTCACCGGTGTCGACCTCGTCCTGGTCGGGGGCGGCCTCTCGCAGAGCGGCGAGGTGCTCCTCCGGCCACTGCGCGACGACGTCGCAGGCCGCCTCACCTTCCAGCGACCGCCCACCATCCAGCGCGCCGGACTCGGCGACCGCGCCGGGTCGCTCGGCGCCGCCTGTCTCATCTGGGACGCCCTGTGATCATCACCGTCACCCCCAACGCCGCGCTCGACGTGACCTACGAGGTCGACGCGCTCACGCGGCATACCAGTCACCGGGTGCGGTCCGTCACCGAGCGCGCCGGCGGCAAGGGGATCAACGTCGCGTCGGTCCTGGCCCAGCTCGGCCACGACGTGGTGGTGACCGGTTGCGCGGGAGGTGCGACCGGCGCGCAGATCCGCGCCGACCTCGACGCCCGCGGTCTGACCCACTCGTTCGCCGACTCCGACGGCGAGGCCCGGCGGACGCTGACTGTGGTGTCGATGTCGGAGGGCGACGCGACCGTGTTCAACGAGCCCGGTCCCTTGCAGTCGCCCGAGGCGTGGCAGGCGCTGCTGGACCACGTCCGCGCGCTGGTCGTCGAGACGGGTGCGACGGTCGTGGTGCTCTCTGGCAGCCTGCCGCCCGGCTTCCCCGCCGACGGCTACGCCTCGCTCGTGTGCCGCTGCCGCGACGCCGGAGCGGCCGTCCTCCTCGATGCCGACGGTGAGTCGCTGCGTCTGGCCCTGGCGGCTGGACCTGACGTCGTCAAGCCCAACCGTGCCGAGCTCAGCGAAGCCACCGGCGCCGAGGACGTGACCGCGGGGGTCGAGGCGCTGCGCGCCCTGGGCGCCCGTGACGTCGTCGTCTCGGCCGGCCGCGACGGGCTGACCTGGTATGCCGCCGACGGCACGGCCGTGCGCGCCCGCCTGGACACGTCGCTGGACGGCAACCCCACCGGTGCCGGCGATGCGGTGGTCGCCGCCCTGGCGGCCGGTGTTGCCGAGGCTCGCCCCCGAAGCGCCGTCATCCGCGACGCAGTGGCATGGTCGGCAGCAGCAGTGCTCCAGCCGGTGGCAGGCCAGGTGGATCCGACCGACGTGGCCAGCCTGGCGGCGCAGACCCTCGTGGAGGACGTTCGATGACCTTGGTGAACCTGGCCGACGTGCTGGCCGCCGCCACGCGGGACGCCCGCGGTGTCGGAGCCTTCAACGTGATCCAGCTCGAGCACGCCGAGGCGCTGGTCGGCGCGGCCGAGGAGACCGGGCTGCCCGTCGTGCTGCAGATCAGCGAGAACGCAACGCGCTACCATGGCGCTCTTGCGCCAATTGCCTTGGCCACCAAGGCAATTGCAGAGGCGTCCTCGGCCCTGTGCGTGCTTCACCTCGACCACGCCGAGAGCGAGGCGCTGGTCGACGAAGCCATCGCCCTCGGCTTCACCTCGGTCATGTTCGACGGGTCGAAGCTGGACGACGCGACCAACCGGACGACGACCCGGGCCGTCGTCCAGCGCTGCCACGACGCAGGCGTCTCGGTCGAGGCCGAGCTCGGGGAGATCGGTGGCAAGGACGGCGTGCACGCGCCGGGTGTGCGCACCGATCCCGCGGACGCCGCTGCCTTTGCTGCCGACACCGGGGTGGACGCGTTGGCCGTCGCGGTGGGGTCCTCCCACGCCATGACCAGCCGCACGGCGACCCTCGACCTCGAGCTGATCGCGCGGATCCATCACCTCGTGACCGTGCCGCTGGTGCTGCACGGCTCCTCGGGCGTGGCCGACGACTCCTTGGTTGCGGCTGTTCGCAGCGGCATGACCAAGGTCAACATCGCGACCCACCTGAACTCGGCGTTCACGGCCGCCGTCCGCGACCACCTCGCGGCGAACCCGGCAGTCGTCGACACCCGCCGGTACCTCGGCGCCGGCCGTGCGGCCGTCCAGACTGAGACGGCGCGGCTGCTCCGTCTGCTCGCGCTGATCTGACCGAGGGCGATCCCTAGACCCAGCTGGGGAACCACATCCGCAGCGACCACTGGCTCTGCGGGATCACCTGCGCGGTGTAGATCGGCCAGAAGAAGGCGAAGATCGCCAGCGTCAGGACGCAGTAGGCGCCCACGGCATACAGGCCGATCTCACGGCGCCGCCACGAGTCGGTGCGCTTGCCCAGCGCCAGCCCCAGCACGAACACGACGGCCAGGATGATCCACGGCTCGAAGGCCACCGTGTAGAAGGAGTAGATGGTGCGCTCCTCCAGCCCGAACCAGGGCAGGTAGCCGCCGGCCAGGCCGGCGAGGATGCCGCCGGCCCGCCAGTCGCGCTTGAACACCCAGTAGAAGGCGAGGACGAGGATGGCGGCGGCGCCCAGCCACCAGACCGAGACGGTGCCGATCGAGGTGATCGCCTTGGAGCACTGGGCGACAGCGCAGCCGTCCTCGCCGCGCTTGGGGCCCTCGTAGAAGAACGACGTCGGCCGACCCTGGATGACCCACGACCAGGGGTTGGTCCGGTAGGGGTGGTTGTCGTGCAGGTTGACGTGGAACTTGTAGATCTCCTGGTGGTAGTGCCAGAGCGACCGCAGCGCATCGGGTACCCACGGGGTGTCACGGGACGGGTGGACCTCGCCCCACTGCCGGTCGTAGCCGAGGTTGGACCTGAACCACCCCACCCAGGACGCGAGGTAGGTCACGACGGCCGTGCCACACATGACGAAGGCCGCCCACAGCCCGTCGCGGACGACCATGCCGGAGAACCAGTGCCGCACCCCGACGGCACGGCGGGCACCCATGTCCCAGAACACCGTCATCAGTCCGAAGGCCATGAGGAAGAACAGTCCCGACCACTTGGTGCCGGCGCAGAGGCCGAGGCAGATCCCGGCCACCCACCGCCAGGGCCGGGCCCCGAGCCACGGGCCGAGACCGGACGCGAGGGCGTGGTTGGACAGGCCGGCGGCGCGCTCGGCGAGGAGCGCGCGGGACCGGTCGCGGTCGATGAGCAGCGCGCAGAACGCCGCCAGCGCCCAGAACATGACGATGAGGTCCAGCAGTCCGGTGCGCGACTGGACGAAGTGGTGGCCCTCGAAGGCGACGAGGAACGCGGCGATGGTGCCGAGCAGCGACGACCCGAACATCCGTCGCGCGGCGCGCCCGATCATCAGGATCGAGAGCGTCCCCATCACGCACACCGAGAACCGCCAGCCGAACGACGATGTCTGCCCGAACAGCTGCTCGCCGATCGCGATGACCCACTTGCCCACGGGTGGGTGGACGACCAGATCGCCTACTGTCCCAAAGACATCCGGGGTTCCACGGGTGAACAGCTCGTCCGGCTTCTTGATGGTGTCTGGGACCCGCATCTCGACGCCGTACTCCAGCATCGAGACGCCCTGCTTGACGTAGTAGGTCTCGTCGAAGACCAGCTGGTGCGGGCGACCGAGCGACCAGAACCGCAGGACGCCCCCCACGACCGCGAAGAACAGCGGCCCGAGCCACCCCCACAGGGTGTCCGATGGCCTGAATCCGAGCAGCCGTGATCGCAGCAGCTCGATCCGGGTCATGCGCGCCATCGTATGCACAGGAACTGCGGCGCCCCTGACAGGATGGCGAGGTGACTTCCGACGCGACGACCGCCCCCGGGGTCCTCGTCCTCGCGGCCACCCCGATCGGTGACCCCCGCGACGCCGCTCCACGTCTGGCCGAGGAGATCTCCACCGCCGACATCGTCGCTGCCGAGGACACCCGCCGGCTGCGCCGGTTGTGTGCCGACCTCGGCATCACCCCCGCCGGCTCCGTCCTGAGCTACCACGAGCACAACGAGGCCTCGCGCACACCAGACCTGGTCGCGCGCCTCCTCGCCGGTTCGCGGGTGGTCGTCGTGACCGATGCCGGTATGCCGTCCGTGTCGGACCCGGGGTACCGGCTCGTCGACGCCGCGGTCGCCGCTGGCATCCGCGTCACCTGCGTGCCCGGCCCGAGCGCGGTGCTCATGGCGCTGGCCGTCTCGGGGCTGCCGGTGGACCGGTTCTGCTTCGAGGGCTTCCTGCCGCGCAAGGCGGGGGAGAAGGCGCGCGGTCTGGCTGCCCTCGCCGAGGAGCGGCGGACGATGGTCTTCTTCGAGGCCCCGCACCGGATCGACGCGACGCTCGTCGCGATGGCGGAGGCCTTCGGCGCCGACCGTCGCGCCGCGGTGTGCCGTGAGCTCACCAAGACCTACGAGGAGGTCAAGCGCGGCGGCCTGGCCGAGCTGGCGGTCTGGGCGGCCGAGGGCGTCCGCGGCGAGATCACCGTCGTGGTGGCCGGGGCGGTGCCCTCGGTGACGACAGTCGAGGAGGCCCTGCCCGGCATACAGGAGCGTGTTTCCGCAGGTGAGCGGCTCAAGGACGTCTGCGCCGACGTGGCCGGGGCGACGGGTCTGTCGAAGAAAGCTCTGTACGACGCTTCGCTCCGTTTGCGGCTTTCGTCGCGTTAGTGTGCCTCAGCGGCGACGCGAAGGGGCGTCGCCCGTCTTCGGAGGGGACCACCATGCACACCACTCGTCGGGCCTTCGCGGCCCTCGCAGTCCCGCTCGTCACCGCGACCGCACTCGCGGCATGTGGCAGCGGTGACGGCGACACCACCTCGTCGAGCAGCTCGAGCTCGTCGTCGACCAGCACGGCGGCCAAGCCACCCACAGCCGCCGAGCTGTTCGACCAGGCCCGAACGACAGCCCTGGCCGCCAAGAGCACCCACATCACCGGATCCATCACCGACGACGGCAAACCCATCACGGTCGATCTCGCGGGGACGACCGACGGCTCGAACCAGAGCCTCGAGCTGGGAATCGGCAGCGGGGCCAAGGTCACCATCCTCACCGTGGCCGGCAAGTACTACCTGCTGGGCAACGCCAAGTTCTGGAGCCGGGAGCTCGGGGGTGACGCGGCCAAGCTGCTGGACGGCAAGTACGTCAAGATCCCACCAACGGAGGTCAAGGAGTTTGGCGACCTGACCATCAAGAGCCTGCTCACCGACATGTTCGAGGACAAGGACATGCAGGCGGCTGTCAAGGCGGCCGACGCCAAGGTCACCAAGACCACGGTGGACGGGGCAGCGGCCTACTCCATCGGCGACAGGACCGGCGGCGAGCTGGTCGTCAGCGCGGACGGGAAGGCCACGATCTTCAAGGTCGTCGGCCCCAGCGACGACGAGGGTGAGCTGGAGTTCAGCGAGTGGGACAAGGTGGCGAAGGTCGCCGCGCCGAACCCGTCGACGGTCATCGACCCGCCCAAGTGACGAGAGGAGGTCGGCGCAGCAGCATGCCCCGCTGCGCCGACCTCATCCGCTCGGGTCAGGGCCCTCAGCTGAGCCAGGCGAGGTGGTTCTTGAGCAGGGCGTAGCCGACGAAAGCGACCACGTCGAGCAGGGTGTGGGCCACGACCAGCGGGCCGACGCGTCGGGTGCGCGTGTAGACCCAGCCGAACAGCAGCCCCATGACGACGTTGCCGACGAACCCGCCAAAGCCCTGGTAGAGGTGGTACGAGCCGCGGATCAGCGCCGAGGTGACCATGACGACGGGCAGTGACCAGCCGGCCCGGAGCCAGCGCGTGTAGAGGTAGCCGACCATGACGACCTCTTCCAGCACGGCGTTCTGCGCCGCTGCGAGGACGAGGACCGGGATCGTCCACCACTGGTCGGAGAGGTTCGCCGCGGCGATCGTGGTGTTGAGACCGAGCCCCCGCGCCGCGGCATACAGGCCAAGGCCCGGCAGGCCCACTGCCGCAGCGAGCAGCACGCCCCGCAGCAGGTCCCGGCCCGGTTGGCGCAGGTCTGCGCCGATCGCATGCCGGGCGTCCGCGCGGTCGCGGGTCAGCAGGTGCAGGGCCAACGCGACGGGCACCAGCGCGAGCACGATCCCGACGAGCTGGTAGGCGAGGTCGAGCCACGGCCGGTCCGGCGTGACGGAGGAGTTCATCGCGGTCGTCTGCTGGTTGAGCGGCACGTTGCGGGTGAGCTTGTTGACCAGCGACAGCAGCGCGTAGATGCCGGACGACCCGAGGCTGACACCGAGGACCAGCACCGTCTCGGTGACCAGCGATCGGCGCGAGACGGGTTCGGCGGCGACGGTCATGCGCCCATTCTGGCGGTCGAGACTGGACGAATCCTGCGAGGACGCCGCCTCCGGCCGCAGGGAGTCGTGCGAGCGTGGTGTGTCAGGCGAGCGCCGCGCGGCGATCTCGTCGCTTGCGCCATCGCCGGACCTTGAGCCACAGCCAGACGAGCAGCCAGGCCAGCAGCACGAGGAACAGGATCACCAGCACCGGGATGAACACGGCGACGAGGCTCAGTCCGATCGACGCGCCGTCCTCGACGGTCGACGCGACGGGAGCCCCGAAGCCGAGGGTCCCGGCGTTGATCGCGGGCCTGGCCGCGGTCTTGCCGCCGTGCACGAGGCCCGAGGTGATGACGCCGATGACGACCCCGACCCACGGGTTGTTGGTCATCCAGGACGAGTGGTCGAGGTCCTCGGCGGCAGAGGTCGCGGCAAAGATCAGGCCACCCATGCTCGGCCGGATGAAGGTCTGGACCGCGTCGTTGACGGTGTCGATCGCGGGGATCTTGTCGAGCACCACCTCGGTGAGCAGGAGCACCGCGCCGATGCCGATGGCCCACCACGACTCGATCCACGAGTAGGACTGGGGCAGCGTGATGATGTCGGTGAACCGGGCGATGAGCGCCACGACGAGGAACGGGATGTAGGCGTTGAGGCCCGCCGCTGCGGACAACCCCATGCCGGTCAGTGCGGCGATCATCGGCCACCTCCTGTGCGGGTGCGGTCCACCTGTGAAGACATGTCTACTCGACGCCGGGACGAAATGTGCGGTTCCGTCACCCTCCCGGTTTCACCCACAGGCACGGACAGGTATGCCGCGCGCGGAGTCCGCACGCGGCATACCTCTGGTTGTGGTGGGCGAGGCGATGGCTCAGCGGTCGTCGGCCTTCTTGCGAGCGACGATCTGGCCGAGGACGGCGTAGCCGATGAGCAGGTGGACGGCGCCGACCCAGCGGGCCACTCCCTCGCCGAAGATCCCCATGCTCGGGACGGTGACGACGGCCCAGCTCTCGGCCACGATCGGCCAGAAGCGGGACACGCCCTGCCAGCGGCCGGCGATCGCGATCCGGACCCCGATGAGGAACATGCCGAGCATCGAGATCGGCCAGAACATGTCGAGCGCGAGCGATGCAGGGTTGTCGAGGTTGGTCAGCCCGAAGAAGTCGGACGCGGTGGAGGCCATCGCCAGCGCGAGGGCACCGGTCTCGATCCGCAGCACCGTGCGGGCGACCTTGCCGGCGCCGATCGCCCTCGTGCGCCACAGGACCCGCACGAGGGCGAGGACGCCGAGCTGGAAGAGCAGGGAGCTGCCGTTGTGGGCGTACTGGTAGACGGTGGTGTCGGAGTTGAGGCCGAACACCATGATCATGCTCGACCAGGCGACGGCGCCGACGGTGAGCATCGTGCCGTGGCGGAAGTAGGGGCGGTCGGTGAGTCGGGTCGACGTGTCGGCGCCGGTGGCGCCGGTGGCTCTGGTCAGGTCGGACCGGGCCGGAGCGGGCGTCTGGGTGACGGACATCGGGTTCTCCTTGGTGGTGATGGTGGTGCTGTCGTGTCGGCACCGGGTCGGCGCCGTTGCCGAGAACTCTGCGGCGCCTCGCGGCCCGGGCAGCAGGGAGCGGTGTCCCCTCTGTGGTCCCCGGAAATGTCCCGGCTGCTCGGGACACCAAACCCGTGACGACGGGACGGCGGCGTTGGCACACTGGCGAGATGACCGCAGTTCCCGCCGTCCGCGCGTCCGCGCCCGGGCCGCCGGGTGCCACGCCGGGTGCCACGCCGGGTGGCCAGCCGGGCGCGACGCCAGACGACGCTTCCGGGGCTCCCGGACCCGTCGCGCCGGACGGAGGCGGTCGCCCGCGAGCGGTGCTGCTGCCCGCCCTCGTGGTGCTGCTCCTGGTCGGAGTCGTCGTCGCCTGCCTGGTGCTCGATGCGATGGCCACCGACGCGCAGCGCGCCGCCTATGTCGACGAGCGAGGCATCGTCAGCGGACTGATCGGCTCGCTCGTCGGCCTGTGCGGCGCGGTGATCCTGGCCTACCGCGCCCGGCACGTGGTGGGTCTGCTGCTCGCAGGGACCGGACTGTTCTGGGCCGTCGACGGACTGTGCGAGTCCTATGCCGTGGTGGGGCTCCACGCGCAGCCGGTGCTTCCGCTCAGCGGGCTCGCCTACTGGTTCTTCGCCGAGGTCGGCTCGCTCCTGCTCGTCGCCCTGCCGCTCCTGCTCGTGCTCTACCCGACAGGACGGCTGCCCGCAGGTCGCTGGCGGGCGGTCGCCATCCTCGCGGTCGCCATGGCCGTGGCCCTTCCCCTGGCGTTGGTGCTAGCACCCGACAGCGCCATCTATGGCGACGAGATCGCGGCGGAGGTGCTCCGTCTCTTCCCGCCCGTGGCACTGCCGATCCCGGACTCCGTCGCGGCCAGCGTGGTGCGCGGCGCCCAGGTGGTGACCATGCTCGCGATGCCTCTGGCCGCAGCCGTCGTGTTCGCCCGGCACGCCCGCGCCGAGGGCGTCGAGCGCACCCAGCTCCGGTGGTTGCTCTGGGCGGCCATCGTCTGCCTGCTCGCGGGTGGCGTCATGCTGCTGGACCTCAACGGCCCGGTCGGGCTCTTCGCCCTGGTGACGGCGCTCGTCGTCACCAGCGTCTCGCTCGTCATCGGTGTGGTCCGCCCCCAGACCGGCGACATCGACGCCCTGGTCGGCGGCACGCTGGTCTACGGCGGGATCGCCGCGGGCGTCGTCGCGCTCGACCTCGTCGTGCTCGCCACCGCGAGCCGGCTGCTCGGCGACCGGTTCGAGGAGCGGCAGGTCACCCTGGTCGTCCTGGTCCTCGCCGTGGCGGCCTACGGTCCGCTGCGCAGCTGGCTCACGACCCTGGTGCGGCGCCGGCTGATGGGTCGACGCGGCGAACGCTATGAAGTGGTGTCGGCACTGGCCGAGCGGCTGGAGGAGTCCGGCGGGCTCGAGCAGCAGCTGCCCGCGCTGGCGTCCACGGTGGCCGAGGCCTTCCGGGTCGGGTATGTCCGCGTCGAGGTGCTCGGGACGGGCGGCAAAGGCCTTTCGGCAACGCACGGCACGCCGCCGGGGGCGACGCAGTCGTTCCCCATCGGCTACCGCGGTCAGCGGATCGGTTCCATCGAGCTCCCCGAGAGCGGGATCCGGGCCATCCTGTCGCGACGCGACCAAGCCCTGCTCATCGACGTGGTCAGGCAGGCGGCCATCGCGGTGCGCAGCAGCCTGCTGGCGCGTGAGCTCCAGGAGTCCCGCGAGCAGCTGGTCCTCGCCCGCGAGGAGGACCGCCGCCGGATCCGCCGCGACCTGCACGACGGGCTGGGCCCGGTACTGGGCGGGGTGGCCATGCGGCTGGACGCTGCCGGCAACGCGGTCCGGACCGATCCCGAGACAGCGCACCGGCTGGTGATCCAGTCCCGGGCGGAGATCACCGAGGCGCTCGCAGACGTGCGCCGGCTGGTCCACGGACTGCGACCGCCAGCGCTCGACGACCTCGGACTGCTCGCCGCGGTCGAGCAGCAGGCCGACCGAGCCCGTGCGTCCGGACTCGAGGTCGTCGTCGAGGCGGACGCGGTGGCGGGCCTGCCGGCGGCCGTGGAGGTCGCGGCATACCGGATCGTCTCCGAGGCCCTGACCAACGTGGCGCGCCACGCGGACGCACACACGTGCGCGGTCTCCCTCGTGGCTGGGACGGTGGACCTTGCGGTAGAGGTGCGCGACGACGGCCGGGGGATCGCGGAGGACGTGGTGGCCGGGGTCGGGCTCAGGTCGTTGCGTGAGCGGGTGGAGGAGCTCGGCGGCAGGTATGAGGTGGTGTGCCCGCCCGAGGGTGGGACGACGGTCAGGGCGTGGTTGCCGATGGGTGGGGCTGCATGAGTGGGGAACGCGAGGGCAATGGCGCCGACGGGTCGCGGCCGGTCAGGGTGCTGATCGCCGACGACCACCCGATCTTCAGGGACGGGCTCGCCACGCTCCTCGAACCCCACCCAGGCATCCAGGTCGTGGCGCGGGCGGCGGACGGCGCCGAGGCCGTCGCGCTCGCAGCCGAACACCGTCCGGATGTCATCGTGATGGACATCCAGATGCCCCACGTCAACGGCATCGAGGCGACGCGCCAGGTGCTGGCGGCGCAGCCGTCCGTCGGGGTCCTCGTGTTCACGATGGGGGAGGACGACGGGACGCTGCTGTCGGCGATGCGGGCTGGCGCTCGCGGCTACCTCGTCAAGGGTGCCGCGCAGGACGAGGTGGTGCGCGCCATCACCTCGGTCGCGGCGGGAGGAGTCGTGTTCGGCGCGTCGTTGGCAGCCCGGATCGGCGACCTGCTCTCGCCGTCGCCGTCCCGGCAGGCCACCGAGTTCCCGATGCTCACCGACCGCGAACGCGAGGTTCTCGACCGCATCGCTGCCGGGCGCAGCAACGGCCAGATCGCCTCCGAGCTCTACCTCGCGCCCAAGACGGTCCGCAACAACGTCTCCGCGATCCTGTCCAAGCTCCAGGCGACCGATCGTGCCGAGATCATCATCCGGGCGCGGGACGCCGGAATGGGTCAGCGCGACTGACCTGGGGGCCGCGTGGTCGGCCGAGCGGGGGGCCGCGTGGTCGGCTGAGCGGGATTATGGCGCCGGCCGAGCGGAGTCGGTAGGGCCCGCTGAGCGGGCATTTCGTGCTCAGCGGGCGACCGTTCACCGATTGACCCGGCTCCAGCGCCCCGGGCCCTCCCGCTGTCTGGCAAGGTTCCAGGACCCAGATGTAACCGCTTACATCCGGGCAATTCACCACACCGAAGGAGTTGTGGACCCATGAAGGGAACACCCAGAATCGCGATCCTGGTGACGGCTTTCGCCGTCGCGCTGGGGCTCGCGCCCGGGACGGCCTCCGCAGCCGACTCGCATCAGGTCGCCGTCATCGCCCACCGTGGCTCTGGTGCCATGGCGCCGGAGAACACCCTGGCGTCGGTCCAGCTGGCCCTCAAGCAGGGCGCGGACTACATCGAGAACGACATCATGCGCACGAGCGACGGCGCGCTGGTCATCATGCACGACCTGACCCTCGCCAGGACCACGAACGTGGAGCAGGTCTTCCCCGACCGCGCGCCGTGGAACACCGCGACGTTCACCCTCGCCGAGATCAAGCAGCTGGATGCCGGCTCGTGGTTCAGCGCGTCGTACGCCGGTCAGCGCGTCCCCACCCTGCGCGAGTGGGTCGAGGCAGTCGGTTCCCGCGCGGGCATGCTGCTCGAGGCCAAGGACCCGTGGGCCTTCCCCGGCATCGAGCGCGACATCGACAAGGAGCTGCGCTCGATCCCGACCTTCACCAAGGCCCTCACGGCCAACCGGGTGATCATGCAGGCCGGTGACGAGCCGTGGCTGCGGGCCTACCACGACCTGGCGCCTGACGTGCCGGTCGGACTGCTCTACTACACCCGCCCCACCGACGAGCAGCTCGTCGCGGCCAGCACCTGGCTCGACTCCGTGCACCCCGCGCTCGGCAACATCGACGAGGCCATCGTCGACCGGTCGCACGCGCTCGGCCTCGACATCCATGTCTGGACGGTCAACTTCGGCGGCGACATGAGCCGCGGCATCGCGTGGGGAGTCGACGGCATCATTACCGACTACCCCTCGGTGCTCCGGGACATCATCCGCAAGGGCTGACGCCTGGAGGACACGCAGGCGGGCCGGCTCATCGGCCCGCAGGCGGGGCAACGGCCACGTGCCCCGGTATGCCGTCAACGCGGCATACCGGGGCACCTGCTGTTTGCGGTCAGTCGCCCTTGACGTTGACGACCTGCCGCAGCGTGTGCCGGACAGAAACCAGCTCAGCGGCGTCCGCCATCACCTGGTCGATGTCCTTGTAGGCACCCGGGATCTCGTCCAGGAACGCCGCCGTGTCCCGGAACTCGATGCCCTTCATTGCCTCCCGCAGCTCGTCGTGGGTGAACCGCTTCCGCGCTGCGCTCCGGCTGAACTGCCGGCCGGCGCCGTGGGGAGCGGAGCTGAGCGCCAGGGCGTTGCCCTTGCCCTCGACGACGTAGGACCGGGTCCCCATCGAACCCGGGATGAGGCCGAGCTGGCCCTCCCGCGCCTCGATGGCGCCCTTCCGGCTGACCCACACCTGCTTGCCCCAGTGCTTCTCCTGCTGGGTGAAGTTGTGGTGGCAGTTGACCCGCGTGGACTCGACGACCGGCGTCCCGAGGAACTCCCCGAGCTGCCGGATCACCCGGTCCATCATCTCTTCCCGGTTGAGCAGGGCGTAGTGCTGAGCCCACCGGAGCTCCCGGATGTAGGCCCAGAACTCGTCCGTCCCCTCGACGAGGTAGGCGAGGTCCCGGTCGGGCAGGTCGATCCAGTACCGCTCCATCAGCGTCCGCGCGATGGCGATGTGGTGCTGGGCGATCTTGTTGCCAACGCCCCGCGAACCCGAGTGCAGGAACGCCCACACCCGGTCCTGCTCGTCCAGGCTCACTTCGATGAAGTGGTTGCCCGAGCCGAGCGTCCCGAGCTGGTGCCGCCACCGGCCGGCCCGCTGGTCGGGGCTGAACTCGGCTGCGGTGGCCATCGACTCGAGCTCGTCGATCCGCGGCTGTGCCGTGGCGACGATCTTCTGGTTGGCCACACCAGCCGACAGCGGGATCGACCGCTCGATCGACTCCCGCAGGGGAGTGAGCGACCGGTCGCCGAGGTCCGCAGCGGTGAACTGCGTCAGCACCGCGATCATCCCGCAGCCGATGTCCACACCGACGGCGGCCGGCATGACTGCCCGCTCGGTCGGGATGACCGAGCCGACCGTCGCACCGAGCCCGAGGTGGGCGTCCGGCATGAGGGCGACGTGAGGGAAGACGAACGGCATCTGAGAGGTGCGCAGCGCCTGCTCCTGGGTCTTCTCTTCGAGGATCGAGGCCCAGTTCATGAGCCGCGGAGTAATCTGATGCATGACGCACCTCCTTGATACGTAACGGTTTTCGCGCAGCCTCGTCTGATGCGGGCCGCAGACGAGCGTGACAGGTATGCCGCGTGCCCGCACCCGCTTTTCGCCCGCCCGGCTGCCGATGGACTTCGACTTGTTGCTGCCTGGTGGTCACGGGGGCGTGAAATGGGGGTCCGGTGACGATCTGCGAGCAACAAGTGCGGGAGGCGTGGCACTTGTTGCCTTGAGATGGTCACGAGACGGCTGCTTGAGGGGTCTGGAGACGTCGAGCGCGCAACAAGTCGGGGAGAAGGGAGTCGGCAGGGCGCGGGGTGGTGAGCACCCGGCATACCTGAGCGCCCTAAACGCACTTGGCACCCACCCCTAGGATTCAACGGTGAGCAAAGTCTTGTCTGCTGTCGCCTGGCCGTACGCCAACGGCCCGCGGCACCTCGGCCACGTGGCCGGTTTCGCCGTGCCCTCCGACGTGTTCAGCCGCTACATGCGGATGGCGGGCCACGACGTGCTCATGGTCAGCGGGTCGGACGAGCACGGCACCCCGATCCTCGTCCTCGCCGACCAGCAGGGCGTGACCGCCCGCGAGCTCGTCGACCGCAACCACGCCATCATCGCGGCCGAGCTGGCCGACCTGGGCTGCTCCTACGACCTCTACACCCGCACCACGACGGCCAACCACTACTCGGTCGCGCAGGAGCTGTTCACCCAGGTCTGGAAGAACGGCTACATGGTCGAGCAGACCACCAGCGGTGCGATCAGCCCGAGCACCGGACGCACGCTGCCCGACCGCTACATCGAGGGCACCTGCCCGATCTGCTCCTACCCCGAGGCCCGCGGCGACCAGTGCGACAACTGCGGCAACCAGCTCGAGCCCACCGACCTGATCAACCCGAAGTCCAAGATCAACGGCGAGACGCCGGAGTTCATCGAGACCCAGCACTTCTTCCTCGACCTGCCCGCGCTCGCGGATGCGCTGCGCGAGTGGCTCGAGGGTCGTGAGGCGAGCGGCACCTGGCGTCCCAACGTCATCAAGTTCAGCCTCAACATCCTCGACGACATCCGTCCGCGCGCGATGACCCGCGACATCGACTGGGGCATCCCGGTGCCGCTCGACGGGTGGCGCGACAACCCGGCCAAGAAGCTCTACGTCTGGTTCGACGCCGTCGTCGGCTACCTCTCGGGGTCCATCGAGTGGGCGCGCCGCCAGGGCGACCCCGAGCGCTGGCGCGAGTGGTGGAACGACCCGGAGGCCCTGTCCTACTACTTCATGGGCAAGGACAACATCACCTTCCACTCCCAGATCTGGCCGGCCGAGCTCCTCGGGTATGCCGGTCACGGGAGTCGCGGGGGCGAGCCCGGTGAGTTCGGGGTGCTCAACCTGCCGACCGAGGTCGTGTCGAGCGAGTACCTCACGATGGAGGGCAAGCAGTTCTCGACGTCGCGCGGCTACGTCATCTACATCCGCGACGTGCTGGACCGCTACGGCCCGGACGCGATCCGCTACTACATCTGCGCAGCGGGACCGGAGAACCAGGACGCCAACTTCACCTGGGCCGAGTTCGTCCAGCGCAACAACTCCGAGCTGGTTGCCGGCTGGGGCAACCTCGTCAACCGCACGGCCGCCATGGTCGGCAAGAGCTTCGGCGAGGTCCCGGAGCCGGGGCCACTGGAGCCGGTCGACGAGGCGGTGCGGGCCAAGGTGCTGGCGGCGTTCGACGTCGTGGGCGGTCTGCTGGCCAAGCAGCGGATCAAGGCCGCCGTCGCCGAGGCGATGCGCACGGTCGGCGAGGTGAACAAGTACGTCACCGACACCGAGCCGTTCAAGCTCAAGGGCGAGGACCAGCGCGAGCGCCTGGCGACCGTGCTGCACACGCTCACCCAGTGCGTGGCCGACCTCAACCGGATCCTCGCGCCCTTCCTGCCGTCGTCGTCCAACGCCGTGCACGCTGCTTTCGGTGGCGAGGGCAGGTTCATGCCGATGCCGGTGCTCGAGGACGTGACCGGACTCGACCCCGAGGACGCCGACCGGAGCTACCCCATCGTCACGGGCGACTACTCGCTGACCCCCCGCTGGGAGTCGGTCCCGGTGCGGATCGGGGCCACTGTGGTCAAGCCCACACCCATCTTCACGAAGCTGGACGAATCGGTCGTCGAGGAGGAGCTCGCCCGGCTCCGAAACGACGCCGACCCCACTGGTGATGGCGACGCCTGAGCCGGGTCCGCGCAGCGGTCACAGCCGCGTGCCCGACGCCCCCGACCCACTGCCGATCCCGGTCGTCGACAACCACACCCACCTCGACATCGCGCGCGACGGCGAGGACACCCCTGACGTCGGTGCGGTCATCGCTGCGGCCGCGGCCGTCGGGGTCGACCGGCTGGTCCAGATCGGGTGCGACCTGCCCGGGGCGCGGTTCACGGTCGAGATGGTCGACCGCCACCCGGCGATGCTCGGCGGCGTGGCCCTGCACCCCAACGAGGTGCCCAGGCTCGCCGAGGCTGGGAGTCTCGACGCGGCATACCGGGAGATCGAGGAGCTCGCGGCGCACCCGCGGGTGCGGGTCATCGGTGAGAGCGGCCTCGACTACTACCGCACCGGACCTGAAGGTGTTGGGGTGCAACAGGACTCGTTCCGTTGGCACATAGACCTCGCAAAACGCACTGGCAAGGCCCTGCAGATCCATGACCGTGACGCGCACGACGACGTGCTGCGCATCCTCGAAGAGGAGGGGGCCCCGGACAAGACGGTGATGCACTGCTTCTCCGGCGACATGGCGATGGCTCGCACCTGCGCCGAGCGCGGCTACTACCTGTCGTTCGCCGGGACGGTCACCTTCAAGAACGCGAAGGGCCTGCGTGACGCGCTCTCGGTGACCCCGCTCGACCGCGTGCTCGTCGAGACCGACGCCCCCTACCTGACGCCGGCGCCCTGGCGCGGCGCGACCAACGCCCCGTACCTCGTGCCGCTCACGATCAGGGCGATGGCAGGGGTCCTCGGGGTCGCCGTGCCCACTCTCTGCCAGGCGGTCAGTGACACGTCGGAGGCGGTGTACGGACCCTGGTGAGGCGCGCGCAGAATGCCATCCGTGTGACTTGGCCAAACGCTGAAGGTTCCGTTATCAAAATTTGACCTTTGCCGGAAACCCGGTCATGGTGGATGACTGTTGGCCGGGGTCGGACCCTGGACGACGCGAGCAGGGGTTTGCGCGACCCGCCACGACGGCGGACCACGAGAGCCCCTGTTTTCTTTGCCACCGAGCATCGAAGACCTGCCCCCGGAGCGCCGGAGCAGGGACGCGCCGCCCATCCGCTGCCCGGAGAGAACGAACTCTGGAGCACTGTGATCACCCGTCCCGTTCGTCGCATCGCCCAAGCCGCGGTCGTGACCAGCCTCGTTGCTGGCGCCGTCGGCGTCGCGCACCTCGACAAGTCCGTCACCCTCTCGGTGGACGGCAAGGCCTCCACAGTCCACGCCTTTGGCAGCACTGTCGGCGACATCCTCGAGAAGCAGGACATCGCGATTCGTGAGCACGACGTGGTCGTGCCGGCACCCGGCACCCAGGTCTCCGACGGCCAGAAGATCGTCGTCCGCTACGGCCGCAAGCTGACCGTCACCATCGACGGACGCACCAAGGACTACTGGACCACCGCCACCACCGTGGCTGCCGCGCTGCAGGAGCTGGGCATCCGTGCCGACTCCGCCAAGCTGTCGGCCTCCCGCTCCATGTCGCTCGGCCGTCAGGGCCTGGTCCTGTCCGTCACCACGCCCAAGGACGTCGTCGTCCGCGTGGACGGCAAGAACCGCGCCGCCACCACCACCGGCGCCACCGTCGCCGATGTGCTCACCGAGCTGAACGTCACCAAGGACGCCGACGACCGCGTGCAGCCGGCCGCCACCACGCCCGTCACCGCCGGGCTGAACATCGCCGTCCTGCGCGTCACGTCGACGCAGGTGAAGGAGACCAAGGCCGTCGCGGCCCCGGTCACCCGCAAGAGCGACTCCAGCCTCTACAAGGGCCAGACCAAGACCCTGAAGGCCGGTTCGGCCGGTGCCAAGATCGTCACCTACAAGGTGACCAAGGTCGACGGCAAGGTCGAGAGCAAGAAGGCCATTGCCACCAAGCTCACCCAGGCGCCCGTCGGCGCAGTCGTCGCCGTGGGCACCAAGGCCCGTCCGACGGCCACGCGTGACGCTGGAAACACGTCCGGTGCTGGCATCAACCTCGCCAACGAGGCGATGTGGGACCGCATCGCCGAGTGCGAGTCCGGCGGCAACTGGTCGATCAACACCGGCAACGGCTACTACGGCGGTCTGCAGTTCGCGACCTCCTCGTGGCTGGCCAACGGTGGCGACGACTTCGCCTCGCGGGCCGACCTGGCCTCGCGTGCGGAGCAGATCACCATCGCGAACCGCTACTACGCCAAGGCCGGTCTCGGTCCCTGGGGTTGCGCGCACGCTGCCTGACGTCCACTGCTGACGTCTCGCTGGATCGAGGTATTCGGCTACCGCACTCCGGTAGCCGAATACCTCGATTCGTTTGTCCGCCTCTAGAGTCGGCGCCATGGTCGAGCAGAGCGGGTTCCTCGGGGCCGCCCAGATCCGGGAGATCGCGGCCGAGCTGGGGCTGCGGCCGACCAAGCAGTGGGGCCAGAACTTCGTCATCGACGCCAACACCGTCAAGCGGATCGTCCGGCTCGCCGGCGTGACCGCGGACGACTCCGTGGTCGAGGTCGGCCCCGGCCTCGGTTCGCTCACCCTCGCGCTGCTCCCCGAGGTCGGGCACGTCACCGCCGTGGAGGTGGACCCGAACCTTGCACAGGCGCTGCCGGGCACCGTGAGCCGGCTCGCACCGGCCTACGCGGACCGGTTGACGCTCGTGCAGGCGGACGCGATGCAGGTGCGCGAGCTGCCCGACCCCCAACCCACCGCACTCGTCGCGAACCTGCCCTACAACGTCTCGGTGCCCGTGGTCCTCAACTTCCTCGAGGCCTTCCCGACCCTTGAGCGGGTGCTCGTCATGGTGCAGCTCGAGGTGGCGGAGCGGCTCGCGGCCAGGCCCGGCTCGAAGGCCTACGGGGTCCCCAGCGTCAAAGCCAACTGGTATGCCGCAGTGCGGCTCGCGGGGACGGTGCCCCGCAGCGTCTTCTGGCCGGTGCCGAACGTCGAGTCCGGCCTGGTGCTGCTCGAACGACGGTCCGCGCCCATCACCACGGCGAGCCGGCGGGACACGTTCACGTGCATCGACGCTGCCTTCGCCCAGCGGCGCAAGACCTTGCGGGCCGCCTTGGCCGGCTGGGCCGGCTCAGCCCCTCGCGCCGAGGAGTGCCTGCGCGCGGCCGGCATCGACCACCGCACCCGGGGCGAGCAGCTCGGCATCGACGAGTTCGCGGCCATCACCGCCGCCCGCAACTCGCTGGCCTGAGTTTCCAGTCCTTCGTCGCACCCCTCGGAATCGGGGCCAGTTGGCCCCGATTCCGAGGAGATCCGCCCGGGCGCGCTGGAAACAGGTCCAGTTGGCCCCGTTTCCCGGTGCTGGCTTACCGCGTCACGGGCAGGCAACGAAGGTCTGGCGCTGCCCCGCCGGCGGCCGCTCTGCGATGAGGTCCTCGGCGCGGTCGCGCGACAGGTTCCACTCCAACCAGTCGCCACCCCGCAGCGTGTCGCGGGAACCGGTGACGCAGTCGAACTCGGTGTCCGGCAGCTTCCAGATCGCGGGGTAGGCGTCGGCGGAGAGATTGCCCAGGTACCCGTAGTCGATCGGCGTGGTCGTGTCGGTGCGGGACAGGTTGTGCTCGGCGATGTAGAGGTCGGGGTTGAGCACCGCCAGCCCGAGGAGGCCGACCGCACCGAGCCGCACCGCCAGCGGCACCAGCCACCCGCGAGCCCTCACGACCCCCGAGGCCATCACGAGCACCACGATGACGCCGAGCCAGCCCTCGAAGACCGAGACAAGAAGCCGCAGCCGGGTGAAGCCGTAGGCCTCTTCGTACAGGTGCATCCGGTAGAGCGCCGACACGACGACCACGATCGTCATGACGCAGAGGGCGCCGAGGGCCAGGTCCCTGACCCGGCCCGGGGTGGCCTTGCGGGCGGCCCAGGCGACCACCGTCAGCGTGAGGATCGTCGCGACCGTCAGCTGGCCGAACCCTTCGTGGACGTAGTCGGCGTAGGTCAGCCCGGTGGTCCGCTGGAGGTAGTCGTGGCCGCCGAACATGGCGGTTGCCTGCGCGACCAGGAACAGCAGGAAGACCGCGTTGACCGCCGTCACCGGTGCGAGCCACTCGAACAGCCGGCGGCTGGGTCGCAGCGGCAGCTCCAGTCGGTCGACCGCCGGAGGGGCAAGGCTCACGTATGCCGCGGCGAGGGTGCCGGCCGCGATGAACAGCGCCAGGACGATGCGGGCAGGCAGGTCGTTCCAGGTGATGTCCGGCGTGATGGCATCGACCCACGATGCGAACAACGCGTCGGCGGACGCGAACAGGGCCCCGAAGACGAGGAGCAGCACCACCGAGAAGATCGTCGCGCGGACTGCGGGGATCCACGCCTGCACGCTCGTCCGTGGCTTGAGCGTGCGGCCAAGCCAGGGCAGACCGCGGAGGGCAGCGAGGGGGACTGCGGCGGCGGTGCCGAGCAGGGCGAGGACGGACGCGGCGCGGGTCGAGTTCACGGCGACCAGCGCAAGCCCGGCCAGCAGGCAGAGGATCGTGATCCACTCGGCGTCCCGGACGAACAGCGTCGCCATGAGCAGTGCCACGAGGGCTGCATCGAGGCTGTCCAGGCGGCTCCACGGACGTGCTCCGGGGCGCAGGGGGCCCCCGAGGTCCGCTTCCGCCACTGCCCGGGAAGACGGGCGCGACTGCCAGGCGCGGGCTCCGAGCACGGTGGCGGCGACGGCGCCGAAGACCAGGGTGGTGCCGATCCCGATGTTGCGATCGGGGATGACGGTGGCAGCCACGGCGCCGACCGCCGCCGCTGCAGCCACGATGCCGGGCCGGCGCCGTGGGGCGTCCGGCCAGTAGGAGGCGAGCCCGTCCCGCGGAGGTGCGACAGGAGGAGTCGGCGCAGGGGCCGGTGGGGTGAGGGTGCTCATGATGGGCTCCTTCGTCGTGATCGGACGGGTTGCGTCCGCGGGCAGGGTGACCTCGATGCGGCAGCCGCGGTCGCTGTCGGCGACGGCGATGGTGCCGCCGTGCAGCTGGGCGACCCACCGCGAGATGGCCAGGCCCAGTCCGGTTCCGCTGTTGTGGGCCGCGCTCGTCGTGAACCGCTCGAACACCGCGCGGCGGTCGGAGACCGCGATCCCGGGTCCCTCGTCCGCGACGGCGACCAGGACGCCGTCACCGTTCGACTCGGCGGTGACCCGGACCAGACCACCGGCCGGGCTGTGGCGCGAGGCGTTGTCGAGGAGGTTGGCGAGCAGCTGGTGCAGCCGGTCCGGGTCGGCCGGGACCGTCAGGGCATCCGGTCGGACCAGGACTGCATAGCGCAGCCCCTCGATCCGGGCCTGGGCGACCGCCTCCTCGAGGAGGTCCGCGAGTCGCACCTCCTTGAAGCGCAGCGGCGTCACGCCCTCCTCGACCCGTGAGAGGTCGAGCAGGTCGCTGACCAGGCGCCCGAGGCGTTCGGTCTGCGCGAGAGCCTGCCGCAGCTCCTCCGGGCCGGGCTGGGAGACCCCGTCGACGAGGTTCTCCAGGACGGCCTGCAGGGCCGAGATCGGGGTGCGGAGCTCGTGGGAGACGTTGGCGACGAGGTCGCGGCGGTGGCGGTCGACCAGCTCGAGGGTGGCCGACATCCGGTTGAACGCGGCGGCCAGCTCGCCCACCTCGTCACCCGACGTGGCGCGGACCCGCTGGGAGTAGTCGCCCTGCGCCATCTGCTGTGCGGCGTGGGTCATCTCGCGCAACGGCGACGTCATGCCCCGGGCGAGCAGCTGCGTGATCCCGAGTGCGACCAGGACCGCCACCGGCACCGTGGCCCACGGCGACAACCCGGCGCGCGTGCCCACGACGGCGAGCACCGACGCGACGGTGATGGTCACCGCCACGAGGAGGCCGAGCTTCACCTTGATGGAGCGGACCGTGTCGAGCGGGCGGACGTCGTACTTCACGAGCCCACCTCCAGGGCATAGCCCACGCCGTGGACCGTGCGCAGGAGGCCGGCACCGAGCTTGCGGCGCAACGACTTCACGTGGCTGTCGACCGTGCGGGTGCCCGAGGCGTCCGCCCATCCCCACACCTCGGCCAGCAGGGCTTCGCGGCTCAGCACCGTGCCCGGCCGGGCAGCGAGGCAGGCGAGCAGGTCGAACTCCGTCGGCGTGAGGTGCACCTCGTCCTGCTGCGACCACACGCGCCGCTGGGCGCCGTCGATGCGCAACCCGTTGACGCTGACCGAGGGGGTCGGCGTCTCCGTCGCCGCTGCTGCCCGCTCCACGCGGCGCAGCAGGGCCCGGATCCGCGCCACCAGCTCACGCATCGAGAAGGGCTTGGTCATGTAGTCGTCGGCCCCGATCCCCAGGCCCACCAGCAGGTCGGTCTCGTCGTCACGGGCGGTGAGCATCAGCACAGGGACCGGGCGCTCGGCCTGGAGCCGCCGGCATACCTCGTGGCCGTCGAGGCCGGGGAGCATCACGTCGAGCACCACGACCTCGGGCTCCCACGCTGCCGCCCGGTCGAGGGCGACGAGGCCGTCGTGCACCTGCTGGACGTC
This sequence comes from uncultured Actinomycetota bacterium, assembly GCA_963740865.1. GTDB lineage: Bacteria > Actinomycetota > Actinomycetes > Actinomycetales > Dermatophilaceae > Pedococcus. Next base: position 265,338 of record CAVUGH010000002.1, read on the forward strand.
GAATCCCTCCGCGGTGAGGCGCGCGGCGATGGCGTCGGCGATGGTCGGCTCGTCCTCGACCACGAGGACGCGGGGCTGGTTGCTCACATTCTCGAGAGTAGGAGAGTGGCCGCGCGAGGGAGGGGAGATGGTGTGAAGGTTCTGTGCAGATGTGCGGGTCGGCGCTGCGGCCCTTGACCCCGTTAGGGTGGCGGCCATGACCTCCGCAGCCCTGCCGCCGTCGTCGGTGACGGTGCGCGTCCCCGCGAAGGTCAACCTCGAGCTGCTGGTCGGCGGGCGCCGTGAGGACGGCTACCACCCCTTGTCGACGATCTTCCACGCGGTCAACCTGTTCGACGAGGTGACGGTCTCGAGTGCGCCCCAGTGGGGCATCGCCGTCTCCGGACCGCAGTCGTTCGGCGTGCCGGTCGACGGCACCAACCTCGCCGCCCGCGCGGCCCAGCGGCTGGCCGAGATCGGCGGCATCGACGAGCCCGTGCACATCACCATCCGCAAGGACATCCCCGTCGCGGGTGGCATGGCCGGTGGCTCCGCGGACGCGGCGGCGACTCTGGTCGCCTGCGACCAGCTGTGGGGGACCCGGTTGAGCCGGGCCGAGCTCGAGGAGATCGCCGGAGGGCTCGGCAGCGACGTGCCCTTCCTGCTCGGCGGCGGCACCGCGATGGGCTCAGGGCGCGGCGAGGTGCTCGCACCTGTGCTGGCGCGGGGCAGCTACCACTGGGTGTTCGCTCTCAGCGAGGGTGGTCTCTCGACCCCCGCCGTGTATGCCGAGTGCGACCGGCTGCGCGGCGACCGCGAGATCCCCGACCCCTCACCGAGCCCCGCGATGATGACCGCGTTGCGCTCCGGGGACGCGCGGGCGTTGGGCGCGGCCCTGTCCAACGACCTCCAGGCGGCGGCGATCTCGCTGATGCCTGCCCTCGGCGACGTGCTCGACGCGGGGCTCGAGTTCGGGGCCCTGGGTGGAGTGGTCTCCGGTTCGGGACCGACCATCGCCTTCGTCGCCGACTCCAACGAAGCGGCGCTCGACCTCGCCGTGTCGCTGACCGCCTCGGGCACGGTGCAGGACGTGCGGCGAGCGACCGGTCCGGCGCACGGCGCCCACGTCATCAGTGCCCCGCGGCCCGGCTGAGCACCTGATGGCCAACCTCATCAGCGTCGAGCGCGCCACCCTGGCCCTCGGCACCGCCCACGTGCTCGACGAGGTCTCGCTCGGCGTGCTCGGCGGCGATCGCATCGGCGTCGTCGGCCGCAACGGCGGGGGCAAGACCACCCTGATCCGCGTCCTCGCCGGCCACCTCGAGGTCGACTCCGGACGGGTGACCCGCGCAGGCGTGTCGAGCGTCGGGGTGCTCGCCCAGGAGGATGCCCTCGATCCCGGCGCCACGGTGCGCGAAGCGGTCCTCGGCGACCTCGCGGAGCACGTCTGGGCCGGTGACTCGCGCATCCGCGACGTCCTGACCGGGCTGCTCGGCGGGATCGGTGCGGAGTCCGTGGGCGGGTTCGACGCCCTCGTCGGGCCGCTGTCCGGCGGGGAACGTCGACGCCTCGCGCTCGCGGCACTCCTGGTGCAGGACCCGACCGTGCTGTTCCTCGACGAACCCACCAACCACCTCGACGTCGAAGGCGTCGCCTGGCTGGCCGAACACCTCGTGCGGCACCGGGCCAGCCCCGACAACGCGGTCGTGGCCATCACACACGACCGGTGGTTCCTCGACGCCATCGCCACCACCACCTGGGAGGTCGTGGACGGCAAGGTCAACGCGTTCGAGGGGGGCTACGCGGCCTACGTCCTTGCGAAGGCCGAACGCGAGCGGATGGCTCAGGTGACCGCCGAGCGGCGCGACAACCTGCTGCGCAAGGAGCTCGCCTGGCTGCGGCGCGGCCCGCCGGCGCGCACCACGAAGCCGAAGTTCCGCATCGACGCGGCCAACTCGCTCATCGCCGACGAGCCGCCCGCGCGCGACGACGTCGAGCTGATGCGGTTCGCGACGACCCGGCTGGGCAAGGACGTCGTCGACCTCGTGGACGCGTCGGTGACCCTCGGCGACCGGCTGCTCCTCGACCGGATCACCTGGCACCTCGCCCCGGGCGAGCGGGTCGGCATCGTCGGCGTCAACGGCGCCGGCAAGTCGACCCTGCTGCGCGCCATCGCCGGGCTCGTGCCGTTGTCCTCGGGCAAGCGCAAGGAGGGCAGCACCGTCCGGCTGGCCTACCTCACCCAGGAGGTGCGCGAGCTGGAGCGGTATGCCGACTGGCGCGTGATCGAGGCGATCGAGGACGTCCGCAAGTACATCCGACTGGGCCGCAAGGAGATCAGCGCCTCCCAGCTGGCTCAGCGGCTCGGCTTCACCGGTGGTCGCCAGCAGACGCGGGTGTCGGACCTGTCCGGGGGTGAGCGCCGTCGGCTGCAGCTGACCAGGCTGCTGATGGACGAGCCCAACGTGCTGCTGCTCGATGAACCCACCAACGACCTCGACATCGAGACGCTGACGTCGCTGGAGGACATCCTCGACGGCTGGCCCGGCACCCTGCTCGTCGTCTCGCACGACCGTTACCTGCTTGAGCGCGCCTGCGACAAACAGATCGCGCTGCTCGGTGACGGCAAGATCCGCGAGCTCCCGGGCGGGGTCGAGCAGTACCTCGAGCTCCGTCGTGCGGCCCCCGCACCGACGCTGGCTCCCGCCGCCTCTTCGTCGTCGCAGGCATCCCAGGCACCTGGATCGGCAGCGGGTCAGGCGCTCGGTTCAGCCGCACTGGCAGCTCCCGCGCCCCCGGCGCACTCGCCGGCCGAGCTCCGTGAGGCGCGCAAGGACATGGCGCGGGTCGAGAAGCAGCTGACCCGTCTCACTGAGCGCGAGGAGCGGATCCACGCCGAGATGGCGCAGTCGTCCACCGACCACGCCAAGGTGCTGACCCTGAACGGACAGCTGCGCGCCATCGTCGACGAGCGCGAGACGCTCGAGCTCGAGTGGCTGGCCGCGGCGGAGATCGTCGGCTGACTCACGTGCTGTCCGACTGCACGCTGTCGCCCGCCATCAGCTCCGACGCCATCCAGTCGCACCACTCCAGCGCTGCCCGGCGGGTGCGGATGCCGCCCTCCAGGGTGAGGCGGCTGGCGAAGAGAGGGTGCGTCCGATCGCGCACCAAGGGGTCATCCGCGATCCTCGCGAGCTCCGACTCGTAGGCAGTCAGAGCCGCGGCATGTCGCGAACGTGACTGTGCCACCAGGCTTTTCCCCTCCTGCGCATCCACGGTCCAGATCGACCAGAGCCGCAGGGTCTCGAGGTCGCGCACGGGCTGCGCCTCCATCTCACTGGCCACCCAGTCACGCAACGCCGCGAGACCCGCGGGCGTCACGGCATACCTCTTGGTGGGGCGCGGCCCGGCGCCCTCGATGACGGTGTGGTCGACCAGGCCGCCTTCCTCGAGGCGGGACAGCTCGGGGTAGATCTGGCTGTGGTTGGCCGTCCAGAAGTAGCCGACGGGGCGCTCCATCCGCTTGGCGAGGTCGTAGCCCGTGGAGGGCGACCGGGCCAGGAGGCCGAGCAGCGCGCAGCCCAGGTTGGAAGGGGTGGACCGCGCAGCGCTCATATGTCAATGTTGACATATGAGACGGTGGCTCGTGGGGATAGTGGCGGTCGTGGCGCTGAGCGGCTGCGGCGGTGTGGCCGAGGTGGCTTCGACTCCGACACGCACGCCCATCCCCCTCCCGATCGCCACGCCGACCTCGATCGAGGATCGCTGCAAGGTCCCGCACGAGGGTGGTGAGCTCATCGAGCTCACCGCGCCGGACGGGAGCGTGCTCACCGCCGCCACCGAAGGTGAGGGCACGCACGCCGCGGTCTTCCTGCACCAGACGAGCAGCAGCGGCTTCTGCGGCTGGGTGACGTATGCCGGGTGGGCGGCCGACCAGGGGGTCCGTGCCGTCCTGCTCGACCTGTGCGCCTGGGGTCGCTCGAAGTGTCAGCCGATTCTCACCGGCGACCCTGCCGGCCAGGTGCGGCTGGCCGTGGACTGGGCCCGGGAACGGGGTGCCACGTCGGTCACCGTCGTCGGCGCGTCCCTGGGTGGCGTCACGGCGCTGGCGGTCGGGCAGCAGGCGGGCGCCGACGCCATCGTCGACCTGTCCGGCCCTTTCTCGTACGCCGGACTGGACTCCGCGGACGTGGCGGCACCACGGATCACCGTGCCGCTGCTGGTCGCGATGGCCCCGAACGACGCCCAGATGGAGCCAGCCAAGGTGAGGGACGCCGTCGAGACCGCGCCAGCGGCGGTCAAGCGCTACGTCGAGCCTGCAGACGGCCACGGCTGGGGGATGCTCAACGACGGCACCGACGCAGACCCCGACTGGACGCCGTTGGCCACCACCGTGCTCCGGTGGGTGACGGGCGACTACGGCGCCTGAGCCTCGAGCTGCGTAGCTCGCTGAGGCCTCAGGTCTCGAAGGGGGACAACAACCGACGCAACATGGCGGCGAGCTCGTCACGGTCGCCAGCCGACAGCTCGGCAAGGAGGTCGCGTTCGCGGTCGAGCAGGTCGGCCATCGCGTCGTCCACGGTGCGCTGACCGGTGGGGGTGAGCCGCACGATGACTCCGCGACGGTCGGTGGGGTCGGGGCTGCGGCTCACCAGCCCACGTCGTTCGAGCCGGTCGACCCGGTTGGTCATCGTGCCGCTGGTCACGAGGGTCTGGCGGATCAGCTGGCCGGGGGAGAGCTGGTACGGGTCGCCGGCCCGGCGCAGCGCCGAGAGCACGTCGAACTCCCAGCCCTCGAGCTGGTGACGGGCGAAGGCCTGGACGCGGTCGAGGTCGAGGCGACGCGCCAGCCGCGAGACTCGCGACAGGATGTGCAGCGGCGCCACGTCGAGATCAGGGCGTTCGCGCCGCCAGGCCTCGACGATGTGGTCGACGTCGTCGGGCGGAGGAGTCGGGGCGCCGTCCCGTGGCGCGACTGCTCCCACGCCTCGCGCACTCATGGTGACAACTCTACCCGCCATCAAGTATCTTGATATCAAGATAGATTGTCACGAGAGGGCGGTACGCCATGAGCACCAGGTGGGATCCCCAGCAGTACGCGAAGTTCTCCGACCACCGGTCGCGGCCGTTCGGCGATCTCATGGCGCGGGTGGGGGCAGCCGATCCGGCCCTCGTCGTCGACCTCGGCTGTGGCAACGGACCGCTCACCATGTCCCTCGCTGAGCGTTGGCCGTCGGCGAGAATCGTCGGTGTCGACCACTCCCCACAGATGCTCGAGGCCGCCCGATCCCTCGATCATGATGGCCGGGTCGAGTGGGTGGAATCCGATGTGGCGCAGTGGGATCCGGCTTCCTCGGGAGCGCCCCCCGATGTCGTCGTCACCAACGCCACGCTCCAGTGGGTCCCCGACCACCTGGCCCTCCTGACGCGGTGGGCGACCGCCCTCGCTCCCGGTGGATGGCTGGCCATGCAGGTGCCGGGCAACATCGACGCGCCCTCGCACGCCCTCATGCGCGACGTCGCGGCCGACCATCCGGACGCCGACCGACTGGGTCCCGCACTCCGACGCCTGGCTGTCGAGCAGCCGGCCACCTACGTCGAGCTGCTCGGGAGTGTCGGGCTCGAGGTGGACGGGTGGGAGACGACCTACCAGCACATCCTCGATCCGCAGGCACAGCAGGCCAATCCGGTCCTCGAGTGGGTGCGCGGGACTGGACTGCGACCGGTTCTCGACGCGCTGTCCGATGAGGACCGGCGCGAGGCGTTCCTGGCCGACTACGACGGGAGGCTCCGCGCGGCATACCCGCGCACGCCGATCGGCGTGATCTTCCCGTTCCGGCGCATCTTCGCGGTCGCGCACCGTCCGAGCGGTCCTGCGGTCTGACCTTCCGCCTCGAAGGAAGGCCCGGGGGAGAAGGTCAGAGCCGACGGGCGATGGTCAGGCCGTCGAACGCTGTCAGCACGACGGTCTCGACCCGGCCATCGGCAGCGACCAGGTCGTTGAACGCCCGGAGCGCGTCCAGGTTGTCACCCGACAGCTCGTCGTCGGCGATCTCACCGCTCCACAGCACGTTGTCCGCAAGCAGCAGGCCGCCCGGGCGGACCCGCGGCACGAGCTCGGCCCAGTAGTCGGCATAGCCGCCCTTGTCGGCGTCGATGAAGACCAGGTCGATGGTGGGCCCAGGCGGCAGGGTCTGCAGGGTGTCGAGCGCCGGTGCGATGCGCAGGTCGATGCGGTCCGCGACACCGGCCTCCTCCCAGGCCTGCACACCGATGGCGGTCCACTCCTCGCTGATGTCGCAGCAGACCAGCGTTCCGCCGTCGGCCAGCCCGCGGGCGATGCAGAGGCTGGAGTACCCCGTGAAGGTCCCCACCTCGACCGCCGACCGCGCCCCGACGAGGCGGGTGAGCATGGTGAGCAGCTGGCCCTGGTCGTCGCCGATCTGCATGCCAGCCGGGCCGCCGAGGGTCCTGGTGCGCTTCTGCAGCCGCCGCACCACGTGGTCGGGCTGCCACGAGCTGTGGGCTGCGGAGTAGTCACGGACGGCGTCGGTCACCAGGAAGGAGCGCACGCGTTTCAGGGTAGTCCGCGCGGCGGCGGATGGTCAGTCCCAGCCGGTCAGTCCCAACAGGTCATTCAGCGGTGAGCAGGGCCGGCTTCTTCTCGAGGCCGGCCAGGCCGTTCCACGCGAGGTTGACCAGGTGCGCGGCGACGTCGGCCTTCTTCATCTTGCGCGAGTCCAGCCACCACTGGCCGGTCAGGGCGACCATGCCGACGAGCATCTGCGCATAGAGGGGGGCCGTCTTGGGGTCGAGCTTGCGACGCTTGAACTCGGCCGCGAGGATGTGCTCGACCTGGCTCGCGACGTCGGAGATGAGGCTGGCGAAGGACCCCGTCGACTGTCCGGCAGGGCTGTCCCGCACCAGGATCCGGAAGCCGTCGGTGTTGCTCTCGATGTAGTCCAGCAACGCCCCCGCAGCCCGCTCGAGGGTCTCGCGGCTGTTGAGGTCTGCGGTCAGGGCGCCGGTGATGCCGCCGAGGAGGGCGGCGATCTCACGGTCCACCACGACGGCGTAGAGACCTTCCTTGCCGCCGAAGTGCTCATAGACGACCGGCTTGGACACGCTGGCCTTCGCCGCGATCTCTTCGACTGTCGTGCCCTCGAATCCCTTGTCCGCGAACAGTTTCCGACCAACCTGGATGAGCTGCTCGCGGCGCTGCTTGCCGGTCATGCGAGAGCGAGAGCTCGAGGTGGTGGGCTTGTCGTGGGCGTCGGTCACGCGCTCCATCATGCCTCGTGCGTAGCGTGGTGGTTGTGAAGGGCAACATCGGGTATGCCGGGGGAGCGAGGCGGGTGGCGATGGCCGCTGCCGTCGTGGCTGCGTCCCTCGGGGTGTGGCTTGCCCTCGAGCGCGGCCTGGTGGGGCGCGCTGAGTCGTTGACCGACGCACGCCCAGGGGCGCCCGCGCCCACTGCTGGTGGGCCGACGTCCAGGGGCCTCACGGGCGCAGGCGGACAGGCAACGGCCAACCCTTCGGCGGCGGTCACCCCCAGCCTGGACATTCCGTTGGCGCCACGGATCGGCACCGACCACGTGACGTTCGGGGCGACCCGCAAGGCCGAGACGGCGGCATACGCGCAACGTCACTATGGGACGCGCACCTGGCGGCTGGACCCGACCATGATCGTCCTGCACTACACCGAGAGCGACACCTACGCCTCAGCGCGCTCGCTCTTCGAGGCGGACCTCCCGAACCGCGGCGAGCGCCCCGGGACCTGCGCCCACTACGTCGTCGACCAGGACGGGACCATCTACGAGCTGGTGCCGCCGACAGTGATGTGCCGGCACGCGATCGGGGTCAACCACCTCGCCATCGGCATCGAGTTCGTGCAGTCGTCGAATGGTCACGACTCGCGGTGGGCCGTGCACCAGGTCCTTCGGCGCAAGGCGCAGGCCGCGGCGGGAGCGGCTCTCGTCGAGGACCTGCAGCGTCGGTTCGCGATCGCGGATGGTGACGTCATCGGACATGCGATGGTCAACGATGCCAAGGGGTTTCGCGACCTCCGAGGATGGCGCAACGACCACAGCGACTGGCAGCAGCCGGAGGTAGCCCGGTTCCGGTCAATGCTCACCGCGGCGCCCTGACTGCCGTGCCGAAGCGTCACCGAAGCGTCGCCGAACCCTCGCCGAACCTCAGGCCGGCGTGAACCGCCGCGCGTCGATCCGCTTGGCGACCGGCCACCTGACGTCGGTGGCCCAGCCGAGCTTCTCGAACGCCCAGATGACGCGGGCGGTCGAGTCGACCTGACCCTTCTCGATGCCGTGCCGGGCGCAGGTCGGGTCGGCGTGGTGCAGGTTGTGCCAGGACTCCCCCATCGACAGGACGGCCAGCCACCAGACGTTCCCCGACCTGTCGCGGCTCTTGAACGGCCGCTCGCCGATGGTGTGGCAGATCGAGTTGATCGACCAGGTGACGTGGTGCAGCAGCGAGACCCGGACCAGCGAGGCCCAGAAGAACGCGGTGAGGGCGCCCTGCCAGCTCATCGACCAGAGGCCGCCGACGAGAGCGGGCAGGAGCATCGAGCCGGCAACGATGAGGGGGAACGCGCGATCGACCTTCTGCAGGTCGGTGTCGGCCATCAGGTCGGGGGCGTACTTCCTGCGCGGGGTCTGCTCGACGTCGAAGAGCCAGCCGGTGTGAGCCCACCACAGACCCTTCGCGAGCGCGGGAATCGTCTCGCCGTAGCGCCACGGGCTGTGCGGGTCGCCGTCGCGGTCGGAGAAGGCGTGGTGACGGCGGTGGTCGGCGACCCAGCGGACGACGGGACCCTGGATCGCCATCGAACCCGCGACCGCGAGCGCGATCTTGAGGCCACGGTTGGCCTTGAACGAGCCGTGCGTGAAGTGTCGGTGGAAGCCCACCGTGATGCCGTGCCCGGCAATCGCGTACATGACCAGCGCGATGACGATGTCGTGCCAGCCGAGTCCCCAGCCCCAGGCGACCGGCACGGCGGCAAGCAGCGCGAGGAACGGGATGCCGATGAAGAGCGCCAGGGCGACCTGCTCACCGCCGCGCTTGGTCTCGGGTGCCACGGAGGGTGTCTCGTCCGGGGTGGTCGGCGGTGCGGGGGCGGCTTTCGCTGAGGGAGTCGCGGTCGTCATCGCAGGGGGAACCTTCCTTCGGTTCGTCGCCACGGAGGCATGCTTCAACTTTCGAAACCGTAACCTACGGAAACGTAGGTTGTCATTCGCTGGATTCCGTCCCGCGACGCCACTTCAGCGGCATGGCGTCGTGCCGCCCACGCACGGCGATGCCCAGGTATGCCGCGTGCTTGGCTACCCTTGGCGGGTCCCCGCAGGGGGCGTTCCCCGGTTGGTCTGCTGGTAGGGCCCGCCTGACTTTGAATCAGGACAAGCGACGTAGGTTCGATTCCTACCCGGGGAGCCAAACGCACAGGTCTGGAGAACAAGGCAGCGCTCCGCGCGGCTACGGCCGCAGCCCCGCGATGGGACCCCGTACCCCGACCTGAAGGGCGCCGGCGTTTCGCTAGGGACGCCTGGGCAGCGGCACGAACTCTGCTGGAGCAGTGACGGGCGCGACCGCATCCCACCGGTCGAAGGCCAGCGACCCGCACGACTGGTCAGGGCCGTCGATCTGAAGGAGCCGGCCATCCTCTCGAGACAGCAGGACTCGCGCTCCGGAGCCGCCGGACGTCTCCGGAAAGGCGTACACCGCGGCTCCGTTGACCTGAGTCTCCACGGGCTTCGGTGACACCGCCGCCAGCCGGCTGATGGACTCATCGCTGAGCACGGTGCGAACCCGCGATCCAACACTGTCTTCCGGCTCTGCGGCCGGCTCCTTGGTCGGGTACTCAACCCACCTGCCGTCGAAGGCCTTGGCGACGTTCGCTGGCGCCTGCTCCGTCTCCAACCAGTAGGCCTCAGTGCCCATCACGTACACCCTGCCCGCCACAATCGACGTACCCACCAGACCTACGTGCATTCGCATGTCCCCCTCCAACGGTCGGCGACAGGTCTATCACGCGCTGTGAACGTGCCCGAGTGGAGATTTCAACGCCGCGCTGGTCGCCACACCCTGACCGCGGCCCGCGCAGACCCCTGACCGCTCAACGGCAGATTCGGGGTCGGATCAGGGGCGCACCCGATGGGAAGCGCGACCGCGCCGCCGCACAGTAGTGGTGTCGGGGATCCACCCCGGCACCAACTCGAAGGAAGTGCACGAACCATGGACAACATCCACGACAGCTTCGCCCAGCAGGGCCTCGTCCGGCCGCGCGAGGACCGGGTCCTCGGCGGCGTCGTCGCAGGCCTCGGGCGGCGCTTCGGCATCGCGCCGTGGCCCGCACGAATTCTGTTCGTGCTGCTGCTCATGGTCGTCCCGGGCAGCCAGATCCTCATCTACCCCATCCTGTGGATCCTCATGCCGGCCGAGCACACCGCCACGGCGCAGTCCTACAGCGGGCCGCCCACCACGCTCGCGTCCTGACGGACCGTTCGCCCGCGGCATACCAGCTCGGAAAGCGTTGCGCAGCAGCGCCTTCGGCTCACCTCTGGGCGTCGCTGCGCATCAGCCGCAGACCGCCGGCCACGAGGGCTGCGGCTGCCCAGGCCGCCATGGTCAACCGCGCGGAGGCGACAGTCATGTCGTCGCTCGGGCCCTCGCCGACGATCAGGAAGATGGCGCCCGAGCCGGGCATGAGTGAGGAGAGGGTCACCGCCCAGTCGAAGGGAAGGTTCCCCAACAGGATGGGCAGCACGAGCACCAGCGCGAAGACGCTGACCAGTGCCCCGGCCGTGCTCCGCAGGACGAGGCCGAGGCCGACGGCGAGCAGGGCGCCGGTGGCGTAGACGAAGGCCACCCCACCGAGGAACCTGGCGCCGGCCGCCGCGGGCAACCCGACCCCGGGCACGAAGGCCCAGAACACAGTGCTCGCGGCAGTGACCAACAGCAACCCGAGAAGCGTTGCCGTCCCCACGAGCACGAGGGCCCGGGCCGTCAGCAGCACGCCTCGTCGGGGTGTCCACTGCAGGGTCGGCACGATGGCGCCGGTGGCGTGGTCGGCGGTGCTGGTGATGACCGACAGCGCGAGGATCCCGAAGAGGGCGAACATCGCGGTGGGCTGTCCACCGTCCCAGGCGCTCGCGTCCGAGGGTGGCCCTGAGGGGTTGTTGGCCGTCTCGTTGCCGATCAGCGCGCCCAGCCCCAACACGGCCGCGGTCGTGAGCAGGGCCAGGATCCAGCTCGAGCGAAGGCTCCAGATCCGGCTCCACTCGGCCCTGCCTGTGCGGGTGAGGACAGCGGCGGTGCTCATCGGGTTGCTCCGTTCGAGATCGGTTCTGGGGACACGCCGTGGTAGTCGACGCTGTCCTCGGTGAGGGACAGGTAGGCGTGCTCCAGGGACTGTTCGACCTCCGCCAGGTGGTGCAGGGGTATGCCGTGGGCGTGCGCCAGTTCGCCGACCTCGGCCGCCGGCATGCCGGTGACCTCCAGCTCGTCGGGGGCGGCGGTGCGCGCCACGGAGGCGTGCTCAGCCAGGGCACGGTGCAGCTCGTCGGGAGCCGGTGTGCGGACCCGAACCCGCTGACCGTCGAGGCCCCGCAGCACGTCGTCGATGTCGGCGTCAGCGATGAGCCGACCGCCCCCGATGATCACCACGCGGTCGGCGATCAGCTGCATCTCGCTCATCAGGTGGCTGGACACGAACACCGTGCGGCCCTCGTCGGCGAAGCCGCGCAGCAGTGCGCGGATCCAGCGCACGCCGTCGAGGTCGAGACCGTTGACCGGTTCGTCGAAGAGCAGCACCTGTGGGTCCCCCAGGAGCGCGGTCGCGATGCCGAGGCGCTGCCGCATCCCCAACGAGTACCCCTTGATCCGTCGGCCGGCCGCCGAGCCCAGGCCGACCTGGTCGATCACCTCGTCCACCCGTGACAGGGCGATGCCGTTCGTGCGGGCACCGATGCGCAGCTGGGCTCGGCCGGTGCGGCCCGGATGCATCGCGCCGGCATCGAGCAGCGCCCCGACCTCGTGGAGCGGAGCCGCGAGCTCCCGGTAGCGCCGACCGTTGACGGTCGCGGTCCCGGCCGTCGGCTGGTCGAGGCCGACCACCATGCGCATGGTCGTCGACTTGCCGGCGCCGTTCGGGCCGAGGAATCCGGTGACCTTCCCGGCCTCGACGTCGAAGGTCAGGTCGTCCACGGCGCGCACGTCGCCATAACGCTTGGTCAGTCCTTGCACGCTGATCATGCGTCGAGACGCTAGGGGCAGGGCTGGTCAGAACAGGGGGAGGGCCTGTGGAGGTTCTGTGCAGATTCGCGGACGGTGGCCTTCGCCGGAGGTGGCCGCGCGACGAACGGTGTGCGACCGGCGGGTAGCATGACGCCGTCCCGTCGCACCCGACCAGATCGCTGGAGCCTCGCGCGTGAACACCCCCACCGGCTCGCACCGCCTTGCCGCTGTCATCGTCCTCGCCGCAGGTGAGGGCACCCGGATGAAGTCCTCGGTCCCCAAGGTCCTGCACCGGATCGGGGGGCGGACCCTCGTGGGGCACGCGATCGCCGCTGCTCGAGCCGTCACCCCCGAGCACCTGGCTGTCGTGGTCCGGCACGAGCGTGACCTGGTCGCCGCTCACGTGACCGAGGTCGACCCGCAGGCCGTGATCGCCGACCAGGACGAGGTCAAGGGCACCGGTCGCGCGACCGAGTGCGCCCTCGACGCCCTGCCCCAAGGTCTCGACGGCACGATCCTGGTGACCTACGGCGACGTGCCGCTGCTCGCCGGCGACACCCTGCAGTCGCTGGTCGACGAACACGTCGCCACCCAGAGCGCCGTCACCGTGATCACCGCCCACCTCGAGGACCCCACTGGCTACGGGCGCATCCTGCGCGGCGGCGACGGAGCCGTCGAGGGCATCGTCGAGCAGAAGGACGCCACCGACGACCAGCGCGCGATCACCGAGATCAACTCCGGGATCTACGCCTTCGACGCGGCAGTGCTGATCGACGCGCTCGGCAAGGTCGGCACCGACAACGCGCAGGGCGAGAAGTACCTCACCGACGTCCTGGCCATCGCCCGCCAGGCCGGCGGACGGGTCAGTGCCCACCTCATCGCCGACCTCTGGCAGACCGAGGGCGTCAACGACCGCGTCCAGCTCGCCCGGCTGGGCAAGGAGCTCAACCGCCGCACGACCGAGCGCTGGATGCGCGAGGGCGTGACGATCATCGACCCGGACACCACGTGGATCGACGCCGACGTCAGCATCGGCCGCGACGCCACGATCCTGCCGGGCACGCAGCTGCTCGGAGCGACCACCATCGGCGAGCGCGCCACCATCGGTCCCGACACGACGTTGACCGACACCGAGGTCGGCGCCGGCGCCGAGGTCAAGCGCACCGAGGCCCTCCTGGCCGTCATCGGAGCGGAGGCCACGGTCGGACCGTTCTCCTACCTGCGGCCCGGCACCGAGCTCGGCGCGAAGGGCAAGATCGGCGGTTTCGTCGAGACCAAGAACGCCAAGATCGGCGAGGGTGCCAAGGTCCCCCACCTCACGTATGCCGGTGACGCCGTCATCGGGGAGGGCGCCAACATCGGGGCGGGCACCATCTTCGCCAACTACGACGGGGTCGCGAAGCACCAGACCACCATCGGTCGGCACAGCTTCATCGGCTCCGACACCGTGCTCATCGCACCGGTGAACGTCGCCGACGGAGCCTACGTCGGAGCCGGCTCCGCACTGACCGGTGACGTCGAGCCCGGCCAGATCGCCGTGGCCCGTGGCAGGCAGCGCAACATCGACGGCTGGGTCGCCCGGGCGCGGGCCGGCACCAAGACCGCGAAGGCGGCCGAAGAAGCGGCCGCGAACGCGGACGCCGCCACGAAGGTGACCGGGGACGGCGCCAGCCAGGCGGACCACGACGCAACCACGCGGCATACCGATCACTCCACCGAAGGGCAGGCCAACGCGTGACCGGCATCCTCAAGACCACCGAGAAGAACCTCCTGGTCTTCTCCGGACGGGCCCACCCCGACCTGGCCGAGTCGGTGGCCCGGATGCTCGGCACCGGTCTCGTGCCGACCAGCGCCTACGACTTCGCGAACGGCGAGATCTACGTGCGGTACGAGGAGTCGGTGCGCGGCTCGGACGCGTTCGTCATCCAGAGCCACGCGACGCCGATCAACGAGGCGATCATGGAGCAGCTCATCATGATCGACGCCCTCAAGCGCGCCAGCGCAAAGCGGATCACGGTGGTGCTGCCGTTCTACGGCTACGCGCGCCAGGACAAGAAGCACCGCGGTCGCGAGCCGATCTCGGCACGGCTGATGGCAGACCTGTTCAAGACCGCGGGTGCCAACCGGCTGATGGCGGTCGACCTGCACACCGCCCAGATCCAGGGCTTCTTCGACGGACCGGTCGACCACCTGATGGCGCTGCCGATCCTGGCCGACCACGTCGCCGAGAAGTACGGCAACGAGAAGCTGGCCGTGGTCTCGCCCGACGCGGGCCGGATCAAGGTCGCCGAGCAGTGGTCGCAGCGCCTCAACGGAGCACCGCTGGCGTTCATCCACAAGACGCGAGACATCAACCGCCCCAACGAAACCGTGGCCAACCGCGTGGTCGGTGAGGTCAAGGGTCGGGTCTGCGTGCTTGTCGACGACATGATCGACACCGGCGGCACGATCACCAAGGCCGCCGACGCGCTGATGGCCGACGGAGCCGCGGGTGTCGTCATCGCGGCGACCCATGCGATCCTGTCCGACCCGGCGGTCGAGCGGCTCAAGGAGTGCACCGCGGTCGAGGTCATCGTCACGGACACGCTGCCGATCGCCCAGTCGCAGCGCTTCGACAAGCTGACCGTGCTGTCCATCGCGCCGCTGATCAGCCGGGCGATCCAGGAGGTCTTCGAGGACGGTTCGGTGACCAGCCTGTTCGACGGCCACGCCTGAGCGCCAGGGACGGTCAGGCCTGACGACTGCCACGCGAGGTTTGGTCTGCGCACCACAACGGGCGGCTCCGCAAGGAGCCGCCCGTTGTGGTGGTTGTGGTCGCTGGGACCTGGGACCTCGGGACCTAGTAGCAGGTCACGTCGACGAAGATCGTGAAGCTCTTCGTCGTGGGGGAAACCCTGACCCCGACTGACCCGGGACCGTTGGCCACGGTCTTGCCGCCACTGCGCACCTTCTGGACCGCGCACCCTGGCTGGTTGGCGATCGTGATGGTGTGCAGACCGGCTTCGACGTTCTCGACGTGTGCCTCGTGGAGGACGGCCAGCCGCGGTGCGTAGTAGGACCACTTCTTGTTCGACGCCCCATGCGTGTCGGTCCAGGTGATCCCCATCCCGTCCAGGATCTGACCGCTGCGGCTGTAGAACCGCGTGTCGATCTCCTGTGCCACCTCGTCGCCGGCCTTGAAGTTGTCGGTCTTGCTGTCGGACCCGACGAACCCGTGCCTGTTGCCGCCCGTGTTGCCACAGTCGACGACGTTGAGCCCGTCGTTCTGCCCAAGGGCTACGCATCCGGCCAGGAAGTCGGCAACCATGGTGGCCCATGCCTTGTAGACGCCGCCGTTGTTGGGGGTGTCGAGGTAGGGCATCATCTGCACCGTCGTGGCGCCGTGGTCGACGTCCACGCCGGTCAGGTGCTCACAGCCACCGGCAGCGACCACACCGGTGATGACGCCGCCGGCCACGGTGAACTGCCTGCACCGGGCCGGGTCGGTCGACAGCAGCACCTTGCCCGAGGGGTCGGTGATCTGGAAGACGTAGGTGCCGTCGTCGAGGCCGGCGGCGGTCTGCGGTGCCCCCGGTCCAGGACCCCCGTCGAGGTAGACGTCGTACTTGGAGTCGAAGTGGTTGAAGTTGACCTCGCTGCCGTCGGGCAGGGTCGTGAAGATGGCGCCGGACGGTGCGTCCGCTGATGCCGGGAGTGCCGTCATCAACCCGCCTGCCAGTGCCAGTGCTGCTGCCCCCACGAGGGCCGTCAATGTGCGACGCATGATGTCTCCAAGCTGCCGAAGGGACCCAAGACAGTGAGCCTAGAAACAAGCAACCGCACGCGGATCGCCTCAATGTCCTACGTCAGAGTCCTACGTCAGGGTCCTACGTCGTCCCGTCGGAGTCCTACGTCAGGCGTGCCCGGTACTCACGCCGGTCTTGCGGGCCCGGTAGGCCGCGACGTTGGCCCGGTTGCCGCACCCCCCGTCGCAGAACCGCTTGGAGCGGTTCTTGGACAGGTCGACGACCACGTCCGCACAGTCGTCGGCGGCACAGACCCGCAGCCGGGCGAGCTCGTCGGCCCGGATCACGTCCACCATCGCCATCGCGGCCTCCACTGCCATCCGGGTGGCGAGCGGGGCCTCCGGCGGCGTCGCGTGCAGGTGCCAGGACCACTCGCCGTGCCGAACCAGCTGGGGGAGCGCCTTGGCCTCGACCAGCAGCTCGTTGACCAGCTCGACGGCCTCGTCGGTCTCGGCGGTCCAGAGCCGGCGCAGTCGCGGGCGCAGTGCGTGGACGCTGGCGAGCTCGCTGTCGTCGTGGGTGTGCGAACCGGTCCACTCCCAGTCCTGCACGAAGGCGTCGAGGTCGGCGACGGTCGCGAGGTCCTCGGTGTCGCCGGGCAGGGTCGCCGCGGTGTTGACCAGTGCGGCGGCGCCGCGCAGCGACACCTCCGTGTCATGGGCAAAAAGCATCTTGACTCCTGACCGCCGTGATTGCTACCGTCACGAGTATAAAGCAGTTTGCCGGTTACATGCTGGGACTGACCAGAGGGTGCCGGGGCTGAAACCACGTGCGATGAGGGTGAGGTGGACGGTCATGGCGTCGCGATCGACGGGATTCGGGCTCTGGCTGGCCCTCGCGTCCGCAGCGACCTTCGGCAGCAGTGGACCGTTCGCCAAGTCCCTGCTCGTCGAGGGCTGGAGCTCGGGAGCCATCGTGCTGCTGCGCGTGGCCGGCGCCACGCTCGTCCTCGCGGTCCCGACGGTCCTGGCCCTCCGGGGACGGTGGTCGCTCGTCCGCGACAACCTCCCCGCGATCCTCGCCTATGGCGCGGTGGCCGTCGCCGGGTGTCAGGTGGCCTACTTCTATGCGGTGCAGCGGCTCGACGTCGGCGTCGCCCTCCTGCTGGAGTACCTCGGCGTCGTGCTGGTCGTCCTCTGGGTCTGGCTGCGCACCCGTCGCGCGCCGAGTGCGCTCACCGGTCTCGGCGTCGTCCTCGCCATCCTCGGGCTCGTGCTGGTCCTCGACCTCTCCGGGCAGACCCGCCCCGACCTCGTCGGGGTCGCGTGGGGCCTGGTCGCAGCGACGGGACTTGCCACCTTCTTCGTCCTGGCCGCAGAGGAGAGCAGCCTGCCCCCCGTGGCGCTCGCCGGTCTCGGCATGGGCGCCGGCGCGATAGCCCTTGGCGTACTGGGGGCTCTCGGTGTCGTGCCGCTCACCTTTGCCTCGACCCCGGTCGAGCTGATGGGCCGCCAGGCGCCCTGGTGGGTCGCCATCGGCGAGCTCGCCCTCATCGCCGCCGCCGCGGCATACCTCCTCGGGGTCACGGCGGCCCGCGTGCTCGGGTCGACCGTGGCCTCCTTCGTCGGGCTGACGGAGGTGCTGTTCGCGGTGCTGTTCGCCTGGGTGCTGCTCGACGAGCTCCCGGGCCTGGTCCAGCTGGCCGGCGGGGTGCTGATCGTTGGTGGGGTCGTCGCCGTTCGCGTCGGGGAGCTCCGCAGGGACCGCGACGCACGCG
>CAVUGH010000003.1:0-137050 GCA_963740865.1 uncultured Actinomycetota bacterium
GGGGTGGACGAGGTCCACATCGTCTTCACCAGGTTCGTCAACATGGTGACCCAGGAGCCCGACGTCATCCGGATGCTGCCTCTCGAGGTCGTCGAAGGTGAAGAGGCCCCGGCCGACGACGACGTCCTGCCGCTCTACGAGTTCGAGCCGAGTGCCGAGCGGGTGCTGGATGCGTTGCTGCCCAAGTACGTCAGCGCCCGCATCTACAACTGCCTCCTGCAGGCAGCCGCGTCCGAGCTGGCCTCGCGTCAGCGGGCCATGAAGTCCGCCACGGACAACGCCGAAGAGCTCATCAAGAAGTACACCCGGTTGGCCAACCAGGCTCGCCAGGCCGAGATCACCCAAGAGATCAGCGAAATCGTGGGCGGTTCCGACGCCCTCGCCGACGCCAGTTGAGAAGCTAGAGAGAAACCAATGACTGCCACTGTCACTGAAGAGACCAAGGCCGCCACCCCCGGTGGCGTCGGCCGCATCTCCCGCATCATCGGCCCGGTCGTCGACGTCGAGTTCCCCGCCGACGCGATGCCCGAGCAGTACAACCTGCTGACCACCACGGTCGAGCTCTCGGGTGAGAAGAAGAACCTCAACCTCGAGGTCGCCCAGCACATCGGCGACAACATGGTTCGCGCCATCTCCCTGCAGCCGACCGACGGACTCGTCCGCGGCACCCAGGTGCAGGACACCGGCGGCCCCATCACGGTGCCCGTGGGCGACGTGACG
The DNA here is from genome assembly GCA_963740865.1 of uncultured Actinomycetota bacterium. Classification (GTDB taxonomy): domain Bacteria; phylum Actinomycetota; class Actinomycetes; order Actinomycetales; family Dermatophilaceae; genus Pedococcus. Next base: position 721 of record CAVUGH010000003.1, read on the forward strand.
CTCGGCAAGGTGTTCAACACCACCGGTGACGTCATGAACCTCGCCGAGGGCGAGACCTTCGAGGCCAAGGAGCGCTGGGGCATCCACCGCAAGGCCCCGGCCTTCGACCAGCTCGAGTCCAAGACCGAGATGTTCGAGACCGGCATCAAGGTCATCGACCTGCTGACCCCGTACGTGCAGGGTGGCAAGATCGGCCTGTTCGGCGGCGCCGGCGTGGGCAAGACGGTGCTCATCCAGGAGATGATCGCCCGCGTGGCCCGCGACCACGGTGGTGTGTCGGTGTTCGCCGGTGTCGGTGAGCGCACCCGTGAGGGCAACGACCTGATGGTCGAGATGGAAGAGGCCGGCGTCCTCGGGCAGACCGCCCTCGTCTTCGGCCAGATGGACGAGCCGCCGGGCACGCGTCTTCGCGTCGCGCTCTCGGCCCTGACGATGGCGGAGTACTTCCGCGACGTGCAGAACCAGGACGTGCTGCTCTTCATCGACAACATCTTCCGCTTCACCCAGGCCGGTTCCGAGGTCTCCACGCTGCTCGGCCGGATGCCGTCCGCCGTGGGCTACCAGCCGACGCTGGCCGACGAGATGGGCACCCTCCAGGAGCGCATCACCTCGACCCGTGGTCACTCGATCACCTCGATGCAGGCGATCTACGTGCCGGCCGACGACTACACCGACCCGGCCCCGGCCACGACCTTCGCCCACCTCGACGCGACGACCGAGCTGTCCCGCGAGATCGCCTCGCTCGGTATCTACCCGGCCGTGGACCCGCTCAGCTCGACCTCGCGGATCCTCGACCGTCGCTACATCGCGGAGGACCACTACTCCACCGCGGTGCGGGTCAAGCAGATCCTCCAGCGCAACAAGGAGCTGCAGGACATCATCGCGATCCTCGGTATCGACGAGCTCTCCGAAGAGGACAAGATCCTCGTCAACCGGGCCCGCCGCATCCAGCGCTTCCTCGGCCAGAACACCTACGTCGCCAAGCAGTTCACCGGCATCGAGGGTTCGACCGTGCCGCTGGCCGACACGATCGAGGCGTTCACCAAGATCGCCGACGGCGAGTACGACCACGTGCCCGAGCAGGCGTTCTTCATGTGTGGTGGCCTCGACGACGTCGAGCGCCAGGCCGCCGAGATCGAGAAGAGCCTCTAGGTCGGCAGACGCCGCACCCGAGTCTCCACCGAGACGCAACCGGGATGCCACTGGGGCCGGCCGCATCGGCCGGCCCCACGGCATACCACTGGTCGGCGGGGCACCACACCGCAGGCCGATAGACTTTCCAGCACCGCACCACACGTGCCGTACCAACGGAGGACACCGTGAGCTCCCTGCAGGTTGAACTCGTCGCCGCCGACCGCAAGGTCTGGGAGGGCGAGGCCGAGATGGTCCAGGCCCGGACCGTCGACGGCGAGCTGGGCATCCTGCCCGGCCACACCCCGCTGCTCGGCGTGCTCGTCGAGGGCGACGTGCGCATCAAGTCCGGTGGCACCACCAATACCGCGACCATCGACAGCGGCTTCCTGTCCGTCGACCGCGACAAGGTGATCATCGTCGCCGAGGCGGTCGACGCCTCGCACTTCACGGCCTAGCCCGGCCAAGCCAAGGCCTCCACCAGGCACGACCTCGAACAGCCACGGCCCCCAACAGAAAGGGTGAGCATGTCGCCCGTCGTCTCCGCGGAGATCGTCGCCGGCGCGCTCATCCTGCTTGCGCTCCTTGCGCTCACCTACATCTTCGTCCGGCGGCGGCTGCTCGCCTCCGGTGCGCCCCTCATGCTCTGCGCGCTCCAGCCCCAAGGTCGGTCCCAGTACCGCCTGGGGCTGCTGCGCTTCTCCGGGACCACGCTCGAGTGGTTCACCCTGATCGGCCCCTCCCCGAGGTCGGCGAGGACGTGGGACCGGACCCGGCTCGAGCTCGGGCCACCAGGTCTGCCCGAGACCGCCATCGCCGGGCTGCCCGAGGCGGTGACGGTGGACTGCCACTACGGCAGCGACACCTTCTCGCTGGCCCTCGCGCCCTCTGCCTACACGGCGATGCGCAGCTGGCTCGAGAGCTCGCCGCCCGGGTTCAACGTCAACGTCGCCTGAGCGTCACTTCTTCGCGGGACCCTCGGCACGGCCGCCACCGGGCTGCCACAGCACGTCGCCGCCGATCGGCAGGTTGGCCACGCGGGCGAGCACGAACAGCAGGTCCGACAGCCGGTTGAGGTACTTGGCGGTGAGCACGTTGACACCGCCCTCGCCCTTGGCGGACCCGGGCTGGTCGCCGTACTCGGCGATGGCGGCCCAGGCCTGCCGCTCGGCGCGCCGGACCACGGTCGTGGCGACGTGCAGGTGGGCCGAGCCCACGGTCCCGCCGGGAAGGATGAACGACCGGAGCTTCTCGACCCGCTCGAGGTAGTGGTCGCAGTCGGTCTCGAGCTCGTCGATCCAGGCGGCCTCGACGCGCAGCGGCGGGTACTCGTAGGTCTCCTGCAGCGGGGTGCAGAGATCGGCGCCGACGTCGAAGAGGTCGTTCTGGATCCGCAGCAGGGTCGTCCGGATGTCGTCGGGCAGCTCACCCGCGGCGAGGGCCACCCCGATGGCGGCGTTGGCCTCGTTGGCGTCGGCGTAAGCGAGCAGCCGGACGTCGGTCTTGCTGGTGCGGCTCATGTCCCCGAGGTGGGTCTGGCCGTCGTCGCCCGTGCGGGTGTAGATGCGCGTGAGGTTGACCATGGCTGCAGCCTCTCAGACGGCGTCACCGAGGACGTCACCACCCGGCATACCCACGCTCTTGGCCTCTGTGCACAGAGGTTCGTCACGCTGCGCAGGGACGTGGTCTCTGCGCAGTGTGACCGTGGTCTGTGCACAGACCTTGCTCGCATAGGCTGGGCGGGTGGCAGAACGTTTCCGGGTCGTCGGCGGCACCAGGCTGCACGGCGAGGTCGCCGTGTGGGGCGCCAAGAACAGCGCCCTCAAGCTGATGGCAGCGGCCCTGCTCGCGGTGGGTCGCACCCGGCTCACCAACGTCCCGGCCATCCTCGACGTGACGATCATGGCCGAGCTGCTCCGTCGGCTGGGCTGCACCGTCGACTACGACGCCGTCGCCGGTGTCGTCGAGATCGACGTGCCGGAGCAGATCGGGCACCGTGCCGACTACGACCTGGTCCGTGCGCTGCGGGCCTCGACCGCCGTGCTGGGCCCGCTCGTCGCGCGTACCGGCTCCGCCGACGTCGCGATCCCCGGTGGCGACGCCATCGGGTCGCGCGGGCTGGACCTGCACGCCGCCGGCCTCGAGGCCCTCGGCGCCAGCGTCCACGTCACCCACGGCTTCCTCGTGGCAGAGGCGCCCGGGGGGCTCGACGGCGCCGAGATCCGCCTCGAGTTCCCGAGCGTGGGCGCCACCGAGAACGTCCTGACCGCCGCGGTCCTGGCCAGGGGAGCGACCCGGCTGGAGAACGCCGCCCGCGAGCCGGAGATCGTCGACATCGCCGAGATGCTCATCTCGATGGGTGCCCGGATCAGCGGTGCGGGTTCGTCGGTCATCGAGATCGACGGCGTCCCCTCGCTGCGTCCCACCGAGCACGCCGTCGTCCCAGACCGGATCGCGGCAGGAACGTGGGCGTTCGCCGCGGCTGCCACGCGCGGCGACGTCGAGGTGGTTGGCGCGCGGCCCGAGCACCTGCTCAGCGCGCTCGAGCTGGTGCGGGCCAGCGGGGCCACCGTGACGACCACCGACCGTGGTTTCCGGGTGGACTCCGGGGGCCGCCGGCCGCGGGCCTTCGACGTGGCCACGTTGCCCTACCCGGGCTTCCCGACCGACCTCCAGCCCTTCGCGCTGGCCTGCAACGCGGTGGCCGACGGGTCGGCCATGATCACCGAGAACCTCTTCGAGGCACGTTTCCGCACCGTCCAGGAGCTCAACCGGCTCGGTGCCGAGACCCGCATCGACGGCCACCACGTGATGGTGCACGGCGTCGAGACCCTGTCCGGGGCACCGGTCGAGGCGAGCGACATCAGGGCCGGTGCGGCCCTGGTCATCGCCGGGCTGGTGGCCGACGGGATCACCACGGTGAGCGGCGCACAGCACATCGACCGGGGCTACGCCGGGTTCGCCGAGAGCATGCAAGGGCTGGGCGCGGACGTGACGCGGGAGCCCGACGACGACCCGTTCGTCTGAGTCGACCACTTCAGCCCTCAGGACCTTTATCAGATCTTGATCTAGCCGGCGACAACCGAAACCCCCCTCCCGTGCGTCCTTGTGAGTGAATGTCTTCCACGGACAAGGGGGTTCGCATGTCGATCAGTGCCATCGGGGTTCTGCCCGTGGAGGTCCGTGCGATGCACACGGGGCAGGAAGTCGCCATCATCGGCCGGATCGACGTGCACACCGTCCCCGATGTCCGACTGCTGCTGCACGAGATCATCGACACGGGCTGCGGTGACGTCCACATGCGGCTCGCCGGGGCCGAGATCGGTGACGCGACCGGGCTCGGGGTCCTCGTGGAGGCCTACAACCGGGCCCGTCGCGCCGGACGCCGGCTCGCGGTGGTGGACATGACCGAGCGCACCGCGCGACTGTTGCGTGCATCACGCCTCGACCGTGCTCTGGTGCTCCGCGAGGCCGTCCCCGCCGCCACTGTGGTGGCGGTCACCGCCTGAACGCCTCCCTGACCCGGCACTGCCGCAGGTACCTTCGGCCATATGGCCGAGCACAGTGACGTCCCGATGCCGCCCCTTCCGTCGTCTGCCAGTCCGGAGTCGGTCGGCGCGGAGTCGGTCGGCGCGGAGTCGGTCGGCGCGGCGGCCAGCAGCCCGACGGCCCCGGTCACGGACGCGTCCGAGCCCTCCCGCCCCGAGCGGGACCGCCCCTGGGTGATGCGCACGTATGCCGGTCACTCCAGTGCCGCTGCCAGCAACGAGCTCTACCGTCGCAACCTCGCCAAGGGCCAGACCGGTCTCTCGGTCGCCTTCGACCTGCCGACGCAGACCGGTTACGACCCGGACCACCCGCTGGCCCGCGGCGAGGTCGGAAAGGTGGGCGTACCCATCTCGCACATCGGCGACATGCGCGCCCTGTTCCACGACATCCCGCTCGACCAGATGAACACCTCCATGACCATCAACGCCACGGCCATGTGGCTGCTCGCGATGTACCAGGTCGTCGCGGAGGAGCAGGCCGAGGCGGCCGGTGCCGACCCGGAGGCCGCGGTCCGCGCCCTGGCCGGCACGACGCAGAACGACATCATCAAGGAGTACCTGTCACGGGGGACCTACGTCTTCGCGCCGGGCCCGTCGCTGCGCCTGATCACCGACATGGTCGCCTACACCGTCTCGGACATCCCCAAGTGGAACCCGATCAACATCTGCAGCTACCACCTGCAGGAGGCCGGCGCCACGCCCGTGCAGGAGATCGCCTACTCGATCTGCACCGCCATCGCGGTGCTCGACGCCGTGCGGGACTCGGGGCAGGTGCCGCAGGAACGGTTCGGCGAGGTCGTCGCCCGGATCTCCTTCTTCGTCAACGCCGGGGTGCGGTTCGTCGAGGAGATGTGCAAGATGCGCGCCTTCGTCCAGCTGTGGGACGAGCTGACCCGCGACCGCTACGGGGTGACCGACGCGAAGCAGCGGCGGTTCCGCTACGGCGTGCAGGTCAACTCGCTCGGCCTGACCGAGGCGCAGCCCGAGAACAACGTCCAGCGGATCGTGCTGGAGATGCTCGGAGTGACGCTGTCCAAGGACGCCCGCGCCCGTGCCGTGCAGCTACCCGCCTGGAACGAGGCCCTGGGCCTCCCGCGACCGTGGGACCAGCAGTGGTCGCTGCGCATGCAGCAGGTGCTGGCGTTCGAGTCCGACCTGCTCGAGTACGAGGACCTGTTCACCGGGTCGCTCGTCGTCGAGGGCAAGGTCGCCGACCTCGTCGCTGGAGCCCAGGCCGAGATCGCCCGGGTGCAGGAGATGGGCGGTGCCGTCCCTGCCGTCGAGAGCGGCTACATGAAGTCGGCCCTGGTGGCCTCGCACTCGCTGCGTCGCCAGCGGATCGAGGCCGGGGAGGACGTGGTCGTGGGTGTGAACCGGTTCGAGACCACCGAGCCCAACCCGCTGACGGCCGACCTCGACGCGGCCATCCAGACCGTCGACCACGACGTGGAGGCCAAGGCGTCCGCCGCTGTCCGTCAGTGGCGCGAGCAGCGTGACGCCGACCCGAAGGGAAGAGAGCGCGCGGCGGCTGCGCTCGCTGCCCTCAGCAGGGACGCCCGTAGTGGCGCCAACCTCATGCAGGCGTCGCTGGAGGCCGCGCGGGCCGGACTGACGACGGGGGAGTGGGCCCAGACGCTGCGCGAGGAGTTCGGCGAGTTCCGCGCCCCGACAGGGGTGTCGGGTTCGGTGGGCGTCTCCAGCGGCGGCAGCGACGAGCTCAAGGCGGTCCGCGAGGAGGTCCGACGGACCGGTACCGAGCTGGGCGAGGGACTGCGCGTCCTGGTCGCCAAGCCGGGTCTCGACGGTCACAGCAACGGTGCCGAGCAGGTCGCCGTGCGTGCGCGCGACGCCGGGTTCGAGGTCGTCTACCAGGGGATTCGGCTGACCCCGGAGCAGATCGTCGCGGCCGCCGTGGCCGAGGACGTGCACCTCGTCGGCATCTCGATCCTCTCCGGCTCGCACATGGAGCTGGTGCCCGAGATCCTCGCCGGACTGCGCGCGGCCGGCGCGGGCGACGTGCCGGTGATCGTCGGAGGGATCATCCCCGACACCGATGCCCGCGCGCTGCGGGCCCAGGGCGTGGCGGCCGTCTTCACCCCGAAGGACTTCGGGCTCAACGACATCATGGGTCAGTTCGTGACGATCATCCGTGCGGCACGAGGACTCGAGGCGCTCAGCACCCAGCCGGCCTGATGGGCGGTGGGGCCGCGCCGCTCAGTGCGGCTGAGGTCAGAGCCAGGCGCCGCGGCGCAGCACCCGCTGCACCGCCAGCTGGTCGTCGACCACGACGACATCGGCGCTGCACCCTGCTGAGAGCGAGCCCACGTCAGGCAGGGCCAGCGCCCGCGCGGGGGTGGTCGAGGCCGCCTTCACGGCGTCGACGAGGGGGATGCGCAGGTCGTCGACCAGCCAGCGGACCTGCTCGACGAGGGTGCTCACTCCGCCGGCGAGGCTGCCGCTCTCGGTCAGCCGTGCGGCCCGGTCACTGACCGTGACATCAAGGCCGCCCAGGGAGTAGGACCCGTCGGGCAGGCCGCTGGCCGCCATCGCGTCGCTGACGAGGGTGATGTGGTCCGGGCCCACGGCGTCGTAGGCCATGCGTACCGTCCCACCGTCGAGGTGGACGCCGTCGGCGATCAGCTCGACCACTGCCTCACCTCGGGCGGCCGCGGCGATCGCGGCACCTACCGGGCCTGGCGCTCGGGAGAGCAGTGGCGGCATCCCGTTGAACAGGTGGGTGGTCAGCGGCAGCCCGCCTCGAGCGCCTTGGGCCGCAACGGATTCGAGGGCAGCGGCGGCGTCGTCGTAGTCGGCATCCGTGTGCCCGAGCGAGCCCAGGGCGCCGACCGCCGCGAGGGCGGCTGGGACCGCGTCCCCTCCGGGTCGCTCAGGGGCCCAGGTCATGTGGGCGAAGGCACCCTCGCCACCGGCCTCGGCGAGGGCCGCGACCAGGGCCAGGTCTGCGTCGATCAGCGCGGCCGGGTTCTGCGCACCGCACCGGACCGTCGACAGGAACGGACCTTCGAGGTGTATGCCGGCCAGCTCACCGCCGCGCACCAGCTCACCCAAGGCGCGCGCCCCGTCGAGCAGCGTCTGCGCCGGGGCGGATACCAGGGACCCGATGACCGTGGTCGAGCCGTGGCCGTGGTGGTGCGCTGCGGCCGTTCGGCCGCTGTCGGCATCGGGGCCGAACTCGCCGCCGTTGCCGCCGTGGCAGTGGATGTCGACCAGCCCCGGGAGCAGCGTGAGTCCCGCGCGCCATCCCTGCGGTTCGGCGACCCCCACCCACTCCTGCGGCAGGGAGCCGCGCTCACCGGCATACGTGATGTGGGTGTCCGTGACCGCGACGGCGCCGTCGGTGACGACCCGGTCGGGCAGCACCACGGTGCCGGTGAGCAGGACGCGGTGGGGGCTCGGGCTCGCAGGGGTCACGTGAGGATGATGGACCGTGACAGGTGCCTGGGTCGATCCGGGTCCACGCCGGCCTGCTGTGCCTTGACGACGCAGAGCCGGTGCAGGCGCACCAGGTCGGCCATCGGATCGATGGCGCGGTGCTCGAAGTGTGCGCCGGTAGCGCGGACGTCCTCGGCCAGGCCTTCCGGCACGTCGCCGAAGGCCCAGGTCGCCCGCCCGGTGGTGGCGATGCTGATCGGGCCGTGGCGGTACTCCATGGCGGGGTAGGCCTCGGTCCAGAACTGGGCCGACTCGCGCAGCTTCAGGGCGGCCTCGAGGGCCAGCCCGATGGTCCAGCCACGTCCCACGAAGGTGATCTGCTCCGCGTCGCGCACGCCGGCGAGCGCGGTGCCCTCGTCCTCCGCGAGGACTGCCTCGGCGTCGGCGATGGCGTCGGTGAGGTCCTCGCCGAGGCTGGCGCGCAGCAGCGCCAGCACGGTGGTGGCGAAGCGGGTCTGGACCACCGACTGCTCGTCGACCTCGCCCATCATCAGCTGCTGCTTGGCCAGCGCGGGGATGGGGGTGCCTGCGGTCGCGACGATCGCGGTGGTGGCCTGTCCGCGGGCCTGGAGGATCTCGAGCAGCTCGACCACCTCGGTCGTCGTGCCCGACCGCGAGATGGCCACCACGTGGTCGTAGTCGCGGTCCAGCGGGAACTCGCTCGCTGCGTGGGCGTCGGTGTGCCCGTGTCCCGCGGCCTCGCGCAGCGTGGCGTAGGCCTGGGCCATGTAGAACGACGTGCCGCACCCGACCACGGCGACCCGCGCTCCGTCGGCCGGCAGGGCCGCGCGGGCTTCGGGAACCCGGCTCAGGATGGCTCGCCAGTCGGCGGGCTGGGTGGCGATCTCGGCAGCCAGATGGGTGGTGACCACGTCGCGGAACTCCTTGCGTGAGTGAATAAGACCGAACTAGATGTTCTTCCATCAGATTCAATCAGTCAAGAGGATGATCGATTCAAGCCTGTTTGACCGGGTTCGGTCGTGAGATTGACCGAAATTGATGCGTCCAGAGCCTTGACTGAGCCGTCCCGCGGGGCCAATGTGTTCTCGAGCCTCGCTGAACCTGAGCGAAGCACGCGTTAACCGCTACGAAACGATCAGCGCAACGTTGCCTGGTCGTCCATGAGAGATGTGAGGTATCACGTGAGCACCAGACGACACCTGCCGGGAGCGGGTCTGATCGCAGGCACCGCGGTCATGGCACTCGGCCTTGCGGCCTGCGGCGGCGGGACGGGAGCCGGTTCCACCGACGGCGGCGGCGCCTCGGGCAAGGCGACGACCATCAAGCTCGTCGCGGCCGAGTACTCCAAGGACCACACCAAGGCCTTCTGGGACCAGTTCGCCACGGCCTACAAGGCCAAGACGGGCAACACCCTCGAGGTGCAGATCGTCAGCTGGGACGACATCGACCAGCAGAGCTCGACGATGGTCCAGAACAACAACCCGCCGGACATCCTCAACCTCAACGCCTACGCCAGCTTCGCCAAGGACGGCCTGCTCTACAACTCCGACGAGGTGCTGCCGCCCGCGGTGAAGTCCGACCTGCTCGAGGCGTTCGTCAAGTCCGGCACCTACGAGGGCAAGATGTACGGCATGCCGGACCTGAGCTCGGCCCGGGCCATGTTCTACAACAAGACCCTCTTCCAGGAGGCCGGCATCGCCGAGCCGCCGAAGACCTGGGCCGAGTTCGAGGCGGATGCCAAGAAGGTCAAGGACCTCGGCAAGGGCAACATCGGCTACGGCCTGCCGCTCGGCCCGGAGGAGGCCCAGGGTGAGTTCTCCATCTGGCTGTTCAACAACGGCGGTGACTGGAAGAAGGACGGCAAGTGGACCGTCAACAGCACCGAGAACATCGAGACGCTGAGCTTCCTCAAGGGTCTGGCCGACAAGAAGCTGACCCAGAACAACCCGGGCAAGACCAACCGCCAGGACGTCTTCGACCTGTTCGCGTCCGGCAAGGTCGGCATGGTCGTCGGCTTCTCGCCGCTGGCCGCGGCCCTCGACAAGGACAAGAAGGTCGACTACGGCGTGGTGCCGATGCCGACCAAGGCTGATGGCGGGACGCCGCAGACCTTCGGCGTCACCGACTACCTGATGGCCTTCAAGAAGAAGGGGAACCAGGACGCGGTCAAGGCGTTCTACGACCTCTACTACCAGAAGGACCAGGTCAACCAGTTCATCAAGGCCGAGGGCTTCCTGCCGGTCACCAAGTCCGGCATCCAGGAGTTCTCCTCCGACGCGGCGCTGAAGACCTACCTCGAGACGCTGCCGAACGCGCACCTCACGCCGACCGACGACCCCACGTGGGACAAGGTCAAGCTCGCGGTGCAGCAGAACCTCGGAACGGCCGTCACCGGCGACCCGAAGGCGGTCCTGGACAAGCTCCAGCAGTCGGCCGAAAACGGCGGCTGAGCGTGACCCAGCCTCTCGGTGCTGGCGCGGGTGTGGTCGGGGAACCGGCCGCACCCGCGCCAGCACCACCCGCACCGCCGGCGCCCCCGACGGGTCGGCTCGGACGCAGGTCCCGGCGACAGGGTCGCGGCGGACTGGTCTCCGGCTGGACCGCAGTGCTCTGGCTCGGCCCAGCGCTCGTCCTGATCTTCGGCGTGGTCGTCTGGCCGGCCGTCGAGCTGGTCCGTGCCTCGCTGTCGCGCTACTCGATCACCGGTCTGCGCAAGGGCGACGCGGGGCTGGACAACTACCGCAACGTCCTGGCCAACGACAGCCTCGGCACCGTCCTGACCAACACCCTCGTCTGGGTGGTCGCGGTGGTGCTGCTGACCATCGTGATCAGCCTGGGCATGGCCCAGTTCCTCACCAAGGACTTCTGGGGACGGCGGCTGGTCCGCTGGGCGGTCATCGTCCCGTGGGCAGCGTCGCTGGTCATCACCGCGCGCCTGTTCAGCCTCATCTACAGCTACTACTACGGCACCCTCAACGCGGTCCTGCTCGGCCTGCACATCGTCGACACCCCGATCGACTTCATCGGCAGCGACCGGCTGATCATGCCGTCGATGATCGCCGTCGGAGTCTTCGTGTCGATCCCGTTCACCGCCTACGTCTTCGTCGCCGGCCTGAACGCGATCCCGACCGACGTCTACGAGGCGGCCCGGATCGACGGCGCGTCGCCCTGGAAGATCTGGCGGCTGATCACGCTGCCACTGCTGCGTCCGGCGATCCTCGTGGCCACCGTGCTCAACATGATCTACGTCTTCAACAGCTTCCCGATCATCTACACGCTGAACGAGTCCAACCCGGGCTTCAGCCACGACACCACGATCACGTTCATGTACAAGCTCGCCTTCAAGAGTGCTGAGAAGGACGTGGGGCAGTCGGCAGCGGCCGGCCTGTTCAACGTCTGCCTCATCCTCGTGGCCGTGTTCGTCTACCTGCGGGTCTCCCGCTGGCGCGAGGAGGAGTCGTGAGCACCACGACCACAACCAGGGGTATGCCGAGTGGCGAGACCGTGAAGCCGGCTCGCCCCACCGGCTGGCGCGGCATCCGCCCGTGGGCGATGCCGCTCATCGGCCTCGGCGTCGCCTTCGCGTTCGTCTGGCCCTACCTCGTGATGCTGCTCGACGCCTTCCGGCCGAGCAGCGACGTGGTCCGGACACCGCCCTCGGTGCTGCCCGAGGTGTGGAAGTGGACCACGTTCAGCGAGGTGCTCGGTGACGAGCGCTTCCTGAACTGGCTGCGGACGTCGGTGATCGTGGCCGTCGCCTCCACGGCGATCGTCGTCGTGGTCGCCATCCCGGCGGCATACTTCACCGCTCGGTTCCGCTTCCGCGGACGGATGGCGTTCCTGTTCCTCGTCCTGGTGACCCAGATGTTCTCGCCCACCTCACTGGTGGTGGGCATCTACCGCGAGTTCTTCACCTTCAACCTGGTCAACACCTACCTCGCCCTCATCCTCACGAACGCCGCGTTCAACCTGGCGTTCGCGATCTGGATCCTGCACGGGTTCTTCGCGTCGATCCCGCGTGAGCTCGAGGAGGCCTCGGAGCTGGACGGCTGTGGGCGGTTCGGCACGCTGTGGCGCGTCATGCTGCCGCTCACCCTGCCGGGGCTGGTCACGGCCACGATCTTCACCTTCATCGCGGCCTGGAACGAGTACGTCGTGGCGCTCACCCTGATGCTGGACGACTCCAAGAAGCCCCTGACGGTGGGCATCAACTCCTACGTCACGGGCTACGAGCAGAACTGGGACCAGCTGTTCGGCGCCTCGATCATCGCGATCATCCCGGTCGTCGTGCTGTTCGCCCTCATCGAGAAGCACCTGGTCGGCGGCCTCACCTCCGGAGCGGTCAAGTGAGCGAGCCGGACGGCCGCAGCATGGATCGCGGCGCCCGCTGGAGCGCACTGCTCGGTCTGCTCGCCGAGCACGGCCGGCTCAGCGTCGCGCAGGTGGTGGAGTCGCTCGGTGTCTCCGAGGCCACGGTGCGTCGCGACTTCGGGGACCTGGCGGCCCAGCAGCTCGTCACTCGCACCCACGGAGGTGTGGTGGCCAGTGCGGTCGCCTACGACCTGCCGGTCCGCTACAAGCAAGGTGGTGGCGACTCGGCCAAGGAGCGGGTCGCCTCCTTCGCCGCCGACCTGGTGGCGGAGGGGTCGGTCGTCGGCTTCAACGGCGGCACCACGACCAGCGCCACCGCGCGGAAGCTCGCGGCGCGCGCGGACCTTGCGGCCTCGTCGCGACGCCCGTCGATCACCGTGGTGACCAACGCCCTCAACATCGCGACCGAGATGGTGCTGCGGCCGTTCATCCGCTGCGTGTCCCTGGGCGGGGTGGCGCGGCCGGAGTCCTACGAGCTCTCGGGTCCGCTCGCCTCGATGGTGCTGGGCGAGCTGTGGCTGGACACCGTGGTCCTGGGTGTCGACGGTGTCTCGGCGGCGGGCGGGGCGACCTGCGAGCACGAGGGTGAGGCCGGCATCAACTCGCTCATGGTCCAGCGCGCCGACCGCGTGGTGGTCGTGGCCACCGGCGACAAGGTGGGCCGTCGCGCGTTTGCGCGGATCTGCTCGTCGGAACGCATCCAGGTGCTTGTCACCGACGCCACCGCGCCGGCAGCGGCCCTCGACGAGTTCCGGGCTGCGGGCGTGACCGTGGAGATCGTCTGAGCGCTGCTGACTGGTTTGCCGCTCGCGACCCCGGGCACGCGGCATACCCTCGGAGGCATGAGCGACCTGCACTGCGCCGCAACCCTTCTCATCGCGCGCCACGGTGACGCCGAGTACGGCCATCCCTCCGTCCTGTCCGACGAGGGGGGCTGGCTATCGGACCAGGGCATCGCGCAGACCGAGTCGCTCGCCGCATCGCTGGCGCCGCGCAAGGTAGCCCGGGTCTACACGAGCACGTTCGCCAGAGCCATCGAGTCCGGCGCGTTGGCGGCGAAGGCCCTCGGAGTCGACGCACAGGCGACTCCGGGTCTGGAGGAGTTCTCTGTCGGTGCCCTGGCGGGGCGCCCACACGACGACCCGGAGCTCGCCTCGGTCTTCAAGGCGTGGCAGCACGGTGACCTCCGCCGCTGCATCCCCGGCGGCGAGACCGGGGAGGAGGTGGTGGCCCGCTATCGCGAGGCGCTGCAGGCGATAGCCGACCAGTTCCGCGGCGAGACGGTGCTGGTGTTCTCGCACGGCGGAGTCATGTCTTTCGTCCTGCCCAGGATCTCGGGCAACGTCCGGGATGACCTCGCCGCCGCCAAGTTCCTCCCCAACTGCGCAGTCGCAGAGGTATCGGTCGACGGCGACGGCTTCGAGGTGGTGAGCTGGCCGGGCTCGGCCGACCGGGCGGTCGTCTAGCGCCTGCTAGAACAGCCTGTGCTCGCTGTTGTCGATGCCCTTGAGCGCGTCGTAGTCCAGTGTCACGCAACGGATCCCGCGGTCGGTGGCGAGCGTGCGAGCCTGCGGCTTGATCTCCTGGGCGGCGAACACGCCCGTCACGGGGGAGAGGTGCGGGTCGCGGTTCATCAGCTCGAGGTAGCGGGTCAGCTGCTCGACACCGTCGATGTCGCCGCGCCGCTTGATCTCGACCGCGACCGATCTCCCGGTGGCGTCTTTGCAGAGGATGTCGACCGGGCCGATGGCCGTCATGTACTCGCGACGGACCAGGCTGTAGCCCTCACCCAGCGTGTGGATGTGCTCGGCCAGCAGCCTCTGGAGGTGGGCCTCCACGCCGTCCTTGATCAGGCCCGGGTCGACGCCCAGTTCGTGCTCGGAGTCGTGCAGCACCTCATGGATGAGCACCCGCAGCCGGTCCTCGGACTTCGCGTGCTGGACCTGCCAGGCGAGGGTGACCCCGTCGGCGGCCTCGTGGGCCTCGGGCTCGACCTCGGCCATCGCGCACGGCGGTGACATCCAGTTCAGCGGCTTGTAGGACCCGCCGTCGCTGTGGACGAGCACCGACCCGTCGGCCTTGACGAGCAGGAGCCTCGTCGCCAGGGGGAGGTGGGCCGACAGGCGCCCGTCGTAGTCCACCGAACACTTCGCTATGACCAGCCGCACGAGGGGCCACTCTACGGCCCGCGAACCGTTGCGCGTGCCGGGGTCGTGAGCGCACACTCAGAGCACAGAGGTGAGTTGGTATGCCGTATGTCCTGGGCAACGTTGCCGGCCTCGCCCTCGTGGTAGGCACCCTCGTGAGCGGGGTGCGCTGGCTCAACACGGGCCGGCCACCCAGGCTGCTTCGGCCCACCGTCGCGAGGGCGCAGACATGGCGTGCTTCGCGGCGCCCTCAGCCCGAGCCGATCCCGCCCATCCTCCTCGCGATGGAGCTGAGCCGGCTGGCTGCCCACATCCGCCGGGTCGAGGCCGGCGACCAGCCCCGCAAGGCCGAGCGGCTGATGGCCGCACGGCTGGCCTACGACCACGCCCTGCGGGACTACTGCCGCGCGGTGGACATCCCGGTGCCGACCGCGATCCGCGGCCTGTCCCGCGAACAGCGCTTCCACATGGAGTCCGCCCTGATCGGAGCCGGCCACGACTGGTGACCTCCGGGTCTTTGAGGGGTTTGCGACGTCCTGACGTCGCAAACCCCTCAAAGACCCGGGTTCGGCTGGGATCCCTCCACGCGGGGTGGTGACCGTCACGCCGCCCGGGGGTCCACGCGGCATACCCGCTCTGCCAGACTCGCCGCATGGCTCGTGAGTTCAGCAAGGTCGGAGTAATTGGTCTCGGCACCATGGGTGCGGGCATCGTCGAGGTGTTCGCCCGCAACGGCATCGACGTCGTCGCCGTCGAGGTGGACGAGGCGGCGGTCGAGAAGGGCCGTGGGGTGCTGGAGCACTCCACCGGTCGGGCTGTGAGCCGCGGCAAGCTGAGCGAGGAGGACAAGGCAGCCCTGCACTCGCGGGTGCAGTTCACCTCCAGCCTCGACGAGCTGGCCGACTGCCAGCTGGTGGTCGAGGCCGTCCCCGAGCACCTCGACCTCAAGAAGGACGTGTTCGGCAAGCTCGACGCCATCGTCGGCCCGGACGCCATCCTCGCGACCAACACCTCGTCGCTCTCGGTCACCGAGATCGCCGTGGCGACCGGCAACCCCAAGCGGGTCGTCGGCATGCACTTCTTCAACCCCGCGCCGGTGCTGCAGTTCGTCGAGGTGATCCGCACCGTCGTCACCGAGGACGAGGTCTTCGAGGACGTCAAGGCGCTCGCGATCCGGCTGGGCAAGCAGCCGGTCATCGTGGGCGACAAGGCCGGGTTCATCGCCAATGCCCTGCTCTTCGGCTACCTCAACCACGCCGTCTCCATGTTCGAGTCGCGCTACGCGAGCCGCGAGGACATCGACGCGGCGATGAAGCTCGGCTGCGGCTACCCCATGGGCCCGCTCGCGCTGATGGACCTGATCGGTCTCGACACCGCCTACGAGATCCTCGACACGATGTACAAGCAGGGCCGTGACCGCCTGCACGCGCCCAGCCCGGTCATCAAGCAGATGGTCAGCGCCGGGCTCAAGGGCCGCAAGAGTGGTCGCGGGTTCTACACCTATGCGGAGCCGGGCAGCAGCCAGCTCGTCGACGACGCGCTCACGCCCAAGGCGGCCGCAGATTCCGGCGCCGCGCTGCGCCCGGTGCGCACGGTCGGGGTCGTCGGCTCCGGCACGATGGCCACCGGCATCATCGAGGTCTTCGCCAAGGCGGGCTACGACGTCGTCTACGTCACCCGCAGCCAGCCCAAGGTCGACGCCGTCACCGCCGCCATCACCAAGTCGCTCGAGAAGGCCGTCCAGCGCGGCAAGCTCAGCGAGGAAGACCGCGCCGCCGCGTTGGGCCACCTGACCGGCACCACGTCCCTGGACGACCTGGCCACCGTCGACCTCGTCGTCGAGGCCGTCGTGGAGGACCTGGCCGTGAAGAAGGCGCTCTTCGAGAACCTCGACGAGATCTGCAAGCCGGGAGCGATCCTGGCGACCACGACGTCGTCGCTGCCCGTGGTCGACTGCGCGGTCGCCACGTCGCGCCCCGAGGACGTCATCGGGATGCACTTCTTCAACCCGGCCCAGATCATGAAGCTCGTCGAGGTCGTGCACACGGTCTCGACCGCCCCGGACGTCGTCGCGACCGTGCAGGACCTGTGCGCGAAGGTCGGTAAGCACGCCGTCACCTGCGGCGACCGCTCCGGCTTCATCGTCAACGCCCTGCTCTTCCCCTACCTCAACGACGCCGTCAAGATGCTCAGCGCCAACTACGCCACCGCGGATGCCATCGACACCGCCATGAAGACCGGCTGTGGTCTGCCGATGGGCCCGTTCGAGCTGCTCGACGTCGTCGGCAACGACGTGGCGCTGGCGATCCAGCGCGAGCTCTATCTCGAGTTCCGTGAGCCCGGGTTCGCCCCGGCTCCGCTGCTCGAGCACATGGTCACCGCCGGCTACCTCGGTCGCAAGACCGGGCGCGGCTTCCGCACCTACGCCTGAGGGGAGGCCGGGGTTTAAGCGGTTCTTAACCGCCCTCCACGAGGGTTCGAGGTGTCAGCAAGGCACCGAGAGGAGAACCCCATGAACACCATCGCCGCCACCATCCGGACCCGGTCCGCACGTCGTACCCTGCTTGCCGCACTGCTCACCGTCGCCGCTCTCGTCGGCCTCCAGGCGCCTCAGGCGTCCGCCTCGACCCGGTCGCTCGCGGGCGCCTACGGCGGTGTCTCCACGCCCACCGTCTTCGCGCAGCGGATCTACGGGACCTATTCAGCCGGCCTCCAGATCCCCGGCCCGTGGGTCACGCGGTCGAACGGGTCGACCGGCAGGCAGGCCGTCCTGCTCAACGTGGGTGTCGAGCAGTGGAAGCTCCGGCAACCAGTCCTGGGTGAGCGCAGGAAGCTTCAGTTGGACCCCTGCCTACCTCGAGCCGGGGCAGAGCGGCGCCAGCTTTGCGACCATCTATGACACACGAAAGCCTGGCATCTACCGGGTCACCTACGTGGTGCGTTGGTACAACACCGCTGGCCAGCTGCTCGGGATGCAGGCCATCTACCTCAACCAGTCCGGCGACTACCGATGCATGGCGGGGATCAGCTGCCGCACGGGGGCCGGCTGGGTGCAGATCCGACAGCTCGCAGTGCCTGCCGGTCCTTCCGTCCCGACTTGGGGAGGAAGGGCCGGTCTATGTGTTCGTGGCGAGCAGCTCGTCGATGACGCGGTCGGGCGAGAGGGACCCGACGGTCTCGGCGGTGGCGAACGCCGGGCCGCCCCGCTCGGCGGCCGCTGCGACCTCGGCCACGATGGCGGCGGGCAACCGGGCACCCGCGGAGGTGCCGACGTCGCCGTGCAGGGCGCGGGCCGCGCCCCAGAGGCGTCCTGACCTGACGTCGTCCCGCTCGAGCGCAGCCCCGATCGCGAGGAGCGCCAGCCGATCTCCTTGCCCGACGGGGTCCGGCAGGTGGTCCCGCCCGATGCGCAGTGCCTCGACCAGGCAGCCTTCCGCCTCAGCCACGCGTGCGGTGCAGGTGAGTGCGAGACCCCTGATGGTCAACACCATGCCGCGCAGGTAGACGGAGTGCCGCGAACCGAGCAGGTCGAAGGCCTCGTCCGCGATCCCCATCGCCTCGTCGAACCGCCCCAGCCCTGCCATGTCGTCGACGAGGCTGTTGAGCACGCCGATGAGCGCGTGGGTGTGTCCTGACCGACGCGCCTCGGTCGCCGCGACCAGGTGCGCCTCCAGGGCGGCCGCGTAGTCACCGCAGTGGCTCGCGACATACCCCGCGAGGTCGCTCGCCAAGGCGACGAGGTCTCCCTGGCCCGACTGCTGTGCTGCCTGCATCGCCCGGCCGGCCGCGTCGGTGGCGCGCTCGGTCTCACCGCGCTGTGCCCGCCAAGCGGCGAGGCAACACCAGCCGTTGACGATCGAGCGGTCGATGGGGAGGCCGAGGGTGGACGCGTGGTCGAGCGAGGGCTGCAGGATGAACTCGACCCGCGCCTCGCCGAGATAGCTGGCGAAGGTCCCCTGCAGGATCTCGAGCCTGCACCGTTCCTCGATCTCGAGCGAATGCACGGCGAGGCCGGCCTCGATCCACCGAAGCCCCTCGGGGATGCGGTCGCCCATCAGCCAGTAGCGCTGCAGCCCCGTGATCAGCGCGGCCACCTGCGCGTGCATTCCGCCCTCGATCGCGCGGTCGAGGCTGCCGGAGACGGGGTCGTGGTCACGTTCCAGCCTGGCCACTGCATCGCTCGAGCGCAGCGCCGTCAAGGCCCGGCGCGACGGCCACGACCAGGTCGGCGGCGCAGGTGACCGCGTGACGCTCCATCCCTTCCCGATCCGTGACCGGGCGCTGGCGCACGAGCTCGCGCACCGGGGTCCGCACGCGCACCCGGCCGGAGTGGTCGTGCTCGGCCAGACCCGCGTCCACCAGGTCCTCGACCGCCTCGACCAGGCCGCCCGAGCCGAGATCGCGGTCCACCAGGTCCTGGAGGAAGTCGAACGTCGGTCCACCCCTCGACGACGCATAGCCACCCGAGGACGGCGCGGGTGACGTCGGTCTGGAGGTCGATCGGCGGACGCGATGATCGTCGCGAGGCTCAGTTGCCGGACCGGGGACGTCGGGGCTCGCGAGGCATCCAGCGAGGAGTCGACTCCGCTCGCCAGGCGGCTGGCCAGCTGGTCGACGGTCAGCAGCCTCGAACGCGCAGCGACGATCTCGATCGCGAGGGGGATACCTTCCAGGGCCACGCAGACCTGTTGGCTCGCGCCGAGCGCGGCGCTGCGGTCGAAGCCGCCGCGGACCCGTTCGACCCTGGACAGGAAGAGCTCGACGGCTGGTGAGGCGTCGGAGCCCCGTGCTTCGAGGGACAGGGGAGTCACGGGGACGACGTCCTCGTCCCTCAGGTGAAGGGCTCGTCGGGTCGTCGTCAGCAGGGTCAGGCCGGTCGCCTTGAGCACCTCGGCGACGACGGGACCGAAGTCGACGATCTGCTCGATGTTGTCCAGGACGACGACCACGTCCTGTCCCGCCTGGGCCAGGGCAGCCACCGGGTCGTCGCCGGGGTCGACCCGCAAGGTGCGGCAGATGCTCTCGAGTGCGGTCGCCGCACTGGTCTCCGTCTCGAGCTCGCAGAAGGCGGCGGACCGACCGTCCGCCCGAAGTGCGTGGGCGACCGCCACCGCCACCGTGGTCTTGCCGATCCCACCCAGACCGACCAGGGAGACGACACGACCGCGGGCGACCCTGGCGACCACGTCGTCGACGAGCTCCTGGCGCCCCACCAGGGGGGAGGGGGAGGGAGGTAGCTCGGCAGGCTCCGTGGCGCCGTTCCCAGCGGCGGGAGGTGCGCTCGCAGGTGCGGGCCATGGCGGTTCGAGTCGCTGGGCGAGAATGTCGGCCTCGACCTGGGCGAGGGCCGGTGAGGGGTCCACCCCGAGCTCCGAGGCGAGGAGCCGACGTGCCTCCCGGCAGGTGGCCAGCGCCTCCGACTGGCGGCCCGCGTGATAGCTCGCGGCGGCAAGCAGGCCCCACGCCCTCTCCTCGTACGGCCGCTCACGGGTGACCTCCTGCGCAGCGCGCCCTGCCTCGTCGAAGTCCCCTGAACGGAGCAAGCTCTCGGCCCGCTCAACCTGCGCCAGCGCACGGGTGTCCTTGAGTGCCTGCGTGGTCGTGTCGAACATGGGCAGGTCCTCGAGGCCGCCCAAGGGTTCGCCCGCCCACATTGACAGGGCACTACCCAGCACCTCCGACGCCCGATGGGCATCTCCGGCGCGAAGCGCCGAACGTCCGGCCGAGACCCGTCGCTCGAACTCCGCGGAGTCGACCGCGAGCCCGGCACCGACGAGCCGGTATCCGTCCCCGTCGCGCTCGATGACATCGCGCGGCAGGGCCTTGCGTAGTCCGCTGACGTAGACCTGGACGGCGTTGCGCGCGGACTCCGGGGCGTGGGTTCCCCACACGGCGTCGATGATGGACGACGTGGTCGTGGCGCGCGGCATACCAAGGGCGAGCAGCGCGAGCACGGCTCGCGGTTTCGCACCGCCCAGGGCAACGGGCGCACCGTCCACGAGAGCGCTCACGGGGCCGAGCAGCCGCACCTCGATCACCAGCACATTGTGTCCGTGCCGGGTGGGGAACGTGGTCGGATTCGCAGTTGCGGACTGAGGGGCGTCTCTCCGGCGACCAGGCCTCTGGGACCATGGGGCCATGCCCCGAGCAAACCGGCGTCGCCGCGACGACGCCCCGCTGAACCTCGACCGTGCGGTCGGGGGGACCGCGCGACGGGAGACGTATGCCGGGAGCGAGTGGTTCGTGCGCCGTGTCACCGGGAGTGGGGCGACCCGCGCGTACCTGTGCCCGGGGTGCCAGCAGAACATCCCGACCGGCACGCCCCACGTGGTGGCCTGGCCGGCCGACGGCATGGGTGGTCTGGACGACCGCCGGCACTGGCACACCCCGTGCTGGGAGGCCCGGGACCGCCGGCACACCCGAGGCTCCATCCGCTGAGCCCTCGCCACGCGGCATACCCCAGGTCTGTGCACAGACGTCAGGCCCACTGCGCAGAGACCCGCTCTCTGCGCAGTCGGCCCTGGCTCTGTGCACAGCGGTCGCCCGGTGTGGCCGAGCTCGGGCGGCAGCCTTCTCGCTAGAGGAGGCTCAGGGCCACGATGACGGCGACGAAGAGCAACGCGGCACCGAGCGTGAGGAGATGGTCTCGCAGCGGGCGCGTGGGGTGCTCGTCGAGCGCGAGGGGCATCATCATCCGCAGCCTGGGCGGACCAGCCGGTGAAGGGGCGGCCATGGGGACCTACTCACGTGGCTACGGGCAAGACAACCTTCGAAAGAGCGTACGGCGAGCCCACGTCTGTGCACAGAGGTAGGCACGACTGCGCAGAGATCCGCTCACTGCGCAGAAGGCCGTAGGTCTGTGCACAGAGGTCGCGCGGGTGAGAGGGGGCGTGGCTGGGAGCCGAGCGCGCGGCATACCTGATGGTCCGCCTGGGGGGCGTGACGACGCTCAGTGGCGGCGCTGCCGCGGCAGCAGGACCTCTTCGTAGAGCAGCAACAGGCCGGCTGCCACGGGAATCGCGAGCAGGGCGCCGAGGACACCGAGCAGCGTGCCACCGGCGAGGGCAGCCACCACGGTGACGGCGCCGGGGACGGACACGGTCCGCTGCATGATCCGGGGCGCGACGACGTAGTTCTCGAGCTGTTGGTAGATCACGTAGTAGATCAGCGCGATCACGGCCTTCTTGGGCTCGTCGAAGACTGCGACGAGGCAGACGAGCGCGGCGCCGATCGTGGCACCGACCATGGGGATCAGGCCCAGGAAACCCACGGCCACGGCGAGCACCGCGGCATAGGGGATCCCGACGATCATCATCATGATCCACGAGCAGACGGCGTTGATCGTCGCGACGGCGACCTGGCCGATCGCGTAGGAGCCCGTCCTGCGCATGATCTCCTCGGAGAGCGAGATCACCCGGGGGCGACGCGAGGCCGGCACGATGGCGTAGGCGCCCTGCTTGACCCGCGGGAAGGACGCGAGCAGGAAGAGCGTCAGGACGAGCACGGTGAAGGCCTGGAAGATGCCGCCGATGACCGCGACGCCGACGCCCAGCACCCCGCCGAACACCTGGCTGATGAAGTTGCCGTCGGTGAGCCGCTTGTTGAACTCGGTCTGGATCTTGTCGACGACGTCGTAGTGCCGGTCGAGGTCCTTGACGAAGTTGCTGCTCAGCACCTGCTCGAGGTAGTCCGGAGCCTTCTGCGCCAGCTCGCCGCCCTGGGTGATGACCGGGGGCACCACGACGAGCCCGAGCAGGGTGAAGACCGCCACGACGCCGGCGAAGACGAGCGCGACAGCCCCACCGCGACGCAGTCCGTGACGGGTCAGGAACTCGACGAGCGGGTTCAGCGTGAGGGCGAGGAAGAAGGCGATGACGACAAGGGTGAGGACCGTCGTCAGCCGGCCCAGGGTCTGCCACAGCAGCAGTGCGGTGAGCACGCCGATGCCACCGACGAAGCCCATGTAGAACGGCGACTGGCGGTTGAGCGGCCGGCCCGCCTGTCCGTAGCGACGGCCGCGGCCCGGCTCGTGTCCTTGCGCGCCACGGTCGTCGCTGTCGTCGGACCCGTCGTCGGGTCGCACGTCAGGGCGCCCGTCAGCGCCTGCGCGCGCGTGGCCCGTGGCTTCGGGGGCCGCAGTCGCGGTTGCCTCCGCACCGGCAGCCTCCGCACCGGCAGCCTCCTCGTCAGCCGAGCGACGAGCAGGCAGGATGTCCGCGAGCAGGCCGGACGGCCCGGAAGGTGTCTCGGACTCCGAGGCCTGGTGCGGGTGGTTGCTGGCGAGCAGGGCGGCGCGCTGAGCACGCCGGAACTCACGCCACCGGTCCAGGGCTGACATGGGTCCGAGCCTATGGCACGGCATCGCGACGCCGGGGCATCGCCGCAGGTCAGGCGTTGCGGAACCGGTCGATCTGGGGGAGCAGGGACTCCCGCATCTCGGGGTTCGTCACGCCGAGCCCGGCCTCGGGGGAGAGCGTGAGCACGCCGACCTTGCCCTGGTGGGCGTTGCGGTGCACGTCGAGCGCGGCCTGGCCGACCTCGTCCATGGAGTAGGTCTTGGAGAGGGTGGGGTGGATGAGGCCGCGGTTGATGAGCTCGTTCGCCTCCCACGCCTCGCGGTAGTTGGCGAAGTGGCTCGAGATGATCCGCTTGAGGTTCATCCACAGGTAGCGGTTGTCGTACTCGTGCATGTAGCCCGAGGTCGACGCACAGGTGACGATGGTGCCGCCCTTGCGTGCGACGTAGACACTGGCCCCGAAGGTCTCCCGACCCGGGTGCTCGAACACGATGTCGACGTCGTGCCCGCCGGTGAGCTCGCGGATCTTCTTGCCGAGCCGCTGCCACTCACGGGGGTCCTGCGCGGTGTTCTCGTCGTTCCAGAACCGGTAGCCCTCGGCGCTGCGGTCGATGATCAGCTCAGCACCCATGTCGCGGCAGATCTGGGCCTTCTCCGGCGAGGAGACGACGCAGATCGGGGTCGCGCCACCGGACAGCGCCATCTGGGTCGCGTAGGACCCGAGGCCCCCGGAGGCGCCCCAGATCAGGACGCGGTCGCCGAGCTTCATCGCGGCGCCGTTCTTGGAGATGAGCTGCCGGTAGGCCGTGGAGTTCACCAGCCCGGGGGAGGCCGCCTCCTCCCACGTCAGGTGTCCCGGCTTGGGCATCAGCTGGTTGGACTTGACGATGGCGAGCTCGGCCAGGCCGCCGAAGTTGGTCTCGAAGCCCCAGATCCGCTGCTGCGGGTCGAGCATCGTGTCGTTGTGGCCCTCGGCATCCTCGAGCTCGACCGACAGGCAGTGCGCGACGACCTCCTGGCCCGGCTTCCACTTGGTGACGCCGGGACCGGTCCGCAGGACGACACCGGCCAGGTCGGAACCGACCACGTGGTAGGGCAGGTCGTGCCGCTTGGCGAACTCCGAGGTGCGGCCGTAGCGCTCGAGGAAGCCGAACGTCGACACCGGCTCGAAGATCGAGGTCCACACGGTGTTGTAGTTGATCGCACTGGCCATCACGGCGACGAGGGCCTCACCGGGCGCGAGCTCCGGCACCGGCACGTCGTCGAGGTGCAGGGACTTGCGGGGGTCCTTCTCCTTGGTGGCCATTCCCTCGAACATGCCTGCCTCGTCCTTGTGGACGGTCACGGCACGGTAGGTGTCGGGGATGGCCAGTCCGGCATACGTCCCCTCGGAACGGTCTCCGGAGAGGATGGCGTCGCGGATGTCCTTCATGGGGTGTGGCTCCTCGGCGTCGTCGGCACGGCTGCAGCCGAAACTACTGCGGAGTAAGGCAGTCGGGATAGCAGTGAGACTCCGGTCACGCGGTGACCTACCTCACCCACCGACTCCCTCGGCTGAGGCGTGCGAGGTATGCCGCGTGAACAGTCCCAGCCACCCGTGCACCTCCGGGTCGAGCGCATCAGGGATGCGTTCGAGCTCGAGCTGCTCGAGGCCGCCCGCGGCAAACGCCGCGGCCTGGCTGGGTGTCAGCGGCCACGGCAGGCCGTCGACGTGCTGCGTCCGGTTGTGCGGGGTCCAGCACCCACCCCTTGGCGACCTGGTCAGGAGAGCTCGGCACACAGGTCGCGCGTCTGGCCCGCGGATCCCAGCAAGGTGAAGACCTGGTCTGCCGTGGTCGTGTAGACCACCCGGCCGGTGTAGAGCGTGGTGCTGGGCCCGGGTGGGGTGTCGCCCGGGAAGAGGATGATCAGGGTGTGGCCCATGGCCTCGACCGTCGTCGTGCCGTCCGGGTTGGTGGTGGACCGGCTGACGGCTCCGTTGGAGCGCAGGTGGACGGTCTGACCTGTCGAGAGGTTCGTCAGGTTCAGGGTGTTGCCTGTGCCGGCGACGATGATCCGCACCGGCCGCCCAGCGTGGTCCTGCACGACCCGGACCTGCGCGCGGCCGGGGCTGATGCCGATCGACAGGTCGAAGCCTGCACAGGCCAGTCCCGCCGGCAGGACGATGACGTCCTCTGCGTGTGCGGCAGCAGGTGCGCCCAGGACGACGGCGGCAGCCAGACCGAGGCCGGCGAGGGCGCGCGAAAATACTCGGGACATGTCCAACCCCCTGGTTCGGTGGTGGGCCCGGGACAGGGTCCACCGTCCAGTGAACCACCGCCCCGGATCACCCGCCAGATGCGCTCGGGACCTCCTGGGCAGGCGCGCTGATGAGCCTCAGTGGGTCTCGTGGGCGGGCTGGACCAGCTCGACGAGGATGCCGCCGGCGTCCTTGGGGTGGATGAAGTTCACCCGAGAGTTGGACGTCCCGCGCCGCGGCTCGTCGTAGAGCAGCCGCAGCCCGCGGTCGCGCAGCACCTGGCTGACCGCCAGCACGTCCTCGACGCGGTAGGCGACCTGCTGCACGCC
This sequence comes from uncultured Actinomycetota bacterium, assembly GCA_963740865.1. Lineage (GTDB taxonomy): Bacteria > Actinomycetota > Actinomycetes > Actinomycetales > Dermatophilaceae > Pedococcus. The sequence continues at coordinate 26,196 of CAVUGH010000003.1, forward strand.
GGGGCCGGAACGGTCGAGGAACTTCGCGATCGTGGACTCGGGGGACAGGGGAGCCAGCAGCTGGATGTGCGACCCGCTGCCGCCGACAGCCATCATCGCCTCGCGGACGCCCTGCTCCTCGTTGACCTCTTCGTGCGCCAGCGTCATGCCGTAGGTGTCGCGGTAGAACGCGATCGCCTCGTCCAGGTCGTGCACGGCGACCCCCACGTGGTCGATGGCGGTGAAGAGCTCGGTGGGCAGTCCAGTCATGCTCGTCAGCCTAGGCGGACGTGGGTATGCCGCGACATGAGCGATGCGTCACGCCCCAGACTGCGCCCCTAGACTGGCGGTCATGTCCGCACTGTCCCGGGACGACGTCGCGCACCTTGCCGGCCTCGCCCGCATCGACCTGTCCGATGCCGAGCTCGACCGCATGGTCGGCGAGCTGGGCGTCATCCTCGAGTCCGTCGCCAAGGTGCAGGAGGTGGCTGCCGACGACATCGAGCCGATGTCTCACCCGCTGCCGCTGACCAACGTCACCCGTCCCGACGTGGTCCGCCCGTCGCTCGGTGCCGAGGCGGCGCTGTCCGGGGCCCCCCAGCAGGAGCAGCAGCGCTTCTCCGTGCCGCGCATCCTCGACGAAGACTGACCGACCGACCGCGACCCACCGCGCCGGACCGCACGCCGGCGCCCCATCCCGCGACAGACCAAGGACCACCACTCGTGAACTCCGACATCACCCGTCTCAGCGCTGCCGAGCTCGCCCATGCGCTCGACTCCAGGGAAGTCAGCTCGGTCGAGGCCGTGCAGGCCCACCTCGCCCGCATCGCCGCCGTCGACGCTGACGTGCACGCCTACCTCCACGTGGACGGCGAAGGTGCGCTCGCCGCCGCGCAGGCGGTCGACCAGCGTCGCGCCGCGGGGGAGGACCTCCACGTCCTCGCCGGCGTGCCGATCGCCGTCAAGGACGTGATGGCCACCAAGGGACTGCCGACGACGTGTGGCTCCAAGATCCTGGAGGGCTGGATCCCGCCCTATGACGCCACGCTCGTGAGCCGCCTCAAGGCGGCCGGGATGCCGATCCTCGGCAAGACCAACATGGACGAGTTCGCGATGGGCTCCTCCACCGAGCACTCCGCCTACGGCCCCACCCACAACCCGTGGGACCTCACCCGCATCCCCGGCGGGTCGGGAGGTGGCTCCTCGGCTGTCGTCGCGGCATACGAGGCGCCGTTGGCCATCGGCACCGACACCGGCGGCTCGATCCGCCAGCCGGCCTCCGTGACCGGCACGGTCGGGGTGAAGCCGACCTACGGTGGGGTGTCCCGCTATGGCCTCGTGGCGCTCGCCTCCAGCCTCGACCAGGCGGGCCCGTGCACCCGCACCGTCCTCGACGCCGCCCTGCTGCACTCGGTCATCGGTGGCTACGACCCGATGGACTCGACCTCGATCAACGCGCCCGTGCCTGCAGTCGTCGAGGCCGCGCGGCACGCGGACGTCCGCGGCCTCAAGGTCGGCGTCATCAAGGAGCTCGGCGGCGAGGGCTACCAGGCCGGCGTGCGCGCCCGCTTCGACGAGTCCGTGGCGCTGCTCCAGGAGGCGGGCGCCGAGGTGGTCGAGGTGTCCTGCCCGAGCTTCGACTACGCGCTCGCGGCCTACTACCTGATCCTGCCCAGCGAGGCCTCCTCAAACCTCGCCAAGTTCGACGCCATGCGCTACGGGTTGCGCGTGCTGCCGGAGGGGGTGGACGACCCCAGCGCCGAGCAGGTCATGGCGGCCACCCGCGACGCCGGGTTCGGTGCCGAGGTGAAGCGCCGCATCATCCTGGGCACCTACGCCCTGTCGAGCGGGTACTACGACGCCTACTACGGGCAGGCGCAGAAGGTCCGGCGGCTCATCGCGGGCGACTTCGACCGCGCGTTCGAGCAGGTCGATGTGCTCGTCAGCCCCACGGCGCCGACCACGGCGTTCAAGCTCGGCGACAAGCTCGACGACCCGATGTCGATGTACCTCCAGGACGTCGCGACGATCCCGGCCAACCTGGCGGGCGTGCCCGGCATGTCACTGCCGAGCGGCCTGGCCGACGAGGACGGGCTGCCCACCGGCATCCAGATCCTCGCCCCGGCGACCAAGGACGAGCGGCTCTACAACGTGGGTGCCGCGCTCGAGAAGATGCTCGTCGACAAGTGGGGCGGGTCGTTGCTGGCCAAGGCTCCCGAGCTGACCGCGAAGGGAGCGTGACCGCGATGACCACCGCTGCCACCGCCGAGGAGATCGTCGACTACGACGAGGCGCTCGAGCGCTACGACCCCGTGATGGGGCTCGAGGTGCACGTCGAGCTCAACACCGCGACCAAGATGTTCTGCGGCTGCGCGACCGGGTTCGGCGCGGACCCCAACACGCAGGTCTGCCCCGTCTGCCTCGGTCTGCCGGGTGCGCTGCCCGTCGTCAACGAGAAGGCCGTCGAGTCAGCCATCCGGATCGGTCTCGCGCTGAACTGCGAGATCGCCGAGTGGTGCCGGTTCGCGCGGAAGAACTACTTCTACCCGGACATGCCGAAGAACTTCCAGACGAGCCAGTACGACGAGCCGATCGCCTTCGAGGGTCATCTCGACGTCGAGCTGTCGGACGGCACGACCTACCGGGTGGCGATCGAGCGCGCCCACATGGAGGAGGACACCGGCAAGTCGCTGCACGTCGGCGGCGCCACCGGCCGGATCCACGGCGCCGACCACTCACTGGTCGACTACAACCGGGCGGGCATCCCCCTCATCGAGATCGTCACCAAGCCGCTGACCGGCGCCGGTGAGCGCGCCCCTGAGGTGGCCAAGGCCTACGTCGGGGCGCTGCGCGAGCTGCTGCGCGCCCTCGGGGTCTCGGACGTCAAGATGGAGCAGGGGTCGCTGCGCTGCGACGCCAACCTCTCGTTGCGCCCCAAGGCAACTGGGGACGAGAACCAGGACGACGTGCCGCTGGGCACCCGCACCGAGACAAAAAACGTCAACTCGCTGCGCAGCGTCGAACGCGCGATCCGTTACGAGATCACCCGTCACGCCGCGGTGCTCGACAAGGGCGAAAAGATCACCCAGGAGACCCGGCACTGGCACGAGGACACCGGGGTCACGACGAGTGGTCGCGAGAAGTCCGACGCCGACGACTACCGCTACTTCCCGGAGCCCGACCTCGTGCCCGTCGCACCGACGCGCGAGACCGTCGAGCAGCTGCGGGGCACCCTGCCCGAGGCCCCGGGCCTTCGTCGCAAGCGGCTCCAGAGTGACTGGGGCTACAGCGATCTCGAGATGCGCGACGTCATGAATGCCGGCGCCGTGGCACTCATCGAGGAGACCGTGGCTGCTGGTGCGACTCCGGCCGGAGCGCGCAAGTGGTGGACCGGTGAGCTCGCCCGTCGGGCGAACGTCGAAGGGAAGTCGGTCGAGGACTTCGGCGTCACCCCGGCGCACATCGCCGAGCTCGACGGGCTGGTCCGCGACGGCCGGCTCAACGACTCGATGGCCCGTCAGGTGCTCGACGGCGTCATCGCCGGCGAGGGCACGCCTGTCGAGGTCGCCGACGCGCGTGGGCTCGAGCTGGTGCAGGACGACGGTGCCCTCGAGGCGGCTGTCGACACGGTCATCGACGCCAATCCCGATGTGGCGCAGAAGGTTCGCGACGGCAAGGTCCAGGCCGCGGGCGCACTCATCGGCCAGGTGATGAAGGAGATGAAGGGTCAGGCCGACGCCGGCAAGGCCCGCGAGATCATCCTCGCCAAGCTCACCTAGCGCCCACCCGAGGCACTCGCCCTGTTGGAAGTGGTACTTCCGGATTTCCGGAAGTACCACTTCCAACAGAAGCCAGTCGGGTCAGCGGCGGCCGCCGCCGAGGAGACCGCCGAGCACGTCGCTGATGATGGAGCCGGTGTTGACCCCGCCGGACTGGGTGCCCTTGGTGGCGCCACCGAGGACCTGGCCGAGGATGTCGCCGATACCGCCACCCCCGGCGTCCGCTGAGGGGGCCGTTGCCGTGCCTCCCGCGCCGCTCCCACCGAGAACCTTCTTGGCCAGCCACGACAGCACGATCGGGGCGAGGATCGGGATCAGCTTGGCCACGATGCCCTTGCTGGCGCCGCCACCGACGCCGCCGAGCTGGTTGAGCACCTGGTCCTGGTTGTCGCCGAAGATGTGCTGGGCGATCTTCTCGCCCTCGGCCGGATCCACCTGGGCGAGGTCCACGCCACCGTCGATGAGCGAACCGTCGTGCTGGCCCAGGGCTTCGGTGAGGGAGGCGGCGCCCGCGGGGTCAGCGGCGTTGGCGTCGAGGCCACCGAGCAGGGCCGGCAGGGCGGTTCGAGCTGCCTGCTCGACCTCCGCCGGGTCGGCGCCCACCTGCTGGGCGAGCTGGTTGAGGTCGACCTGGGACAGGATCTCGTCCACTGCGGACATGGGTACCCCTCTCTGCGCTGGTCGACCGCTGTGGCCGCCACGGTCAAGGTACCGCCGAGGTCAGCAGCCGGGCAGGTGCTCGACCTGGTCCGGGCCATACCGGTGGCCGTGGCCGGACGGCAGCGACAGCGACCCGACGTAGTCGAAGGCCGCCTGCACGAAGCTCACGCCCGGCAGCCACGGGCCGCCCGCCGTCGGGCGGACCAGCAGCGCGGGCGTTCCGTGCACGACGGGGTCGCTGGGGTTCGCCACGCTGACCTCCCGACCGCGACCGGCCGTGGCCCCACCCGGCGAGCCCACCCAGATGGCAGAGCAGACCCGGGCAGCCTCGACGGGGTCGGCCAACACGGCCTGCCCGGCCAGGGCTCCGAGGCTCTCGCCGTAGAGGTGCAGCCGGGGTCGGGCGTCCTGCGGCAGCAGCGCGATCCGGTCGGCCACGGCGGCCTCCAGCTCCCGGGCACCCTGCTCCGCGACGTCGCGCTGGAACAGGAAGGCCACCCAGCTAGGCGTGGAGGCGTACTGCATCCCGACCAGCGCGACGTCGCCGCCGAACCGCCGCTCGAAACCCTCGACCGCTGCCGGGTCGACCCAACCCGAGCCCGTGGGCACCATGACGACGACGCGGGACCTGGTGAGCCCGCCGCGCGCGACGAGGTCGTCGGCCACTCGTTCGGCTCGCTGGTGCAGGGACTCGTCCGGACGTTCCGCGGCATACGCGCGGACCGCACCCACGGGGGAGGAGGAGGTCAGCACGCGGTCGGACGCCACCGTAGGCGTGGTCGCATGGGCCGGCGCTGCCGGTGCCATGAGCGCCGCCATCGCGGCCAGCGCGACGGCGGGCTTCCAGGCCCGACGACGGAGCCTGACGACCTGCCGCGCGCCGTGCACCAGCAGGACCACCCCGGCGACGATCGCGGCGGCCATGACCCAGTGCCCGGTCCCGTCGGGCGCCACGCCGGCCGCGACCCGCTGCGCGTCCTGCTGGGCGTCCGCCCACCAGAGCACCGGACCCAGGGCGGCCGTGGCGGCTGCCGCGCCGACCACCCTGGCCCGGCGGCCGTGCCTCGGCGTCGAGGGACGAAGCCGCCGGACGATCGCCAGGGTCGGGAGCACGAAGACCAGCGTTGACAGGCCTTGGAGGAGGGCGCTGCGGGGGAGCAACCCGGGAAAGACCGAGGCGTATGCCGCGAGGGCGGACGTCAGCGTCGTGGACACCCTGGGTGCGTGGTCGGCGAGGTCCCCGATCCAGGACCGGGCGATGACCGAGCAGGCGACGACCGAGCGGGCGATCCGCGACCCGGCGATGACCGAGCAGGCGACGACCGAGCGGGCGATCCGCAACCGAGCGATCCGCGAGCGGAAGGTGCGGCGACGTCGGGTCGTGCCCGCCGCACCGATGAGCAGGACCGAGGCGGCGCTGGCAGCGCCGACTGCGCCGCCGCCCTCGGCGACGCTGGCCACCGACTCGTGAACCGGGACGGACCAGCCCTGACGCCACGAGTTGATGCGCACGGCGGCCATCGCCACCTCTGCCCAGGCGGTGCAACGCAGCCGTCCGGCCGCGATCGGTGCCCCATGGCCACCGACGCCGCCGCACGAGGCCCGCATCGTGGTGGCGAGCTGGTCGTCGAGGGCGCGTCGTGCTGAGCCGGGCAACGGGTGGCCGACCAGCGCCGCGTGGCGCAGCAGGTCGTAGCCGAGGTCGTGCCGCTGGCAACCCGGCGTGAACGACACAGGAAGCGGGACCGGCGAGGAACAGCCGCCTCGAGGGTCGAGCAGCATGCCGCCGCGCACTGCCGGGTGATACCCGCGCCGGGTCGCGAAGCCCGTGGGCACGGCGAGAACAGCGCGGTCCGCCGGCTGCGTGACCAGCGCGGTCACGGCCGCCTGGGTTGCCGCATCCACGGGGCGCGGGTCCGCAGCCGCGGAGTGCAGCGCCGTCGCGCCGCCGACCCACAGGCACACGCCGAGGGCCAGGACCATGATCAGGAGGGTTCGAGTGGCTTTCATGCCGCCGAACGTAGGAACGGTGAATGCCACGAATCATCAAGCGGGAGAGCCAGATCCGAGTAGCTCTCAGGTAGCCGATCCGAGCCTGCCCCTACCCCTGGGGTACTCGCATGTCACTCCACAGGGTGACGCCCGAGTGGCCAGCCCCTCGTAGCCTTGCGGGCATGAGGACAGGACTGGGAAGGGCGCCCCGAGCCGCCGGGCGTGGTGTCGTCCGCACGGGACGCGGGCTGGCTGCCGTGGGCCGTTGGGCCACGGCTCCCGCACGGTTCGTCTTCCGCTTCCTCACGCGTTCGCCCGAGACGGCGCTGTTCGTCCTGGCTGCGATCCTGTTCGTCATCGCGTGGGCCACGCTGTCCCTCACCCACGACGTCACGGTCTCCCTGCGCCCGGTCGTGGCGCTGGTCGAGACCGCTCCGCTCCTCCTGGCGCGCATCCGGCCGATGGCAGGGTGGGCGATCAGCATCGGCGGTGCCATCGGCTTCGCGCTCGCCGACATGACCCTCCCCGGCTGGCCGATGCCGTGGCCGGTCGTGCACTTCCTCGTCCTGCTCGCCTTGGTCGCCGCAGTGGCCCTGCGCGCCCGGTGGCAGGACATCGCCGCTGCAGTGGGTGGGACGGCGGTCGTGTTCGGCCTCCTCCTGCCTGAGGAGCTGCGCCCTTGGGCGATCGGCCAGGCGCTGGTGGCGGGTGTGGCCCTGCTGGTCCGCTGGCTGGTCCTGTCCCGTCGACAGCTGGCCATCGAGACCGTCAGCACCCAGGAGGAGCGGGCTCGCCGGGCCGTGCTGGAGGAGCGCTCGATGATCGCCCGCGAGCTGCACGACGTCGTCGCCCACCACATGTCGCTCATCGTCGTGCAGGCGCAGAGCGCCCCCTACCGCCTCGGTGAGGTCGGTGACGAAGCGAAGGCCGAATTCACCTCGATCGAGCAGTCGGCCCGGGCCGCGCTCAACGAGGTCCGCGCCGTGCTGGGCGTGCTGCGGACGGAGTCGCAGGAGGTCGCCTCCGCGCCGGTCCCCGGCGGTGCCGACCTCGCTGCTCTTCTGGAGTCGAGCCGCTCGGCCGGGCTCCCGCTCACCTGGGCGGACCTGCCACCGGCGCTCGGCTCTGTGCCCCCGGGAGTGGGGCTCGCGGCATACCGGATCCTGCAGGAGAGCCTGGCCAACGCCTCGCGGCACGCACCCGGTGCTGCGGTCCGCGCCGAGGTGACGCTCGACGCGAAGCGCCTCACGCTCTCGGTGGAGAACTCGGTCGCGCCGCGCCCACCGGGGCCGGGGAGCGAGACCGGCGGCGGCAGCGGTCTCCTCGGTGCGCGCACGCGGGCCGAGACGGCCGGCGGCACGCTCTCGGCTGGGCCGACCTCGTCCGGCGGCTTCAGGGTTGAGGCGATCCTGCCCGGCACCGCCAGCAACACCGGCGATCCCAGCGACACCGACGATCCCGGTATTGCCGGCGACGCCAGCTCCGACAGCGAGTCCGCCACCCAGTCCGCCACTGACTCCGACACCGACACCGGGACCGGTGTCGGCACCGAGACAGCCGTCGAGGCTTCGGCAGCGACCGCGCCCGACACGCGGGGTCAGTAGGGTCGGGGCATGTCGATCACAGTGTTGGTGGCCGACGACCAGGCGATGGTGCGGCAGGGATTCGGCGCCCTCCTCTCGGCCCAGCCCGACATCACCGTCATCGGTGAGGCAGCCAACGGCAAGGAAGCTGTCAGCGAGGTGGCGCGGCTGCACCCGGACGTGGTGCTCATGGACGTCCGGATGCCGGAGATGAACGGCCTCGAGGCGACCGCCGCGATCATGGCCTCGCCGGCGCACCTGCGCCCGCGGGTGCTGATCTTGACGACCTTCGACGTCGACGACTACGTCTACGAGGCGCTCCGTGTCGGGGCCAGTGGCTTCCTGCTCAAGGATGCTCCGGCCGAGGAGCTCGCCCAGGCAGTGCGGGTCGTCGCCCGCGGCGACGCCCTCCTCGCCCCGACCATCATCAAGCGGTTCATCGCCGACGTCGTGCGGCGCCGGGGTCCGGTGCCGCGTGAGTCGCCACGGCTGGCCGAGCTGACCGTTCGCGAGCGCGAGGTCCTCGAGGTCGTCGCTGCCGGGCTCTCCAACGCGGAGATCGCCGAGCGGCTCTATGTCTCCGAGCAGACGGTCAAGACCCACGTCAGTCGGGTGCTGACCAAGCTCGACCTGCGCGACCGCGCGCAGGCCGTCGTGTTCGCCTACGAGAACGCCGTGGTGACCCCGGGGGGCTGACGAGGAGGCCTCAGCGGAGTCCGTCGGTCTGGAGCGCGACCACCTTGTCGTCGTCGGCGGCGGGGCTGCCCCTGAAGGTGTTGCTGGTGAGCACCCAGAGCCGACCGTCCGGCCCGCTCACGGCGTCGCGGAGCCGGCCGTACTCACCCCTGAGTAGCCGTTTGGGGGTACCGATGCCGTTGGCAGTCAACGGAATTCGCCACAGCGACTCGCCGCGCAGGGCTGCCATCCAGACTGCTCCGTCGGCCACAGCGATCCCGCTCGGCGAGGCGTCGGAGGTCGGCCACTGGGCCAGCGGGTCGGTGAACCCGGACCGTCCGGCCCTGCCCTCGACGACCGGCCAGCCGTAGTTGCGGCCCGGTTGGATGAGGTTGAGCTCGTCCCAGGTGTTCTGCCCGAACTCGCTGGCGTACATCCGGCCGTCCGGCGCCCACGCGATGCCCTGGACGTTGCGGTGCCCGTAGCTCCAGACAGGGGAGCTGCCGAACGGGTTCCCGGGCGCGGGCTTGCCCTCGGTCGTGATCCGCAGGATCTTGCCGCCGAGCGCGTCCTTGTCCTGCGAGCGGTCGGACTTCCCCGCGTCGCCGGTGGTGACGTAGAGATAGCCGTCGGGACCGAAGGCGAGGCGCCCGCCGTTGTGGTTGCCCGCCTTGGGTATGCCGCGCAGCACGACGGTCGGCTTGGTCGCCTTGCCGTCCTGGAAGGTCAGCCGCACGACGCGGTTGTCCTCCGCCGCGGTGAAGTACACGAAGATGCTGCTGTCGCTGGCGAACCGCGGTGACACCGCTACTCCCAGCAGGCCGCCCTCGCCGTCGGGTCGCACACCCGGGATCGTGCCGAGCACGGTGGGGCGCTGGCCCGCCCGGATGTGCAGCAGGTCTGCCTTGTCGCGCAGCGTGACCAGGGCCGAGCCGTCCGGCAGGAACGCGACGGCCCACGGCACGTCGAGGTCGGTGGCGATGGTCGCCGTGGCGAGGGTGGCCGTGGTGGTCGACGGACTGCCGGTCGAAGAAGGGCTCTGGGACGTCGTGCTGGCACTCGGTGAGGTGGTCAGGACGGGGGCCGAGACGGTCGCCCCGTCCCCCGAGTCGTCCGCGCCGGAGCAGCCGCTCGTGAGCAGGACGGAGACCACCCCAGCAACGACGGCTGCCGTCCCTGCGGAGGTGCGCCATGGACGAAACGGGGCACGCGGCATACCCCATTGTGCGCGACGCGGACGAGGTCGTCACAGGAACGCCTGCCGGCGTTAGCGTGAGGGGCATGACGCTGGTGACCCTGCCGGGGCAGGAATGGATCGACGCGGTGGGCCCGATCTCGGGGATCGAGCTCGCCGTGTGGGAGCTCGACGGACCGCCGGACCGTGCTGACGAGGTCACGGTGGTCGTTCCACCCTACCTCGGGGCGGGTGGGCGGATGGGTGCGCTCGCCCACGTGCCAAACCTCGAGCTCGTGCAGCTGTTGACGGCTGGCTACGACGACGTGAAGGCGGTGCTGCCCGACGGTGTGCGGCTCGCCAACGCCACGGGGGTCCACGACGCCTCGACGGCGGAGCTGGCGGTCGCCCTCACCCTGGCGAGTCTGCGCGACTTCCCGGACTTCTTTGCGGCACAGCAGGAACGGACCTGGCTGCCCTCGGTCTTCCACCAGGCGCTGGCCGACAAGCGGGTGCTGGTCCTGGGCTACGGGTCGATCGGTCGGGCGATCGCTGCCCGACTGACGCCGTTCGAGGTGCAGGTGACTGCGGTGGCGAGCCGGGCGCGAGCCGGGGACGAGTTCGTGCGGTCCGTGCACGGAGTGGACGAGCTGCCCGAGCTGTTGCCGCGGCACGACGTCGTGATCGTGATCGTGCCGCTGAGCGAGCACACGGCCGGGCTGGTCGACGACGCGTTCCTGTCCGCCCTGCCTGACGGCGCGCTGGTCGTCAACGTCGCGCGCGGCGGCGTCGTCGACACCGACGCGCTCGTCCGGCACGTGTCCGACGGCCGCATCAGGGCAGCCCTCGACGTCACCGACCCCGAACCGCTGCCCGGTGACCACCCGCTCTGGACCACTCCCGGCGTCCTCATCACCCCGCACGTGGGTGGGGCCTCGACCGCCTTCATGCCGCGCGCCGCGCGGTTGCTCCAGGAGCAGCTCGGGGCGTATGCCGCAGGGAGACCGCTGCGGAATCTGGTCTAGGTGGCGGGTCCGGTGACCTTGTCGACGACCAGGGCCGGCACGTGTCCGTCCGACTCCGGCCCTGCCCGGTCCGGGAAGTCGAAGACCGCGATCATCGCCTGCATGGGGTAGGCCGGCGTCCGGTCGACCGTCCGCACCGGCTCGCCGTCCACGAGGAAGATCGCCCGGTCGGCGGCCCAGTCGACCGCGTAGGTGTGGAACTGTGCCACGTCGAGGTCCAGCACCGGAGCAGCGAAGTCCTCGGTCAGGGCAGGGTCGCGAAACGCGTGGACGCCCATCCCCACCGCGGCGCCCCCCGGGGTGACGGTGTCACCGAAGACCTCGAAGACGCACAGCTCACCGCACCGGTCGGGCTCGTCCGCCAGACCCACCAGCCACCAGGCGGCCATCGAGCGGGGCGAGAGGTCCATGCGGGCCCGCATCTCGAGCCGCCCGTACTGCGGGGTCCAGCCCCACAGCCGCTCTTGGGCCTCGCGCACCACTGCGCCCTCCCACGGTGGCTGCTGGCCAACGGTGCTGCCGGCCGGACCCGAGAAGACGCCGCTCTGGACGCCCGACACCCGCAACGGATCGTGCTCGCCAGGGCACCACAGGCCCTGGTCCACGGGGATGGTGAGGTGCAGGGCGGAGTCGCGCACGGCATACGTCGCCGCACTCGCGGCCCGCGAGCTCCACTGGGGCAGGTAGTGCGGCACCCACACCGAGAGGTCGAGGTCGGCGCCGGCGAAGTCGTCGGCGAAGTCCTGGTTGTCGCCATCCGGGGAGCGCATGGACCCATCGTGACGGATGACAGCGACGGGCGGCCGATGGGTTGGCGCCGATGAGTTCTGCGGCGAACCCGGGTCAAGACTGATGACACGTGTCGGACGACCGGAGGAGTGCGAGTATGGGAAACATGGGTGAGACCGTGGTGGGAATCGGCACGCGCAAGGGGCTGTGGCTGGCCCGGAGCGAGGACAGGCAGACGTGGCAGGTCGAGGGGCCGCACTTTCTCATGAGCGAGGTGCTGTCGGTGCTGTTCGACACCCGCACCGCCCCGACGAGGCTGCTCGTGGGCTTCCGCTCCTCACACTGGGGGCCGTCGCTGCAGCACTCCGACGACCTCGGCGCCACCTGGGTCGAGCATCCGGATGGATCGATCCGCTTCCCCGAGGACACCGACACCGCCCTCAAGGCGACTTGGCAGCTGGTGGCCGACCCGCACGACCCGGCAGTGGTCTGGGCAGGCACCGAGCCGCAGGGCCTGTGGCGCAGCGCGGACCGGGGCGAGACGTTCGAGCTCAACCGCGGACTCTGGGAGCACCCGCACCGCCCGGAATGGGGCGAGGGGGCCGGTGGCGGCGCGATCCACACCGTCCTGCCCAACCCTGCCGACGCCGACCACATGCTGGTGGCGATGAGCACAGGTGGGGTCTACAACACCCGCGACGGCGGCGCGTCGTGGAACCCGGGCAACACCGGCATCCACGCCTACTTCCAGCCGCACGACGAGTGGCCTGAGTTCGGTCAGTGCGTCCACAAGGTGGTGCGCGACGGCGGCACCCCGACCCGGCTCTACGCCCAGAACCACCGGGGCGTCTACCGCTCCGACGACGACGGGGTCACCTGGACGTCGATCGAGGCGGGGCTGCCGACGAACTTCGGCATGACCGCGGTGGCCCACCCCAGCCAGGGCGACACGATGTGGCTGGTGCCGATCGCCTCCGACGGGGAGCGCATCCCGCCGTCCGCCGAGCTCCAGGTCCAGCGCACCGACGACGCCGGCGCGACTTGGCGCACCCAGCACGAGGGACTGCCCTCCCCGAGCTACACCAACGTGCTGCGCGATGCTGCCTGCCTGGACACCGACCTCGACGAGCCCGGGCTCTACCTCGGCACGCGCAACGGCGAGGTCTACGCCTCGATCGACGGCGGCGACTCGTTCGCCCGGATCGCCGAACAGCTGCCGGACGTGCTCTGCGTGCGCGCGGTCACCCTGTCATGACGGCACGGGTGGTGTTGCCGGGCCTGCTCCGCGACCTGGCCGACGGCGCGGCCGAGCTGCCGGTCGAGCTGGGTGCGGAGACTGCGCTCGGTGACGTGCTCGACCTCGCCTTCGAGCCATGGCCCATCCTGGCGTCCCGGGTGCGCGACGAGCGCGGCCAGATCCGACGCCACGTCAACGTCTTCGTGGACGGCGAGGACGCCAAGCGCGCCGACGGCGTGCAGACCGCGGTCACCCCGAGCTCGACCGTCCACGTCATCAACGCCGTCTCCGGCGGCTGATCGGGGACGCCGTCCCCTATCTAGCGCGAGTCTTTGGAGGATGTGCACGTCTGGACGTGGCAGATCCTTCAAAGACTCGGAGGCAGGGCGGCCGGGCTCAGCTGGAGCAGCGGGTCACCCGGTCCAGACACCTTCGTCCCAGGCGGCGCGGAGCACAGCGCGGTGTGGCTCGAGGTCCCAGCCGCGCTCGGTGAGCCAGGCATCGTTGCGGTACGTCCCGGCATACCTCTCGGACCCGTCGCACAGCAACGAGACGATGCTGCCGCCCTCGCCGCGCTCGGCCATCTCGCAGGCGAGGCGCAACGCGCCGAACAGGTTGGTCCCGGTGGACGCCCCGCCCCGCAGGCCGGTGCGCTCGGTGAGGAAGCGCATGGCCGCGACCGACGCCGAGTCCGGCACCAGCATCATCCGGTCCACTACGCTCGGCACGAAGCTCGGCTCGACCCGCGGCCGCCCGATGCCCTCGATACGTGACCCGCAGGCCGCAGTGACCCCAGCATCGTCGCCGCAGAAGGCCGGCAGGAAGGCCGAGTTCTCCGGGTCGACGACGCACACCTGGCTGGCCAGGCCCCGATAGCGCACGTAGCGCCCGATCGTCGCGCTGGTGCCACCCGTCCCGGCGCCGACCACGACCCAATGGGGGACCGGGTGCCGCTCGCGACCCATCTGCTCGAAGATCGACTCGGCGATGTTGTTGTTGCCGCGCCAGTCGGTGGCCCGCTCGGCGAAGGTGAACTGGTCGAGGTAGTGGCCGCCGCGCTCCTGCGCCAGACCCCGCGCCGCCTCGTAGACCTCGCTTGCGTCGTCGACGAAGTGACAGTGCCCGCCTTCGCGCTCGATGAGGGCGATCTTCTCCGGGCTGGTCGTCCGCACCATGACGGCGATGAACGGCAGCCCCAGCATCCGTGCGAAGTACGCCTCGCTCACCGCCGTGGAGCCGCTGGACGCCTCGATGACCGTGGTGCCGTCGTGCAGCTCGCCGTTGCACAGTGCGTAGAGGAACAACGACCGCGCCAGGCGGTGCTTGAGGCTCCCGGTGGGGTGCGTCGACTCGTCCTTGAGGTAGAGGTCGATGTCGGGCAGGCCGGGGAGCGGAACGTGCACCAGGTGGGTGTCGGCGCTGCGGTTGGCGTCGGCCTGGATGCGGCGGATCGCCTCGTCGAGCCATGGTCGGTCCCTCGGCGCGGACGCCGTGACGTCGATCAGGGCGGGCGGCTGCTCCATCGGTCGTTCCTCACTGCGCGGAGAGGTATGCCGCGGCCGCGGGTTCACTGCCTCGGGTCACCTCGTCGTGGTGGGACGAAGGGTAGCGGCCGGCGCGGGTGCCGAGGGCGCCGGTCGGGTGCCGGTCGTGTGGTGGCCGTGGGGTCTGGACTGGTGGCTCGTGTGGTTGCTGGGGTGGTGGCCTGGGTGGCCGATGTGGGCCGGTATGTCGTTGCGCCCTGAGCGCTGCTGTCAAGACTGGTTGTTGTCGCGCAACGGGTCCATGCTCGGGGTATGACCCTCGCCAGTGATGACAAGGTGCTCATCCTCTTCCGCCACGCCAAAGCCGAGCAGGTCGTCGGCAAGCCCGACCACGAGCGCACGCTCACCGGGCGCGGACACCGTGACGCCAAAGCGGCCGGCGCCTGGCTGCACGAGCACGAGCTCGGCCCGGAGCTGGTGCTGTGCTCGACGGCGACGCGTACTCGGGAAACCTGGGAGGCCGCCGTCGACGGCGGCGCCTGCGGCGAGACCATCGAGTACGACGACACCATCTACTCAGGTGGTGCCCAGACCGTGCTGCAGACCCTGCGGGAGTCGGCCGGTGCAGCCCAGGTCGTCATGGTGGTGGGGCACAACCCGACGATGGCGATGCTCGCCAGCCGCCTGTCCGAGGGCGACGGCTCGATGGCTGCGCACGAGTGCCTGGCGGCCGGGTTCCCGACCTCCTCCCTGGCTGTGCTGCGCTATGCCGGGCCGTGGTCGGGGCTCGACTTCGGCACCGCGGAGCTCGAGCGGTGCCACACCTCGCGCGGGTGACCACGCGGCATACCGGCGGGTCTTCTGATGCGCTTTCGGTCTGTGAGACCGGCGTCCCACCCTGTGGACCCGAGTTCTAGACTGCAGACATGACGACCACCGAGCCCACTGTGGGCGCAGTCACCGCCGGCGTCGACATCAAGCCGCGCAGCCGCGACGTCACCGACGGCATCGAGAAGACCGCCGCGCGCGGCATGCTTCGCGCAGTCGGCATGGGTGACGACGACTGGGTGAAGCCGCAGATCGGGGTGGCCAGCTCGTGGAACGAGATCACGCCCTGCAACCTGTCCCTCGACCGGCTCGCCAAGGCCGTCAAGGACGGCGTGCACGCAGCCGGTGGCTACCCGCTCGAGTTCGGCACCATCTCCGTCAGCGACGGCATCTCGATGGGTCACGAGGGCATGCACTTCTCGCTGGTGAGCCGCGAGGTCATCGCGGATTCCGTTGAGACAGTGATGAATGCGGAACGTCTCGACGGTTCGGTGCTGCTGGCGGGCTGTGACAAGTCGCTGCCCGGCATGCTCATGGCTGCCGCCAGGCTCGACCTCGCCAGCGTCTTCTTGTATGCCGGGTCGATCCTCCCGGGGATCGCCAAGCTGTCCGACGGTTCCGAGAAGACCGTGACGATCATCGACGCGTTCGAGGCGGTGGGCGCCTGCGCGGCCGGCCTGATGTCGCGGGCCGACGTCGACGCGATCGAGCGCGCGATCTGTCCGGGGGAGGGCGCCTGCGGCGGCATGTACACGGCCAACACGATGGCCTCCGTCGCCGAGGCCATCGGCATGTCGCTGCCCGGGTCGGCTGCCCCGCCGGCGACCGACCGCCGTCGTGACGGCTTCGCCCGCAAGTCGGGGGAGGCCGTCGTCGGCCTGCTCCGCCGCGGCATCACGGCCCGGGACATCATGACCAAGGAGGCATTCGAGAACGCCATCGCCGTGGTCATGGCCTTCGGTGGTTCGACGAACGCCGTGCTCCACCTGCTCGCGATCGCCAACGAGGCCGAGGTCGACCTGACCCTGGACGACTTCGTGCGGGTCGGGGCCAAAGTGCCGCACCTGGCCGATGTGAAGCCGTTCGGCCAGTACGTCATGACCGACATCGACCGGGTCGGGGGAGTGCCAGTCGTCATGCGCGCGCTGCTCGACGCCGGACTCCTGCACGGTGACTGCCTGACGGTGACCGGCAAGACGATGGCCCAGAACCTCGCCGACATCGCGCCGCCGGACATCGACGGCAAGGTCGTCCGTGCGATGAAGGAGCCGATCCACAAGACCGGTGGCATCACGATCCTCAAGGGAACGCTGGCACCCGAGGGCGCGGTCGTGAAGTCAGCAGGGTTCGACTCCGACATCTTCGAGGGGACGGCTCGGGTCTTCGACGGCGAGCGTGCCGCGATGGACGCTGTGGCGGAAGGTTCGCTGAAGGCCGGCGACGTCGTCGTCATCCGCTACGAGGGACCCAAGGGCGGTCCGGGCATGCGCGAGATGCTCGCCGTGACCGGTGCGATCAAGGGTGCCGGGCTGGGCAAGGACGTCCTGCTGCTGACCGACGGTCGCTTCTCCGGCGGGACGACGGGTCTGTGTGTCGGGCACGTGGCTCCCGAGGCGGTCGACGGTGGGCCTATCGCGTTCGTCCGCGACGGCGACCGCATCACTCTCGACGTGGCCAACGGGGTCCTCGACGTCCACGTCGACGAGGCCGAGCTGGCCCGTCGCTCCGAGGGCTTCGTGCCCCCGGAGTCCAAGTACCCGCGCGGCGTCCTGGCCAAGTACCGCAAGCTCGTCGGCAGCGCCAGCGGCGGAGCAGTCTGCGGCTGAGCTCAGGGCTGCAGGGCCTGGCAGCTCCGGCGGGACTTGTTGCCGGGAGATCGTCACCGGGCGCCGAAATCCGGTCCCGGTGACCAGCAGGCGGCAACAGGTCGGCCGGCGTTGCGACTTGTTGCCGGGAGATCGTCACGGGACGCCGAAATCCGCTCCCGATGACCAGCAGGCGGCAACAAGTCGCGAGGAAGCGGTCCTGTGACTGAGACGACAGGTCCGGATCGTGGGACCGGCTGTCTCGCACGTTGACACCATCAGGGGACGGCGAGAGAGTTCTCGTGTGGCACGAATTCTCGTACTTCCTTAGCGCGCAGGCCCTCATCCCGAGAGCCAGCGCGCTGCCCTCCGACGTTCCTCACCGGAACTGGAGGGTTTTTTTGTGAGCAGATCCAGTCTGAACGGATCCAGCGAGCAGATCCCAGTGGTCCACCACCAGCGAGAACCGAAAGCGGTAGTGAAGTGAGCGACGCGAAACCGGCCCCGAGTCCGGCGCCCAGCCCGTCCAGGCTGGCCGAGCAGGCGAAGGCCAAGGTGCCCACCCAGGTGACTGGCGCCCAGAGCCTGGTGCTCTCCCTCGAGGCCATGGAGGTCGACACGGTCTTCGGCATCCCGGGCGGGGCGATCCTCCCGGCCTACGACCCGCTCCTCGACTCGGTCAAGGTCCGCCACATCCTGGTCCGCCACGAGCAGGGCGCCGGCCACGCGGCCGAGGGCTATGCCAGCGCCACCGGCAAGGTCGGGGTCTGCATGGCCACGTCGGGTCCCGGCGCGACCAACCTGGTCACGGCCATCGCCGATGCCTATATGGACTCGGTCCCGATCGTGGCCATCACTGGCCAGGTCGCCTCCGCGGCCATCGGCACCGATGCCTTCCAGGAAGCCGACATCCGCGGCATCACGATGCCGATCACCAAGCACAACTACCTCGTCACCGACGCCAACCAGATCCCTCGCGTCATCGCCGAGGCGTTCCACATCGCCTCGACGGGTCGTCCCGGGCCGGTGCTCGTCGACATCTCGAAGGACGCCCTGCAGGCGAAAACGACGTTCTCCTGGCCGCCGAAGTTCGACCTGCCCGGCTACCGTCCCGTCGCCCGACCGCACAACAAGCAGATCCGCGAGGCCGCTCGGCTCATCGCCCAGGCCAAGAAGCCGGTGTTCTACGTCGGTGGCGGCGTCGTCCGAGGCAACGCGTCCGACGCCCTGCGCGAGTTCGTCGAGCTGACCCAGATCCCTGTCGTGACAACGCTGATGGCTCGCGGCGCGGTCCCGGACAGCCACCCGCTGCACCTCGGTATGCCGGGTATGCACGGCTCGGTCGCGGCGGTCACCGCCCTGCAGAAGTCCGACCTGCTCATCACCCTGGGCGCCCGCTTCGACGATCGGGTGACGGGGCAGCTGTCGACGTTTGCCCCCGAGGCCAAGGTCATCCACGCCGACATCGACCCCGCCGAGATCTCCAAGAACCGCAACGCCGACGTGCCCATCGTCGGTGACGTCCTCGAGGTCATCGGTGAGCTCATCAAGGCGGTGGCCGCCGACCGCGAGTCCGGGACCATCGGCGACTACGACGCCTGGCGCGAGCAGACCGCCGGCTGGAAGGCCACCTTCCCGCTGGGCTACACCTCGCCCGAGGGCGAGGAAGGCGTCTCCCCGCAGTACGTCATCGAGCGCATCGGCGCGATCAGCGGGCCCGAGTCCGTCTACGTCGCCGGCGTCGGCCAGCACCAGATGTGGGCCGCCCAGTTCGTGCAGTACGAACGCCCGAACGCGTGGCTCAACTCCGGTGGCCTCGGCACGATGGGGTATGCCGTGCCGGCCGCCATGGGCGCGAAGGTCGCCCAGCCGGACCGTGTCGTCTGGGCGATCGACGGCGACGGCTGCTTCCAGATGACCAACCAGGAGCTCGCGACCTGCGTCATCAACAACATCCCGATCAAGGTCGCGATCATCAACAACAGCAGCCTCGGCATGGTGCGCCAGTGGCAGTCGCTGTTCTACGACAAGCGCTACTCCAACACCGACCTGCACACCTCGGTCGGCAGCCGCATCCCCGACTTCGTCAAGCTGGCGGACGCCTACGGCTGCGTCGGGCTGCGGTGCGAGCGTCCGGAGGACGTCGACGCGACGATCAAGAAGGCCATGGAGATCAACGACGTCCCGGTGATCGTCGACTTCGTCGTCCACCGTGACGCCATGGTCTGGCCGATGGTCCCGGCCGGGGTCAGCAACGACGCCATCCAGGTCGCGAAGGACACTGCGCCGCAGTGGGATCGCGAAGAGGATGAGGCCACCGAGCAGCCCGAAGACGCTGACAAGGACGGTAAGTAGATGGCGATGAGCAAGCACACCCTGTCGGTCCTCGTCGAGAACAAGCCCGGCGTGCTCGCCCGGATCGCCGCGCTCTTCTCGCGGCGCGGGTTCAACATCGACTCCCTCGCGGTGGGTCCGACCGAGCACCCGGAGATCTCGCGGATGACGGTGGTCGTCGACGTCGACGCGCTCCCACTCGAGCAGGTCACCAAGCAGCTCAACAAGCTGATCGAGGTGCTCAAGGTCGTCGAGCTCGAGCCCACCGCCTCGGTCCAGCGCGAGATCCTGCTGGTCAAGGTGCGCACCGACGTGCACAGCCGCAGCCACGTGCTGGAGACGGTGCAGCTGTTCCGTGCCAAGGTGGTCGATGTCGCCAGCGACACCCTGACCATCGAGGTCACCGGCAACCGCGACAAGCTCGCCGCGTTCCTCGAGGTCATCGAGCCGTTCGGCGTCAAGGAGCTCGTGCAGTCCGGCATGGTCGCGATCGGTCGCGGCACGCGGTCGATCACCGACAGGGCGCTCCGCACGGCCTAGCGCGCCGGGCGCGGCACCTGCGGCGGTGACCACGCGGCATACCTGAATCGCCCTGACCGCCAACAGATTTCACTGATCACCCGAAGAAGTACTGACAACACTAAGGAGTGGCCACCGTGGCCGAGATGTTCTACGACGACGACGCTGACCTGAGCGTGATCCAGGGCAAGAAGGTGGCCGTCATCGGCTACGGCAGCCAGGGCCACGCCCACGCCCTCAACCTGCGCGACTCCGGGGTGGACGTCCGCGTCGGCCTCGCCGACGGCAGCAAGAGCCGCGCGAAGGCCGAGGCCGAGGGGCTCACCGTGCGGTCCGTGGCGGACGCCGTGAAGGAGGCCGACCTCGTCGTCATCCTCACGCCCGACCAGGTGCAGCGCACGGTCTACGCCAACGACATCGCGCCCAACCTCAAGGAGGGGGCCGGCCTGCTGTTCGGGCACGGCTTCAACATCCGCTTCGACTACATCAAGCCCGAGGCCGGCTCCGACGTCATCATGGTGGCCCCCAAGGGTCCGGGTCACCTCGTGCGGCGTGAGTACGTCGACGGCCGTGGCGTGCCGGTGCTGCTCGCCGTCGAGCAGGACGCCTCCGGTGAGGCGTGGGCGCTGACCCAGTCCTACGCCAAGGCCATCGGTGGCCTGCGTGCCGGTGGCATCCGGACGACCTTCACCGAGGAGTGTGAGACCGACCTGTTCGGTGAGCAGGCGGTCCTCTGTGGTGGCGCGAGCCAGCTGGTGCAGTACGGCTTCGAGACGCTGGTCGAAGCGGGCTACCAGCCCGAGGTCGCCTACTTCGAGTGCCTGCACGAGCTCAAGCTGATCGTCGACCTGATGGTCGAGGGCGGCATCGCCAAGCAGCGCTGGTCGGTGTCCGACACGGCTGAGTACGGCGACTACGTCTCCGGCCCGCGGGTCATCGACCCGCGCGTCAAGGAGAACATGCAGGCGGTGCTCGCCGACATCAAGAACGGCGCGTTCGCCAAGCGGTTCATCGACGACCAGGACGCCGGCGGGCCGGAGTTCAAGGCGCTCCGCGAGAAGGGTGCCCAGCACCCGATCGAGGGCACCGGCAAGGAGCTCCGCAAGCTGATGAGCTGGATCAAGGAGACGGACTCCGACTACGTCGAGGGTTCCGCCGC
The DNA here is from genome assembly GCA_963740865.1 of uncultured Actinomycetota bacterium. Taxonomy (GTDB): domain Bacteria; phylum Actinomycetota; class Actinomycetes; order Actinomycetales; family Dermatophilaceae; genus Pedococcus. The sequence continues at coordinate 47,158 of CAVUGH010000003.1, forward strand.
CCGCTGACGAGTCCGCACAGCGCGGTATGCCGGCCGGTGCCGTTCGCGGGGCCGGCCGGCTTCGTCGTGTGCTCACGGGGCCGTGCGGACGGTCGTCCGACGGGCCGTCCGCACGAGTTGTCCCCAGGTTGTCCCCAACGGTGGACAAACCTTGGACGGCGCCTCGGACCGTCCGTCCGGACCACTGCATGCGGCGCCAGCGTGCGTGGACCTGTGGTCTGCACCACACGCCGTGTGTCACATACCGAGCCACGGCATCCACATGCTGGGCGGAGCCCTATGCTGACCGCGGGCACAGCGTGGTGCCGGACCGATCAGAGACCCCCAGCAGTGACCCACCAGCGACCCACCAAAGGACTGACACGTGAGCAAGCCGATCGTGCTGATCGCCGAGGAACTCTCGCCCGCCACCATCGACGCCCTCGGGCCCGACTTCGAGGTGCGCCACGTCGACGGCGCCTCCCGCGAGGCGCTGCTGCCGGCCCTCGCCGACGTCGACGCCGTGCTCATCCGCTCGGCCACGAAGATGGACGCCGAGGCCATCGCCGCCGCCAAGAACCTCAAGGTGATCGCCCGCGCCGGCGTCGGCCTCGACAACGTCGACGTGCCCGCTGCAACCCGGGCCGGTGTCATGGTGGTCAACGCACCGACCTCCAACATCACCTCCGCCGCCGAGCTCGCGGTCGGCCTCCTGCTGTCCACGGCGCGCAACATCGCCCCGCCAACCAGGCCCTCAAGGCCGGAGCCTGGAAGCGCAGCAAGTACGGCGGTGTCGAGCTGCTCGACAAGAAGGTCGGCGTCGTCGGGTTCGGCCGGATCGGCCAGCTCGTCGCCGAGCGGCTCAAGGGCTTCGGCATGGAGATCCTCGCCTACGACCCCTACGTCTCGGCCCAGCGTGCCGGCCAGCTCGGCGCCCAGCTGGTGACCCTCGACGAGCTGCTCGAGCAGAGCGACTTCATCACCGTGCACCTGCCCAAGAACGCCGAAACCCTTGGCCTGATCGGCAAGGAGGCGCTGACCAAGGTCAAGCCCACCGTGCGCATCATCAACGCCGCCCGCGGCGGCATCGTCGACGAGGAGGCCCTCGCGGAGGCGCTGCGCGAGGGTCGGGTGGCCGGTGCCGGCATCGACGTCTTCGCGACCGAGCCGACGACCGAGAGCCCGCTGTTCGAGCACGAGTCCGTCGTCGTCACGCCGCACCTCGGCGCCTCGACCGACGAGGCCCAGGAGAAGGCCGGCGTCGCTGTCGCCAAGTCGGTGCGGCTCGCACTCGGTGGGGACCTCGTCCCCGACGCGGTCAACGTCTCCGGCGGTGTCGTGCCCGAGGAGGTCCGTCCCGGCATCGCGCTCGTCGAGAAGCTCGGCCGCATCTTCACCTCGCTCGCCGGCTCGGTGCCGGTGCAGCTGGACGTCGACGTCCAGGGCGAGATCACCGAGTACGACGTGTCGATCTGGAAGCTCGCCGCCCTCAAGGGTCTGTTCACCGATGTGACCGAGGACCCGGTGACCTATGTCAACGCGCCGCTGCTCGCCGAGCAGCGTGGCTGCGAGGTGCGCCTGCTCACCGACCCCACCATGCAGGACTTCCGGAACGTCACCACCCTGCGAGGGACCCTTGCCGACGGCGCGACGATCAGCGTCGCGGGCACGCTCACCGGCCCCCGCCTGGTCGAGAAGATCGTCGGAGTCAACGGCTTCGACATCGAGGTGCCGCTGACCGAGCACCTTGCCTTCTTCACCTACGTCGACCGTCCAGGTGTCATCGGCACCGTCGGCCGGCTGCTGGGCGACGCGCAGGTCAACATCGCCGGCATGCAGGTGGCTCGCAACGAGAAGGGCGGCCAGGCCCTCGTCGCCCTCACCGTCGACTCCGGGATCCCGGCCGACGTGCTCGCCGCCATCGTGACCGAGGTCGGCGCCGACGTGAGCGTCGTCGACCTGAGCTGAGTCCCCGCACCACCGCACCAACCACCCACCAGGTATGCCGGTCGGTCCCCACTGCGGGGACCGGCCGGCATACCTGCGTCTGGGGCCTGGTGCGCGTGCTCAGGCCAGCGGTGGGCGGTCGTGGAGCACGAGGTTGAACAGGAGGCTGTCGCGCCACGCCCCGTCGAGGTAGAGGAATGCCGGGATCCTCCCGCACTCCTCGAAGCCGCAGCGCTGCAGCACCTGCTGGGATGGGAGGTTCGCCACCATCGTGGAGCCTCCGAGGCGGTGCAGGTCGAGCTCGCGCCCACGCTCGACGAGGAACTCCAGCGTCGCGACGCCCAGGCCGCGACGCAGGTGGGCATGGTCGACCCAGTAGCCGACGTCGGCGCCCTGCATGGCGCCACGGACGATGTTCTGCAGGTTCGCGGAGCCGACGACGTCGCTGCCGTGCCACAGCAGCCAACAGTCGTAGAGGCCCTGGGCGACCTGGTCGAGGCGCCCGGCGATGGTCTCGCGCTGCCCGGCCTCGGTGAAGAAGGCGTCCGGGCGGGTGGGCTCCCACGGCCTGAGGTGGTCCCGGTTGCGGTCGTACGCGGCCGCCAGCGCGGCCGCGTCGTCGAGCGCGAGGCGGCGGACGGTGTAGCCCTCGGGAAGCACTGGACCAACCTAGGTCCTCGACCGTCGCGCGGGGATGGGGACCCGGCGGGTGTGGCCCGTCGGCCGCGTGACGGGTGGAGATGATGGGGGTGTGACCGACCTCGACGCTGACTACTTCTCCCGCTGGTACGCCGACATGGGCGCCGGGCCGGACAAGGACCGGATCTGGGCTGCGGCCCTGGGTCTGCCCGACGGCTTCCTGTCGACGAGTCTGCTCACCGGACCCGGCCTGGACGAGGTCGGGGACCTGCTTGGGCTCGGGTCCGACGACGTCCTCCTCGACCTCGCGTGCGGACGCGGTGGCTACGGTCTCGAGCTCGCCCGCCGCAGCGGCGCACGGGTGATCGGCGTGGACTTCGCGGCTGCGGCGGTCGAGCAGGCGATCGCCAATGCGCGCGCCCAGGGGCTGTCGGGGCGCGCCGACTTCCGGGTGGGCGACATGACAGCCACCGACCTGGCCGACGGGTCGGTCACGGCGGTCCTGTGTGTCGACGCGGCGCAGTTCCCGCAGCCGTTCGGGGGTCCGCTGGTCGAGGCCCACCGCGTGCTGGTCCCCGGCGGAAAGGCTGTCTTCACCGGGTGGGAGGCCCGGGACAGCGACGCTGAGGTGCCCGAGCGCATCCGACAGGTGCACTTCGAGCGTGGGTTGCGGTCGGCCGGCTTCGCCGACGTCGAGGTGACCTCGAGGGACGATTGGCTCGCGGCGGAGAGACGCGCTTGGCAGACCGTCGTAGATCTCCCCGTGAGCGACGACCCCGCCACGACGTCGATGCAGGACGAGGGACGCGTGGTGCTGGCTCGCGATTATGCGACGTGCCGCACCCTCGCCGTGGGGGTCAAGGCCTGACGGGCGCCGAGCGTGGGGCGGGGACGGTGTCGCCCTCGGGAAGCAGCCGATCAACCTGATCCAACTCGTGGGGCCGGGGTCGTCGCGACACGTGACCGGCGCCACGTCCAGAGGTGTCTCACTGCGTGGGAAACGGGTGTCGTTTAGTTGGACGTCCACGTAACCTCGAACACATGACGCGGCAGGTCGTAATTCTTATCCGCCGCGGCGAGTTCCGGTAGTCAGCCCACTCGCCGCGGAGATCCCGCGTGCGTGGCTGACAGCGGCACCCCGTTATCCGGCGAGTGCCCAGTGCGATTCCGAGAACCCACCCAAACCCGAACCCTGTTGGGACACAGGGACATCCGCAAAGGAATGATTGACATGAGCGAAGAAGCAGACAAGGCACGTCAGGCACTGCAGGAGTCGATGGACCTGCGCGAGCAGGGTCACTCCGACGACTGACGTCGCAGGCGACATCCTCCGCACCTCCACGGTGCGACGACGAACGGCTTCGGGCAGGCGCCCGAGGCCGTTCGTCATGTGAGACACCGGTATCAGATCGCAAGACCGTCCTTAGGCTGGAGAACATGGCTTCCGAGAGCACTGGCAACGACACCGTCAACCTCGCCGTCATTGGCGGCGACGGGATCGGCCCAGAGGTCGTGGCCGAGGGGATCAAGGCGCTGGAGACCGTCACGGCGGGCACCGGGATCAAGTTCCACACCACCGAGTACGACCTTGGTGCGCGTCGCTGGCACGCGACGGGGGAGACGCTGCCCGACTCGGTCCTGGAGGAGCTGCGCGGCCACGACGCGATCCTCCTCGGGGCGATCGGCGACCCGACGGTGCCCAGCGGGGTCCTCGAGCGCGGCGTGCTGCTGCCGCTGCGCTTCGCCCTGGAGCAGTACGTCAACCTGCGCCCCGCCAAGCTCTACCCCGGGGTGCTGAGCCCACTGGCCGTCGAGCGGGTGGCTCCGGACGGCATCGACTTCGTGGTCGTCCGCGAGGGCACCGAGGGTCCGTACGTCGGCAATGGCGGTTCGCTGCGCGTCGGCACCCCGAACGAGATCGCCACCGAGGTCAGCGTCAACACCCGCTTCGGTGTGGAGCGGGTCGTGCGCGACGCCTTCGCCCGAGCCCAGGCCCGCCCGCGCCAGCACCTCACGCTGGTCCACAAGCACAACGTCCTCACCCACGCCGGTCACCTGTGGCGGCGCACCGTCGAAGAGGTGGGCGCCGAGTTCCCCGACGTCACGACGGCCTACCAGCACGTCGATGCGGCCACGATCTTCCTGGCCACCGACCCGGGTCGCTTCGACGTCATCGTCACCGACAACCTCTTCGGCGACATCATCACCGACATCGCCGCCGCGATCGTCGGCGGGATCGGCCTGGCCGCCAGCGCCAACATCAACCCCGAGCGCACGGCGCCAAGCATGTTCGAGCCGGTCCACGGTTCGGCTCCTGACATTGCCGGCCAGGCCAAGGCCGACCCGACCGCCACGATCCTGTCGGTCGGCATGCTGCTCGAGCACCTGGGTCGCGCCGACGAGGCCGCCCGGGTCGAGCGAGCCGTCGCGGCCGACCTGGCCGCCCGGGGGAGCGCGGTACGTTCGACCCCCGAGGTCGGCGACGCCATCGCGTCCCTCCTCGGCTAGTCCTCCGGCGGCGCCCGCCACTCCTGCCCGATGCGCCTGCCGGGGCGGGTAATCTCGGCAGGAGACCGTGCACCGCCGCACCGGACCTCAATGGCCCGGGCACCCACGTAGGAGGACCCCCATGAGCCAGACCACCGCCCCGCTGACCTTCGAGGTCACCCGCCGCAGCGACCCGCGGCCGGACGTGGAGCGCGAGGCCGTACTGGCGAACCCGGGGTTCGGCACCACCTTCACCGACCACATGGTCACCGCCGTGTGGCGCAAGGGTGAGGGATGGAGCGAGGGCAAGGTCGCGGCATACGGACCCATCACCCTGATGCCGTCGGCAGCGGTGCTGCACTATGCCCAGGAGATCTTCGAGGGCATGAAGGCCTACCGGCATGCGGACGGCTCGATCTGGACCTTCCGCCCCGAGGCCAACGCCCAGCGGATGCAGCGAAGCGCCCGGCGGATGACCCTGCCGGAGCTGCCCGTGGAGGACTTCCTGGGCTCGCTGCGCGCGCTCGTCGAGGTCGACCAGGCCTGGGTGCCGTCCGGATCCAGTGGTGAGTCGAGCCTCTACCTGCGTCCCTTCATGTACGCGTCGGAGGCGTTCCTCGGGGTGCGACCGGCGTCCGAGGTGACCTACTCGGTCATCGCGTCCCCGGCCGGCGCCTACTTCAGCGGCGGCATCAAGCCGGTCACGCTGTGGCTGTCGACCGACTACGCCCGGGCAGGCGAGGGCGGCACCGGGGCGGCCAAGTGTGGCGGCAACTACGCCTCCAGCCTCGCCGGCCAGCTCGAGGGCATCGAGAACGGCTGCGACCAGGCCGTCTTCCTCGACGCCTCGACGCACACCTACGTCGAGGAGCTCGGCGGGATGAACCTGTTCTTCGTGACCAAGGACAACAAGCTGATCACGCCCGAGCTCACCGGCTCGATCCTCGAGGGCGTCACGCGCTCCTCGGTCCTCGCGCTGGCCAAGGAGATGGGGCTCGAGCCCGAGGAGCGCCGCATCCCGATCCAGGAGTGGAAGGACGGCGCGGCCAGTGGCGAGATCGTGGAGATCTTCGCGTGCGGCACCGCGGCCGTCATCACCCCGGTGGGCGAGCTGCGCTGGGCGGGCGGCTCGTGCGACCACCGCAACGGGGTCGACTACGGCGAGGTGACTCGCACCATCCGCGAGCGGCTGCTGGACATCCAGTACGGCCGGACCGAGGACACCTTCGGCTGGCTCACCCGGTTGGTCTGACCCGTCCCATCTGACCCGCTTCACCCCGATCCGGCGCTCGATCAAGAGCGCCATTGGGCGTTCGGGGACTAGTCAAAGGTTTGTGTTTGGACCATTGACACGGCGAGTCTCGTGGGTGAAATATCGGCTCCACTTCGTACCGAAGACTAGGAGCCAGTATGGCCAGCGTCAGTGAACTGTCCGACGACGAACGCCGGTTGGCGGAACTCGGGTACAAGCAGGAGCTCAACCGGTCGTGGTCGGGCTTCTCCAACTTTGCGATCTCGTTCTCCATCATCTCGATCCTTGCGGGTTGCTTCACGACCTTCGGACAGGGCTTCAACAACGGTGGCCCCATTGCGATCTCGTGGGGTTGGCCGATCGTCTCGCTGTTCATCCTCATCATCGGCTTCACCATGTCCGAGCTGGTGTCGGCCTACCCGACCTCCGGCGGGATCTACTGGTGGGCCAGCAAGATGGGCGGCGCCAAGGCCGGCTTCTTCACCGGGTGGCTCAACCTGATCGGCCTCGTGGCCGTCACGGCCTCGGTGGCCTACGGGTGTGCGACCTTCATCGACCTGACCCTGAGCACGTTCTCCGAGGACTACGCGGGCAGCTACTCGCTGACGAGGGTGTTCTGGACGTTCCTCGGCGTGCTTGTGCTCGCATCGGTGCTCAACATCTTCAGCGGCCACCTGATGGCCGTGATGAACAACGTCTCGGTGTGGTGGCACGTGGTCGGTGCGGCGATCGTGATCCTCATCCTCATCTTCGTTCCCGACCACCACCAGAGCTTCTCCTACGTCTTCACGGAGCGGTTCAACAACTCGGGCTACAGCGGTGGGTCGAACAGCTCGCTCAAGTACTGGTTCCTCGTGGTGCCTTTCGGGCTGCTGCTCACGCAGTACACGATCACCGGGTTCGACGCCTCCGCCCACCTCTCGGAGGAGACCTCCGCGGCCTCCCAGGCGGCGGCCAAGGGGATCTGGCAGTCGATCTTCTACTCCGCCATCGGCGGCTGGATCCTGTTGCTGTGCTTCCTGTTCGCCGTACCGAACAAGGACGGCGCACCGGACAACGCAGGCGTTGGTGGCGGTGGGGTCGCCTACATCTTCACCAACGCGATGAACTCCAAGTGGGCAACGTTGATCCTGCTCATCTCGGCGATCGGGCAGTTCTTCTGCACGACGTCCTGCATGACCAGCGCGTCGCGCATGACCTTCGCGTTCAGCCGCGACGGGGCCATCCCCGGGTCACGCCTGTGGTCCACGCTCTCGTCGAGCAGGGTGCCGGCCAACGCCGTCATGCTGGTTGCCGTCGTGGCTGCGCTGATCACCCTGCCGGCCCTCAAGGAGGTCAACATCGGCACCGCCGACGCGCCCCTCATCGTGCCCGTCGCGTTCTACGCCGTCGTCTCGGTGGCGGTGATCGGTCTCTACCTCGCCTTCCTCATCCCGATCTGGCTCAGGTGGCGGCTGGGTGACGGCTTCCAGCCAGGCAGCTGGAACAACGGCGCGAAGTACAAGTGGATGAATCTCATTGCAGTCATTGAGATCGCCATCATCTCGATCTACTTCGTCATGCCGTTCGTCCCCGCGGGCGTGCCGTTCACCGACGCCTTCGACTGGAAGTTCGTCAACTACGCACCCATCCTCACGATCGGCTCGCTGCTGGTGCTTGCCGTGTGGTGGCAGGTCTCGGCGCGCAAGTGGTTCAAGGGCCCGAAGCACACCATAGACCCGGCAGTCGTCGAGGCCTTCGGCGAGTGAGTCCGGGCGTCACGCTCGACCAGGCGCTCGCCCAGCTCCCAGCCCTCGCGGGCCCTCGGGAGGTGAGCGAGCTGCCCGGCGGGCTGACCAACCACAACTACCGGGTCCGGACGGCGACCCACGACGTCGTCGTCCGGATCTCGGCACCCACCACCGACCTGCTCGCCGTCAACCGTGAGCACGAGTGGCTCAACAGCCTTGCCGCAGCGGCGGCGGGCGTGGGTGCCCCGGTGGTGGACTACCTCCCGGGCCAGGGTGTGCTGGTCGTCGGCTTCCTGCCCGGCGTGACCTATGCCGCCAGCGACGTGGCCACCAACCTGACGCGGATCGCTCGTGCCATCCGACATCTGCACGGCGGTCCGCCGTTCGCGAACGGCTTCGACATCTTCGAGGTCCAGCGCGGATACCAGCGGATCGTCACGGAGCGCGGGCTGCAGCCCCCCGATGGGTATGCCGCACTGGGCGAGTCGGCGACTCGCGTCGAGGCCGCGCTGCGTCGCTTTCCCGAACCTCGCGTCCCCTGCCACAACGACCTGCTGGCGGCCAACTTCCTCGATGACGGCGGCGACATCCGCATCGTCGACTACGAGTACTCAGGGACCAACGAGGCCTCCTTCGAGCTCGGCAACCTCATCAACGAGTCGCAGCTGGACCACGACCACCTGGTCGAGATCGTCGAGGCCTACTACGGAGCGGTGGACCGCCGGCTGCTGGCGCGGGCTGAGCTGTGGGGCCTGGCCGGGCGCTATGCGTGGACTCTCTGGGGCGTCATCCAGCACAGCGTCTCCGACGTCGACCACGACTTCTGGGACTTCACCCTCGAACGCCAGGCTCTCGCTGCCTCCCTGTTTACGAGCCCCAGGCTCGGGGACCTGATCGACGAGGCGACGGAGGAACCCCCGGCCGAGACCAGCACGACCGTAGGTCCGTCGGCGGGGCTCTCGGCCGGAGACGAGGGGTGAGCGAGCAGCTGCCGCAACGGGCCCGGGTCGTCATCATCGGCGGCGGGGTGATCGGGTGCAGTGTCGCCTACCACCTGGCCCACCTCGGCTGGACCGACGTGCTGCTGCTCGAGCAGGGCTCGCTGTCGGGCGGGACGACCTGGCACGCCGCCGGGCTGGTCGGTCAGCTGCGGGCCACCGAGGCCAGCACTCGGCTGGTGCAGTACTCCACCGACCTCTACTCGCGCCTCGAGGCCGAGACCGGCCTGGGGACCGGCTATCGAGTCTGTGGTGGCCTGACGCTGGCCCGCACCGAGGAGCGGATGGTGGCGCTGCGACGCACGGCAGCCAGCGCCGCGGCATACGACCTGGACTGCCAGCTGCTGACCGCGCAGCAGGCGCACGAGCGCTACCCACTCATCCGGGCCGACGACCTGGTCGGCGCCATCTGGCTGCCCGGCGACGGCCGGGCCAACCCCACCGACCTGACCCAGGCACTCGCCAAGGGTGCGCGGATGCTGGGAGTGCGGATCGCCGAACGCGTGCGGGTCACCGACGTGCTCACGGCGGCCGGGCGGGCGAGTGGGGTGCGCACCGACCAGGGCGACATCGAGGCCGAGGTCGTCGTCAACTGCGCCGGGCAGTGGGCCAAGGCGGTGGGGGAGATGGTCGGTGTCACCGTGCCGCTGCACTCGGCTGAGCACTTCTACGTCGTCACCGAGCAGATCGACGGTGTGCACCGGGATCTGCCGATCCTGCGCGACCCCGACGGCTACACCTACGTCAAGGAGGAGGTCGGGGGTCTCCTCGTGGGGGGTTTCGAGCCCCAGGCCAAGCCATGGGTGTCGCCTGACCAGATCCCCTACCCGTTCGAGTTCGCCCTGCTCGACGAGGACTGGGAGCACTTCGAGGTCCTGATGGACAGCGCCGTCCACCGGCTCCCGGTGCTGGCGGAGACGGGGATCCGCAAGTTCTACAACGGCCCCGAGAGCTTCACTCCCGACAACCAGTTCATCATCGGGGAGGCGCCGGAGCTGGCCGGGTTCTTCGTCGCCGCCGGCTTCAACTCGGTCGGGATCGCGTCCGCGGGCGGTGCGGGTCGGGCGCTCGCCGAGTGGATCGTCGAGGGGCAGCCGACGACCGACCTGATCAGTGCCGACATCCGCAGGTTCTCCCCTCTGGCGGGCAACAATGACTGGCTGCGCCGGCGGGTGGGCGAGGTGCTCGGGCTGCACTACGCCGTGCCGTGGCCCAACCGCGAGCTGGAGACCGGTCGGCCGCTGCGGCGGTCTCCCGTGCACGACCGCGTCGTTGCGCAAGGCGCGTGCCTCGGCACTCGGAACAACTGGGAACGGCCCAATGTCTTTGCACCCCAGGGTGTTCCACCGGTCATCGACTACTCGTGGGAGCGACCCAGCTGGGTCGACTGGTCGGTCGCGGAGCAGCGAGCGACGCGGGAGGCGGTCGCGGTCTTCGACCAGACGTCGTTCTCGAAGTACCTCGTCGTGGGGCCCGGAGCCGAGCGTGCCTTGCAGTGGGTCTGCACGGCGGATGTCGGTGGGCCCGAAGGTCGTTCGGTCTACACCGGGATGCTCAACGCGCTCGGCACCTACGAGTCCGACGTGACGGTGACCAGGGTCGCCACCGACGAGTTCTTCGTCGTCAGCAGCGCGGCGACGACGGTGCGAGACATCGACTGGATGCGTCGCCACTTCCCAGCAGACGCGTCGGCGCACGTCGTCGACCTCACGAGTGCGTATGCCGTGCTTGGCGTCATGGGGCCGAGGTCACGCGAGCTGTTGGAACGGCTGTCGCCCGATGCCTTCGACGATGCGTCGTTCCCCTTTGCCACCAGTCGAGAGGTGCGGATCGGGTCGGCCACGGTGCGGGCCACCCGGATCACGTATGTCGGCGAGCTGGGCTGGGAGCTCTACGTCCCCACCGACCTCGCCGCAGGCGTCTACGAGGATCTGTTCAGCGCCGGCGACGACCTCGGGGTCGTCCCGGCGGGCTACTACACGATCGAGGCGATGCGCCTGGAGAAGGGCTACCGCGCCTTTGCCCGAGAACTGACCACCGAGACCGGGCCGGTGGTCGCCGGGCTCACGTTCGCGTGCAAGCTGCGCACCGACATCGACTTCCTCGGTCGGGCCGCCGTCGAGGACTCGCGGTTGCGACCGCCCGCGCGGCGGATCGTGTCGTTCGTGGTCGGTGACCCCACGGCATACCCGTGGGGTGGGGAGCTGGTGCTGCGCGACGGCGAGCCGGTCGGGCAGGTCACCAGCGCGGCCTGGGGAGCCAGTGTCGGCGCAGGGGTCGGGCTGGCCCTCGTGGGGGACCGTGCGACCGGGACGGCGACCGCGGAGTGGGTCCGAGGCGGCAGCTACGAGATCGACCTGGCGGGGAGGCGGTACCCGGTGACGGTGGGTCTGCGGCCGCCGTTCGACCCCGAGGGCCACAAGCTGGCCCGCGAGAACCGGGACTGATGAAATGGTTCTTTCGCAGACCATTGACGGGGCCCAGCGTGGGGTATTGGATCTGAGCGTGAGTCCCGCCGCGCAGACGTCCCTGCCGAACGTGGTGCTGCGGCCTGCCGCAGGCAACGCGTTCGAGGCGACGGTCGAGCAGCTCGCGACGGCGATCCGGTTGGGCGTCTTCACCGACGGTGACCAGCTGCCACCGGAGCGTGAGCTGGCCGAGCGCCTGGGCGTCAGCCGGAACACCCTGCGCGAGGCGATCGCCGCGCTCCGCGAGTCCGGCCTGGTCACCACGCGTCGGGGCCGTGGCGGCGGCACGGTCATCACCTATGCAGGGCTGGAGCCGGGCACCGGGGCAACCGTGCGCACCGGCGCCGCACTTGCCGACGCGATCGACTTCCGACGGGTCGTCGAGCCAGGGGCCGCTGCCCTGGCCGCCACCAAGGCGCTCGCGGCCGACCAGCGCGCCTGGCTGATCGAAAGTGCCAAGGCGGCCCGTGAGGCGCCCGACAACGCCGCCCACCGGCTCGCGGACAGCCGCTTCCACCTGGCGATCGCGACCCTGTCCGGGTCGCCGATGCTCATCGAGGCCGTCACCCGGGCGCAGTCCGCCCTCCACGAGCTGCTCACCGCTATCCCGGTGCTGCCACTCAACATCGCGCACTCCAACGACCAGCACGAGGCCATCGTCGCGGCCGTACTCGGCGGGGACGCCGACACGGCACGGGCCACCATGGAAGAGCACTGTGACGCCACCGCAGCCCTGCTGCGCGGGTTGCTGGGCTGAGGCAGGACAGGGAGACGACATGACCACACCACCCCGGCTCACCGTCGAGGAGCTGAAGGCGGACATCGCCGCCGGCACCATCGACACCGTGATCGTCGCGTTCACGGACATGCAGGGGCGCCTCCAGGGCAAACGCCTGCACGGCCACTACTTCCTGGACCATGCCCTTGCCCACGGCACGGAGGGGTGCAACTACCTGCTCGCCGTCGACGTCGACATGAACACCGTGGGCGGCTACGCCATCAGCTCCTGGGAGCGCGGCTACGGCGACATGATGTTCGACCTCGACCTCACCACGCTGCGCCGCACCCCCGGGCAGCCGGGGTCGGCGATGATCCAGTGCGACCTGTCTTGGCTCGATGGGAGCGGGCCGGTCCGCCCGTCGCCACGGTCGGTGCTCAAGGCGCAGGTCGACGCGGCCGCTGAGCTCGGCTTCGTGGCCCTGGCCGGGACCGAACTGGAGTTCATCGTCTTCGAGGACACCTACGAGCAGGCATGGGACGGGCGCTACCAGGGGCTCACGCCGGCCAACCGTTACAACGTCGACTACTCCATTCTCGGGGGCTCGAGGGTCGAGCCCCTGCTGCGCGACATCCGCAACGAGATGTATGCCGCGGGAGCGACCGTGGAGAGTGCGAAGGGGGAGTGCAACCACGGCCAGCACGAGATCGGGTTCCTCTACGACGACGTCCTGCGCACCTGTGACGTGCACGCGGTCTACAAGAACGCGGCCAAGGAGATCGCCGCCGCCCACGGGAAGTCGCTGACCTTCATGGCCAAGTTCGACGCGCTCGAGGGCAACTCCTGCCACGTACACCTCTCGCTGCGCGGCTCCGACGGTGCCATCTCGTTCGCCGACTCTGCCCGCGAGGGCGGACGCAGCGAGTTGTTCGACCACTTCCTCGCCGGCATGCAGGCGACGCTGCGCGAGTTCACCTGCTTCTACGCACCGAACATCAACTCCTACAAGCGGTTCCAGTCGGGCAGCTTCGCGCCCACGGCAGTCGCCTGGGGTACCGACAACCGGACCTGCGCGCTGCGGGTGGTAGGGCACGGTGCCGGACTGCGCGTCGAGAACCGGGTGCCCGGTGGTGACATGAACCCCTACCTCGGCGTCGCTGCCATGCTGGCCGGTGGGCTGCACGGCATCCGTGAGCGACTGGAGCTCGAACCAGCCTTCGAGGGCAACGCTTACACCTCGGACCGCGAACGTGTCCCGGGCACGCTCGCGCAGGCCCGGGACCTGCTCGACGGTTCGCAGGTCGCGCGGGCCGCCTTCGGTGAGGACGTGGTGGCGCACTACGTCAACCACGCCGACGTGGAGCTGGCCGCTTTCAACGCCGCGGTCACCGACTGGGAGCGCGTCCGGGGGTTCGAGCGGCTGTGAGCGCGACTGTCCATGAGGTGCTCAACCCGGCCACCGAGACGGTGGTGACCCAGGTCCCCCTCGCCTCCGTCGAGGACGCGGACGCAGCGATCGCGGCCGCCGAGAGCGCGGGACCCGCCTGGCGCGCCGTGGCGCCGGCCGACCGTGGTCGCCTGCTGCACCGGTTCGCCGAGGTCGTCGACGACCACCTCGAGGAGCTGGCCCGGCTGGAGGTGGCGAACGCCGGCCACACGATCGGCAACGCGCGCTGGGAGGCCGGCAACGTCCGCGACGTCCTGACCTACTACTCGGCGGCGCCGGAACGCCTGTTCGGCAAGCAGATCCCGGTGGCCGGTGGCCTCAACGTCACGTTCAAGGAGCCCTTGGGCGTCGTCGGGATCATCGTGCCGTGGAACTTCCCGATGCCCATCGCCGGCTGGGGTTTCGCGCCGGCCCTGGCGGCGGGCAACACCGTCGTCCTCAAGCCCGCCGAGCTCACCCCTCTGACCGCACTGCGGCTCGGTGAGCTCGCCCTCGAGGCAGGCCTGCCTGAGGGTGTCTTCACCGTCGTCGCAGGCAAGGGCTCGGTCGTCGGCGAGCGGTTCGTCACCCACCCCGCGGTCCGCAAGGTCTGCTTCACCGGGTCAACCGAGGTGGGGCAGCGGATCATGCGTGGCGCCGCCGACCAGGTCAAGCGGATCACCCTCGAGCTGGGCGGCAAGAGCGCCAACATCGTCTTCGCTGACAGCGACCTCGAGAAGGCAGCAGCCACGGCCCCCTACGGCGTCTTCGACAACGCCGGACAGGACTGCTGCGCGAGGAGCCGGATCCTGGTGCAGCGCAGCGTCTTCGACCGCTTCATGGAGCTGTTCGAGCCGGCGGTGGCGGGGGTCGTCGTCGCCGAGCCCGGCGACGACGCGACCGAGATGGGTCCGCTGATCAGTGCCGGCCAGCGCCAGACCGTGCGCTCGTATGTCGAGGAGTCACCCGAGCCGGTCGACATCGCCTTCCGTGGTGGGGCGCCCGAGGGCGCCGGCTACTGGTACCCGCCGACCGTCGTGCTGCCCCGGGCAACGACCGACCGCGTCTGGCAGGAGGAGGTCTTCGGCCCGGTGGTCGCCGTGATGCCGTTCGACGACGAAGCCGACGCGATCGCGAAGGCCAACGACACGGCATACGGGCTGTCGGGCTCGATCTGGACCCGCGACGTGGGTCGCGCCCTGCGCGTCGCGCGCGGTGTCGAGGCCGGCAACTTGTCGGTCAACTCGCACAGCAGCGTGCGCTACTCCACGCCCTTCGGTGGCTTCAAGCAGTCCGGTCTCGGCCGGGAGCTCGGACCGGACGCGCTGGACTCGTTCACCGAGGTCAAGAACGTGTTCATTTCACACGACAGCAGCTCCACGGACAGCTGAGAGGACCACTCATGGCAGGCAGGCTCGACGGCAAGGTTGCCGTCGTCACGGGCGGGTGCAGCGGCATCGGGCTCGCGACAGTGCGACGGTTCGCCGAGGAGGGGGCCAAGGTCGTGATCGGCGACCTCGACGACGCGGCGGGGGAGTCGATCGCCGCGGAGATCGCCGGCGCCTACGTGCACTGCGACGTGACGAACCCCGAGCAGGTCGAGGCACTCTTCCGGACCACCAACGACATGTTCGGCAGCGTCGACATCGCGTTCAACAACGCGGGCATCTCACCGCCGGACGACGACTCGATCCTCACGACCGGCCTGGACGCCTGGCGCCGGGTGCAGGAGGTCAACCTCACCAGCGTCTACCTCTGCTGCAAGGCGGCGCTTCCCTACATGCTCGAGCAAGGGCGGGGTTCGATCATCAACACCGCGTCATTCGTCGCGGTGATGGGTGCGGCGACCAGCCAGATCTCCTACACCGCCAGCAAGGGCGGCGTGCTGTCGATGTCGCGCGAGCTGGGTGTGCAGTTCGCGCGGGAGGGGGTGCGGGTCAACGCCCTGTGCCCCGGTCCGGTGAACACCCCACTGCTGCAGGAGCTGTTCGCCAAGGACCCCGAGCGGGCAGCCAGGCGGATGGTGCACATCCCGGTGGGCCGGTTCGCGGAGCCAATCGAGATCGCCAACGCGGTCCTGTTCCTTGCCAGCGACGAGTCCAGCTTCATCACCGCCTCGCAGTTCCTCGTCGACGGCGGGATCAGCGGCGCGTACGTCACGCCACTCTGAGCAGGCGAGCACCGTGAGCACCCCAACGAACCGGCGTCCCGTGATCGGGCTGACCTGCTACGTCGAGCCGGTCTCCCGCACCGTCTGGCGTGACCTGCCCAGCGCCACGGTCCCGTACTCCTACGTGCGCAAGATCGAGCAGGCCGGTGGGCTCGTCGTGATCATCCCGCCACGGACCGACGCGGACCCGACCCTGGCGGCGGAGATCCTGTCGCGCCTGGACGGCCTGGTGATCGCCGGGGGTGCCGATGTCGACCCCGATCGCTATGCGCGCCCGCGGCACCCCCTGGTCCAGGACTCACGGGAGGACCGCGACGCGATGGAGCTGGCCCTCGCGACAGCCGCAGCCGAGCAGGGCCTGCCGCTGCTCGGTGTCTGCCGCGGCATGCAGGTGATGGCGGTGGCAGCAGGGGGCGACCTGGAGCAGCACCTGCCCGACCGGGTCGGGCACGAGGAGCACTCCCCGGAGAAGGGTGCCTACGGAACACACCCCGTCAGCACGGTCGTGGGGACCCGCGTGCACTCCCTGCTCGGCGACCACACGGTGGTCCCGAGCTACCACCACCAGGCGGTGCTGACCCATCCCGGTTTCGTACCCGCTGCGTGGGCCGACGACGGCACGCTGGAGGCGATGGAGGACCCCGACGCGGGGTTCCGGCTCGCCGTGCAGTGGCACCCGGAGGAAGGCGACGACCCGCGGCTGTTCGTCGCCCTCGTGGAGGCGGCCGCGCGGCATACCCCCTCGGGGAGCTGACCATCATCCGGACAGGGGATGCCAACGGGCGGACCGCCCTGTCACTCTTGCACCATGACGTCCTGGCACATGGCTACCACCATGGTGATTATCGACTAGCGCGACGAGACTCTTCTTGTCGCGCAGACCTCCCACACCCGGGGGGTCTTTTCGTTTGTGGAGACACAGCGTGGCCACTGCCAGCACCACCCCCGCCGGGCAGAGGGCGCGACTAGGGGAGAATGACCACCAGGAATGATGCACGACCGACGCGAGACCGAGCCGATGAGGACACCGCGATGAGCGACCTGCACGTCTACGACACCACCCTGCGCGACGGTGCGCAGCAGGAGGGGCTCAACCTCTCCGTGTCGGACAAGCTGGCCATTGCGTTGCACCTCGACGAGCTCGGCGTGGGCTTCATCGAGGGTGGCTGGCCGGGCGCGAACCCGAAGGACACCGAGTTCTTCGCCCGGGCCCAGACCGAGCTGCAGCTGCGCAACGCAACCCTCGCGGCCTTCGGCGCGACCAGGCGGGCCGGCGGCAACGCGGCCGACGACCCGCTGGTCCGTGCCCTGATCGACTCGCGTGCTCCGGTCGTGACGATCGTCGCGAAGTCCCATGTGCGCCATGTCGAGTCGGCCCTGCGCACCACCCTCGAGGAGAACCTCGCGATGGTGCGCGACACCGTCTCGTTCCTCCATGGCGAGGGGCGGCGCGTCTTCCTCGACGCGGAGCACTTCTTCGACGGGTATGCCGCGGACCGCGCCTATGCGCTCGAAGTCGTCCGCGCGGCGATGGAGTCGGGCGCCGAGGTCGTCGCCCTGTGCGACACCAACGGCGGCATGCTGCCCGACCAGATCGCCGACGTCGTGGCCGATGCGGTCGGCACCACCTCCGCGCGCGTGGGCATCCACTGCCACAACGACACCGGCTGCGCCGTGGCCAACTCGATGGCAGCGGTCGACGCGGGTGCCACCCACGTCCAGGGCACCATCAACGGCTACGGCGAGCGCACCGGCAACGCCGACCTGCTGACCGTCGTCAGCAACCTGCAGATCAAGCGCGGCCTGCCGCTGCTCGAGACCAGCCGACTCCGCGAGGCCACCCGGATCGCGCACTCGATCGCCGAGATCACCAACGTGCCGCCCTACTCGCGGCAGCCCTATGTCGGTGCCAGCGCGTTCGCCCACAAGGCCGGGCTGCATGCCAGCGCCATCAAGGTGGACCCCGACCTCTACCAGCACACCGACCCCCACCACGTGGGCAACGACATGCGGATGCTGGTGTCCGACATGGCCGGTCGAGCGAGCATCGAGCTCAAGGGCCGCGAGCTGGGCTACGACCTGTCCGACGAGAACGAGCTGCTCACCCGCGTCCTGGCCAGGGTCAAGGCGCTCGAGCTCCGCGGCTACACCTTCGACGCGGCCGATGCCTCCTTCGAGCTGCTGTTGCGCCGCGAGGTGGAGGTGGACGCGACCTTCGACTTCTTCGAGGTCGAGTCGTGGCGCGTCATCACCGATGCCCGCGGTGACGAGGATGCCCTCTCCGAGGCCACCGTCAAGCTGGTCGCCGGGGGCGAGCGCGTCGTCGCGACGGGTGAGGGGAACGGCCCGGTCAACGCGCTCGACCACGCCCTGCGCCGCGCCCTCGCGCCCGCCTACCCCGAGCTCGACAAGTTCGAGCTGATCGACTTCCGGGTGCGCATCCTGGATGCCGCGCACGGCACCGATGCCGTCACCCGCGTGCTCATCGAGACGTCCGACGGCTCGACCTCGTGGGAGACCATCGGGGTCGCCGGCAACATCATCGAGGCGTCGTGGCAGGCCCTCGTGGACGGTGTCACCTACGGCTTGGTGCGGGCGGGCGTCCCCGTTCGCTAGCTCAGCTGTCGGTGGACGACGAGGTCGCGGCGCGTCCCTGGAGCGAACCCTCCATCAGGCCGGGGATCGCTGCCTGGTCGGCCGCGCCCGGCAGCCCCCACGCCGCGTCGTAGCCGTAGACCTCGCGCAGCGAGACGGCGCTGCGGTGGCCGTCGAGGATCTCGATGTCGTCTGCCACGATCAGCCCGGGGTGCGGGACACCGACGGCCTCGGCGACCTCGAGCAGGTCGCGGCGCAGCGTCTTGAGGTAGTTCGCGACCCGCACCGACTTCAGGGTCGGGTCCAGACCGTGCGCGAGCCACTTGTCCTGGGTGGCGACGCCGGTCGGGCAGTGGTCGGTGTGGCACTCCTGCGCCTGGATGCAGCCCAGCGCCAGCATCGCCTCTCTGGCCACGTTGACCATGTCGCACCCGAGGGCGAAGGCGACGATCGCGTTGTCCGGCAGGCCCAGCTTGCCCGACCCGATGAAGACGACCCGGTCGCTGAGGCCGGCGTCGGCGAACAGGCTGTAGACCCTGGCGAAACCCAGCCGGAACGGGAAAGCCACGCTGTCACTGAAGATCAGCGGCGCAGCGCCCGTGCCGCCCTCGCCTCCGTCGATCGTGATGAAGTCGACGCCGCGCTCGCCACTGCGCATCGCCTCGACGAGCTCGTGCCAGAACCCGAGGTCGCCCACGGCCGACTTGATCCCGACCGGCAGCCCGGTCTCGGCGGCGACCCACTCGACGAAGTCGAGCATGGAGTCAACATCATGGAACTGCGCGTGCCGTGAGGGTGACGCACAGTCCTTGCCCTCGGGTATGCCGCGGATGCCGGCGATCTCGGCGCTCACCTTGGCGCCGGGGAGCAGCCCGCCGAGGCCGGGCTTGGCGCCCTGACTGAGCTTGACCTCGATCGCCCGGACGGGTGCGCTGGCCGCGGTCTCCTTGAGCCGGTCCATGCTGAACCGGCCGTCCTCGTCGCGGCAGCCGAAGTACGACGTGCCGATCTGCAGGACCAGGTCGCCACCCTGCTTGTGGTGCTCGGACAGGCTTCCCTCGCCGGTGTTGTGCAGGCAGCCGGCGAGCTTGGCTCCAGCATTGAGGGCCTGGATCGCGTTGCCGGACAACGACCCGAAGCTCATGCCGGAGATGTTCACGACCGACGCCGGGCGGAACGCCTTGGCCCGCCCACGAGCCGCTCCCATCACCTTGGCGCACGGAATGGGCATCGGCGCGCCCTTGGGTGGATGGGTGGCGGGAGCGATGTCGGCAAAGGTCCGGTGCTTGATGATCGGGTAGCCGCTCTCGTACTCCATGTCGTTGTCGGTGCCGAAGCCGAAGTAGTTGTTCTCCAGCTTGGAGCTGGCATAGACCCAGCGCCGCTGGTCACGGCTGAACGGCCGCTCGTCGTCGTTGCCGGTGACGATGTACTGCCGCAGCTCGGGGCCGATCGACTCGAGCAGGTAGCGGAAGTGCCCCACCACCGGGAAGTTGCGCAGCAGGGAGTGCTTCTTCTGGCGCAGGTCCGCGACGGCCACACCTGCCGCTCCGGCGAGGACGGCGAGCGGCACGGCGGCGGTCGACTTCTTCATGGGCCATGACTACACCCGCGACCTCGTCACCGCAGGAGAAGGCGGCAGCTGCGTGGCGAGACGACAACCGGAAGCCGTCGT
Organism: uncultured Actinomycetota bacterium; assembly: GCA_963740865.1. Taxonomy (GTDB): domain Bacteria; phylum Actinomycetota; class Actinomycetes; order Actinomycetales; family Dermatophilaceae; genus Pedococcus. The sequence goes on from CAVUGH010000003.1 coordinate 67,242, forward strand.
TTCGCGGCGCAACTGCCGCTTTGGGTGGAAGGCGTCGAGCAGTGCCAGCTGTCAGTCGGTCCCGGAGTCCATGGCTGCGCGGTCGAGCGCGTCATCGTCCGAGTCCGTCTGTGCCGCATGGGGATTCGACGAGATCGCCTTCGCGCCGCCGGGCTCGAGGTCACCCACCAGGTCCTGGTGACGCGCGACGAGCTGGCCCTGCGCGGCATACAGCTCGAGCTTGGCGCGCGAGTCCGCGATGTCGAGGTTGCGCATGGTGAGCTGGCCGATGCGGTCGACGGGGCCGAAGGCCGCGCCCTCGGTGCGCTCCATCGAGAGCTTCTCGGGGTGGTAGCTGAAGTCGGGGCCGGTGGTGTTGATGATCGAGTAGTCGTCGCCGCGGCGCAGCCGGACGGTGACCTCGCCGGTGACGACCGAGGCGACCCAGCGCTGCAGCGACTCACGCAGCATCAGCGACTGCGGGTCGAGCCAACGGCCTTCGTACAGCAGCCGACCGAGGCGACGGCCCTCGGCGTGGTAGTTGGCGATGGTGTCCTCGTTGTGGATCGCGTTGAGCAGTCGCTCGTAGGTGATCCAGAGGAGGGCGAGGCCGGGTGCTTCGTAGATGCCACGGCTCTTGGCCTCGATGATGCGGTTCTCGATCTGGTCGGACATGCCCAGGCCGTGGCGTCCGCCGATCGTGTTGGCCTCGTCGACCAGGGACACGGCGTCGGGGAACGTCTGGCCGTTGATGGCGACGGGGCGACCCTGCTCGAACCGGACCGTGACGTCCTCGGTGGCGATCGCCACCGACTCGTCCCAGAACGGCACGCCCATGATCGGCTCGACGATCTCCATGCTCTCGTTGAGGAACTCGAGCGTCTTGGCCTCGTGGGTGGCGCCCCAGATGTTGGCGTCGGTGGAGTAGGCCTTCTCGGTGCTCGACCGGTAGGGGAGGTCGCGGGCCTGCAGCCACTCGGACATCTCCTTGCGGCCACCGAGCTCGGTCACGAAGTCGGCGTCGAGCCACGGCTTGTAGATGCGCAGCGCCGGGTTGGCGAGCAGGCCGTAGCGGTAGAACCGCTCGATGTCGTTGCCCTTGAAGGTCGAGCCGTCGCCCCAGATGTCGACGCCGTCGTCCTTCATGGCCCGCACCAGCAGGGTGCCGGTGACGACGCGGCCAAGGGGAGTGGTGTTGAAGTAGGTCCGGCCGCCGCTGCGGATGTGGAACGCGCCGCACGCGATGGCGGACAGTCCCTCCTCGACGAGCGCGGGCCGGCAGTCGACCAGGCGCGCGATGTCGGCGCCGTACTGGCCGGCTCGGTCGGGGACCGTGTGGATCTCGGGCTCGTCGTACTGGCCGAGGTTCGCGGTGTAGGTGCAGGGGATCGCCCCCTTCTCGCGCATCCAGGCAACGGCGACAGAGGTGTCCAGACCGCCCGAGAAGGCGATCCCGACACGCTCACCAACAGGCAGGGACGTCAGTACTTTCGACACGGTAGGTCAGCCTACGGGCCGCCCTCGGAACGCGCGCACGGGTCCGGTCCGTGGCGCCCGACCTACAGGGGACTTGACATCGATATATCGATAGGTGCATTATTCGATATATCGACGACATGCTGTCGATTGTGCGAGAGAGAAGCCGCCCGACCAGAGTGACGGCCCCCGCACCACCACACTTGTAGGAGTGAACCCATGAACCGCATGAACCTGAATCTCCAGATGTCCCCATCCCGTCGAGGTGGCCACGCCGGTCGTGGCCGGTCCTTCGACGGCCAGCCCGGCCGCAACCGCGGTCAGGACGACCAGACCGGTCAGCCCGGCCACGGCCACCACGGCGGACCCCGCCGAGGCCGCGGTGCCGCCGGCTTCGGACCCGGTGCCGGTTTCGGCCCGGGCGCCGGCTTCGGTCCCGGCTTCGGCGAAGGCCGAGGATCGCGCGGCGGAGGCCGTGGCCCGCGTCGCGGGCGTCGCGGTGATGTCCGCCGCGCGATCCTCGCGCTGCTCGCCGAGGAGCCGATGAACGGCTACGGCATCATCACCGCCATCGCCGAGCGGTCCGACGGCTCCTGGCAGCCGGGCCCCGGCTCGGTCTACCCCGCCCTGCGCTCGCTCGACGAGGAGGGCCTGATCGCCCCCGACGAGTCCGACGAGGACCCCCGCCGCAAGGTGTTCGCGCTGACCGAGGACGGTCGCGCCTACGCCGAGGCCCACGGCGACGAGCTCGCCCAGGCCTTCGTCGACGCCACCACGCCGCGCCGCGGCTTCCGCGAGATGCGCCGTGAGATCGGCCAGCTCGTCGTCGCCGTCGAGCAGGTCGTCGTCGCGGGCCAGCCGGCCCAGCTCGACGCCGCACAGCAGGTGCTCGCCGACGCCCGGCGTTCGCTCTACCGCATCCTCGCGGAGGACGAGACGGGCAGTGGCGCACCGGCTTCCGACTCGGAGGCCGACACCCAGGACTCCCGCGGCTCCGCCGAGTAGCCACCATCGATCGCGTCCAGGGCCTGCAGGAGTCGCTCCCGCAGGCCCTGGCCGCGCGTGGCGAAGTCGCGCTGCGCGGCGGCATACTCCGCTCGTCCCTGAGGTGTCTCGATCGCGACGGGGACGTAGCCCAGCGCGCTGAAGTCGTAGGGCGAGGCGCGCATGTCGAGCTCGCGGATCTCGCTGGCGAGGTCGAAGCAGTCCATCACCAGCGAGCTCGGGACCGCGGGCGCCAGCTTCATCGCCCACTTGTAGAGATCCATCCCGGCGTGCAGGCAACCCGGCTGCTCGAGCGCGACCTGGCTCTCGCGGGTCGGCTGGAGGAGGTTCAGGGACCGCGCCGGTGGTGTGTAGAACCGGAACGCGTCGTAGTGGGTGCACTTGATCTGCATGCCGTCGACGACCTCGTCGGTGCCCGCCGCGCCGAGCCGCAGCGGCCACGCGGAGTGCCGCACCTCGTCGGGCGAGAGGCGATAGACCATCGCCCACTCGTGCAGCCCGAAACACCCGAGCTGTGCGGGCCGCGCGTGCGTCGCCGACACGAGACGGCGCACGAAGTCGACTGTGCCCTTCGTGATTCGAGGTATGCCGCGGAGTCCAGCTGGGTGCCGCCGCTCACCTCGCGATAGAACCGCCACGCTGCCGCGGTCCTGACCCGCGGCGCCCTCCAGGAGCACTCCCGGTCCGGGGTGCCAGCGACGCAGCTGGGACGGCTTGAACGGGTAGTAGGTGAAGAGGAAGTCCTCGACCGGGTGGGCGGTGCCGCTCTGGCGGCGCTCCCGGTGCCCTGCGGTCGCGGCGTCGACACGACGCGCGTGGTCGGCCTCGAGGGCCTGCCACGTCGACGGGTCCAGCGCCCGGGTCTCCATCGCAGAAAAGGGTAACCCCGCCCCGCCGGCACTCTGCTCGCCGTGACAGCGTTGACGGGAACAGTCAGCACCGAGCAGGAGGCCTCATGACGCGTCGCGCCGTCGTCGCGCTCGTCGCAGCCCTCGCCCTGCTCCTGGTCGGGGGTGGCGTTGCAGCCCTCACTGGTTGGGGTCGGGGCGACTCGACGGAGTCCACCGGCTCCGGGTCCACCCAGTCCGCGCGCACCCCCGAGCACACCTCCACGGGCACTCCGTCGACCGACTCCCCAGGCACCACTGGCACGGCCAGTCCGGAACCGACCGCGGCCGGGTCCGGCTACTACCTCGCGCTCGGTGACTCCCTCGCGGCCGGTTTCCAGCTTGGGGCTGACCACCGCACCGAGGGCTATGCCGGCCCGGTACGCGCCTCCGTGCAGAAACGGAACGGTGCCACCGCCCTGGTGAACCTCGGCTGCTCGGGGGAGACCACCTCGTCGATGCTCGACGGAGGCACCTGCAGCTACGCGGAGGGCTCGCAGCTGAAGCAGGCTGAGGAGTTCCTGCGCGAGCACGCGGACGACACCCACCTGGTGACCCTCGACATCGGGGGCAACGACGTTGCGGGCTGCGGGTTCGAGGGCCTCAAGACAGAGTGCACCAAGCCGGCCCTGGCGACCTTGTCGAGCAACCTGCCCAGGATCACGAGTCGCCTTCGCGCGGCAGCGCCTGACGTGCAGATCGTGCTGCTCAACTACTACGACCCGTTCCTGGTCCTCGACCTGGTGGGCAGCTCGGGACTGGGGCAGAAGTCGGTGGCCGAGCTGGCCAAGCTCAACGCGGCGATAGACCGCAGCGCGAAGGCGAGCCGGGCCACGGTGGCGGACGTCGCCGCGGCCTTCCAGACCACGGTGAAGACGCCGGTGGCGGTCAAGGACGTCGGGACGGTCCCGACGAACCTCGCCCGAATCCTTCAGTGGACCTGGATGGCCGCGCCGCGCTTCGACTTCCACGCCAACGACGCCGGGTATGCCGTGATGGCTCGGGCGGTGGAGAAGCAGCTGCCGTGAGCTGCGGTCCTCCGCAGCCCGCTCGCACACAGCAAACGACGGACGAAGCGGCCGTTGCGTCGCAGCACGGGTAGATCCCGTGCCGTCACGCAACGGCCGCTTGGCCGGCGGACAGGCAGCTCACGAACGGGCTTCGGCGTCGTGCAGGACGCGGTCCCAGTCGTGGTCGAGGTCGGTGAAGGCGATGGTTGAGTCGGCTCCGTGCGGTGCGTGCGGGAGCGACCAGGTGCGGCGGTGGTGACGCTCTACGGCGACGACCAGCGCAGTGATGAGGGCCAGGAGCAGGATGATTGTCATGTCTGTAATCATGCGCTCGTCTCGAATCAGCCACGAGTGGCAGAACTGACGCGCAGGGCAGATTTTCTGCCATACTGCTGCCATGGCCCTGTCCACCATTGCAGCCCTGATCACCGACCCGGTCGCCATGTTCGAGACCGCCATCGCGTGCGAGGTCTTCGGCCTCGATCGCACCGACGACGGAGTGCCGCCGTTCACCTTCACGATGTGCGGCGAGACGGCCGGCGTGGCGGTCCCGACCACGAGCGGCGGCGCGCTGACGCCAACCCACCAGTGGCAGGACGCCCTGGATGCCGACCTGGTGGTCATGCCCGCCGGTGGAGTCCGCGACACGTATCCGGAGGAGCTGCTCGACGTCATCCGCGAGGCGCACGCCCGGGGCGCGACCATCCTGTCGATCTGCACCGGGGCGTTCATCCTCGGCGAGACCGGACTGCTCGACGGCCTGACGGCGGTGACGCACTGGCGCTACGCCGAGTCCTTCGCGCGGCGCTTCCCCAAGACCAAGGTGTCGATGGACGTGCTCTACCTGGACCAGGGCCAGATCGTCACGGGTGCGGGCACAGCAGCCGGGATCGACGCGGTGCTGCACCTCGTCCGCCGTGAGCTGGGCTCCACGGTCGCGACCCGGATCGCGCGGCGGATGGTGGTGCCCCCGCAACGCGATGGCGGCCAGCGTCAGTACGTCGAGGCGCCGTTGCCCGAGGCCGACTGCGAGAGCATGCAGCCGGTGCTCAACCACATCACCGACAACCTCGACGCCCCCCACACCGTCCCGGACCTCGCCCGGCTCGCGATGATGTCCGAACGCACCTTCGCGCGCCGGTTCGTCGCCGAGACCGGCACCACGCCGCACAAGTGGCTCGTCCAGCAGCGGGTGCTGCGGGCGCGCGAGCTGCTCGAGTCGACCGACCTGCCCGTCGAGTCGGTGGCCTCGCACAGCGGGTTCGGCTCGGCGGCCTTGCTGCGCACCCACTTCCAGACCGTGGTGGGCACCTCGCCGCAGCGCTACCGCCGCGAGTTCTCGGCCCGCTGAGCGACGGTGGCCGCGGGCTCAACCCCCGGCCGTCCCCGATAGGCTCGTCGGGTGCGCATCGCGAGATACACCACAGGTGAGGACCCCTCCTACGGCATCGTCGAGGGGGAGCCGGGTCGCGAGTTCATCGCGCAGGTCCAGGGCGACCCGCTCTACCAGCCCCTGGTGCTCACGGGCGAGCAGGTGGCCCTCGACGACGTCCGCCTCCTCGCGCCGGTGATCCCGCGCAGCAAGGTGATCGGCATCGGCCGCAACTACGCCGACCACGCCAAGGAGATGGGTGGCGAGCCGCCGGCCGAGCCGCTCATGTTCCTCGTCCCCAACACCGCCGTGGTGGGCCCGGGCGACCCGATAGTGATGCCTGCCGGCGCACAGGAGATCTCCTACGAGGGCGAGCTCGCGGTCATCATCGGCCGGATCGCCAAGGACGTCCCCAAGGAGCGTGTCCACGAGGTCGTCTTCGGCTACACCTGTGCCAACGACGTCACGGCTCGCGACTGGCAGCGCGGCGACGGCCAGTGGGCTCGCGCCAAGGGGTTCGACACCTCCACGCCGCTCGGCCCCTGGATCAGCACCGAGCTCGACGTCAGCGACCTGCGCATCCAGAGCCGCCTCGACGGCGAGACCCGCCAGGACGGCAGGACCACCGACATGATCTTCGACGTGGAGACCCTGGTCTCCTACGTCAGCGCGGCCTTCACGCTGCTCCCCGGCGACGTCATCCTGACCGGCACACCGGCGGGCGTCGGCCTCGTCGAGCCCGGCCAGCGGGTGGAGGTCGAGATCGAGGGCATCGGAACGCTCAGCAACACCTTCGTGCGCCGCTGAGCCGAGGTATGCCGCCGGGCCGGCCCCGCGGCATACGACCGGTCGGTGGGTGGTCCCTAGAATCGGGGCACCATGACTGAGAAGCCCGCCACCGCACCCCGCCTCCGCGTCGCGCCGTCGCCCACCGGCGACCCGCACGTCGGCACCGCCTACATGTCGCTGTTCAACCTCGCGTTCGCGCGCCAGCAGGGCGGTTCGTTCGTGCTGCGCATCGAGGACACCGACCGGGCGCGGTTCCAGGCCGACAGCGAGCAGCAGGTGTTCGACACGCTGCACTGGCTGGGGCTCCAATGGGACGAAGGCCCCGACGTCGGCGGGCCGTTCGCGCCCTACCGCCAGTCCGAGCGGCTGGACACCTACCGCCCCTACGTCGAGCGACTGCTCGCCGAGGGCAAGGCCTACCACTGCTGGTGCTCCACCGAGCGCCTGACGCAGATGCGCGAGATGCAGCAGAAGCTCAAGCAGCCCACCGGCTACGACCGGCTCTGCGTCGGCAAGACCCGCGAGGAGCGGGCCGAGCTGCCGGGCTTCTCCGAGACGCCGGTCGTCCGGATGCTCATCCCCGACGACGCGCCCCTGCAGTTCGACGACCTGATCCGCGGGCGCGTGTCGGCACCGCGGCCGGACGACCAGGTCATCCTCAAGGCGGACGGTTTCCCGACCTACCACCTCGCCGTCGTCGTCGACGACCACGAGATGGGCATCACCCACGTCGTGCGTGGCGAGGAGTGGATCTCGAGCACCCCCAAGCACATCCTGCTCTACCAGTGGCTGGGGCTCGAGCCGCCGGCGTTCGCCCACATGCCGCTGCTGCGGAACACCGACAAGTCCAAGATCTCCAAGCGCAAGAACCCCGCTGCCAGGCTGACGTGGTTCAAGGAGCAGGGCTACCTGCCCGAGGCGCTGGTCAACTTCCTTGCGCTGCTTGCCTATCCACCCAAGACAGGTCCGGACGGCGAGGACGTGGAGGTCTTCACGTTCGAGGAGTTCAGCGCCGACTTCGACTGGACCAAGGTCAACCCGGTCGGACCGATCTTCGACCTCAAGAAGCTCGAGTGGCTCAACGGTGTCTACATCCGTGAGCTGGGGGTCGGTGAGCTCGCCTCGCGACTGCTGCCCTACCTCGAGCGCGACGGCGTGCTGTCCGGCAACCCCAGCCTGGGCGAGCTCGCTCGGCTCGAGAAGGTCACCGAGCTGATCCAGACCCGGATGGCCCTGCTGTCCGAGGCGAGTGCACTCGTGGCGCCGTTCTACACCGCCGACGACATGATCGAGATCGCCGACGACGCACGCGCCCAGCTCAAGGACGACTCGGGCGAGGTGCTCGGCGCCGCGATCAAGGCGCTCGAGGACATCGACGACAGCGGGTCGGGGGTCCTCGGCTCCGAGAGCGGCTGGACCGCCGCTGTCATCGAGGCTGCGCTGCGCACGGCGATCGTCGAGGGGATGGGCATCAAGCCCAAGTTCGCGTTCGGCCCGCTGCGGACGGCGGTGTCCGGTGCGCGGATCAGCCCGCCGCTCTTCGAGTCGATGGAGATCCTCGGCAAGACCTCGACGCTGGCCCGCTTGCACCGGCTGCACGACGAGCTCGCCTGACCTCCCAGGGGCCGATTTGGGAAGGTGCCGGAGGGGCCGGTAGTATCGCGTCTCGGTTCACTCCCATGAAGGCCTTCGGGCGCGCTGGAAGTGATACCCCCTTGGGGTATGGTGTAATTGGCAACACTACGGTTTCTGGTACCGTCATTCTAGGTTCGAGTCCTGGTACCCCAGCTCAGGCGCAAGCCCTTGTGGCACACGCCGATTCGGAGAAATCCACCGCCTGCCGGTATGGTTCTCTCCGCTGCCCGCCACTGCGAAGTGTGCGGGCAACACGCTAGGGCCCCGTTGTGTAGCGGCCTAGCACGCCGCCCTCTCAAGGCGGTAGCGCGGGTTCGAATCCCGTCGGGGCTACCAGCAGAAGCCTCCGTCCACGGACGGGGGCTTCTCTCATGTCCGGCCGCTCACGTGCTCCTGGGCGAGCCGGCGCAGGGCCGCCAGCACCGGGTCGACCAGAACCGTGCCGGCCACCACCCGGTGCAGCGCGGCGGCGAGGTCGTCACGGGGGACCGCCGCCACGTCGACCTCCGCGATGCCTTCCGTGGCTCGCGCATAGCCGGTCAGCGACTCGCCCTCGAGGGGCACGCCAGCCGACCGTGCGGCAGCGATGGCGCCGGTCAGGGATCGCAGCGCAGGGGAGTCTGGCGAGACGTGCCACCCGAGCTCCTCGAGCAGCCCGTGGACCTCGTCACTGACCGCGACGTCGGGGTGCGTGGCGGGAAGGGCGTACTGCGCCTTGCCGAGCAGGTCGTGGCGCGAGGTTGGTGGGGAGTCGAGTGCCTCGACGACGCGCTTGCTCTCGGCCACCGAGACGCCCGCGTCGATGAGCGCGCGGATCAGCTGCACCCGCTGCAGGTGCGCCTCGGAGTAGTCCGCTCGCGTCGCACCGAGGCTCTCGCCGGCCGGCACCAGCCCTTCGCGCAGGTAGTACTTCAGCGTCGCGACGGTGGTGCCGCTGCGTTCGGAGAGCTCGGACATCCGCATGGATAGTCACACTACCCACGGCGACAGGTATGCCGCGTGGCTGGCTCAGCCACGCGGCATACCGACGGGTGGTGCTGGGAGGTCAGGCGTGGTTCTGCTGCTGCTGCTGCGCGTGGTGACGCGCGAGCACCTCGGTGAGCTTGTTGGCGCCGGCGATCACGGTGGCCGCGTGCAGCCGACCGGGCTGACGCGAGAGCCGCTCGATGGGTCCGGAGATGGACACCGCGGCGACGACGCGGCCGGACGGGCCGCGCACGGGTGCGGACACCGACGCGACGCCGGCCTCGCGCTCGCCGACACTCTGGGCCCAGCCGCGGCGACGGACGCCGGACAGGGTGGTCGCGGTGAACTTGGCACCGTGCAGCCCGCGGTGCAGGCGGTCCGGCTCCTCCCAGGCGAGCAGCACCTGGGCCGCCGACCCGGCGAGCATCGACAGGGTCGCGCCGATCGGGATCGAGTCGCGCAGGCCGACCGGGCGCTCGGCCGCCGACACGCAGATGCGGTGGTCGCCCTGGCGGCGGAACAGCTGCGCGCTCTCGTTGGTGTGGTCGCGCAGCGCGCCGAGCACCGGTCCGGCGGCGGCGAGCAGGCGGTCCTCACCGGCGGCGGCGGCGAGCTCGGCGAGGCGCGGGCCGAGCACGAAACGGCCCTGCAGGTCGCGGGTGACGAGGCGGTGGTGCTCGAGGGCCACGGCCAGCCGGTGAGCGGTGGGGCGAGCCAGGCCGGTCGCGGTGACGAGCTGGGCGAGGGTCGACGGCCCGGCCTCGAGGGCGCCCAGGACGATGGCTGCCTTGTCGAGAACGCCGACTCCACTGGTTGTGTCCATGGCTTGATATTGACGTCTCATTGCCTGAGACGCAAATCCGTGGGCGTGTCCTGCGTGCGAACCTCGGATTGCAGCACAGCGCCGTGCTCACGAGACGGCGTCTGCAAAGTCCGTGCTCAGGACATGACGAAGTCCGCATTGGGGACAGTCCGTACTCAGAGGAGAAGGTGGGAGACGTGTCAGGAACGCTGGCCGAGAAGGTCTGGGACGCGCATGTTGTCCGGCGCGCCGAGGGCGAGCCGGACCTGCTCTACATCGACCTCCACCTGATCCACGAAGTCACCTCACCCCAGGCGTTCGACGGCCTGCGGCTGGCCGGACGCACCGTCCGCCGCCCCGACCTCACCCTGGCCACCGAGGACCACAACGTCCCGACGACGCCAGGCCCGATCACCGACCTGGTGAGCAAGACCCAGGTCGACACCTTGCGCCGCAACTGCGAGGAGTTCGGCGTCCGGCTGTTCCCGATGGGTCACGCCGAGCAGGGCATCGTGCACGTCGTCGGCCCCCAGCGCGGCCTGACCCAGCCGGGCATGACCATCGTCTGCGGCGACTCGCACACCTCGACCCACGGCGCGTTCGGCGCGCTGGCCTTCGGGATCGGCACCTCCGAGGTCGAGCACGTGCTGGCCACCCAGACGCTGCCGCTCAAGCCGTTCAAGACGATGGCGATCAACGTCGAGGGCGAGCTCCAGCCCGGAGTGACCGCCAAGGACATCACGCTGGCCGTCATCGCCAAGATCGGCACCGGCGGCGGACAGGGCTACGTCCTGGAGTACCGCGGGAGCGCCATCCGTGCGCTGTCGATGGAAGCCCGGATGACGGTGTGCAACATGTCGATCGAGGCGGGCGCCCGCGCCGGCATGATCGCGCCCGACCAGACCACCTTCGACTACCTCGAGGGCCGCGAGAACGCGCCGCAGGGCGCCGACTGGGACGAGGCCGTCGAGGCCTGGCAGCACCTGGCCAGCGACGACGACGCGGTCTTTGACGCAGAGGTCGACCTCAACGCCACGACGCTCACGCCGTTCGTCACGTGGGGGACCAACCCCGGCCAGGGCCTGCCGCTCGGTGAGTCGGTGCCGGACCCCGAGACGATGGGCGACGACAACGAGAAGGCTGCCGCCCAGCACGCGCTCGACTACATGGGCCTGACCGCCGGCACCCCGCTGCGCGACATCCGGGTCGACACGGTCTTCGTCGGCTCCTGCACCAACGGCCGGATCGAGGACCTGCGCGCTGCCGCAGAGGTGGTCAAGGGGCACAAGGTCGCCGATGGAGTGCGGATGCTCGTCGTCCCGGGTTCGGCGCGGGTGCGCCTGCAGGCCGAGGAGGAGGGCCTGGACAAGGTCTTCACCGCGGCCGGCGCCGAGTGGCGCCTTGCCGGGTGCTCGATGTGCCTGGGCATGAACCCTGACCAGCTCGCCCCCGGCGAGCGCAGCGCCTCCACCTCCAACCGCAACTTCGAGGGCCGGCAGGGCAAGGGCGGGCGCACCCACCTGGTCAGCCCCCTCGTCGCCGCCGCCACCGCGCTGCGCGGCACCCTGTCCAGTCCCGCCGACCTGGTCGACCTGGTCGACGCCGGCGCCTTCGAGGGGAGCAAGTGATGGACGCGTTCACGACCCATACCGGCATCGGGGTCCCGCTGCGGCGCAGCAACGTCGACACCGACCAGATCATCCCGGCCGTCTACCTCAAGCGGGTGACGCGTACCGGCTTCGAGGACGGCCTGTTCGCCGCGTGGCGCAAGGACGAGACCTTCATCCTCAACAACCCGTCGTATGCCGCGGGGTCGGTGCTCGTGGCCGGGTCCGACTTCGGGACCGGTTCGTCGCGCGAGCACGCCGTCTGGGCGTTGATGAACTACGGCTTCCGGGTGGTGCTGTCGTCGCGGTTCGCCGACATCTTCCGCGGCAACAGCGGCAAGCAGGGTCTGCTCACCGCCCAGCTGGCACAGGACGACATCGAGCTGATCTGGAAGTACCTCGAGAACGAGCCCGGCTCCTCGGTGACCGTCGACCTGGTGTCGCGCACCGTCACCGCTGGCGACATCGTCGCCCCCTTCGAGGTGGACGACTACACCCGCTGGCGCCTCCTCGAGGGCCTCGACGACATCAGCCTGACGCTGCGCCACGAGCAGGACGTGACCGAGTTCGAGAGCCGCCGACCGGCATACAAGCCCTCGACCATCGTGGCCTGACGCGCCCGGCGCGCCGTTTCGGCGGATTTTCCCCGAATTCGTAGGTAGGGGTTTGCGGAACCGGCTTCCGACGCACTGCGTCGGGGGCCGGTTCCGTTCCGTCTGTGGCTGATCGAGGCCGGCACATGAGCGAATCACGTTGCTGTGCAACGGTTCCAGCGATTGGACTTGACGGGGGACGTGTGTTCGGGCGGAGCCTTGGCTGGGCAGCCCGTGGTCCTGGTTGTGAGGGTTTGTGGGCCGCAATCCGTTGCGACACAACAGATCGGGCGCTCGGGATGGTGGACTCGCACGCACAACCGCCCTAACGTCAGACCCAAGTCGGGCATTGGCTCGGCGGCTCACCCTCGTCGGGCTAAGGGGTCCGGCGTCACCAACCCTGTGGAGGGGAAGACGTGAACAAGGCAGAACTGATCAAGGAGCTGGAGAGTCGCTTGGGCAGCCGGAAGGCAGCCAGCGACGCACTGACGGCAGTCGTGGATGTGATCATCCGTGAGGTTGCCAAGGGCGGCAGCGTTGCCATCACCGGTTTCGGAACGTTCGAGCAGGCCGCCCGCGCCGCACGCACCGGTCGCAACCCGCGCACCGGCGCCAGCGTGAAGATCAAGAAGACCGTGGTCCCCAAGTTCCGTGCAGGGTCGGCGTTCAAGGACGTCGTGAGGAACCCGCGCTCGCTGCCCAAGGCTGCTGTGGCTGGTGCCCGTGCCGCTGCGGGCACGGCGACCAAGGCCGCTGTGGCTGGTGCGAAGAAGGCTGCACCGGCCAGGAAGGCTGCACCCGCCAAGAAGGCCGCTCCCGCGAAGAAGGCGGCACCGGCCAAGAAGGCTGTCGTCAAGAAGGCTGCTCCGGCGAAGACGGCTGCTCCGGCGAAGAAGGCTGCACCCGCCAAGAAGGCTGCACCCGCGAAGAAGGCGGCACCGGCCAAGAAGGCCGCGGTCAAGAAGGCGGCTCCCGCCAAGAAGGCCGCTCCCGCGAAGAAGGCGGCACCGGCCAAGAAGGCTGTCGTCAAGAAGGCCGCTCCCGCGAAGAAGGCGGCACCGGCCAAGAAGGCCGCGGTCAAGAAGGCGGCTCCCGCCAAGAAGGCTGCTCCCGCGAAGAAGGCGGCACCGGCCAAGAAGGCTGCGACCAAGCGCGCGGCCAAGAAGGCCTAGTCCCTCAAGGGGCACCAGCACCACCAGCCCCAACGACGGAGGCCGGCACCCCCTCGGGGTGTCGGCCTCCGTCGCGGTGCGGGATGCTTGCGCCATGGCAAACATCCTCACCGTGAATGGCGGCGTACCGCTCGTCGGAGACCTAGAGGTCAGGGGTGCCAAGAACCTGGTCTCCAAAGCCATGGTCGCCGCGCTGCTCGCGGAGGGGCCATGTCGGCTCCGGGGCGTCCCCGAGATCTCCGACGTCAAGATCGTCTCAGGCCTGCTGGAGCTGCACGGCGTCAAGATCGACTCGACCGACCGCGACGGTGAGCTGCTGCTCGACCCCACCAACGTCGAGCAGGCCCACGTGGCCGACATCGACGCGCACGCCGGCTCGTCGCGCGTGCCGGTGCTGCTGTGCGGCCCGCTGCTGCACCGCCTGGGGGAAGCGTTCATCCCCGACCTCGGTGGCTGCCGCATCGGTGAGCGTCCGATCAACTACCACCTCGACGTCCTGCGCCAGTTCGGCGCCGACGTCCAAAAGCGCCCGGAGGGGCTGCGGCTGACCGCGCCCCACGGCCTCAAGGGCACCCGGATCAAGCTGCCCTACCCGTCGGTGGGCACCACCGAACAGGTCCTGCTGACCGCGGTCCGTGCCCAGGGCGTCACCGAGCTGCGCAACGCAGCCGTCGAGCCCGAGATCCTCGACCTCATCGCCGTCCTGCAGAAGATGGGCGCGATCATCAGCGTCGAGACCGACCGTGTCATCAAGATCGACGGCGTGGACCGCCTCGGCGGCTACGACCACCTGGCCATCCCGGACCGCATCGAGGCCGGCTCGTGGGCGTGCGCGGCACTGGCGACCAAGGGCGACATCTACGTCCGCGGCGCCCAGCAGCAGGCGATGATGCCGTTCCTCAACGTCTTCCGGAAGATCGGCGGCGACTTCGACATCGACGACGAGGGCATCCGCTTCTGGCACGCCGGCGGTCCGCTCAACTCGCTCGTCATGGAGACCGACGTGCACCCGGGGTTCATGACCGACTGGCAGCAGCCGCTGGTCGTCGCCCTGACCCAGACCAGCGGCCTGTCGATCGTCCACGAGACGGTCTACGAGAACCGGCTGGGCTTCACCGAGGCGCTGGGGGAGATGGGTGCGGTCGTCCAGCTCTACAAGGAGTGCCTCGGTGGCTCGCCGTGCCGCTTCGGACGCGCGAACTTCCGCCACAGCGCCGTCATCTCCGGACCCACGCCGCTGCGTGGCGCCGAGATCACCGTCCCCGACCTGCGCGGCGGCTTCAGCTACCTCATCGCCGCCCTGGCCGCCGAGGGCCAGTCGAAGGTGCACGGCATCGAGCTGATCTACCGCGGCTACGAGCGGTTCTCCGAGAAGCTCGACTCGCTGGGTGCCGACTACGAGGTCGGCTGAGCCCTTCGGCTGCGGTCAGCCGATCCGCTGGTCGTCACCGATGCCGACGATCCACAGCTTGCTGATCTGCCTCTCCCCGGAGAGGTCGAAGCTGAGCCGCTGACCGACGCGGAGGTGCCGCAGCGCGCTGGCCGCGAACACCTCCCTGGTGAAGGTCACCTCACGGCCGTCGTCGAGCAGGGCGGACCCCGCGCCGGTGGTCTCGTCGAAGCTGTGCACGCTGCCCTGCATGGGCGGCAGCGTAGTCGCCGACTGCTCGAGCGCGCGCCGCGTGACCGCTCCCACCCCGAGCGCCAGCACCTCCTGCAGGGCTGCGTCGTCGTCGACGTCGGTCCGCAGCCGCGGCAGGTCTAGCTCCAGCAGGTGGTGCCCGGCCGCCTGGTGCCTCGCAGCCGAACCCGTGCCGAACGACGGTGCCAGGCCCGCGCCCGACAGGGCGGTGAGGAGCACCGTGCCCTCCCCGGCCGCATCGGGCACGACCGCCAGTGGGTATGCCGCCGCGGCGCCCAGTGCCGCGGTCAGGTCCGCCACGCGCAGCGCGGGGAGGTCGCCCAGCAGAGCCGCCACAGGGAGGTTCGGCGCGTCGGCCAGCACCTGGTCGCGCCCTGCCCTGACGGCCGCGTTCAGCCCTGCGCCGGGATCGGCGACGACGCGCGCGCCCAGGCCCCGCGCCATCTGTGCCACCCGCTCGTCGGAGGTGACGACGAGGACTCGAGCAGGCGGCATACCCGCGCAACAGGCGGCGAGGCAGTCGGTGGCCAGGGCGAGCGCCAGCGCCTCACGGCCCACGCCCACCGGCGGGTGCAACCGCGACTTGGCGGTCGCCCCACCCTTGATGGGGACGACGAGGTGCCAGTCGGGAGTAGTGGTCATCTCGACGATCGTCGCAGTGCGGGCGCGGTTGCTCGACACCGACCCCGGGAGCCGCGAGGATGCACATTCACACGCTCCCCATCGATATGGAGACCACGTGACCGCCCGCGGCACACGAGCTCTGCCTTTTGCCTACCGGTTCACGGTGGCGATCCTGCGTCCGTTGCTGATGGTGCTCACCAAGCGTGACTGGCGGGGCATGGAGCACCTGCCTGCGACCGGCGGTTTCGTGGCCACGCCGAACCACCTCTCGTACTTCGACCCGCTGTCGTTCGCCCACTTCCTCGTCGACAACGACCACCCGCCGTTCTTCCTCGGCAAGGAAGGCGTCTTCCGGGTGCCCGTCCTGGGGGCGATCCTGCGAGGTGCGGAGCAGATCCCGGTCTACCGCAACACCGGTCAGGCCGCCGACGCGTTCCGCGCCGCGGTGGCAGCGGTCGAGAGCGGCAAGTGCGTGGGGGTCTACCCCGAAGGCACCCTGACCCGCGACCCCGACCTCTGGCCGATGGTCGGCAAGACCGGTGCCGCGCGCATCGCCCTCGCGACGAAGTGCCCGGTGATCCCGGTGGCGCAGTGGGGACCGCAGGAGGTCCTCGCGCCCTACACCAAGCGGCCGAGGCTGTTGCCGCGCAAGACGATGCACTTCCGCGCCGGCCCGCCCGTCGAGCTGAGCGACCTCTACGACCAGCCCGTGACCGGCGCCCTCCTGCGTGAGGCGACCGCCCGGATCATGGCGGCCATCACGGCCGAGCTCGAGACGATCCGCGGCGAGCAGGCGCCCGCCGAACGGTTCGACTCGCGCAAGCACGGGCTCCCCGACACGGGGAACCCCCACCGCAAGCAGGGAGAAGGCGCATGACGACTGCCGCAGTGTTCGGGACCGGCAGCTGGGGGACCGCCTACGCCTCGGTCCTCGCCGACGGTGGCACGACGGTCCGCATGTGGGGCCGGCGCCAGGCCGTCGTCGACCAGATCAACGCCGGGTGCAACACCGACTACCTGCCCAACCTGTCGCTGCCCTCCTCGGTGTCAGCCACCGGTGACCCCGCCGAGGCGGCCGACGGCGCCGACATCATCGTCCTCGCCGTGCCGTCGCAGACGCTGCGGGCCAACCTCGCCGAGTGGGGTGCGGTGCTGGGGGACACGGCAGCGGTCGTCTCGCTGATGAAGGGCGTCGAGCTCGGGACCACCAAGCGGATGAGCGAGGTCATCGCGGAGGCTGGAGGAGTGACCCACGAGCGCATCGTCGTCGTCTCGGGCCCCAACCTGGCCAAGGAGATCGCGCTCAAGCAGCCGGCCGCCAGCGTCGTCGCCTGCATCGACGAGGCAGTCGCCAACCTGGTCGCGGAGGCCTCCAACCCGCCCTACTACCGCCCGTACACCTCGACCGACGTCGTCGGCACGGAGATCAGCGGAGCGGTCAAGAACGTCATCGCCCTGGCGGTTGGCATGGCCGAGGGCCTGGGGATGGGCGACAACTCCAAGGCCTCGATCATCACCCGCGGGCTCGCCGAGACGACCCGTCTGGGCATGGCGCTCGGTGCTGACGTCATGACGTTCGCGGGCCTTGCGGGCGTGGGCGACCTCATCGCCACCTGCATGTCGCCGCTGTCGCGCAACCACACGTTCGGCGTCAACCTCGGCAAGGGCATGAGCGTCGAGGAGGTCATCGCGGTCACCAAGCAGACGGCCGAGGGCGTGAAGTCCTGCGAGTCGATCCTCCAGCTCGCGCAGAAGCACGACGTGCGCGTGCCGATCATCGAGCAGGTCGCCGCCGTGGTGCACGACGGCCGACGGGCCGAGGACGTCGTCGGGGCCCTGATGATGCGGGCCCTCAAGAACGAGACCGACTAGGTCCGGCTAGCTCCGACTAGGCACGCAAGGCGCGGTCGAGGTCGCGCCAGAGGTCCTCGACGTCCTCGATGCCGACCGACAGCCGCAGCAGCGCCTCGGGGACGGTGTCGGGCTCCGCGGGGTAGCGACGGCGGCGCTCGATCTGGGACTCGACGCCGCCGAGGCTGGTGGCGTGGGTCCACAGGGTCGTCGTCGTGGCGGCGCGCTCTGCGGCGTCGGAGCCTCCCTCCACCTCGATGGCGATGATCGCGCCGAACCCGGGGTAGCGCGTCCGGGTCACCGCGGGGTGGCCTTCCAGCCGGGAGGCGAGCTCGCGCGCGTTGGCGGTGGCGCGCTCCACCCGGACGTGGAGGGTGCGCAGGCCGCGCAGGGCCAGCCAGGTCTCCATCGGCCCGGCGATCGCGCCGCCCAGCAGCCGTGCCGTCGACAGCCGCGCGTGCAGCGCGCGGCCGGCGTCGGTGGGCGACGTGACGAGCGCGCCGAGGATGACGTCGGAGTGGCCGGAGAGGTACTTGGTGACCGAGTGCAGCACCACGTCGACGCCGTCGGTGAGCGGCTGCTGCACCAGGGGGGTGGCGAACGTGTTGTCACAGACCGTCAGGGCGCCGGCCTCGCGCGCCATCGCGACCAGGGCGGGGATGTCAGAGACCTCGAGCATCGGGTTGGTGGGGGACTCGATCCACAACAAGGCTGCGCCGTCCAGCGCGGAGCGCACGGCGTCCTGGTCGGTGGGGTCGACCCTGCGGACCACGGCGGCACCGGTCTCGGTGAGCTGGTCGAGCAGGCTCGTCGTGCCGTTGTAGGCGTGCGACGGGACGACGACGGCGCCCCCGAGCGGGACGAGGGAGAGCGCGGCCGAGACCGCGGCCATCCCGGAGGCGAAGACGAGGGCGTCGCCACCCTCCAGTCCACCCAGGGCCTCCTCGAACGCCGACCACGTCGGGTTGCCGACGCGTGCATAGTTGACCGGCCCGTCCGCGATGTAGGTCGAGGTGAACTCGAGGGGCGCGTTGACGCCGGCACCCGGCATACGGGGCTGGCGGCCAAGGGCGACCACACGGGAGGCGGGGGACAGGTCGTCGTGACTCACCCGGTCAGCGTAGGGGCGCCGCCACGCGAGCCGCGAAGGGTGCCCGGCGGATGGCCGGGATACGCTCGGCGGCGATGACTACGGACCAGCCCGCGACCAACAAGCCCCGCGTCGCCATCGTCTTCGGTGGCCGCTCGTCGGAGCACGCCGTGTCCTGCGCGACGGCGGCCGGCGTGATGCGGGCGATCGACCGCGACGCCTACGACATCATCCCGATCGGCATCTCGCGCGACGGGCACTGGGTGCTCTCCGACGGTGACCCGCAGCTGCTCGAGCTGACTGCTGACCGCACCCCAGAGGTCGCGCCGGACGGTGCGGGCGTGGTCGTGCCGCTGGCCACGACGGACCGCACGCTCACGACCCTGGAGCCGCAGGAGATCCCGCGGAGCCTGGGCGAGGTCGACGTCGTCTTTCCGTTGCTGCACGGGCCTTTTGGCGAGGACGGCACCATCCAGGGCATGCTCGAGATGGCCGACATCCGCTACGTCGGGTCGGGTGTCCTCGCCTCCGCCGCCGGGATGGACAAGCACTACATGAAGGTCCTGTTCGCGGGTGCCGGGCTCCCCGTCGGTCCGTATGCCGTGATCACCGACGCCCAGTGGCAGCGCGACAAGGCGGCGGCGATGGACGCGGTCGGGGCGCTGGACTACCCGGTGTTCGTCAAGCCGGCGCGTGCGGGCTCGAGCATGGGGATCTCGAAGGTCTCGAGCCCTGAGGCGCTCGAGGGTGCCATCGAGATGGCTCGCGAGCACGACCGCAAGGTCATCGTCGAGCAGGGGATCGTCGGACGCGAGATCGAGTGCGCGGTGCTGCAGGGCCGGGGGACCGACGGGCCGCGGGTCTCGCACGTCGGCGAGATCGAGGTGACGGCTGATGGCGGTCACGAGTTCTACGACTTCGAGGCGAAGTACCTCGACGACGGCGCCGTCCTGTCCTGCCCTGCCAACGTGCCGGACACGGTTTCGGCCGAGGTGCAGCGGCTCGCAGGTGCGGCGTTCGAGGCGCTCGGCTGCGAGGGACTCGCGCGGGTGGACTGCTTCTACACCGACACCGGCGACGTCATCATCAACGAGATCAACACCATGCCGGGCTTCACGCCGCACTCGATGTATCCGCAGATGTGGGAGGCGACGGGACTGCCCTACCCCCAGCTGATCGACGAGCTCATCCAGCTCGCCCTGACCCGCCCCGTCGGACTGCGCTAACTCCGTGGAGCCTGGCTCCGCCACTCTCAGCCGTCGAGGCGCCGCCACTGACCGTAGCGAAGCGCCGCCCAGATGAGCTGCCCGACCGAGACGACGTACCAAATGAGCAGGAAGGCAAGCGGAATGCCGCTGTCGAGCATCGGAGCGGCCATCGCCACCCCGAACACGAGAATGGCGATGCACCCCGCGAGGACGGTTCTGGGGTCCTCTCTGTCGAGGAGCCAGCGCGGTTTCATGGCAGCGATGCTCGCACATGGCTCCTAGCGAGGGCCTACGTATGCGGCGCTACACGACCCTGCGTCAGACCGCCGCAAGTCGGCCGGTCAACAAGTTCCGCTCGTTGCCGATGAGCGTTCGTTCCGGTAGAACTCTCTGATCGGTCGGCGCCAGCACGCCTTGCCACGTGTGCCTGTGCATGGTCCGGGGTGGTCAGACATCGTCCTGGGTGCCACGCTGGCGTCATGTCCCGCGCGCAGGCTTTGACGCCGCGACAGGCAGAGCACGACGCACTGCTCACCTGCGCGGTCGCCATGGCGTGCAGCGTTGCCTTCGTTGTCTTCGTCGCCCTGCCGGTGCACGTGGACTCACGGGAGATCCCCGTCGCGCTCGAAGGCCTGTGGCCGTTGGGGTTTCTGGTCGGTGCGTTCCTCGGACCGGTGGCCGCTGGTCTTGCGGCGTTCGTCAGTGGGTCGGTGCTTCGGGCTCGAGAACCGACCCTCACGCGGCGAGCCAGGCGTCTGCACTGGATCACGATCGCGGTGTCGACGGTGCTGCTCGCGGTGTACGTCGCGAACTCGAGCGCCCTGCGGACCTGGCTGGACTGAGGTGTTGTCAGGCGGCGGAGAGAACTCGACTAGCCCAAGGCCGCGGCCCGGCCGCCGGGGGTCATCCGCGGTCGTGGGTCCTGTGCCGGCGCTGGTCGCCGCCTGACCCCTCATCAGAAAGCGGGCGATTACCCGATCCGCCATCCCCCGTTTGTCAGTGGAGTCCGGCCCATCACCCGATCAGCCAAAGCCGCGGTCAGGCGTTCAATGGGATGACCGACGACCTCCGGAAAGGCGGGCCCGATGTTCGACTCGACGCACGAGCAGTCCGATGACCCGATTGCCGCCTGCACTGTCGACGCGGTCCATCGACGCGACCACCACCACGGAGCCGAAGAGGCCTGCCACCCTCACCTGATCGAGGTCGTCCACCTGGGCCGACGAGCCGTCGCGGTCTGCCATGACTGTCGCCGGGACTCGGGCTTCCTTCCCGAACGCGACGCCGACCGGCTGGCCTCCGCGCACCGCCAAGAGACGTCCGACGACGGGTACTCCAGCCTCGCTTCACGGGTGGCGTGAGCGCCCGTCCCTGTTGAGATCAGCCGCATAGGGCGCGAAGTCGGCCCAGTGGCTGGGACCTACGGCCGCGATCGGGCGGTCTCAAAGCTCGTCGAGTTCCTAATACTCGCTTGCTCGCTCGTCGGACTGCAGACTGCTGCCCATGGTGAAACCGCTGCCGTTGGACAGTGCCCACTGGGACGAACTGAGCACTCGGATGGGTCGTGCTGGAAGCAGCGCGCGTGAAACGCTCCGGTCCCTCGAGTCCACTCCGTCGCGGATGGACCTCTTCAGGGAACTGTGGCCGGAACTCTGCTCAGAGGACAGGACCTACGAAGCTGCTTTCGCAGCTGCGCCCCATCTGGTCACCTTCGCGGAGGACGTCCCACGCCAGGCGGGCCTTGAGTACCTGATCGTGCTCGGGCTGATCGCCACGCACGCCGACCAGGTCCCGGAAGACCTCGAGCCGGCATACAACGAGGCGCTGGCACGCGCCTTGACCTTGGCACTGGACCGGCTCACGGACGGCCCCATCGACCACCACCTGCGCTACCTCCTTGCCGCGGTGACCGCCTTCCGTGGCCGCACCGACCTGGCCGGAGCGCTAGGGAACCTGGATGCCATTCAAGAGCCCTGCCCGTCCTGCGGAACGGTGGTGTATCCCAGCGAACTGCAGCGCATCGTCGAACGGGACCAAACCGAGACGACGAGGTAGAGACGTGCCGCGCCGCTTCCACGGGCCACGGGTGATCCGGCGCGACGGCATGGCGGCGGCGATGGGTCCCGGAGGTGGTTCCATCTCGGATGCTCCGCCCGGGCGAGCTCTGGGCGATGAACTGGCCACGCGGCATACCCTCCCGCCTCCACGAATGGCATGGCTAGAAGCAGTGGACGCGCGGATACTGGCGTCCATGACGGGACACCTGAGCCGATGAGCGGGGATCGTGGCCGTACTGACCGGCCACACCTTGAGGACCTGGTCGACCGTGCCCGCACCAAGTTGAGGGATTGGACGGACACAACCGACAGTGATCCGGGTGTGGCGCTGCTGGAGCTGTTCGCCTTCGTGGGTGAGCTCCTCAGCCGCCACGCCGACGAGATCGCGGCCGAGGCGTACCTGGGCACCGGACGTCGCCACGGGTCGGCGGGTCGTCGACACCGCTTCGAACTCGAGGTCGACGGGCAGCGGTGGACCCAGGTCACGGACCTCGCCGACTCGGGCGCGGACGACTGTCACTACGTCGTCAGCCGACGCGATGATGGTGCGAGCGTCATCGAGTTCGGAGACGGCGAGCATGGTCAGCGACCGCCAGCGAACGGCTCGATCGGGGTGCGCTACAGGCAGGGTGGCGGCTACGCGTCGGTGCTGCTGCAACAGGGGCGCGTGGTCATCGAGACCGATGAGAGCGAGGAGCCGTCCCGCCTCACCGGCGGGGTCTACGCGGGTGTGGTGCTCGACAACACGGACCCGCTCGGCCGGCGGCGTCTGCTCGTTCGGGTTCCAGAACTCAGCGGAGACGAAACGGTGTGGGCCGAAGCGTGCCTGCCCGTGCCTGGCACTCCGGGGGTCCCCGCCGTCGGCGACGGCGTCTGGGTCGCCGCCGAATCCTGCGACCCATCACGACCCGTGTGGCTGGGGCGGCGCATCACCGATTGAACCGGCGTAGCCCGGGCGCTTGCGTGCCAAGGGCGCTGATGGTGCGATCCAAACAGTCTTCACGCCGCGTCGTTGCGCTATTCGGGTGTGCCCGTGGGAGCGGCCGCGGTGCCATGCTTCGTCCATGGATGGACAGCCCGATAGCGGCAGACCGGGAGCCTTTCACCGGTTTCGGGCCACGCCGTGGGTGACTTCCGGGCGAGCTCTCATCCTCGCCATGGTGGTGTTGGTCGTCTGCGACGTGATCGGCGGCTTCATCGCCCTCGCCTCGGGCGCCGACACGTGGGACGAGGCTTGGGGCTTCAATACCGATTTCACCGTGCCGTTGCCGGTCGGGGTAGCGCAACTCGTCCTGGCGTGGTTGGCGGCACGCAACGTGCGGCCTCCGGTCGGTCTGATCGCGGCTGTCCTCCTCAGCGCGTTCTGCCTGATCAGCGTGATGTTTGGGTTGTTCGACGGTGATCTCATCGGCAACGTCGCGTCGGACGGGTTGAAGTCGTGGGGGGTCCTCTGGGCAGCGGTCCTGCTGGCTATCACCGCCGTTGTCGGTCTGCTCGCCGCAGACCGGGCGAGGCAGCTGTACCGGCTTCGCTGACGGTCCGGGTTCGGCTGGCAAATGCGCGGGCTGGCTTCCCTGTCAACGACATCCTCCGGAGCTGCCGCGACCCAAGGCGTTGCGTCTTGCCGCGCCTGTCGGCTGCGCTGAGAACGTCCCCGTATGCCGAGTGCGTGCGTCCCGAGCGACACACGTGTTGCCTGCGGGAGACTCGTGGGTGCTTCTGACGAAGGGGTCGTCTCGCGGGCCGGGTGGCCTGGCCAAGGGGACCTCCGTCGTGTATCGCGCCGCACAGACTGGAAGCTCGGGGGCTCAGACACTCAAAAAATGAGCCTGAGACAGAGAGTCGGCTGCGCTATTCGCCTTCGCGGCCTTGCTGGGCCCATTGCGGCCGTCGGATGACCCCGCGGTGGGCTGCCTGGATTCCTTGACACCCAGCTCGGCGATGCGCCATTCGCATGGGTGTGCCTCACGAAATTCGTGTAGTCATGGCGCAATCCGCCCGATTGCTCATATCGCCGGAAGCCAGATGCCCCGTGCACCTTCGGTGTTTGTCATGCCGTGGGGCACGAGCGCTGAAGCCGACCGACGGATAGGGTCCCCGAGCATGGACATGCTGAAGGGCGAGGAGATCGCCGAGGCCAAGCTGACCGACTGGCGCAAGCTGGCACAGGGACTGCACGCCCGCTACCTGGTCGACGACTTCGGCACGGGCGCACGGTTCGTCGTCGCGGTGGGCGAGGCCGGGGACGTGCTGGGACACCACCCGCGTGTGTCGATCGGCAGTGAGTACGTCGACCTCAAGCTGGTCACCGCCGACGCCATCTACCGCGACGACGAGGGCACCGAGTACGTCGTCGAGTGGGTGACCCAGCAGGACGTCGACCTCGCCCGCCGGATCACCGAGATCGCTGCCGACCACGAGGTCGTCGCCGACCC
Source organism: uncultured Actinomycetota bacterium (assembly GCA_963740865.1). Taxonomy (GTDB): domain Bacteria; phylum Actinomycetota; class Actinomycetes; order Actinomycetales; family Dermatophilaceae; genus Pedococcus. The sequence goes on from CAVUGH010000003.1 coordinate 91,442, forward strand.
GGCCTCGGTCAGTGTCATCGAACTCGGCCTCGACACGGCTCACTCCGCGACCATCGCTCCAGTTTGGGCAGCGCTGCTGACCGGCAACGCTGAGGCCCAGGGCCACGGGTCACCCAGCGACGAGATCCGGGACGCCACGGGACGGGTTCCGAACCTGTGGTTCGGGGACGCCGAGGAGCACGCGACCACGGCTCAGCGGTTCCACGTGGAGGTGTATCTGCCGTCCGAGGTGGCCGAGCAACGAATCGCCGCCGCGGTCGCCGCGGGTGGGACCGTCGTCGATGACAGCGACGCGCCGTCGCTCACCGTGATCGCCGACCAGGACGGCAACAGGGGAGTCCTGTGCGTCGCCGAGTCTCCTGCGACGACGGATTGAACAGCTGACGCGTGGTGACCGCGGCCCGGTCAAGGCATGGCCGATGCGCCGACGCACTCGATCACGACGCACTCGATCACGGCGAGCTCGAGACCCGCTCGACTAGCGAACTCAGTCGCTTGGTGGAACCTGGAAGGCGCGGACCTCGATGCGGCCGCCGAGGGCCTTCGATGCACGGGCGGCCCAGTCAAGGGCAGTCCTCTCATCAGCCACATCGATGACCCAGAAGCCCCCGAGGTATTCGGGAGCTTCGACGAAGGGGCCGTTGACGGTGCTCAGCGACTCGCCGGTGTGGTCGACGGTGATCGCGCTCGAGGGCGGCATCAGCCCGCCCGCGAAGACGAAGGCGCCGGTGGACGTCAGCTCCTCGAGGATCGCGCCGGTGGCGGCCAGCGCCGCCTCGAGCTCGGCCGGGTCCATGGTCTCCATGGTCGGCTCCTCGTCGGAGTCATGCGGAACGGAAAGAAGGTATTGGCTCATGCCTGGTACGACCGTCCTCGACGCGGAAACTCATCGGCCGACCTTGCCCTCCCGCTCCCGCGAACCGCGCCAACCGTGTCGCGGCCTTGCGCCGCAAAGCGGAGCGGGGGGCATGCGCCATGGGCACGGAAGGCTCTATCCGCCTATGTGCCTGCGCGCGCACTCCATGACCGCGTTCAGGTCGGCGCCGTATGTCGCGCGTCCAGTGGCGGCGTAGGCCTCGAGCTTCGTGCCCGCTCGATCTGCGAGCCGCTCCGCTCCAGTTTCGTTGCCGCGGGCGGCATGGGTGATCGCCACGCAGACCTGCGCCAACCCCTGCCACAGGTCCCGCTCCTCGTCCGGCCCCGCCTTCCAGCGCGCCTCCAGGACCTCGTGGGCCGCAAATGGACGTCCAGCCGCCACCAGCTCACGGGCCGTCCTCAACGTCTCCTCGGGCGGCAACGGCTCCTCCGAGACAGGCTCAACTCCTTGGGCGCCATACGGCAGCGGCCGACCCAGCTCGTCACGCGGCCTGGCCTGGCGAGCCCGACCTTCGGTATCCCGGTCACGATCAGGTGCTGTCATACGGCCAGTCTCCCAAGAACCCAATCCACCGGTCCGTTTCCGAGGGACACGGCTTGTCGCCGCAAGCCGACGGCTACGCAAAATGGGGAGAGAAATGAGAGGGGGCCGGTCGCAGGACCGGCCCCCTGTTGAGCTGTGTGTTCCGAGCGGTCAGCTGGCCGCGATCGAGACCGAGGCGGTCGAGAGGCTGCCACCGAGGATCCCCACGTAGGCGGACGAGCACGAGGGTCGGTTCGCCGTGACGTTCGGGATCGCCGGGGCCGGCGAGTTGCAGCTCGGCTGGTTGACAGTCAGGGTCGCCGCGCCGAAGCCAGTCCTCCCGGTGATCTGCCACGCGTCACCGAGGGTGCCGATCAGCAGGATGCTGCCCGACGGACGCTGGAGGGTCACGTTGCAAGTCGCCGTGCCCAGCATGACCGTCCCACCGGGCCAGTGCTGGTCGAAGTCATTGTCCTTGATACCGGAGATCGAGTTCGTCAGCGTCGTGGGGGAGCAGGTGGGCGGTGGTGTGGTCCCACTGCACACCAACGTTCCGGCCGGCGAGAAGCCCGTCACGGACTGCCCGGTCGGACACGTCAGCCCGGCAAGCCCCGTGATTCCCGGAGCGCCCTGCGGTCCTGCAGGTCCCGCAGGTCCCGCAGGTCCCGCAGGTCCTGTTGCACCGACTGGCCCGGCAGGTCCCGCAGGCCCGGCAGGTCCGGTCGCGCCGACCGGCCCGACGGGTCCGGCAGGTCCCGTCGCACCCGTCGCACCCGTCGCACCTCTGGGGCCAGCGGGTCCCGCGGGTCCAGTTGCGCCGACGGGCCCGGCAGGTCCGGCGGGGCCTTGGATGCCCTGCATGTTCCAGGAGATCGGGATCTCCGAGGGGCGGCACGTCTTGCTCCCGACGAGCAGCCGCAGCATCCCCTGGTTCTTCTGGTAGCAAGCCTTGATGATGCCCGAGGCGGGCACGCTTTGAGAGGGCGGAGCCTTCGCAGCGACAGCTTGCGCGCCGGTTACGACCAGGAAAGCGGAACCGATCACCGCCAAGGAGACTCGCCAGTTGGGTCGAGACATCGTGGATCCTTCCTGTCAGAAGGGTGCGTAGGATCCGGCCCACTGCCGGATGCGTTGCGTCGCCCGTGTTGGATGCTACTCAGCCTCGTACGGGGCACAATCGATCCACAGCCTAGGTTTGACGAACAACGGGGCCATTCATGGCTATTCGCCGTGGTATGTCCTTGGTAGCCCGTTACGAGCGCGCGGACCGAATTGCCCATGTCTAACTGCGGGGTTCACGTCTCGTCGCATGCGATGCACCCTGGCCTTCGTCCGCTGCTTATGAACTCGTCCAACGCCCCGAACGCCTCCGCGCGGGAGATCCGCACGCTTGCGGGCATCTCACTCGGTTGGCCACCGTACGAGTAGGTCACAGGTCCGCCACCACCCAGGTCCTGGCCGCGGCTCTGGAAGTAGGGCGGATCGACCGACTCCCAGAAGGCAGCACACGAGTCCGGCGCACCAAGCCCGAGCGCCAAGACCATGTCGTCAGGTGTGCTGAAGCTGACCAGCGCGTGGTCCACCCCTGAGCTTCGATCTCCGCGCACAGTGCCGCCGCCTCCGCGGGCCCTGCGACTGATCGCTCCGAACGCTCGAACCCTCCGGAGTCCCACTCGGCCAGGGCTGCACGCATGTGATGAGTCTGCCGCGTGGGCTGCGAGACAGCACCGCTGTCACCGCGATCCGAGCAGCGCCCACCCGCGAGACCGGGGGAGCGCACAGGCAGCAGGGGACCAAGCGCCGGGACCGCAGGTCACCTCACTTGCAGGAGCGACCGTTCGTCGGCAGTGCCTTGGCGGCAGGCCCAAAGGCTGGCAACAGCAGAGGTTCTGGCTTGTAGGCCTCCGGCACGAGGACCTGGATGGCCGGCTCGCGTCCGAAGGTCGTGAACTTCACGCCGTCGCTCAGCGGCTCGACGACCCAGTAGACGCCGTCGACGTCGAGGCACTCCTTGTCGGTGGGGCCGAGCGCCGGCCAGCCGCAGGTGGCGATGACCGCGGGGTCACCCCAGGCGCGGGCGTCGTCCTTCGCGCTGCCGTTCTGGTCAACGGCGCGGGTGCCCTGGTTGGCCACCTCGTCGGGCCACATGGCGGTCGCCGACTCGCATTCCTTCGCGTGTTCTGGGGGAGTGACCTGGACGACGCTGGTGCAGCCCGACAGCAGACCACCGGCCACCCCGAGGACGAGGAGGCCGGTGGTCGTGGTGCGCAGCGGGCGCGCGGCCGTGAGGCGGGCGCCAACGCTCACGTCGAGAGTCGAGCGCTCAGACGTGGACGACGGTGCAGGTCAGGGTGCGGGTGATCCCCGGCACGTCCTGGATCTTGGCGATGACGAGCTTGCCCAGCTCATCGACGGTGTTGGCCTCGACGCGAGCGATCACGTCGTAGGGCCCGGTCACGTCCTCAGCAAGGACCACACCGGAAATTGCGGCTATGGCTTCGGCAACGGACGCCGCCTTGCCAACTTCGGTCTGGATCAGGATGTAGGCCTGGACCACCACGAGACACCTCACGCTTTCTGTTTCCTAATAGCACAGTCTGTTTCTAAGACAGAGCCTGTTCTAAGACCCGGGAGAACCGCATGGCCGGGGCGCACCTCGGCCACGCCAGACGCTACCGTGCCCGTGTCCCGCCCGTCTCCCCCGGGCCGTCACGAGGAGGTCAAGTCATGGTCACGTCGCCGCAGACGATGGCGGATGTGTCCGAGTCGGACCTGCTGCGGCGGATCTTCCCCTTCTTCGAGGGGAGTCCTTCTCTCGCCGTCGGACCCGGCGACGACGCCGCCGTCCTGCGCACCGGTCCGACCACCGTGGCGACCACCGACTCGATGATCCGCGGGCGTGACTGGCTCGACGAGTGGTCGAGCCCCGCCGACGTCGCCACCAAGCTGCTCACCCAGAACCTCGCCGACGTGGCCGCGATGGGCGCCACCTCCACCGCGATCCTGGTCTCCCTCGTGGCCGACCCCGCGACGTCGTTGGACTGGGTGGTCGAGTTCGCCCGCACCCTCGGCGCGGAGGCCGGCAACCTCGGCGTCGTCGTCGCGGGTGGCGACCTGTCCTCCGCGCCCCAGGGTGTCCTCATGGTGTCGGTGACCGCTCTGGGAGATCTCGAGGGCCGCGATCCGGTGCTGCGCAACGGAGCCCGCGTCGGAGACATCCTGGCGGTGTGTGGAACCCTCGGCCGCTCGGCGGCCGGTCTGGCGCTGCTGCAAGGGGGAGCCGACCCGCGCAACCAGCCACCCGGCATACGGACGTGGTGCGTGGAGCACCACCTCCGGCCGAAGGCGCCGTGGCCGGAGGGACCACGGGCCGCCGATGCGGGTGCCACGGCGATGATCGACCTGTCCGACGGGCTGCTCCGCGACGGTCACCGCATCGCCGAAGCCAGTGGGTTGCGGCTGGAACTGCGCGCGGACGGTCTGGAGCCGTTCGTCGCATCAGTGGCTGGTGCGGTCGGCGACGCCGCGCTCGAGTGCGTCCTGGCGGGTGGGGAGGAGCACAGCCTGCTCGCCACGTTCCCGAGCCAACCGCCCGAAGGCTGGTGGCCGATCGGCGTCGTGGCGCAGGGGGAGGGCGTCACCCTTGATGGTGCGCCCCAGGCCGCGCGCGGCTGGGACCACTTCAGCCCTGAGAGCAGAAACGACTGAAGCCGACCTCCCAGTGGGAGATCGGCTTCGGTGCGTATGCCGGTCGGCAGGCTCAGCTGGTCAGGGAGCGCTTGACCTTGCCGGCCTTGAGGCACGAGGCGCAGACATTGAGACGCTTCGGGGTCACACCAGCAGCACCCACGAACGCCTTGACGCGCTGGATGTTGGGGTTCCAGCGACGCTTGGTGCGGCGGTGCGAGAACGAAATGTTGTGACCGAAGCCCGGTCCCTTGCCGCAGACGTCGCAGTTGGCAGCCACGGGTGTTCTCCTGAAATCGATTGGTACAAGAAATGGGGGTGGCCCCCGGTGTCTCCTCGCGCGGGCACAGGCCAGCGACGCAGAGGTCCATGGGAACCGGTCAAGAGTAGCCGAGGTGTGGCGCAACGGCCAAAACGGGGCCGATGACGGCCGCTGCGGCTAGCCTGCCACCGTGCTCGAAGCCCTCAGTGCCGTGGACGCGAGGCGATGGGCTGTGCTCACCCGCGCCGCCTTCGCCGCGCGCCGGGCGGAGATCGACGCGCTCAACGTCTACCCCGTCCCTGACGGCGACACGGGCACCAACCTCTACCTGAGTCTCGACGCCGCCCTCGACTCGGTCCGCACCGAGCACGAGAAGGCCGGTATTCTCGGCGAGGCCTCCCTTGCGCAGGAGTGCTCGGCGATGGCTCGGTCACTGCTGCTGACCGCCCGCGGCAACTCTGGGGTGATCCTCAGCCAGCTCGTGCGCGGCTTCGCCGAGGCCATCGCCGAGAGTGGCAGGGACGTCGCCGACGCCGCGATCATCGCCGACGGACTCGAGCGGGCCAGCCAGCGCGCCTACGCCAGCGTCACCAGGCCGGCCGAGGGGACCATCCTCACCGTCGCCCGCGCGGCCGCCGCTGCCGGAGCAGCTGCCGTCGACCGTGGGCTGGCCGCCGTGGCCGAGGATGCCCTGGACGCTGCGACCGAGGCCCTGAAGGCGACCACGTCCCAGCTGCCCGCTCTCGAGCGCGCGGGCGTCGTCGATGCGGGGGCCGCGGGCTACCTCCTGCTCCTGGAGGCCTTGGCGCGGGTGGTCCACCAGGACGACGCCCACGTGGGGGAGCGGATGGAGGTCTTCGCCGACCACTCCATGCGCCGCCGCGAGGACTGGAGCCACGCGGGGGGCGTCGTCACGCCGACCGGCGCGACCGGTGGCTCGCCCACCGGTGAGGGGGACCTCGTCCTCGACGGACCGGCATACGAGGTCATGTATCTGTTGCGGGACAGCGACGAGGAGCGGGTGGCGACCCTGCGCGACACTCTCGACGGCCTGGGCGACTCGCTGCTCGTCGTGGGTGGGCCGGAGCTGTGGAACATCCATGTGCACGTCGACGACGTCGGTGCCGCGGTCGAGGCGGGCCTCGATGCAGGGCGTCCCTACCGGGTGCGGGTGACCCATTTTGCCGACCAGGTGGCTCGAGTGCCCGCCGCTGGTGTGGCCGTGGTTGCGTGTGCCGCCGGGCCGGGACTGGCCGAGGTCCTCGAGGAGGCGGGTGCGCATGTCGTGGCCAGCGGACCGGGGAAGCGCGCGTCCGCCGGCCAGCTGCTCGACGCGGCCCGCGCCGCGCACGCGCTCGAGGTGATCGTGCTGCCCAACGACGGTGACACCGTGATGGCGGCCGAGGCTGCCGCGAGTGCTGCCGAGCAGGAGGGCATCACGCTGCACATCGTGCGCTCGCGGACGGCGGTCCAGGGGCTTGCGGCGCTCGCCGTGTTCGACGCCAGCGCCAGCGCCTCGCGCAACGCGTCCCAGATGAGCCACGCCGCTGCGGCGACCCGTCACGGCGCGGTCGCGGTGGCAAGCAAGCAGGCGCTGACCAGTGCCGGGCCGTGCGAGCCGGGTGACGTCCTGGGGGCAGTCGCGGGAGACGTCGTCATCGTCGGGTCCGACCTCGAGGAGGTCGCCATCGATGTGGTGGCCCGGCTGTTGAGCAGTGGCGGGGAGATCGTCACCGTGATCGGTGGTGCCGACGCTCCTCCCGGGCTCACCGAGTCGCTGGGCGCCCGTATCGAGCGTGGGCACCGCGACGTCGAGGTCAGCGTGATCGAGGGTGGTCAGCCGCACTACCCCCTGCTGCTCGGAGTCGAGTAGGCGTGGTCGACGAGAGCACCAAGCTGACCAAGCTGGTCTCCACCGCGGCTCCCAAGCTCGCCAAGGAGCGTGACCTGCACACGGTCGGCGACCTGTTGGGATTCTGGCCGCGGCGCTACACCAGCTTCGACGCGGACCTCACCAGCCTGACCGACGGCGAGTACGTCGTGGCGGTGGCCGACGTGAAGGAGGCCGTGACCCGACCGATGCGCAACCGCCGGGGGCGGATGCTGACGGCCACGATCACCGACGGCACGGTCGAGATGGAGGTCACCTTCTTCAAGCCCTACGGGCACGAGGACCGGCTGGTCCCGGGAGCCCGGGCGATCTTTGCTGGCAAGGTCGGTCGCTACGGACGCAAGTGGCAGCTGACCCACCCGGACTACCAGATCCTGCCGCCCGACTCCGACGGCCTCGACGCGCGACGCAAGCTGCTGCCGATCTACCTGCAGATCCCGCGGGTCCAGAACTGGACGGTGATCGAGAGCCTCAACCTCGTCTTCGACCAGCTCGACGAGGTGCGCGACGTCGTGCCGCCGGACGTGGCGGCGGCCCGTCGGCTGCCGTCGCGGCTCGAGGCGCTGCGCGGCATCCACCAGCCGAGTGGGTGGCCGCAGGTCGAGGTCGCGCGCAAGCGGCTGCGCTACGAGGAGGCGTTCGTGCTGCAGACGGCGCTCGCCCAGCGTCGTCACCGTCAGTCGCTGGAGCGGACCCTGGCGCGGCGCCCACGTGAGGGCGGTCTGTTGGCGGCGTTCGACGAGAGGCTGCCGTTCGAGCTGACCGCCGGGCAGCGTGAGGTGGGGGAGGTGCTCGCAGAGGAGATGGCTCGGGACACACCCATGCACCGACTGCTGCAGGGCGAGGTGGGTTCGGGCAAGACCGTGATCGCGTTGCGGGCCATGCTCGCGGCCGTCGACGCCGGTGGTCAGGCTGCGCTCCTGGCGCCTACGGAAGTCCTTGCGGCGCAGCACTATCGGTCCATCTCGTCGATGCTCGGCGACCTGGCCGAGGCAGGGATGCTCGGGGGTTCCGAGATCGGCACCCAGGTCACCCTCCTCACGGGGTCCCAGTCCACCCTCGCGCGCAAGCGGGCGCTGCTCGACGCCGCGTCAGGCGATGCCGGGATCGTCATCGGCACCCATGCCCTCATCCAGCAGAACGTCTCCTTCTACGACCTCGCCCTCGTTGTCGTGGACGAGCAGCACAGGTTCGGGGTCGAGCAGCGAGATGCGTTGCGGGAGAAGGGGAAGCAGCCGCCGCACGTCCTCGTCATGACGGCCACGCCGATCCCTCGGACCGTGGCGATGACTGTGTTCGGCGACATGGAGACCTCCACCCTCCGCGAGCTGCCGCGCGGGCGGGCACCGATCGCCAGCCACGTCGTGCCGGGCCACAACGAACGGTGGGTCCAGCGCACCTGGGAACGCATCGCCGAGGAGGTGCGGTCAGGGCGCCAGGCCTACGTCGTCTGTCCTCGCATCGGTGGCGACGACAAGGGGGTGGAGGACGAGCCGTTCCTGCCGCCCGTCCTCGACGAGCAGGGCGAACCCGTCGAGGCGCCGCGCGAGATGGCGAGTGTGTATGCCGTGGAGTCGACGCTGCGCGACAACCCGGCGCTCGCGGGGCTCACCATCGGCGTCCTCCACGGGCGGCTGGCGCCCGAGGACAAGGACGCCGTCATGGCGCGCTTCACCCGGGGCGAGATCGACGTGCTCATCTCGACCACCGTCATCGAGGTTGGCGTGGACGTGCCCAACGCGACCGTCATGGTGGTCATGGATGCCGACCGCTTCGGGGTCTCCCAGCTGCACCAGCTGCGTGGTCGCGTCGGTCGGGGCCAGCACGCCGGGCTCTGCCTGCTGATGACGAGCACCGACGCAGAGGCCGCCCTGGCTCGGCTCGAGGCGGTGGCCGCGACCAGCGACGGGTTCGAGCTGGCCCGTCTGGACCTCGAGCAGCGGCGTGAGGGTGATGTCCTGGGCGCCAGGCAGTCGGGTGGTCGCAACCAGCTCGAGTGGCTCTCGATCCTGCGCGACGAGGAGCTGATCGACGCAGCCCGTGAGGACGCCGTCGCGATCATCACCGCCGATCCGGACCTTGCGGGACATCCCGTGCTGGCGGCCGTGCTGGCCGAGCGGGTCGACGAGGAGCAGGCCGCCTTCCTCGATCGCGGCTGACCACGTCGGGGCCGATCATGACCGCGGCGGATCACGGCCGGTATGAAACCGACCGTGGTTGACCGAAAATGCAGCGGCGGCGAAACCGCTCCGCGCCCTAGTCTCGAACCGTGCTGCTCTCCCATGATGACTCCGGTTCCGGCGATGCCGTCCTGCTCCTGCATGCCGGCGTCGCGGACCGGCGCATGTGGGACCCGCTCGTCCCCGCGCTCAGCCACACGTTCCGCGTGATCCGCCCAGACCTGCGAGGTTTCGGCGACACGCCGCAGCCGGGGGAGGAGTACGCCGACGCCGACGACCTCGACGCGCTGCTCGACTCCCTGGGGGTGGGCAGCGCCGCAGTGGTCGGGTCGTCCTATGGCGGGCGCGTGGCCATGGAGCTCGCGACGGCCCATCCCGCCCGGGTGTCGTCCCTTGTCCTGCTCTGCTCCGCCTACCGTGGGCTGGAGCCCTCGGCGGAGGACGCGCCCGCCCTGGAGGCCTACGGCGGCGAGGAGGAGCGCCTGCTCGAGGCCGGCGACGTCGAAGCCGCCGTCGCGCTCACCGTGGACACCTGGGTGCGGCCGGAGGCCGGACCGGAGGTGCGAGAGCTCGTGGCGACGATGCAGCGGCGCGCCTACGAGGTGCAGCTGGCCGCCGACGAGCAGGACCCGCCGCCGTCGATGCGACGTATCGATGTCGACCCGACATCGCTCGCGGTCGACACCCTCGTCGTGTCCGGCGCTCACGACCTGGGCCACTTCCGCACCCTCGCCGCCCACCTCGGCGAGCAGATCCCCGGTGCCGAGCTGGTCGAGCTCGACTGGGCGGGTCACCTGCCGTCCATGGAGCGGCCGGACGCCGTCCTCGCGCTCCTGCTCGACGTCCTGCGCGACGACCCGTTGGTCCACGCGCCCTGACCCCGTGGTGGCGACGTCTGCGCGCCCAGGGTCTGTGCACAGACCCTGGGCAGACTGCGCACCGATGCAGTCTCTGCGCAGCATGACCATCTGCTGTGCACAGACGTGCGCTACCTTGCCGCCGTGACGCGGATCATCAGTGGGCGGGCCGGTGGCATGCGACTGGCCACCCCAGCCGGCTCCGGCACCCGACCGACCAGTGACCGGGTCCGGGAAGCCCTCTTCTCCCGCCTCGAGCACCTCGAGGTGCTCCTCGGTGCGCGAGTGGTGGACCTGTATGCCGGCTCTGGCGCCCTCGGTCTCGAAGCCGCCAGCCGCGGCGCTGCGAGCGTGCTGCTCGTGGAGTCGGACAAGGCCGCCGCGAAGGTGGCGCAGCAGAACGCGGGAGCCCTCGGCATACCCGGGATCACGGTGCGGCACACCACGGTTCAGAAGGCGCTGGCCTCGGCACCGGCGCAACCCCAGACGTTGGTCTTCCTCGATCCGCCCTACGAGCTGAGCGAGGAGGCGCTGGCCGCGGATCTTGCGGCCCTCGTCGTGCAGGAGTGGCTCGACCCCGAGGCGCTCCTGGTGGTCGAACGGTCCTCTCGCTCACCGGAACCCGCGTGGCCCGAGGCGCTCGAGCTGGAGGGGGAGCGGCGCTACGGCGAGACGAAGATCTGGTTCGCCGGCCCTCGGGTCCCCGACGTCGTCGCCTGACCTGCGGCAGAGGCTGGCGCAGCCCCGGCGCAGACCCCGCCCGGACGCGACAGAGCCCGACCGCGATGCGGTCGGGCTCTGTCGCTGGTGCGGGTCGGTCAGACCGCGGGCGAGGAGGGCAGCAGGCTGAACTGCACGCCCCCGGTCTCGTCCACCGCGGCGTCGAGGACCTGGTCGCCAAGCGCGACAGCGGCGGTCTCGTCGAGGTAGACCTTGGCGCCGTCCTGTTCGACGACGGCGTCACCGGGCAGGGCCTGCTCGGCGGTGGTCACCGTCAGGCCGCCGGTCTCGACGCCTTCCTGGCTGAAGCGCAGACCGGCGTCCTCGGTGCTGAGGTTCTGGTCGACGATGGTCTTCACGATCGTGCTGGCGTTCTCGGTCAGGGTGAGCATGGGCTCTCCTTCTTTGCCGATGTGTCAGGCGATGGGAGTCAGGAACCCCTCCACCGTGTCGCACCCGGTGCGCCGACTCCAAACCGGGCGTCCGATGGGTGGGACCAGGTCTCACGTCCACTGCCGAGGTGTGGCATCGCTGCAGGTGGGAGAGGGTATGGGCATGACGGACTACGAGATTCCCCGACCGACCAGTGGCGACGTCGTCGACCTGATCCTCGACGACCACCGCCTCTTCGAAGCCCTCCTGCGCGACCTTCGTGACGCGACAGCGGACCGTGAGGCGGCCCGGGCTGCCCTGGCCGCCGTCCTCATCGCCCACGGTGAGGCGGAGGAGGCCAAGGTCTACACGAACCTCAAGCGCAAGGACGCCATCACCGCCCACGAGGCCGAGCACGGCGAGGAGGAGCACGCCGAGGGCAACGAGGCGCTGCTAGCCCTGCTGGAGTGCAAGGGCACCGACACCCAGAAGTTCGACGACGCCGTCGAGGACCTCGCCACCGCGCTGAACCACCACATCGGCGAGGAGGAGCAGACCATCCTCAACCCGGCCCGCACCGAGGTGTCCGAGGACGTGCGCCAGGACCTCGGCGTGAAGTGGGCGACCGAGCGCAACCGCCTCCTGGAGGCCGGCGCCGGGTCGATCACCAACGTCCGCGAGATCGTCGCCAAGGCCCACAAGGACGGGCTGCTGCCGGCCGACGACGAGGACGAGGAGAAGTAGACCGCGGGGAGCCGCGCCCCAGGACCCTGCCGGGAGGCGGCCGGGGCCGGCCCCGCTGCTAGCGTGCCCGTGTGACGAGTGCAGCGACGAGACGGTGTGTGTGCCCCGGCTCCTACGACCCCGTGACGCTCGGCCACGCCGACGTGATCCGGCGGGCCGCGGCGCTCTACGACGAGGTCGTCGTGGCCGTCATGCACAACCCGGCCAAGCGAGGCACCTTCAGCGCCGACGAGCGCCGCGACCTCATCCTCGACGGGTGCGCCGACCTCGACAACGTCCGGGTGGAGCTGTTCGCCGACAAGCTGCTCGTCGACGTGGGCCGTGAGGTCGAGGCGACGGCGATCGTCAAGGGGTTGAGGGGCAGCACCGACTTCGCCTACGAGCTGCCGATGGCCCTGATGAACCGGCACCTCACCGGGATCGAGACCGTCTTCCTGCCGGGTGACCCGAGCCTCGAACACATCTCCAGCTCGCTGGTCAAGGAGGTCGCGCGCTACGGCGGCGATGTCTCAGGGCTGGTCAGCGACCGCGTGCGGGACGCGCTCCTGGCACGCCTGCGGGAGCACTGACCTGACCTCGAAATCCCCACGGCCGGAACGCTTTCGGCCCGACATCGAGGGGCTGCGAGCCATCGCCGTCCTGCTGGTGATGACCTACCACGCTGGCGTTCCGCTGCAGAACGGCTTCCTCGGGGTCGACGTCTTCTTCGTCATCTCCGGATTCCTCATCACCAGCATCCTCGTCCGCGAGCTCCTCACCACGGGCACGATCGGCTGGGCCCGCTTCGTCGGCCGCCGGATCCGCCGGCTGCTGCCCGCGGCGATCCTCGTCCTCGTCGTCACGGCCCTCGTCGCCTGGTTCGCCGTCCCCGGCCTGCGCCGCCGGGAGATCGGCACCGACATCGCCGGGGCTGCCCTGTACGTCGTCAACTGGGTCTTCTCACACCGTGCCGTCGACTACCTCGCCTCGGACAGCATCCCCTCGCCGGTGCAGCACTTCTGGTCGCTGGCGGTCGAAGAGCAGTTCTACGTCATCTGGCCACTCGCCCTGATCGCGCTCGCGCTCGTCCTCCGGCGGCTGGGTCGGCGCCCCAGCGTGCCCGCGGTGGGCGCGCTGCTGGCCGCCATCGCGATCCCCTCCTTCGGGTATGCCGTGTGGCTGGGCGCCGTCGACCCGGCGCGGGCCTACTTCGTCACCACCACGCGCGCCTGGGAGCTGGGCGTGGGCGCCGCGCTCGCGGTCTGGTGCGCGGGCAGGGAGGCGCCGACACGGCATACCAACGCCGACTGGCCCCGGCGCTGGCCTCGCCAGGGCAGCCGCGAGTCCCGCTGCCGCCGCAGCGGTCGGCTGGGTGGGGCTGGCCGCGGTCCTGGGCTCGGCCTGCTGGCTGCCAGCCGGTGCGGTCACGCCGGGAGGGTGGACGCTGGTGCCGACCGTGGGCGCCGCGGCCGTCCTCTACGCGGGCTGGACCGGCACACCCGGTGGCCCGGTGCGTGTCCTCGGCGCCGCGCCGATGGTCTGGATCGGCGGCCTGTCCTACTCGCTGTACCTGTGGCACTGGCCGGCGCTCATCCTCAGCGAGTGGGCGTTCGACGGTCTCGGCGCGACCCAGCAGGCGCTCGCTGTCGCCCTTTCGGTGGTCCCCGCCTGGCTGAGCCACCGGTTCCTCGAGAGCCCGATCCACCACAGCAAGGCGCTGGCCGCCCGCACCCGCCCCGTCCTGGCGATGGGGCTCGCGCTGTCGGCGGTCGGCGCATTGGCCGCCCTGCCGTTGACCCAGGCGTCGTCGCCGTTCCGGACGACGCCGGTGGCCGGCGCGCGTCCTGCCGTCGAGACCCTCGGCGCCGCGACCCTCAGCTCGCCACCCAGCACCGACCCGGCGACCTACGCCATCGACGACTGGGAGTGGCTGACGCCGGATCCGCAGCTCTCCGGCAAGGACCGCCCGCAGGCAGACGTCGACCGCTGCCAGGTCGACCGGCTGGTCGAGGAGCCGGTGGCGTGCGAGTTCGGGGTGGCCGGAGGAGCGAGCACGGTCGCCCTCGTCGGGGACTCCAAGGCGATGCAGTGGCTGCCGGCGCTCGAACGGCTGGCGCCCGACCGGGGCTGGCGGATCGTGACCTACGGCAAGTCCGCCTGCACCTTCGCCGCGGGCCACGCCCAGAACGCCGGCAAGGCCTACCCGGCGTGCGACGAGTGGAACCGCCGCGTCGTCGACCGGCTCCGCGCCGACCCTCCCGACCTCCTGCTGACGTCCGGGTATGCCGCGTCGGCCTGGGACGGCGACGGCGCCACGAGTGCCTCCCTGGTGGCTGGCCTGTCGGACCGCTGGACCGAGATGCGGGACGCCGGTGTGCCCGTCGTGGTCCTCGGGGACAGTCCGGTGTCGCCCAACGACCTCGACGTCTGCACGGCCCGCCACCCGCACGAGCTGAGCCGGTGCGCGTTCGACCGCGAGCCGGCGGTGGCCGGTAGCGGGCTGCCTGCCCAGCGCGTGGCAACCACGGCGTCTGGCACGCCGTTGGTCGACCTCACCGACTGGATCTGCCCGGTCCAGCGGTGCCCCGTGGCCATCGGGAACGTCGCCATCCACCGGGCCGGCGACCACCTCACCGCGACCTATGTCCGCACCCTCGCGCCGGTCCTGGGAGCTGCGCTGGACCGGGCAACGTCCCCTGCTGCGGCGCGCTGAAGGGGCTCGCGCGCGCCTGGGCGACGACGCGGCATACCCTCGCATTTGGGGGACTGGCCCGTGCTCCGGTAATCTCGTGCGTCGGTCTTGTCCTCGCCCGAGGTGAAGCCCGAGTCACTCGACGTCTGCTGGAGCCATGGAACACCTGAACCCCCGATCGCCGCTGGTCTTCGACACCACGGACCTCGGTCGGCGACCCGGTTCCATGGAACGCCTACAGCGCACGATCGAGGCACCTGCCGACTTCGGCACGGACGTCATCGCGGTCCCGCAGGGGTCCACGATCGAGCTGGAACTCCGGCTCGAGTCCGTCGTCGAGGGCGTGCTGGTCACCGGCTCGGTCCGCGCCACGGCGACCGGCGCCTGCGTGCGGTGCCTGGACCCTGTCAGCCGCGAGGTTGACGGGAACTTCCAGGAGCTGTTCGCCTACGCCGATCGTGCAGCCCACCACCGTGAGGTGGGAGCGGACGACGACGAGGCCGAGGAGCACACCCTCGTGGGAGACCTGTTCGACCTCGAACCCGTGCTCCTGGACACGGTGGTGCCTGCACTGCCGTTCAAGCCCGTGTGCCGGGACGACTGTCCGGGACTGTGCTCCGAGTGTGGGGCGCGCCTGGCAGACGACCCGGACCACCACCACGAAGTGCTCGACCCCCGGTGGGCTGCGCTGAGCGCGCTGTCCCCCGAAACCACAGACCTCCTGGGCAGCGTCCAGGGCACCACCCACAGCAACACCGAAGAGAAGAGGAACTGACGTGGCTGTCCCGAAGCGGAAGACGTCGCGCTCCAACACCCGTTCGCGTCGTGCGAACTGGAAGGCGACGGCGACCACGCTCACCACGTGCCCGCAGTGCAAGGCTGCCATGCAGCCCCACATCGCCTGCCCGTCCTGCGGCTACTACAAGGGTCGTCACTACACGCCGGCCGAGCGCACCGAGCACCAGGGCTGAGTCAGTCTGAACCGCGCGTGAGTCCCACTCCGTCCCCCACCTCGTCAGGCACGGGGGACAGCGCGATGCAGCGGCCCGTCGACGGGTTCGTCCAGCACCTCAACGAGGTGGTGGGCAGCCCCGTCGACGAGTCGCTGCTTTCGCGTGCCCTCACGCACCGCTCATTCGCGTACGAGAACGGTGGCCTGCCCAACAACGAGCGCCTCGAGTTCCTCGGCGACTCGGTCCTCGGGCTCGTGGTCACCGACACGTTGTATGCCGCCCACCCGGACCTGCCCGAAGGCCAGCTGGCGAAGCTGCGCGCCGCCGTAGTGAACATGCGTGCGCTGGCCGACGTGGCCCGCACGCTGGGCCTGGGTGACCACGTCATGCTGGGCCGCGGCGAGGAGAGCACCGGTGGCCGCGACAAGGCCTCGATCCTCGCCGACACGATGGAGGCCGTCATCGGGACGGTCTACCTGTCCTGCGGCATGGTCGCCGCGGCGAACCTCGTGCACCACCTGCTCGACCCCCTCATGGCCGCCAGCGCGACCCTCGGCGCCGGCCTGGACTGGAAGACCAGCCTCCAGGAGCTGTCCGCGTCGAGCGTCCAGGGTGTCCCGGAGTACCGCGTCGAGGAAGAGGGCCCGGACCACGAGAAGACCTTCTACGCCAAGGCAGTCGTGGGCGACGAGGTCCTCGGCACCGGCACGGGTCGGTCGAAGAAGGAAGCCGAGCAGCGCGCTGCCGAGCTCGCCTGGCGGGCCCTCAGCGCGCGCGCGGCCGAGCGGGCCAACCCCGGTTCGACGGGCGCAGCGGCTGGCTCTGACGCCGCTGATGCGCTCGCCGACGACGCACTTGCCGACGAGGATGCCGTGGCGGGCTCGCCCTCCTAGGCGAGTACCCGGCATACGCACGTCCGTGGAGGCCGGGCCACAGGGGTGTCGGCCTCGCATGCTTGAGTTGCCCCATGCCTGAGCTGCCCGAGGTCGAGGTGGTCCGTCGCGGCCTGGCCGACCACGTCGTGGGGCGCACCATCGAACGCGCCGAGTTCCGTGGCGCCCGGGTGACGAGGCGGCACCTGCCCGGCCCGCTCGACCTGGCCGCGCGACTCGAGGGCAACCACATCGAGGAGGCGAGGCGGCGGGGCAAGTACCTCTGGCTCGTGCTGCGCGCCACTGACGGCCACCAGCAGGGGCTGATCGCGCACCTCGGGATGAGCGGACAGCTGCTCGTGGAGCCGTCGGACGCGCCCGAGGAGAAGCACCTGCACGCGCGGTTCACCTTCGCCGACGGCGACCCGGAGCTGCGGTTCGTGGACCAGCGGACCTTCGGCGGGATGGCGCTCGCGGAGCTCACCGCCGACGGTGTGCCTGAACCGGTGGCGCACATCGCGCCCGACCCGCTGGAGGCTGGCTACGACCAGGCGGCTGTCGTCCGGCGGATGAAGACCCGCGACTCCGCCGTGAAGCGGGCGCTGCTCGACCAGTCCCTCGTCTCGGGGGTGGGCAACATCTACGCCGACGAGGCCCTGTGGCGCGCGCAGGTGCACGGCGAACGGCTCTGCTCGTCGTTGACCAAGCCGACTTTGGCGCGGGTCCTCGACCACGCCCGCGAGGTGATGCTGGCCGCGCTGGGAGAGGGCGGCACGAGCTTCGACGCGTTGTACGTCAACGTGAACGGGGCGTCGGGCTACTTCGACCGGTCGCTGCACGCGTATGGCCAGGAGGGCCGGCCGTGCGACCGCTGCGGGACGCTGATCCGGCGCGAAGCCTTCATGAACCGGTCGTCCTTCTCGTGCCCGCACTGCCAGCCGCGTCCCCGGCTGCGGCACCCCTGACGACCTGATGCCGCGGCGGCTGGCGGGCGGACGACTGGACGGCTGGCGGGCGGACGACTGGACGGCTGGCGAGCGGACGACTGGACGGCTGGCGAGCGGACGACTGGACGGCTGACAGGACCGGCCTTCCGGCGGTACAACTGAACCGAGAGGGTGGTGCAGATGGATCACAACGGTCCCGCCCGGGCAGTCATCTGGGTGCACGGTCGGGTGCAGGGCGTCGGTTTCCGCTGGTGGACGCGCGCGCGGGCGCTCGAGCTCGGGCTCGTCGGTCATGCCCGCAACGCCGGCGACGGCCGGGTCGAGGTCGTGGCGCAGGGCGACGAAGAACGCATCCGCGCCCTCGTCGAGCTCATCGAGGAGCGCCCGTCGCAGCACCTGCGGCCGGGCGAGGTCCACACCTGCGTGACGACGTGGGGTTCGCCGCGGGACGGGCTGGCGGGTTTCGTCGAGAAGTGAGCTGTTGGCTCGGCGGGGATTGAGCAGGCGGGTCGTCGAGGGGTGAGTGGCGGGGCCCGCGAGGGTCGGGCGAGGGGTGAGTGGCGGGCGGTTCGGCGTCGGTGAGTCGCCGTGATCGAAGGTGAACACATCGGTGCGCCATTGACCGGTGGGAGTCCGAGTGTCAGTCTGAGAGATGCCCGGTTCGGGCACACCCGCAGCACGCGATCCCCCGACGTCTGCGGAGAAGGAGTCGACATGGCCAAGGCCCTGGTGGGCTATCGCGTGGCGTCTGACCCGCGACTGATGCTCGAGACCGTCGAACTGCGCCGCCGCGTGCGTGACCTCGAGTACCTCGTCGAACGGTTGCAGCGTGACAACGACCAGCTACGTGAAGATCTGAGACAGCCCGACGCAGTGGCAGCGGGCATGCCTACGATTGCCGGGTGAGTTCGCCCGCACAGACGCCCAGTTCCGCAGCCGGTTCAGGGTCACGAGTTTCATCGGGTTCAGGACCTCGTTCGACACCCGATGATCTCGTGCGCCTGCGCGCGAGCATCGACAACATCGACGCGGCCCTGATCCACCTGCTCGCCGAGCGCTTCAAGTGCACCCAGCAGGTGGGCGAGCTCAAGGCCCGCGAGGGTATGCCGCCCGCTGACCCCGCGCGCGAAGAGTCCCAGATCGCGCGGTTGCGCGACCTCGCCGACCAGGCCGGGCTGGACCCGACGTTCGCCGAGAAGTTCCTCAACTTCGTGATCGCCGAGGTCATCCATCACCACGAAGCCATCGCCAGCTCCTGACCCTCCGAGGCCTTCCTCCCCCAGGCGACTTGTTGCGGTCTGGTGGTTACGGGACGCCTGTTTCGCGGGTGGGTGACGATCTGGCGGCAACAGGTCGGGGGAGGCCAGGACTTGTTGCGGTGTGGTGGTCACGGGGCAGCCCTTTCGCGGGTCAGTGACGATCTGCGCGCAACAAGTCGGAAGGTGCAGCGGTGGAGGGGCGGTAGGCGGGCGCGGAGGGAGCCACGCGGCATACCTCTGGTGTCACTCCTGTCTCACGGTGCACAGGCAACGCAGGACGGTGGAAGGTGCGGGGAGGTCGCCGGGTCCGCGGGTACAGTGGCCGCGATCCAGACCCGCCAGCAAACTCACCAGGAGCCGAGCCGCTCGTGTACGTCAAGAGCCTGACCCTGAAGGGCTTCAAGTCCTTCGCCTCGGCGACCACGATGCGCCTCGAACCCGGCATCACCTGCATCGTCGGGCCCAACGGCTCCGGCAAGTCCAACGTCGTCGACGCGCTCGCCTGGGTGATGGGGGAGCAGGGCGCCAAGAGCCTGCGCGGCGGCAAGATGGAGGACGTCATCTTCGCCGGCACCGCCGGTCGGGCGCCGCTGGGTCGCGCCGAGGTGTCGCTGACGATCGACAACACCGACGGTGCGCTGCCGATCGACTACACCGAGGTCACCATCGCGCGGACCATGTTCCGCAACGGCGGCTCGGAGTACGCCATCAACGGCACCTCCTGCCGGCTGCTCGACGTGCAGGAGCTGCTGTCCGACTCCGGCATCGGCCGAGAGATGCACGTCATCGTCGGCCAGGGCCAACTCGACGCCGTGCTGCGTGCGACCCCGGAGGAGCGCCGCGGCTTCATCGAGGAGGCGGCCGGCGTCCTCAAGCACCGCAAGCGCAAGGAGAAGGCGCTCCGCAAGCTCGAGTCGATGGACGCCAACCTCACCCGCGTCAACGACCTCACCGGCGAGATCCGCCGCCAGCTCGGTCCGCTGGGCCGCCAGGCCGAGGCCGCCCGCAAGGCCGCCGTCGTCCAGGCCGACGCCCGCGACGCCCGGTTGCGGTTGCTCGCCGACGACCTCGTCCAGCTCACCTCGACCCTCGAGCAGGAGGTCGCCGACGAGTCCGCGCTGATCGCCAAGCGCACCGAGGTCGAGGAGGGCCTGGCCACGCTGCGCAGCCGCCTCGCCACTCTCGAGCAGCAGGCGCAGGACGCCGCGCCCGAGCTGGCCAAGGCGCAGGAGCGCTGGTTCGCCCTCCAGCAGCTGCGCGACAAGCTCACCTCCACCGAGTCACTGGCCGCCGAACGCGTCCGCCTGCTCTCCCAGGACAGCCAGGACGAGCAGACCTCGGGGCGCGACCCCGAGGAGCTGCGCGCCCAGGCCGTCGAGGCGCGCAAGCAGGAGGAAGCCCTGCTCGCCGAGGTCCGCGAGGCCAAGACCGAGCTCGAGGCCGCCACCGCCGCCCGCGAGGCCGCAGAGCAGGCGTATGCCGCGGAGCAGCAGCGTCTCCAGCGGCTCGTCCGCGCAGCCGCTGACCGCCGTGAAGGGCTGGCCAAGCTGGCCGGCCAGGTCGGCGCCCGCAGGAGCCGGCTCGAGGCCGGCGAGGCCGAGATCGGTCGCCTCCGGGGGGTCATCGAGCAGTCGTTGCAGCGCGCCGCCGCCGCTGAGCAGGAGTTCAGGACCCTCGAGGCCTCCGTCGCCGTCGACGAGGAGGGCGAGGAAGGACTGGACTCGGCCTACGAGAAGGCGGCCGCCGTCCTCGAGCAGGTCGAGGCCGAGGTCGAGAAGCACCGCGAGGCCGAGCGCCTCGCCGAGCGCGACCGCACCAGTGGCACCGCCCGCCTCGAAGCCCTCGAGCTCAGCCTGTCCCGCAAGGACGGCGCCGCCACTCTGCTCGCAGCGGCCGACTCGCGCCACGGGATTGTCGGCTCGGTCGCCTCACTTCTGCAGGTCAAGGGCGGTCACGAGGCCGCCATCGCCGCAGCCCTCGGCTGGGCCGGTGACGCGCTCGCCGTCGAGTCCCTCGAGCACGCCGCCCGCGCCCTCACCACCCTGCGCGCCGACGACGCCGGTCGAGCCGCCTTCCTCGTCGGTCAGACCGCCTCGTCCAGCGACCCGTCCACCTGGCCGCAGCTCGAGGGTTCGGCCGTCTGGGCCCGCGAGGTCGTCGAGGCGCCGGCCACTGTCCGTCCCGCCGTCGAGCAGCTGCTCGACCGGGTCGCCCTCGTCGCCGACCCCGCCCTCGCTGCTGCGCTCGTCGCGCGAGGTGAGGGCATCACCGCCGTGACCACCGACGGCGACGTGTTCGCCCCCGGGTTCGTCCGCGGCGGCAGCAGCCACGCGCCCAGCCTCATCGAGATCCAGTCGGCCGTCGACGAGACCCGAGACCGCGTCGCCGACGCGACCCGACGCGGCGAGCAGGCCCGTTTCGCCCTGACCACCGCGCAGGAGCGCCACCGCGTCGCCAGCGACGACGTCGAGCACGCGCTCGAGCGGCTGCACGACTCCGACGCCAAGATGGCAGCGGTCGCGGAGCGACTGGGTCACCTCGGCGCCACGGTCCGCTCAGCCAAGGCCGAGGCGGAGCGCACCGAACGCTCCATCGCCGACGCGACGGCCGCCCTCGAGACCGACCGCGTCGAGCTCGCCGGCCTCACCGAACGCCTCGACGAGGCCAGCGCCGAGCCGACCGAGTCGCAGGACCCCGGCACGGACGAGCGCGACCGCCTCGAGCTCGAGGCCAGCCGTGGTCGCACGGCAGAGACCGAGCTCCGACTCACCCTGCGCACCAAGGAGGAGCGCGCCCGCGCCCTCAAGGGTCGCGCCGACTCCCTCGAAGGCGCTGCCCGCAACGAGCTGGCCGCCCGGCAGCGACTGGCTGCCCGCCAGGAACGCCGCAAGCGCGAGGCCACGGTGGCTGAGGCTGTGCGTCGCGGCGCGGCATACGCGAGCACGCTCATCGCCACCACCCTCGACACCGCGGCCCGCCAGCGCACCAGTGCGGAGCAGGAGCGCACCGAGCGCGACCAGGCCCTCACGGTGGTGCGCCGCGAGGTCGCCGTCCTCCAGGACGACCTGCGCGAGCTCACCGACACGGTGCACCGCGACGAGGTGGCCCGCACCCAGCAGGTGCTGCGGATCGAGACCCTGCAGGCCAAGGCTGTCGAGGAGCTCGGCATCTCGCCGGAGGCGCTGATGGAGGACTTCGGTCCGCACCAGCTCGTGCCGTTCGTCGTCGGGCCGGACGACAACCCCGACGAGATCCCCGAGCCCGGGCCCTACGTCCGCGAGACGCAGGAGAAGCGGCTGCGCAAGGCCGAGCGTGCGCTCAGTGCCCTCGGTCGCGTCAACCCGCTGGCGCTCGAGGAGTTCGCGGCGCTGGAGGAGCGGCACAAGTTCCTCACCGAGCAGCTCGAGGACCTCAAGAAGTCCAAGCGCGACCTGCTCGACATCGTCCGCGAGGTCGACGAGCGCGTCGAGCGGGTCTTCACCGAGGCCTTCCACGACACCGCTGCCCAGTTCGAGGGCGTCTTCAGCCGGCTGTTCCCCGGTGGCGAGGGCAAGTTGACCCTCACCGACCCGAGCAACATGCTGACCACCGGCATCGAGGTCGAGGCCCGCCCGCCAGGCAAGAAGATCAAGCGGCTGTCGCTGCTGTCCGGTGGCGAGCGGTCGCTGGTCGCGGTCGCGCTGCTGGTCTCGATCTTCAAGGCCCGCCCCAGCCCGTTCTACATCATGGACGAGGTGGAGGCGGCCCTCGACGACGCCAACCTCGGCCGGCTGATCACCCTCTTCGAGGAGCTGCGCGACTCCAGCCAGCTCATCGTCATCACCCACCAGAAGCGCACCATGGAGGTCGCCGACGCGCTCTACGGTGTGTCGATGCGTGGTGACGGTGTGACCACTGTGGTTTCGCAACGGATTCGCGACGTGGCGGCCCAGAGCGCCTGACCCGTTTTGCCCACCCGACCGGAGCCCGACAAACCGGCAGGTCAGCGAGTATGCCGCCGTCCCCGACGCGGCGCCGCGACGCGCCCGGGTGCGGCGGGTCGATTTGAGCATTCCCGCCGCGAGAGGCACCCTTGTAAGCATGGTCACCCTCATCATCGGCATGCTCATCTGCGTCGGACTGGCGGTTGCCGTGGTCGCCGTGGTCGCAATTCCGGCGCGCCGTGAGGGTCGAGGGGTGCTGACGCCGCAGGGCGAGGAGCTCATCGGCGTCGTCAAGGAGAAGACCGAGTCGACGATCGAGAAGACCGGTGACGCCATCACCTCCGCGAAGGACCTGGTAACCGACAAGGTCAGCGACACGGTGTCGAGCAGCGCACCGCGCGAGACCGTCGAAGAGTCCGGCCGCCACCGCGCCGGCTGACGCTCCGGCGCACGTCGACTGCCTGATACCTGGCCACCCTCCCGCGCACGCGGCATACCGACGATCGTGGGCTGCCGGGCAGCAGCACCGGACCGTCAGCAGCGATGGGTCCGACCGCGTCGCTTGACGGACGTGTCCACGCGCACGACCCGGTCGACGGAGGTGAGCTCGATGACGGCCCTGATGGGCGAACCGTGGGGGACCACGAGGCGAAGCTGCTGTCGGCTGGTCCTCAACCTGCTCGGCCAAGCCGGAACACCATGGCCAGACCCGAGCTGTCGAGGTAGGTCGTCGCGCTCAGGTCCAGGACGACGTGTGTGGTGTCCCTCGACGACCCGTCCGAGGATCAGGTCGAGCACGTCGTGCGCGTTGGCGAGGTCGATCTCGCCCACCACCCGGACCACCCGGGTGCCGTCGACACCGGCGAGGTCCTCGCTGCGCACATGGGCGTGGGGGCTCACGACAGGTCTCCGAGGCGCACGGTGCGTCGCAGCGTGACAACCGTGCCACTCGGCCGGCGATCGATCTCGACGACATCGACGAGGGCCTCCATCAACGAGATCCCCCACCCGCCACCGCGTTCCGCGGTAGGTCGCCACCGGCCCCTGTCGCTGACCGTCACGACGACCACGTCGCCGTCCAGTCGAGCCGCGACGGCCAGCTCCCCATGGCCGTCATAGGCGTGCTGGACGACGTTCGCACTCGCCTCGCCGCACGCGACCAGGATCTCGTTCTCGTCGATCGATCGCGACTCCGGTGTCGCGGAGCCATCGGCGCAACGTCCGCCGCACCTGGGCGAGCTCGTGCGGCTCGGCAGCGACGAGCAGCTCGAGTGGACCGCGCGAACACGGGGTGAGGTGCGCATGGCGACCAGCGGCGATGTCGTCCGCGTTCGTGGTGCTCCCCGAGCAGTGCCGACAACAGGTGGTCGCACAGGGGCTCGAGGTCGGACGTCGGAGTGCTCGGCTGCCTCGAAGGGCCAACCGGTCGAGCCCGTCCTGGATGGAGACACCCCGGCGCTCGACCAGACCGTCGGTGTAGAGCAGCAGCGTCGCGCCGGGACGAGAGCTCCAGACTGGCCTCCGCGTAGTAGGTCGTCCGCCGTGACACCCGACAGGAGGAGCCAGGCCGTCGACGAGGAACCAGCTCGTGCCGTCCGCCGATGACCAGTGCCGGTGGGTGTCCGGCGTTGGCGAAGCGCACCTGCCTGGTGTCGGGGTCGAACACGAGGTAGATCAGGGTGGCCATGTCGGGCATGGCCAGCTGGGTCACGAGCTGGTGGACGCCGCGCAACACCTCGACGGGGGAGGGGTCGTGCAGCGCGTACGCGCGCAGCGCCATCCGCAGCTGGCCCATCGTCGCCGCCGCCTGGAGCCCGTGGCCGGTCACGTCGCCGATGGCCAGCCCGATGAGCCCGCCGGGGAGCTGCACCACGTCGTACCAGTCGCCACCCACGTGCACGTCAGCCGTCGCCGGCACGTAGCGCGCAGCCAGGTCGACACCGGGGATCTCGGGAAGGCGGTCCGGAAGGAGGCTGCGCTGGAGGGTCTCGGCGATCTGGTGCTCGCGGGTGGCGCGCAAGCCTCCTCGCGGCTGAGCTGCTCCTGCGCCACCGAACGGTCGTGGATCTCCTGGAGGAGTCGCGCGTTCGCCGTGGAGAGATGGCAGTCGTGCGCTGCTCGACTCGCGCCTCGAGCTCGGTGGCGGCCGCCTCGAGAGCGCGGGACGCCGCGACCCGCTCGGTCACCAGCGCGGACAGGAAGAACGACGCGAGAGCCACGCCTGAGTTGAACGCCTGGAGGATGCGCCATCTGCTCGAACAACGAGCGCCCCTCGAAGGGTCCGCGGTCGTGCGTCGCGGCCCAGGTCGCGACCAGGGAGGCGACCGAAGGCGGCCGGGGCGGCACCGCGCAGCTGCAGCCGCCAGGCCGCCCACCCGAGCGACCACCAGAACGAGGAAGAGCAGCGGCAGGTCATGGAGGCATCACCCAGACCGAGACGACCGCGAGCGCGGACAGGATCAGCGCGGCCTCTGCCGCGCGGGCCGTCGACCAGCGCACGAGCTCTGTGAAGAGACGGCAGGCACAACAGGAACGGTGCAACGGCCAGGACCCCCATGGCATCACCGGTCCACCACACGGCCCAGGCGCGGCACGATGCGATCCGAGGTGATGGCTCCGGAGAGAACGAGGGCAGCCGTCCCGATGGTCGCGCTGACCAGCATGCTCCCCAGGGCGGCGAGGAACACCAGGGCGAGGGCATCACGACCGCGGTCCAGCTGGCGTCGGAAGCTGACCCGGCGAAGGAGCAGTGGCGGCTAGCAGGGGAGCGAGCGTGTTGCCGATCGCGGTCAGCGCTGCAGGCGCGAGACCATCGGTCAGCGGAAGGTTGACCGCCAGCGCAGCCACGGCCACGGCCGGCCAGGTGCGGCGACCCACGAGCAGAAAGGCGGCGAGCGCGATCCCGGTCGGCGGCCACAACGGTGTGATGTTGTGTTCGACCAGGGACAGGCTCAGCCCGACCCTCGCCCCGACGTAGTAGGCCACGGCGACGAGGACCAGGCCCGCCGGGTCCCGCCAGCGTGGGTCGAGCAGCCGTGCTGGGCCCCGGTCGGCCGCGATCGGGGCGCCCCGACCTGACGCAGCGGACGGCTGGTCGATCACGGCAGAATCGCCTCGACCGGTCACCGGAGCACTGGTCCGACCAGCAGTGACCGCTTCGTGGCCGGTCATCGGCACTGCACGGCGCGCGGCACACCACGGAGCATGGGACAAGAGCGTAGAGGCCGACCTGGGTCACCGTCATGGTTTGACGGGGCGGAGCCGCCGGGCGAACCCGGAGGACGCTGGGGAAGCGCCACTCGGCACGGTCTCGTGGCGCCGATGTCTGCGCAGGTCAGCAGCGAGCACAGGGCAAGCACCCATGACATTTGTCATGGGTGCTTGCTGAGCGGTGGCTGGATGCTGGGGCGGACCCGATCGGGTCCCCACCCATCCCGGAGGAGATGCGCAGATGGCATCGTTCACACCCCGCGCCCGCAGGCTGATCGCTGGCGGTGCAGGACTGGCACTCGTCGTTGGCGGTGCCGCCGGCTTTCTCGGCAGGCACGAGCTCAACGAGGCATGGCTGAAGTACCAGTGGCGTGACCGGCACTACAACGCCGCCGTCATGGAGAAGGCGCTCATGATCGCCGGCGGCAACCCCACCGAGGCGCAGAACGAGTCCAAGGAAGCAGTCACGATCGCCGAGCAGTTCGACCAGGCACGCACCGCCCCGTCGGGGATCGTGGCACCCGGCGCCTACGGCTCCGCGTTCACCCAGATCCAGGCCCTGCCGCACACCGCAGGCTCCTGGAACGAGGTCACCAAGGTGCCCTACAACGCTGACGACCCGCGGTACCGCGACTGGAACTCCAACTCCTCGGGCGGCGCCGGCCACGTCACCGGACGCATCACCGGTCTGGCGGCCGATGCCGCCAACCACGTGTATGCCGCGGGGGCGGATGGCGGGGTCTGGCGGTCCTCCCAAGGTGGGGGCAACTGGACACCCATCGCCGACACGCTGCCCTCGCTGAGCTCGGGCGACCTGCAGCTGGCCGGTGACGGGTCGCTGTGGTTCGCGACCGGGGAGTCCAACACGGGCGCGACCTCCTACGTGGGCGCCGGTGTCTACCGGCTGGGCAACCCGACGTCCGGATCCTTCGCTCCGACCGACCGGGTCGGCGGCAAGGAGCTCGAGTCGACCACGGTCGGCCGGCTCCGGTGGGGCGGCGGCGCGACCGTCTTCGCAGCCACCAACCGGGGCATCTGGTACCACGCGGCCGGCAGCAAGGCTGGTGCGTGGACCTTCGGCTTCGCGCCCAACATGAGCTGGATGCCTGAGATCAAGGACGACGCGGGCACCGTGCTCGTGCCTGCGGGCAGCGACTGGGGAGGCAACACGGCCTCGGGACCCACCGACGCGGCATACAAGAACATCGTCAACGACATCGCCGTCGACCCGAAGAACCCCAAGCACGTGATCGCGGCCATCGGCTGGCGCTCGGGGGACACCTACAACGGGTTCTACGAGACCAACGACTTCACGACCGGCCCCTCGGGCTGGCACAAGCTGTCGGTGACCCTCGGCAGCATCACGAACTCGAGCGACGTGGGCTACACGACCTTTGCCTTCAGCAAGACCGGCGACCGGTTGTACGCCATGGTGCAGCAGCCGAGCAAGATCAACGCAACCTCGTCCCTCGCAGGCATCTTCGTCTCCAAGACCGGCTCGCCGAACGGGCCGTGGAACAAGATCGCCGACCAGCAGCAGCTGCACAACAGCGGCTCTGCCCTGGACCGCAAGGGTTACGGCGTCGGTGTGCAGGCCTGGTACAACCAGTTCCTCACCGTCGACCCGGCCAACCGCGACCACGTGTGGGCGGGTCTGGAAGAGGTCTTCGAGACCAAGGACGCGGGATCGCACTGGTCCGCCGTCTCGCCGTACTGGAACTTCTACTTCCCGTGCTGGAGCCTCAGTGACGCGACGAACACCTGCCCGCTGGCCGGTCACCCGGACCAGCACTCCGTGACGGTCGGTACCGCAGGTGGCGCCCCGGTCGTGTTCTTCGGCAACGACGGTGGCGTCTACCGGCGCCCGGTCAACGGCAAGGTCAACGCCAACGGCAACGCCACCGACCTGGTGTCGATGAGCTCCGACGGCACGATGGACGCGCTGCAGTACTACTCGGTCTCCGTGGGTCGTGACACCAAGAACGGCAGCGGTGTCGTGGTCTCCGGCGGCCTGCAGGACAACGGTGTGTCCAACCTGTTCAAGGTGGCCCCCAACGGCACCACCGCCGACACCGAGATGGGCTCCAACTTCGGTGGTGACGGTGGTGACGGTGCTGCAGACCCGGCGAACGGCTGCAACCAGCTGCAGGAGTACGTCAACCTCGCGGTGAAGATCACCAACAACTGCGCGCTCAACCCCGGAGCGCTCAGCGAAGCCGCTGCCAGCTCCTGGTCCCTCGACCCGGGCGACCCGTCGCCGCGGTTCATCGCCCCGATCGCGCTCGACGGCGCAGCGTCCGACCACTTCATCTTCGGCGGCCGCTACGTCTACGTCGGCACCAAGGGCTGGACGGCCACGCGCAGCGCATCCGACCTGACCAAGGCGTTCGACCTGGGAGCCGGGCACTCGGCGACCGCTGTCGCGATGCAGGGCGGGACGGCATACGTGTCGTGGTGCGGCCCCTGCAACAACACCGGGTTCGCCCGGGGCATCGCCACCAACGCAGGAGGCACCTGGCACCAGCTCTCGCTGGCCGCCAGCTTCCCGCTGCGGTTCGTCCAGGGCCTGGCCATCGACGCCGCCAACGGCAACCACGCGTATGCCGCGATCAACGGCTTCTCGCGCCGGTTCACCGAAGGTCCCGGTGCAGGAGTCGGCCACGTCTACGAGACGAACGACGGCGGTGCCACCTGGTCCGACGTGAGCGCCAACCTGCCGGACGTCCCGGCGAGCACGGTCAAGCGGCTGTCCAACGGAGCGCTCGTCGTGGGTACCGACCTCGGCGCCTTCTACCGGGCGCCCGGGTCGACGTCGTGGCAGGTGCTGGGCACTGGGCTGCCGACCACCGTGGTGATGGATGTGGAGGCCGGTCCTGACGGCAACCTCTACGCCGCCACCCACGGGCGCGGCATCTGGAGCATCGCTGTCCCGCAGTGACGCACTGAGGCAGTGCACCGCCACCTGAAGAGGTGAACCGGACGACCCCGACCGCAGCAGCGGTCGGGGTCGTCCTCTTGCAATGAGAGGATGGCGCGCGTGATTGATCAGCTGTGGGAATGGATTGCCGTCGCCGTCGGGCTCTTCGTGGTCCTGGGCGGGGTGTTGCTCGGACTGGTGCGCGGACGCGCGGGCCGGACGAAGTCGACGCCGACTCCGCCTCGAGGCACCGGCAGCTCGACCGACGTCCTGCCCGGAGTCGGCGACGACGCCACCCCACCGCGCGACGCCCCGAAGCGCTCCATCGAGGACGCCGGCTCGGTCGACACCCTGCCGGCCCCGTCGGAGGAGGACCTGCCCCCGCTTGAGCCAACCCCGACGCTCGACCGCCCAGACGCTCCGGCCGGACGACTCCAGCGGCTGCGCGCCCGGCTGGCCCGCTCCAACAACGCCCTCGGGCACGGCCTGCTGACGCTGCTCTCGCGCGGCAAGCTCGACGAGGCAGCGTGGGAGGAGGTCGAGGACACCCTGATCGCCTCCGACCTGGGTGTCGAGGCCAGCACCGAGCTGGTCGAGACGCTCCGCTCGCGGGTCAAGATCGAGGGCACGACCGACGAGGCCACCGTGCGCGGCTGGCTCCGTGAGGACCTGCTGCGGCTGGTGGACCCGACGATGGACCGCACCGTGGTCAGCTCGCGGGTCGACGGACGCCCGGCCGTGGTGCTCGTGGTCGGCGTCAACGGCACCGGCAAGACCACCACCGTGGGCAAGCTGGCGCGCGTGCTCGTCGCCGAGGACAAGGACGTCGTGCTCGGCGCCGCTGACACTTTCCGTGCCGCAGCCGCCGACCAGCTCGAGACCTGGGGCGCGCGAGTGGGTGTGCCCACCATCCGCTCCGACCGCGACGGTGCGGACCCCGCCGCCGTGGCCTTCGACGCCGTCAAGGCGGGTGCCGAGATGGAGGCCGATGTGGTCCTCATCGACACCGCCGGCCGGCTGCACAACAAGGTCGGGCTGATGGACGAGCTCGGCAAGGTCAAGCGGGTCATCGAGAAGCAGAGCCCGATCGACGAGGTGCTGCTCGTCCTCGACGCCACCACCGGCCAGAACGGGCTGCGCCAGGCGGAGGTCTTCGCCCAGGTCGTCGACGTCACCGGCATCGTGCTCACCAAGCTGGACGGCACCGCCAAGGGCGGCATCGTCGTCTCGGTGCAGCGCAAGCTCGGCGTCCCGGTCAAGCTCGTGGGCCTGGGGGAGGGCCCGGACGACCTCGCACCGTTCGACCCCGAGGCCTTCGTCGACGCGCTTCTTGACTGACCGGTTCGCGCTCGCCGCCGCGGTGCTCACCACAGCGATGGTGGGTATGCCGTGCGCCGCGGCCTTGGCGGCACCCGCCATTGCGGTCGTCCCACCCGCCACCGCGGTCGTGGCGCCTGCCGTTGCGTCGAAGACCGTGGACTTCCGGATCGACGACGACCGGATCACCGAGTCGTCCGGTCTGGCACTCAGCACCCGGCACCCCCACACCGTGTGGACGGTCAACGACTCCGGTGACACGCGCACGGGTGTTCGCCATCGACACCGAGACCGGCAGGACCGTCGGGGTGCACACCTTCGATGTCGCAGGTCCGTGACGTCGAGGCCCTCGCCATCACCGCGCAGGGACGAATGCTGGTCGCGGACATCGGTGACAACGACGGCTCACGGGCCATGGTGAGGGTGTTCTGGTTCGACGAGCCGGGGTTGGGCAAGACCTCGGGGGCGTGGGCGTCGTGGGAGCTGTCCTATCCCGACGGGCCGCACAACGCCGAGTCGATCGCCGTCGACCCCGCTTCCGGGCGGGTCCTCGTCGTCACCAAGGGACGGCCGGGCGGGATCTATGCGCTGCCGAAGGTGCCGAGCCGCAAGGGCGTGAACCGGCTGACCAAGGTCGGCACCGCCCCGGACATCGCGACGGACGCGGTGTTCCTGCCCGACGGGTCGGGCCTTGCCGTCCGGACCTACACCTCCCTGGTCGTCCTGGCCCCGGACACCTGGCGGGAGACGTCATACCAGGTGCTACCGCTTCAGCCGCAGGGCGAGACGCTTGCACTGGCTCCTGACCGCAAGGGCCTGCTGGTCGGCAGCGAGGGCACACACTCGCGGATCCAGCAGATAGCCATCAAGGCACCTCCCGGCTCCGCACGTCCCACCACCGGACCGAGCGCCTCGGCGAGCGCACCGACGACCGCCGCGCCCGACGCTGCACCGACCCGCTCTCGACAAACCGCGACCGGGGACGGCGAGGGCCCTCCGCCTGTCATCAACCATGGCGAGCTCTTCGCGGGCCTCGGTGCCTGCGCCGGACTCGTCCTTCTCGCCTTCCTCATCGCCCGCCTGAACCGAAGGGGCCGCCGGTGACCGAGGGCGCGCACTCGCGCGAGGAGCCGCTCAGCGGCGGCAACACGGGAGTCGTGGTGCGCGTCGGCGGCACGGTGCGACGCCCGGCCGGCCACTGGACCCCGGCCGTGCACGCCCTGCTGGACCACCTCGAGTCCGTGGGCTTCGACGCCGCGCCCCGCGCCCTGGGGACGGATGCGCTGGGACGCGAGGTCGCGTCATACGTCGACGGGGTCGCGGGCACGCTGGGACCGCAGCGGCTTGCGCCGCAGTTCCAGACGATCGAGGCGTGCCGCGCGATCGGCGGCTGGCTTCGGGACTTCCATGACGCGCAGGCGGGTTTCGCGCCCGATCCCGCACTGCCCTGGCGGGTGGTGACGGGCAGGGGGCTGCGGGTGGGTGAGGTGGTCGTGCACCACGACGTCGGCACCTACAACACGGTGCTGCGGCCGGACGGGCCCTTCGCGGTCATCGACTTCGACTTCGCGTCGCCGGACGCCCCGTGGAGGACCTCGCCTACGTGTTGTGGTCCTGGACGCCGTTGTGGGGGGAGCCGGCGGCCGTGCGCAGGGAGATGGGTGCGGTGACGATGGCGGAGCGGCTGCACAAGTTCGCGGCAGTGCTCGACGGGTATGCCGCGGACGCAGCCGTGCGCGCGCAGGTCCCGGACGCCGTGCTCCAGTGCATGACCGACCGTTCCCGCACCTTGGAAGAGCTTGCAGCGCAAGGAGATCCGGCCTTCGTGCGGATGGTCGCAGAGGGGCACGCCGAGCGGCCCCGGCTCGACGCGCAGTGGTTCGCCCAGCGGCGAGACCTGTTCGAGGCCGCGGTCACCTGACCGGTGGGACTTCGTCGGCTCGGCCCGGCGGGAGGGGCGAGTCGGTCCTTCGGTCGAGTCGTCGCCATCACGGCCCAGGCGCCGCCCATCGTGTGCTGCACTGGCAGTGTGACCGTGCCCCACGCCGCCACGACCCCGGCGGGTCTGCCGATCGGCTGGCTGCGCCTGACCGTGCAGGACGGGCTGCTCGCCCGGGTGAAGATGGCCCCCGAGGTCTGGGTGGACGACATACCCATTCGTGTGGCGAGGGGCGAGAACCTCGTGACGCTGCCGACCGGGGTCCATCGGGTCGTGGCCCAGTCGGCCTTCTACTTTGGCCGCGCCGTCACTGAGGTGGAGGTCGTCCAGGGCCAGGTGACGCCGCTCTATTACGCGCCACCGCTGGCACGGCAAGACGTGGGGCGGTTCGGTTCAGAGCCGGTCCAGCCCCAGGGTCGGCTCTTCCTCGCCATGGTGGGCGTGGCGCTGGTCGTGGGCTTGCTCATCACCTGGCTTCGCTAGTCCTCCGACGTCCACCGCGGGAGGGGCGCGGCTCCACGCCTTCGCTGCGGCAGGAGGTCAGGACGGCATCACCCAGCGTTGGTTCGCCGAGGCCGCGCAGGCCCTGGTGGTGAGCGGGGCTCCGTTCACGATCTTGGTGCCGGAGACGTCGAGGCACAGACCTGCGGCGCCATTGCGTAGCTCGCCTGAGGAGGTGGGCGTCCAGCGCTGCAGAGAGGCTCCGGTGCACGGGGCGACCTCGACGACCGCGCCAGCCGTGACAACACCGCCGCGCAGCGACAGGCAGGTCCCGGACTTGGCGTTGCGCAGGCTTCCATCGGTGCGCACCTGCCAGATCTGGTCCGACCCGAGGTTGCACGACCAGAGGCCGACCCTGGTGGGGTCCTTCTTGTTCTGGTTGATGTCGACGCACTTGCGGTTCACCGCGCCGACGATCGTCCCGGACGGCTCTGTCGGCGCGGGTGTGGTGGCCGAGACCGTCACGGAGGCGTCGGTGCTCAGCACCCCGTCGCTGACGCGAACCCGAGCAGCCACCGTGCCCGCCGACGTGTACGTGTAGGTCGCCGTCGGGCTGGCCCCGTCATCGAAGGCGCCGTCGGCGTCGAGGTCCCACGCATAGGCCAGGGCGCCACCTTCGGGGTCGGACGAACCGGAGGCGTCGAACTGCACGGTGAGGGGGGTGGTTCCACTGAGCGGCGCTGCGCTGATCCTGGCGATGGGAGCCTGGTTGACGACGTCGTTCGGGACGATGCGCAGAGAGCTGACCGCATTGTCGAGCCCCACCGGGAGGGCCTCGTGCAGCCCGGGGCCGAGGTCGGTGCACCCGACGAGCAGGTCGTCGACACAGAGCCTGGCTGTCCAGCCGTTGGCGATGTCCACCGAGCTCATGCGGTCGTTCCCGATGACTCCGAGGCTTCCTCGCGACAGGTTCCAGGTGCCCGGCTCGAACGGCTGCTGCACGCCGGTGCGGGAAGCTCCGTCGTAGCCCAGCACCGCGGGGCCGCCGCTTCGGGCACCCACCGCCGTCGCACTGCCCTTGGCCGGGGCGAGGACCTGCACGATGGGGGCCACTGCAGGGACTCCGGCAGTGTCGAGCGCGAACAGCATGTAGTACCCGGGAGGGGCCTCCGCAGGGTTCACGGGCGCGGCGATGGTGAGGGTCTGTCCGGACGCGCTGAAGGACAGGGGTATGTATCGCTGCCCCTGGTCGACCGAGTGGGTCGGGGCCCCGAGCCGGATCATCCCCACCTTGGCCACCTGCGCGGCCTCGGGCGAGGTCGCGGTGAACGTCGTGTCGACCCGCAGCGTCGACGGCACACCCGAGATCGTGGGCCGCGTGGCCAACGCCCCTGACCCGTCAGCCGCATAGAGGTAGGGCGGCGTGAAGATCTCGGCGTTCTTCTCCAGGTAGCCCTGCGACTGGCAGGAGCCGCAGATCCCGCCACCACCGGTGAAGACGCGGCCGTCGGGCAGCAGCATGGCGACGGAGTGGTACTGGCGGACCCGGCTGGCACTCGCCAGGGGCGACCAGACGTTGGTGGCCGGATCCCATCGCTCCGCAGCGAAGACCGCATGGGTGAGGTTGATGAGGCCGTCGCCGGTCTGGTCCTGCCCACCCGTGGCCAGGACGCTGCCGTCCGCAAGAACCGTGAGGTTGTGCTGCCGACGCCGGTTCAGCATGGATGCGGCGGGCGTCGACTGAGGGGACCCAGAGCGGGTGTCGACGATGGTGGCCGAGTCGTAGGGCACGGCGACCCCGTTGACCGTGCTCGAGCCACCTCCGCTGACGATGGTCAGACCGGGTCCGTAAGTGGCGTAGCTGCCGTAGCTGCGGTTGATGCCATCCCGACCCACGGCGGTTTCCTGCGACCCCGAACCTGTCCAGGTGAACCGGCGCACGGCGTTGTCGGTACCGGAGTACAACACGCGCCCGTCTGGCGCCGACTGGATGAAGGGGTAGACCCGTCCAGAGGCGGCCGTGACCCCCGTCAGCTGCCCGATGGACCCGTCGCTCCGCCGGATCTCGGCGAAGCCGGGGCCGCCACCCACGATCATCGCCTGGCCGTCCATCAACGCGGCCACGGAGGGGTACCAGCGCTCGCCCGCCAGGTTCGGGCCGCGGGCCCAGGACATGGTGTTCCAGTCGAAGATGTGCGTCAGGTTCGTCCCGTTGAGTGCCGCGTCCTTGTTGCCGCCCGCGACGAAGATCCGCCCGTCGGAGAGCTGGACGAAGCCGGCGCAGAAGATGTTGCTCCCCGCCACGTCGATCCGCGTGGACGTCTTCGTCGCCGGGTCGTACACCGCGGCGCGCGTGAACGTCTGGTCTGGGTAGGACTCGGTCGCGTTGTCACCGACGGAGTCCCACATGAGGATCTTGCCGTTGGGCAGGAGGGCGACGAACACGGGGACGACCGGCATCGGCTCGACAGGTCCCCATGAGCCGCTGCTCTCCGGACCGGCAGCGGCGGCAGCGGCTGCTGTCGTCGCCGCCCTTCCCGTGGTGGGTCGCGCACCCGCTTGGGGTTTCGCGGTCCTCTCCAGCTCTTCGACGGGGACGCCGACGAGGTCGAGGGCGGCGTGGTCCTTCCCAGAACCCTCGTGCGCAGCGGCTGCTCCGGCTGCCGCCACGTGGGTCGTCACGCCGATGATCCCGACGACGACCAGTGCCAACAGGCGTCGGGTGCTCGTCCGTTTCATGCCAACCCCCGTCTCCACGGGCCCGCGGGGCGCGCCAGTGAGCGGAACGTATCCAACCGGACCGGCGGGCACACCCGTCAAAGTGGCGAGAAGCTCGTCGCCCAAAAGGGGTGGATCCCCGCCCCGGCGGCGCTCGCTGCCGTGGGTCTGATCGCTGCGCCATGGCTTAGCCTGTGCCCGTGGACGCGGGGGTGGACCGACTCGGTCGAGTGGCGAAGACATGGCGGACAGCCGTCGTCCTCGCCCTCACCGTCATGTTCTGCGCGGGCTCGGTCGTGGGCAACGACCACTGGTGGCCGTTCAGCCCGTGGCGGATGTTCTCCACCTCCCAAGCGGCGACCGGATCGGTGTGGTCGACCGGCATCGAGGTGCAGACCGCGGACGCGCCGGGGGAGTGGGTGCGGGCGCCCCTGACCCCTGAGAACGTCGGCCTGAACCGCGCCGAGGTCGAGGGACGCATCCAGCAGATCGAGGCCGACCCATCCCGCCTCGGCACGCTCGCGCGAAGTCACTCAGAGCTGCGCCCGACGTCGGCCGAGTGGACCGCGCTGCGGGTCGTGCGCCGCCTCATCGTCGTGGTCGACCGCAAGCCGACCGGCGAGGTACGCACCGAGGTGCTCGCCCAGTGGAACGCACCGTGAGCGGCGCCAGTGGCCTCAGCGCGGCGCCAGGCGCCGTGACCCGCCTCGCCAGCGGTGCGTTCCACCGACTCGGGGGCTGGCTGTTCGCGCCGATGCCCGTCGCCCGGGTGGCCGCTCTCCGGGTGCTCGTCTTCGCGTTCGTCATCGTCGACGTGGTGCTGCTGCACACGTCGGGCTGGTACCACGGCTACGCCGACCCCGTCTGGTACGAACCGCTGGTCATGGGCAAGGTCCTGCACCTGCCGGCCGCCTCGGTCCTGCTCGTCCAGGCGCTCAAGTGGGGCTGCGTGCTCGCTGCGCTGGCCGCCATGACCGGGCGTGCGCCACGGCTGCTCGGCTGGACCGTGGCCATCGGCTGGGTCTGGTACCAGTACATCGCCTTCTCCTACGGCAAGGTCGACCACGACCGCGCGGACTTCGTGGTCGCCCTCGCGCTCCTGCCGACGGTGGGTTTGGCGCACCTGTCCGGCCAGCGTCGCAGCGAGGCAGCGGGGTTCGCGCTGCGTGCCGTCCAGCTGGCTGCCATCGCCACCTACTTCCTGTCGTCCTGGGCAAAGGTCCGGTTCGGCGGGTGGGACTGGGTCAACTCGGCGACCATGGTGCGGGCCGTGGTACGCCGGGGGTCACCGATGGCCCAGTGGCTGCTCGAGGTGCCGTGGACGCTGCACTGGTTCCAGTGGGTCCTCATGGGTGCCGAGCTCACCTCGCCGGTCATCTTCCTGCTGTCCGAGAAGTGGCGCCGCCGCGTGGTGGGCGGGTGGTTCGTCTTCCACGCCATGACCTATGCCGCGATCACCATCGCCTTCTGGCCGCACCTCGTGATGATGCTCGCCTTCCTCCCCCTCGAGCGGTATGCCGCGTGGCTGCGTTCGCGCCTCGCCCGCCTCCGTGGCGGCGACGGCTCGGGCGACGCGGTACCCGAACCGGACCCACGCGACTCTGGCGACTCCTCACCACCTGACCCTCGAGTCTTTGAAGGATCCGCGACGTCCTGACGTGGCGGATCCTTCAAAGACTCGAACCACGGCGACTCCTGGCGGGGGATCTGGCGATCTGGCGGGCACATTGGCCGTGTCGGGGAGGCTGGGTAGGGTCGGCGAGGTGAGCAGATCCGAGCATGTGTCCGCGTTCCTGTCGGCCGTCGAGCTGTCGCGCCAGCTGGCTGCCAGGCCCGAGGTGCGAGCGGCGTGGGACCGCGAGAGCGCCTGCGCCGGGATGACCGTCGGCGGGCTGACCTTCCACCTCCTCAAGCAGGCGGGCAACACGATGCGCGGCCTGCGGGCCGCCCCGGACGACGCACCGCCGATCGCCATCCAGGAGCACTATGCCCGGGCTGCCTGGGTCGAGGCTGGGCCCGACGACGAGGCCAACGTGTCGATCCGCGAGGGTGAGAACGACGGTGCCCAGGTCGGCCCCGACGTCGTGCTGGCGCTGGCCGAGGAGTGGGCCGCTGACCTGCCCGCGCTGTTCGAGGCACCACGTGACCCCGACACGATCTTCATCCCGTGGCAGGGCTGGTCGCTGACCACCGAGGACTTCGTCACGACGCGGATGATGGAGCTGGTCGTGCACGGTGACGACCTGGCCTCCAGTGTGGGCCTGGACACCCCGACCTATCCCGAGGCGGTCATCACCCCGGTGGTCGGCCTCCTCACCGGCGTCGCCGTGCGTCGCCACGGCCAGACGGCGGTGGTCCGCGGACTCAGCCGCCCGCAGCGCGCCCCCGCGTCGATCTCGGCGTTCTGACCGGGGCGCGCACGCGGCATACCCCGCCGTCTGGCGCCCCGTTCCTGGTCGATGTTGGTCGCAGGCTCGGCCCCGCGCGCGACCCGGTGGATCCGGTGGATCTCCGAAGAACGACGGAGGGAGAGTCCGACATCCGGCGCTAGGGTCGCGTGGTGGAGTCCGGCCAAGACCAGTTGCCTGCTGCCGTTGTCGCGGAGGCGCGGGTGCCACTGCCCCCCGACATCGCGGGTTTCCACGATGCGCTCCTGCAGGCCGCCGACGATCACGACCCCATCCGGATGGACCACCTCGTGCACGGCTGGTCCGAGGCCCGCGCGGACCTGCTCCCCGGCCGCAACGAGGCCGAGCACCGGATGCACGCCGTGCTGGACAGGCGGCTGGGACAGGTGCTGTTCGGGGCCGGGCATCCTGCCGCGGGCCACGTTCTGGCGGATGCCCTGACGGCTGCGACGGCCTCTGGCGACGAGGTCGAAGCCCTGCGCTGCCAGCTGGCGCTGGTCCCGGTCGAGGTGCTGATCGGCGATCCCGACGCGATGGCCGCTGGGCGTGGCTACGTCGAACAGCTGCAGTCGCTGGGTGAGCCGGCCCATGCCGCGAGTGGACTGATGGGGCTGGCGCAGGTCGCGCCCGCAGACGAAGGACCGGTCATGGTGCTACGGGCATCCCACCTCTACGAGCAGGCGGGCGACCACGGGTGGGCGGCCGAGGCGGCGGTGCTGGCCGCGCGCGCCATGGCGGCCACCGGCGACCCGCGGATGGCCGACGTGCTCGAGCGGGCACGCAGACTGGTCGACCTCCACGTCACCGTCGAGCTGCGCGTCGCGCTCGCGGAGGTGGAGGCGATGGTGCTGTGGCAGGGCGGGGACGCGCAGACCGCGGCCACCCTGCTCGGTGCGGCCATCGACGCCTGCGAACGGACGGGTCGACCCGTGGCCCCTGACCTGCGCGTGCTGCTGTGCGACATCCTCGTCGAGGACGAGCAATGGGAGGGACTCCGGGTCCAGGCGCAGGCGCTGGAGCAGCTGGGCAGACTGATGGGCGACGAGGAGCTCACCTCGATGGGGGAGCGTTACCTCGCCAGGGCGACGAGCGCGTAGCCGCAGCCGACAGGACCCCAGCCGAGAGGGGAAACCCGCTTCCTGGTCGAGGGGTCCCAGGATGCGAGACGTTGACCAGCGCGTTACCTGATGCTTACCGGCCTGCGGATCCGCTAACACGGCTGTAACAAAGTCCGGCACGCCCCGAAACGCCGTCCGGTCAGAGTTCTGCCCATGACTCCAGCTCTTCTGCCAGCGGCAGACCCCACGATCAACGAGGCCGCGACCGCGTTCATGCTCGTCGCCGCCTCGATGGTCCTGCTCATGACCCCAGGTCTCGCGCTGTTCTACGGCGGAATGACGCGAGCCAAGTCCGTCCTCAACATGATCATGATGTCGTTCGGGGCGCTCGGCGTCGTCGGCGTGATCTACGTGTTGTGGGGCTACTCCATGTCCTTCGGCAACCTCCAGGACGGCTCGTCCGACATCGCCGGCCTGTTCGTGAACCCCTTCCACCTGTTCGGCCTGAACGGTGTCATCGGCGACGACGGCTCGCGCCTGATCGACGTCTTCGGCGTCGACGTCTTCATCCCCGAGACCGTCTTCGTCGGCTTCCAGCTCACCTTCGCGGTCATCACCGTCGCGCTGATCAGCGGCGCCGTCGCTGACCGCGTCAAGTTCAGCACCTGGCTGGTCTTCTCCGGGATCTGGGCGACCATCGTCTACTTCCCGATCTCGCACATGGTGTGGGGCGGCGGCATCCTGTCCGGCGCGGAGGGCGGCCTGTCGGCCAAGATCTTCGGTGCGACCGACGGTGTCGCCAATGTGCTGCCGATCGACTTCGCCGGTGGCACGGTGGTCCACATCAACGCCGGTATCGCGGGCCTGGTCCTGGCGCTGATCGTCGGCAAGCGGCTCGGCTTCGGCAGCCAGGCGATGCGCCCGCACAACGTCCCAGTCGTCATGCTCGGCGCAGGGCTCCTGTGGTTCGGCTGGTTCGGCTTCAACGCCGGCTCCGAGCTCGCGGCTGACGGCCTCGCCTCGACGGTCTGGCTCAACACCACCGCCGCGACCTGCGCCGCCATGCTCGGCTGGCTGCTGGTGGAGAAGATCCGTGACGGCCACGCCACGTCGGTCGGTGGCGCCTCTGGCGTCGTCGCCGGTCTGGTCGCCATCACCCCGGCCTGTGGCGCACTGTCGCCGCTCGGCTCGCTCATCCTCGGCGTCGTCGCCGGTGGGCTGTCGGCCCTGGCCGTCGGGCTCAAGTACAAGCTGGGCTACGACGACTCGCTCGACGTCGTCGGCGTCCACCTCGTCGCCGGCCTCTGGGGCACCATCGGTGCAGGTCTGCTGGCCACCTCGAGCGGCCTCTTCTACGGTGGTGGCGCCAAGCAGCTGGTCGTGCAGATCGTCATCGCGTTCGCTTCGCTGGTGATCAGTGGCATCCTGACTGCCGTGATTGCCTTGGCCCTGAAGTACACCCTGGGTTGGAGGGTCACCGAGGACGTCGAGTCCGAGGCATCGACCAGACCGAGCACGGTGAGTCTGCCTACGAGCTCACGGGTACTGCGGCGGCATCGACCAGACCGAGCACGGTGAGTCTGCCTACGAGCTCACCGGGCTCACCTCAGGCCGGTTCAGCACCGCGACGGCTGTGTCGACGTCCGCCAAGCCTGCCAAGACCCGTGAGGGAGCGTCCGCATGAAGCTCGTGACCGCCATCATCAAGCCCCACCAGCTCGACGAGGTGAAGGAGGCCCTGGAGGCCTACGGAATCTCGGGCATGACCGTCAGCGAGGCGTCCGGCTACGGCCGCCAGCGCGGCCACAGCGAGGTCTACCGCGGTGCCGAGTACACCGTCGACTTCGTGCCGAAGGTGCGGGTCGAGGTCCTCGTCGACGACATCGACGCCACCTCGGTGGCCGACGTCATCCTCAAAGCCGCCCAGACCGGCCGGATCGGTGACGGCAAGATCTGGACGGTGCCCGTCGAGGACGTCGTGCGGGTCCGCACCGGAGAGCGCGGCGTCGACGCCCTGTAGGCAAGGTCAAACCAACCGCTGGGTATGGCGCCCGGTCCCGTTCGCGGGGCCGGGCGCCTTCGCGCGGACGCGGCCGCGTGGCATACGTCTAACACGGGCGTAACACGGCGGCTCACATTCGGAAACGTCGAAAGGGCACGGTGGGGACGTGACGATCGAGCAGACCGACCTGGCGGCACGCCGCCTGGACCTGGCGGGGGCCAGGGGATTCGACGCCCCCGGGGCCGGTCAGGCCCGCCGCGAAGCCATCGCGACCCTGACCCGAGGCTGGCTGAGCGACGTCTGGAAGGTGGCCCTGGACGGCCGCTCGACCGAGGGCATCGCGCTGGCCTCGGTTGGCAGCCTCGCCCGCGGTGACGCCGGCCCGCTCAGCGACGTCGACCTCGTGCTGCTGCACTACGGGCGCTCGCTCAGCGGCGACGACCTGCGCGGCCTCGCCGACCGGGTCTGGTACCCCGTCTGGGACGCCGGCGTGAAGCTCGACCACGCCGTCCGCACCGTCAACCAGTGCCGCACGGTCGCCTCCGGTGACCTCGCTGTCGCGGTGGGTCTGCTCGACCTGCAGTGCGTGGCCGGAGACCCCGACGTCGTGGCTGCCGCCCGCTCCACCGTCTCGCACGACTGGCGTGCCAACGCTCGCCGCCGCCTGCCCCAGCTCGTCGACAGCCTCAAGGCCAGGCACGCCCGGCACGGCGACCTGGCCCAGAGCCTCGAACCCGACCTCAAGGAGGCCCACGGCGGGCTGCGCGACATGACGGTGCTCGGCGCCCTCGTGGCCGCCTGGCTCACCGACCGCCCCCACGTCGGGGTGGACGAGGCGCACCAGACCCTGCTCGACGCGCGTGACGCGGTGCACGTCGTCACCGGCCGCGGTCGCGACCGGCTGACCCGTGAGGAGCACGACGCCGTGGCGGCGCTGCTCGGTCACAGCGACTCCGACGAGATGATGACCGCCGTCGCCGACGCGGGCCGCACCATCGCGTACGCCCTCGACGGCACCGTCCGACGGGCCGGCCAGTCGCAGCGCGCCCGTACCCTGCGCGTCGGACCCCGCCGACCGCAGCTCAACCCGCTCGGCTTCGGCATGTTCGAGCACGATGGAGAGGTGGTCCTCGGCCCCCGCAGCACCCTCTCGACCGACGCACTCCTGCCGTTGCGCGCCGCGGTCGTCGCCGCGCGCAACAACCTGCCCATCGCCCCGACCACACTGGCCAACCTCGCGGGCCAGGCGCCGACCCTGCCCGACCCGTGGCCGCTGATCGCTCGCGACCTGTTCGCCGACCTGCTGGCCACCGGACCCGGCCTCATCGGCGTCTGGGAAGGGCTGGACCAGGCCGGCATCATCGACCGCTGGCTGCCCGAGTGGGCCGCCGTGCGCTCCCGCCCGCAGCGCAGTGCGGTCCACCGCCACACGGTGGACCGGCACCTCATCGAGACCGTCGTGCTCGCCGGGGGACTGGTGCGCAGCGTCACCCGGGCCGACCTGCTCCTGCTCTCCGCGCTGCTGCACGACATCGGCAAGATCCGCGGCGCCCACGACCACTCGACGACCGGAGCCCCGCTCGCCAGGGCCATCGCCACCAGGCTGGGCTACCCGGCCGCGGACGTGGACGTCGTCACCACCCTGGTCCGCGAGCACCTCACCCTCATGGACCTCGCCACCCGGCGCGACCACCAGGACGCCGGCACCGTCACCGCAGCCCGGGCCGCCGTAGGCGGGTCCCGCGACGTGTTCGACCTGCTCGTGGCGCTGACCGAGGCCGACGCGAGTGCCGCCGGCCCGCAGGCCTGGACCGACTGGCGTGCGACCCTGCTGGGTCAGCTCGCCGAAGGCGCCCGAAAGGGCTGGGAGGAAGGCAGTGTGCCACCGCCGGCAGAGACCGCGACCGTCGACGAGGAGGACCTCCAGGCTGTCGCGGCGGGGGACCCGCGGGTCATCATCCGTCCGCTGGGTGGGTCCTACCGGATCGACGTCTTCGACCGGGACCGGCTGGGACTGTTCGCAGACACCGCAGGCCTGCTCGCGGCATACGGGCTGGTCGTCCGCACCGCGATCCTGCGCACCATCGACGGTGTCGCCGCCAACGAGTGGCACGTGGAGAGCCCCAGTGGTGAGCCGCCCCAGGAGGAGCGGATCGTCCGCGGTCTCGAGCGGCTTGCGCAAGGAGACAGGGGCCCCTTGGGGCTGCTGGAGCGGCGCAGGGCGTTCGCCGCGCGACCCAGTGCGGAGTCCGCCACCGGGTCGCCGGGGCAGGCGCGCGCGCTCGTCGTGCCGCACGCCTCCGAGGAGGCGACCGTCATCGAGGTGCGCGCCCAGGACCGCCAGGGCCTTCTGCACGAGCTGGGCATGGGGTTCGCCAAGGCGGGCCTCTCGGTGCGCTCCGCCCACATCGCCACGTATGCCGGCCAGACCCTGGACACCTTCTACGTCACCGAGTTCGGTGGTCGCCTCCTGTCGCCGGCCAAGGTCGCGCAGACGGTGGCCATGGTGATCGACACCTGCGACGGAGCGGCGACCGCCTGAAGCAGGTCGAGTGCCTGAGGCAGCGCTCTGGTGCCTCAGGCGGCGCTCAGGCGCCGCGTCAGGCACCCGACGCAGGGTCGATTAACCTTGGGCGCGTGTTCACCTC
Organism: uncultured Actinomycetota bacterium; assembly: GCA_963740865.1. GTDB lineage: Bacteria > Actinomycetota > Actinomycetes > Actinomycetales > Dermatophilaceae > Pedococcus. The sequence continues at coordinate 134,836 of CAVUGH010000003.1, forward strand.
ACTCTCCGATCGCCTGACAGCCACCTTCAAGAACCTCCGGGGGAAGGGCCGGCTGTCCGAGTCCGACGTCAACGCGACGATCCGCGACATCCGGCTCGCGCTGCTGGATGCCGACGTCTCGCTGCCCGTGGTCAAGAAGTTCACCCACGCGGTGCGCGAGCGCGCCATGGGTGCGGAGGTGTCGGGTGCGCTGAACCCGGCGCAGCAGGTCGTCAAGATCGTCAACGAGGAGCTCGTCGACATCCTGGGCGGGGCGACGCGGACCATCGTGTTCGCCAAGAACCCGCCGACCGTCATCATGCTCGCGGGCCTCCAGGGCGCGGGCAAGACGACCCTCGCGGGCAAGCTGGGTCGCTGGCTCAAGGAGCAGGGCCACACCCCGATCCTCGTCGCCGCCGACCTCCAGCGCCCCAACGCCGTCACCCAGCTCGAGGTCGTCGGCGAGCGCGCCGGCATCCCGGTCTACGCCCCCGAGCGCGGCAACATCGGCGGGCACGACGCCGTCGGCCCCACGGGTGAGGGCACCAAGTCGTTCGGTGACCCCGTCGCGGTGTCCCGCGCGGGCATCGAGCAGGCCCGCCGCGCCCAGCACGACGTCGTCATCGTCGACACGGCCGGTCGCCTCGCCGTCGACGAGAACCTCATGCAGCAGGCCGCCGACATCCGCGCCGCGATCGAGCCCGACGAGGTGCTGTTCGTCATCGACGCGATGATCGGCCAGGCCGCGGTCGACACCGCGCTCGCCTTCCAGGAAGGCGTCGACTTCACCGGCGTCGTCCTGTCCAAGCTCGACGGCGACGCCCGTGGTGGCGCCGCGCTGTCGGTCGCGTCGGTCACCGGCCGCCCGATCATGTTTGCCAGCACCGGTGAGGGTGTGAAGGACTTCGAGGTCTTCCACCCCGACCGGATGGCCTCGCGCATCCTCGACATGGGTGACGTGCTCACCCTCATCGAGCAGGCCGAGAAGGCGTTCGACGCCAGCCAGGCGCAGGAGATGCAGCGCAAGTTCCTCGCCGAGGAGGACTTCACCTTCGACGACTTCCTGCAGCAGATGTCCGCGCTCAAGAAGATGGGCGGCATGAAGGCGATGCTCGGCATGATGCCGGGCATGGGCCAGATGAAGGCCCAGCTCGACAACCTCGACCCGCGCGAGTTCGACCGCATCGAGGCGATGGTCCGGTCGATGACGCCGTTCGAGCGCACCCACTCCAAGCAGATCAACGGGTCCCGCCGGCTGCGCATCGCCAAGGGTTCCGGCGTGCAGGTGTCCGAGGTCAACGGGCTGCTCGAGCGGTTCACCGAGGCGCAGAAGATGATGAAGCAGCTCGCCCGCGGCGGCAACATCCCCGGGATGCCGGGCATGCCCGGGATGGGTGGCGGCAAGAAGGGCCGCCAGCAGGCGCAGCAGCGCAAGAAGTCCAAGTCCGGCAACCCCGCCAAGCGTGCGGCTGAGGAGCGGGCTGCCCTCGAGAGGGGCACGGCCGCGAAGACGAGCGGCAACGGCGCAGCGTTCGGGGGCGGTGGCACGGGCGCCGGGGACGGCGGCATACCTGCTGACCTCGACCCCAACCAGCTGCCCGCAGGCTTCGAGAAGTTCCTCGGCAGGTGAGTGCCGCGGCGCCGCTGCACACCCTCTCCGTCGGCACTGGCGGGCCCCGAATCGCCTTTCTCCACGGGCTTTTCGGACAGGGACGCAACTGGTCGCAGATCGCCAAGGCGCTCGCCGGCCCGGACGGCACGGGCGCGCGCAGCACCCTCGTCGACCTCCCGGACCACGGCCGGTCGCCGTGGTCGCAGGAGTTCTCCTTCGAGGGGTATGCCGCGTCCGTCGCCGACACGTTGCGCGGCATCGACGCCGACGCGTCGTGGGTGGTCGTGGGGCATTCCCTGGGTGGCAAGGTCGCGATGTTGCTCGCCCTCCAGCACCCTGAGCTGGTGTCCCGCCTCGTCGTCGTCGACATCGCGCCCAAGAGCTACGGCAGCCTCGAGCGGTTCAGCGGCTACATCGAGGAGATGCAGCACCTGCCTCTGAGCGAGCTGACCAACCGGGCTGACGCAGAGGCCCGCTTCGAGGAGCCGAACGAAGGGGTCAAGGCCTTCCTGCTCCAGAACCTGCGCCGCGACGGCGACTCGTGGCGCTGGCAGGCCAACCTCGACCTGTTCGCTGCTGACGCCGCCACCGGGACCGCGTCGGTGATCGCGGCGTGGCCGGACG
>CAVUGH010000004.1:0-279267 GCA_963740865.1 uncultured Actinomycetota bacterium
GTCCTCCCACCAGGTCTGGGTCACGAGGTCGCGGAACCACGTGTGCGACATCTCGTGGGCGATCACCATCGCGAGCTCGCGCCGCTCGACCTCGGTGACCCGGCCGCGCCGGAGCAACTCGTCGCGGAAGGTCACGCAGCCCGGGTTCTCCATCGCGCCCCAGTTGAGCCCCGGCACGAACACCTGGTCGTAGCTGTCGAAGCGGGTACGGCTCGTTGAAGAGGTCGGCGTAGTGGTCGAAGCGCTGCTCGGTGACCCGGCGCAGCTCGGCGGCGTCGCGGTAGAGCTCGCGGCGAGCGAGCGGCGGGCGTGCCAGCCCATCGGGAGGCCCCGGTGCGACCAGGGCGACCGAGTGCCACGGACCGGCGCAGAGCACGAACAGGTCGACCGGGATCGGCGGGGTGGTCAGGAACTCCCAGGCGTCCGCCTGGTGGCTGATCGATCTCTTCAGGCCGACTTCGGCGTTGGACAGCCGGTCCAGGCCGAGTGGGCCACGACGGTCAGCGTGATCAGGGCCTTGAGGTCGACCTGGTCGCAGGCGAAGACGCGCTGGGTGATGTCGACGCCGACGTAGGCGCTGACGTAGCGCTCGCCGTCCGCCGGGTCGGTGAACGTGGTGCGTCGCCGTCGGTGACGTAGGGCAGCCGGGTCGACCACGACCTCGTTGCGGTCGAGCAGCCCGGTCAGCGCGATCCGGCGGCCGTCGTACGACGGAACGACGGCCGCGCGTTGACCTGGACGGACACGTCCTCGGCCGCGGTGCAGCTCCAGGAACGTCTCGGCGCCGGTGGAGCTGGACCGCCGGTCACCCGGCTGCCGAAAGTCGCCACGTCCAGAGGTCGAGTTCGCCACCTCGTAGGAGACGTCGGAGAGGTGAGCGGCCCGGGCGCGGGCCTCGGGAGGGTCAGCGAGGGCACCCGGCCACGTTACGTGGCCGGGTAGGTCAGCCGATCAGAGCCCAGTCGAGCGCGTCGGTGAGCGTCGATGCGGGGCAGCCGGTCGAACCACGGGTCGATGCCCGGGTGGCCGATGTTGACGACCAGGTGGGTCCTCCACGTCGTGCCGGCGAAGAACTCGGCGTCGATGCCGGGGCCGTCGAAGCCGCCCATCGGGCCGGCGGCCAGGCCGTGCGCGCGCACGGCGAGGAGGAAGACGCCGGTCTGGAGGGCGGCGCTGTACTTCGCCATGTCCTCGCGGGCCTCGCCGGGCATGCCGCCGAAGTTGTCGCGCATACATCTCGCCGCGCTCCGGGAAGACGGTCGGGAAGTGCTCGTGGAAGTCGGCGTCGTAGGCGAGGACGGCGACGGCCGGGGCCGTCGGCGTCTTGGCCTGGTTGCCCTCGGCCATGTGGGGGACGAGACGCTCCTGGCCTCGGCGTGCGGACGAAGAGCACGCGCAGCGGCTGGCTGTTGGCCATCGTAGGGCGACCAGCGGGCGAGGTCCCAGATGCTCGCGCAGCTCGTCGTCGGTGACGGGGGTGTCGGCGAAGGAGTTGGCGGTGCGGGCCTCGGTGAAGAGCAGCGCTGCGCGCGGTCGTGCGTCGAGGGTGCTCGAGGTGTCGGGCGGCGGTCATGATGGTTCCTCGGAGTCGGAGTGGCTTGCGGAAGCGATGTTACTTCTAAAACAGAAGTCACAGTCAAGACGGGAGCGGTGTACCGTTGCGTCACATGACCGCGAGCCGCGCCCAGACCGAGCGAGCACGAGCCCCGCGTCGTGCGACGCCGCGCTGTCGCGGGCGTTCGCGTTCCTCGGCAAGCGCTGGAACGGCGTCCTGCTCGCCACCTCGATGCGCGGCCCGGCCGGGTTCGCCGAGCTCAAGCGCGGCCTGGCATCAGCGACTCGATGCTGTCCGACCGGCTCGCCGAGCTCACCCGGGCCGGCCTGGTCGCGCGCAACGTCGACGCGGGGCCGCCGCTCGCGGTCACCTACACCCTCACCCGCCGGGGCCGCGGTCCTGCCGGCGCTGAAGTCGCTGACCGAGTGGGCCCGGGAGAACCTCTCCGAGGAGCGGTGCCAGGGCGCTCCCCGAGGCGGCTCCTGACGATTCGCCGCGCCCCCGTCACGTCGGTAAGCTGCTGCGGTTGCCTCGGCGAGGGAGACCATCGGTCTCCGTGATCGACGGGGCGGGCAGGCTCCGGTGTGCCTCCGCTGTCCTTCTGCTGGAACTGCGTAGAGGCCCCAGACCAGATCTGCTGCAACCCGCCATAACAAGGAGAGTCACCCGCATGGCCACCGAGAAGATCGCCGCCGAGACCCGCACCGAGTTCGGCAAGGGCGCTGCCCGCCGGATCCGTCGCGCCGACAAGATCCCCGCCGTCATCTACGGCCACGGCAACGACCCGATCCACGTCACCCTGCCGGGCCACGCCACGATGATGGCGCTCAAGCACGGCGGCGCCAACGCGCTGCTCGAGCTCGACATCGAGGGCAGCCAGCCAGCTCGCGCTGACCAAGCAGGTGCAGGTCGACCCGATCCGCCGCACCCTCGAGCACATCGACTTCGTCGCCGTCCGCCCGGCGAGAAGGTCACCGTCGACGTGCCCGATGCACCTCGTCGGTGACGCCGCCCCCGAGACGCTGGTCGGTCACCGAGAACACCACGGTGTCCAGGTCGAGGCCGAGGCCACCCACATCCCCGAGTACATCGAGGTCGACATCCAGGGCGCCCCGCCGGCACCCAGATCCTGGCCTCCGACCTCAAGCTGCCCGAGGGCTCGACACTGCTGGTCGACGCGGAGACGCTGATCGTCAACGTCACCGAGCAGCAGAGCGAAGAGGCGCTCGAGGCCGAGCTGGAAGAGGCCGAGGCCGAGGCCGGCATCGAGCGCGAGGAGTCCGACGACGACACGAGGCCGCTGCCGAGGAGGCCGCCGAGGGTGGCGACGCCGAGGGCGACGGCGCTGCCGAGGGCGACTGGCCTCGGGGGCGTACGACGCGGCGTGCCCGACGCGCGAGATGTGGCTGGTCGTCGGGCTGGGCAATCCCGGCCCGACCTACGCCGGCCACCGGCACAACGTCGGCTACCTGGTGGCCGACGAGCTGGCGCGTCGGATGGGCTCGCCGTACCGCGCCCACAAGGCCGGCCGGTCAGAGGTGGTCGAGGGTCGGCTCGGGCTGCCCGGCCGAGGGGCCGCGGCTCGCGTGGTCGCGCGACCGCGCTGCTACATGAACGAGATCGGCGGCCCGGCCAAGGCGCTGCTCTCGTTCTACAAGGTGCCGCCCGAGCGGATGATCGCGGTCCACGACGAGCTCGACATCCCCTTCGGCACCATGCGGGTCAAGCTCGGCGGCGGGGACAACGGGCACAACGGCCTGCGCTCGATGCGCTCCTCGCTCGGCACCGGTGACTTCTACCGGGTGCGGGTCGGCGTCGGCCGCCCACCCGGCCGCCAGGACCCCGCCGACTTCCTGCTGTCCAACTACTCCTCGACCGAGCGCAAGGAACTGCCGTTCCAGGTGGACCGCGCCGCCGACGCCGTCGAGTCGCTGCTCACGGACGGGCTGGCGGACACCCAGCAGCGCTTCAACAGCTGATGCACCGCGCCGGTGCGCCTTGCAGGCGCAGTCGCCTTCCGGCATGGTCGTCCCATGACGCAGTTGCGGACGATCATCTTCTCGGCTGTGACCGTGTTGGCCCTAGCCCTCGCCGTGAGCGGCGGCGCGGTGGCCGGCGGCAAGATCGGCGCGAAGAACATCAAGGCCAACGCGGTCAAGACCTCGAAGATCAAGGACGGCGCGGTCACGGCACCCAAGCTCGCTGCCGGGGCGGTGACCGGCGACAAGCTCAGCGACGGGGCGGTGTCGGGCACCAAGCTTCGGCGACGGGGCGGTGTCGAGCGCCAAGCTGGCACCCGGAGAGCGTGCAGAGGGCTACAGCGCCAAGCAACCCGACGCGATGGACCTCATGCCGGGGTGGACACGTCCGTGATCTCGACCACCCTGCCGGGGACCGGCGGTTTCCTGGTCTCGGTCACCGCCCAGATCGGGCCCCACACGGCCGCGGTCACGACGGTCATGTGCTCGCTGGTCGACGGCCAAGTGCGTCCTCGCGAACTCCGTCTCGCGCCTGGACCCCGCGACGTTCTTCCAGGACACGATCTCGCTCACCGGTCTCTCCGACGGAGGGAGCGTCGGGCTGCGCTGCAACCCGAACCCGAGCGTCCAGGTTCGTGATGTCTACCTCACGGCGGTCCGGGTCTCCTCGGTCACCCCTCTGACCTCGACACGCTAGGCGACGGGGGCCCGCCAGCCGATCTCGTGGGCCATGCCGACCGCGGCGAGCTGGAGGAGACCTCCAGCTTGGCCAGGATCGACTTCACCTGGGTGCGAACGGTGGCCTCGGAGACCACGCTGATGCCGGCGATCTCGCGGACCGCGCGGCCCTTCATCAGGTGGCCGAGCACCTCGCCCTCCCGGGAGGTGAGCAGGTCGAGCCGGTCGCGGAGCCCCTGGAACTCGAAGCGGTGCCGGTTCCACTCGCCGAGCAGCTCCTCGCGCTCCTCGCGGTCCATGACCGGCAACCCGGCGGTGATCCGGCGCACCGTGGCGAGGATGTCGCGCAGCGGCTGGGACTTCGCCTGCACCTTGCGGGCCCCGGCCCGCACCGCCTCGCCCCACCGGGCCCGGTCGGTGGAGCCGGTGACCACGACGACGTTGGCGCCCGAGCGGGCCATCGGCTCGATCAGCCGCACCCCGTCACCGAAACGGCCGAGGTCGAGGTCGAGCAGCACCACCCGTGGTCGCTGCTTGATGACGTTGGCCACGAAGACGCCGGCCGAGGTCGGCACGGTCGGCACCTGGACCCGGCGGACGTCGTAGCCCTCGACGCTGAGCGCGAGGTCGATGGCCTCGGCGAACAGCTGGTGGTCCTCGACGATGACGATCCGCGTCTCAGCTCGCCCGGGCGACAGCGCCACTGGTGGCCACCTCCCTCGGAGCGGCGGGGAGGTGCAGGGCGAAGCAGGCCCCGTCGGGCGCGGCACCAGCTCCAGCCGGCCGCCGAGCTGCTCGCGCGACCTCCGCGGCGACGTGCAGGCCGATGCCCTGGCCGGGCGAACCCGGGCGGTGCACGCCCCACTCGAACAGCTGGCTGCGTAGCTCGGGAGCGACCCCGGGGCCGGTGTCGGCGACGGACACGGTGATGCCCGGCGCGGCCAGGTCCTCGACCACCGAGACGGTGATGCGGCCCGGGCCGCCGTGCACGGCGGCGTTCTCGAGGAGCACGTTGACGACCTCGGCGATGTCGTCGCCGCGGCCGAGGGCGCGCAGGCCGGACGGCTCCCAGTCGACGTGCCGGCCGCGGGCCCGGTGGGCGAGCACGATCTGGCCGACCACGTCGTCGAGGTCGACGTTGCGCCGGCGGCTCGGCGTGCGGTCGGCCATCAGCCGCTGCAGCCGCTCGACCTCGGCCCGCATCATCGCGGCCAGGGCGTCGGAGCGGTCGGCGCCGACACCGTCGTGGATCAGCCGCTGGGCCGACGCGATGCCGGCCACGGTCGCGTCGATCTCGTGGAGCCGGGCCTGGTCCTGACGGAGCCCGATCTCGACGGCGTAGAGCCGCTCGGACAGGTCGGCGACCTGACGCTTCTCGTCCTCGATGGCCAGGTGCAGCATGGCGGCGGCGGTGCCGGCGAGAAGTACGGCGCCGAACAGGCCGGTGACCAGCGCGACCGTGCCGCCGACCGCCGAGCCCAGCCCGAGCAGCAGCAGGGCGACCGAGACCCGCAGCCGCACCCAGCGGGGCAGCGCGTCCAGCTGGACCACCGCACGGGCCAGGACGACAGTGAGCGTCGCGAGTCCGGCCACGGTGAGGAGCTCGGGCGCGGCCACCGACGGGAGCGGCGGGGCCTGCACCAGCACCGCCTGCCGGACCGAGGCGATGCCGAGCCCGACCAGCAGCCCGACCGCCAGCGGGTCGCCGCGGAAGCGGACCCGGCGGGCGAGCGCCACCGTCGCGATCAGCGCCAGCAGGATCGTCATCCGGAAGACGAACAGCCACGTGGTCTGCCGGGCCACCTCGTCGGGGTGGGTCAGCGAGAACGCGCCGAGCGCCAGCTGCGGCACCGCGGCCACGGCCAGCACGAGGGCGAGCCAGCCGCTGGTGTCACTCGCAGTGAGCCGCCAGTGCAGGTAGAGGAAGACGCCGGCGGCCAGCACCGCCGTGCCCACCAGCAGGCTGCGCGCGCTCATCGCGGTCGACAGGACGTCGCTGCCCGGGACCAGCGTCAGGGTCGCGAGCAGCGGGACCAGCAGCAGGACAAGGACGAGGCCGGTGCCCCTCCAGTCCCACACACCCATCGGGATGCGTAGTGCTTTCATCGGATCCCCCCACAGGCTCCCATGACGTCACTGACCAGCTGATTGGCCAGCTCCTTGATCTATCCAGAGCGGCGGAGACTCCCGAAAATCTCGTCGCGACCCGAGGCAGCCTAGTACCTCATTTGGGGGATGGGAACTAGTCACGACCGCAACTTTGGGTCACCCGACCGGGTCATGCCCCGTCGACCGATCGGAGGATCCCGCGGCTGGCCCACCAGGACCCTGGTGCGAGAACCCGCAGGACCAGCGCACGTCGGACTACGCCAACAGTCGCTACGGCTGGACCTGAAGCGCGACCGGACGTCACGGCACTCCACCGCCCCTGCCAGCACCCGGCTGGGGCGGTGGAGGTCGGTCCATCGCGAATTCGCGAGGGACCGCCGCGACAACATACTGATGTCATGCTCCCGACGCCCGGAAGCCGGATGACGCCCGGTCGTCTGGCCCTGGTCGTCGTGGCGTCGCTGCTGAGCGTCGGCGTGCTGGGGTTCCTCGCGACCCGGATGATGCCGTCCGCCCCGCCGGAGCTCGTCTCGCAGGAGCCGGCCGCCCAGGCACCGGCCCCGCGCCCGGTGCGCGGAGCCGGCGGCCCCCACCGGTCGAGGCGACCTCGTCGGCCCCGGTCGTCGACCCGACCTGGGTCGCCGACATCGCCACCAGGGCCGGCATTCCGGCACCCGCCGTCCGCGCCTACGCCACCGCCCAGCTCAGGGAGCCGCGGGGCTGCAAGGTCGGGTGGACCACCCTGGCCGGGATCGGCTGGGTCGAGTCGCAGCACGGCACCCTCGGCGGCCGCACGCTCGGCGGACGACGGCCGGTCGCGCACGCCGATCCTCGGCCCGGCGCTGGACGGCGACCCGTTCGCCGCGATCCGGGCGACCCCGGAGACCTCGGCCTGGCACGGGGACCCGGTCTGGGACCACGCGGTCGGCCCGCTGCAGTTCATCCCGTCGACGTGGGAGACATGGGGCACCGACGCCGACGGCGACGGCGTCGCCGACCCCAACGACATCGACGACGCGGCCTGCGCCGCGGTGGCCTACCTCTGTGCCGACGGCCACGACCTCACGACCGGGCGCCGGCTGGGCCGACGCGGTCTTCGGCTACAACCACGACCAGTCCTACGTCGACTCGGTCTACGCCGCGGCCACGGCCTACGCCTCGCGGACCGAGTAGGCATCTCTAGGGTGGCCCGGTGACCTTCGAACCCGGTGTGCCGCCCGCAGATGCCGACGACCACGTCCTCGCGGGCTGGCTGGCCGACGTCGCCGGCCGCCGGCTGCTCGAGGTCCGCCAGGAGGGGCTCGAGGGCCGCGAGCTCAAGGACGCCGGCGACCTGGCCGCCCACGAGCTGCTGATGGCCCTGCTGGCCGAGCACCGGCCCGGCGACGCCGTGCTCTCCGAGGAGGGCAAGGACGACAAGGTCCGGCTGGAGCGGGAGCGGGTCTGGATCGTCGACCCGCTCGACGGCACCCGGGAGTTCTCCGAGCCGCCGCGCGACGACTGGGCGGTCCACGTCGCGCTGTGGCAGCGCGGCGACCTGGTCGCCGGTGCGGTGGCCCAGCCCGCGCTCGGCCAGACCTTCACGACCGCCGAGCCGCCCGTCGTACCCCCGAGCACCGCGGCGCGGCCGCGGATCGCGGTCTCGCGCAGCCGGCCCCCGGCGTTCGTGGCCGGCCTGGTCGAGACGCTGGGCGGCGAGGTGGTGCCGATGGGCTCCGCGGGCGCCAAGGTGATCTCGGTCGTCCGCGACGTCACCGACGCCTACGTGCACGCCGGCGGCCAGTACGAGTGGGACTCCGCCGCGCCGGTGGCCGTGGCCCGCGCCGCGGGGCTGTTCACCTCGCGCGTGGACGGCTCGCCGCTGCGCTACAACCAGGACGACGTCTACCTGCCCGACCTCGTGGTCTGCCGTCCCGAGCTGTCGGAGCGGATCCTGGCCTACCTGGCCGACAACCCGGTGGACTGAGGCGGGCGTCGGCAGCGGTCGACTGGGCGCCATGGCCTCCTTCATCTCGCACACGACCATCGACTGCCGCAACGCCTACGAGCTCTCCGAGTGGTGGAAGCCCGTGCTCGGCTACGTCGACATCGAGGGCGACCCCAACGAGCCGGGCCACGAGGAGTGCATGATCCGCGACCCCGAGACCGGCCACCAGGTGCTGTTCATCGAGGTCCCCGACCCGGTGCGGGGCAAGAACTGGCACTTCGACGTGCGCCCGCGCGAGCGCGGCCGTGACGAGGAGGTCGAGTGGCTGCTCGTCGTACGGCGCCACGCAGGTCGCCGACCACCGCGGGAAGTACGGCCCCGGCAGCGGCTGGGTGACCCTCGCCGACCCCGAGGGCAACCAGTTCTGCATCCTGCGGTCCGAGGCCGAGCTGGCGGCCCAGGACGCGTGAGCGACCTCGCCGCCCGGCTCTACGCCGCCCTCGCCGCCGAGCCGGGCAACCTCGCGCTGTCGCCGCACTCGGTCGCGGTGGCGCTCGGCCTCGCGGCGTACGGCGCCCGCGGCCGCGACCCGCGACGAGATCCGGGCCGTGGTCGGGTGAGGCGGGCCGGCCGGTCGACGGGGGCAGCGAGGTCGAGCTCTCCTCCGCGAACCGGCTGTTCGGGCAGCGGGGGCTGGCCTGGCAGCCCGACCTCGGCCGACCTGCTCACCGAGGTGGACTACGCCGACCTGGAGGCGGCGCGCGGCGCCATCAACAGCTGGACCGCCGAGCGGACCCACGACCGGATCCCCGAGATCGTCCCGGCCAGCGTCCTCGACGAGGAGACCCTGCTGGTCCTGGTCAACGCGCTCTACCTCAAGGCGGCGTGGCTCGACCCGTTCCAGGAGGGCGCGACCACCGACGCCGACTTCCACCTCGCGCGACGGGACCACGGTCCGGGTGCCGACGATGCGCCAGGCACGTCGGCGCACCCACCGGGGCCGGCGACGGCTGGCGCTCCGCGCGGCTGCGGTACGTCGGCGGCACGCTGGCGATGACCGTCGTGCTGCCCGACCCCGGCCGGCTGCCGGACGTCGAGGCGGCGGTGGCCAAGCAGGGCTGGGGTCACCTGCTCGAGGCGCCGGGAGCCGACCGGCTGGAGCTGCGGCTGCCGCGGTTCACGGTGCGGTCGGCGTCCCGGCTGACCGAGGTCCTGGCCGGGCTCGGGATGCCCACGGCGTTCACCGACGACGCGGACTTCTCCGGGTTCACCACCGCAGAGCCGCTCAAGATCAGCGAGGTGCTGCACCAGGTCTTCGTCGACGTGGACGAGGAGGGCACCGAGGCGGCCGCCGCCACCGCGATCGCCATGCAGCGGGCGGGCGGGATGCCCGCGCCGCCGGTGCCGTTCGTCGTCGACCGGCCGTTCCTGTTCGCCGTCCACCACGTGGCCAGCGGTGCCCCGCTGTTCGTCGGGCGGGTGGCAGACCCCCGGTCCGGAAACCGGTCCTGAAACTGGGGCTGTCGGCGGCGACCTCGGGCCAGTACCGTGCCGCCGTGCCGACCAACCACACCTCATCCATGATGTCTCGCCGAGCTCGGGCTCTCGGCTTCCTGCGCGGGAACGCCGTCGGCGTCCTCGCCCTGATCGTCGCCTCCAGCGGCACCGCCCTGGCGGCCACGCAGCTGCCCGACGACTCCGTCGACTCAGACACGATCGTCTACCAGGCGATCGGCCACGAGGACCTCGCCAGGGACTCGGTCGCCAGCGGCAAGATCCGCACCGACGCGGTGCGCGGTCGTGCGGTCAAGGAGAGCTCCCTCGACCCCGACGTCCTCCAGCGTCGCGTCGGTGGGCAGTGCCTGCCCGGTGAGTCGATCCGGGCCATCGGCAGCGACGGCTCGGTGCTCTGCCAGGTCGACACCACCGGGGCCACCGGCGCGGCCGGTGGCGACCTGACCGGCACCTACCCCAGCCCGCAGATCGCGGACGGCAGCGTGGTGGGCAGCAACATCGTCGACCGCACCGTCGCCGCCATCAACATCGCCCTCAACACCCTCACCGGCGCCGAGATCGACGAGAGCACCCTGGCCGCGGGCGGTGACCTCACCGGAAACCTGGCCAACGCCCAGGTCAGCGAGGGTGGACTGACCGCGGGCGGTGACCTCAGCGGGACGCTCGCCAATGCCCAGATCAAGCCCAGCACGGTCGGTACGGCGGAGCGCGGGCTGACGCCGAACGCGCGCGTGCTCCAGACGGTCGCCCAGAACTTCACCGCCGGCGGCTCCGAGCAGCGGGTGCAGCTGGACTCGCCGACCTCGCTCGAGGGGCTGACGTTCGACGATGCCAACGACGTGCTCGTGGTGCAGACGGCCGGCTACTACCTGGTCACCGGGGAGGTGATCTGGGCCAGCGACAGCAACGGCTTCCGCGGTCTCGTGCTCCATGCGGGCAACGGCGGACCCGAGGCCGCCTTCGAGACCGAGAACGCGACCGTCGGCTACTCGATGGGGCAGAACGCCACCGCACTGCTCCCGCTGAACGCCGGGGCCGTGATCTTCCTCAACGTCCTGACCAGCGCCGCCGTCGCGTCCGACCCCAGCATCGTCCGTGGAGCGAGCGTGGCGGCCACCTGGGTCAGCCCGCTCACCGGCAACGCCCGTCCGACCGGCACGTCGGCGGCGGGTCCGGGACCGGTGCGACACCTGGACTAGGAGGACGGCCTGTCGGCGGCCGCTCGTAGACTCGGCAGGCGCACCCCCACCCGTTCGCGGGTCGGGGGCTCTCGTGCTGTGCCCCACCCGATCCAGGAGCTCTCGTGACCCTCTCCGGCCTCGCCGACGCCGTCCTCGCCGACCCCACCCTCGACGAGGCGATCGCCGACGCCCGCGGCGGCGCCGTGCGCGCCCTCGACCTCACCGGTCCGGCCGGCGTGCGGCCGTTCGTGGTCGACGGGCTGGTCCGCGCCGGGCGCACGGTGCTCGCCGTCACCGCGACCGCGCGCGAGGCCGAGGACCTGGTCGAGGCGCTCGGCTCGCTGCTCGACCCCGACACGGTGGCGCTCTACCCGAGCTGGGAGACGCTGCCGCACGAGCGGCTCAGCCCGCGCAGCGACACCGTCGGCCGCCGGCTCGCGGTGCTGCGCCGGCTGGCCCACCCGGGCGACGACGCCACCAACGGCCCGCTCCAGGTCGTCGTCGCCCCGGTCCGCTCGGTGCTGCAGCCGCAGGTCAAGGGGCTCGGCGACCTCGAGCCCGTCGAGCTGGTGCCCGGCCAGACCGCGCCGCTGGAGGACGTCGTGCAGCGGCTCGCCGACGCGGCGTACTCCCGGGTCGACCTGGTCGAGCGGCGCGGCGAGTTCGCGGTCCGCGGCGGCATCGTCGACGTCTTCCCGCCCACCGAGGAGCACCCGCTGCGGGTGGAGTTCTGGGGCGACGACGTCGAGGAGATCCGCAGCTTCTCGGTCGCCGACCAGCGCACCCACGAGAACGTCGACCGGCTGTGGGCGCCGCCCTGCCGCGAGCTGCTGCTCACCGACGACGTCCGCGAGCCGGGCCTGGGAGCTCGGCGAGCAGCACCCGCAGCTGGTCGAGCTGACCGACAAGATCGCCGCCGGCATCGCCGTCGAGGGCATGGAGGCGCTGACCCCGGTGCTCGTCGACGAGATGGAGCTGCTGGTCGACCTGCTGCCCGGCCAGACCCACGTGCTGGTGCTCGACCCCGAGCGGGTGCGGCGCCGCGCCCACGACCTGGTCGCGACCAGCGAGGAGTTCCTCGGCGCGAGCTGGGCGGCCGCGGCCAGCGGCGGCGAGGCGCCGATCGACCTCGGCGCCGCGTCCTACCGCGCGCTGGGCGACGTCCGCGCCCACGCGCTGGCGCCGGGGCAGAGCTGGTGGACGGTGAGCCCGTTCGGGCTGGCCGACGACGCCGAGGTGGGTGCCTTGGCAGCGGAGGTCTCGACGAGCTCGACCAACGGGACGGGCGGTGCCGACCCGCACGCTGCCGATGCAGGCCGCCGACGCCTACCGCGGCGACGTCGACCGGGCCTTCGCCGACCTCGCGCGCTGGCGGGCCGAGGGCTTCCGCACGGTCGTCGTGCACCCCGGCCACGGCCCCGCCCAGCGCACCGTCGAGGCGCTCGGCGAGCGCGACGTCGCGGCCCGGCTGGTCGACGTGCTCGAGGACGCGCCCGCCGCCGACGTGGTCACCGTGACCTGCGGCTCGCTGACCCACGGCTTCGTCGACGAGGCCAACAAGCTGGTGCTGCTCACCGGCGAGGACATCTCCGGCCAGCGCGCGTCGACCCGCGACATGCGCAAGATGCCGGCCCGCCGCAAGCGCCAGATCGACCCGCTCGAGCTCGCCGCCGGCGACTACGTCGTCCACGAGCAGCACGGCGTCGGCCGGTTCGTCGAGATGAGGCAGCGCGAGGTCGCCGGCGCGACCCGCGAATACCTCGTCCTGGAGTACGGCGCCTCCAAGCGCGGCGGCCCGCCGGACCGGCTCTACGTCCCGGCCGACGCGCTCGACCAGGTCACCCGCTACGTCGGCGGCGAGCAGCCCAGCCTCGACCGGCTCGGCGGCGCCGACTGGGACAAGCGCAAGGGCCGGGCCCGCAAGGCGGTCCGCCAGATCGCGGCCGAGCTGATCAAGCTCTACGCCGCCCGGCAGGCCACCAAGGGCCACGCGTTCGGCCCGGACACCCCGTGGCAGCGCGAGCTCGAGGACGCCTTCCCGTTCAACGAGACCCCCGACCAGCTGACCACGGTCGACGAGGTCAAGGACGACATGATGAAGACCGTCCCGATGGACCGGCTGGTCTGCGGCGACGTCGGCTACGGCAAGACCGAGATCGCGGTGCGCGCGGCGTTCAAGGCGGTCCAGGACGGCAAGCAGGTCGCCGTCCTGGTGCCGACCACGCTGCTGGTGACCCAGCACCTCTCGACGTTCCAGGAGCGGATGAGCGGCTTCCCGATCCGGATCGAGGGGCTCAGCCGGTTCCAGACCGACAAGGAGGCCCGCGCGGTCATCGACGGCCTCGCCGACGGCACGGTCGACATCGTGGTCGGCACCCACCGGCTGCTCAACCCGGACATCCGGGTCAAGGACCTCGGGCTGATCATCGTCGACGAGGAGCAGCGGTTCGGCGTCGAGCACAAGGAGCAGATGAAGCGGCTCCGCACCTCGGTCGACGTCCTGTCCATGTCGGCGACCCCGATCCCGCGCACCCTGGAGATGGCGATCACCGGCATCCGCGAGATGTCGACGATCACCACCCCGCCCGAGGAGCGGCACCCGGTGCTGACCTACGTCGGCGGCTACGAGGACCGCCAGGTCACCGCCGCCGTACGCCGCGAGCTGCTGCGCGAGGGCCAGGTCTTCTACATCCACAACCGGGTGCAGTCGATCGAGAAGGCCGCCGCCAAGATCCGCGAGCTGGTGCCCGAGGCGCGGGTCGCGGTCGCCCACGGCCAGATGGGGGAGCACCAGCTCGAGCAGGTGATGCTCGACTTCTGGGAGAAGACGCTTCGACGTGCTGGTCTGCACGACGATCGTCGAGTCCGGCCTCGACGTCTCCAACGCCAACACGATGATCATCGAGCGGGCCGACACCCTCGGCCTCTCCCAGCTGCACCAGCTCCGCGGCCGGGTCGGCCGGTCCCGCGAGCGCGCCTACGCCTACTTCCTCTACCCGGCCGAGAAGCCGCTCACCGAGACCGCCCACGAGCGGCTGGCCACGCTGGCCCAGCACTCCGACCTCGGCGGCGGCATGGCGATCGCGATGAAGGACCTCGAGATCCGCGGCGCCGGCAACCTGCTCGGCGGCGAGCAGTCCGGCCACATCGCCGACGTCGGCTTCGACCTCTACGTCCGGCTGGTCGGCGAGGCGGTGCACGAGTTCCGCGGCGACGCGGCGCCGGAGCTCAACGAGGTCCGCATCGAGCTGCCGGTCGACGCCCACCTGCCGCACGACTACATCCCGAGCGAGCGGCTGCGGCTGGAGATGTACAAGCGGCTGGCCGAGGTCCGCAGCGACGACGACGTCGACCTGCTGCTCGAGGAGCTGAAGGACCGCTACGGCGAGCCGCCGGTCGAGGTCACCTCGCTGCTGCTGGTCGCGCGGTTCCGCGCCCGGG
The DNA here is from genome assembly GCA_963740865.1 of uncultured Actinomycetota bacterium. Classification (GTDB taxonomy): domain Bacteria; phylum Actinomycetota; class Actinomycetes; order Actinomycetales; family Dermatophilaceae; genus Pedococcus. The sequence continues at coordinate 14,386 of CAVUGH010000004.1, forward strand.
CCCGGCAGGCCGGCGTCGGCGAGGTCACGATCGCGGGCAAGAACGTCCGGTTCGCCCCGGTCACGCTGCCCGAGTCGCGCGTCGTACGCCTCCAGCGGCTCTACCCCAAGTCGATCGTCAAGGCCCCGGTCGAGACGATCCTGGTGCCGCGCCCGCACGTCGGCGGCGTGATGGGCAAGCCGCTCGACGGGATCGCCCTGCTCCAGTGGGCGCACGGAGTCATCGACGCCGTCATCGACCCGGTCGGAGACCCCCGCCGAATCACGGCGGCGCAGCTTCCGGTCGCGGTGATGTCGCCGACGATCGCGAGCTTCGCCCGGCAAGAGCGCCCGGTTCGCTCGCTGCCCTCGCGGCCCGGGGCTGCCGCCGGGGTCGCACGCCATCGCCGGCCGCTCTGCTGCGCGAGCAAGACCGGATCGACATTCGCTCCCAGGAGCGACACGATTGCCGTGAGCTCCAGCGCCCCACATCGGCGGCGTGCTGGGCCACCGCTCGACGGCATCGCCCTGCTCCAGTGGGCGCACGGCGTCATCGACGCGGTCGTCGACCCGGTCGGGCACCGTCCGCGAGCTGACCGGCTGCCGTCGAGTGACCGCAATGGTTGCTGAGGCCCGTCCAGACCACTGGGCTCGCGGGAAAACCGGCCCACGCGTATCTGACGGCGCGGAGCGGCTCATCTGGGCATTGCTCCCTCCCGAGACACCGAAGAGGCCTGTCATGACCGCTCTGCCGCTCAGCTCCTACCGCCGCGAGGGTCGGATCCAGCCCGCCGACCGGCTGGACCGACCACCGCACCCGCACCGCCGCGCTCAACGGGTGGCTGGCCCGCGAGGAGGCCGTCGCCGCCGGCGCCGCCGCTCCCGCCGACCCGGCCCAGCTCGGCCTGCCCGAGCGCGACGACGCTGGTCCGCGCGCTGTTCCAGCGCTTCGCCACGACGCTCGAGGGCGTCCTCGACAACGAGCTCGAGCTCGGCGAGGACGTCGCGCCGTACGCCGCGGTGCGGGCCGCCTACCACCGGGCCGCCGCGCACCGCCCCGTCGACTGGCGGGCCCTGCAGCGCGAGGCCGGTGACCCCGTGGTCGCCGAGCCTGACCCGCCGCCAGCACGCCCGGATCGCCAGCCGGGCCGGCATCTCCGCTCCCGAGGTGAGCGCGGTCGCCGCCGAGGTCGCCCTGGTCGGCAGCACGACGATCATCGGCCTCTCGCCGCGCGCCCGCCGCCGCCGGGTCGCGCGGGTGCTGGCCCGCCGCGCCGGCTGACGGCCGCGGCACGCCATCGACCACCGGCCCGGGCGGGGTACGACGACCCCCGCCCGGGTCGGCTGCTCGCCCGGTCCGGTGTTCAATGGGGCTGTGCTGAATCGAAGCGTGCGGATGCTGCGTGCTCTCCCCGTCCTGGCTCGTCGGTCGTCGTCCTCGCCGGCTGCGGCGTGGCCGGCACCCAGTTCCACCCGGGCGTCGCGGCCGAGGTCGGCGACCAGACCATCACCATCCGCCACGTCGACCAGGTGACCGACGACTACTGCACCGGCATCGAGAAGCTCAGCAAGGACCAGACCCGCAGCCCGGCGACGAGCGCGACGCCGCTGCGCTACGTCACCAACCAGTTCGTGACCGTCCTGGTCACCCGCGCCGCCGCCGAGCAGCTGGCCGACGAGTACGACGTCGAGCCGACCGTCGACCTACAAGAGCGCCCTGGCCTCGGTCGAGCCGCAGCTCGCCGACGCTCTACCGGCGACCAGAAGGACGCCGTCCTGCGAGATCGTCGGCGCCCGCGCCTACACCACGACGTGCTCGACCCAGATCGGCGACGCTCTCGCTGGAGGAGCAGGGCACGACCGACGCCACCGACGACGACCAGCTACGCCGAGGGCAAGAAGCTGCTCACGGCCTGGTTCGCCGACCACGACGTCGAGGTCAACCCCAAGTACGCCGTCGACCTGGCGTCGACACGACGAGGCCACCCAGGTCGACACCGACCTGTCCGTCGCGGTCGGCTCGAAGGCCAAGGACGGGCCTGAGCCCGACCGCCCGACGCCGGCCTACACCGAGCTCGCTGCCCGGCCACCTGGTCTGCCTCGACTGACCCGTGGCGAGCGACCGGCCCGAGCGAGCCGCTGCTGGAGTTCCTCGCGGTGATGCGCCGGCTGCGCGCCGAGTGCCCGTGGAAGCGCGAGCAGACGCACCGCTCGCTGGCGCGCTACCTGCTCGAGGAGACCCACGAGACCCTCGAGGCGATCGACACCGGCGACGGACCGGTGACTGGGACCACCTGCGCGAGGAGCTCGGCGACCTGCTGCTGCAGGTCTACTTCCACGCCGTGATCGCCGAGGAGTCGGGCGCGTTCACCATCGACGACGTCGCCCGCGGCATCACCGAGAAGATGCACCGCCGCAACCCGCACGTCTTCGGCCCGCCGCCGACGACCGCGCCCGCAGCGACGCCGCCGCGGTCAACGAGGTCTGGCAGGCGATCAAGGAGCGCGACAAGCCGCGCGCCTCGCACACCGACGGCCTGCCCGACACCCTCCCGGCGCTGCTGTACGCCGCCAAGGTGGTCGAGCGCGGCGGACTCGCGCCGACGTCCGACGCCGCCGGCCGACCTCGGCGACCGCGCTGCTGGCCCTGGTGGCCGAGGCGGTCGGCGACGGGATCGACCCCGAGCAGGCCCTGCGCGACGCCGTACGCCGGCTCGATGACGCGCTGACCACCTCCCGAGATCACCGGCGCGGCCGCACTAGGCTGGCGGCGCGCCCCAGGACTTCCCCGTCTTCCCCGACCCAGGAGCACCCACCCGTGGCATCCATCGAAGCCGTCGGCGCCCGCGAGATCCTCGACTCGCGCGGCAACCCCACCGTCGAGGTCGAGGTCCTCCTCGACGACGGCACCTTCGCCCGCGCGGCCGTGCCCAGCGGCGCCTCCACCGGCGCCTTCGAGGCGGTCGAGCTGCGCGACGGCGGCGACCGCTACCTCGGCAAGGGCGTCCAGAAGGCCGTCGACGCGGTCATCCAGACCCTCGGCCCGGCGGTCGAGGGGCTCGACGCCGACGACCAGCGGCTCGTCGACCAGACGATGCTCGACGCCGACGGCACCCCCAACAAGGCCAAGCTCGGCGCCAACGCGATCCTCGGCGTCTCGCTCGCCGTCGCCCGCGCCGCGGCCGACTCGGCCGGCCTGCCGCTCTACCGCTACGTCGGCGGGCCCAACGCCCACCTGCTGCCGGTGCCGATGATGAACATCCTCAACGGCGGCGCGCACGCCGACTCCAACGTCGACGTCCAGGAGTTCATGATCGCGCCGATCGGCGCGCCGACCTTCAAGGAGGCGCTGCGCTCGGGCGCGGAGGTCTACCACGCGCTGAAGTCGGTGCTGAAGAAGAAGGGGCTGTCGACCGGCCTGGGCGACGAGGGCGGCTTCGCGCCCAACCTCGACTCCAACCGGGCCGCGCTCGACCTGATCGCCGAGGCCGTCGAGGCGTCCGGGCCAGAAGCTCGGCACCGACATCGCGCTCGCGATGGACGTCGCCGCGAGCGAGTTCTACGACGGATGGCACCTACACCTTCGAGGGCGCGCCCAAGACCAGCGACGAGATGATCGCCTACTACGCCGAGCTCGTGCGCGGCGTACCCGATCGTCTCGATCGAGGACCCGCTCGACGAGGACGACTGGGACGGCTGGAAGGCCCTCACCGACCAGCTCGGCGACAAGATCCAGATCGTCGGCGACGACCTGTTCGTCACCAACGTCGAGCGGCTCCAGCGCGGCATCGACGGCGGCAACGCCAACGCGATGCTGGTCAAGGTCAACCAGATCGGCTCGCTCACCGAGACCCTCGACGCGGTCGAGCTCGCGCACCGCGCCGGCTTCCGCAACATGATGAGCCACCGCTCCGGCGAGACCGAGGACACCACCATCGCCGACCTCGCGGTCGCCGTGAACTGCGGCCAGATCAAGACCGGTGCGCCGGCCCGATCGGACCGGGTGGCCAAGTTCAACCAGCTGCTGCGGATCGAGGAGGAGCTCGGCGATGCGGCGCGGTACGCCGGCGCGGGCGCCTTCCCGAGGTTCAATCGGTAGGTCATGACTTCCGCCGACCGCAACCGCGGACCCCGCGGGCGCACCGGACCCGGACGGGGTCGCGGTGCGCGCCGGTCGTGGACGCGCGCCCGCGGCGCCGGTCCCCGCTGCCGGGCGCCGGCGCGGACCGAGCGAGCCGCGGTCGCGGCTGACCAGCCGGGCCGCGGTGCTGGTGCTGGTCGTCGCGGTGCTGATGGTGTCCTACGCGTCGTCGCTGAAGGCGTTCCTCCAGCAGCGCGCGCACATCAACGACCTCCAGGCCCAGATCGCCCAGCGCGAGGCCAACATCGACGCGCTCGAGGCCGAGAAGCAGCGCTGGGACGACCCGGCGTACGTCGAGCAGCAGGCCGCGGGCCCGCCTCGGCTACGTGATGCCCGGCGAGAAGACCTACCTCGTCCTCGACGAGAACGGCAACGCGCTCGAGCCCGCGTCGGACCTGGACGACCCGGCCACCGTCATCAGCACGACGCCGACGCCGTGGTGGTCCGACGCCTGGGCCTCGGTCGAGCTGGCCGGCGACCCGCCGAAGCCGGCCAAGCCGCCGGCCGCCGAGATCGACGGCTCCGACGAGAAGACCGAGCTCGACTGACGTGCCCCGTGGCGTCGACCCCGCTGACCAGGCGGCGGTCGGCCGCGCAGCTCGGCCGCGACCCGCGCGCCATCCACGAGGTCGGCCACCGCTGCCCGTGCGGCAAGCCCGACGTCGTCACCACGCTGCCCCGGCTGCCCAACGGCACGCCGTTCCCGACCACCTTCTACCTGACCTGCCCCCGGGCCGCGTCGCGGATCGGCACCCTCGAGGGCTCGGGCCTGATGAAGGAGATGGAGGCGCGGCTCGGCGAGGACCCCGAGCTCGCCGCGGCGTACGCCGCCGCGCACCAGCGCTACCTCGAGGTCCGCACCGAGCTCGGCCGCGACGCCGGGCAGGACGTGCCGGAGATCGAGGGGATCTCGGCCGGCGGGATGCCGGACCGGGTGAAGTGCCTGCACGTCCTGGCCGGGCAGTCGCTGGCCCAGGGCCGCGGCGTGAACCCGCTCGGCGACGAGGTGCTCGACCTGCTCGGTGACGTGGTGGGAGTCCGGGCCGTGCGTGGCTAGCCGCGCGCGATCGACTGCGGCACCAACACCATCAAGCTGCTGATCGGCGCTGCTGCCCGAGGTCGAGCGTGCGCGAGATGCGGATGGTCCGGCTCGGCCAGGGCGTCGACGCGACCGGCCGGCTCGCCGACGAGGCGCTGGAGCGGACCTTCGCGGCCATCGACGAGTACGCCGCCCTGATCGCCGCGCACGACGTCGACCGGATCCGGTTCTGCGCCACCTCGGCCAGCCGGGACGCGGAGAACGCCGAGGTCTTCGTCGCCGGGGTCCGCGCAGCGGCTCGGGGTCGAGCCCGAGGTCGTCTCGGGCGACGAGGAGGCCGCGCTCGCCTTCGACGGCGCGGTCCGCAACCTGCGGCACGCGCCGGCCGAGCCCGTGCTGGTCGTCGACATCGGCGGCGGCTCGACCGAGCTGGTCCTCGGCTCGGCGGCGACCGGGCCGACGTCGCCGCGGTCTCGATGGACATCGGCTCGGTGCGCCTGCACGAGCGGCACCTGCGCTCCGACCCGCCGACCGCCGACGAGGTCGCGGCCTGCGTCGCCGACATCGACGCGCACCTCGACGCGTGCCCGGTGCCGATCGGCGACGCGGCCACGGTCGTCGGCGTCGCCGGCACCGTGACCTCGGTCGGCGCCGGGGTGCTCGGCCTCGCGGCGTACGACCGGACGCCGTCGACCAGGCCGTGCTCGCGGTCGACGACGTGCACGCGCTCGTCGACCGGCTCGTCGGCGATGACCGTCGCCGAGCGGCTCGCGCTGCCCTGGCTGCACCCCGGCCGGGCCGACGTCATCGGCGCCGGGCGCGCTGATCCTGTCGCGGGTCCTGCGGCGCACGCAGCGTGCGAGCGCTCGTCGTCTCCGAGGCCGACATCCTCGACGGGATCGCCTGGTCGCTGGTCTAGCGGGTCGCCGTGGGTACCGGCCAGCCATGACCACCTCAGCAGACGGACGAGCCGCTCGGCGCCGTCGTGCACCGGCTCTGCGAGCAGATCCCCGAGCTGGTGCGCAGCGAGATCCGGCTGGCCCAGGCCGAGCTGGCCGAGAAGGGCAAGCGCGCCGGCGTCGGCATCGGGCTGTTCAGCGCGGCCGGGCTGTTCGCGCTCTTCGGGCTCGCCGCGCTCGTCACCACCGCCGTCGTCGCGCTCGACCTGGCGCTGCCGCTGTGGGCCGCCGCGCTGATCGTCACCGGCGTGCTGTTCGCGATCGCCGGCGTGGCTGCCCTGGTCGGCAAGAAGCAGGTCGGCGCAGGCCACCCCGCCCGCGCCGGAGAAGGCGATCGCCGGGGTCAAGCAGGACGTCGCCACGATCAAGGGAGGCACGTCGGCATGAGCCACAACGGAGCCGGCCCCAGGCGCTCGAGGCGGACATCGCCCGCCAGCGCGAAGCAGCTCGCCGCCACCGTCGACGAGCTGCAGTACCGCCTCGACGTGCCCGCCCGGGCCAAGGAACGCGCCACAGGAGCGCCACTGCTGCTCGGCGGCGATCGCTGTTGCCGCCGTCGCCATCGTCGGACTCGTCATCTGGAGAAGGAGCCACGCGTCATGAGCAAGCCCAAGAAGCTGTCCCTCCTGGTCGCCGCCGTCGTCGGCTACGTGCTCGGTGCCCGCGCCGGTCGAGGACGCTACGAGCAGATCGCCGCCGCGGCGTCCAAGGTCAGGCGCAACCCCAAGGTCCAGGCCGCCGCCAGCAAGGCGCAGGACACCGTCGCCCAGCAGGCGCCGGTCGTCGCCACCGCGGTCAAGGACAAGGTCGCCGACACCTTCCACTGAGCAGTGCGAGACTGCGGGGGTGAGCGAGAAGCACTTCTACGCCGTCACGGTGGTCGGACGCGACCGCCCGGGGATCATCGCCGAGACCACGAACCGGCTCGCCGGCCTCGGGCTGAACCTCGAGGACTCCACGATGACCCTGCTGCGGGGTCACTTCGCGATGATGCTCGTCTGCTCGGGAGAGGCCGAGGAGGCCGGACATCGAGTCGGCGCTCGCCTCGCTGACCATCGACCGCTCGCTGCTGGTCACGGTCGCGGAGATCCCGGCCGAGCCGGCGCCGCCGTCGGGCGGGACGCCGTGGGTGCTCACCGTCCACGGTGGCGACCGCACCGGGATCGTGTCCGCCGTGATCGCCGAGGTGGCCGCGGTGGACGGCAACATCACCGACCTCACGACCCGCCTGGCGGGCGATCTCTACCTGCTCATCGCCGAGATCGACCTGCCCGCGGAGGTCGACGTCCCCGACGCTCGAGGCGGCGGTGGACCGGGTCGCCGCCGAGCTCGGTGTCCGCGCGACCCTGCGGCCGGCGGACGTCGACGAGCTGTGAGCGAGGGCCGGGATCCGGCGTCCGCGACTGGGCCGAGGCGGACCTCGGTGTCGAGGGCCGCGTCCTCGAGGTCGTCCGCGCGCCCGCGGACGTGCTGAGCACCCCCTCGGCCGACGTCGACCCGCGGACCCCGGAGTCGTCCAGCTGGCCGCCGACCTGGTGGCCACGATGCGGGTCAGCCCAGGCTGCGTCGGGCTCGCTGCTCCGCAGGTGGGTGTCGCGAGCCGGGTGTTCTGCGTCGACGTCTCCGCCCATCCCAAGACGCGGGACCGGCCACGGGACGTTCGTGCTGTGCAACGCCGAGATCGTGTCGGCGACGCGCAAGGAGAAGGCCCGCGAGGGCTGCCTGAGCGTGCCCGACCTGACCGGCGACGTACGACGGGCGACCCGGCTGGTGGTCCGCGGTCTGCTGCCCGGCACCGGTGCCGAGGTCGAGGTCACCACCGACGCGTTCGAGGCCCGGGCGCTGCAGCACGAGATCGACCACTGCGCCGGGCTGCTGTTCCTCGACCGGGTGGACGGCGCGCACGCGATCCATGCGCGGACGACGTATCACTGACCCGCACCTGCTGCGGCTCGGCGTGTGCCGGGTGGGGCCGGTGGTCAGCCCCACCCAGCAACGCCCCCAAACCCCCCAGTCAAGGGTCTGTCCGCTGCACGCCGTCCGGCGGCGTGCAGCAAGACCATGCGGAAGTGCGTGCTTCGTCCGTGCGACATGAATGGCGATGAACGCCGTCGGGGACCGGGACGACTGACCTAACGGTAGCGCACCGGCGCTGGGTTCCGTCAGGCCGTAGGCTCAGCGTTCCTGGCATCGACAGGACGAGATCTCGGGGCCATCCCGCGGAGCGAGGGTCCCCATCGACACGTCCGACGGCACCACGGCGATCCTGGAGCGGGTGTGTCGCTCGGCCGTCCTGGAGCTCGGGATGGCGCGGCCGCGGTCATCCCTGATGACAGGTGACGGGACTCGGAGGCCGTCGCCGCGGTGTCGGACGAGCCGCCCGGCGGATCGAGGAGATCCAGTTCGACCTCGGTGAAGGGCCGGGCCGAGAGGCGTTCGTCGGCCGGTCGTCCCGTCCTCGTCCTCGGACATGGGCAGGCCGTCCGAGCCTGGCCCGCTTACGCCGCGGCGGCTCGCGGGGCCGGGCGTCGGCGCCGTCGTTCGCCTTCCCGCTGCAGCTGGGCGCATCACGGTTCGGGGTGCTCACCTTCTACGCCGGACGGCCCCGGTCGCTGGACCCCGCCGAGGTCACGGCCTGCCTCATCCTGGTCGAGGCGGCGACCGAGGCCCTGCTCGACGGCCGGCCGCGGCCGACGGGGATGCCGCTGGCCTGCCGACTCGCTCCGCTTCCGCAGCGAGGTCTACCAGGCCCAGGGCATGGTGATGATCGACCTCGGGATCGGGCTGGCCGACGCGCTGGCCCGGATGCGAGCGCACGCCTTCGCCTCGGGCATCGACCTGGACGTCCTGGCGCGGGACATCATCGCCGGCAGGACCCGTCTGCGACGCCGGCGACGAGACATGAACCGAACCTGCCTTGGCTACGCTGGATCCCACAGACGAACGAGGACCATCGACATGATCTCGACAACGCATCTGTCCGACCTGTTCGTGGAGGTCGCCGACACCCTGGTCGACGACTTCGACCTCGTGCTCTTCCTGCAGCAGCCTGACCAGCCACGTCGCCGTCGTCAGCGAGGCCAGCGCGGTCGGTCTGATGCTCGCCGACCACCGCGGACGAGCTGCGCTTCATGGCGGCCTCCAACGAGTCCGGCGAGATGCTGGAGCTGCTGCAGCTGCAGAACCACGAGGGACCGTGCCTGGACTGCTTCGTGTCCGGTGAGCCGGTCGTCAACGCCGACCTGGCGCGAGGCCGGCGACCGGTGGCCGATCGTTCGCGCCCGGTCGCGCTGGCGGCGGGCTTCACGTCGGTCCACGCGTTCCCGATGCGGCTGCGGGACACAGTGATCGGCACGATCAACGCCTTCAGCTCGCGAGGACCCGCGCTCGGGCGACGACGAGCGCCGGGTGGTGCAGGGCCTGGCGGACATCGCCACCATCGCCATCCTCCAGGAGCGCTCGATCGCCCGGGCCGAGGCGATGACCGAGCAGCTGCAGAGCGCGCTCAACAGCCGGATCGTGATCGAGCAGGCGAAGGGTGCGCTTGGCGCGCATCGAGGGTGTCAGCGTCGACGAGGCCTTCGAGATCCTGCGGACGCGGGCCCGAGCCAACCGGCAACGCCTGGTGGACGTCGCGGCCGAGGTGCTCGACCAGGACTGACAGCTTGGCACCCGACGCCGTCGGCCCCCGTATCCCAATCGGTAGAGGAAGTCGCCTTAAAAGCGACTCAGTCTGGGTTCGAGTCCCAGCGGGGGCACCGGTGGGCACGTGCCCTCAGGTCGACCTGAAGCGGCAGAGTCTGTCCCATGACGCACGAGCACGACCACAGTCAGCCACGATCACGCGTAGACCGACGACGCCGCCATGTTCACCCAGGAGTTCTGGGACGAGCGGTACGCCGGGTCGAACCGGGTCTGGTCGGGCAAGCCCAACCAGCGCCTCGTCGAGCAGGTCGCCGGCCTGACGCCCGGCCGGGCCGTGGACGTCGGGTGCGGCGAGGGTGCGGACGTCGTGTGGCTCGCCCAGCAGGGCTGGCTGGCCACCGGCGTCGACGTGTCGCAGGTGGCCCTCGACCGTGCCGCCCAGCACGCCGAGGAGGCCGGCGCTCGGTGCTCGCACCACCTGGGCCCGCGTCGACGTGATCGGCGGGCAGCCGTTGCCGGGCGGCTATGGACCTCGTGACCGCGCCTTCCTGCACCCGCCGCTCAACCTGTTCGCGCTCGACCTACGACGCGATGGCCGACGCCGTCCGGGCCGGGGGGACGCTGCTCGTCCTCGGGCACCACCCCGCCGACGCTCGACCGGGCTGCGCAACCCGGCGCTCGCCCACCTGCTGTTCACTCCCGAGCAGGTGGTCGCCCGCTTGCCCGCCGAGGCCTGGGACATCGCCGTTGCCGAGGCACAGTCGCGCGAGATCACCAACGCGGACGGCGACCCGGTCACGATCACCGACACCGTCGTGCGGGCGCCACCGCCGCTAGCCTGCGGCGCGTGCGAGCCGGGATCGCGCCGAGCGCTTCGCGCGCACGCCTTTCGTCTGCGGCTACCTCGGCCCGGACACGGGTACACGGCGATGGAGGCGGCGGTGAAGGCAAGCAGGAGCAGTACGGTGTGGCCGAGCGTGGCCGCTTCGTCGAGAGCTCCGGCTGCGGCTGGTGCAGCAGCCACGAGAACGTTCTTGGGCCATTGCCCGGGTCGAGACAGCTGCACCAGGTGCGGACGCGAATCCCAGCCCTGACGGGCAGATCATTGGATGGCGAAGGCCGTGCGGGAGCGGGTGTGAGGGTCATGGTCCTTCACCTGGCGGTGATGTAGAAGAAGTCCCGTTGGTCGGGGACGAGATAGCGGTCGAGGGGGATGGGCATGCTGCGCAGGAGGTGACGGCTGCTGTTCGTCGAAGCAGCTCCTGGAGTTGCGAAGAGGTTGAAGCCCACCATGTTGCTGTGAATGTCCAGCTCCATTCCGGTGATGATGCGTGCCTGTGCCATGGCGTCCGCCAGGGTTTTCAGGGTCAACCCCTTACCGGCGACGTAGACCAGGTCACCCTGAGCGGTGGTGCCGATGCCCGATCGCCAGGTGTACTGGAACTGGTTCTTGCCCGTGCCCCACAGCCCCTGGTTGTTGCTGGCCAAGCCCTTGTCGGGCTTACCTGATGCAACGACCAGGTGGAGGTTCTGACGTACCGCGGCCACGCCCGGGCCCATGGACACGTCGTGCGCCCAGGTGCCAACGGTGGCGCGGCCCCGTGTGTCGATGACCAGTGACGCCAGCCCGGGCCGCAGTCGCACCACTTCTCGTCCGTCGAGGTACCAACCTCCACCGGAGTCCTTCATCTTGAAGCCGGCGTTGAAGGTGGCCACGAGGCGCGTTCTCGCCGCCAGCGGCACCTGCGCTGCGTTCGTGGCAACGGCGCCGGGGACCGGTTCGCGGGTCCCGGGACCCAGTGCGATGGCATCGACCCGCTGGGGGATGAGCGCGGCGGCAACGGTCACGGGTGTGTGGCGAGGGTCGGGGCGAAACCATGTCGTGTAGAGGGCGGGTGCGCCGGACGTAGCTCTGCTGGCTACGTTCCACCTTCCCTCGCCAGCCAAGGACGGCGTGATTGTCGACAGCGGAGCAGTGCTACTGCCGGCAGCAGTGGCCCGGCCAGACCTGGGTGCGGTGCTCGGCACCGTGGCTGGAGGCGACACGAGCTGGTCCTGTGGGCGTCCAGCGTCAGCCGGTGATTTGCGGCTGTAAATCCACGTCTCGACCCGGTCGACCAGTCCGCCGCCGCCGTGGTCTCGGACCCATTCCACGGCTCGGACGGACGCTGGCGCGCTCCCCGGGTAGGTCATGGCCTGAGCGAAGGACACCGTGGGCACCGCGAGCAGCGCGACCGTGAGCAGCAGGACGAACCAGCGACGGCGGCGTGACCGGCTTCGATCGGGCTTGGCGACCGGTCTGGCGGGCCTGGTCATGCTGCTCACCGCAGACCCTTGGGCAGCGCTTGCGCCGGAACGAGGGCCAAGAGGTTGGTGGCCGGGCCCATCACTCTCGGGGACCACACCACGGCGCTGGAGGTAGCCATCGCCGCGCGGACTCGTCCGGCGACGTGCTCGGGCCCGGTGGTCAGGGGGACAGGGGGGAGGCCGTCGCTCATCACCGTGCGAACGCGGCCCGGGCGGACGACCATGCACCTGACCCCATGAGGCCTGGTGCGTCGGTCCAGGCCCCGCACGAAGGTGTCGAGGGCCTGTTTCGCAATCGCGTACCCGAGGATCTCTTGCCTTGGCCTGACGGCAGCGGCGGACGTGATCACCACCAAGGCCCCATGCTCCTGCCGACTCAGGAGCTCCGAGACTGCGTTGGCCAGCAGGGCGGGACCGACGAGGTTGACTTTCAGAAGCTGGAGCAGGTCCGGTTCGGCCGCTAGCCGAACCTCTCTCCCGGATCGGGTCCGGGCCGTCTCGCCCATGGACCCGATCGCGACGACGACGGTGTCCAAGGTGCCAGAGACAGACAGGGCCTGCTCCAGGACGTCGGCAGTCTCCTGCTCGTCGTACCCAGCGTCGTAGTCGATGACGGAGACGCCATGCCCGGCGGCCCTGAGGTGGTCCGCAGCGGCATCGCGACGCGGGCTCGGCCGTCCTGCAAGCACTGCGGTCCCGGACCGCTGTGCCATGAGGGACTCGACGATGGCTCCGCCGATTTCGGAGGAGGCGCCGACCAGGAGGACGGTGGGTCCGTTGCTGTTCATGGGTAGTCCGTTCAGGGGGTCAGGTGCAGGCGACGGGAAAGGTCCGAGCCGAATCGGTTCTGTGGGTCCATGGCGTCTCGGGTGCTGCGCCAGCTGCTCAACCGTGGGTACATCGCGGGAAGGGAGGACGCCTCCATGCGGACGTCCTTGGCGAGGTACACCCGGCCACCGGCATCGATGACCTGGCGGTCGATGCCCTGCAGGGCATCTCGCAGGTTCGGCCAACGCGCGGGCAGGTCGAGGGCCAGCGTCCAGCCGTCCAGCGCGAAACCCAAGGGTGCCCAGTCGCTGGATCCCAGTCGTTTGAGCACCGACAGCGCCGGGATGAGCCGACGGCTGCGCAGGCCCTCAAGGACGTCGCCCACAGCGTCGCTCGCCGAGGCGGGCACAGCGAACTGGTACTGAATCAGGCCAGCGCCTCCGAACGCTCTCGGCCACAGCTCGGCGTGCCGCAGCGGCATCAGGGCGTCACTAACCTCTTGGCGTCGTACTTTTCTGGAGGGTAGGAGCCAGCGGGACACCGAGGCTGACCTGATGGTGGGCAGGCCGACCACTCCAGGGCCGGGCAAGCTCCGTCTCTGCCTCTCTCTCAGCGGCCGTGCGGTGCCGCCGGTCGTCCCGGCATCATGGTTCCGGGCTGGGTGGGGTGAGTCGGCCGTGGGTGGAAGCACAGTGGTGTCCACCAGTCCGCGACCTGAATTCGTCGAGGCGTCCAGCCAGGCGACGGCGTGGACCTCGCCGTTGTCGTCTTGGGTGGCATCGTCCAGGAGGTCCATGACCTGGCGCAGGGACGACCCCCTCCGCCGTGACGTCACCGCCTGCCCGGCTCCCAGGGGCGTCAACCGCAGGGCTACCACCGCGATGACGCCGGTCAGCCCCAGCCCGCCGACCGTTGCCCAGAATTGTTCTGGATGCTCATCTGGGGCCATGAACTGCGCCCGCATGTCACCGCTGAAAAGGATCAGCCAATCCACATGCGCGCCGATGGATCCCGAGTGGGTGTGGTTCTTGCCGTGGATGTCGGCTGCCACCGCCCCGCCCAAGGTGACGTGGGGGGTGCCTGGGAGCACGGGTGGCCGCCAACCGTGAGGCTGCGTGTGCGTGAGCAGTTCACCGAGAGTGAGTCCCGCCTCGGCGACCGCGATGCCGGCGATCGCATCGAAGTGCAGGAGTGCACGCCTCGAGGTCATCTCAACCACGGTCCCCCCGTCTCGGGTGGCGGCATCGCCATAGCTGGAACCGCAGCCGCGGGTGATGACCGGGCGGTCGACGACCTTGTCCAGGATGGACTGCAGATCTGCCTCGGTGGAAGGGCTGAGGAGCCGACCCGTGGACTGATGGGCGCGTCCCCAACCGGTCAGCTCGCGAATTTCTGTCCGCGTGGCGGCAGCTGGTGTCAGGGTCATGAAGTGACGTTAGGCCGGGCGACCTGAGGCCCGGCTGAGTCTCCGGGACGCCGTCCGAAACGATTGACGTCAATGCGGATCCGAGACCGTGCGGTCCTGCGCTGCTATTCGACCTCTGCCCTCAGGGGCCACGGGCTGCGCCCCTTCAGGAAGCGCACAGGTATCTGAGGCGAGCATGTTCAGGAGTCATCGGTCGTGATGTGGCGCCGGCCGGAACACCTGCGAGAGGGGGGAGCTGTCATGCCGCTGCTGGGTTGGCCCTTGGTGGCCCTGTTGGGTTCAACGCTTGTCATGACCGTTGCCGTGACGCTCATGTCGTGGTCTCGGGTGAAGGGATCCAAGGCGGTGCGCGCGGCCCAGCGCATCCTGCTGGTGTCTTCATCGCAGGTTGTGATCGTGATGCTGCTTGCGGCCGGTGCCAACAACTACGGCTACTTCTACGGCTCCTGGTCTGACCTGGTCGGCGGCTCGTCGCAGGCTGCCGTCCAGCTTCCTGGTAGCGCGGCCGGGGCATCGCCGAGACCAGGACTGGTGGGAGCGACCAACTCCAACATGACCACCAACAGGGTGCCCACGACGTGGTCCACGCCGGCACAGTGGCTGACCAGGGGACGGATCGACAGCGTGACCGTCAACGGCACGCGGTCAAGACTGTCAACCCAGGTCATGGTCTACCTCCCGCCCCAGTACTTCCAGCCTGCGTGGCGCCACAGGTCGTTCCCGGCAGTCGAAGTGATGACCGGGTACCCCGGTGTGGTGACGAATCTTGTTTTGCGCCAGCACTACCCCGACAGGTTGTTGGCAGAGGTGAACAGACACCGAGCCAATCCCATGGTGCTCGTCATGATGCGGCCGACCGTCGCACCACCGCGCGACACCGAGTGCACCGATGTGCCGGGTGGTCCACAGGCACTGACGTTCCTGACCGCAGACATCCCCACCGCCATGGAGTCGGTGTACCGGGTGCGTCCTCTTGGCTGGGGTGCGATGGGTGACTCGACCGGGGGCTACTGCGCAGTGAAGATCGCCATGGCCCACTCGGACGTCTTCACCAGCGCGGTCTCCTTGTCCGGGTACTACCACACCCTTCGGGACAACACGACTGGCGACCTGTGGGGTGGCTCCTCCATCCTGCGGGACCTCAACAGTCCGGAATGGCTCCTGACACACCAGTTCCCGCCGCCGATCTCGGTGATGGCGACGGTTGGGACGGCAGAGCAAGGACCCACCGGCGTCACGGACACCCGCCGCTTCCTCGCGCTCGTCAAGGCACCGATGAGCGTGTCGTCGGTGATCATCCCGGGTGGTGGACACAACTTCCACAGCTGGGCCACAGTCATGGGGCCAGCGTTTGACTGGCTCTCCCGCCACTTCAGCGGCTGAGCTCAACCGCACGGAGAGTTCCTACCGGGGCGCCCGCGCAGGGGCTGTTCTGGGTCTCAGACGCGGCCTTGCGAACGTCGAGCGCGGGCAACCTCGACGACGACAGGGACCAGCGAGAAGGCAACGACGGCGAGGACCGCGAGCTCGAGGTGGTCCTTGAGGGCAGGGACGGAGTTGCCGAGGAGGTAACCGAGGACCGTGATGGACCAGGTCCAGGCGATGGCACCGACGCCGCTCCAGACGAAGAAGTGGCGGCGCTCCATGCGGCTCACGCCGGCGACGACGGTGATGAACGTCCGCACGACGGGCACGAAGCGTCCGATCACGAGCGCCTTGGCACCGTGGCGTTCGAAGAAGTCGTGGCTCTGGTCGAAGTGCTTGCGCTTGAGCAGGCGGCCATCGCGTTCGGTGGGCCGTGGCCCGGCCGCCCTGCCGATCTCGTAACCGACGACGTTGCCGGCGAAGGCGGCCACGCTCAGCATGGTTGTTGCGGCGAACAGGTTGAGGTGGAGCTGGTGGGTGCTGATGAACAGACCGATCGCGAAGAGCAGCGAGTCACCCGGGAGCACAGGGAACAGCAGGCCGCACTCGATGAAGACGATGGTCAGGCTCACCCAGAAGAACTGGGCGCCGAAGTGGTTGAGCAGCCATTGCGGGTCGAGCCAGGTCGATGTCAGGGAGTGCATCGCCCCACTGTCGGGCATGATTCCTGAGTGATTGCTGAATGTTCCTGGGGCTGTCTGCCGTAAGGTATGCCCCAGGACGGGGGTCAGGTGGTGCTGCGGTGTTGACGCCTAGCGGGATGGACCGCCAGGCGCCAACTGCCAGCCGGAGCGGTAGGGGGACCGCTGGATCCAGGCTGGCCCGCCCTCGCCCGCCCGAGCCCCAAGCAGGGGGCGCAGGGCAGGAGCGGACGGGGTATGGGGATCGATCGCCATCTGCTTGCGGGATGACCGTCGACTCGTGGACAGGAACTTCATGCAGCTGAGCTCTGGGCGAGCGTGTGGGCGGACTCGAGCAGCCAGGGATCGTGGTGGGTGGAGGGCGGACCTGGTCGCGCCTCGGGTGCGGAGGTCTGCGAGACCAACGCCCCCACGGCCGCTCCGGCTCGACGGTAGGCCGCCGTGTTGAGCTCGCCCACGTGGGTCCAGCCGTGGACCGGTCGGACCAGGTGGTTGTGGCGCAGCATCTGCCGGAGTCGGTTCGGGTCGAGACACAGCTGGGCGAGGTGCCGTGACATTTCGTCGTCGCTGTCGGCGAGGAGGCCGTCGATGCCGTCCTGGACGAACTCGGTGACGCCGGTGTTGTCCCGGGCGACGATGGCCAGGCCGGCGGCCCGCGCCTCGAGGGCGGCCAGACCGAACGACTCGAGGGTAGCCGGCGCCACGAAGATGTCGGCCCCTCGGTAGAGCGGCGCAGGGCGTCGTGGGAGGGTCTCCTGGCGTGTGCACCCAGGCCGTCATGTCGAGCGCGGCGATGCGGCGTCTGACGGCGTCCCTGAGCGGACCGTCTCCGACCAGGACCACATCGACTGCGACGTGGGCAGGCAGTAGGGCTCGGGTGCGTGCCAGTACGTCGAGCAGTGCAGCGGCGCTTGCGCCGTGCCATGCGCATCACCGAGACGATGGTGACCCGATCCGTGGAAGGAGCGAGCCCACCGGGAGCCCAGTAGGTGGTGTCGATGGCGTTGGGGACGACCAGGACGTCGCTACCGGGCATCGCTCGTCGCACCGGTCCAGCAGCCACTTCGCTGACGGCTGCCCACTGGATGGTAGGTCGGCCCACCCACGGACTGCCGCGGCGGCTCGGAACAGCGGCCACGCGCTTCCCCAGACCGAGTGGACCGTCGCCATGGCAGGAATGCCTTGGCGGGCAGCTGCTTCGACGGTGCGGAGTGCGAGAGGGGAATAGGCCGACACATGGCTGTGGACGACGTCGGCTCCGGTCACGAGAGAGCGGAAGGCGTCGGCGTCCCGGCGGACGAGAACGCCCGAGCGCGACGTACTGCGGGGGCCGGCTGTGCGGGTCACGACGGTGACGTCGTGGCCGGCAGCGGCCTGGCTCGCGCGAGGGTCTGCACCAGCATCTCGATCCCACCGACGGTGGGACCGTACGTGTCGGTGGCGTGCAGGATCCTCATGCCGCCACGGCCCCTTCGCGCGGTCGCAGGGCGAGCCAGCAGCCCAACCACACCCCGCCGACGGGGATCTCCAGCAGGAAGGTGAACGCGCGGTAGAGGAGCACCCCAGCAGCGACGCCGACGGGGTCGGCACCGAACGCGATGAGCGCGGCAGCGGTGCCCACCTCCGTGAAGCCAGCGCCTCCGGGGGTCATGGGGATCAGGCTGAGGACGCGGTCGGCGGCGAACGCCGCCACGGCATACACCGGCGGGGTGACGCCCACGGCATACAGGGAGCACCAGAGCAGTGCCCCCTGCAGCACGACGTAGGCCGTCATGCCCGTGGTGAGCTGGGGCCAGCGCGCGGCCACGACCTCACGAACTCTCTCGCGTGCGTCGAGGAGGTCGTGCTCGAGGTGGTCGGGAGCTGCGGTGGTACGGCGGATCCGGCTCACCGTGCCGACGGCGATGTGGGCCATGGATGTCGCCACGCGGTCGCTGCGCAGGACCACGCCGCTGGCCAGCACGAGTGCGAGCACGCCGATCGACCCGACGATGGCCCAGGTCCGCAAGCTGCTTCCGGGAAAGACGCCCGCAGTGGCCATGAGGACCACGGCCACGACGGGGAGGGCTAGCTTGGCGAGAACGTCCCAGGCGTTGGTGACCATGACGTAGGTGGGGTAGGCACCCTTCTGGAACCGCCAGGCGCGGACCATGGACAGGTTGAGCGCCACCCCGAGGGCGCCGCCGAACGGAACGACGTTGGAAACCGCGCTGCCCGTGAGGCTGAGCGTGAGTGCGCGGCGGCGGCTGAGTCCGGGCATCGCTGCGGTCAGCACGAAGGAGTGGGCCAGCAGTCCGCAGGCCCACAGGATCGCGAGGCCGACTGCAACGCGGCCGGAGATGTCGCCGATCGTGGCGGCGATCTGTCCCCAGCTCGCGCCGGCCACTCTCGGCAGGGCCCACCACAGGACGCCGAGAGCTGTGCCGAGCGCGGCAGAGGCGCGCAGCGGGACCAGCCACCGCCTGGTGGCGTCCGTGTCCTTCTCCTGGTCCATGTCGTCCTCCTCTGCGTGCCTTGCCTGGTGAGGAGGACTGTGGACCGTCCTGCCTGAGCCGATCCTGAGAAATCAGTCTCAGGATCGGTTCAGGAAGGCTGAGGGACAGTTCAGGCTCCGACTGATCAGTGAGGGAACCCGTTGAGCCATCGCCTCGATCCAGCTTCACCGCCAAGGCTCCGCCGGGGGGGCTTGGCTGCCCCGCTCCACGGCCAGCCGGCTGTGACGGTCCCGGCGAAGGTGGCGCTAGCCGTCGCCGTCGCCGCACTGGTTGCCTTCGGTGGGCTCGTCGACGGGGTCACCGAGCACGCCGATCTGGCCTCGTACGATCCCGGCCTCACGGCTTGGGCGTCCACCGTCAGGTTCCCCGGTCTGACGTTCGTCCTCGAGCTGGCCACGACCGTGGGGAGCGAGGTGTCGATCGGTGTGCTCAGCGTACTGACCTTGGTGTGGCTCCTCGTCGTGCGGCGTGACCGGCACCGTTCCTTCCTGTTTGCCGTCAGCATGGGCGTGGCGGCTGTCCTGACCGTCGGCATCAAGCACCTCCTGGGTCGACACCGTCCAGCGGACGCCTTCGTGGTCGGTCCGGTCGACACCGGGTACTCGTTCCCCTCCGGACACACCCTCTTCTCGACGGTGTTCCTGGGGGTGCTGGTGATGCTGGTCGTCTGGCCGGCTGTCGGCCGTCGCGGGCGGATCATGGCGGTCATCGCCTGGTTCCTCGCCAGCGTGAGCATCGGGGTGAGTCGGGTCTACCTTGGGTACCACTGGGCCACGGATGTGATGGCCTCCTGGGCGTTGGCTCTGGTGGTCCTTGGTCTGGCGGTTGCTGTCCAGACGACGATGAAGGGTTTCCGGCCCGAGTCTTCTCCCCGGGTGCCCGCCGCGGGCTCAACCACCTGAGACGACTGGAGGCTGTTGATCATGCGGGTCCTGCTCGTTGAGGATGAGAAGGCGCTGGCCGAGACGCTTCGTCGTGGCCTGACCAACGAGGGTTTCGTCGTCGACGTCGCCCACGACGGGGTCACCGGGCAGTGGCTCGCCACCGAGAACCCCTACGACGTCATCGTCCTGGACATCATGCTCCCGGGCGCAACGGCTACGACGTCCTGAAGAACATCTGCGAGCCGGAGGTCTGGACCCCGGCGATGATGTTGACGGCCAAGGACGGTGACTACGACCAGACCGACGCGTTCGACCTCGGTGCGGACGACTACCTGACCAAGCCGTTCAGCTTCGTCGTGCTGGTGGCCCGGCTGCGCGCGCTGGTGCGCCGCGGAGCCCCGGTCCGGCCGGTGGCGCTGACGGTCGGAGGACTCGTCCTCGACCCGAACAAGCGCACGCGTGAGCCGCGACGGCCACCCGATCACCCTGACTGCCAAGGAGTTCGCGGTCCTGCAATACCTGATGCGCCATCCCGAGGACGTGCTGTCGAAGGCAGAGATCCTGGACAACGTCTGGGACCAGGCCTTCGACGGCAGCGACAACATCGTCGAGGTCTACATCGGCTACCTGCGCCGCAAGATCGATCTCGCCTTCGGGGTCACGACGCTGCAGACGGTGCGCGGGATGGGCTACCGCCTCATGGCTGCCGAAGGAGGGGTTCCGCAGTGACCGGTTCGGGGACGACGGGGATCTGGACCTCGAAGCGGCACTGACCTTCGGGGGTCTGGGTCGCGCGGACCGATCCGCCGTGGGCCTCCACGATCGTCCGGACGATCGCCAGCCCCAGCCCACTGCCACCCTTGTCGCGCTCACGAGACTCCTCCAGACGCGCGAACCGGCCGAAGACCGCCTCGCGGACCTCGGCAGGGACCGGGGGTCCGTCGTTGTCCACGTGCAACAGGACTCGGTCCCCGTCGGGAGCGACGGCGAGGTGCACGGCGCCAGTGGTGTGCGTTGCCGCGTTGTCGACCAGGTTGCGCAGCGCCTGTGCGAGCTTGAGACGGTCACCAACCACCCTGGACGCGGCGATCGAAGCGGTGACGGGTCGTTCCCCGGTGGCCCGCAGGCGGCGGACCTCGCTCTCCACCAGATCGTCGAGGTCGACGTCTTCGAGGTGCAGGGGGAGTCCGTCATCGGCCTTCGCCAGGGTCAGCAGGTCCTCGACGAGGTGCTGCATCCGCAGGACCTCGCCGTGGATCACCACGTCCCGTTCTGCGTCCGCACCGGCCCCGGCCCGCTCACCTCGAGGGCTGCGCGGATGGTGGCCAGGGGGCTGCGCAGCTCGTGGGAGGCGTCCGAGATGAACTGGCGGGTGGTCGAATCCGCCTGCTCGAGTCGGCCAAGCATCGAGTTCATCGTCTGGGCCAGACGGGCGATCTCATCACCGGTGGGCGGGACGGTGATCTGCCCTCTGCCACGAACACGGGTGATCCGTGCGACCTCGGTCCGGATGCGTTCGACCGGTAGGAGGGCCTGCTTCAGCGTGCCATTGATCAGCGCCAACATGATGAGCAAGAGCACCGCTGCACCCAACGCCAGGAGCAAGGTGGCAGTGCGGACGGTGTCCGCCTCCACATCCAGCGGTTTAGCCACCACGACGACGAATGTGGCCCCGGACGGGTCCGCCACCCCCTGCGCCACGACCGCGTGGGGCTCGCCGACCTCGCCCGGGATGGATGCCTCCTGGGCCACGTCGACACTCCCGGGGTCAGGTCGCAACTTCGTGATGGGGGATGCGCCCAGCGCCGACTCCGACGACGCCACCACGCGGTGCTCGTCGTCCAGGACCTGGAGCAAGGACCCCCGACTCGTCACGTCACGCAGGGCAAGGCTCGCCGGCCGCTCCCCACCCGCCACAGAGTCACTGATCTCCGAGGCGCGGGTCCTGGCGGCATCTTGCGCGGAGCTGTAGAGGACCCGGTCAAGGGCCGCCGTAAAGGCAAGCACGCCCAAGGCAATCACGATGGTGACCGCGACCGCCGAGACCGCGAGGACCCTGCGTCGTAATGACCAAGCGTTCCAACGTCTCACAGGGTGCCTTGTCGGTCTCGGGTCCGGACGAGCAGGTTAGCAACGGCTCCCTGAGCAACGGGTGAGGAACGCCAACACTTGCCGGGGGGCCGCTTGATGAACTCCGGCTCCTTGGCACTGGTCGCGGGCAGCGCTGTCTCGCCGTGCCCCATTCACGGGTCAGGTCGGTGGCATGAGAAGTCGGCGATGCATCTCGGCGTAAGAGCATGGATCTTGCGGATCAGCTCCGTGTTGGTCTTGAGCTCCAGTTCCGACTCCACGAAGTCGTGCCCCTCATCCAGGGACCTGGCAGGGCCTGGCCGGGCCAAGGAGCTCTACGGGATCGTCAGGAGCCATCAGGCCATGCATGATGCCCACGCCGGAGCCAGGACTGGCGGACAGGGGAGCCCGCGCGCCGAGCGTCCGGGGCAACCTCGCCCTCCGGGGCCTGGACGTGAGGCCAAGGGGGCGGAACGGCTGCCCGTTAAGGCCAAGTTCGCCACGCTTCTGGATGCCGCGCTCAGCCACCGAGGGCGGGTAGGACCGCGTCCGCGACCATCCCGCGCAGTGTCTCCCAACGCAGGTTGTTGTCTCCGGTGTCGGCGGCCGTGACGAGGACCAGTCTCATATCTGGGATGACCTCGACCATCTGGCCGCCGAATCCCACCGCGACATACGCGTTGTGGCCCCGCTCCTTGGTCACCCACCATTGGTAGCCGTAGCCCTCCGAGAAGGCGAAGCCGGGGCCCTGCGTCGCCACCTGCGTGCTGGTTGCCTCTTTGACCCAGCTGGCTGGCACGATCTGCCGTCCGTTCCAGCGTCCGCCGTCGAGGTACAGCTGGCCGAGCTTGGCCATGTCGCGTGGGGCCATCTTCAAGGCGCCGAAGCCGAACTGGATGCCGGTGGGGTCCTTGGGCCAGGCGAAGTCGGCTTTGTCGTACTGGGCAAACACCTTCTCATCCAGGGTGCGGGGCTCGAAGGCGTTGCGGGTGTCGACGCCGAGGGGAGCGAAGAGGCGCGGTCGGGCGTAGTCCAGCGCTGACATGCCTACCGCGCGGGTGAGCACAGCTGAGAGTAGATGCGACCCTCCGCTGGAGTAGGCGAAGGCGGACCCAGGTTGTGCCACGGTGCCGCGCCGCAGCACGTTGGCCACCCAGTCCGGTCCGGACAAGTAGTCCGGAGGGTCCCCGTTGGCAGGGTCAGCGGGTAGTCCGGCGGTCATAGTTAGGAGCTGGCGGAGGGTGATGCCGGCGACGGGGGGACCCATCTCCCTTCTATGCTCGGGCAGCAACGTCGCGAGGGTGTCGTCGAGGGAGCGCAGTTTCTTCTCGGACAGGGCAATCCCGATCAGCGTCCCCATGACGCTCTTGGTCACCGAGTGGACGTCGTGCGTCTGCGTCGGCGTGCTGCCGCGGTAGAGCTGCACGAGTGGCCGTCGGTCGACATTGACGAGCACAGCCCGGATGTTCGCTATGGCCGGTGAGTAAACGTTCGCCAGATAGGTCTCAGTGGCTGAGGTGACTTTGCCGGCATCGGCCGGTGTCCCAGTCCGCGACGAAACCTGCGCGTGCACCGATGCGGCATTGGGCGCCGGGCCCTTACCAGCGCAACTTCCGACGAACAGCAGCACCAGTGCGCACAGGACGGTGATGATCAGCCTGCTCGCCCCCCAGCGTTCTTGCGCCGCGAGGGCAGGTGACCTCTGGTTGCATTTGGACATGGGCAGCCTCCAGGCTCTGCTTCAGTGTCCCGTCATGACGCCCGGCGGTGAAGAGCCCAAGCGGAAGAACCGATTTCAGACAAGGGCAAGGGCGTGCGCTCATCACCTCGGTTAGTGCATGGAGCCGCCCTGTTCGCGGCCGTTGGCCGCGAGGGTCGTGGGGGAGGGCGGCGGTACCATCTAACTAGGCGACGTCCTGGGACGCGGACAGGTCGAGCGACCTGGCGCGGGCGTGGGCCTGCTTGACCAACTGCTTGACAACCGGGGCGCATCTGCACGAACGCGGACGGACTTCGGGGCACTGGTTCGTGCTCAGGACGACGTCGGCGCACCTCTGCGGACGGATCGAGAATGCTTGACACGGAAGAGGTCACTGGTTCAAACCCAGTATCGCCCACCAGCACGAAAACGGCCCCTGACCTGCGGAAACGCGAGTCTGGCGCCGTTCTCGTGCCACCGGAGAATCAGTCCAAATTGACCTCTTCCCTGGCGCTGAGTGACTAACTGAGTGACTAACTCGCCTCACTCACTCGGGCGGGACCGTCCCTGGAGGTGCGTGTCCGTTCGTGAGCGTCCGCTGACGTGCAGACCCTGGGAGTTCCAGAAGTGGGTCACTCACTAGTGACCTCTTCCGTGGTCAGAAGCCATTTCAGGCTCTTGGCGCTCTGAGCCACCCCGACCGTGGGAAGGCGTGGCGCTAATGGAGTGAACTTCTGAGAAGCACGGGAGGAGGTTCAGCCGCGGCCTCTCCCAGGTACCGAGCGCCCTCTTCAGAAGCCGGCGGTACGTCTCTATGACGTCGTCATCGACCGTGGGCTTGATGGAGCTGAACCGAGTGTCCTGGCCGTTCCGGTGCGGTCCCGAGATGCGCACCTCGCCATGGTTCGCCGAGGGGCTGGAATGTCTGGGCGGCAACGGGGTACGTCGAGGAGAACGGCCCCGCGCGGCTCTACCGCGAAGCGCCGCTCAACCACGTCGCCGCTCCCCATCGCCGTAGTCAGCGCGGTGCCGGCGATCATCCCGTTCCTCGGTCTTGCGCTCCGGATCGCCGTCTCCCAAGGCGCCAGGGTGAGGTGACCGGCATACCCCTCACCCCTGCCACCACGAGGGCGGTGGACGTGGCCACACTGATCAGACCCAGCGGGCCACGCTGGGTCTGATCAGTGTGGCCACGACGTGCGTGATCACGCGCGTCCGGACGGGCGGAACGTGTCCAGCACGCGCAGCAGCTCCATCGGCACGGGGAACACGATCGTCGACGCCTTGTCCGACCCTAGCTCGAGCAGGGTCCCGAGCACCCGCAGCTGCATCGCGGCGGGATGGGCTTCGAGCACCTCCCCGGCCTCGGCCAGGGTTGCTGCCGCCTCCTTCTCACCCAGCGCGTGGATCACCTTGGCCCGCCGCTCCCGCTCGGCTTCGGCCTGCTTTGCCATCGCCCGCCGCATCGACTCCGGGAGGATCACGTCCTTCACCTCGACGATGGTGACCTTGACACCCCACGGGTCCGTGACGCCGTCGATGACCTGCTGGAGCTTCTGGTTCACCTTGTCGCGGTTCGTCAGGAGGTCGTCCAGGCTGGTCTGCCCCAGCACGCTGCGGAGCGTGGTCTGCGCCACCTGCTGCGTACCGAACCGGTAGTCGTCGATCGACAGTACCGAGCGCACCGGCTCCATCACGTTGAAGTACGCCACCGCGTTGACGTGCACCGTGACGTTGTCCCTCGTGATGATGTCCTGCGGAGGGATGTCATAGGTCTGTGTCCTGAGGTTGACCCGCGTCAACCGGTCGATGACCGGGATGATGAAGATCAGCCCCGGCCCCTTGACCGGCTGGATCCGCCCGAGCCGGAGGATCACCCCGCGTTGGTACTCCGGCAGGACGTGGATCGCCGCCGATACCAGCAGTAGCAGCACCAGCACGGCGAGCGCGAGGCCGATGAGCGCGCCTGTTGTCATGACCGATCCTCCTTCTCGCGGGTCGCCACCGGGGGCCGCTGTGCCTCGGGGTCGACTACCAGCTCGAGCCCAGATAGCCCGACCACGCGCACCTGGCCGCCTTCGACCAGCGGCGACCCGGTGCTGCGAAGACTCCACCAGGCACCCGCGGCGAACGCCCGGCCCGTCATCGGCGCGCCACCGTCCACCGAGGACACCGACACGACGCGCCCGGTCAGCACGTCCGCCCCCGTCATCTGCGACGGCTGGTGCCGCACCCGGTAGGCCACCCGCCCCGCGAGCACAGCGAGCACGAGCATCAGCACCGCCAATGGGAGCACCGTCCCCAACCCGACCGACACGCCCTCCGAGCTGTCGAACAGGAACAGCCCCGAAAGCACCAGCACCACAGCTCCGCCGAACGCGAACCCGGCCGTCCCCGGCACGATCAGCTCGGCGACGAACAGCGCAGCCGCCAGCAGCAACAGCAGCAGCCCCACGGCGTTCACCGGCAGCACCGACAAGCTGAACAACGCCAGCAGCAGGCACGTCGTCCCGATCGTGCCTGCTATCGCGCTCGGCGACGCGAGCTCGTACAGCAGCCCGAGCGTTCCGAGGGTGAGCAGCAGAAACGCGATGTTCGGGTCGGCCAGGAACTGCAGCACGGTCCGCACCGCACCCAGGTCGCGCCGCACCACCTGGGCACCCGCCGTGCGCACCGTCACCTCACGCTCCCCGACCACCGTCACCACCCGTCCGTCAACCGCCTCCAGCGCCGCCGCCAGCGACACCGCCTTGGCGTCGGCGACCTCGAGCCGCAGGGCCTCGTCCACCGTCGCGGAGCGCCCCTTGCGGACCGTGTCGACGACGAACCCGCGGTCCTTGTGGCGCAGGTTCGCGAGCGCCTCGGCCTGCGCGGCAGCATCGTTGACGATCTTGTCGGAGACCTTCTCGCCCTCGAGACCGACCGGGGTCGCGGCCCCGATCGTCGTGCTCGGCGCCATCACGAGCTCGTGCGCGGCGAACGAGATGATCGCCCCGGCGGATCCCGCCCTCGCCCCGTCGGGGCTCACGTATACGACTACCGGCACGGGGCTGGTCAGGATTCCACCGACGATGTCGCGCATGGCGGTCACCAAGCCGCCGGGAGTGTCCAGCTCGATGACGTATGCCGCGTAGCCGCCGTCCGCAGCGGCGCGCAAACCCTCGTCGATGTGGTCCGCGATGACCGGCGTGATCGGGGTGGCGACGCGGGTCACCAGGACCCGGGGCGGGGAGGAGGCGGCTTGGGAGCTTGCGGTCGCCGACCCCTCTGCAAAAGCCACGCTCAGGGCTGCGAACAGCAGGATCAAGGCCGGTGTTGCGAACGGTGGGATCTGGGCCGCAGTCCAACCCCGTGCGGGCGCGTGACCGCGGTGCCCGCGCTGCCGCGACCGGGAGCTGGCCATGGCCTCACGACCTTCCACTCCATGGTAGGCCCGAGGCACGCCCGTTCGGGGTGGTACGGCCCGAAGAGCTGGAGGGCAAGGCGCACTCGGCCTCTGGTTGGTTCACCGTGTGAGGTGACGCCATGTCTGGTCGGAGGGCTCTGCTGCCGTTCATCCCGCACCGATGTCGACCGCGCATCTCGCGGCGGTGTCGTACTTGGCCCGGTGAGCCGGGCATACCCGCGTTCTGTACACCTATCGGCTCAGGGAGTGGTTTGCGTGGTGTGAGCTGCATGGCCTCGACCTCTTGACCGGGTCCAGTGCGCCCACATCGAGTCGATGATGCCCGTGGATGACGTTGCCTCACTGATCAGTGGGCTTGCACACGAGGGGAAGGAGAGCGGGTGAGTGACTAGGTGAGTGACAACGGGGGCGGATTCCGCGAGACGTTGGGGGACGTCGGAGGCCGCTGTCAAGCGTCCCACGGCGAGCCGGGCGGCACCCACTGCTCCGTGGATGAATCAGTGCAGGGGTGCCACACGTCAGGCAGACGCAACGGGTCACTGCGGCGGTCGCCCGACCGTTCAGCGGGACACAGGCCGCCAGCCATTGCGACGGCGCCCCCACACGAACGGTCAGCGCCCATGCGATGGCTCGCGCGATCGGCCATTCGCGGCCTGGTCCCGCCCTCCCCTCTAATCGCTGAACGCGAACCCCTTCAGCAGGTTCAGGCAGGCCCCTTCGAACTCGGGAATGGGGCCGTTCGCCTGCTCCTCGTCGAAGCACATCGCGACGAACCCGTAATCTTCATGGATCGCCAGCACCTGAACCGCCACGGCAAGCGGCCCATCGACGGGGCAGTGGAAAGAGCGCACCAGTGCGGTTGCGTCGCCTAGGGAACCTGCCGCTTGGTGTTCAGGCGCGACGCAGGTGCTGATCGGGTAGCTGATCGTCTTGGTGTCAGTCATGTGCTGCACCCAGTCGGCGACCTGAGTGCCCGGAGCTACGGGGCGGCGGCCGACAACGATCCACAACTGACCCCGTGGGTCCTGGAACGTGTCGAAACCCGTGACCCGTCGCGCGGGGGAGATGCCTAGCTCCCATTCTCCGACCGCCGGCAGGGCGTACCACCCGGCCGGCATGGCGTACTCATAGCCTCGTCCGTCGAATGTCTTGGCGGTGGACGAGGTCGACGTCGTGAGGTGGCCTGACACCGGTATCTCTGATGACTGAGAGCCCGCGCAACTGGCGACCAAAGCGACGGCCAGAAGGGGCACGACCGCCATGTAGGAAGTAGACATGCGACCCTGCTCTCGCGCAGCGCGGGACCGGCCATCGGCCCTTTCCTGCGGTCTAGCCCCCCACACCCTGGACGTCAAGGCGGCTCAGTTCCAGCCGAGTCGTAAGCGGCGATGTGACGCACAGAACGGGTAGTCCGCGCGTCCGACCGAAGGTGGGGTTTGAGCGCCCTCCATGACCTGAACGGGGTGGCCGATGACGACCCCGCAGCCGGGGGTCCTGCCCTTGGGGGGCCTAGGCTGGAACCGTGCTAGTGGGTGGGTCCGTGACTCTGCGCCAGGTCCGTGAGGTGGATCTGGACGCGCTGTACGACGCACACACGAACATCCGTAACCGAGGTGCGTACTTTCCTCTCGGGGTCATGTCGCAGACGGCCTTTCGTGGGGAGTTCGCTGAGCACGGCTTCTGGCAGAAGACCGAGGGGATGCTCGTCATCGAGTCCCCGGAGGGCGAGATCGCCGGTCACGTCGAGTTCTTCCATCCGGTCTCCTACTGGGATGCGTTCGAGCTGTCCTACCAGCTGTACGACGACCAGTACGCCAGGCGTGGTTTCGTCACGGAGGCGGTCCAGCTGCTGGTGGACTACATCTTCGGCGTCAAGAGGGAGCACCGAATCCAGCTGGTCATCGTTGGTGAGAACCTCGCCTCCCGCCGCATCGCGGCCAAGTGCGGCTTCACGCTCGAAGGAACCGTGCGCGGCGCGTTCTTCAACGACGGTCGCAATCAGGACGTACTGCTCTACTCCTTGCTGCGGACCGACCCGCGGCCCTGGCACGGCGCTGTCGGCGCTCACTGACCGACCGACGCGACGGATGGCACCATCGCGGATGACAGGTCGCTCGGGCGGTGGTTGGCGCCGGTCTCCGCTGTGCAGCGATTCCGCAGGTCGACACGCGGCTGCTGGACGATTGGCGACAGGATCGGTGTCTGGCCAGACTCGGTCCGGATTGACGCAGGTCTCGGGCCGCCGAGAAGAACGTCCCGGGTCTGTACGACGAGCTGGTGTGCGGGCATGCCATCAGCGGGGCTGAGGCGCTGATGATGATGGAGGACGGCTCCTCGGAGGCTCTGGAGTCGGTGCTCTCGGTGAAAGCAAACTCTCGAGCTGGGACAGGACCTTCTCCGACCACAGTCCGGACCCGCAGGACATCGGGTCACAGGCGAAAGGGACCACGGCGGACAAGCTCAAGACGTGGGCCCAATACCTCGGGCAAATGCCGGGGCGACAGGCGCATCGCCACCTGACTGGTCAGGTTCGCCGGTTATCGCTGGCGGCCCGGACCCGATTGAGCGCCCAAGAATGTCAGTGCCGCCTTGACTCGGCGGTTGTCGCTGGTGGTCGCGTCCAGGTCTAGGGCGCGGAAGATCGACGCAACGTGGGCCTCCACCGTCTTGACCGAGAGGACCAGAGTGTCGGCGATCCCGGCGTTCGACTGGCCTTCGGCGATGAGCGTCAGCACCTCCCGCTCGCGCGGGGTGAGGCGAGCGAGGGGTTGTGCGTGACGGCGGGCGGACATCAGGACGGTGACGACCTCAGGGTCGAGGGCGATCCCGCCTGCAGCGATCCGTTGCATCACGCCCAGAAGCGCAGCGACGTCCTCGACCCTGTCCTTGAGCAGGTAGCCGACGCCCTCCGGGACAGCGTCCAGCAGTCGCGTCACCCAGCGCGCCTCGACGTACGTCGACAGGACGAGCACTCCCAGCCTGGGGTATGCGCGGTGCAGGTGGTCTGCGGCCCGGATGCCCTCGTCGGTGTTCGTCGGTGGCATCCGGACGTCCACGATGGCGATGTCCGGCTGATTGCCGGCCACCGCTGCCATCAGGTCATCCACGGATGCCACCGATGCGGTGACGGTGACCCCGGCTGCTGCCAGGAGCGCTGCCAGTCCCTGCCGGAAGATTCCCGAGTCGTCAGCGAGAACCACGTGCAGGGGCATCCGCGCATCATCGGGAGTGGACCGGTGCGGGGTCGTCATGACGCGGCCACCGCCACCGCTTGCGGCAACGTGGCTGTGACCCGTGTCCCCACGCCGATCGGGCTGTCGACCTCGAGCGTGCCGCCCAGCGCCCTGACGCGGTCGGCGAGCCCGGCCAGTCCACCGCCGGAGCGCGCGGTCGCTCCACCGGGGCCCCGGTCAGTGACGGTGACCACCAGGGCAGCGTCCTGGACGTCGGCCTCGATCGTGACCGGGCTACCCCCGCCGTGCCGTAGCGCGTTGGCAAGAGCCTCGGCGGCCACGAAATAGGCCGTGGACTCCGCGGCCTGCACCAGTGGTGTGCCCGCGCCGATCCCGGGTCCCAGCCGTACCTCCACCTCGTCCATACCCGGGGCTAACCCGGCGAGGCCACCGGCGAGGCCACCCTGGCTCAGGGCCGCAGGGTGGATGCCGCGCGCCAGGGATCGCAGCTCGGCCAGGGCGGCGGTGAGCTGCACTCGGGCGTCGTCCACGACGGTGCGCATGCTCCCCTCCCCGTGGGCGAGCGACGCCCGGGACAGGGTCGTGGCGACGGCGAGGAGGCTCTGTTGGGCCCCGTCGTGCAGGTCACGCTCGAGCCGCCGGCGCTGCTCGACCCCGGCCTGGACGATGCGCGCGCGCGAGGCCGCCAGCTCCGCGAGGTGTGCTGAGCGCTCTACGGCCAGTCGGGTGTTCTGCAGCACCAGGGTGGTGGCGGCCAGGGTCACCCGAAGGCGGGCTGGGTCCAGGCCCACCTGCTCGTCGGCGTCGAGGAGGGCGACGGGCTCGGCGTCCACATCGAGGAGCACTCGTTGCACCCGTCCTGGCGGGTCCCCGAGCGCGGGGACCGGGCCGCCTCGGGCCGAGACCCACTCATCCTCCACCCGGAAGCCCAGGACGAGGGTCGGGTCTCTCAGCTCGCCTCGAAGGACGTCCTGCACGGCCGCCGGGTCACCAGCGGCGGCGAGCAGCCGCTCGACGACGCTCCCTCGGCGGGCGGCCGACCGCAGGGCCACAGCGACCAGGGCAAGAACCGCGACAAAGGTGATCAGGGTGACAGCCAGGTCCAGCCGGGCCTCGGGGTCGGCGTCGGCGTCCACCCAGCCGGCACGGACGGCATGCCGTGCGCCCTCGCGAAGGACCACACCGAGTGCCAGGAGGATCCCGGCGGCGGCGACGAGCCGCGTTGCCGCACGTGCCGCGCCACGCGCGGACCGCCACCGGCGACCCTCCAGCACACAGAGGCCGGTCGCCAGCACGACGAGCAGACCGAACGACAGGATCTGGATCTCCCGCGTCAGTTCGCCCGCACCCAAGGACAGCCACTGGGCGGGGATCTGGATCCCCCGCTGCTCAGGACTCCACGAGAGGGCGGCCGCCACGCGCAGCGGGACTGCCCACAGCCATGCGCCGACGACGAGCAGCCGAGCGGCCCTCCCCTCCGCACGCGGTTGGGGGTAGGCGATGACCACAGGAAGAAGCACGGGGACGACCAGCAACTGGAACGTCCACCCGACCTGCAGCCAGTACCCCCCCATCTGCTCGAACGTCGAGCTCTCGAGCATGCCGACGCCGACCAAGAGCCCCGCGAGCACGAGGCGGACAGCATGACCACGGTCCTCACGGTCAAGCCAGAGCAGGACACCCGCGAACGCCAACATCAGCTGGACGGCCAACAGGGGTACGGCCCCCCAGCCCTCGGACACCAGGACGACGCACGTGGGCACCAGACCCGCGGCGGTCAACACCCCGAGCAGGACCGGTAGGGCGGCGGTGCGTATGAGACCCCTGCGCACATCATCAGTGTCCCGCGCGGGAGGCCGGCTGTCTGTAGGGAAAACCCTCGTCCCAGATGGGTGGTGCCCCGCTGCCCTGCGGGCCGCACACCGCGGAACGTGGTGGGCATGACCAACCACACCGCCCCGCCCCGAACCCTCCTCGCCGCCCACCAGACCACCTGGGTCCTCCACGCGGTGATCGCGCTGCTCCTCGTCATCGCCCTGCTCCTCCTCGCCGTCGCCGTCGCGGCCCAGGTGCGCGACGAGGGGAGAATCTGGGCGCCCGGGCCTTTCGCGTCGTCGCCGGCTCCTCACGTCCCGGCGTGAGGGACGAACTCACATGGCCGGAACGCGGGACCGTCGAGGGCTGGCAGCACTCGTCGCCGTCGCGCTGATCTGGGGCGGCGCCCTGTCGGCGAGCAGCGCTGCGCTGGAGGGCGTCGCCGCCGTCCAGCAGGTGGCCCTGCGCTTCGCCGTCGCGGCCCTGACCCTTGGCGCCGCACTGCCCGGGGCCTGCCGGAACGTCACTCGCTCGACGCTCATCCGTGGCCTAGGCCTGGGGATCTTGCTCGCAACGGGCTTCCTGCTCCAGACCTGCGCCTTGGAGACGACCCCGGTGGTCACCTCGGCATTCCTGACCGGGACCGTCGTCGTCTTCGCACCGGTCATCGCCATGGTCTGGGGCGGCGCCTGCTTGTCGGGTCGCGCCGTCACCGGCGTGCTGCTGGCCACGGCCGGTCTGGCGCTCATCACACTGCGCGGCGTCGGCGTAGGCGCCGGCGAGGCGATGACGCTCGCGGCGGCACTGACCTGGGCCGTCCACCTCGTCGCCCTGCAACGATGGGGAAGACCGGGTGAGGCAGTTCCGCTGGCGCTCATCCAAGTCGCATCTGTCGCCACCCTCGCGTGGACCCTGGCCGCCTTCCATGGTTCGGCCCTCTCCGTTCCCCGAAGCGCTGGGTACGCGGTGTTGGTGGCCGGGCTCGGCGCGGTCGGCACCGCCGCGGCCCTCGTCCTGCTGACCTGGGCACAAGCCCGGGTCGACGCAACCACCGCGGCCGTCGTCCTGACCTTGGAGCCAGTCTTCGGAGCAACATGTGCCTGGTCAATCCTTGGCGAGTCGTTGACACCGACGGTGGCACTGGGGGCGACGGCCGTCGTCGCCGCGACGCTCCTCACCGTCTGGGACGCGCCGCGACAGCGGGCACCCCGCCCCATGGCACCTCAGCTCGGACAGAACGGCACCCGAAGCGACACCGGGCGATCCGTGGTCGAGCCGATCACCGACCGACTCGAACATGCCCCAGCCTCCTCCACCACCACTCACCTGATCACTGACGCGTGGCCGAGGTGGTTCCAAAGTTTGGGCATCGGGCGGCTGCTGCCGATGCGGACACCCCCCGTTGCTGTCGTCGACGACGTAGGCCAGCGACGCGGCATGGCTCAGCTGTAGTCCGCCACACCATCTACCTCGAGCTGTGGCGCATGGACCCGGGCGCCGTCCCGGAAGACGCGTGCGCGGACACCGACGACAGCACGACCCCGATCGCCGTCGGTGCGGCAGACGTGGTCGGCGTCGACCACCTCTTCGACTTCATCGAACACGGAGCCATCGGCGCCCAGTGGAACGGCAGAGCCGACCTCACCGGCCCCGACGGAACCAGGTACAAGTACCAGTTCTTCTCCCTCGAGCTGCACAACCCCGACGGCACCCTGCGGCACGACGACACCCTTCAGAGCACGTTGGTGACCGTCCCCCGAAGGTGACACGACCGAACGTGCGACGTGGCACCCGGGCGCTACGCGGCGCTGCGACGCGCTCAGGTCAGCCTGGGCCTGGGCGCCTCCGATGGCGGGGTCGGGTCATTCGGGGTGACGCAATGGTTTCCGCGCCACCGGTTGGGCTTGCGGTGCTCGGGGGAGGGTCCCGTGTGGGCGACAACCTTGGAGTGGGGCGCTCCGCGACGACCGGCGGAGGATCACCGCGCTCCTCTGCCAGAGCGCTGGTCGTACAGCCTGTCTGCGCGGCGTCGCGTGGGTGAGTCCCCCGGTGGCCAGCGGACTAGGTTGGTCCTGTCACAGCAAGGTTTGGTAGCCATCGCGGACGATGCCCGCGGGCGTCTGCGGTCTGTGACCCCGGCCACCGGGTCAGGCGCCCGGCACCCCCGCGTGGCTCGGCAGAGGAGGCACGGATGCCGGTGAGACTCAACCACACGATCGTCTACTGCAGCGACCAGCGAGCCTCGGCCTCGTTCCTGTCCGAGGTCCTGGGGCTTGCGGCCCCGACGCGGTTTGGGCCGTTCTCCGTGGTTGAGGTGGGCCAACGACGTCTCCCTGGACTTCCTCGAAGAAGGCCCGGTGCACCCCCAGCACTACGCGTTCCTGGTTGACGAGGACGAGTTCGACGAGTTCCACCGACGAATCCTCGACCGAGGGATCGCGTTCTGGGCCGACCCTGAACGGACCCGAGCACAGCAACTGAACACCAAGGACGGCGGCCGCGGACTGTACTGGTTGGACCCGGACGGTCATGTCCTGGAGACCCTCACCGTGCCCTACGGCGGCTGGCCGGTGCCGGCAGGCCCATAACTGCGTGCAGCCGGCTCACTACCTCACGCGAACGTCACTCCTCCGTTCGGCGGGCGCCAGAGCCTTGCCAGCGGCCAGGCC
This sequence comes from uncultured Actinomycetota bacterium, assembly GCA_963740865.1. Taxonomy (GTDB): domain Bacteria; phylum Actinomycetota; class Actinomycetes; order Actinomycetales; family Dermatophilaceae; genus Pedococcus. The sequence continues at coordinate 48,946 of CAVUGH010000004.1, forward strand.
GAGCCGAGCCGGCCGAACGACCACGCGACCATGCCGGTGCGAAACGCGGCGAAGCGGCCGTGGACGAGGGGGACACGCGTCTATGTGGGCGAAGTGGGCGCCCTTTGTCGCGAACGTGCCCCCGTAAATTCGTAGGCAGTAGGAGCGCTGTGCGCCAGCTCGGGCGAAGTCCTTTGGGGATCGGGGTGAGTGACTAAGTGAGTGACAACGACCACGGATATGGGCGGACATCGGCGGACGGTGGGGGAGTGGTTCGTGCTCAGAAGGACACCGACGGACGTCGACGGACGGTGTGAAAGTCGTTGACACGGAAGAGGTCACTGGTTCAAACCCAGTATCGCCCACCATCGATATACAGCCCCTGACCTGCGGAAACGCAGGTCGGGGGCTGCTTCTTTGAGGCTCGGATTCTGTCCTCAGGGGCAATGCTTGACTAACTGCTTGACTAAGGAACCGGTTTTAGGTCCGATTCCGGCGTGGAAACGGCATCTGGACGTGGGCGGACGTCCTCGGACACGAAGATGCGGTCCATGGCCTCCGCGCCCTGCGTCAGCACGGGTCTGAGCTGCTTGCGGTAGACCGCCTCGGTGACCGTGGTGCTCCGATGTCCGACGAGACGGGCGATTTCCTCCAGAGGGACCCCCGCCTCGGACAGGATCGAGACGAAGCTGTGCCGGAGCTCACGCGGGGTCCACGTCCTATCGTCCAGCCCAGCTCGACGTACGACCCCGCGGAAGGCACGGCGGACGTTCGCCGAGTCCAGGGCGAGCCCGGAATCGGTGCATAAGACGAGGTCGTTGTCGGTCCAGCTGTCGCTGGCTGCCTCCCTGCGACGGTCCTGCTCCCGCCTGTGAAGCGTGAGCGCGTCGACGGCGACGGCGGGCAACCGGAGGGTGCGGCGTGACCGCTTGGTCTTGGTGTCGCCTGTTTCACGCACCCACCGCCACACTTGAATGGTCGGCGGCTGGGGTGGCTTCGACGACGGGTCGCCAGTCAGATCCAGGTGAGCCCAGGTCAGGGCTCGTAGCTCCTCAGTCCGCGCGCCTGTGACGAGGCTGAGCGTGATGTAGGCATTCATGTCAGTTCTGCGCGCGGCAGATAGCACTGCCGCCGCTTGCTCGACTGTTAGGGCCCTCGATGGGCGCCCTTCTTTTCCCTGCGGGACCTCGCAGTGCAACGCGACGTTTCGGCGGAGCCGGTCACGGGCCACTTGACGAGACAGGGCTCGACGGAGGATCGAGAGGATGCGTTGCAAGGTGGAGCGGCTGAGGTCAGGTGCCTTGCGTTTGAGCCACCGGTCCACGTCCTCGGCGGTGAGCTCCTGCACCTTCCTGGCGCCCAGGTCCGGGAGGGCATGTCCGTATGCCGGGATCCGGCACGTGTCGATGGTCTTGGCGGATCGCCCGGCAAGCCCGAACTCCAGCCAGTCCTCGACGGCCGAGGCAACCGTCATCCGTGCTGCTGCCGAAATGCCGTCGCGGTGGTTACGAATCAGCATCTGAAGCTTGTTCTTGGCCTCGGTCTTGGTGCGACCCGTCGCAGTCTTGACGATGCGCTTGCCGTCTGGGTGGAAGCCCACCTGGGCTGTCGCGATCCAGCGCTGGCGCGACTCCGAGAAGTGAACGCCGCCCTCACCGCGACTACGCCGAGCGGCCATCTGTCTCCGCCTCGGACTCGAGCAGGGCAACGTACCGTTCGATCGCGGCCGCCGTGACATAGCACCGGCGTCCTTGGTGCACGGTCTGCAGGCGCCCTGCGCGGATCTGCTCATAGACGACCGTCCGACTCATGCTGAGCAGCGCCATTGTCTCCGCGATGCCAAGGAGCGCGCGTTCTGCCACGGCTGTCATTGCATCTCCTACATCGTTGTGGACTGGGCAACGGCAGAGAAGGGGCACCATCGGCGACGACCTGGCCGGTGGTGCGGCCGACGTCAGCAATTGTTGGGCACCCCTGGAAATGTTGCGATGAGCCAGGGCGATTCTGTGGATGGCGGTCGCTATCCCCAGTAGCAATCTCGAGGGGTCACCCTGTGCATCCCGGGGTCTGGCTGTCGAATCGGGGCAACGGAATTCGAGCCACTCGCCCGTCGGCATCCATCACGCAGGGATGGGGTGGAGCCCCACGCACGGACCACCACCCGTATTTCGCCTGCCCACGTCCTCCCGCGATTACCTCTGCTCGCGATCTCGGCAGCTCTTTCGCCCCCAGCCAAGTCCGCTCCACCCCGTCTCCACCTCCGTGTCAGCCCGGGCCCGGCCTTGACCCGGGCTGACGACGACCTCGCAACCCGGCCAGGCCTCGCCTCACACCGACCACCGCTCGACACTCACTACGCCGCTTCACAGGTCTGGCACCGAGGTGGCTTCCGCGGCCGGAGTCGCATCTGATGCGACTGGCGCCGGATGCGCTCATGGTGCCCCCGCGGCGCCGTTGTCCGACCGTGACGATGTCGATCAGACGCATGACGCTGGGTGCCGGGTACCGCTACCTCATGTCCTCGGTCGCCCGTGCCGACGAAGCCACCAGGGCGGCCGGGCTGACGGGGTATTACCGCGACGGGAACCCCGCCGGGCTGGTTCCTGGGCGCCGGCCCGGAGGGTCTCGCAGGGGGAGCGGGCGCCGAGCCTGGCTCGCAAGTCAGCGAAGACCAGCTGTGGCGGATGCTCGGGATGCTGCAGGACCCGGTCACCGGTGAGCAGCTCGGGCGCGCGCCGACCGGCGCGGGAATGGTGTTCGTCGACCACCTCGGTCGAGTGCGAAGGGCGAAGCAATCGGTGGCCGGGTTCGACCTGACCTTCTCCGTTCCGAAGAGCGTTTCGGTGGCGTGGGCGCTTACGGACAAAACCACCCGGGCGCGGATCCACGCAGCCCACCGGCGCGCGTTGCAGGCGGTGATCGCATACGGCGAGACGCAGGTGCTTGCCACCCGCACCGGGCACGCCGGAGCGATATCAGAGGACGTGCGCGGGGTGGTCGCGACCGCGTTCGACCACTGGGACTCGCGCGCAGGTGACCCGCAGCTGCACACCCACGTCGTCGTGCTCAACCGAGTCCAGTCCGCCGTCGACGGCAAGTGGCGGACCTTGGACTCCAAGGCGTTGTTTCGGGCCGCGGTCGGCATGTCCGAGCTGTACAACGGACTGCTCGCCGACGAACTGACCAGGGACCTGGGCTGGGCGTGGGTGCCTCAGGACCGGACGCGGTCGGCGGAGCCGAAGTGGGAGGTCGACGGCGTCGGCAAGGCCCTAAGGGAGGAGTTCTCGCAGCGCTCGAGCGTGATCGAGCGAGCCAAGGACGACCTGGTCGAAACGTTCGTGGCCTCCCACGGACGCCAGCCCACCGCTCGCGAGGTCATCGGCCTGCGGCAACAGGCGACATTGGCCACCCGCGAGGCCAAACAGGTCAAACCGTTGGCCGAGCTCGTCCACGGTTGGCGCGCCCGCGCCCGGGAGTTCGTCGGCGACGACCAGCGGAATTGGGTCGCCCACCTGGCCGGGCGGCACACCCAGAAGCTCGTCACGACGCGCGACCTCGAGGACGGGATCCTCGCCGACGCCGCCACCCTGGTCTTATCGAAGGTGGCGGACAAGCGGGCCACGTTTACCCGAGCCAACCTGCTCGCCGAGGTGCACCGGCAACTGCATGGAGTCAGGTTCGCCGCCCCGGCCGACCGCATCACCGTAGCCGAGCGAACCGCCACCCTAGCCGCTAATCGGGCGGTCATGCTCACCCCGGCCGAGGCCCTTCACGCGCCGGAGCATCTGCGCCGCCCAGACGGGACGAGCATGCTGCGCGCCCGCAACAGCGAGGTCTGCGCCACCCAGGAACTCCTCGATGCCGAGGCCCGCCTCTTGGCCGCCGGGCAAGCCATTGACGCCCCTGCCGTCACCACGTCGGTCGCGGCCCGACTGGGGCGGATGGTCGCGCCCGGCAAGGAGCACGTCATCTCCGCAGAGCAGGCCCACGCCGTGGCCGCCGTCGTCACATCCGGCCGTCGCCTAGACGTGCTCGTCGGCGCCGCAGGCACAGGGAAGTCCACCACCATGGCCGGCGTGCGTGCCGCGTGGGAGGCCGAGAACGGGCCCGGGTCGGTCGTCGGGCTGGCGCCCTCTGCTGCGGCTGCCGAGGTCCTCGCCGACGCTGTCGGCGTCCCGACGGAGAACACCGCGAAGTGGATCAGCGAGCACCATTCCTTCCCGAGCGCGAGGCCCGCTTGCGGGGGTATGCCGCGCGCCTGGCCGGCGCGCACCCCTCCCAAGCCACCCGCCAGTTGCAACTCCAAGCGCAGGCAGAACTTGTGGTATACCGGCGCTGGGCTCTACGGCCAGGGCAGCTGGTCATCGTGGATGAGGCGTCGATGGCCGCAACCAAGGACCTGGACCACATCACCGCTGCCGCCACCAAGGCGGGAGCGAAGGTGCTCCTCGTTGGGGACTGGGCCCAGCTTTCGCCGGTGCAGGCCGGGGGCGCGTTCAAGCTGCTCGCCGACGCCGCCGGGCAGGGTGTCGCGACGCTGCATGATGTGCGCCGGTTCCGGCACGAGTGGGAACGCGATGCGACGCTGCGGCTGCGAGTGGGCGACGTCACCGTGGCGGAGGAGTATGCCGCGCACGGCCGGGTCGAGTCGGGTGCGCGCGCAGACATGCTTGACCTGCTGTTCCACGCGTGGCTCACCGACCAACGGGCCGGGAGGTCTTCGCTCATGGTCGCCGCCGACGCGGACACCGTCCACGAGCTCAACGCGCGCGCCCGGGCGCGGCGGCTGCATGCCGGAGAGGTCATGCAGGACGGGATTCGTTGCGGCGATGGGACGGTCGTCGGGGTGGGGGACGTCGTCGTGACCCGGCTCAACGTGCGCGCGCTAACCACCGGACACGGGTGGGTCAAGAACGGCGACGACTGGGTCGTCACCGCCACCAACGACGATGGGTCACTCCGGGTGACCCGGCCTGGTGGGGGAGCGGCCGCGGTGCTGCCCGCGGACTACGCACGCGAGCACGTCGAGCTTGGATACGCCTCCACCGCACACCGCTCGCAGGGCCGAACCGTGGACACCGCGCATGCGTTCGTTTCCGCGACCACCCTGCGCGAACCGCTGTATGTCATGGCCACCCGAGGACGGGAGTCGAACCGGATCTACGTCGACACAGCGCACGAACCAGACGCATCGATATCGCATGGCGACGTCGAACCCGTCGATCCGGTCGAGGTCCTCCAGAAGGCGATCGCCACCAGCGGAGCAGACATCGCTGCCCATGAAGTCCGCCGCCAAGAGGAGGCCTTCACTCGGCATGCCAAAGCGCTACGACTGAGTTGGCCGACGGCGTTGCGTGACGCCGCAACGCAGGAGCCCACACCCGAGATTTGAATGTGAACCGCAGTGGGCAGTCTCAACGACGTGTCCCGAACGACGGATCGTCTCGATCTGATCGAAGAACTCGAGCGCAGATGCCGTTCGCGCCGCGCACACGGGAAAGCGGTGAGTCGCTCATTCCCTCGCCTGCCCCGCTCCAGCACGGCCGTCTATTGACACCGGGGGCAATCGCTGCCAACCTCACTGCCAAACTCGTTCGGGTCCGTACAATCTGATGGAGACCACCATGACTCAACTGGCCCCCGCCCCGGCAGAGACCGAGGCCACCTCTTTACGCGGCGGACGACTCGGCGTCGTCGGCATCGTCTTCTACGTAATTGCGGCGGCAAGCCCGCTGGTCGGCATGACCGGCGCACTCCCGGTCGCCGTGGTGCTGGGCAACGGAGCCGCGGTGCCCGGCGCCTACCTCGCCGTCGGCATCGTGCTGCTGCTGTTCAGCGTGGGGTACGCGACCATGAGCCAGCGGGTCACGAACGCCGGCGCCTTCTTCGCGTACGTCGGCCGGGGGCTCGGCATCGGCCCCGGTGTGGGCAGCGCCTACGCTTCACTGGTGGCCTACCTGGCCATCCAGCTGGCGATCTTCGGGTTCTTCGGCGCGGTCATGCACAGCCAGATGCAGTCCGAGCTGAGCATCGACCTCCCGTGGTGGGCTTGGAGCCTGCTCGCGTGGGCGATCGTACTGGCACTCTCGGCCTTCAGCGTCGACGTCGGCGCCAAGGTGCTGGGCGTGCTGATGCTCATCGAGCTCGCCTCGCTCGTCCTGGTCTCGGTCGCGGTGTTCATCCAAAGCGGTCCCGAGGGCGTCAACTGGGGTGCCTCGTTCTCTCCGTCGAAGATCTTCGTCGGGGGACTCAGCGGCGCCTACGGCATCGCCTTGGCGTTCGCCTTCGCCTCGTTCATAGGGTTCGAGGCGACCGCCATCTACGGCGAGGAGTCGAAGGACCCGAAGCGTTCGGTGCCGATCGCGACGTACCTGGCGGTCACGATCATCACCCTCCTCTTCGCGCTGACCACCTTCGCCGTCGTCACGGCACTGGGCGCATCGCACGCCGTCGACGAGGCAGCCAAGCGCTCGTCGGTGGACGGGGTGCCGTTGGTCGACTCGGCGCAGGTCATCTTCTCCGTAGCCCGGGAGTACGTCGGCGGCTGGTTGTCCTCGCTGATGAGTTGGCTGGTGCTCAGCAGCCTGTTCGCCGGCCTGCTCGCCTTCCAGAACTCCGCCGCCCGCTACTTCTTCTCGATGGGTCGCGCCGGTGTGCTGCCCTCGCGCCTCGACCGAGTCAACAAGTCCGGGGCGCCACTCACCGGCTCGATCGTCACCTCGGTCATCACCGCGGTCGTGATCGTGGTCTTCGCACTGGCGGGCAAGGACCCTGTCCTCAACCTGTTCTTCTGGTTCAGTGGCCTGGCCGTGGTAGCCATCGTGCTCGTGGAGTTCCTCGTCTGCATGGCGGTGGTCGCGTTCTTCCGCCGACACCCGGGGGAGGCGAACGTCTGGAAGGCCGTGATCGCGCCGATCCTGGCTGCACTCGGACTGTTGATCGGTGAGTACCTGCTGATGTCCCGGTTCGGGCTGCTCGCGGGCACGGTCGCCAAGGATGTCGACCCCACCGCGCAGGCGTGGGGTCTGAGCTTCCTGGGCTACACGCTGGTGTTCCTCCCGTTCGTGGTGTTCATCATCGGTGCCGTTGTCGGCGTCGCCCGCCGCCGTGGTGAGAACGCGGCTGCAGTCGCCGATCTAGTCGGCTAGCGGCATGGGTGCTTCTCCGCGGATGGTGATGATGCTCAGGGAGAACTGGACGCTGACCTCGGGCCGGGATCTGTCGGAGCTGGTGCGGTGGGCCGAGGTCGCCGAGGACGCCGGGATCGGTCCCTCCGGCCTGCCGATGGGCCTGCAGGTCATCGGTCGCAACCACGACGACGCCGGCGTGATCGAGTTCGCCGCCGCCTGGGAGTGTGAGACCCGCTTCGTGGAGAAGCACCTCCCGCCCCTCATCGCGCCGTGACCGCGCGCCCACTGGTCGCCATCCCGGCGCGGTTCTCAGCCTCCGCCTCGGCACTGCGCTACGGCGCCGACGTCGCCTCGCGTGTGCTGGTCGAGGGGGTGTACGCCGCCGGCGGCGAGCCGCTGGTGATCCATCCGGCTGCACCCTACGGCCGGGTCGACTTGGCGGAGGTCGCCGACCGACTCTGGTTCGCCGACGCTGTCCTGCTGCCCGGAGGAGGTGACCTGGCGGCGCACTGGTCGGGCCAGCAGCCCCACGAGACGTTGTACGACGTCGACGTGGAGCAGGACGCCTTCGACCTCGCCGTGGCCCGGTTCGCGCTTGACGAAGGGTTGCCGCTGCTGGCGGTCTGTCGCGGCAACCAGGTGGTGAACGTGACTCTCGGGGGTGACTTGATCCAGGACCTCGGGGAGCGGATCCACCGTCACATGGTGCAGCCCATCGACGTGCTCCCCGACTCGCGCCTGGCCGGCATCGTCGGCAGGCGGCCGACGATCTCCTGCTACCACCACCAGGGCATCGGGCGGCTCGGTGCGGGCCTGCAGGCCGTGGCGACGGCCCCGGACGGGGTGGTCGAGGCGGTTGAGCTGAGCGGGTCCCGTGGCTGGTACCTCGGCGTGCAGTGGCACCCGGAGGACACGGCCGCGTCGGACCCGAAGCAGGCTGCCCTGTTCGCGGCGCTGGTCGCCGCCGCGCAGGAGCGGCGTGCGGCGCGGAGCGCCTGACCCGGGCCCTCCGGCCGCACGAGGGTCACCCCTCGTGCGCGGCCTCGTTGTGGTTCGCCTCCACGGACTTCACGACGTCGCGCAGTGCGCGGGTGAGGGAGGTGACCTTGTTGGCCGACAGGTCTCGGATGATCGCGGACTCCACGGCGTTGAACTCGGGGTAGATCTGCTCCATCAGCGCGATGCCCTCGGGGGTCAGTCGCAGCCGGACCAGGCGCCGGTCGTTCTCGTCGCCCTCGCGCAGGATCAGGCCGCGTGAGTCCAGCGTCTTGACCACGCCGGTGAGCGTCGCCTTCGAGATGTCGGCGGACTCGGCGACGTGGCGGGTCTCCATGCCGTCCCAGATCCAGACCACCCAGAGCACAACGAAGCCGGTCCAGGTCAAGTCGTGACCGCGGAGCACACGGTTGGTGAGCTCGGCCCGCGCGGCGTTGGCCGCCCGGAAGAGGGTCGCCAGCGCGTTGGATGCGGCGAAGTCGAGAGGCAGCGCGTCGACGTGCTCCTTCATCGCGCGCTCAGTCTCTTCAAGTGTGTGGTGATCGGGCATGACGTCAGCGTAGACGTACCTACTCCTTCGTCCCAGACTGAGGCCGCCGCGAGCGCGGTGCGACCAACCGAGATCGTTCGGAAACAAACATTTTCCCTGAGAGGGATGGTGCTTCGGGTCACATGCCATTATCGTACGGATCCGAACGACTTGTTCACAGGGTCAAAAGACCCAGGCGGCTTCGACCGCTGCGACAGCGAAGGAATCCCCATGTCGGACAGCGTCAACACCACTCTGCGCAAGAACGCGCTGGGGGTCGGCGCGATCGTGTTCCTCGTCCTTGCGGCGGTGGCACCACTGACCGGCATGGTCGCGGTCGTCTCGCTCGCCATCGCGCTCGGCGACTTGGGTGGCTCACCCTTCGCGTTCCTGGCGGTGGCCGTCACGCTCCTGCTGGTCGCGGTCGGCTACGGGAAGATGTCGAGCGAGGTGGTCAACGCGGGCGGCTTCAACACCTTCGTCGTGAAGGGTCTCGGGCGGCCCGCGGGCATCGGCTACGCGCTCTACCTGCGCAGGTCGAAGCAGGCCGTGTACGACGCCCTGGCGTCCGACCTCGAACGCTTCGACGACTACCTCCGCAGCAGCCCGGTTGCCGTTTGATGATGGATTACTGCGAATCGAACGGAGACTGACCTGTGGAACACATCGACCAGGACGCCTTGCGCGAGACGACCGAACGGCTGCGCGCCGAAGGCATCGACGTCATCAGGCTGGGCTACAGCGACCTGATCGGCACCGAGCGCGGCCGCGACATCCTGGCCGACCGGTTCGACCGGACGGCCGGTGCCGGCGTCGCCTTCTGCCGCTCGGTCTACGGGACGTCGCCGATGGGCGATGTCGTCGACATCGCCGGCGGCATCTCCTCCGGGCTGCCCGACATCGTGGCCGTCCCCGACCTCGCCACGATGCACCCGGTTCCGTGGGAGCCCGGCGTGGCGCATGTCATCGCCGACGTCTACAACCCCGACGGCTCGCCGTCGGAGGAGAACCCGCGCAGCGTCTTGCGCCGTGTGGTCGACCGCTTCGCGGAGCTGGGGATGAGGCCGATCGTGGCCCCGGAGCTCGAGTTCTACGTCCTCGAGCCCGACGAGGGCTCGGCCACCGGCTGGAAGCGGTACGGCGAAGCCACCGGCAACGTCTACGTCGCCGGCCTCAAGGGCGACCCCGAGAACACCCTGCTCGCCTCGCTGCGCGACCTTGCGGCCTACGGCCTCGACGTCGTCGCCGCGAACCACGAGTTCTCCAGCGGTCAGTTCGAGATCAACCTCTGGCACTCCGAGGCCCTCGACGCCGCCGACCGGGCCTTCCGGTTCAAGACCGCCGTCAAGGAGCTCTCCCGGCGCCGCGGCAAGCTGGCGACCTTCATGGCCAAGCCGTTCAACGACGAGGGCGGCTCCGGCTTCCACGTCCACTTCAGCACCCTCGACGCCGACGGAAAGCCGCTCTTCGACGACCCGAACGGCGCCGACGGTCTCTCCGACACGGCACGTTCCGCGATCGCCGGCGTGCTCGCGCACGCGCCGGCGCTGGCGGCGATCAGCAACCCGACGGTCAACTCCTACAAGCGGTTCGGGCCCGACACCCTGGCGCCCTGGCTGATCGACTGGGGTCTCGACAATCGCAGCGCGATGGTCCGGATCCCGCCCGAGCGCGGCCGCGCCTCGCGGATGGAGCTGCGCCTGGGGGATGCATCAGCCAACCCCTACCTCGCGGTGGCCGGTCTGCTCGCTGCGGCGTACCTAGGCATCCGCGACGGTCTCGCCCCGCCCGACAAGCTCGAGGGCTACGGATACGACCCGACCAAGGCCGACCGGCTGCCGAGCAGCCTCGGTGCGTCGCTCGACGCGCTCGAGGAGAACAAGGACCTCGCCGACATCCTCGGCCCGACGTTCGTGTCGACGTTCGTCGCCTACAAGCGCAACGAGCTCGAGCGCTTCAGCCAGTTCGTGACCGACTGGGAGTTCCGGGAGTACGCCTACCACCTGTGAGGTGGCCGGCGAGAGAGAGTGAGGGGAATCCCTTGGTGATGCAACCCATCGTCCGTGAGTTCGAGGCGGACCTGACCATCGTCGCGTCCAGCGAGGTGGCAGCCGACGTGTTGGCGCTCACGCTGGCTGCGCCCGACGGCTCGGCGCTGCCGCCGTGGACGCCCGGCGCGCACATCGACCTGGTGCTGGGCGACGACCTCGTCCGCCAGTACTCGCTGTGCAGCAGCCCGGGCGACAGCACGCAGTGGCGGGTCGGGGTGCTGCGCGATCCCGACAGCCGCGGCGGCTCCAAGGCTGTCCACGCCGAGCTCCACGAGGGCGGCACGGTCCGGGTCCGCGGACCGCGCAACCACTTCCCGATGGTCAGCTCGCCGCGTTACCTCTTCGTCGCGGGCGGCATCGGGATCACGCCGATGCTGCCGATGATCGCCGACGCCGAGGCTGCGGGCGCCGACTGGCGCCTGGTGTACGGCGGCCGCACCCGCACCTCCATGGCGTTCCTCGACGAGCTGGCGGCCTACGGCGACAAGGTGACCGTGCTGCCCCAGGACGAGGCGGGGATGCCCGACCTCGACGGGCTGCTCGGCACTCCCGAGCCCGACACCCTCGTCTACACCTGCGGACCGACGGGGCTTCTCGACGCGGTCGAGGCCCGGTGCGCCGCGGCGTGGCCGGCAGGCGCCCTGCACCTGGAGCGGTTCTCGGCGAAGGCGTCCGACACCAGCGGCGACACCGCGTTCGAGCTCGTGCTGCAGCGCTCCGGCCTGACGCTCGAGGTGCCGGCCGACGCGTCGGTCTACGACGTCTGCAAGGCGGCCGGGGTCAGCGTCGTGGGCTCCTGCCTGGAGGGCATCTGCGGCACCTGCGAGACCGAGGTCGTCGACGGCGACGTCGACCACCGCGACTCCATCCTCAACGAGGAGGAGAAGGCGTCCAACGAGTTCATGATGATCTGCGTGTCCCGGTGCCGCTCCGGCTCCCTGACCCTGGACCTGTGAGAGGTAGCCCTGATGAGAGAGCGTCATGAGGCCGGCTACCCGCGCAACGCGTGGTACGCCCTCGCCTCCTCCTCCGAGGTCACCCGGGAGCCGCTCGGCACCCGGGCCCTCGACCTGCCGGTCGTCCTGTTCCGCACCACGGACGGCACGGTCGTCGCGCTGGGTGACCGCGACGCACACCGCCCGTACCCGCTGAGCCTGGGCCGCGTCGATGGGGACACCATCGTCTCCGGCTACTCCGGCTTCGCCTACGACCGCACCGGCGCCTGCGTGCGGGTGCCGTCCCAGGAGCAGGTGCCGTACGGCGCCCGCGTGCCGTCGTACCCCGTCCGCGAGGCGGGGGACCTGGTGTGGGTCTGGTTCGGCGAGCCGTCGCTGGCGGACCGCCGCCCACCCCGCCCCACGTCGTGGCTGACCGATCCCGCCTGGGAGACGTTCGGCGGCCAGTGGGAGACCGCGGCCAACGTGCGCCTGCTGCACGACAACTTCGCCGACATCACCCACGTAGCCGTGGTCGACCCGGTCATCTCGCCCCCGGTGCTCGCCGGTGTCGCGCCCGCGCTCGAGGTGGAGCTCACCGAGACGACCGTCGTCTTCCAGCGCGGCTGGCCGGCCGCACCCATGCCCCCGTGGCAAGCCAGCGTCTCGGGCTCGTCGGCCACGACGTCGTACCCCCAGCGGGAGGAGGGCGCATTCCTCGTCTCCCGGCCTGTGGGCCGACCGGTGGGAGGTCCTGCTGCCCGCCGACGAGGGCGGCCCGCAGGTCTTCCGCTTCACCCATGCGGTGACGCCGGTGGACGACCGCCACACCCGCCACCACTGGCGGGTCAGCCGCAACTTCGCGCCGGGAGCCGAGGCGAGCGAGGCCCTGCGCCCGATCTTCGAGGCCTACTACCTTAAGGTCCGCGAGATCCTGGAGACCATGCAGCAGGTCATCGACCGCGACGGCTACGGCGAGGACGTCAACGTCGCCGCGGACCTAGCCGTGCTCCATGTCCGCAAGATACTGCGCCGACTGCTCGCCGACGAGGGCTGACGCACGCCCGGCTCCGCGAGTAGTTGTGCGAGTCTCGACCGGCCAGTGTGTCTCGAGCAGGTTGCCCGTGGATTTCTACCATTCCGCAGTGAAAGCCGATCCAGGATCTGCATCCATCCACCGCGAACACAGGAGTTGTCGTGCCCACCGATTCCGGTCCGTCGACCAATATGTTGCCCCCGACCGCGGGCGATGAAAGCAACGAAGGCCGTGGGGTCACTGCCCCGGTGGTGCAGGCCGGTCCGGCCGGGTTCCCTGACTTAGCCGACCAGTTGCAGATCGCCGTCGGCGAGATGGGGCACTGGATGAGCCAGTACGGCCCGTTCACTCCGCACCCGTCGCTCACGGTGAGCCGCGCTGCGCTCGAGCGGGAGTCGGCGGAACTGCGGACCCGGTTGCGGGACAATTACCCCTTCTTCCACCCGCGCTATGTCGGGCAAATGCTCAAGCCGCCCCACCCAGCCGCGGTCATCGGCTACCTCACCGCGATGCTGGTCAACCCCAACAACCATGCACTCGACGGCGGTCCTGCGACCGCGCAGATGGAGAAGGAGGTGGTGGCTCAGCTGGCAGGGATGTTCGGCTTCAAGGAGCACCTCGGTCATCTCACCAGCAGCGGCACCATCGCCAACCTCGAGGCGCTGTTCGTTGCCCGCCAGACCCACCCGGACAAGGCCATCGCCTTCAGCACCGAGGCGCACTACACCCACTCCCGGATGTGCCACGTGTTGGGCATCGAGGGCATAGCGGTCCCCACCACCGCTGACGGCTCGATGGACGTCCAGGTGCTCGAAGATCTGCTGCGCGGCGGCCGGGTCGGCACGGTGGTCGCCACCACCGGCACCACCGGCCTGGGTGCCGTGGACCCGGTCCACGAGATCGTTCCGCTGTGCCGGGCCCACGACGTGCGTGTTCACGTCGACGCGGCCTACGGCGGGTTCTTCCGACTCATTGCCGATGACACTCCCGACGGTGTCGCCGCCGCGCCCTTCGCCGCCATTGCCGAGTGCGACTCGGTCGTCATCGATCCCCACAAGCACGGCCTCCAGCCCTACGGCTGCGGTGCCGTGCTGTTCCGCGACCCAGCCGTCGCGACCCATTATCTGCACGAGTCGCCCTACACGTACTTCACCTCCGATGAACTCCACCTGGGCGAGATCTCCCTGGAATGCTCGCGTGCGGGCGCGGCCGCCGCCGCGTTGTGGCTCACGCTGCGGCTGCTGCCGCTCACCGTGGACGGGCTGGGCGCCGCCTTGCGCCCGGGCCGCCGAGCAGCACTGGACTGGGCACAGACGATCTCGGCGAGCGATGATCTGGATCTCTACCAACAGCCGCAGCTGGACATCCTCAGCTACTTCCCCGCCCGGCCCCGGCTCTCCGAGGTCGACCGGGCCAGCGAACAGGTCCTGACCCGGGGCATGCAACTGCCCCCGGACGAGGCGCTGTTCGTGGCCACCTACAGCGTCCAGGCCGACGCGCTCGCTGCGCGCGGCCACCGGGTGGAGGCCGACATTCCAGCCGGGCGCATCCTGCGCAGCGTGCTGATGAAGCCCGAGAGCGCCGACCTCGTGCCCCAGCTGCACCAGCAGGTACTCGACCTGCTCCGCGACACCCAATAGCCCACGCACCAACCACCTGGTCCCGCACCACGCAGGCCGCCCATCGCAGCGGGGCTGCCCGTGCTCGGCGCGACGCGCCTTGGTGTCTTTCCGGCGTGATCCCGGTCCCGGATCCGTCAGGCCTCGTCGCCGAAGGCGTCCTCGACGGCTCGGACACCTCACGCAGGGTTCTAGTGAGCGCGCTGACCTTGCGGTCTGACAGCTGGCTGCACCGCGACGCTGGGCTACAACCCCTTCGTCGTCGGCACCAAGGGCTTCTTCATGATGGTGCTCATCGAGGTCCCCTGCGGCAGGGACGTGGACTGGTTCATCTGAGGAGTGCCTAGCCTCGTCGTGGTCCCGGAGGTGTCAGCGAGTGGTGACCTTGACCGGGAGGGTCTTGATGCCGTTCACGAAGTTGCTGCGAACGCGGCGTACCTCGCCGTTGAGCTCGATGGACTGCAGGCGCGGGATGAGCTCCTCGAACATCAGGCGGATCTCCATGCGGGCCAGGTTGTTGCCCATGCAGAGATGTGGGCTGCCCTTGCCGAAGGTTACGTGGTCGATGTCCCTGCGGGTGACGTCGAAGTCGTAGGGGTTGTCGAAGACCTCCTCGTCGCGGTTGCCGGACGCGAACCACATGACGACCTTGTCGCCCTCCTTGATCTGCTGGCCGCCGAGCTCGACGTCGCGGGTCGCGGTCCGGCGGAAGTGGTAGACGGGGGAGGCCCAGCGCAGGAACTCCTCGACGGCGTCGGGGATCAGGTCGGGGTTCGCCTGCAGCTTCGCGAGCTGCTCGGGGTGCTCGAGCAGCGCCAGCATCGAGTGGGTGATGGTGTGGCGGGTGGTCTCGTTGCCGGCGACGACGAGCAGCAGGAAGTAGCTGTCGAACTCCGAGGCGGACATCGCCTGGCCGTCCTCGGGGATCTTGTTGACGAGCTGGCTGACCAGGTCGGTCCCCTCGCCGCCCTTGCGGTCCCCGGCGAGGGCGCGCCCGTAGTCGAAGACGTCCTGCGACACGGGCGAGCGGAAGGGGAGGTGCTTGTACTGCTCGCTCTCGGCGTCGGAGATGAGGATCTTGGCGTGCTCCGGGTCGGAGAAGCCGATGATCTCGTTGCCCCAGTCGATGAGCTGGCCGGTCTTCTCCTGGGGCACGTCGAGCAGACGGGCGAGCACCTGGATCGGGAAGTCCGCGCTCACGTCCGCGACGAAGTCGAACTCGCCCTTGGCGAGGGCGGCGTCGACCGTGGTACGGGTGATGTCGCGCAGCAGCGCCTCGTAGTTGCGCATCAGGTTCGGCCGGCTGAACTCGCGCGAGATCAGCTTGCGCAGCGCCCGGTGGCGCAGGCCGTCCATCTCGAGGATCGAGCGGCGCCCCTCCTGCAGGTCCTCGTCGACCTCCTCGAGGTTCACGAAGTCGGTGGACGTGTAGGTCTCCGGATCCTTGTCGACCTCGCAGATGTCGGCGTGCCGGGTGACGGCCCAGAAGCCGCGGCCCCCGTCGGTCTCGCGCTGGAAGTGGACCGGGGACTCCTTGCGGAGGGTGTCGAGCATCCCCCAGGCCAGGGGTCCGGCGAAGCGGTCGAGGTCGACCAGGTCCACCTCGTCGAGCGGGACGTACGGCGGCTTCTCCACGGCTTCTCTCCATCCGTTCAGGTATATCGTTCGGATCCGAACAATATCCCGTGAGAACTTTGCCCGCAAGGGTGGTCATTCCTTCCGGAACTGACTATCGTACGGATCCGAACGACTTTGTGGTCGGGTGCGACCGCGCCCACCTTCACGACATGAGCTGAGGCCCGATGAACAACATGGAGGGGTTCTTCTACCCCCGGACCGCGACCGGACAGTCCTCCGTCATCCCGACGCCGCCCTGGCACTACTCCGGTGACCTCCTGACGGTGGAGTACCGCACCGACCCAGCGCGCGTGGCGGAGCTGCTTCCCGAGCCGCTGGAGCTGGCGCCGGAGGACCCGGGTGCGGTCGCTCTGATCTGGGCCGACTGGCAGTCGTGCTCGAGCACCCGCGAGGAGCTGCTCGACCCCGTCCGCTCGCAGTACAAGGAGGCGTTCGTCGTCGTCCGCTGCGCGTTCGAGGGCGTCACCTACTCCCGCTGCGTCTTCATCTGGGTCGACAAGGACTTCGCCTTCGCCCGTGGCATGCACCAGGGCTACCCCAAGAAGTTCGGCTCCATGTGGCAGACCCGACCGCACCCGTTCAGCCAGGCCGCGCCGCAGGTCGCTGCCGGGGGAGTCTTCGGCGCGACCCTCGCCGCCGGCGACCGCCGTCTCGCCCAGGCGGTCCTGACGCTGCGCGAGGAGTCGCCCGGCAACGGGTTCGTCAACGGCCACCCGATGGCCCACCACCGGGTCTACCCCGGCATCGCCAAGGGCAGCCCGGACGCCTACGTCGAGCTGATCGCCTCCGGCGCGAGCTCCTTCGAGGCCGGGCCGGCCTGGAGCGGTGACGTCGAGGTCGAGCTGTTCGAGTCCCCGACCGAGGAGCTCCATCGTCTCCCGGTCGAGGAGGTCATCGGTGGCTACTACCGCCAGGTCGGTGTCGTCTGGGACGGCGGCACCAGCCTCGCGACCCTCACCCCGCAGCCGGAGGCCGCCCGATGAATCATCAGATGAGCAGCACATACGCGGTCGTCGAAGGCGTCGAGGTCGACACCCGCCACTGGATCGGCGGGCAGCGGGTCGCCTCCGCCGCCACCTTCACCGACATCTCGCCGATCGACGAGCAGCCCCTCGGCCAGATCCACGCCGGTACGGCGTCCGAGGTGGACGCCGCAGTGACCGCAGCCCGGGCGGCGTTCCCCGCCTGGGCCGCGCTGTCGGTCAAGGAGCGCAGCGACATCCTGCGCGCCGTCGCCGACGGCATCGAGGCCCGGATCGAGGACCTCTCCGTCGTCGAGACCCGCGACAACGGCTCGCTGCTCCGCAGCCACCGTCGCGGCGTGATGCCGCGGGTGGCGATGAACTTCCGCGCCTTCGCCGACTTCGCTGAGCACCAGCTCGGCCACCCCGACATGGAGGTCCCGGGCCGCGGGCACCGCGAGCGGATCAGCTATGACCCTGCGGGCGTCGTCGCGATCATCACGCCGTGGAACGCGCCGCTGATGCTGGCCAGCTGGCGGATCGGTCCGGCCCTCGCGGCGGGCAACACGGTCGTCGTGAAGCCGCCGGAGTGGGCGCCCCTCACGGCGAGCCTGCTGGCCGACATCATGCACGAGGCCGGCGTCCCGGCTGGTGTGTTCAATGTCGTGCAGGGCACGGGCGCCGAGGCAGGCGCCCCGCTGACCGCCCACCCCGGCATCAACCGGCTCGCCTTCACTGGGTCCGTCCCGACCGCGGGGGTGATCGCGAAGGCGGCCGCCACCAACATCGTGCCGCTCTCCTACGAGCTCGGCGGCAAGTCGCCGCTCCTCGTCTTCGACGACGCCGACCTGGACCTCGCGGTCGAGATCGCGGTCGAGCAGTTCGACAACGCAGGCCAGGTCTGCCTCAAGGCTGCCCGGATGTACGTCCACTCCTCGCTCGCCGGCGAGTTCACCCGCCGGGTCGTCGAGGGTGCATCGAAGCTGCGCCAAGGCGACCCGCGGGACGCGGACACGGATGTGGCCGCACTGGTCGCCCGTCGCCACTTCGAGCAGGTCTCCGGCTTCGTGGACCGGGCGCTCGCCGACGGCGCCGAGGCGCTGCTCGGCGGCGGCCCCAACGACGAGCTCGGCGGCCTCTACTACCGCCCGACGATCCTGGTGGGTGCCCGCGACGACTCGGAGGTCATGACCGAAGAGGTCTTCGGCCCGGTCGTCACGATCAGCACCTTCGAGACCGAGGAGGAGGCGGTGGCCAAGGCCAACGACACCCCCTTCGGGCTCGCCGCGACCATCGTCACGGGAGACAGGGACCGTGCCGAGCGGGTGTCGGCGGCGCTGGACGCCGGCACGGTTTGGGTCAACTGCTTCTTCGTCCGCGACCTCAATGCCCCGTTCGGCGGCAACGGCAAGTCCGGCATCGGCCGCGAGGGCGGGATCTGGTCGTTCGACTTCTACACCGACATCAAGAACAGTGTGTTCTCCCCGAGCGGCTGGGCGAACACCGAAGGAGGCGAGTCCTGATGGGCGAGATCGTCGGCGCAGGCCTGATCGCGCATGTCCCCACGATCGTGCTGCCGGAGGAGGTCCGGCGCGAGCTCAACGGCGGCACGGACAGCACCCTCGTCTCCGGGCTGCACCAGCTGCGGCGCGAGGTCTTCGACGTCCTCGACTACGACACGGTCGTGGTCCTCGACTCGCACTGGGCCACCACGGTCGAGTGGGTCGTCACCGCGCAGGACCGCCGGGCGGGCCTGTTCACGTCCGAGGAGCTGCCGCGCGGTATGTCGCAGCGGCCGTACGACTTCGTCGGTGACCCCGAGCTCGCGCACCTGATCGCGAGCAAGGCCGACGAGAACTCGACGTGGATCACCGCGATCGAGGATGACGCCCTGCCGATCTTCTACGCGACGACGAATGTGTGGGAGTTCCTGGGCGAGGGCCTCCCGGACAAGAAGTGGATCTCGATCGGGGTCTGCCAGACCGCCGACGGCGAGGACGCGCTGCGCCTCGGCCGTGCGCTGGGTGCGGCGATCGTGGAGTCGGACCGCAAGGTGCTGCTGATCGCTTCCGGCGCGATGTCGCACACGTTCTGGTCGCTGCGCCAGCTGCGCGACCACGAGGCGGCCGGGGCCGAGCACATCTTCACGCCGGAGGCGGCTGCGGCCGACGCCGAGCGGATCGAGTGGTTCAAGCAGGGTGACCACGCCCGGGTGCTCGCCACCATGGGCGAGTTCTACCGGTTCAAGCCGGAGGCCCGCTTCCAGCACTATCTGATGATGATCGGTGCCCTGGGCGAGGCCGACTGCACGGCACCAGGCCGCCAGTACGGCAACTACGAGAACTCGATCGGCACCGGTCAGGTCCACCTCTGGTTCGACCGTCCCGACGCCGGTTTCCCGGCACCCCACGGCACCCCTTCCGACCCCGATTACGTCCGCCAGATGAGCGCACCCGGTGCCGACGTACCGGCTGCCGGTTGAGAGGAACCACCACAATGTCCGAACTTCGCGAGTACCGCCGGATCCTGCTCGACGGTAACGCGGTCGACGTACGACGTGACGGCGAGGCCCTCGTCGCCGGCGACGGTCGCACCGTGGCCATCGCCGACGCCACGCACCTGCCGCCGGTCACGCCGAGCAAGATCATCTGCGTCCACCTCAACTACTCCTCACGGGTGGAGGAGATGCTGACGACGCTGCCCCCGGCGCCGACGTACTTTCACAAGCCCGTCTCGGCGCTCACGGCGCACGACGCGGCAGTGGTCCGGCCCGAGGGTTGCAAGTGGCTCAACTACGAGGGCGAGATCGCCATCGTGATCGGCCGCACGGCGCGCAACATCTCGCCCGAGGAGGCGGGGGACTACATCCGCGGCTACTCCGTCGGCAACGACTACGGGCTGCACGACTTCCGCGACACCGACTCCGGCTCGATGCTGCGGGTCAAGGGCGCCGACACGCTGTGCCCCGTCGGTCCGGGGATCGTCGAGGGCTGGGACTTCCACGACAAGCGGATCCGCACGATCGTCAACGGTGAGGTGCGCCAGGACGGCAACACCAACGAGATGAAGTGGGACATGCACTACCTCGTCGCCGACATCGCACGCACCATCACGCTGCACCCGGGCGACATCCTGATGTCGGGGACCCCGGCTATCTCGCGCACGGTCTACCCCGGCGACGTCGTCGAGGTGGAGGTCGAGGGTCTCGGCACCCTGCGCAACCACATCGTCGAGGGCCCGACGCCGATCCGCAGTGACGTCGGCGCGCAGCCCACCGAGAGCGAAGAGGTGCTGTCCACCGCCAAGGGCGGCGACTGGGAGTTCCGCGGCATCCGCAAACCGGACCTCTCCCACACCCACTGAACCAGAGGAACCCCTGTGCCCACGCCCCGCATGCTGATGATCCTCAGCGAGAACTGGACCCTGACCGACGGTCGCAACCTGAACGACCTGGTCACCTGGGCCCGCATCGCCGACGACACCGGTTTCGACTCGGTGATGCTCTCCGAGCACGTCGTCCTCGGCCCGGACGCCAGCGACAAGGGCGTCATGGGCAACCCACGTGACTACGCGGCTCCCGGCAACCAGGACCCGCTGATGCCATGGCCGAACTCATTGATGCTGTTCTCCGCGATCGCCAGTGTCACCGAGCGAGTCCGTCTGGTGGCCGCCGCCGTCCTCGCGCCGCTGCGCCACCCGCTGCTGCTCGCCCGCGAGCTCGGCACGCTCGACCTGATCTCGGAGGGCCGGCTGGTCGTCCAGCCGAACGTGAGTTGGAGCGAGGACGAGTACGCCGCGATGGGCGTGCCCTTCCGCGAGCGCGGCAAGATCCTGAGCGAGCAGCTCGAGGTGATGAAGCTCGTGTTCGAGCAGTCACCGGCCACGCACCACGGCCAATACTTCGACTTCGAGGACATCTACCTCGAGCCGAAGGCCTTCCGGCCCGAGGGGCCTCGGATGTGGTTCGGCGGGCAGAAGGCGCACGGCGCTGTCGTCGAGCGGATCGTGAAGTACGGCCACGGCTTCCACCCGTTCGGCCGCCCGACAGCCGAGGACCTGCAGGCCATCCTTGACGCGATGACGGAGGCCGGCCGCGACATGGCCGATCTCGAGATGGTCGGCGGCGTCCGCTACCGCTTCCCCGACGACGACGCGCTGGCCGACCTCGGCGAGTCGATGGACTCCATCCCCGAGCAGCTCGAGCAGGGCTTCACCACGATGTGCATCAAGCCGTCGATGTACATCGACGACAAGTCCGAGATGGAGTCCTTCTGCAAGGACGTCATGAAGCGGGCGGAGGCGATGGGCTGATGACGGCGCCTGCCCAGCGGCTGCTGCTCATCGGGCACGACTACCTGTCGGCCGGGCAGATCGAGAAGCGCTTCGTCGAGCGCGGCTACGACGTCGAGAGCGTCCAGGTGATCCCGCCGGACCGCACCGAGGATCCAGGTGTGGACTTCGACTTCCCCGACCCGCGCGACTACGACGCCGTCCTCGTGCTGGGTGCCCGGTGGAGCGTCTACAGCGACGAGGTCGCGTCGTGGGTCAAGCCCGAGCTCGAGCTGCTCCGCACCGCGGACGAGTCCGGCGTGCCCGTTTTCGGGATCTGCTTCGGCGGTCAGCTGCTCGCCCACGCGCACGGCGGCGAGGTCGTCGCATCGCCCGCCCCGGAGATCGGCCCGCACGTCGTGTCGGGGGTGCCGGCGGTCGCCGGGGTGTGGACGCAGTGGCACCACGACCGGTTCGTGCCGCCGGCCGACGCGACGGTCGTCGGCGTCAACGCCGCGGCGCCGCAGGCGTTCGTGCTTCGCCGCAACCTCGCGGTGCAGTTCCATCCCGAGGTCGACGCTGCCAGCGTCCGCAGCTGGATCGAGGAGGGTGGGGCCCAGGACGCCCGGCACTACGGGCTCGACCCCGACGTGCTGCTGGAGCACATCGCCTCCCTCGACGCGGACGTCCGCGTCCGGGCGGCGGCGTTGGTCGACTACTTCCTCGACGACGTGGCGGCCGGCTGATGGGTGCCGCCGCGGGCAAGGTCGTCCTCGTCACCGGCGGCGGCACCGGGATCGGCGCCGCTGTCGCCCGGCAGCTCTCCTCGGCTGGCGACCAGGTGGTGATCTGCGGGCGGCGCGAGGCACCGCTGCGTGCCGTCGCCGAGCAGACCGGCGCCACGGTCGTCGTCGCCGACGTGAGCGAGCCCGAGGGCGTGCCGAGGGTCATTGACGAGACGATCGCGACCTTCGGCCGGCTCGACGGACTCGTCATCAACCACGGCATCATCCATGTCGACCGGATTGACGAGGTCACCCCCGAGCGGTGGGACGAGACGTTGCGGGTCAACCTCACCTCGCCCTTCCTGCTCGTCCGCGCCGCACTCCCGCACCTGCTGGCCGCCCGCGGTGCGGTCGTCGCCGTGTCCTCCGTCGCCGCCCTGCGCGCCAGCGACGGCATGGCCGCCTACTCCGCCAGCAAAGCGGGCCTGCTCCTGCTCACCCAGTCCCTGCCCGTCGACCACGGGCGCGACGGTCTGCGCGCCAACGCGATCTGCCCCGGCTGGAGCGCCACCGAGATGGGGACATGGAGATGGCCGAGCTGGGCGCCGAGCGCGGACTCTCCCGCGACGACGCCTACCGGCTCGCGACCGCGATGGTCCCGCAGCGCCGGGCGGCGCACCCCGACGAGATCGCGGCCACCGTCGGATGGCTGCTGTCCGACGCGGCGTCGTACGTCAACGGGGTGGTGCTGCCCGTCGACGGCGGCTCGTGCGTCGTCGACCCCGGCACCGTCGCCCTCGACCCCCGCGTGTCGATCCACCTGAATCCACCGTCGTGACTGCCTTGGAGGCACTTGTGAGCAAGTACGCCGTACTAAACCCCGCCACCGGTGAGGTCCTCGAGACCTACCCGACCGCGACCGACGCCGAGGTGGCCGCCGCTGTGGGGGCGGCCGACACGGCATACGCCGACTGGGGGCGCACGTCGACCGTGGTCGAGCGCGCCGCGGTCGTGCGCCGCGTCGCCGAGCTGCACCGCGAGCGCGCCGGTGAGCTGGCCAAGGCGATCAACGAGGAGATGGGCAAGGCGCTCGGCGCCGCCGAGGGAGAGGTCCTCTTCTCCGCCGACATCTACCAGTACTACGCCGACCGTGCTGAGCAGTTCCTCGCCGACGAGGAGATCGAGCTGCTCGGCGGCCGCGGTCGTGCGCTGCTGCGCCGCCAGCCGGTCGGCGCCCTGCTAGGGATCATGCCGTGGAACTACCCGGTCTACCAGGTCGCCCGCTTCGCGGCGCCCAACCTGGTCACCGGCAACACGATCGTCCTCAAGCACGCGGCCCAGTGCCCGCGCTCGGCCGCGCTGCAGGCCGCGATCGTCCGTGACGCGGGGCTGCCCGAGGGTGCCTTCGTCAACCTCTATGCGACCAACGACCAGATCGCTGACGTGATCGCCGATCCCCGGATCCAGGGTGTCTCCCTGACCGGTTCCGAGCGGGCCGGGTCGATCGTCGGCGAGATCGCTGGGCGCAACCTCAAGAAGTGCGTCCTGGAGCTCGGTGGCGCGGACCCGTTCGTGCTGCTCTCCACCGACGACCTCGACGCCGCCGTCGACGACGCGCTGTCAGCGCGGACCGGCAACGTGGGCCAGGCCTGCAACGGCGCCAAGCGGTTCGTCGTCGTCGACGAGCTGTACGACGAGTTCGTCGCGAAGCTGCACGACCGGGTCGCTGCCGCGACCGCTGGCGCGCCGCTGTCCTCGCTCGCCGCCGCCGACGGGTTGGCAGCACAGGTCGACGCGGCCGTCGCGGCCGGCGCGCACCTGGTCGCCTCGGGGGAGCGCAACGGCGCCTTCCACCCGGTCGGCGTACTCACCGACGTGGCGCCGGACAACCCGGCGTACCACCAGGAGTTCTTCGGCCCGGTCGCCATGGTCTTCCGCGCGAGCGACGAGGCCGACGCGATCCGGATCGCGAACGACACGCCGTACGGCCTCGGGTCCTACGTCTACACCACCGACCCGGAGCAGGCCGACCGCGTCGCCAGCGCCTTGGATGTCGGCATGGTGTTCGTCAATGGCGTCGGCCTCGAGGCCGTGGAGCTGCCCTTCGGCGGCGTCCGGCTGTCCGGCTACGGCCGCGAGCTCGGGAGCCTGGGCATCGAGGAGTTCGTGAACAAGAAGATGATCCGGATCGCATGAGCACCGCCCGTCACACCGTCGCCGTGATCGGTGGCACCGGCCCCCAGGGCAAGGGTCTGGGCTACCGGTTCGCCCGCCACGGCCACGACATCGTGTTCCCGACAAACTCGCGAACGCGGGAGGCGTCGTCGTCTCCTACTTCGAGTGGGTCCAGGCCGACCAGGCCCACTGGTGGTCCGAGGACGAGGTGAAGGAGCGCCTGGCCGAGCGGATGCGCCTGGCCTGGCTGCGGGTCCACGAACGCGCGAGCGAGGATGGGTCAATTGCTGGGCTGTCCCGTGCGGTGGGGCCGCCGATGGGGCGCCTACCTGTGAGTGACTAGGTGAGTGACAACGAGGCCGGACTCGTGCGGACTTTGACGGACGTTGTGGGAGTGGTTCGTGCTCAGATTGACGAACACGGACGTCCGCGGATGGTGTGAAAGTCGTTGACACGGAAGAGGTCACTGGTTCAAACCCAGTATCGCCCACCAGCACGAAACGGCCCCTGACCTGCGGAAACGCAGATCAGGGGCTTCTTCGTCGGGTCGGGTTCGGGACGCCTGCGTGACTCACTGCTTGACTAAGACTTCGCGTTTCGGCCCTGGTGTCAGTCCCTGCACGTCCCCTGACCTGCGTGGACGTCCGAAGGAGGGCCAGTCACTTCCCATGCAGGGAAGAGGTCTGTCAGGCGTCCTGCGGATTTGTTCATGGCGTCTGGATGTGAGCGGAAGGGGCCTTCGGGGTGCGAGAGGGGTCATCGGAAGTCTCGGAGCGCGCGGCCTTCGATGTCGCGCAGGACCTCGTCGGCGCTGGCAGGACTGACCTCGCCTCGTCGTCGGGCCTCGAGCACCAGGGACCGTTCGATGGCGCTGGCCTGTTCCAGTACTGGGGTGAGTCGGTCCTGTCCTGTCCGGTCCCGGTCATCGTGTGCGCGTGCCTCAGCCATGGCAACCTGCGCGGCGAGGTATCCCTCGTACTGGATCGTGGCTGCTTGCGTCACTTCCTCGGAGACGCCGCTTGGGCGGTCCTGGCGCAGGTGGGCAAGGGCAGCTCGGGCCGCTCGTTGGCGCAGTTCCGTGACCTCCAGGGCGTCGTCGTCGTCGGGGAAGGGCTGTCCGCTGTCGACCACCTCGGGCAGTGCCAGGGCGGCGGCCACTGTCACGACACCGCGCATGCCGGCCCACGAGACCACCATGGACTTGCGCCATCCCTGTGGCATGGGTTCGTCGCGATGCCGAGATCGGCGCCGGGCGTACCCGACACTTGCGAACACCCATCCGGCGCGGAGCCCGACGAGGGTGATCACGACCAATGCGGCCAACGCCACGGCGTCCCGACTCACTTCGGTGCGGTCGATGACCTTCATCAGCTCATATCCCAGGATGGCGAACACCAGGCTGGTGATCAGGAAGTCGGCGTAGGACCAGACCGCACGTCCGAGCAGCCACCCCTGCGAGGTCGTGGCGGCGTGGCCGTAGGTGCGCAGGTGCAGACCGAGCGCAAGGACGGCGAGCACGCCTGAGCCGTGCAGCCGCTCGGCGCCCACGTACGCGAGGAACGGAACCAGCACGGTCGGCGTCATCTCGGCGTAGCCGTCGGGCACCAGGGACAGGTTGCCTTGGTCGCGTCGCCCAACACCACTCCCAGGAGCCGGCATGGTCGCGGAACTCGCGCACCGTGGCGCGCTGGGTCGCGGCGAAGAGCAGCGGGGGGAGCACGACGGGCAGGATCAGCTCGGGATCAACTGCAGTTGCGGCGAGCCAGGTACGAGGGCGATCGCGAGGCCGAAGAGGGTCAACAGAACTGGTTTGGGGGATCCGCAACCAGTCCGCTGCGGGTGTCAGCAGCACGATGCTGCCCACCATCAGGCCGATCAGGGTGAATTGGTCCATGGGGCCACCTTCATCACCGTGCACGCAGGATCGAGTGCAGTTGCCACCAAGTCAGAAGAACCACTCCGAAACCGAGCGGCCGAACCGGCCCACGACGGTGTTCAGTGTCCCGGCGCGCCGGGCTCCAACGACGGACCTGGGGACCTGTTCCCCGCGGCCCGGCTGGGCAGGGCGCTGACTACGGGGAAGTGGGAGGGGACGTGCTCCCCGAGATGAGCGCAGCGACCTGGGCGGAGTGGGCCTCGAACTCCTGCGAGTCGTGCACGTGGTGGCCGGCCGTGCGGAATGCATCGCGGACTAGGCCGACCTGCCGGACAAGTGCTGATCTCAGCTCCGCAGAGTGGGCGCTCGTCCCTACTCGCTCGAGGAAGACGAGCGTCGCGTGCATGACGGTCGGGGACGAGGTGGCGTACCACCTCATGTGGTCGACGACTCCGGTGACCAGGGCGAGCGGCTCAGGCACCGTTGTGTGTAGCCGGGGGGTGCCAGAGGTGTCCACCCGGACGTGAGGCGGGATCTCGCGGCCCACCAGCCGGGCGAGCCCGGAGGACAGGTCATCCAGGGCGTTGATCGCCGTCACGGGATCATTGGTGCCCGGGGACAACGCCCGGACAGCCATCTCGGTCAGCTGCTGCACGGAGAAGTCGATGTCCTGGTGGGGGGACCGGGCGTTCGCGATCTGGATCGCTGACAGGGCAGACCGTTCCAGCGACCCGGTCACAGGCGTGCGTGGGCAGAGGGTGAGCAGCGGCGTGCCAGGCAGGACGTACTGCCCTGGCTGGATGTGCAGCACGGCCACCAGGTCGGCGCGGCGGGCCAGCTGAACCAGGTCGTCGTGCTCGATCGTCTGCACGTATCCGTGGTGTTCGCCGCGGATGGTCGTGCCATCTGTCGGGACAGGCGTCGGAAGAAGCTCGGACTGCGATGGGTGCGCTCCGGACGCCTCTGGGTACATCCGGTCGACGACCGCGAGCAGGTCGTTGCGCACCCCGCTCGAAAGGGTCGCGATCTGGATGGAGTCGCTGATGTGGTGGATGAAGTAGACCATCGCGACGACGTTCGCCACGGCCAGGACGATCGCCGTGTTGACCGCCAGATGTGGGACGAATGCTTCCCCCGACGGCGAACTGTCAGAGGCACTGCCGACTGCCCGTAGGACCAGAAGGCTGTAGAGGAAGGTGGCGACGAACACCCCCAGGACTGCCTGGTTGCCGCGGTCGGCCATGAAGTTTCGCACGAGGCGGGGCCCGTAGCTCGACGACGTGAGCGCAAGCACGGCCATCGTGATGGAGAACGTCGTTCCTGCTACCCCCAGGCTGGCAGAAGCAATGGTGCCGAGGATGTCGCGGGTCCCGCTCTCACCGATGCGGTAGAACAGCGCCTGCGCCCACACCGGGCCGACCGGTCCGTCGAGCCGGCTGTCGAGTGAGATCAACGACTCCGATAGCACGACGGCCGCGATGCACAGGACCCCCGGGAGAAACCAAAAGCGGTCGGCAACTCGGCGCAAGGGTCCCATGTGAGGTGAGTCTGGCAGCCGCGCGGGCCAGTTGCCCGGCAAAGGCTCGGACCGCACGAGGTCAAGTCCGCTGAGGTGGTGTACGAAGTTTGATCCCTCGTCTTTGTTGCTCAGGCCGTGATGGCCTGCAGGGTCAGCTGATCGGTCACTGAACCGCCCCGGCGAGTCCGGAGACTCAGTGGTTTGAGAGCTCCAGTTCCTGCGGGGCTCGTGTTTGAGCGTAGTAGGCGGCCTCGAGGTCGGCCGGTGGGATGTCACCGCAGTACTCGTAGAGGCGACGGTGGTTAAACCAGTCGACCCACTCCGCGGTCGCGATCTCGCCGAGGTTCAGGGTACGCCAGGGCCCGCGTGGCTTGATCAGCTCGGTCTTGTACAACTCGTTGATCGACTCGGCCAGAGCGTTGTCATACGGCGAGCCGACCGAGCCCACCGAAGCCGCGATCCTCGCCTCGGCGAGGCGTTCGGTGTATCGGATCGCCGTGTACTGAACCGCCCCGGGATTGATGGAGGCTCCCAACCCGCGAAAGGGTGGAGTCATGGCAGCACCCGAAAGGGTGGAGTCCTGGCAGCACCGAGGAAGTATCCGGACGAGCTTCGTGAGCGGTCGATCCGGCTGGTGATGGATCTGGTCGAGGCGCCCGGTGGCCCGAGCATCAACGGCGCGTGTCTACGCGTCGGTGAGCAGCTCGGGATCAACGGGGACACGCTTCGGAACTGGGTCAAACAGGCCCGGGTCGACGCCGGCAGGCAGCCTGGGGTCACGACGGCGGACAAGACGCGGATCGCCGACCTGGAGCGGGAGGTTCGTGAGCTGCGCAGGGCAAACGCGATCCTCAAGAGCGCGTCGGTGAACTCAACCGGTCAGTGCAACACTTGGGTCAGCCTACTTATCTGATGATCTGGCGGATGAGTTCGCCTCGGGGAGTGTCAGTGGCGTCGACCCATGCTGCGGTTGCGGCGGCGAGGGCGAGTGCACTGCCCGGCAGGAGTTGGTGGCTGCCTTGTCCGGTGATGAGGGTCTGCAATGACCTGAACGCTCGGCCTTTGCCGGCCAGGACCAGGACGTCGGTCGCGGCGCGTTCGCCCGTCCAGTGGCCGCTGGGAAGGCGGGTGCGCGCCGACAGTGCCTTCGGCGAGCCGGGGGCGTGGCCGGTCATCCAGTTGTCCAGCAACCCCAGCGAGATTCCGATGCAACTGGCGACGGTCGCGACGCTGTTATCGAGTGATTCGGGTTGGACTTGGTCGAGGATCGCGCCGGCCAGGGTGGTGTTGTCGTCCAGGATCGCGTCCACGACCAAGCCCAGGGTGGTGGCGGCGATGTCCCGGGCGGGTCCGATTGGGGTGAACAGGGCCATGTTGCGTCTCTCGACGGCACGGTTCATCGCTGCCTGGAGCGTGTCGAGGTCGGTCGCCTCGAGGTCATGGATGTCGATGCCGTCCTCTGCCAGCAGCGGCGCCAGCTCGTTGAGCAGTTCGTCGGCCAGGCCGGACTTCCACTGGATCTGCGGGGGTCCCGGGGGCGGTTCAGGTTGGCTGCGCTGGAGGTCGGCCATGACTCCAGTCTTGCAGCCCGAACCGCGCTCAGCCGGGTTGACCCAGCACGGTCTGCAGGCACTCGGCGGGAGTCCATTAGCCGAGGATCTTGTGCGGGGGGGTGTTGAGCCTTCGCGCGATCGCGTCGAGATCGCCCTGCGTAAGTCCCGCCATGCTCACACCCTTCGGGAAGTACTGACGCAGCAGCCGGTTGGTGTTCTCGTTCGTGCCCCGCTGCCAAGGGCTGCGCGGGTCCGCGAAGAACACCGCCAGCCCGGTGTTGGTGGTGACGCTCTTGTGATCGGCCAGCTCCATCCCTCTGTCCCAGGTCAGGCTCTTGCGCAACTGCTCAGGAAGTCGGGTCAGTTCGCGTGAGAGTCCGGCGGTGACACTGGCCATGTCGCGACCTTCGACGTGGACGAGAACCGTGTAGCGGGTGGACCGTTCCACCACGGTCGCGATCTGCGAGACACCGCGACCCAGCAGCAGGTCGCCCTCCCCGTGCCCGGCGACGTCACGACCGTCGGCCTCGGCCGGGCGTCGCGAGATCGGCACGGCGTCCTTGATCTGTGATCGCCACTGCCCCGTCACGGTGTTGTGGACGCTGCGCCGCATGGGGCGTCGAGTGCGCAGGTGCTTTTGCAGCTCCCGGGGAAGCACGCCTCGGGACTGGACGAACATCGACTTGTAGATCGTCTCCGCCGACACCCGCGACCCGCACTCGAACGGCCGTCTGCGCAACGTGGCCGCTATCTGCTCGGGCGACCAGTCCTCCCGCAGCCGCGCCGCCACGTAGTTCCGCAAGACCGGGTGCAGGGCCAGCTTGCACGGCTTGGGTCGACGAGCCCGACGCCATGCTCGATCATCGGCGTCCACCGCCCGGTAGCGACGAACCCCCTTGTTCTTGGCGACCTCGCGGCTGATCGTCGACGGCGACCTGCCCAGCCGCCTCGCGATAGCGCGGAACGACTCACCCCGAGCCAGACCCCGCGAGATCTCCTCCCGCTCGGTCACGCTCAAGGTGCCCGGGCGCCGCCTCTGGGGTGGCTGGTAGAACCCTCCGTAGGGCAGCAGGATCGAGTAGATCGACCCCGGCGGCGAACCCACCGTGCGCGAGATCTCACTCAGTGAGCTGCCTGTCCTCCACATCTCCCACACAAGCTGACGCTTCTCCGACGGCAACCCAGGTCGACCGATTTTCGCCATGCCACACCTCCGAGATGATGATCGAGGGTGTTGCGCTGACCGGTTGAGTTCACCTCGGCTTTCTTCGCGGCGGACCCCGACCGCCCCTCAATTCGCTGATCGCCTACATCGACCAGCGCAAGGACGTGCACGGAGTCGAGCCGATCTGCCGGACCCTGACCGAGGCCGGCGCCAAGATCGTTCCGTCCACGTACTACGCGGCCAAGACGCGCCCGCCGTCGGCGCGATCGGTTGCCGACGCGGTCCTTGATCAGCGGATCGCTGCGACGCACGCGGCGAACTTCGGGGTGTACGGGGTGCGCAAGATGTGGAAGGCGCTTAATCGACAACAGCCGCAGCAGCCCGTCGCACGGTGCACCGTCGAACGTCGGATGGCCGCGTGTGGCCTTTCAGGGGCGGTCCGCGGCAAGGTCAAGCGCACCACGGTTGCTGCCGAGGTCGCCGCCCGGCCAGGTGACCTGCTTGACCGCGACTTCACCGCGGCGGCACCGAACCGGCGATGGGTCGCCGACATCACCTACGTCGCCACCTGGACCGGGTTCGTGTACGTCGCGTTCGTGCTGGACCTGTACTCCCGACGTGTCGTCGGGTGGCGGGTATCGAACAGTTTGCGGACCGACCTGGCCCTGGCCGCGTTGGAGCAAGGGCTGTGGCAGCGACTCCGTCGGGTTCAAGGGCGACTCCTACGACAACGCGGCCGCCGAGTCCCTCAACGGCTTGTACAAGACCGAGCTGATCCGGTGCCGAGGACCATGGAGGTCCCTCGAGGACGTCGAGTTCGCGACCATGGAATGGGTCGACTGGTACAACCACCACCGGTTGCACTCCTGGTGCGGCGACATTCCACCGGTCGAGCACGAAGCGCTGTACTACCGTCAGAACACCGACACGGACACCCCCGCGTCGGCAGAACCAAGCCTCCACTGAACCCGGGGCGGTTCAGTTGAGTCGCTCGTTGGGGTTGTTGGACCAGATCTGTCGCCACAGCGCCCTCGGGAAGGCGGTGAAGGCCAGCACCTCGTCGCGGGCGGCGTCGAGGTGGTCGTGGACCTGGGGCAGCTGGTGGGCGACCTGGGGCAGCAGCCGGTCGTACTGGGTGTGCATGGCGTCGGCGTCGATCTGGTCGAACACGCTGTGCAGCAACGCCTCACCCCGCCCCATTCGTTCTTGCGGCACACCGACATCAGGTTCGCCGTGTAATGGGTGCGACACCGTTGCCATGTCGCGCCGGGCAGGTTCGCTCCGACCGCGTCGACCAGGCCGGTGTGCGCGTCGGAGGTGACCAGCGCAACCCCGTTCAGGCCGCGGGCAACCAGGTCCTTGAAGAAGGTGTTCCACCCGGCCCCGGACTCGGCGGTGGAGACCGCGACGCCGAGGATCTCGCGGTACCCGTCGGCGTTGACACCGGTCGCGACCATGACCGCGACCTTGACCACCCGCCCACCCTCACGGACCTTCATCGTCAACGCGTCCGCGGCCACGAACGTGTACGGCCCGGCGTCCAACGGCCGTTCCCGGAAGTCCTTGACCAGCGCGTCGAGGTCACGGGCCATCACCGAGACCTGCGAGCGGGACAGGCCGGTGATCCCCAAGGACTGCACCAGCCGGTCCATCCGCCGGGTCGAGACCCCCAGCAGGTAGCAGGTCGCCACCACCGACGTCAGGGCCGCCTCGGCCCGACGGCGCCGCTGCAGCAACCACTGCGGGAAGTACGACCCCTCCCGCAGCTTGGGCACCGCCACGTCCAAAGTGCCGATCCGGGTGTCCAGGTCGCGGTGCCGGTACCCGTTGCGGCGGTTGACTCGCTCGTCCGAGACCTGCCCGTAGCCGGCACCGCAGACCCTGTCGGCCTCGACGGACAGCAGCGTGTTGACGAACCCCTCCATCAGCTCGCGCATCAGGTCCGGGCTGGCCTGGGCCAGGTGCTCGTGCAGAAACGCGGCAGGGTCAATACTGGGTCGTGCGGTCATCGCGGTGCTCCTCTTCGAGTGGGTTGTGGAAGATCTCTCGAAGAATCACGCGGTGACCGCACCCACGTCTATGCCCGGGCCGTCACCTCGTCGTACACCACTCTGCTGGACTCAACTGGCGCATCCCCTCGGCGGTGTCAGCCCAAGCGGCATCCCGACAGGCGGCGGAAGCACGCACGTCGGAGGTTGTGTGCGCGCGCTAGAAGTCCCGGTGGCGCTGTGTCGAGGAGATGACGGCACGGTCCAGCTCAACGCTGCGGACGTCTGCTGTCCGGACGCGCTTGGAGACGCGCGGCTGTGGCGTGTCTCCACCCGGCAACCAACCACTTCACCGGCCGGGTCCGTCCGCTGGGACCCACTCCGCCGACCATCGCCGGGGACGCAACTGCGTCGCCATTCCGCGCCGCGAAGGTGCCGAGCAAGGGGTTCAATTCAGGACTCGGCGTGCACGATGGCCGCGTATGACCCTATTCCGATCAGGAGCTCACCACGAACAGTCTCGTTCGCGAGAAGCAAGGCGCTGAGGCGGCCCGTCGCCGGGTCGAACTCCGCATCCGTCACCGTTCCGAGCTCCTCACCATCGGTGTTGAGGACCCGCTTACCCAACAGTCGTTGGCCCCTGCCTGCCAAGGCAGCGACCTCGTCGTTGGCGTCTTGGATCACCTCAACTCCAGGGACGGTCACCGCGTCGACCCCGAAGGCGCTCAAGTCTCCCCATAGAACCGTGTCGCCGCGCTGGGTCATCTTCAGGGTGACCGCGACGATGCTGTGCGACTGCGGGTCGATCACGAAACCCGCGACCTGCCCCAAGGTCTCCGCGGTGCTGCGGCTCACGACCTGTCGCCCAAACGCTTCGGAAAACCTCATCGGCGCGTCCCCCGTAGCTGTTCGCGAAACGCCCGCACCGCGGCACCGAAACCGGCCAGGTCGTGGGCGACAAAGTCCCTCGCGCTCGCGGGCACCAGCAGGTGATCCCCCGACGCAGCGAGGGTGTCAGGCAGGGGGACGAACACCTTGGTGCCCTTGGTTCTGAGCGCCCCTGCGGACTCCACCTCATAGCCCACCACATCGCACTGACCCGCGCCGCGTTCAGCGACCTCCAGAACGACGTCGAGGACGGTGCCCAATTCGGTGCCGGCGTCGGTGAGCACCTGAGACCCGAGCACGTCGCCACCGGAGCCACCCGTGGCGGTCGAGAGATCCAGGACGTTTGCCTTCGGCTCGAGCACGCCGTCGTCGCGGATCATCACAGCATCAGGACCCAGCGCCATCACCGACGACCAGGCCAGTGCCTGCTTCAGCGGTCCGGACATCAGGCCCCGACCGGCGAGGGTGAAGCCACCCACCGCGCCGCCACCTGCGGAGTAGACAATGTCCTTGATCTGGGCGACATCCTCACCGCCCATCGTCACCACAGGACGCCTCATCAACTCCGACGTACGCATCAGCCGACTCATCGCTTCATCCCCCTCGACGAGTGCGCGGGGACTGCGCCGGGTCGATGATGACTCCACCCCGGCGCCGCCGGGCCTGAATCAACAGCAAACCCGCCACAAGCACCACAACAACTGCGGCGATCACGATCAACCACACCCACCAGCTCATGGCACCATCCCGTGACGTTGCGGCCTGACAATGCCTTCAGGCTAGCCCTCGGACTCAACCGCCGAGGCGCCTCTGGAGAACAAGGCCCGCATCGCGGTCCTGCGTCGCTACCGTGGCAACAAAGCCCGGCCCGGCCCGTGGTGCGCCCGAGCGCCGGATCCGGCGCCGGAGACGTTGACGCCGGTCTCGACGCCGGAGCAGATGGTTACATCGTCAAGACCTTCAGTCCCGCGAGTTGGCCCCCCGCCTGGGCCGCCTGGTCTTGCCGAGTCACGTTCCTCGATGAAGAAGGGACGACGCGCCCATCGACACTCGCCTCCGTCCGCGCCGGTGCCGATGATGTGGGCGGCGGTTCGTGGCTTCAGGTTCTTCGAGATCATCGGGCGCCCGGGCGTCAGACCCTTGAGCGGGCCGTGGTCGTCGCCTGCTGGGTCGCCCTACTGGGTCGTCGTCGTGAGGCTCGGGACATTCGCGTCGGCCTCCTTGCACGTGGCCGCATCCTCGCCGAGGGTGGTCTGCGCGGTCTGGAGTTGACGGAGAAGGTCGCTGAGCTTGGAGGCGTCCAGATCCCTTGCTGCGCTCACCATCTGGGTGACGATGTCGGTGACCGCCTTGGAGTCGTCGGCCACCTTCAGGCAGGTTCGAGGCACGCTGAGCGTTGCCGATGGCGCAACCGTCGCCGTCAGCGTGACCACCGACGGGCTCGAGGACTTGCTTGTTGAGGACGATGGCCCGCCGGCCCGCAGACCGCTGTCGGTGCCGCTGCTGGCCCACAGGACGCCGGCGCCGAGAACAACCCCGACCAGGAACGTGGCGGCGGGCAGCGCCCACCACCGGCCGCCCATCCCGTGCCGCCCGTCGCTGCTCCCCTGGGTCGTGGGCTGATCGGTGGTCATGATGGCCTCCTAAGGCTGCTTCGACCGTACTACCGTGACATCACGAGCGTCGACGTAGTAGGCACTGGGAACCACGTCCGACGACCTCGCCCGGGCCGTCGAGGGAGACAACGATGCGACTGCGGAGCTCATACTCGGATCCGACCACGATGCGCCTCTGGGACGCCCTGACCTTCTTCTGGGTCGTCTTCTGGGTGGTGGTCGGTGGCTGGACCGGGTACGAGATCTGGCAGCTCACCGGTCTGAGCGACAGCGTCATGGACGCTGGCCAGGCCCTGAACACGGCAGGCAGGGCTCTGCAGGATCTCGGCGGGGTGCCTCTGGTCGGGGATCGCACTCGTCAGCTGGGTGACCAGATCGTCGGGACGGCCGCCGGCATCGTCGACAACGGTGCCAGTTCCGCGCGGAGTATCCGCGCGCTCAGCGTCCTCATCGGGCTCGCCATCGGGGTGGGACCCATCGGGCCCGTCATGGTCGTCCACCTGCCCCGTCGGCGCGCGCTGCGCCGGGACATCGCCGACATCGCCGAGACCCTGCGCACTCACGGCAGGACACCGGCGGTGATGGCGCACCTCGCCCACCGGGCGATGGGCACCTTTGGGTTCTTCGACCTGCTGCGGATCACCCCGGACCCGGCCGCGGACCTGGCGGCGGGCCGCTACGAGGCGCTCGCAGGTGCCGAGCTCGGCCGGCTCGGGATGAGCCTTCCCGAGCCGGGGCCGTGAGCCTGCCCAGGCAACGCATTCCCCGGCCCGACGGCTCTGGCGGAGAGTCCTCCGAGCACTGGGCCGGCCGGTATGCCCGATGGACGGTCCGCTGGCGCTGGCAGATCATCCTGGGCTGGGCGATCGGCCTGCTCCTGCTCGTTCTCGCCCCACCCGTGAAAAGCGGCAACGAGCTCGCGAGCATCATCCCGCTGAACAGCCCCGCCATTCAGGCCGAGCTGAACGCGTTGTCGGAGTTCGGTTACCCGCTGTCCAGCCGCACCGCCATCATCCAGCGCGACCCTGCCGGACTGTCGGTGTACACCCAGGCCACCTCAGTCCTGGACGCCATCGCCCTGAACCAGAAGGAGGACCTGCCCTATCCGCTGCTCGGCGCTATCCCCATCACCAATGCCGTACGGCTGGGCGGCACGGGGGAGACCAATACCGCCGTGCTCACCTACCTGTTCATGGACCCCACGAGCAGCTTTGCCCGGCAGCGTGATGCTGCCAACCGTTACATCGCCGAAAACCTCGACCGCCCCGACGATCATGTCGTCGGGGTGGCAGGGTCGATCCCGGCTCGTGCGGAACAGGGTCGCCTGGTCGCCGAGAACCTCCCCCGCCTCGAGCTGCTGACAGTGCTGGCGATCGTGATCCTGGTGGGCCTGACCTTCCGGTCGCTTGTCGCCCCGCTGATCGCTCTCGGCGCCGCCGGCATCGCCTTCATCGCGACCCTGCACCTGTCCTCCCTTCTCGGGGGGCTCCTCGGGATCGTCACCCCCGCCGAGCTCGAACCGCTTCTGGTCGCGTTGCTGCTCGGCGTCGTCACCGACTACACCATCTTCTACGTCACGGCCCTGCAGGTCAGGCTCCCCACCGCGCCCGGCTGGCGCAGTGCGGTGGTGGGTGCGGTCACGGCCGATACCCCGATCGTTGCCGCCGCTGGGATTACCGTCGCGGCAGGCACCGCAGCCTTGCTGGCGGCAAGCTCGGAGTTCTACAAAGGCTTCGGGCCGGCCATGGCGTTGGCCGTCCTGTGCGGCTTGGCCGTCTCGGTCACGCTGGTCCCAGCATTGCTGGCGATCCTCGGGCCTACGGTCCTCTGGCCGGGACCCTTGCTGAGCCAACGCTTTGCCGGTCGTTCGGTGTTCGGTGGGCGGCCCGTCGAGAGAATGAGATCCGCGATCGCTCGTGTTGAACCCTGGGAGCGCCTGACCCGCCGCAAGGTCGCCACCATCGTAGTCGTTGCGTCCTTCGGCATTCTCGGGGTGGCCTCCCTTCCGTTGACCCACATCCGGCTCGGCGTCGGCTTCACCAGCTCCCTGCCACCAGACAACCCGGTGGCTCAATCCGCCCGAGCCGCGTCAGCCGCGTTCGCGCCGGGCATCACCTCGCCCACGATGATCCTGGTCACGGGTCCGCAGGTGGCCGATCACCTAGCCCAACTCTCCACCCTGCAGCGCCTCGTGGCCGCCGAACCCGGTGTCGCCGGAGTCATTGGGCCGGCCCAGAACTTCACCCAGCGCAAACTCAGCATCGTCCTGGCCAGCAGCGGGAACGCCGCCCGCATGCTCGTCGTACTCGAGCACGACCCCCTGGACGCCGACGCCATCGCAGACTTGGGCCGGCTACGCCAACACCTGCCCGCCCTGGCCAGTCAGAGTGGACTGGGTTGGACGACGACGAGCATCGGTGGCGACACAGCGCTCGCCGAGGGGCTGGTCAGCGACACCGGTACCGACCTCTACCGGATCGCCTTCGCCGCGATCGCCGTCAACCTGATCCTCCTGATGATCTTCCTCCGCGCCCTCGTCGCCCCGCTCTACCTGCTCGCGTCAAGCATCCTTGCCCTGCTCGCCGCCTTGGGCCTGACCGTGTGGGTCTTCATGGACCTCGGTGGCGAACAAGGACTGACCTTCTACGTGCCCTTCGCTGCGGCCGTCCTACTGGTGTCTCTCGGCTCGGACTACAACATCTTCGGCGTCGGCAGGATCTGGGAAGCGGCAAGAACCGTCCCGTTACGCGAGGCTGTCATCGCCCAGGTGCCGGGATCGGCACGAGCCATCACAGCCGCCGGACTGACTCTGGCGGCAAGCTTCGGAATGCTCGCGACCATCCCGATGTCCCCGTTCCGCGAGCTGGCCTTCGCGATGTCAGTGGGCATCCTCATCGACTCTGTGCTCGTGCGCACCCTCCTTATGCCCGGGCTGCTCATCCTCGTAGGCCCCGCGAGCGGCTGGCCCGGCCCCAACCTGCGACAAGCCCGCGAGTCGGCGCGTGCCCATTCTTGGAGTCGAGACTCGAAACTACGGCGTCCTCGATGACCTCGCCATCGAGTAGCCGGTAGAACTTCTCGGGGTCGATGCAGTGCGACCTCTCTACTTTGCCGTTGAGACTCGGAGTTCGTGGCTTGATCCGGATGTGGCCGATGCCCTTGTCGCAGGTGCCAGTGGAAGGCTGAGCCGAACTCTCGGCCGTTGGGGGACGGAATCTGGTCGACGGCGAACCGCAGCTTGGACAGCACGTGGTGGATGAAGGCGACCGCGGTCGGCTAGTTGTGATGTCCAGCCAGGTCGCCCAACCTGGTGATGGGTGCGGCTTTACCGATTGCTGAGGGGGCCGGTGGTGGTTGTACATGTGTAGCCATCGTCCGCGTCAGAGATTTCCGCGTGGGCGCGCCCATAGTCGGCCGTCGGCGGCGGCTCGGGGACGCGCCCTTTGTGGGGCGCTGTGACGCGCGCTCGGTGCCGGAGCTTGACGCGTCACAACCCGGCGAAGCGTTGAGTGACTAAGTGAGTGACAACGACCCCGGATCTGGACGGACGCCGACGGACCTTGAGGGAGGGGTTCGTGCTCAGGGGGACGCCCACGGACGTCTACGGACGGTGTGAAAGTCGTTGACACGGAAGAGGTCACTGGTTCAAACCCAGTATCGCCCACCATCGACATAAAGCCCCTGACCTGCGGAAACGCAGGTCAGGGGCTTCTTGGTCTGGCGGCTTGAGGTTCGTGATTTCGGGCGATGCTTGACTAAGAGATTGACTACTGGGTGATTTTCGGCCTCGCCGGTGGTCCCTGCGAGGCCCGTGATGTGCGTGGGTGTCCGGTTCACCCGCTGACCTCTTCCGTTGCAGGGAAGAGGTCAGTTGCCCGCGACTCGGGCCCGACCTCCGCCGATCAGGAATGGTTGCGCCGACTCTTGAGACAGGGCCAGTGGACCGTCCGGATCACTGGTCGACTGCAGGCCGATGCGGGATCGCGGCAGCGATCATGAACAGCGCGAGGAACGAGTAGTAGTAGATGGCGACCCAGAGCCCGCGGGGTGTGGTGACCGCGAGGTCCGGTCCGGCGAAGGACTCGACGGTCAGCGCCCAGGTGGGGATGGCCGACAGGGCCAATGCCCCGCAGGCGCGTCGGCCCCAGCGGCTCCCACGCCCGGAGATGGCGTACCCGCCTGCCATGGCGCTGAGCGGTACGCCGAGGGCGCCGCCGCCGAGGCCGTCCTCGAAGATCCCGAACACCCCCAGCGGCCCATCGCTGAACAGGACTGCTGAGAAGAGCAGGGGTGATAGGGCCAGCCAGCGCCAGTGGTGCCGGCCGCCCGTACGGCGCAGATGTTCGGCCCACCCCAGCACCAGACCGATCACCATGCCGGGGAGCATGACGTAGCCGAAGGTGCCCGACCAGCCGACGCTCGAGTCCTCGCGGGAGATCTGCGCCATGAATCCGCGCAGGCCGGCGGCCCATGCAAGCCCGCAGAGTCCGCCGAGGAGAACCAAGGAACCGCCTCGGCTCCGCGAAGTCACAAGACATCTCTGTGTGGTGTCACGGCCATGGCGAGGACGACCGGCACTGCGGCGTAGCAGAACAGGACGAGCCCACCCATGCCGACAGAGAGCAACTGGACGCCGAGGGACTCACCGATCTGCATGAACGAACTGGCGGATGCGTAGAGCATCCAGCGACCGGCCTCGGGGTAGATGGGGATGACCATTTGCTCGACGGCGAGCATCCAGGTCAACACCCCGACGATGGCCGCGATCTGGTTTGTGACCAAGGCCCCGATGGCAACGCCGAGTACGCCGTACGCCGCCATCGCGAGGAATCCGGCCGCGACCGTCTGCCACAACTGCGTCGTCCCCGTCACGACGCCATCCTGAGAGCGGATCAGGGCGATGCTGAGCGGCAAGGTGACGACGAGCGTCACCGCGGTGATGACGACGCTGGCGAGCGTCAGCGACAACACCTTGGCGATCAGGACTCGTCTTCGACGAGGCTCGGCCAAGTAGGTCGAGGTGACCGTCCCGTGGCGGAACTCCTGAGTGAAGGCGAGTACGCCGAGAAGCGTCATGAGAACCAGGGGTGCACCGAAACCGTTTCCCACGATGATCGCCAGGACGTCAGGGTCTGTGAGCGAGATCGAGGGATTCTCTTCCAGCACGCCCGGCACCGTCGTCAGGACGGTGAGTATGGCGAGTCCGAGCGTCGCCAGCACCATCAACGCTGTCGCCCTCGTGCTGCGCAGCTTGAGCATCTCCGCGTCCAGCAACGCCTTCATGACGGCACTCCCTCGGATGACAACGACCGCTCTGGTGCTGCGTGGGGTTCCTCGGTGAGTCGGAAGAATGCCTGCTCCAGGTCTGCCGCCCCTTCGAGGCCGTGCAAGACGATCCGATGCAGTGCCGCGAGCTCACCGACCTGCTCGGGCGTGGCGTCCACGGCGAGCCCAACGTCGGTACGACGGTGCGTGTGCCCCGCCGCGTCTAGGGCGGAGCCGAGCAGATCCGGGTCGGGCGTGCGCACCCTCGAACCGACGCCCGCCTCGGCGCGAAACGCTGCAAGGCTTGAGGACCTGACCAGCCGCCCATGCGCCATGACGAGCACGTGGTCGGCGATCAGCTCGACCTCGCTCAGAGCATGGCTGGACAACAGGATGGTGCGACCTTCGTCCGCGAGCCGGCGTACGTAGCCACGCAGCCAGCGCACCCCGGGCGGGTCGAGGCCGTTCGTCGGCTCGTCCAGGACGAGTACTCCCGGGTCGCCGAGCATCGCCGCGGCAATCCCGAGCCGCTGGCGCATCCCGAGGGAGAACTGCCCGACTCGCCGACGCGCGTCGCCTGCGAGTCCGGTCTCGACAAGCGCGCTCATCGGCGTGTCCATGGGCAGCCGGGACGCCGTCGCGAGGATCCGCAAGTGATCCAGGGCCGAACGTCCCGGGTGGTAGCCCGACGCCTCGAGGACCGCGCCGACCTGTCGGACGGCATCCGGGAGCTCGTCGTAGAGGCAGCCGCCGAACGTGGCGGTTCCAGTGTCCGGTGCCACCAACCCCAGCAGCATCCGCATCGTCGTGGTCTTGCCGGCACCGTTGGGTCCGAGCAGGGCCGTCACCTGGCCTGGTTGTGCCACCGCGCTGACGTCGTTGACGGCAAGCACGTTGCCGAAGCGCCTGGTGAGGCTGCTCAGCTCGATGTTCATCAGGCCTCCTCGGCGATGAGGGCCGCGCCGAGCGCGACCTGGAACGCCGCCAGGATCCCGACCCCGATGGCGAGCTCCCCGGTGAACTGGATCGGGATGAGGAGGAAGCACCAGATCCCCGTGGCGAGCGGGACGTGGCGACCCACGCCGTGCCAGGTTCCCGACCGCAGGGTCGCGAGGCCGCCGGCAATGAGCCCTGCCCCGATGAGGAGCGTCCCGACTGCAAAGAAGCCGACAATGACCTTGCTGATCCCGTCGTCCATCATCGCGTCGGCGTTGACAGCAGACATGAAGTTGGCGAGCACGAGCAGGGCTGCCCCGGCGACAGCGGCCCAAGCCCCGGCTCGGCCCCGTCGGCTGTGACGGACAGCACCGCTGAGTGCGAAGGCTGCGAACCCGATGACCAGGAAGAGCCCGGCGAACGACCACCAGGTCGAGATCTGGCCGGCCAGTTCGCCGTACCAGGGAAAGTTCAGGCTGTCCTCCGACGCCGGGCTTGCCCGGCGGTAGGCGTTCGTCGTGATGCCGGCGTCGATCTGGGCGGCGGCCGCCACGATCAGACCGACGGCCGGGAGGAAGACCGCCTTGCGCACCGGACGGCGAGTGGTGGGGGTGTGGGACTCGGTGGTGAGTGTCATCGCAGGCTCCAGACAGTCGTTGGTGATTCCCATGAAAGGCCTGACGACCCTGGCTGCGCGTCCGGGCGGATGCTGAGATCCGGCTTGCGTGCCAGCACTGAATGCGCGGATACCTCGGCTGGGCCACTATTCGAAGGTGGAACTGCAACTGCGGCCTGCGCACTGGGCGATGCTGCTCGGCACGCTGGTGATCGAGGTCGTCGCGATCGGCCTGTCGTGGGGACGAGAACCCGCGTGGGACAGCCTCCTCTACGCCGCCTATGGCCTCGCCAACGTCGTCGCGGGCGTGCTGATCCTGGCGCGCCATCCCGGTCACAGGATCGGGTGGTTGCTGATCGCCACGGGGCTGGTGAATGCGATCGTGAGCGACCTCGCGCAGGGTTGGGTGTTGGCCGGCACGGTCCGAGCGTGGCCGGGCACAGTCGCAGTAGATCTGGTGGTCAACACGGCGTGGCCCATCGGGGGAGCTCTCATGGCGGCGACGTTCGTGCTCTTCCCCAGCGGCTCCCCTCCGCAGCAGGGGAGGGTCTGGCCGTGGGTGCTCCCGCTCGGGTGCCTGGGCGCGGTCGTCACCATGGCCGGCTGGGCGACGGGTGACGAGGTGACAGAGGGCCTGGTGACCGGCCGCAACCCGCTGCTGAGCGAGGCGGTGCCGAGTGAGCTCCTCTTCTGGAGTGGATTGACTGCCTTGGCGGCCTCGATGATCCTCGGCGCCCTGGCGATGGTGCTCCGGATGCGCCAGGCGAACGGTGTCGAGCGACAACAACTGAAGTGGATGGTGGCAGCGGTCGTCCTGGTAGTGCTCACTCTTCCGATCGGTGCGCCCCTCTACTACAGCTTTGTCGTGGTGCGGATCTGGAATGCGATCGTCCTGACCGCCGTCCCGCTGGCGGCGCTGGCGGCGATCTGGCGCTACCGGCTCTACGACATCGAGCTGATCATCAGCCGCACCGTCCTCTATGCCACTGTCACCGCCGCGCTGGGCGGGTCCTTCGCCGCACTCATCGTCGGGCTCGGGGTCGTCTTCGGTCGAGGCTCGACGATCGCGACAGCACTCGCCACCTTGGTCGTTGCGCTTGCCTTCCGGCCGCTGCTGACGTTCTTCCAGACCTACGTCGACCGCTGGTTCGCCCGCGGGCGCTACGACGCCCTCAACGACGTCTCCCGCTTCATGGCCGAGTTGCGCGCGGGCAGACGGGAGCCGGAGGAGGTCTCGCGGGTGATCGCGAACGCCTCGGCTCGCATGCGCAGCGACGAGGCACGAGCCGCGCTCGTGCCGGCACTTGAGCAGGAGGCATCTCTGGCGATCGAGATGGTCCGGCTGCGCGCCGAGCTTCGTGCCCAGTTGACCGAGGTGAGGGACTCCCGGCGGCGCATCGTGGCTGCGACCGAGTCCGAGCGCCGTCGCATCGAGCGCGACCTGCACGACGGCACCCAGCAGCGGCTGGTCTCCATCGGGCTCGGCCTCCGCCACCTCCAGCACCAACTGGGCGATCCGGGTGCTGAGGTGACTCATTCGCTGAACGCCGCAGTCCAGGAGGTCACCGACACCATCGAGGAGCTCCGCGAGATCGCCCACGGGATCCGGCCCGGCATCCTCGACGACGGCCTAGCGTCGGCCCTGCGCGACCTGGTCCAGCGCACCCTGCTGCCCGTCTCCGTGCGCGTACCGGATCGGCGGTTTCCCAGGGACATCGAGACCGCGGCCTATTTCATTGCCTGCGAAGGCGTCACCAACGCGACCAAGCACGCGGCCGCGACCCGGCTCGACCTCGACGTGCGGGAGGTGGGGGAGAGGCTGGTCCTGCGGGTGACCGATGACGGTGTCGGCGGAGCCGCGCTGAGCGACGGCGGTGGTCTCGTCGGCGTCAGCGACCGCGTGGCCGCCCACGGCGGGCGGCTGAGCATCCGGTCCGAGCCCGGTCAGGGCACGACTCTCGTAGCGGAGCTGTCATGCGCGTCGTGATCGTCGAGGACCAGGTCCTGCTACGCGAAGGCCTTGCGCGGTTGTTCCAGGACGGCGGCCACGAGGTGGTGGCAACCCGCGGCGAGGCCGAAGGGCTGTTGGCGTTGGTGGAACTCGTCGCCCCGGATCTCGTCGTCCTCGACGTCCGGATGCCGCCCACCCACACGGATGAAGGTATCCGCGCAGCTGCAGAGCTCAAGGCAGTCCTCCCGACCCTGGGAGTCCTGGTGCTCTCACAGCATGTTGAGACCGTGCATTCCGTCGGGCTGGTCGAGCATCCGGCCTTCGGCTACCTCCTCAAGGATCGCGTCCTGGAGGTGGGCGAGTTCCTGGCGACGGCGGAACGCGTCGCACGGGGTGGTTCTGCTCTCGACCCGAAGGTGATCTCCAACCTGGTGGCTGGTCGTCAGCGACACGGGATTCAGGCGTTGAGCGAGCGTGAACTGGAGGTGCTCGCCCTCATGGCTGAGGGCCTGACGAACGCTGGCATCGCTCAGCGCCTGGTGCTCAGCGACCGGACGGTCGAGTCGCACGTCCGCCGACTCTTCATCAAGCTCGACCTCCCCGAGTCCGCCAGTGAGCACCGCCGCGTGCTGGCAGTGCTCGCGCATCTGCGTGGCGGCGAGGTGTCGTAGCGCGGCTGCAGCCGAGTTCACCTCCCTGAACTGGCACACCCTGAGACCATTCGACGACGAGGAGAACCTGCCGCCGTGACCAGCGCCAGCGTTGGCCGCGCAATGGGCGTCGTCGAACTGGGCGAAGCGCAGAAATGATCGTCCGGCGAGCGGCTCAAGATGCTCCTTCCGACCAGCGATGCATCTTGATGGCAAGCCGAGCCGTCGCCTCCTGCACACGACTGCTTGACAAAGTGTTTGACAACGGCGGCGCGTTTGGGCGAGTACCCACAGACGTCGGGGGACTGGTTCGTGCTCAGTCGAACGCCGGGCACGGCCCCCAGGTGAGGGAGGGGCGGAAGGTCTTGGGCTGCGGCTCAGTCATGCACGTCACCGTCGGGGTCGCGACCACCAGACAGGCTGCCGCGACGGCGA
Organism: uncultured Actinomycetota bacterium; assembly: GCA_963740865.1. Classification (GTDB taxonomy): domain Bacteria; phylum Actinomycetota; class Actinomycetes; order Actinomycetales; family Dermatophilaceae; genus Pedococcus. Next base: position 93,448 of record CAVUGH010000004.1, read on the forward strand.
GATCGCGCATCAGCGCACTCCTCTGACGACTCATCATGGGCCGCCTCACCCTTGCCGCTGCCAAGCGCCCTCGAGGAACAGCCGGTCGCTGTCATCGAGCGCGGGTTCCTCGGTCGAGGGGGTATCGAGCTCGTCGGGATGTCCTGGTTGACCGTCCAGGTGATCACCAGCGAGGTGCCGGCGCTGTCGCTTGCCTGGACCCAGCGACGTTGCTGTCGTAGCTGGTCCCGCCCTGGTCGCCCACCTCGAACGCGCCGCCGTGGTCCTCCACGAGGATGGACCATCGAGAGCCCTGCGTCTTCAGGGCCAGACGGACGCTGCCGTCGTCAAGGTAGTTGGCGGTGAGGACGGCCGGCGCGACGTGCAGGCCCCGGCGAGTGATCTCTGCGGTGGTGATGAGTCGCGTCCAGGTGCCGTCCGGGATCCGAGGCGCCGCCGTGGTGGACGCCGCGCTGATGCGCGGGGTGTCGACGGGGAGATCGCCGGTCGGTTGCCCTCCCCACCCGCACAGCCACCAAGGAGGACGCTTACCGTCCGCAGCAGTGTGGATCTGCAGCTTGTTCGCATTGCTCGTCCCTTCAACACTGGTCTGTGCTGGGTGATGCCGGAACGGCCGCGAGAACCCTCCGTCCGACGACCGCCAGCCCCAGGGCCTGCGCGATCGAGCCGGCGACCTCGCCCCAGGGTCCGCCGACGATGTGCAGCACGGGCCACGCCATCACGGCAATGGCCGCCCACCTCGGCACGGTGCGTGATCTCAGGAGGGCGAGCCCCAACAGGAAGGTGCCCACGATGTTTCCGAGGACGAAGACGATGGCGACCGCGTAGTAGGGAGGCTGGTTCGTCATCAGGTCGTACATGGCGACGTTCTGCGCGCTGGCGCCCCCGTGGCGTGCCAGTGCGATCGTGGCGAGTCCTTGGAAGTTGAGGGCGAAGTAGCACACGTAGCCACTGACCATGAGGATGCCGGCCACCAGACCGAGTCGGTTCGCGTCTCTGCGGAGGACGGTCATCGCGCCCAGCACGGCCGGGATCAGCAGCAGGCAACCGAACATCGCCGCTGCACTGGCCCAGGCGTCGAGGTCTGGATGGGCGGCGGACAGGGTCAGTGCACCGGTCGCGGTCTCGTCGCTGCCCCCGTGCCTGGTGCTCCAGGCGTATGCCGTGTTTGCCAAGACGAGCGCTCCGGGCGCGGTCCAGAGCGCGAGAGCCTGACCGCGTCGCCGAAACTGTGATGCCCGGACGGGGACGCTCGTGGTTGCGGTCGCTGTGTTCATGGCGATTCCTGTTCATCGACGGACTGGCTTCCCTCGACTGTCCACGCCTTCGGAGGGTCACGCCTCGGGACCACTGCGTCACTTCCTCCGGTGGCAGTACGGGACGGATCCCCGTGGAAGTACGGAGGTGAGGGGCGGGCGGTGGCGCCTATGCTGCGAGGGTGACCTGGCCGCGGCGGCTGACCATGCTCGCTGCAGGACTCACCGCAGCGGTCGTGATCCGCACAGCCCTTCTGGCCGTGTCGGAGCCGTCACCGTCAAACGTGCTGTGGGTGCTCGCCTGCGTGGTGGTCGGCGGCATCCCCGCGCTTTCGGGCTGGTGGACGTCGCGTCACCAGCCCGATGGCTTCCTCGGATGTGTCCTCGTCCTGCCCGGCCTACTGGCTGCGTCGACGATCCTGGAGATCGTCACGGCCGCGGTCGAGCCGGCGAAGGTAGCCACTGATGCCTACGTCGTCGCGGCATCGCAGGGCACCTGGATCTTCATCTACGTGGTCATCGCCCTGCCCATGCTCCTGTTCCCGGACGGCCACTTGAGCACTCGATCGGCAAAGACCCTGTGTGCCCTGATCCTGGGCGATGCTGTCGTCTTCGTCGCAGTCGCAGCAGTTGCGCCCGGCCCGTTCCTGCCCCCCGATGAGCTGTCCCCTCACGTGTTCGGCACGCTGCCCGCCCGCGTTGCGGACATCGTGAGTGGCCTTGCCCTGGCACTGCTCCCGACCGCGCTCATAGCGCTCTGTGTGACGTTGGCTCGACGACGTCGTGCCGCCGTGGGGCCGCGACGACGGCAGTACGGCTGGCTCGCCCTGGGCGCGGCGCTCGTGTGGCTCACCCTGCTCGCCACCTGGGCCAGCTACCTCGTCACGGGCAACGCCGACGTCGTCCTGGTCATCGGCCTGGGCGCCACCTACACAGTGCTCCCGCTCCTGATCGCGACTGCCGTCGTTCGGCCTGATCTCTTCGACCCTGACCGCTTGCTGACGACAGCGACCGTCCACCTCACGGTGACTGCCTTGCTGCTCGCGGTGTTCACGGGCGTGACAGCTGTGGCCGGGCTGCTGCTGGCTCGTGGTGCTCCAGAGATCGCGGTGGCGGCAACAGCCTTGTGCGCGTTGGCTATGGCGCCTGTCAGGGCCCGACTGCAACAGTCGGTGGACCGCTGGTTGTACCCGGCGAGGCAAGCCGCGTTCGCAGCCATCACCGGCCTTCAGGCGGACATCCTCAGGGGTCTTGCACAGCCGGAAGAGGTCGAGGCCCGGTTGCGCGATGCGCTGCACGACGACACCCTGTCCATCAGGTACCGGAGTCCTTACACCGGGGTGCTTGTTGACACCCGGGGTGAGGCAGTGTCGCAGCCTCAGGCCGCCCGGCATACCGACGTCTGGCTCGGAAACCAACGGATCGGCACCCTGTCGACGACGCACGCTCAGGTGTCCGCGGAGCTGTTGCGAGACATCGCCGCTCGTGCGGTGCCGGTCGTGGAGATGGTCCGGGTGCGCATGGACCTGACTCGCGCGCTGCGCGAGGCCGACGAGAGTCGGGCTCGTCTCCTCAGGGTCGGGTACGAGGAGCGCGCCAGACTCGAACGCGACCTCCACGACGGGGCGCAACAGCGGCTGGTGGCTCTTGGCATGGCGCTCCGGCTCGCCCAACGCCACCTCGACCGCGGTGTGGACGTGTCTGGTGTGCTCGACGCCGCGGTCACCGAGATCGCGACCTCGGTCAGTGAGCTCCGACAGGTCGCCCACGGGATCCGGCCGAGCTGCCTGGACGACGGCCTCGAGCACGCTCTGGCGAGCCTGGTGGCCTCCGCCCCGATCGCCATCAGCGTGAAGGTCGAGGTCGACGGACTCGACAAGGACATCGAGACGACCGCCTACTACGTCGCCTCGGAGGCCATCACCAACGCCATCAAGCACTCAGGAGCGGCGCACATCGCCCTGGAGGTGGCGGCACGCCACGGTGAGCTGCACGTCAACATCGCCGACGACGGAGAGGGATTCGCGGCGGGTACCACGGGCGCCGGCCTCGCTGGGCTCCGGGATCGGGTCGGTGCGCAAGGGGGCCGCTTCGCCATCCGATCCGGCGTGGGGCGCGGCACGATCGTCGAGGCAGTGCTTCCGTGCGCCTAGTCATCGGCGAGGACTCCGCCCTGTTCCGCGAAGGACTGGCCAGCCTGCTGACCGACGCAGGCCACGACATCGTGGCCAAGACGGCGGACGCGACCAGCCTGCTGACGGCCGCCCGGGAGCATCGACCGGAACTGGCCATCATCGACGTGCGGATGCCGCCGGAGGGGCCGGACTCCGGCGCCAAGGCCGCCATCGCCCTACGCGCCGAACAACCGCAGGTCGGCATCGTTCTGCTGTCCCAGCACATCGAGACGTTGCACTCCGTCCAGCTGGTCAGTCGTGGTGGGTTCGGCTATCTCCTCAAGGATCGCGTCCTGGACGTGGACGAGTTCCTTGACGCGCTGAATCGGGTGGCTCGCGGGGGATCAGCGCTCGACCCGGAGGTCGTCGCCCGGCTGATCGGCGCGCGGACCCACACGGTTCTTGAGTCATTGACGTCCAGAGAGCGTGACGTCCTGATGTCGATGGCAGAGGGACGTACCAACGCCGGCATCGCCAAGCGGCTGTGGTTGAGCGACCGCACCGTCGAAACCCATGTGGGCAACATCCTGATCAAGCTCGGACTCGATGACACCGTCGACGGCAACCGCCGCGTCCTCGCGGTCCTGAAGTTTCTGGAGTTGACTCAATGAGCAGCGTGCGTCGTGCGTTGCTCGTACTAGCGCCCATACGATCGATTCATGGCAAGGAACGCAAGCTCGATCGGCAAGGGCGTCTACGAGGCCGAGCTGTTTCGGCTCCAGGCCGAGCTGGTCAAGGTCCAGGAGTGGGCCAAGGTGGAGCGGAAGCGCGTCGTGGTGATCTTCGAGGGTCGCGACGCCGCCGGCAAGGGTGGGACGATCAAGCGGATCGCCGAGTACCTGAGCCCCCGGAACGTCCGAATCGCAGCACTGCCCACGCCGACCGAGCGGGAGCGGTCGCAGTGGTACTTCCAGCGCTACATCGAGCACCTGCCCGCTGCCGGTGAGATCACCCTGTTCGACCGGTCCTGGTACAACCGAGCCGGCGTGGAACGGGTGATGGGTTACTGCACCCAGGAGGAGTACCGACGGTTCCTGCACCAGTGCCCGATCTTCGAGCGGTTGCTCGTGGAGGACGGCATCATGCTGCGCAAGTACTGGTTCTCGGTCAGTGACTCCGAGCAACAGCGCCGTTTCAAGTCGCGGCTCAGCGACCCGATGCGGCAGTGGAAGCTCTCACCGATGGACCTGGAGTCGATCACCAGGTGGGAGGACTACTCGCGCGCCAAGGACGAGATGATGGTGCACACGGACATCCCCGAGGCGCCTTGGTACGTCGTGGAGTCAGACTCCAAGAAGCGTGCCCGGTTGAACATGATGGCCCACCTGCTGTCCACCATCGACTATGTCGAGGTGCCGCCGTTCGCGCTGACACTGCCCGAGCGCCCGCACCCGAAGGGTTACGAGCGCCCATCACGCGAGCACACGACCTATGTCCCGGATCACAGCGCCACCCTGGGCTGAGGCCCGACGTCGAACGCATCCGGCAGCGGCAGCGAGTCACCCGACCTGCTCGTCAGCGATCAGTGCGACTACTCGTCTCACCACGGGCCGCGGTCCTTGCTAGCGACCCGGAATCGCGGAGCGACGGATCCGCGTCGTGTGGCCGGCTTCTCAGCAGCGTTCACCGCCGCCCTTCGTCGCACCTGCGGCGGACGAAGGTCTCATGGTTGGCGCAGCACGGCTCGCTGTCTGGCAAGAGTCTCTGCATCGATCTCCCCACGTGCATACCGCAGCTCGAGCTCCTCTTCTGCGGCCGTACGACGTGCAGCATCCGGTGCGGCGGGTGGGCGGTCGCCTTGGCCCCTGGAGGGATACAGGGCGTTGATCCCCAGCACGAGGCCGCCCACCAGCAGGATGGTGAGAACCACCATCAAGACCATCATGGGGCCAACTTGTCCCTGGTCTGCCCAGTCCATCATCAGACTCACCTCGTCCAGTAGTTGCTGGGTTCAGCGTTGCACCCGGTAGGTCCCGGGAGTCTGTGCCAAAGGTCCCGGCAGTTCCTCCGACGGTGAGGTGGACGAGTTCACGGGCGGCGACTCGCGACCCCGTTCCACGACGGCTCTGGCCGCCATTCACCAGTGCTGGACCATCTGGTAGGCCGGGTGGCTGAGGGCCATCAGCCGGGCCGCTTCGTGAGGGTCCACCCAGGCTGCGGTCGCCCACACATCGGCCCACACCAGGTCTGGGCCGGTCACCGTGACCGAGCCGGGACGGTCAACTTGCTTGCCGTTCCTGGGATCGATGATGTGGGCGCCTCGGGCCGAACCACCGGAGGTGGCCACCGCGCCACCACGCACCGCGAGGACATCGACTGTCGTCATGGGGTCACATGGGTCCTGGATGCCGATGTGCCACGTCGATGTCGAGCGTGTGAGGTTGCGCCCCACTCCGATCGCGAGGTCACCGCCGGCGTTGATGCAGAACGAGATCCGGTCGACCACCTGAAGGTGGGCCGAGGCACCTTCCACCGCCCAACCCTTGGCCAGACCGGTCGGGTCGAAGCCGGTGGTGCCGTCCGGCCCGGTGAGCACGGAGGCGAAGAGACCGCCCGTGGCGGCCTCGGCCTCGGCGGCCAGCATGCCCACCTCTGCCAGCCACGGATGCGCTGCCGCTGCGTCGAGCTCGCCGCGCCGCACGCGGAGCAGGTCGCTGTCCGCCCGCCACGGGCTGAGCACGGCGTCGACGTGACGCAGGTGCGCGTACGCATTGGCGACCGCCGCGCCGACGTCGCCCCCGCCCGTGTCGGCCGCGCGGATATGGATGCTGACCGGCATACCCATGACTTGCTCGACGAAGGCTCGGGTGCTGTATGCCGCGAGCTCGCCGCGGCGGGTCTGGCCGGGGTTCAGAGGTGGGCCTTGTCGATCGCGGACTGGAGGGACTGGATGTAGCCGTCGGACGTGAAGGTCGCCCCACTCACCATGTCGATGGTGCCACTCTGGGCCTGCACAGCCTCCTTGTTGAGGATCGGGACCGCATAGCCGTTGATCTCCTGGTCACGTCCGCTGTTCCAGGGGACCTGGGTGACCTTCGCCTTGGTGACCTTGCCGTCGACGACGGTGATCTGAACCTGGACCGGCCCGTAGTTCGTGTCGACGCTCGACCCGGTATAGCTCTTGGCCGCGCCGGCTGCACTCGACCCCGAAGGCGTCGTGGACGTCGGAGTGCCGGTGCTATGGGACGGGCCGCTGCTCCCGCTCACCGTGGTGCCGGAGTCTGTGGGTGTGGTGGTGCCATTGGCCGCCACCGACCCGCCGCTGCGCCCCGCCGCGACCGACGCCTCGGGCGTGCTCGAGGTGGAGGTGTGGTAGCTGAACAGCAGCACGAGGGTGGTCAGGGTGGACAGGGACCAGAGGGTGATGCGGCGCACGGGCTCTCCTTCAGTACGCGAAGCGTTCGAGGTGAATGTGGGCAGAGGGGACGCCGGCCTCGCGGGCGGCCCTGCGGGCCGCGTCCATCCAGGCCGGCGCACCGCAGAGATAGACGTCGCGCTCGGCGACATCGGGACACAGGTGTCGTAGGCCCTCGCAGTCGGTCAGGTGCGCAGCGCTGGCCGGCAGCCAGGAGTCACGCCCGGGAGCGCGGTGTCCCTCGACGACGACGTAGTGGGCTCCGCGCTCCTTCGCCAGTGCGTCGATCTCGCCGTCGAGGACGAGGTCGGCCAGCGCGCTCACCCGGTGCACGATCGTCACGTCCCCGGGCCTTTGCGGCAGGCCCTCCAACAGCGCCCTCATCGGCGTGATGCCGATCCCGGCGCCCATGAGCAGCACCTTTCGCCGGGTGCGGGTGCCCGCGTGCATGCGGCCGTAGGGTCCCTCCACGAGCACCTTGGTGCCGGGCCGCAGTCTGGCCAGCCGTGCGCTCCCGTCGCCGGCGTGGGCCGCGGTGAAGCGCAGGGTACGGCCGTCCGGAGCGGCCGACAGCGAGTAGGGGTTGGCCCGGGTCCAGCCGGGACCATCGAGGAAGCGCCAGTGGAAGAACTGACCGCCGTGGGCCGCCATCGCGGCCAGGCGCGAGCCGGCGACCGTCACGGTGGTGATCCCGGGCGCTTCGTGTCGGACGTCGATGACGTGCAGCCGGTGTCGGGCCATTCTGGTCAGCGGGACGCCGACCCGGAAGACGAGGACGGCGGCCAGGCAGACGGCATACAGGGACCACCAGAAGACGGTTGCGGTGCGGTTGCCGATGAAGTCGGCTCCGGTCCACAGCTGGTGCGGCAGGGCGAGGCCCGCGCCGAGGTAGCCGTAGAGGTGGATGAGGTGCCACGACTCGTAGCGCAGCCGGCGCCGGGCCTTGCGCACCGAGGTGACCACGACCAGGCACAGCGCCACCGTGCCCGCGATCGCCAGCAGCATCCCGGGGTAGTTGACGGTGAAGTCGACGATGGTGCCCCAGAGGCCAAGCGGTGAGGCGGCGGCATACCCGAGGGTGATGAGCACGATGTGCGCCCACAACAGGTTGAACGACGTGAAGCCGACGAGCCGGTGGGTGCGAGCGAGCTCGTCCTGGCCCCAGGCCTGCTCGAACCACGGGACCCGGGCCATCAGGAAGACCTGGACCAGCAGCAGGGCCGAGGCGATGAGGCCGCTCAGCCGACCCGTCGAGCTGAGGGCGCCGGAGACTGTGCTGAGGCCCTGGACACCACCGCCGGCCACCCACAGGGCGGTGACGAAGAGCAGCACGGCCCAGAAGACGGCAACGGAGGTGTCCCGCCACCAGCTCGGGACCCTGCGTACGCGTGTTGCCCTCACGGTGGCGCCGAGGTCGCGGCCGGTTCGGTGGGTGGGCATCTCAGTGCGGGTCACCCCACCCATGGTTCTGAGCGCATCTCAGAAAGTTATGAGCCAGGGCTGGCAGGCTGGCACCATGCCCATCCCTCCGAGCGGTGCCCGGGTCCTGCTCGTCGAGGACGATCGGGACCTGTCCGGCATGCTCACCGAGCTGCTGGAGGAGGAGGGGTATGCCGTGACTGCCGCCCCCGACGGACAGGCAGGGCTGCACCTGGGCCTGGTCCGTCCGTGGGACCTGCTCGTCGTGGACCGCGGCCTGCCGGGCGTCGAGGGCGTCGACCTGGTGCGTCGGCTGCGCCAGCGCGGCGTTGCGACCCCGGCGCTCGTCCTCACCGCACGGGGCACCGTGGCGGATCGAGTGGAGGGACTCGACGCGGGAGCCCAGGACTACCTCGTGAAGCCGTTCGAGGTGGACGAGCTGTTGGCGCGGCTGCGCGCGCTCCTGGGACGGGCGACCCTGGGTGAGGGCGCCGCCGAGCTGCCGATCGGCACTCGTCGGCTCATCGTGGGCGAGGGTCGGGTCGTCGGCGGGGAGTCGGAGGTGATCCTGTCCCGTCGGGAGGCCCTGCTGCTGGAGACCCTGGCCCGCAGGCCACGCCAGGTGTTCACCCGGGAGAAGCTGCTCGACCACGCCTTCGACAACGCTGAGACCGAGGGGGCGGTCGACACCTACGTCTACTACCTGCGCAAGAAGCTCGGTAAGAACACCATCGAGACCGTGCACGGTGTCGGCTACCGCTTGGGGTCCTCGTGACCGGCCCCACCGTCGTTGGCAGCCAGGGCGACCCCGTACGCAAGGCTGCCCGATCCGTGGCCCTGACCGTCGGGCTGGCGTCGCTGGTCCTCGTCGTCCTTGTCACTGCGGCAGCGGTGTGGCTGTTCGACCGGGAGCAATGGGCCGAGATAGGCGACCGGGTGCGGGCAGCAGCCAGCACCGCCGACGACACGACCGATGCCCCGCCCGGTATCTGGCTCGTCGAGATCGAGTCCACGGGCCGTGCCGCCACCCCCGGCACGCCGCAGTACGTCCTCGACTCACCAGACCTGCGTGCAGCGACCGTGGACACCACCACGGTGGGCACATCGGCGGGTAGCTATCCCGCCGCGGTGTCGGTTCACTCGGGGCGCACCTTCGTCGCGGTCTACGACGTCACGCTGCACCGTGACGAGGAGTCCCGACTGATTCGTTCCGCCCTGCTGGCGGGCGGAGGCGGGATCCTGCTCGCCGGTGGTGTCGGGCTCATCGCGGGACGACGGGCGGTCCGCCCGCTGGCCGCAGCGCTGGACCTCCAGCGGCAGTTCGTCGCCGACGCGAGCCACGAGCTGCGGACCCCTCTGGCCGTGGTGAGCACTCGCGCGCAGATGATCCAGAGGCACCTGACACCAGAGGTCAGCTCTGCCCACCGGATGGAAGTCGACCAGCTCGTCGAGGACACCCGCGCGATGGGTGAGGTTGTCTCCGACCTGCTCCTGTCAGCGCAGCTCGAACACACCCGGACCGCGGCCGAGGCGGTCGACCTGAGCGCCCTCGCCGCCGAGGTGGTCAGGAGCCTTTCCGCGTATGCGGCGGACCAGTCGGTCTCCCTCGTGGAAGGCGAGACACCAGACCCAGACGTGCGGGTCGTCGGTGTCCGCACGAGCCTGCGCCGGGCCATCCTCGCGCTCGTGGACAACGCGATCGCGCACTCCCCGGCAGGTGGTGAGGTCCGCGTCACCGTCGAGGCAACGGCCGCGGGGGCCCGCCTCATCGTCGCCGACCACGGCGAGGGGGTGGCCGCCGAGGACGTGGTCCGGATCACGCGTCGCTTCGCGCGATCGCGACCGGGCGAGAGTGGTGGTCGCAGGGTCGGCCTCGGCCTGGCCCTCGTCACCCAGATCGTCCGCTCCCACCGCGGTCGCCTGCTCGTGGAGGACACTCCCGGCGGCGGCGCCACGTTCACGATCAGTCTCCCCGCGGTCACCTGACCGGCTCAGCCTGAACTTTCTCTGAGAATTGCTCGACAGGGTGACGGCCATGGACGTCACCCAGAACCCCGCGCCCGATCGCTGGGAGATCGGCACCCTGGTCGCTGAGGCGACCGGCCACTCCGACCGGCCCGATCCGCGCAAGCCACGGACGGGGGGCCCGGCGGGCAACGCACGCCTCACTGCCTGGACCGGAATGGTCTTGCTCGTCCTGCTGGCGGTCGAGGGCGTCACCCTCATCGACGTGCGCGGACTCATCACGTGGCACATCGTCGTCGGTTCGCTCCTCGTGCCCCCAGCCCTGCTCAAGACGGCAACCACCGGGTGGCGGATGGTCCGCTACTACGCAGGCAGTCGCGACTACCGCACGGCCGGACCGCCGCCGCTGCTCCTGCGCCTCCTCGCGCCACTCGTGGTCGCCTCGACCCTGGCGCTGCTGACCACCGGGATCGTGGTAGGCGTGGTCGGGCCCGACTCGGCCCGCGCGGCCTTCTGGGGGACACCGGCGAGCCTGTTGTTCCTCCATCAGGCGTCCTTTGCCGTCTGGGTCGGCGCCACGTCCTTGCACGTCCTGGGGCGGCTGGTTCCGGCTGCGCGCATCATCAGCGGTCGAGCTGCGTCAGCAGTCGACGGACGGGCACTTCGCGGTGTGGTGGTTGTCGCCATGCTCGCCCTCGCAGTCTGGGTCGCCACCGTCATCCTGGCCGGATCGGCCGGCTGGGAAAGCAGTTGAGGACGAACCCAGCCGGGATCATTGAGGGCCTCCTCAGGGGGCATCAGGCCATCCGTGACGCGCACCGGGGAGCGCGATGACTCGTGCTTGACGGAACCGCGGCTCATCCCGGGCGGGACCTGCTGCAAAGGCGGCGGAGTGCCTCACCTCCCAACGAGTTGCGGTGTGCAGCCCGGCTCGGAGGTTCCGCAGGGGTCCGTGCGCGGGACGGTCGGGTCTGCTTGACGCGTCCCGCGCACGGACCACTGACTATGGGGGCGCCGTTCAGGCGGGCTGATCCAGGCGGACCGGCATCAGGATCGAGAGCGCGCCATCCCGGTCCGGGTTGCGGATGGCCAACGGGGCGATCGGGTCGTCCAAGCCAAGGGTCAGCTGGTCGCCGCCCTCGAGTGCCTGCAGCAGGAACTCACGGTTCACCCCGACCACCAGTGCATCCGGGTCGTCGGACGCGCCGACCTCCACGCTGCTCTTGGTGACGCTGAGCCGGCTGACCTCGTACGTGACGCCGTCGTTGTCCCGGCTCAGGGTCTCGGTCGCCCCGGCAGTCAGTGCTGCCCGCAATGCCGCGGCGTCGATGGGCACTTCCGTGCGGCCCAGCTCGAGCCAGCTGCGATAGGGCGGGAAGTCCACATCGGGCACCTGCGCCCGGACTGTGCCGCCGTCACCGGACAGCGTGATGGTGCCTTCGGACACCGTGACCTCGAGAGAGCCCGTGTATTCGCGGCCGAGGAGCTCGTCCACCGCCGCTGTCGGCAGCAGCAGTCGAAGCTCCGTCTGCTCCGACGTGGCCACCGTGCTGGTCGTGAGGCGGTATCGATCCGTCGCGACCACGCGAAGTTGACCGGGCTCGCTGTCGAGGAAGACGCCGTTCAGGCGCGGGTGCTCCGGGTCTTCGCAGACGGCATGACGGACGTCTCGCAGCGCGCGGATCAGCTCGTCGGGCGGGCAGGGTGGACTGGTGCATGGTGATCTCCGTGTTCTCGAGCAGGTGATGGACGATGGAGATCTCCCGGCGGGCATCGGCCAAACCAGCTTCCAGTCGGCCCAGATGCGCGGTCAAGATCGACCCGGCCTTCGCCGGTTCGGCCAGGACCGATCTGATGTCGTCCAGCGGTAGTCCCACCCGGCGCAGGTGCGCCACGAGCCGTGCCTGGACCACCTGGCTCGGCTGGTAGAACCGGTACCCGGACGACGGGTCGACCATCGAAGGCGGCAGCACACCGGCACCGTCGTAGAAGCGCAGCGCGCTGACGGGCAACCCGCTGATCGACGCCAGTCGGCCAATGCTCAACAGTTCGTTCTCCACGAGTGCAACCTCCCGTCTCAACCTGCTCGAGGGTCAAGCCCGGCCATAGTGCCCGAACCCTGCTCCGGGTGTCGCCTGATCGCCGCGCCGCGCCGCGCCGCGCCGGGCAGGCGTGCTGCCTGTGTCAGCCTTCCAGCGTCTTGCGGCCTTAGACCCACCTCGAGGCTCCCTGAAGTGCGAGCCGAACGAAGCCGGTCAAGGTCCACAGAGCAGCCAACAGGCGGCGCTGTGACGCGGACCGTCGTGTCAGTCCGACGCGTCGCCACCACCCGATCAGGAGTGACTAAGTGACGAATTCTCAGACTGGCCCAGGCCGCCGCTGGTGGGTGGCCCAACAGGTATGCCTGGTGGTGCTCGGAGTCGTCACCTACTTCTGGGTGCGTGGCCTGACCGTCGACTCGGGCGAGCTCGCCCGCGACCACGCAGGTGATGTCGTCGCCCTCGAGCGGCAACTGGGAGTGCAGGTCGAAGGTGCGTGGCCGGCTCCGGTGCGCAGATGGCCGCCCCTGGCCACGTTTGCGAACTGGGTGTACATCTGGGGCCACTGGCCGGTCATGATCGCCACGATGGTGTGGCTGGTGGCGCCACCGTGAGACGTTCCTGCGGCTGCGTGACGCGATGATGGTGTCCGGCCTGCTGGGGATGGTGGTCTTGGTGACCTACCCCCTCGCCCCACCGCGCCTGACCGACCTGGGCCTCATGGACACGGTGACGCAGTCGTCGTCCGCCTGCCGCGTCCTGCAGCCGCCGATGTTCGCACCGCCGCTCGCGCGGCGGGGGTGTCGGCGCGGAGGGATCCCCCGCGTCGACGGCCGCCAGCGTGCCGGATTCGTGGGTGCCGCACGCCCATGACCGCGCTGGCCATCGCCCACCGGGCCGGCAACTCGCTGGCCGGGCTGCACCAGGCGAACGCCCTCGGCGTGGACGTCGTCGAGTGTGACGTCCACGAGTACCGGGGCCGGATCGAGGTGCGACACCTCAAGACGGCGGGCCCGTTGCCCTTCCTTTGGGACCGGTGGGAGCTCGCATCGGCATCGGCACCCCGCCTCGGGCTGGCCGAGCTGCTGGCTGCGGGACGTCACGACATGACCTTCATGCTCGACCTCAAGGGACGCCGATCCGCGTCGGCGCGGTCGGTCGCCGAGCTCATCCACGCCGAGGGATACCACCGCGACTTCCTGGTGTGCGGACGGCACTGGCCGTCCGTCGACGCGGTGTCGGTGCTGCCCTACGTCCGTCCGGTGCTCTCGGCGCGTACGCAGGGCGAGCTTGCCCGGCTGCTGAGGCTGCTGGAGACGCAGTCCGGGGTGTTGCCGACTGGGTTGTCGGTGCACCGAAGTCTGCTTGACGCGGCGACGGTCACCCGCCTGCGGACCCGGGTGGACCTGCTGATGACGTGGCCGGTGAACGACGTCATGACCCTGGACCGCATGATCGACATCGGCGTGTCAGGGATCGTCAGTGACTCACCTGAGGTACGGACCGAGCTGATCGGACGACGCTGACCCGCGGTCCGGTGGGGCTCGCGGCGGGAGAGCCGACGCCCACCAGGATCGCCTCTACACCGTCGCGGGCTCGAAACCCCGCTCGTCAGGGACCTGGGCTGGCGCGGCCAGGGACCTTCGGCCCTGCGAGAGATGGTGCGGCGGACGTGAGAATGGGACGCTGGACACCGGGAGGAGGCGTGGCGGGATGATTCTCCTCGTCCGCGGCGGGCTCGAGCTGGCGACGTGAGCCCGCCGCGATCGCTGAGTGGAGGACGGCGTTGGGGCGGGGTGACGCCGGGTGTCGCAGCGTTCGCCGGCTACCAGCGGGGGTGGCTGCGCGGTGACGTCCTCGCCGGGATCACGGTTGCGGCATACCTCATCCCGCAGGTGATGGCGTATGCCGAGGTCGCCGGGCTCCCCGCAGTGGCGGGGCTGTGGGCTGCCTCGGTGTCGCTCCTCGTGTATGTGGTGGTGGGGTCCTCACCCCAGCTGTCCGTGGGCCCTGAGTCGACCACCGCCCTGATGACCGCCACGGCGCTGGCGGGTCTCGCGGCCGGACAGCCGGGACGGTATGCGGCCCTTGCCGCTGCGCTCGCAGGTCTGGTGGGCCTCATCTGCGTGGTCGCCTGGGTGGCACGTCTGGGGTTCCTGGCGGACCTGCTCTCGCGGCCGGTGCTCGTCGGCTACATGGCCGGAGTGGCCCTGCTCATGGTGGTGAGCCAGCTGGGCAAGGTCACCGGTCTGACGGTGGAGGGCGACTCACCAGTGGAGGAGATCGGCTTCGTCCTGCGTCACCTCGGGGACGTCGATCCTCCCACGGCAGTGCTCGCTCTTCTCGTCCTGACCTTCCTGCTTCTTGCGAGCCGGTACTTCCCGAAGGCCCCCGTCCCCCTCATCGGGATGCTTCTGGCAACCGGGGCCGTCGCCCTCTTCGACCTCGACTCGACGGGTGTGTCGGTGGTGGGAGCCATCCCACGCCGGGTCCCGGCTCTCCAGCTGCCACACATCGAGCCGGAGGATCTGCGGACGCTCCTGCCTGCAGCCCTCGGAGTCGCCATGGTCGCGTTCTCTGACAACGTGCTGACAGCTCGCGCTTTCGCCGCACGCAACGAGACTGCCCTGGACGCCAACCAGGAGCTCCTGGCTCTCGGCGCCGCGAACCTCGCCTCCGCTGCGGCCCAGGGGTTTCCGGTGAGCAGCAGCGGGAGCCGGACGGCGATCGGGGACTCGCTGGGCAGCCGCACCCAGCTCTATTCGCTCGTCGCGCTCGGTGCCGTCGTGCTCTCGGTCGCGTTCCTCGGACCGGTGCTGGCGGCGTTCCCACGGGCCGCCCTCGGGGCGATGGTCGTGTATGCCGCGATGCGCCTGGTGGACCTGCCCGAGTTCCGCCGCATCGCTGCGTTTCGCCGGGTCGAGCTGGCGCTCGCCGTCGGCACCACTGCCGCAGTCCTGGGTTTCGGAGCGCTCCAGGGGGTCCTCGTGGCTGTCGCCCTTTCCGTGCTGGACCTGGTCCACCGCGTCACCCGCCCCCACGACGGCATCCTTGGCTACGTGCCCGGCCTTCCCGGGATGCACGACATCGACGACTACCCCCAGGCCACACCCGTACCCGGACTGGTGGTCTACCGCTACGACTCACCCCTGTTCTTCGCGAACGCCCAGGACTTCACGAAGCGCGCGCTGGCAGCCCTCGACGCGGCACCCGCGCCAGCCAGATGGTTCCTGCTCAACGCCGAGGCCAACGTCACCGTCGACCTCACAGCGGCTGACACCTTGGAGTCACTTCGCCAGGAGGTCGGCCGACGAGGGGTGGTCTTCGCGATGGCCCGGGTGAAGCAGGACCTGCGCGACGACCTGGACCGCACCGGATTCCTTGCGAGAGTAGGGGAGGAGCGAATCTACATGACCCTGCCCACCGCGGTACAGGCGTATGTCGAGTGGTCCATAGCGAACCTCGGCGGCCCGCCCCCGGGCTTTCAGCGTCCGTAGCACGTCCCGATGGCCAGCCCGTCGGGTCAGCGCCTCGCACTCGCGGAAGCATGGCCCAGGCAGCGGTCCACGTCGCCACCACGGGGTCGCACACCCATCCGTCCACATCGCGCGGCCAGACAGGGTCGTCCTGATACGGGCGACACGGCGGGGCCCCGCCACGGTGGCTCAAGCTGGTCGTCACCCGGTTCCGGGTCTCAGTCCCGGGACCAAAGGCCCCGGTGACGACTCGTCCGGCGAGTCATGCTGGCAGGCAACCGGTCACGACTGCGTGGTCGGGTGTGAGGACGGTGGAGACCATGCCAGTGCGGATACCCAGGATCGTGGTTGTCGGATGCGACGGGTCGTGGCACAGCCACCGGGCCGTCACCGCTGCAACCCTCGAAGCGGTACGCCGGGACGCAGACCTCGTCATCTTGTCGATCCCCGACCTGCGCGCAGGGCGAACCGACCGGCTTGCGGAGGTAGCTCGCAGCGAGCAGGACGCCCTGTCCACGGCGACAGGCATGGCACGAAGGGGCGTGGTCTGGGCCCGCGAGGTCGACCCGGCCGTGCGCGCCCGTCCGTTCGTCGTGCCTATCGAGGCGCCGGAGCTGACCGCACTCCTGGCCGAGACGGAGCTGCTGGTCCTGGGCGGACACGGTCGAGGAGGTCAACGCGCCTTCTCGCTGGGGTCGACAAGCCTCCGGCTCGCGCACGGCGCCACAGCGCCGCTGATGCTCGCCGCACCCGACGGGCCTGCGGTCACGGGCGGACACCAGCCAACAGTGGTGGTCGGGCTCACTCCTCAATCGTGGTCGCATCACGCACTCCACTATGCGATGACACAGGCGACTGCTCGGCATGCCGCTCTCGTGGTGGTGCAGGCGGTCCTCCCGGGCCAGCCGCACCTGCCGGCAGCTGTCGCCCTGGCCGAGCGGGAATGCGCGGCAGCCCTCGGAGACCTCGCGACGGATGGTGCGGCGGTCTCCGTCTCGGTTTCGGTCGCACCGGTCGCTGACGCGCTGCTGGCCGCGTGCTCAGCGGGTGACCTCCTTGTTCTTGGAAACCGGGGCAAGGGCAGGTTGCGGGGCCCCGTTCCCGGTTCACTCACCCAGAAGCTCCTGGAGACAGCCATCTGCGACGTCGTGCTGGTGCCAGAACCAGCGAGCGAGGACGCGATGGCGGCACCGTCAGCCGCATTCCCCCAGCAGGCCTAGGGACTGGGTAGTCGCCCACGCGTCTGCGACCCGGCACTCGGTGACGGATCCCCTCGGGACCAATGACCCTGTGGCCCTTCGGCGGCCGCTGTCACGATCGTCGTATCAATCCCATTACCAGGACCCTGGAGGAGCAATGGACACCATGGTAGGACGCCGCCCCGTGGTCGTGGGCTACGACACGTTCGGATCGGGGGACGCCGCATTCGACTGGGCAGTTCAAGAGGCGGCCCGACGCGACGCCCCACTTCACATGTTTGTCGCACGTGGAGTTCTCTACAACGCCGCGCCGGGCTTCGGAGCAGCAAGCCCCTGGCCGAATGACCTCACGGGTGAGCTCGTTGCTGAGGCCCGCAGCTATGCGGCCTCGCGCGCACCCGACTCACCAGTGACCATCGACTCCGCGCTTGGATCGCCCGCATCTTCCCTCGTGGAGGCTTCACACCAGGCTGACCTCATCGTCGTCGGTCGCCGTCACCACACGGCAGTCGGCGAAGCCATCGCCGGATCGACATCGACCCAGGTGGTGGCCCACGCAGCTTGCCCGGTCGTCGTTGTCGACCGCGAGTTCGACTGCCCACCCACGGCCCCCATCGTCGTGGCAGTGGACGGTTCGCCGGCGAACGACGCCGCAATCGCTTTTGCCTTCGAGCGGGCCTCAACACTGTCTGCCCCCTTGGTGGCGCTGCACGCGTGGTGGCTCGACGTCCCGGATCGGATCGGCGTCTCCTGGCTCAGCGAGGACAAGCTCACGGACATCGGCGACGCTCATGAGAGGTTGCTCGAGGGGGCTGTGGCTGCGTGGTCGGCGAAGTACCCGGACGTGGACGTGCGGAAGGTGCTGGTTCGCCAGCTTCCGGTCGAGGCCCTCATCGCTGAGGCGGAAGGAGCACAGCTCATCGTCGTCGGCAGCCGGGGCCACGGAGGGTTTGCCGGCCTGCTCCTCGGCTCGGTGAGCCAGGCGCTGCTGCACCACGACCGGCCGTGCCCGTTGGCCGTCGTGCACACCCAGGAATAGGTGACTGCGATGTCTACCGACGCCCCCACCGACCACAGCGGCCTGCGCGTCATGGGCACCGATGAATGCCTCGAGCGCATTCGCTCGACAGCCGTCGGTCGGGTCGCGTTCACCCGTGACGGCCAGATCATCCTGCTGCCGGTTCACCATGTCGTGCGAGGCATGGATGTCTATTTCCGGACCAGCGGGGGGTCCAAGATCGAGGCCGCGGCCGACCACGACCCGATGGGCTTCGAGGTGGACGCATACGACGCGTCAGCCGTCACCGGATGGAGCGTCGCCCTGTCGGGCACAGCGTCCGTTGTGGACGACGATGAGTTCGCAGCAGTGCTCGACGGTCTCGACCGCCAGCCCTGGCCGATCGGCGAGGATAGCGGTCGAGACTCCGTGTGGATCCGGATTCGATCCGACCAGATCACCGGGCGCGAGCTCCTGCCGCACTAGACGGCCAAGCTTGTCCGTCGAAGTGGCCGGCCAGGTTTGTCTTGGCCGGCCAACTCGATTTTGCCGGCCAGGTTCAGAATTGGCCGGTCAGGTTCACGAGACAGCCAGGTTCAGTCGGTGCGGTGAATTGGCCGTGTCTCCAGTGGGTGGCTCTGCGGTCCGGGTGAGCAGGAGGTCGCACGGAGGTGCTTCCAGCAGTGACGCATCCAGGCTGCCCGCCAGCGGGTGGCCGGGCGGGTGCACGCCCACGACGAGGACGTCGTCGCACTCCACGTGGTCAAGCAGTGCGTCGGTCACGGGTCGATGGGTGATGACCACTCGTGATGGGGGGGACGCGGCACCGGTCCCGTTGACGCGTTGGGCATCGAGCCAGCGGCGTTCCATGAGGTGGTCCGTGACCTGAACCGCCCGCGACTGCGCATGCAGGACGATGAGGTGGCGGTGGCGGAGCTCGGCCTCGCGCCCCGCTGCTGACACGAGGTAGGCGGAGTGGGGGCTGTCGGGCACGCCGACCACGACAGCCGGCTCACGCATTCGAGCCCGCGACTGAGCCCGGACGTCCGTCACCACATACACATCGACGAGCTGGGCGAGCTGTGAACGCGTGTCGGCCCCGAGGCAGCTCGTGTCGGTGACGACCAGGACTGCCCGCGCCACCTCCCTGAGCAAAGCGTCCGGCATACCATCGCGCGGGCTGTCGTCGACCACGTGCCAGCTGGCTGTCACTCCGAGACTTGCCGCAGCGGAGCGCCACGACGACCACTGCGGTGGGGGTAGTGCGGTTGACAGCAGGCGCAGCTCAGCCCCGCGCACGGCGGACTCGGCGGTAGCCCGTGCCATCACGCGGACGGACGGGTCGGCCCTGAGCCAGGCCACGACGCGCGGGTGCCAGATCACTTCGGCCCCGCCTCGTTGTCGGGGTCCTCCGTTGCTGACCCGAGCTGCACGCTCCGGACACCGGGCACGGTCGATGCGGTCGCGAGGGCAGCCTCTGCGAGGTCGGTGTCGGGGGGATCGACCGTCACATGTCCTGAGCGCACGACGGCAACCCACTCCGGGTGCCCAACCGCCGCAAAGGCGCCGAGGACCGCCTGGGTGATGACCATGTCGGGTACGGCCAGCGAGTGCAGGATGTCGCTGCGGCTCACCATTCCGACGAGACGCCCGTCCTCCACGACAGGCATGCTCTTCCAACCGGTGTCCGCCAGAGCCAGTGCGACGTCCGAGCAGTCGGTGTGCGCCGTGACGCACACCGCGTCAACGGTCATCACGTCGTTGACGGTGCGGTCCCGCCGCACGGTTGCCTCCGAGCGCCACAGGTGGGCCCGAGGGTCAGCGGGGAGGGGCTCTCGGAGGATGTCCGCCTCCGAGACGATTCCCACCACCCGCAACTCGGCATCCACCACAGGGAGGGCACTGATCCCCGCCGTCCCGAGCAGCTGGATGGCATCCTCGAGCGGTGCGCCCGGGCGGATGCTCACCACAGGCGAGGTCATGACGTCGGCGACCAACATCACCCACCGTCCCTTCATTGTCGTTGACCTCCAGCGTTCGCCATCCGGCCCATCGTGCACAGGGCACTTGGTCCCGGACGGGACCAAGTGCCCTGTGCCACGGCCGTCACGAGCGACAGGCTGGACCCAAGGCAGGAATGGATGACTGGAGGATCTCGAGATGAGCACAGTGGTGGCACAGGGCGCGGTCGTCGTCGGGCTGGACGGTTCGGAGCAGTCGTTGGTCGCGCTCGACTGGGCCATCGAGACTGCCCAGCTGGAGCATCGGGGTCTGCACCTCGTGCACGCGCACGGACGACGCCGGGGCGCGGATGACGGGGCCGCGAAGATCATCTCTGAGGCGAGGAAGCGAGCTGCAGTCGTGGCTCCGAGCCTGCGCGTGAACGACACAGTGGTCGACGGATCCGGCGAGTCCGTGCTGATCTCGTCATCTCGTCAGGCCGCAATCGTGTGTGTCGGAGCCCACGGGCGCGGTGGCCTGGCTCCCGCCCTGCTCGGGTCCACCGCCCTCGCAGTGGCGGCTTCGGCACTCTGTCCGGTCGCAGTGATCCGTCCGCGGGACCTGGATCGGGATGTTCCGCGGCGAGTCGTGGTTGGCGTCGACGAGTCGGCCGGCTGCCACGACGCGATCGGGTTCGCCTTCTCACAGGCCGACGTTCGCCACCTGCGCCTCACGGCGGTGCACGCTTGGCACGCCTCGGACCGGATCGGACTCGGTGCGGCGACCACACCATCGGACCGCTGGCGAACCGAGATCGGCAACGAA
This sequence comes from uncultured Actinomycetota bacterium, assembly GCA_963740865.1. GTDB lineage: Bacteria > Actinomycetota > Actinomycetes > Actinomycetales > Dermatophilaceae > Pedococcus. The sequence continues at coordinate 114,094 of CAVUGH010000004.1, forward strand.
GAGGCGGCCATGGCGGAGTCACTCGCGGGTTGGGCCGAGAAGTATCCCGACGTGCAGCTCAACCGGGTGTCGATCCGCAAGCAACCAGCGGCGGCCATCCTGGCAGCGGCCGATGACGCAGAGCTCGTCGTACTGGGCTCCCGGCACCCCAGGCCGCGCCCCGACCTGGTCGGCTCACCGACGGTCCGACGAGTGCTTCATGACATCTCCTGTCCCGTCATCGTCGTGCCCCAAGCCTCGAGCTGAAGGGGCAGGCCCGCGGTCTACGTCCCGCGGACTAGGTCGTCTCCCAGCCGGACTAGGTCGTCTCCCAGCGGAAGAGCCTTGCGGCAGTCGCTGTCACCACCAGCGCGAAGCCCCCCAGCACGGCCATCGGTACCAGCACGGCGCTACCGCCTTCTCCGCGGACCATCACGTCCAGCATCCCTTCGTTGAGCCATCTGAGCGGCAGCAGTCTCGACACGACCTGGAGCCAGTCGGGCGCACCCTCCAGCGGAAAGAACGAGCCACTCAGGAACGCCATCGGCAGCACCAGGAAGTTCGCCATGTTGACGGCGCCCTCGGTGGACTTGGCCACGGCGCCAGCCAAGAGACCTATTGCCATGAAGCACAGCGTCCCCACGACGAGGAGCGGGATCGCGAACGGCCATTCGCCGGTGAGCCGGAGACCGAAGGCAGCAGCGCCGAGCCCGAGGAAGATCGTCGTCTGAACCAGCGCTATCCCGATGGTCACCACAACCCGTGCCGCGACCACGGCTCCCGTCGACACCGGCGCCAGCTGGAGCCGGCGCAACAGCTTGGTGTTGCGCCACCCGTTGAGTGTGGCCGCCGCTCCGAAAGAGGCACTCATCGCGATGGCCCAGCCGAGCAAACCGGGAGTCACGAACTGAATGGTCTTGAGCGAGTCGTCCTCGACGCGTTCGGTCCTCAAGGAGTATGCCGGCGGCTCGCCGCTGAGCGCGACGTTGGTGCCGTCAACCAGCGCCCGCAGGGTGCCTTGCACGATCCCGGCCCGCACTGGCTCGGTCTGCGTGTAGTGCGCGACGACCGTCTCACCCTGCACCTCGATCGCCACGTCAGCGTCACCCTTTCGCACCTGGTCCAGGGCGAGGGCCAGGTCATTGCTCTTGGTCACCTCGAACGCCTCGTCGAAGGCCGCCCGTGCGTCCGTGGGCAGCTGTTCCACGAGTGCAACGCTTCCCACCTGGATCAGCTTGATCCGAGCTTGGTCCTGGTCGCTGAACACGCCACCGAAGAGCACCAGGAACATCAGCGGGAAGACCAGCGCAAAGAAGACCGAGGCCTTGTCGCGGATGAAACCGCGTGTGATCGCCAGGGACAGGCTGAGGAACGCACGACGCTGCAAGGAATGGTTTGTCATGCGCGGTACCTGCGGCCAGTGGTGGCGAGAAAGACGTCCTCAAGGCTTCCCGACTGGACCTTGATTCCGCTGAGCGAGTGTCGCGCCACGAGCTCGGTCAGCACTCGGGCTGGTTCACGGGTCGCGAGCACCAGCCCGTCGGGCGTCTCCACGACCGAGTCCACGCCGATCATCCGTCCGGCATCGACGCGGGTGAGCTGCTCGGCCGAGACGGTGATCCGGGTAGCTGCTCCCAGGCCGCGCACCAGGGCACGAGGTGAGTCGAGCTGGAGAAGCCTGCCCTTGTCCATGATCGCCACGCGGTCGCAGAGCGCCTCGGCCTCGTCCATGTGGTGCGTGGTCAGCACCACCGTCCGGCCCGTGTCGTTGAGACCCTCGAGCAGATCCCACAAGTTGCGGCGGGCCTGAGGATCCAACCCAGCGGTGGGTTCGTCCAGGAAGACGATCTCAGGGTCATGCACGAGCGCGCACGCGATCGACAGGCGTTGCGCCTGTCCGCCGCTGAGGTCCTCCACCCGAGAGTCGGCCTTGTCTGCCAGGCCCACCCGCTCCAACCACTCACCAGCACGGGAGGCGGGCACCCCGTACAACGCCGCAAAGGTGCCGATCTGCTCACGTGAGGTCAGCCGCTCGAAGAACGACGAGGTCTGCAGCTGAACACCAATTCGTGGCAGGAGGGCGGCGTTGCGTGGCCACGGCTGTTCACCCAAAAGGCGCGCCGTGCCAGAGTCGGGGCGCCGCAACCCTTCGATGATCTCCAACGTGGTGGTCTTGCCAGCCCCGTTCGGGCCAAGGATGCCGAAGAATTCGCCTTCGGCGACCTCGAAGCTGACATCGTCGACCGCCCGCGTCTGGCCGTACGCCAACGCCAGTCCGGCGACCTCGATCGCTCCCATGTCGTCAGGCTCGCCAACGCTTGACGGCCGGAGTGGGTGAGGTCTGGCTGTCCGAGAGCGCCTTCGTCGGCCCTGGCCGCGTCCCAGGCGAAGGGCTGTCCCAAGGAACATGATCGGCCGCCTCGGAAGAGGAGTCGGCGAGCCCGAGTTCCCGGGCGTCCTCCCACAGCTCGGCGCGAACCGATGGATGGGCCGCCTGCTCGATGAGGTGGCTGGCCTGCGACTGGGCGTCCCAGCCCATGACCTCAGCCGTCCCCTGCTCAGTGATGACGGCCGTGTGCTGGAACGAGGTCACCGGGCCCTCGAGGAGGCCGACGATGGCCGACGCGTCGGCCCGCGGATGCCACGACCGCAGGGCCATCAACGCCTGACCGCCGGCGGAGTCCATCGCCCCGACAACGAAGTCGCACTGGCCACCGAACCCCGAGTGCAGGCGCGATCCGATGTGGCTCCCGTTGGCCTGGTCGAACAGGTCGACAGCCAGCGCGGTGTTGATGCTCGTCATCCGCGGGTTGGCCGCAATTCGTCCCGGGTCGTTCACGGTCTCGGTGCGCAACATCTGGACCCGCGGGTTCTCGTGCAGCCAGGCCATCAGCCGAGCGCCGCCTGCGGCGAAGGAGGCCACGACGTCGCGGTCTGGGTCGAGGGCGCCGGCCCGATCGAGGTCGAGGATGCCGTCCGAGACCATCTCGCTCCACACGCCGAGGCGGTGCCGATCGGTCAACCGGGGGACAACCGCATCGGGGATGGCACCGATCCCCAGCTGGAGGGTCGACCCAGACCGGACTCGTGCCGCGACCTGGGTGCCGATGCTCACGATGTCGGAACCAACGGACGGCACCTTCGGGTGGGACCGCGTTGGGCTGGTGGTGGCCAGCACACCATCGAGGTCGTCGACCCGCAACGTGCCGTCGCCAAACGTGAAGGGCATGTCGTCACGTGACTCGGCAACAACCACGCCGCCAGCGGCACGGCATGCGTCCATCGCCGCGGGCAGGATGTTGACCTCGGCTCCCAACGACCAGCTGCCCGCAATCGGTGCCGACACCGTCACGAGGACGAGGTCCGGCACGAACCTCGCGGCAAGGAGCGTCGGCACGTGGGACAGGCGCGCGGGAAGGTAGGAGAGTCCAGCCGTGCCCCGCATCCCGGGACCGACGAAGGGGGTGACGTGCGTGACGCCCGGACGGGTGGGTATGCCGTGTGGTGCGTTGAGCATGAAGAGCTCGAACCGCGGCACCGAGTCGTCAAGCAGCTGCAGCAGGGTCCACGGGGCAGCCGCGTTGCCACTGGCCACCACCCGCAGTGGCCGGTCGTGCTGCCTCGCCAGTCCGCGCAGGACGGTGACGATGGCGCTGCTCGTCGACGTGATCACGCCCGCGTCACGCCTCCGGCGACGTCGAAGCGCCGGCCCGTGATGGAGTCGGGGACGATCCGAAGGAGGTGCGGTTTGGAACCCTTCGCCCAGGGGATCAGCGGGAGGCTCAGGACCTCGATCGCCTCGTCCACGTCGTACACCTCAACGGCCCGGCCCTTGAGGACCACGCTCCAGGCCGCTCCGGCATGGAGGTCGTACCCGTCGACCTCGAAGGCGACCCGACGCTTGCGGGCGGCTTCGTGCTTGGTGCCCCCTGCCGTGCGAATGACCACGGTCCCGTGGTCGACCAGGTAGTTCACGGGGAAGATCTCAGGGGCGCCTTCGTAGATGACAGCCAGGCGCCCCACGACGCCCTCGCGCAACAGGTCCCATGACTCTGCCGCCGTGGTGACCTGGACGTCGTCGCGGTCGGGTTGTTCAGTCGGGTGCGTGCCTTCGCTCTCCATGTCAGACATCGTCGGTCGATTCGAGGGGAGACCACAGGGTCCAAGGTCCCTGTCGGGGTGTTGGGGTCGCGACGAGACTGAACCGGTGACACAACCGCCAACAGGAAACCTTGCGGTGGGGTCGCAGGCGCGGACCCAGCCGGCTGCCGTCGAGCCCACGATCGCGGCCGCGGAAGTTCGGGAGACCCACTCCGCTGTGGTGCTGCTGTGCGGTGACCGCGCCTACAAGGTCAAGAAGCCCGTGAACCTGGGCTTTCTCGACTTCAGCACCCCGGCTCGGCGCAAGGTGGCCTGCCAGCGCGAGTTCACCCTCAACCGTCGGATGGCACCTGACGTCTACCTCGAGGTGCTCGACGTCCTGGATGGGCATGGCCAGGTTCGCGACAGCGTCCTGGTGATGGAGCGGATGCCCGAGGACCGTCGCCTGGCGACCCTCGTCAGGCAGGGTGCCGACGTCGCAGGACCGGTGCGCCAGCTCGCGAAGCAGATCGCGGCCTTCCACTCAACGGCGAGGACCAACGCCGAGATCAGTGCGGCCGGAAGCCCCACTGCGCTCGGGGAGCGATGGCGGTCCAACATCACCGGCTTGCGGGCCCTGGCTCCCAGCCGTGTCTGCGCCGTGGTCGTCGACGAGATCGAGGCGCTGTCGGCGGCATACCTGGCCGGTCGGGAGTCCCTCCTCGAGGACCGGGCGCGCGCAGGGTGGGTGCGCGACGGTCACGGCGACCTGCTTGCCGATGACATCTTCCTGCTGCCGCAGGGTGCCCAGGTGCTCGACTGTCTCGACTTCGACGACGGTCTGCGCTGGATGGACGTGGTGGACGACCTCGCGAGCCTGGTCATGGACCTCGAGCGGCTCGGGAGCGCAGATCTGGCCCAGCAGCTGGTGCACGACTACCACGAGTTCTCCGGCGCGGTGGAGGCGAAGTCGCTGTCGCACCACTACGTCGCGTATCGAGCGGTGATGCGCGCCAAGGTGGCGGCGATCCGCGAAAGCACGACAGCTGGCCGGGTCAGGGACGAGGCCGCGCTCGAGGCCGAGTGGTTGGCCGACTTGGGACTGCGTCACCTGCGCGCCGGACTTCCTCGGCTGGTTCTCCTGGGAGGGGCACCCGCCTCCGGGAAGTCAACGGTCGCCGAGCAGCTCGGCTCGCGTCTGCCGGCAGCGGTCCTGAGCGCTGACCGTATCCGCAAGGAGCTGGCGGGCCTCGACCCGGTCGAGCACCACCCCGAAGCCTTCGGGAAGGGTCTCTACTCGGCTGCCCACACCGTGGCCGTCTACGCGGCCCTTGCCGCCAAGGCGAAGTTCATCATCGCTCACGGCGAGACCGTGGTCGTGGACGCGTCCTTCTCGACGGCCGGGCAGCGAGAACCATTCCGCCGCACCGCGATTGACCTGCACACACCCCTCGTCGAGCTGGAGTGCACGGCACCGAACCAGGTCCTCGCAGCCCGACTGCGAGATCGCATCCAGGAGCCCAGTCGCTACAGCGACGCGGACCTCGTCATCGGGAGCAAGCTCGCCGCGCAACGCGAGTCGTGGCCATCGGCGGTGCTGGTCAGTACGTCCAAGAGCCAGGAGGAGAGTGCGCGTCAGGCGCTGAGCACCGTCGAGACTGCGTGGCAACGACTGCCCTGAGCGCCTGCCGTGACCGGATCGGCTCCGCCGGAGACACTGGTTGGCACGCCCACTGGCAGGTGGTCACCTGGCAGGGATCTGGTGGTCACCTGGCAGTGGCGTTCCTGGACGTCAGGCATGCGTCGGCCAGGGCACGTGCCCACGCGAGCGACGCGTCGCTCTGGCCGTCAACGAGCGGTCCCTGCATCCCTTCGACGTAGAAGGTCTGCGGGGGCACGACGACATGGACGCCGAGGTGGCGCAACTTCCTTGCGGCTGCTCCAGCGGCCGAACCGGGCATTCGGGGGTGCGCGACCTTCGTGTCGAAGGACGCAGCGACCAGACCCGTCGGCAGGGCCTGGCTGCCGCTGTGCTGCAGGCGACCCAGCCACTCGCGGAGTCCCGAGTCCGACGGACGGGCCGTCGCGGGAGCCTGTTGTCGTGCGCTGTCACGAGTGTTCGCACGACTGAGGCTGAAGGCGTGCGTCGGCGCGCCGACCACCAGTAAGGCGACGTCATCGGGCACGGGGGAGGGCGCCTCCCCAACCTCGATGAGGTCGACCTCGAAGTCACGGGACAGCCCGAGCGCCACGACCTCGGCCACCGCCTTGGTGTTCCCGAACATGGACTCGTAGACCACGAGGGCCCGCGGCCTTCTCTCGGTCCGTAGACCGTTTCCCAAGGACATCTGCTCCAGCTCCTTCGCCCCAGTTCTTCGTCATGCGGTAGCCCCTCGCCCGGTACCAGGACTCTTCTGCTGACCACTCCACTGTCCTGCTTCCCCATGGTTGCGGGCAGGGACCAAGGGCCCCGACGTTTGGTGGGCTCGCCGGCGTCGGTCGGCAAGCGGTTCGTCCAGGACTCGGGACCAAGGCCCCGGGCGTCGAGACCCTTCGCACAGCATCGTGGAGACACGGGCGTGACGTGCCCGACGAAGGAAGGAATCTGATGCAGCGCAGCAGCTCAGTCGTCATCGGCTACGACGGATCGGGGCGAGCCCTTTCGGCCCTGAAGTGGGCGGCTCGCGAGGCGGCCTGTCGTGGTCTGCCCCTTCGAGTCATCCAGGTCGTTCCGTATGCCGGCACGCCGGCTTCCGCGCCTGACCCCGGTGAGGAGCACTCCGACTCCGTGCGGGATCGCCTTCTGGACGAAGGGGTCCGGATTGCGAGCACCCTGGTGATGGATGGACGGGTGAGTGGAGCGCGCATCACCGGGCACCCGGCCGGAGTGCTCGCGGACGCGGCGGACGGCGCCTCGCTGGTCGTGGTCGGTCAGCGGTCACAGGACGACCCGGTCTCCAGCGCCATCGGTTCCACCTCGATGGTCCTGGCGGACCATGCGCGCTGTCCGGTCGTCATCGCGCGGGGAGCAACGGGTCCCGAGCGCGCGGTGCTCCCTGTCGTGGTGAGCGCAACGGGGGATGCCAGCTCGCAGGCAGCCCTCGACTTCGCGGCATACACGGCCCAGGTGCGCGGTGTCCCTCTGACGATCGCGGCGGCTTGGTCGCTGCCACCGGCGCGTGAGTGGTCCCGTCCACCTCATGGCTTCGACACGGTCGCGCAGTGGGCGCGCGACCTGTGTGTGCGCGCGACGTCCGCAGCGAGCACATCTGAGGACCATGTCCGCCGGCACTTCCCGACCGTGGCGACAGTGACACGGGTCGATCATCTGGACGCGGCGGCGGCGCTCGTGCGCCAATCGCGTCGAGCCGCCCTGGTGGTGGTCGGTTTCGGATCCGGGACCGGAACCGGACGGCGCCCTGACGCATCGGCGGCACCGCGGGGTTTGGGCAAGGAAGCGCAAGCCGTCCTGGCTCGTGCCGCGTGCCCGGTAGCCGTCGTTCCGGATCTCGCAGTCAGCACGGCTGCGGGAGCGGGCGCACCGGCTGACGTCCATACAGACGAGCACCATCCGGCCGCGACCGACTGACGCCGGTGGGCTGCATCCCGTCGGGATGCAGCCCACCGGCGTCAGGAACGCCGGTGTCGCTCACTGCGCTGCGGGCAGCCGCGGCAGTGAGGGGACGACGAGGACCGGGCAGTGGGAGTGGTGCAGCGCTCGGCTGCTCACCGATCCCAGGAGCAGGCCCGTGAATCCGCCCCTGCCTCGCGTGCCCACCACCAACAGCTGGGCATCGCGTGATGCTTCCTCCAGGACTGCGGTGGCGTCGCCCCGGACGAACTCGGTCCGGACCTCCACATCGGGGTACTTCTCCTGCCAGCCGGCGAGCATCTCGCTCATCATCACGCGTTGGGAGGCAGCGACTGCCGTCCACTCGTCGTCCGAACCGGAGTCCTGGTCCCAGACGATCCCCGACGAAAGGGGACTCGGCTCGTCCCACCACCAGGCATGCAACGCCACCAGCGGTGCCCTGCGAGCCGAAGCTTCCGCGAAGGCGCTGTCCACGGCGGGACGCGAATGGACATCATCATCGACACCCACCACCACGGCGAGGTCATCGGCAGCGTCCCACGCGTCGGGAACCACCATGACTGGGCATCGCGCATGGCTGGCGACCTTGCCCGTGGTCGCCCCGAGGACGACGCTGCCGACGGTGCCGAGTCGACCGGCTCCCATGACGATCAGCGACGCTGTGCCGCTGACTTTGACCAGGGCGGCCGACTGGTCATCGACCACGGTCGCAGAGCTGATGTCCACCTCGTCGGCCAGGACTCGCGCCTGCTCGACGCAGGCCGCCGTCAGGGCGTGCTGCTTGGCAAGTCGTTCCGGTGTCCAGGGGACGATTCCGATGCCTGTGGCATGGACGATGTGCAGGGGCCGCCGGTGCAGGCGTGCCTGGGCGATGCCGACCTCCAGCGGTCGCTCGTCCGCGGGGCTCCCGTCGACCCCCACGACGACGGCGCCGAGTGGCTGGGTTCTCGTGTCGGTCATGGCTCCTCCTATTGGGTGAACCACCAACGGTGGCCTCCCGTGAGCGGTGGTGTCAGGTGCGAAGGTCCTGCTGCTGCGGGGGTGTCACAGTCGTTCGCGCACGGGCGGAACGGGGAGGTGGAACTCGTGCTTCCTCGGGGCGGGTGCGGTGGACGGGTCGTCCTCCGACGAGGTGATGACCGCGACGGGACAGCGGGCGTCGTGCAGGACCTTCTGCGACACCGAACCCAGGACCATTCCCTTGACGCTGCCACGCCCGCGGGTCCCGACGACCAGCAGTGCCGCATTCTCGCTCTCTCGCACGAGCTCGGCCACGGGATGGCCGCGCACGACGTGTCGGCGCACATCGACGGTCGGGTACTCGGCGGCAAAGCCAGCCACGGCCTCGGCCACCAGGCTTCGCTCCTGCTCGTCGGCCTGTTGGGAGTCCACCGACCACGCCAGGGCGGCCGCGGTGGTGTCGACGTCAAGGTCCCACGTGTGGACCACGGTGAGCCCGCTCCCACGACGCGCCGCGGCCTCGAAGGCGAACCGCAGGGCCGCTGTCGAGTCGGTCGTACCGTCCACGCCGACCACCACCCGCAGGTCGGGCAGTGACCGACTGGGTGCTTCGCGCACCACGACGACCGGACAGTGTGCGCGGGGCGTGACGTAGGAGGAGACCGAGCCCACGAGCATCCCGCGGACCCTGCCCAGTCCTCTGGCGCCGATGACGACGAGGCCCGCCGTGGTCGATGCGTCGACCAGGGCGGCCCCGGGGTCCTCAGGCAGGGTTCGGCCGGTGACGGCCAGGGTCGGGTGAGCGGCACGGACTCTGGCCACTGCTTCGGCGCAGCTGTCTTCGGCGGCAGCCTGGATGGCACTCGATGGCTGGTGGGGCACCGGTTCGCCGGGTCCGGCGGACCGGGCCGCGGGGTAGTCGGGCGAGAAGGCCCGAAGGACCTCCAACGGGGCTCCGCGCAGCGCTGCTTCCGTTGCGGCCCAGTCGAGGGCCAGCGATGCATGTGACGAGCCGTCGACTCCGACCACGACCGGTCGGTGGGTGTCTGGGTGGGTGGTCATGATCTCTCCCTGGTGTGAGGACGTGTACCCACCGTCGCGCCGTTCGCTCGAGGGGCACAGGGCATTTGGTCCCGCGCGTCCCACCACACCCACGGTGCGAGGACGACGCTCGCCGCCGGCGGTGCTGGCTACTCCCGTGCCGAGGTCGCGGCTCCGTGGTCGCCCTCAGGGATGACGCGATGATGCAGCTCCGTGGTGAGTCGGTGGATCTGGCGGGTCAGTTCGGTGTTGGTCTTGAGCTCCAGCTCGGACTCGACGAAGTCGTGGTCGGCCTTGGCCTGCTGGAAGGCCGCTTGGCGGTTCTGTCCAATCAGGACGAAGGTCGAGAGGAAGATCGCTTCGAGGGACACGACGAGGGTCAGGGTTGGCCAGGGACTTCGCTCGGCAAAGACCATCCACAGCCCGAACACGACGACGTGGAGGTAGACGAACAGCATCGATCCCGCGAACTCGGTGATGGCATCGGCCACCTTGAGTTGCAGGTTGCCGGCTCGATGGGCGGTCATGGCAGAGGTGACTGGGTGCCGGTGCGGACCCGGAGGATGGCTGGTTGTCATGGCACCCAATCTGCACCGGGGAGAGCTGTCCTGGAATGGTTACCCGACACGGCTCTCTCCCCACGGCGTGGGCGATGAGGCGCGCATGTCGAGACGATGGCGCTCGGCCTCATAGCGAACGCGCCCGGAGCAGACGGGTGACGACGCAGGCCGAGACGCCCGAGATGCTCACCAGGACCCACGTCAGGGCGCCGGCCGCGACGGTGTCGAGCAGGACGCGAACCGGAGGCAAGAGGGTGGCCGAGACCAGCATTGCGCCGGCCAGGAGGAGCAGCGGTAGCAGGGGATCCGACCACCGTCCGGACTGGGCGGCATCGGCCCGCCTGGTTCTGAGCCCCCACGCGACGCCCAGCTGGCCTGCCCCGAGGGTCAGCAGGGCGGCCGTCTGGCCGGAACCCGGCGGACTCACGGCGAGCGCAACCAGACCCGCCGCTGTGAGGAAGGCGGCGATGAGGGCCGTCCGCCACCCCACCCCTCCGGACAAGAGGCTGCTTCCAGGGTGTCGTGGGCCGCGGCCAAGGGCCGCCGGGTCAGCAGGCTGGGCAGCGAGACCGGCGCCGGCGAAGGTGTGCGTGAGCAGGTTCAGCCACAGGATCTGGGCCGGGAGGAGGGGCAAGGGGGTGCCGAGCAAGGGTCCCAGCAACATGAGGAGCACCTCCGACCCGCCTCCCGCCAGGCCATAGGTGAGGAAGCGCTGGATGTTGGCATAGACCCTTCTCCCTTCCTCCACCGCGGTGACCACGGTGCCGAGCTCGTCGTCAGTCAGGACGAGGTCTGCCGCCTGGCGAGCGACCTCGGAGCCCCGGATGCCCATAGCCACCCCGATGTCGGCCTGGCGCAGTGCTGGAGCATCGTTGACCCCGTCCCCGGTCATGGCGACCACGTGACCGGCGGCTTGGAAGGCACTCACGAGGGCGTGCTTGTCGGCCGGGGTGGCGCGCGCCACGACTGCGGCCTCCGCTGCGACGCACGCGCCCACGGTGGTCTCTCCGTCGGAGAGGCTGGTCGCGGGGTGGCCGTCACCGATGCCCACCCGCCCCGCGATGGCGTCGGCGGTTGCCGGGTGGTCCCCGGTGATCAGGACGACGCGGATGCCTGCCGCACGGCACGCGGCGACGGTCGCGCGCGAGGAGTCCCGCACGGGGTCCTCAAGTCCGACCAGGCCCACCAGGCTCGGCCCGGACAGCGGGGTGCCGTCCGCGCTGTGTTCCTCGACCGCAACGGCGATGACGCGGGTGCCTCGGCGAGCCCACGACTCCGCCTCGCTCCGTGCCCCCTCCACCACCGTGTCAGCGTCCGTCAGCCAGTCGCCTCTGAGGATGGCCTCCGGAGCGCCCTTGTGCCACGTGACGAGTGTCCCGTCCAGGGCCCGATGGGTGGTGCTCATCCGTTTGCGGACGCTGTCGAACGGGGTCTCGGCCGTGCGTGGGTAGGCCGACCGCAGCTCGCGGATGTCCGTCGCGGACATCGTCGCCGCCCTCAGCAGAGCTTCCTCGGTGGGGTCGGCGTGAGCGTGTCCGGTATCGGTGTCGAGGGCGGCATCGCTGCACAGTGCGAGGCCGCGCTCGAAGAGGTCGGAGCCCACACCGGCTGGCTGCCACCTGTCGTGGACCGTCATGCTCCCGCGGGTGAGTGTCCCCGTCTTGTCCGTGGCCAGCAGGGTCACCGAGCCCAAGGTCTCGACGGCGGACAGGTGGCGGACCACGGCGTGGCGCGCTGCCATCCGTCGTGCTGCCATCGCCAGGCTCACGGTGACCACCAGGGGCAGCGACTCGGGCACCGCAGCGACGACGAGGGCGATGGTTGTCAGCACCATCTGCTCGAGGGGCTCGCCGCGCAGCAGGCCAAGGACCAGGACCAGGCAGCTCAGCACCACGGCCGCCACGGCGAGCTGGGCGGAGAGCCTGGCCATGCGTAGCTGTAGGGGGGTGGCCGGTGGGGCTCCCTTCATGAGGCCCGCGATGCGGCCGACCGAGCTGGTGGCACCGGTCGTCGTCACGCGGGCAACGCCGCGACCGTAGACGACGACCGTTCCCGACAGCAGCGTCGAGTCGACCTCACTGCCGTCGGGAAGCCGCTCCCGACGGGAGTCTGGGTGGTCGAGGCCCGGTCCGGGGTCACAGCCCGGCTGCTTGTCCACCGGAAGCGACTCCCCGGTCAGCGTCGACTCGTCGACCTGCAGCCCGGGTCCCTCGACGAGCACGGCATCCGCGGGCACCAGCTCGCCCTGTCGGAGTCGGAGCAGGTCGCCGGGCACCACCTCCGCGACCGGAACCTTTGCGGGACTCCCCGAGCGCACCACCCACGCGTGGGTGGCCACCATGGCGGACAGGGCCCGGACGGCTCGGTCGGCCTGAACCTCCTGGCGCACTCCGATGGCAGAGTTCACCACGATCACGAGGGCGATCACGGCGGCATCGCTGAGATCCCTGGTCAAGAGGGTCAGTGCCAACGCGACGAGCAGCACGATGACCAGTGGATCCCGCAGGCTTCGGAGTACCCGGCGCACCAGCCCGGGAGCCGGCGCTTCGGGCAGGACGTTCGGTCCGTGGCGGGCGAGGCGGGCGGCGGCCTCGGCGACGGTCAGTCCGTTGGCGACGGGGACACCGGCTGAGCCAGGAACGCTGCCCGTCCTCGAAGACGAGAGGGATGGTTGCATCAGGTGAGCCGCAGTCAGCGGGCCCGCAGGCTCACGTCGTGCTCGCCAGTGAGTCCTTCGATGTCGTCGGCCGCGGTCTCGAGCAGCTGGTCGGCAAGACGCCGCAGGGCCCGCGCCACCGCGACCTCGTCACCGATCTCTGGGACCACCCGGTCGCCGTCGCTCCGGTGGCTGTGCCCGTGAGCGGTCAGGTGCGATGGGGAGTCGGAGAGCAGCACCACGGTGGCCTCGGCATCGTCATCCGAGCCGAAGATCGACACGCGCACCTCCCAGTCCCGCACTCGGGGGTGTGCGCCCGTCGGGTGCGGCTCTGACTCCCTCAGCTTGGGCTCGGCCGCGCGTTCCACGGCGTGGGGCGTGATCCGCAGGACCGAACCGGGTCCCGGGTACAAGAGTCCCTCGTGGCCGTCGCTCCACCGGATCAGGTACGGGGGTGCGCCGTCGTCTCCACGTGCCTCGAGCACCTCACCGTCGCGGAGCGGACCGTCGATGACGGGTGCGGCAAGGATGATGCGGTCTCCGGGCTTGGCTCTCATGGTGTCCTCCAGCAGGTGGTTGGTCCCCCAAGGCTCGTCGCACTCCGGGCCTTGCGATCGGGCCGAAAGTCCCGCGTCAGGGCAACGGCGCCATCGATGGGGGGACGAAACCGGGACCAAGGCCCTGCCCGATCCCGCTGCGAAGGGCAAGAGTGAAGCCGATCACCGGATGAGCACATGGCACGGAGGAGGCGCACATGACCGACAGCATTTCCGCCCGTTCGTCAGGACCCGTCCGTCGCAACAGGATGCTGGACTGGGAGGTCACCGGCGACGCCGGACGGCGGACCCGGATCCGGCAGACAGAGCGGGCCGTCCCGGTACCCCGCCCCGGGGACGTGCTGGTCGAGGTCGAGGCCTGTGGGGTGTGCCGAACAGACCTGCACGTGGCTGACGGTGACCTGCCGGTGCACCGGAAACGCGTGGTGCTGGAGCGGATCCGTGCTGCGGGGGCTCGCGTGCTTGGGCCGGGGGTGTGAGGCCCTGGTCAACACCGACGCGCTCATTCGGCTGAACGTCGGGGACGAACGAACCTCAGTGGCTGGCGGCACCGTGGCCGTCATCACCGACGACGCGAGGCGCCTCGACCGCGTGCGAGCGCAGCTCGCCTCGCGCGGGGTGGGCGTCTCCGGGATCGTCGACGTTGGTCGCGCTGCGGACCTGGGCGTGCTCGACCTGGTGGACTGGTTTGCCGGTGACCCCCGGACCGAGGTCATCCTGGTCAGTCTTGGTGGCTCGGCCCCCGCCGGTCTCGTCCACGCGCTGGGCCAGGTGCACAAGGGGGGAAACCCGTCGTGCTCCTGACCGGCGATGGTCGGGAGGTCGAGGGGGCGGTCCCCGCCACCGCAGCTGAGCCCATCCGGGCGACGTCGCTTGCTGATCTCGCCGACCTGGCCATGCTCCTGGTGCTGGACTGTCAGCGGCCGGGTCGCCGGGTCGCCCTTGTCACCAACAATCCCGCGCTCGCGCAGGAATGGACCAGTCAGCAGCTCGCCCAGCGCGCCCTGTCCGGTCCTGACCTGACGCAGCACACCGAGATGCGGATCCACTTCCTCATTCCGCGGGGCACGATCCGCGGCGCGGTTGTCTCGCTGCCCGTGGACACGAACCGAGACCGCGTTCGGGAGGTCCTGGAGACCCTTGTCGATGATCCCGGCGTGGACGCCGTGGTGGTCGACACCAGGTCCAGCCCGGCGCTGCACCGGCGTGCTCTGTGGCGGGTTCTCGGCCGTCTGCCGGGCGAGTCTTCGAGGGGTCGGCCCACTCCGGTATTGGTGGCGGTGGATCGCCGCGGGGCTCGGCACCACGGCACGGTGCCCGCGTTCGGCAGCGTCACCGACGCGCTGGACGCCCTGGCCAGGACCTGCCTTCGTCCCTCCGCATGAGGGACCCCCAGTGAATCGGCGCTCGAAGGGCCCGGCCCTCCTCCTGCCAGCCTCGGCAGGCAGCACGCCCAAGAGCGCGGTATGCCGGTCGGTGACCGGCCGGCATACCGCGCCCTCCTGTTGGGGTCAGGCGGTGAGGACGACCTTGAGGGCCTGTGTCTGCGCCGCCCTGGCGAAGACGTCGTAGGCCTCGAGGAAGTCAGCCATGGCGAACCGGTGAGTGACGAACCGTGCCACGTCGACCTGTCCGCTGGCCACGAGCCGCAGCAGGGTGGGCGTGGAGTAGGTGTCGACGAGTCCGGTGGTGATGGTGACGTTCTTGATCCACAGCTCTTCGAGGTGGAGGACGACAGGTTCGCCGTGGACCCCGACGTTGGCGACCGTTCCGCCAGGCCGGACCAAAGACGTGCACTGCTCGAAGGTGGCGGGGATCCCGACGGCCTCGACAGCCACGTCGGCACCAAGGCCACCGGTGAGCTCCCGAACGATTGCGACGGCATCCTCGCGGGAGGGGTTGATCGTGACGTCCGCACCGAACCGCTTCGCTGCCTCGAGCCGGGAGTCGGCGAGGTCGATCGCCACGATGTGCGCAGGGCTGAAGAGCTTGGCGCCCATGATCACCGACAACCCGATCGGGCCGGCACCGACAACCGCAACGGTGTCTCCGGGCGCCACCTTGCCGTTGAGGACACCCACTTCGTATCCGGTGGGCCCGATGTCGGCGAGCATGAGGACCTCTTCATCACTCACGCCGTCGGGGACCGGGAACGTGGAGGTGTCGGCGAACGGCACCCGGACGAGCTCTGCCTGGGTGCCGTCGATCTTGTGGCCCAGGATCCAGCCGCCCCCTCCGAGGCACTGGCCGTAGCTGCCCTCGCGGCAGAACCGGCAGGCACCACAGGAGGTGATGCAGGACACGAGGACGCGGTCGCCGGGCTTGACGTTCTTGACGGCTGGCCCCACCTCCTGGACGGTGCCCACTGCCTCGTGGCCCAAGATCCGTCCGGCCGTGACGGCGGGGACGTCTCCCTTGAGGATGTGCAGGTCCGTGCCGCAGATCGTCACGGCATCCACCTTGATGATCGCGTCGGTGTCGGCCGCGATGGTCGGGTCGGGTACGTCTTCCCACGCCTTCTGTCCGGGGCCGTGGTACACGAGTGCCTTCATGATTCTCTCTCCTCTCGCCGGGCGGCCGCGGTGGCGGCCCAAGACCAGTCGATTCCAGGAACTGGTCCCCGGACAGTGGCCAAGGTCCCGCCGATGCCTGGGAGCCCGGGGCTGCTGGCTCACCGTTCAGCGGGTGCCCACGTCGTCCGGTTCTTGGCGACGGACAGCCGCGCGCCCCGCCTCCAGACGGGCGACGGGCACGCGTGGCGGTGAGCAGGATACGTAGTCGAGACCGATGGCTGCGAAGAAGTGGATGGACGCGGGGTCACCTGCGTGTTCCCCGCAGACCCCCAGCCCGAGGTCGGGCCTGGTCTCCCGTCCAAGCCGCACTGCGGTCTGCACGAGCTGGCCGACGCCGGCCTGGTCGAGGCTGGTGAACGGGTCCGTGGTCAGTAGGCCTTCCTCGCGGTATGCCGTGAGGAAGCTGGCTTCGGCGTCGTCGCGGGAGATGCCCCACGTGGTCTGTGTCAGGTCGTTCGTGCCGAAGGAGAAGAACTCCGCCCGCTGTGCAAGCGTGTCGGCGATGAGGGCGGCCCTGGGCAGCTCGATCATCGTGCCTATGGGCATGGGCTCGGTGTGCTCGGCGTCCTGCAGGGCCTCCTCGATGTGGCTGATGGCAAGTGCGAGCTCCGTCTCCACGGCGACGAGCGGCACCATGACCTCTGGGTGCGGGTCCAGGCCTTCGGCGCGGAGCCGGCGGGTCGCTTCGGCCAATGCGCGCACGTGAGCCACGACGAGCTCGGGGACTACGGTCAGCAGGCGGACGCCTCGCAGCCCGAGCATCGGGTTGGTCTCGTGCCACCTTTGCGCGGTTGCCAGCCGGGCGTCCTGGCGCTGGTCGGACTGGTGCCGCTCGTCGCGAAGAGCGGCCTCGGTCGTGAGCTCGACGACATCGGGCAGGAACTCATGCAACGGTGGGTCGAGAAGCCGCACCACGACGGGGAACCCGTCCATGGCACGCAGGAGGTCGGTGAACTCGCGAACGGCCAGTTCCTCGATCTCGGTCAGGGCCTCGTCGCGGCGGTCTCCGCCGATGACGCGTTCGACCAGCTCACGGCGTGGCCCGAGCAGCATGTGCTCGGTGCGACACAGCCCGATCCCCTCTGCTCCGAGCCGTCGTGCGAGGAGGGCGTCGGCTTCGGTCTCGGCGTTGGCGCGGACGTGGAGCTTTCGCCGCGCGTCGGCGTGGCCGAGAATCGTCGTCACCGCCTGGACGAGGGCGTCGGCCTCGTCGGCGCTATCGGCTTCGAGCGCGCGCGCAACCGGGCTGGGGCACACCTTGAGTGCTCCGCGGTAGATCAGCCCGCTGGTCCCGTCGACCGAGACGACATCTCCGTCGCGGATCACGACGCCCTCTGAGGTGGTTGCGCGTTGGGCAACGGGATCGACCAGAAGTCCTGCGACGGAGGTCACGCAGGTCCTGCCCAGGCCACGCGCCACCACCGCGGCATGGGACGTGAGCCCGCCACGGGCGGTCACGACCGCCTCGGCGGCGATGATCCCGGCGAGGTCGTCCGGTGACGTCTCCACTCGGACGAGGACCGGGGTTTCTCCCCGGGAGCGGGCGGCCACCGCCTCGGCGGAGTCGAACACCACCGTCCCCACGCCCGCGCCGGGACTGGCCGGGAGCCCGGTAGCCAAGACCTCGCCGCCCGCTACGGTGTCGAAACGTGGGTGGAGCAGGGACTCGAGCTGGTGTCCGTCAACGCGCCACAGGGCCTCGTCGAGCGTGATGAGGCCCTCGGCGGCCAGGTCGGCGGCGATCTGGAAGGCTGCTGCGGGACTGCGCTTTCCGACTCGGGTCTGGAGCAGCCACAGTCTGCCGTCCTCGACGGTGAACTCGACGTCGCACAGGTCGCGGTAGTGGTGCTCGAGGGTGGACAGGTGCTTGAGGAGCTCCCCGTGGAGGCCGGGTTCCCGGGCAGCGAGCTCAGCTAGCGGCATGGTCGTGCGGGTGCCGCTGACCACGTCTTCGCCCTGCGCGTCCGGGAGGTAGTCGCCATACGCGCCGGCAGTGCCGGTCGCTGGGTTGCGGGTGAAGCAGACACCACTGCCCGAGTGGTTGCCGGTGTTGCCGAACACCATCTCGACCACGTTGACTGCCGTGCCGAGCGTGTCCGGAATGCCTTCGTGTGCGCGGTAGGTCTTGGCACGGTCGCCGTTCCACGACCTGAAGACCGCAGTGATGGCGCCGTCGAGCTGCTCGTGCGTGTCCTGGGGGAGGTCGCGGCCGGTCTCGCTCACCAACACGTCCCGGAACTGCGCGACCAGGCTCTCGAGGGCTTCGGTCGGCAGCTGTGCATCGTCCACGACGTCGGAACGCGATCGGGCGGCGGCAAGCAGCCCGTCAAAGGTCCCGGCATCAACGCCGAGGACGGTGTGCCCGTACATCTGGACGAGCCGCCGGTAGCAGTCCCAGGCGAAGCGCCAGCCGCCACGTGCGGCCAAGCCGGGCAGTGTCAGGTCGGTGAGCCCGACGTTGAGGACGGTCTCCATCATTCCAGGCATGGAGAACTTGCCACCTGACCGGACCGACACGAGCAGGGGGTCGGACACGGAGCCGAGCTTCCTCGCGGACTGCGCCTCAAGCTGGCTGACTGCCGCGGTCACGAGTTCGGGGAGCTCGGGGGGAACGGCGCCGCTCTTGAGGAACTGACGACATGCCTCCGTCGTGATCGTGAAACCCGGAGGGACGGGCAGTCCCAACCGGGTCATCTCTGCGAGGTTGGCACCCTTGCCACCCAGCAGGTCGACCATGGATGCGTCGCCCAAGGCGAATGGCAGGAGAAGAGGAGCGCTCATGCCACCCATGCTGCGGGCCACTCGGCTGTCGAGTAAGGGACCTTCGGCCCGCATCGTCGTAGGCGATGCGTCGTCCCCTCGCTCAGCTCAGGTGGAGGACGGGACCTTCGGCCCTGTCCCCTGATCGAGGACCTGTTTCGATGGACACCGGCATGCTGTAGAAACCCGACCCACGGAGCCTCGATGGACAGCCTGGACCTCGCGCGATGGCAGTTCGCCATCACCACCGTCTACCACTTCCTGTTCGTTCCCGTGACGATCGGGATGTCAGCCCTGGTCGCGTACTACCACACGGCCTGGGTTCGCAGACGTCGTGACGACGACCTGCGACTGGCCAAGTTCTTCGGCAAGCTGTTCACGATCAACTTCGCTCTCGGCCTGGTGACCGGCATCGTCCAGGAGTTCCAGTTCGGCATGAACTGGTCGGACTACAGCCGCTTCGTCGGTGACATCTTCGGCGCACCGTTGGCCATCGAGGCGTTGCTCGCGTTCTTCCTCGAGTCGACGTTCCTCGGTCTGTGGATCTTCGGCTGGGGACGGATCCCGGCCAAGCTCCACGCCGGCTGCATGTGGATCGTCCACGTGGGCACGCTCCTGTCCGCGTACTTCATCCTTGCTGCGAACTCGTTCATGCAGAACCCCGTCGGCTACCGCTACAACCCGACCACGAACCGGGCTGAGCTCACCGACTTCGTGGCCGTCCTGACCAACAAGGTGCAGCTGGTGACGTTCCCGCACGTCGTCGCTGCTGCATACATGGTCGGGGGCGCCATGGTGATGGCGGTGGCGCTGTGGCACCTGCGCCGCGCGAACGTCGGCGTGGACGGCGGGATGTACCGCAGGGCAACGCGACTCGGTGCGGTGGTCACTCTCGTCGCCGGCCTGGCCGTCGCGGTCAGTGGTGACGTCCAGGGCAAGATCATGACCGAGGTGCAGCCGATGAAGATGGCGGCCGCCGAGGCGCTCTACACCAGCTCCGACGGCAACGCGCCCTTCTCGCTCCTCACGGTCGGCTCGCTCGACGGCTCCGAGGAGAAGTTCGCCATCACGGTGCCCGGGCTGCTCAGCTTCCTCGCCACGGGGCAGTTCGACGGCAGCGTCCAGGGCATCAACGAGCTCAAGGCGGAGTACGCGCAGAAGTACGGCACGGGCAACCCGCTCACCGTGGACGCGACGTACACGCCCAACATTCCGTTGTCCTACTGGAGCTTCCGGCTGATGATCGGAGTTGGCTTGCTCGCAGCCGGCTTGGCGCTGCTGACCCTGTGGACCACCCGCCGCGACCGCGTCCCCCGCGCCCGGTGGTGGCACTGGGCGATCATCGCGGCCCCGCTGCTGCCCATCCTCGGCAACAGCTTCGGGTGGATCTTCACCGAGATAGGCCGCCAGCCGTGGCTGGTCTTCGGCGTGATGGCGACGAAGACGGGCGTCTCACCGTCGGTCTCGGCGGGGGAGGTCGTCACCTCGATGGCCGTCTACACCCTGCTCTACGGACTCCTGGCCGTCGTCGAGGTCAAGCTCTTCCTCACCTACCTGAGAGCGGGAGCGGCACCCTTCGCCGAACCACCCCCCGTCGCGTCGCAGGACGACGACGCCCCCCTCGCTTTCGCCTACTGATCCCGAAAGGACAGTGACGCAATGGAACTCAGCACCGTCTGGTTCATCATCATCGCCATCTTGTGGACCGGGTACTTCGTCCTGGAGGGCTTTGACTTCGGCGTCGGCATGCTCCTGCCCGTTCTCGGGCGAGGCGATGACGCCGCCGACACAGAGGCCCGCCGTCGGGTCATGGTCAACACCATCGGTCCCGTATGGGACGGCAACGAGGTGTGGGTCCTGACCGCTGGTGGCGCGACGTTCGCAGCCTTCCCCCACTGGTACGCAACGATGTTCAGCACCTTCTACCTGCCGCTCCTGCTGATCCTGGTGGCCTTGATCATCCGCAACCTCGGCTTCGACTACCGGGGAAAGCGGGAGGACGCCCAGTGGCGAGCGCGGTGGGACAAGGCGATCGTCATCGGGTCCTTCCTCCCGGCGCTGCTGTGGGGGGTCGCTCTGACCAATGTGGTGCGCGGCCTGCCGATCGACGCCGACAAGGAGTTCACCGGCAACCTCTTCACGCTCCTGAACCCGGTCGCCCTGCTCGGTGGCTTCGTGACGCTCGGGCTGTTCCTCACCCACGGCGCCCTCTTCGTGGCGCTCAAGACGACCGGCCCGATCCGCGCCGATGCCCGTGCCATGGCCACCCGGACCGGCGCCGTGTCGGCCGTACTCGCCGTGGCCCTGCTCGGCATCCTCGGTGTCGCCGGCGGCACCGTCTTCTCGTGGCTGACGACCGTCGTCGCGGCCGGCGCCCTCGTCGGGGCTCTCGCCGCCAACCTGCGCGGCCGTGAGGGCTGGGCCTTCGTCGGCACCTTCGTCACCATCGCGATGGCGGTGACGACGTACTTCCTGCTGCTCTTCCCTGATGTCATGCCGAGCAGCACCAACGCGGCCTGGTCGCTCACCACGGCCAACGCCTCCAGCACGTCCTACACCCTGACGATCATGACGTGGGTGGCGGTGGTGTTCACTCCGATCGTCCTGCTCTACCAGTCGTGGACCTACTGGATCTTCCGCAAGCGGATCGGCACCCAGCACATTCCTGCACCGGCGATGCACTGATGCGTCCGTTCGACCCCGCGATCCTGCGCACCCTCCCGCGGGCCCGTAAGCCGATCGCGACGCTCGCGGTCATCGGCGCGGCGCAGGGTGTAGCCACCATCGCGACAGCCTTCGCGTTGTCGTCGCTCGTCGTCGCGGTGGTGAGGGGTATGCCGCTGGGTCGCCCGGCGGCATACCTCGTCGTGCTCTTCGTGCTCAGGGGGGCACTCGCCCTCGCGGGTGAGCAGCTGGCGTCCGCTGCCGGCACGTCGGTGAGTGGCGCCCTGCGCGAGCAGCTGCTGACCCGTTGGTTGGATCAGACGGCGGACGACCGACCCGATCCGGCGGAAGCGGTGACCCTGGCGTCGCAGGGGGCCGCGAGTGTGGAGCCCTACGTCGCGCGCTTCCTTCCGGCCCTCGTGTCGGCCGCCGTCGTGCCGGGGCTCACCATCGTGGTGCTCTCGTTCGTCGACTGGCTCAGCGCCCTCATCGTGGTGCTGACGCTCCCGCTGCTACCGCTGTTCGCTGCCCTCATCGGCGCCACCACCCGCGACGCGACCGAACGCCGCTGGGGTGCACTGGCGGAGCTGTCGGGACACTTCCTCGACGTGGTGCGCGGCCTGCCCACCCTGGTGGCCTACGGCCGCGCTGACCGCCAGGTCAAGACCATCGGAGAGGTCAGCCAGGCCCATCGCCGGGCCACGATGGCGACCTTGCGGCTGGCCTTCCTCAGCTCTGCGGCCCTCGAGCTGCTCGCCACCATGTGCGTCGCCATCGTGGCGGTGACCGTGGGGCTGCGGCTTTCACACGGTTCGATCGACCTCGGTACGGGACTCGTCGCGATCCTGCTCGCGCCCGAGGCGTACTGGCCGATACGCAGAGTCGGTGCCGAGTTCCACAGCGCAGCCGATGGTGCCGAGGCCCTGGCCTCGGCCATCCCACAGCTGGGTGCCGCGTCCACGAGGCCCACTGAGGCCGGGGGACAGGCGGTGTCGGCACGCGGCCTGGGCTACACCTACCCCGGGTCGACCGATCCCGTCATCACGGGACTCGACCTCACCATGGTGCGGGGGCTGACCGTCGTGACCGGGCCGTCGGGCTGCGGCAAGACCACGCTCCTGGAGCTGCTCGCCGGCCTGCGCACACCGTCCACAGGCTCGGTCACCGCCCCTCTCACCCACTTGGTCACCCAGCGCCCGTTCCTCACCTCCGCGAGCATTCGCGAGAACCTCACCCTGGGTGCCGCTCGCGGGGTGCCGGACAACGAGATCTGGGCGGCGCTGCGCGAGCTGGAGCTCGACGGCGTGGTGGCCGCCCAGCGTGCGGGCCTGGACACCGCACTCGGCGACGACGGTCGCGGTCTCTCCGCCGGTCAGCGGGCCAGGCTGGTGCTGGCCCGCGCGGCTCTCTCCGGCGCGGACGTCGTGCTCCTGGACGAACCCACCGCCCACCTCGACGACGACTCGGCTGCCTTGGCGCACAGCGCGATTCGACACCTGGCCAGTGGAAGATGCGTGGTCGCCGTCACCCACCGCCACGAGCTCCTGGCCCTAGCCGACCAGCACGTACCTCTCGTTCCAAGGCCCAGCAGAGCTCGGCAAGAGGCGCACCCATGAACATCCCGCCGGCAAGGATCCTTGGCGCAGGTGCGCTCGGTGCGATCGCACTGGGATCCGGCGTGGCCCTCACCGCCACGTCGGGATGGCTCGTGGTCCGGGCCAGTGAGCAGCCGGTGATCCTCACCCTCCTCACCGCGATCGTGGCGGTTCGCACCTTCGGCATGGCCAGACCCGTGTTCCGCTACTGGGAGCGGCTGCGTTCGCACGACGCTGCCCTTGATGAGTTGGCCACCGCCCGCACCCGGTTGTATGCCGCCCTCGTGCCCCTCACGCCGGGCCGGCTTGCGCGTCGGGGACGTGCCGTCATGCTCACCGGTGTCGTCGACGACCTCACCGAACGGGTCGAGGCGCAGGTGCGCGTGACCGTTCCGATCCTGACGACCCTGCTGACGGGTGTGGCCACAGCCGGGCTGTGTGCCTTGGTCGAGCCGGCGGCCGGGGCCGCCGTGGCGGCACTGCTGGTCGTGGCCGGTGCGACGACCACGGTCGCCTGGCGCATCGAGTCGCACGCGATGGGGGACCTGACCGCTGCCCGCACGGACGTGGCACGCACGACAGAACTCGTCGCCAGCCAAGCACTCGACCTGCAGGCTGTTGGCGCGCAGGCGGTGGCGATCACCCTGGTGCGGGACGCCCAGCGGCGAGTGGCTGCCCTCACCCGTCGGCAGACCTGGGGCAGGGCGGCGACTGCCGCCACCGTTCCCCTCGCGACCGCGTTGGCCACCCTGGCCTGCGCGGCGATAGCGGTCCGTTCGAACCACGCGGCCCCGGTCGTCGCTCTGCTCGTCCTCGCCCCGTTCGCGCTGGCCGAGGTGTTCGTGGCGCTGCCGGACACCGCCCGCGCGCTGGCGCGGTCGCAGGAAGCCGGGCGAAGGATCGCCCATCTCCTGGACGAGCGCCCGGCCGTCGCAGCCCCGACGTCGCCCGCACAGGTTCCGCCGGTTGGTGACGCGATGGCTCCCGAGATTCCACACCTGCGGCTGCGGAGCGTGCGTGCGTCGTGGGACGGCACCCACATGGCGCTGGATGGGCTTGACCTCGACGTTCCGCCGGGCCAGGTCCTCGCAGTCACCGGCCCGAGCGGATGTGGCAAGTCAACAATGTTGGCCGTGCTGGCAAGGCAGCTCGATCCGCAGGGCGGCGGCTACACCGTCAATGGTGTCGAGGTCGCCGAGCTCGGACTCGAGGCCGTCCGTGAGCTGTTTGCCGTCGTCGATGACGAGCCCCATGTCTTCGCGACGAGCGTCCGAGAGAACGTGCGGCTCGCCAGGGCAGGTGCGGGGGACCCCGAGATCATCGCGGCGCTGGATGCCGCGGGTCTCGGCGAATGGGTGCGAGCACTGCCTGATGGCCTGGACACCAGGCTCGGGGCAGGCGCACGCGGCCTCAGCGGTGGTGAGCGGGCGCGCCTCGCGATCGCCCGAGCCCTGCTCTCACAACGGCCCGTGATCCTGCTCGACGAACCAGTGGCACACCTCGACCACACCACTGCCGTCGCAGTCCTGCGCGACCTCGTTCAGTCGCGCGCCGGTCGTAGTGTCGTGGTGGTGAGCCACCGTCCCGAGGGACTCGAGGGCGCCGAGCAGATCCTGCCCTGGGACGACGCAACCGCGGTGCTCGCGTACACCTGAGCCGTGCTCTCGTGGTCGCCTCACCCCTTCAGGCCCTGACTGTCCCCTCGCCGACGGGCGCAGGGCGCGTCTCACCGGACAGCCCTTATACCGTCTCTTGGCCGATCTCCGGTGCCTCCGCCGACAGGCTGACGGGCGACGCCGGGCGAGAGGAAGCGGCTGCGCGGGTGGCTCGACGAGCGGGACATCCTCCCTGTGCGGCGCAAAGCCCGGCCTCTCGGCTGAACAGGACGTTGCCGGTCGAGAGCTGCTTCTTGCGTACGGTCGAGACGAGCCGCCGCCGCGGTGTCGTCGCCGCTTCGTTCAGCTCAGTCGAGATCCTCGAAGATGTCGGTCAGCACCGGATCGCCCGCGGCGCGTGGTGGCCACGCCAGCACCAGGTGTTCCCGCGCAACCATCCGCGCCCAGCGGTCTGCGCCGTCGATGCCTCCGGCAATCACGTGGCGCTGACTGCGATGCTCCATCAGCCCTTTCACGATCCGGGAGGCGACAGCGGTGGTGTCGACGACGATCCCGATCTGCTCATCCGGTACCCCCCGCACGTGGTAGACGGCGGACGGATCGTAGGGGTAGAGCCCTCGCTGGACCCGAGCGACGTTCCACCGCTCGAACACGGACTTCGGCAGGGCGCCGTGCACGAGGCGCCGTAGCCCGGCTCGGCCGTCGTCGCGAAGCCGATGGAACGCAGCGTCCGTCGCCGAGCCGACGGCGACGTGGTCAGGATGACCTGTGATGCCGTCGGGGCCGAAGGTCGCGACGACGTCGGGACGCTCTTGGGCCATGATCCGGGCGATCTCCGCCACGAGGTCCTGCTCAGGCACCTCGGCAACGCGCCCATCGGGCAACCCCAGCCACTCGTGGCGGTCCGGGACACGACCGTGGGCGCGCCACGCCGCCTCGCACTCCCGCTTTCGGACGGCTCCCAGCGACTCCTGTGTGGCCGGGAAGTCCGGCGCGATCTCGCCAGCCTCACCGAACGTCGCGTGGACCAGCACATAGCGAAACCGGGGATCAGCGTCGTGCAGTGCCACCGACCCGGCCAATCCGTAGGCGTCGTCGTCAGGGTGCGCAGCCACCAGCATCAGAGTCCGCCCGGCGCCCATGGCTTCAGGCTGGCACCGGGTCCTGCCAGCCACAACCGATTTGTGCGACTCCCACTGAGCCCACGGCGGTGTCAACGAGAACCTGGGTAGCCCGGAACCTCAAGGATTCTGCCCGCGAGTACGCCCGCCTGCACCGGCTCCGGCTGGGGCACCACATCACAGGTCACGATTCGGGGTCTCATGGAGGCAAGGCGCTGTATGCGGCCCACCGCTGGGTAGGGTCAGCGACAGTCCGACGTGGGTTGACCACGTCCACCACCGCCAAGGAGCACCCCGGGTGACCACCTCACATACTCGCCGCGCCAGCGCCCTCGCTGCCGCCGCGCTCGTTTCCACTGTGGCCCTCGCCGCCTGCGGTTCCGGTGACGGGGACACCCCCGCCGCCACGAACTCCAGTGGCGTCACGCTGATCACGGAAGGCAAGCTCAAGGCCTGCACCCACCTGTCCTACAAGCCGTTCGAGTTCAAGGACGGCTCCAAGGTCGTCGGCTTCGACGTGGACCTCATGGACCTGGTCGCCAAGAAGCTCGGCGTCGAGCAGGAGGTCGTCGACATCGAGTTCGCGACGATCACCTCTGGTGCGGCCTTCGCGGCCAAGAAGTGCGACGCCGGCTTCGGCGCGACGACGATCAACGACAAGCGTAAGGAGGCCATCAACTTCTCGGACCCGTACTTCGACTCCACTGCGGCGCTCATCACCAAGAAGGACTCGGGCGTCACCGACCTCGCCAGCCTCAAGGGCAAGAAGGTCGGCGTCCAGACCGACACCACCGGTCAGGAGTTCGCCGAGAAGGAAAAGGGAGCCAACGGCTTCACGCCGGTTGTCTTCGATGACCTGCCGACCCAGCTCGCGGGCGTGCTCGCCGGTCGCGTGGACGCCGCGATCAACGACAACGGCC
Organism: uncultured Actinomycetota bacterium; assembly: GCA_963740865.1. Taxonomy (GTDB): domain Bacteria; phylum Actinomycetota; class Actinomycetes; order Actinomycetales; family Dermatophilaceae; genus Pedococcus. Next base: position 140,768 of record CAVUGH010000004.1, read on the forward strand.
CTCTCCTCGACTACGTGAAGGACAACCCGACGACTGCGGTCGTCAAGGAGTTCGACACGGGCGAGCAGTACGGCCTGATGTTCAAGAAGGACGCCAACGGTCAGAAGCTCACGGAGCTGACCAACGAGGTCCTCAAGGCCGCGGTTGCCGACGGCACCTACAACACGATCTACAAGAAGTGGTTCGGAGTCGACGCCCCGAAGTGACCCTTCCGCATCGTTCGGGGGCGGCGGTACGGTTTCGACCGGCCCGCCGCCCCTCGGCGTTGTGGCCCATGACCCCGTAGGTCGGCAGGAGAACTGATGAGCGCCACCACCTCTGAAGCGCCACCGAAGAAGAAGTTGTCCCCACGCAAGCGCGCCCAACGGATCAGGTGGGCGCAGTACGCAGTTCTCGCCGGCGTGGCGCTGACCATCGCACTCGTCGCGGACTGGGGCCAGATTCAGCAGCAGTTCTTCCGTACCGACCTGATCAAGACCACCCTGACCGAGGGTGTCGGGGGTGCGCTCAAGAACACCATCGTCTACACAGCCGGCGCCTTCGTCATCGGCCTTCTACTCGGCACAGTGCTTGCCCTCATGCGTCTGTCGTCGGTGGCCCCCTACCGGTGGATCGCGACCGTCTGGATCGAGTTCTTCCGAGGCTTGCCGGCGATCATCGTCTTCATCGCGTTCGGCCTCATGTCGCTGGCCTTCGAGGGTTTCGTCATTCCGTACGACCCCTATGGAACGGTGTGGGTCGCCCTCGGCCTCGTCGCCTCCGCCTACATGGCCGAGACGATCCGAGCGGGAATCCAGGCCGTGCCGCCGGGGCAGGTCGAGGCCGCACGTTCGCTCGGTATGCCGTCCGGCGTCGCCACCCGAAAGATCGTCCTGCCGCAGGCCTTCCGGGTCATCACGCCCCCGTTGACGAATGAGCTCATCCTCCTCGTCAAGGACTCCTCGCTCGTCTACGTCCTGGGGCTCTCAGCCTCGGGCTACGAGCTGACCAAGTACGGGCGGCAGCTTTCCAGCGACAACGCCAGCCTGACACCCCTCGTGGTGGCCGGCTTCTGCTACCTGATCATCACCCTCCCGCTCTCCATCATCGTGCGCCGCATGGAAGCCCGACAGAAGAAGGAGCGCTGAGACATGACCGCCCCCACCACGGCCGCCCCCATCGTCGAGGTCACCGACCTCCACAAGTCGTTCGGCGCCAACCACGTCCTGCGCGGGCTCAACGCCACCATCCGCCAGGGCGAGGTTGTCTGCGTCATCGGTCCGTCAGGTTCCGGCAAATCGACCTTCCTGCGCTGCATCAACCTCCTCGAGGAGCCCACGAGCGGCTCGATCAAGGTAGGCGGTGACGAGGTCAACGACCCCGACTGCGACATCGACGCCATCCGTCGCAACATGGGCATGGTCTTCCAGCAGTTCAACCTCTTCCCGCACCTGTCGGTGCTCGAGAACTGCACCGTCGCCCAGACCACGGTGCTCAAGAGGAGCAAGGACGAAGCGGAAGCCAAGGCCCGCGAGAACCTCGAGAAGGTCGGCCTCTCCGAGAAGGAGAAGGCTTTCCCGGCCCAGCTCTCCGGTGGTCAGCAGCAGCGCGTCGCCATCGCCCGGGCTCTGTCGATGGACCCCAAGCTCATGTTGTTCGACGAGCCGACATCCGCGCTGGACCCCGAGCTGGTGGGTGACGTCCTCTCGGTCATGCGCCGGCTCGCCAGCGAGGGAATGACCATGTTCGTCGTGACCCACGAGATGGCCTTCGCCCGCGATGTCGCCGATCGCGTGATCTTCATGGACGGTGGCGTCATCGTCGAGGAGGGCGCGCCCGAGCAGGTCATCGGAGCGCCCACAGAGGAACGGACCAAGGTCTTCCTGCAGCGCGTGCTCGACCCGACGCACGTCGAAGCGGGAGCCGAGGACGCGGCATACGCCAAACGTCACGTCGGCGAGGTGGCAGGTGACAACGTCGACGAGCGCCACCCTGGAACACACGGTCGCTTCAGCGGTGGCGCCGGCCCCGCCTGACAGAGCGCCTGCCGACAACCGCTCCTTCGGGATTCGAGCATCCGCTCGGATGCGGATCCGGTAGCGCGCCCGGCGGTCAGCTCGATCACCCAGTCCGGGTTGGCTAGTGTCGACGTCAAGGAGGAAGCGATGCGCAACGAGGCCATGGAGCGGTTGAGTGTCCTGGTTGGACCGTGGCGGACGACGATGCGAGATGCGTGGTTCCTTGAGCCGGCGGGCTTGGAGGTGCCAGGCTCGGCGAGGGCCGAATGGCTCGGCGACGCGTTCGTGGTCCTCCGCTGGACGATGGAGGGCGATGTCGGAAGCGCCACGAGCGAGATGGTCCTCGTCCTCGGTCGCAGCGACGCGCGCGACGCGTACACGGCCCTCTATCACGACGAGCGAGGCGTCTGCCGGGTCTTCGCAATGACCTCCGACGACTCGCAGTGGGTCCTGAGTCGCGAGGACCCCGACATGTTCCAGCGATTCATCGCGGACGTGGGGCCGCACCGGATAGCGGGTCGCTGGGAGGCGTCTGAGGATCACGGAGCCAGCTGGCGCAAGGACTTCGACCTCATCTTCGAGCGTGCGTAGGAGTTCTTCGCGCGTCGGCAGGGTGGCGGATCTCGAGATATGCCGATGATCTCGTTCAACGAAATGGCTAGCGTTCACACAATGGGCATCCGGAACTACCTGGTCGAGGGCGTCTCGGGCGCGGGCAAGACGTCCGTCTGCCGGGAACTACGCCGACGCGGGTATCAGGCCGTCAATGGTGACACCGACCTGGCCTATCAGGGAGACCCGGAAACGGGTGAACCCCTACTTGACGAGCCGTCGCACTGGCACCACATCTGGAATCTGGACAGAGTCCGAGCCCTGGTCGCCGACCAGCAAGAGCCGGCCACCTTCTTCTGCGGGGGTTCGCGGAACCTCTCCAAGTTCCTGAGCCTGTTCGACGAAGTGTTCGTCCTGGAGATCGATTTGGACACCTTGAACCGGCGATTGGATCAACGACCGGACGACGAGTTCGGCGCAGAACCCTCGGAACGCGAACTCGTCATGCGGCTGCATCAAACGAAAGAGGACTACCCGAAGGGTGGGATTGCGATCGACGCCACGGCGCCACTGGGCCAGGTCGTCGATGAGATCATCCGGCGAGCGAAGGCTGTCGAGGGAACAATCGCCGACCCCACGTGACCTGACACCATAGAGCCCTCACCGGTATCCGGGTATGCCTTTGCGCCCAGAGGCGGCGGTGTAACGCGGCTGCAAGTCCCTGCGCGTCTCTCCGCGGCCGTGCTGCCTCGGCTAGTCGCCGAACAGGGCACCAATCTCGGGTGACCTGCGGCGGTAGCCATCTAACAGGGCGCGGGCCGTGCTCACCGAGTCGACCAAAGGGTGCAGGGCGAAGGCCTTAAGCGCCGCGCTTTCGGACCGGGTGGTCACGGCTTCGATGACGAGCCGCTCGACCGCCTTGACCTGCTGCATCAGACCAAGCATGTGTTCCTCAGCCGCTGGCAGGTGTCGGGCGTGGGGGCCGGCGCGGTCCACGGTGCACGGGATCTCGACCACAGCGTCCTCGGGCAGACCCGGGATCGCTCCAGCATTGCGGACGTTGAGGATCAGGTCGGCTACCTCGCCGCGCGCGATGGCCGCCATGACTGCCAGGGCCACGCCCTCGTACCCCCCGCCGGCGACGTCGGCGTCGTCGCGTGACTCATCCTCCGCACGCGCCTCCCTCATGTAGGTCGAGTCACGCTCGGCGCGCACCCGCCGCCATACCTGCAAGGCAGTCCGTGGGTTAGCGGTCACGGCGGCGTAAAAGCCGCCCTGCTGGTCGTGGAGGAACTCGCCGCGGGTCTGGTCGGCCGTCTTGATGGCGGCCACCGCTTCCCGGGTGAAGTAGTAGTAATAGAGGTACTCGTTGGGGACCGCCCCAAGCGCGTGCAACCACTGCGCGCCGAACAGTCGGCCCTCCTCGGTGCGGGCCAATAAGTCGGGCGAGGACAGCAGGCGCGGCAGGTGATCGGTGCCATCGTGGTGCAGAGCGCGCAGCCACCCGAGGTGGTTGAGACCGACGTAATCAATCGTGGTGCCCTCCTGCGGGAGCCCCAGAACGCCAATAGCTCTGCGCGCCAAGGCGATCGGGGAGTCGCAGATGCCGAGGACATGATCGCCGAGCACGCCCTGCATAGCCTCGGTGACAATCCCGGCGGGATTGGTGAAGTTGATGAACCACGCGTCGGGAGCCACCTCGGAAGCCCGCTGGGCGATGTGCAGAGCGACTGGCACCGTACGCAGTGCATATGCGAGTCCGCCCGGACCGGTGGTCTCCTGTCCCAGCACGCCGAGGCCGAGGGCGACGCGCTCGTCGACGACTCGGCCCTGCAGGCCACCAACGCGGATCGCCGAGAACACGAAGTCGGCTCCTCGCAGGGCTTCGTCGAGGTCAGTGGTCTCGGCCACCGACGGCGAGCCGTCAACCCCCTGGGCCATCTGCCGCACGACTTGTCCGATCGCGGATAGACGCGTGACATCGAGGTCGAACAGGACGACCTCGTCGACCCGATGCAGCGAGGCGTCGCCCAACAACGCGCCGAAGACCAGCGGAACGCGAAAGCCTCCGCCGCCGAGAATCGCCAGCTTCATTGCCATACCACCTCCACTCACTGCTGGGCAGGCTACCCACGTCCATCGCGAGACGTACCCCAGGTTCGTCATGAGGGTGGTTGCACGGTGGGGTGCCGTCGCGTCACTATGGCCCGGACTCGCCAAAGACGGAGCTTCCCCTGTTGCCTGGCCGGGTCCGGGGGTGAGAGGAGGAGGACACCCATGGGCGCCCGCGTCTTCGACCCCCTCGCCGTGCTACGAGCGCCCGGGGACCCAGAGGTCGACGTCTTCCTGCAGGGCACCGTCTTCCTCGACATCATCTTCACCGGACTCGGGAGCATGCCCAAGAACGGCACTGAGGTGTGGGCCGAGGGGATGGGGTCTTCGCCGGGCGGCATCGCCAACCTTGCCGTCGCCGCCTCGCGACTCGGCATGCAGACCGCCCTAGGTGCGGCGTTCGGCGACGATGACTACGGCGAGTTCTGCTGGCGCACCCTTGAGGAGCAGGAGGGCATCGACCTGTCCCGCTCGCGTCGCTACTCCTCGTGGCACTCGCCCGTCACCGTTTCCATCGCGGTCGGGCGGGACCGTCGCATGGTCACCCACGGCCATGCGGCCCCGGAGAACGCCAGCGCCATGATCGGCACGCCGCCCAGGGCTCGGGCTGTGCTGCTCGACCTCAAGGCCGACCAGCCGCTCGGTGCCGGCCACGCCGGTCGCGAGTGGGCCGACCAGGCGCGCAAGGACGGCGCCTTGATCTTTGCCGACGTCGGATGGGATCACACCGGGAAATGGCCGACCCACGTGGTAGACCAGCTCGAGCACTGCCACGCCTTCATGCCCAACGCCGTCGAAGCGATGTCCTACACGCGCACCGAGACCGCGCAAGACGCCCTCTTCGCCCTGGCCGACCGAGTACCGCTAGCAGTCGTGACCAACGGCAACGAGGGCGCGCTCGCGATCGACGGCTCGACGGGCGAGGAGGCCGCGGCGCAAGCACTGCGCGTCAAGGCGATCGACCCGACGGGTGCCGGGGACGTCTTCGACGCTGCGATCACGCTCGGCACACTCGCCGGCTGGCCGCTGGCCCATCGCCTCAACTTCGCCAGCCTCTGCTCAGCCCTGGCGGTCCAGGAGTTCGGCGGGTCGCTCGCGGCGCCCGGGTGGGGAGACATCGCCGACTGGTGGCACCGCCTGCGCGACAACGACGACAGCAGCGCGGCCGCGTCGTCCATGCGTCGACGTTTCGCCTTCCTCGAGGCGCTGGTACCTGTCGGGCCATCCGACGCCGTCCGTCGCGCCGCCGCCACCATTGCCAAGCAGTCGGATGTCTGACGCAACCAGACCGGCCTCCCGGCCAGATCAGAGCCGCAGCTCCCGTGATCCGGGTCCGCGCAGCCCAGCTTGAGAGTTCGGTTATCGCTTAGGGAGCCACTCGAGCGGCACTTCGGACGCGCGTCACGATCAACAACACGTCGCCGACCTGCAAAGATCCCGGCAAGCCTTGTCGCACGTCATCGAGTGCTTCAGGTCTTGGCTCTACAAGCCAAAGATGCGCCAAGTCGGCAGATCATGAAACGGGGACGTCCCAGGCCACCGGTTGACAACAAGGGGAGCCGAAAAGGTGCATCCGTTGGGCCCGCCGAGTTGGCCGCGGTTTCGAGGTGTCGCGAACTACTGACGAGATGGGTGAGGGCGAGAGCCTCTCCTGCGCCACAGCCTCGTCCCATCCGCGAGGTGCAGCCCTTTGCGGCGGCCCAGCCAGCGTCGCGCCAAGACCTCCCGCGTCGCGGGCTTCGCAGATGCATCGAGTAGTCGCAGCTGTGACGCCAAGGTTGCGAAAGAGTCATCAGCCGAGTGCCCGAACTCAGCCCACGAGTAGCCGCCCGAGAAGGCGAGATGCACCACCTCTCCGTTCGTGGAAAGCCGGGCACGGGCCAAACCAGGTGTGCATCTGATGGACCACCGGAGCCAACCGAACTCGTCGAGGCCCTCGTCAGCCAAGGCGTAGCCGTGGCCGGAGGCGCAGTAGTCCTTGACGACGGCCACCTGCGCCTCCGGCCATCGCCGGTCCGACCTCCGAGGTCGACGTCTCGGATCCATGTTCGTCCCCCGAAGTCCGCGCAAACGCCTTGATGGTCCCCCACAACACATCTAGGCCCTTGAGGGACGCCGAATGTCCCGCGTGCGGGACCACAGCGGCGTCGACATCCTGGAGTCCTGGGGTCGAGCCGTTGAGCCTCGGGCTCTGGGCACCCGAGCCGCTTGTCCTAGCCATCAGGGCGGAGGCGCACAGCGGGCCCAGACCCTAGCGTCGTCTCACCACGCCTACCGCGTTGGCGAACCGCGAGCCTCCAAGGAGCATCCATGCGTCTCAAGCGTCTCATCGTTGTCCCGGCCGTTGCCGGAGCTCTCGTACTGATTGGGCTGTCGTCGGCGAGTGCCGGCGAAATCACCGGTAACGGCAAGCCAGCCGGGGGCGAGGGCCTCGGTTCGGCCCACGCCCACTCCATCTGCGCCTTCTCCGGACTGGAGGACGGCGACGGCGCCGGCTTCCCTGGCCCGGGTGGAGCGCCGCCCCAGAACTGGGGACACGTCCAGCGGGCGGAACGTGCCGCGGGCGCCACGCCGGCCGACCTCAAAGCGTCCGGATTCCAGCCCGGCGACTCCTGCAATGGTCACCGCGGCTTCCTGGCCGGCGGCGGCGAAGAGCCGTAGGCCGTTCACGCGGGCAGGGCGCCTCGCACCAAGGTTGCGGTCATTCCTCGTGGATGTCACCGCGCTATCGCCTCCATCCACCCGGCAGCTCCATGATCGGGCCCACCCTGCGGACAAGAAGGATGGGCCCGATCATGGGCGAGATGGAGTCCGTTCACGTAAGGCTCAGGGTGACCAGCCGGCGCCCGCCGTTCAGAGCCGTGCAGCGCCCAGGCGGGTTCGTCGCTTCGCGACTCGCACTTAATCGGCCCAAGCCGGTTCGTCGCTTCGCGATTCGCACCTGATCGACCCAAGCCGTAGGAGTCGACCCGTGGGCGTGAAGAACTACTCGGAGCTTTCGAGGTCGCCGGGTGTGTTGCCGCAATGTGCACGCCCGAGGTCAGGGTGCACTGGTGCGGAGTCTGGGTTGCCCGGCAATCCGGGCCTGTTCTGTGCGACTGCAGTTGTGATCTCGGTCGTTGACCTCACCTCCAAGGCCGTGGCGCAAAGTCTGTTGCACGGGACGATGGTGCACACCAACCCAGCCCTCAGCTTGGGTCACGCCCCCCTTGCGCCCGAGGTGCACATGCCGGCTGCCGGGATGGGCATCGTCGTCTATTGCATCCTCGCTTGCTGGTGCATAGCGACGCTGGGGCTGCCCTTTTGGCCACCTGCAGCGCTCCTCGGAGGCGCGCTCGGCAACTTCATTGACCACCTACAGGGCGGCGGAATCGTCGACTTCATTCGGGTCGGGACCCTCATCTTCAATCTCGCCGACGTCGCGGTGCTGGTCGGTTTGGGCGGCGTCTGTGCCCTTGGCATGATCAGGCTCTTTCGGGAGGACCGGCTCGCGGCGGTGTGACGCACGACCGTCGGCGATCGAGTCGCCGAATAATCTTGGCGAGCGAACCAAGAACGCCGAAACAGATTGAGAGTGAGGCAGTTGCTGGCGGCGTGGCGGGTGCCATGGTTAGAGCATGGAGGCCTATGTCGCTGCAATCGTCGGGTTCGTAATCGCCGCGGTGCTCGCCCTGATCAATAGCTGGTTGGCAGGTCGAGAGAAGGTCGCCGAGGGCGTTCGTACTCAGCGCATCGCGGCCTACCCCGCGGCCTGGCGACGGACCGGCGTCGTGTCCCGCTGGCCACGAACAGACGCCGGCCGAGAACATATCCTGAGGCTGCACGAGGACCTGCGTCGCTGGTACTACGCCGAGGGTGGCATGTACCTGTCGACGCGTGCGCGAAAGCGATACGAGCATCTTCAGCTCGTGCTCGGATCGTTCCTTTTGCAGCCCGAGTCGAACATCGCGGATCACTACGTGTCGCTGATGGAGGCGGCGTCCTACTTCCGCACTGGCCTGACAAAGGACTTGGAGACACGAGAACGTTGGGGCTCCATTGCGACGATTCTGGCGTTACGCGAGGAGAGCGTGGCCAGCCGCCGAGCCGATGCCAGGCTCAGCGCCGTCAGGGCCGCACCGTCGATGACTCAAGGAGTCTCCGGCACCGTCGACTCACCCGTCATTCACCACCTGACACCAGAGGACGAGCGCATGGACAGCGAGGAGGCTTCGGACAAGACCGAGTAGCGAACGAAGCTCACGCGGCGGAATGCAGCACTCTCGCTCAGCGCCGCGACCTCGGCAACCGTCCAACTACTTCAAATCCGTGCCCCTAGGCTGCTTTCATGTCGATGGTCCACACCGACGCGGTGTTCTTCGAAGACGACAAGGCGTTCGAGAGCTGGCTCGTCGAAAACGCGTCGACCGCCACGCACGTCTGGATTCGGATGGCCAAGAAGGGCACCGGCGTCACGTCGATCAATTGGACGACGGCCGTGGACGTGGCGCTCTGCTTCGGCTGGATCGACGGCATCGCCCGGCGGCTCGACGACGAGTGGTACGTGCAGCGGTTCACCCCGCGGCGCGCGAAGAGCGTCTGGTCGAAGATCAACCGAGAGCGCATCGAGCGGCTCACCGCCGAGGGGCGGATGCGCCCCGCCGGCCTGGCCGTGGTGGAAATGGCGAAGGCGGACGGCCGCTGGGACGCCGCCTACGACAGCCCGGCTACCGCAGTGGTGCCCGACGACCTTGCCGCCGCCCTGGCCGCGCGCGACCTCACCGACGTCTACGCCGCGCTGGACGGCCGCAACCGCTTCGCCGTCCTGAATCGCATCCAGACCGCGGTGCGCCCCGAGACCCGCACGCGTCGCATCGAGCAGCTCACCGACGACCTCGCCAAGGGCAAGACCCCGTTCCCGGCGCCGACGAAGAAGTCCGGTACCTAGGGCCCGGACACCAAACTGCCGGAACGTAGCCGGGTGCCCCCCACTAGGCGCCCGAACGTCGTAGCCCTATCTGGGCGCTGCGACGCTACGGACGGTGTGAAAGTCGCTGGCACGAAAAGGTCACTCGTTCGAACCCAGAATCGCTCACCAGCATGGTGGAACGGCCCCCGAACTGCGCGGACACCCACAGGGGCCGTTCTCGTACCGGCTGAGAAGCCGGCGGCCACTTCACAGCCTTTCGCCTGTTGGACGACGTGATCGTCTGGCCCCGCCATCGAGGCCATCTTGACCACCGCCATGGCCTCACCGGACTGGACGACAAGGGCGCGGTCACCTACGGCACGCGATGTGTCGTGCGTGGGCGCACCCTTCGGCGAGCTCCCGCCGCGGCGAGGGCTCCAAGGCCGAGCAGGGCTCCCGTGAAGATCGCGTTGGGCACCAGGACAATCAGGAAGTTGATGGGCGGCTCGGGGGCGGTGAGGAACAACGGCGCATGGATGGCGACCAGCGCAAGAAGCCACAGGACCGGTGCGGCAATCAGGTGTCGGTCCCAGGGTTGCGGCAGCACACGACGGGTCAGGGAAGGGCTTCATGGCGTGACCTCCCGGGTCTCGACGTCCTGAAACGGGTCGTCCACCGGACCTTCTCGCCACCCCTGCGCACCTGTCATCAGCGCAGGGTCCGAGAGCGTCGTTCGGTGGGCCACCGTTGTGGACCGGGGGACGACGCGTGCCCACGCGGCCCGACACCGGCTCGAAACGCCGGCCCGACGCAGGGCTCGAAACGCCAGCTCGACCAGCCCGGCGCGGGCTCGGTACGCCAGCCCGACGCCGACCCCTCGTCCCGTGTCCGGCATGGTGACGGCCGCGCCGGCTTCCGGCTTGGCATGGGTGGCACGTTGACCAGCGGTTTCTTACGAAGAATTTACTCGCAGGCCCGGCCGTCTCGTCCCCTCCCGGGGTCACACTGTCTCGGTTCGCCTCAGCCACAGCCGGGTGCGACGCCTGCAGCTCAGGAGGACCTGCAGGACGACCGAAGGGACACCACCGTGACCAGACGACGCGCTACGCGCCGCGGCCTCACGACGATCGCTGGGATTGCTGCGGCAGGACTTGTCGCAGCAGCAACCGCCCCCATGGCGGGCGCAGACCCCGGAGACCGCGCAGCCGGAAATGACAAGGCACCCACCGCCCAGTCGGCTCAAGGCAAGATCAAGAAGGCCAAGGCGAACGACAAGCTCGGTCAGCACGACCGCGAGCTGCTCACGCGCGCCCAGGACAAAGGCACGCCGCGCGTGACCATCATGGTCGCCACCGGCAAGGGCCAGGCGACGGCGACGGCGAAGAGCATCAAGGCCGCCGGCGGTTGGGTCGCGAAGGTCAGCGACAAGTACGGCTACGTCAGCGCCAGCGTGCCGACCGGCAAGGTCGACGGCCTGGCCAAGTCCGCGTCCATTCTCGCGGTCGACCTCAACGAGTCGATCCCGCTCCCGAAGCCCGAGGCAGAGAAACCCGCTGCCGCAGCCCTGGCTGCGCCGCAGCCGGCGCCCGGCGCCGGGACCCCCGACAACAACCCCTACATGCCGACCCGCGACATCGGGTCGATCGCCTTCAAGAGCGCCCACAACACCTGGGACGGTCGTGGCACCACCATCGGTGTCATCGACTCCGGCGTCGACCTGGACCACCCGGCCCTGCAGAAGACCAGCACCGGCGAGCGCAAGATCGTCGACTGGGTGACGGGCACCGACCCGCTGCTCGAGAGCGACGGATCCTGGCGCGCGATGCTCACCACCGTCACCGGTCCCACCTTCACCATCGCCGGTGCAGGCACATGGACCGCGCCCGCCGGCACCTACAAGTTCCAGCGCGTGTCGGAGAGCATCTCCCTCAATGACGAGGCCCGTGGTGACTTCAACCGCGACGGCGACACGACCGACCGCTGGGGCATCCTCTACAACGAGACCACGCACGACATCTGGGTCGACGCGAACCAGGACCAGACCTTTGCGGCCACGGAGAAGATGCGGCCCTACAAGGAGAACTTCGACATCGGCCACTTCGGCACGGACAACCCGGCGACCGCGATCGCCGAGTCCATGCCGTTCGTCGTCGAGTACCGCGAGGACGTCAGCCTGGCCCCGGCCGGTCTGCCCGGCACCGCGGACTTCGTCAACATCGGCATCGTGGAGGCCGCCCACGGCACCCACGTCGCGGGCATCTCGGCCGGACACGGACTGTTCGGCGGTGCGATGGACGGTCAGGCACCCGGCGCCAAGGTCGTCTCGACCCGCGCCTGCTCGTGGGGCGGTGGCTGCACCGCGGTCGCGCTGACCGACGGAATGGTCGACCTCGCCGAGAACCGCGGCGTGGACGTGATCAACATGTCGATCGGTGGCCTGCCGGCCCTCAACGACGGCAACAACGCCCGGGCGCGGCTCTACGACGCGCTGATCGACGGTGGCGTCCAGCTCGTCATCTCGGCGGGCAACAGTGGTCCCGGCATCAACACGATCGGTGACCCGTCGGTGGCCTCGAAGGTCGTCAGCGTCGCCTCCTCGGTCACCAAGGAGACCTGGCTGTCGAACTACGGCGCCGAGGTCTCGTCTGCCCTGGCGTTGCACAACTACTCCTCGCGCGGCCCGCGTGAGGACGGCGGCTTCAAGCCCAACGTGATGGCTCCCGGATCGGCGGTCTCCTCGATCCCGACCTGGCAGCCCGGGGGAGCGGTCCCGGAGACGGGCTACTCGCTGCCCCCCGGCTACGCCCACTTCAACGGCACGTCGATGGCTTCCCCGCAGACCGCGGGTGGCGTGGCGCTGCTGCTCTCGGCCGCCAAGGCCACCGGCGTGCAGGTGACCACTCGTCAGCTGCGTGACTCGCTGTACAGCTCGGCCGACTACGCCAGCAACGTCGAGGCCATCGGCCAGGGCGCTGGACAGGTCGACATCCCGGGAGCGTGGGAGCTGCTCAAGACCAAGCCGTTCGCGCAGGACATCACGACCACGGCTCCGGTCTGCACCCCGATCTCGGACCTGCTGGCCACGCCGAACCAGGGCCCGGGCGTCTACAACCGCTGTGACGCGGCGCACGGCGGCCAGGTCTCTGGCGAGTCCAGGACGTACATCGTCAAGGCGACCCGCACCAGCGGCGCCAACGGTCGATTGGCGCACACCGTGCGCCTCGTCGGCAACGACGGCACGTTCTCCCTCCCGACCACCAGCCGGCCGATGCCCAAGGGCGAGTCGGTCGACATCCCGGTGAAGGCACGGACGAGCACTCCTGGCACCCACTCGGCGATCCTCGAGATCGACGACCCGGCAACGAAGGTCGTCGACCAGCGGGTGCTGCTGACCGTGGTCCTCTCGCAGGACCTCGCGGCACCGTCCTACGCGAAGACCACGTCCGACTCGGTCGAGCGCAACCTCACGAAGAAGTTCTACGTGACGGTCCCGGAGGGCGCCAAGGCCCTGCAGGTCAACCTCAGCGGTGTGCAGGCGGGCGGCCAGGTTCGCTGGATCGCCTTCAACCCGTACGGCGTTCCCGTCGAGTCCACGTCGTCGCTGGTGTGCTTCACCAACTTCAGCGACCCGTCGTGCAACAGCACGTCACGCTCGTACGCCAACCCGTTGCCGGGCATCTGGGAGATGGAGATCGAGGCGCGGCGGACCACGCCGACCCTCGCCAACCCGTTCACCATCGCGGCGGCGGTCCAGGGTGTGGTCGTCGACCCGGCGTCCCAGACCCTCGCCTCGGCGACGGCGGGCCAGCCTGCTCCCGTGTCGTGGACGGTGACCAACCAGTTCGGTCAGGTCAGCGCCACGCCCCAGGGTGGGGTGCTCGGCAGCGCGGTCTCCGGCCGCAAGACGATCGCCAACCACGAGGTCCAGGAGTTCCAGGTCGTCGTGCCTGCGGGCGCCACGCGCCTCACGGCGACGATCGGGCGGCCGTCCGACCAGGGTGCGGACCTCGACCTGTTCGTCCTGCGGGGCGGCGCCGTCGTCGCGCAGCAGGCCGACGGTGACTCCGAGGAGTCGGTGACGATCACCAACCCGGTGGCAGCCACCTACACCGTGCGGGTCGACGGCTATGCCGTCCCGAGCGGCAGCACCGACTACGACTACCTCGATGTGTTCTTCAGCCCCGCGTTGGGTTCGTTGACGGTCCCCGCGACCGCCCTCGACCTCGCGCCCGGTGCCTCGGCGCCGGTCACGGGCCAGATCACCGCGAACGCAGCGCCTGCTGCGGGTCGTCAGCTCTTCGGTGAGATGCGTGTCCTCTCGGGCCAGGGCGCGGTGCTCGGCACCGGTTCGGTCGTGGTCGGCTCCGTCACTCCGTAGCTCGCCGCACCACTGGACCCCGCGGCCGTCATGGCCGCGGGGTCCAGTGCGTCCCGGTCCAGCGGTCCGTCCCAGCCCGGCATGCCGGGTGGCCCGACCAGTGCTCGAGGGTCGGCGACGCGCGGGGCCGGGCACGCGGCATACCTGGGCAGCGCGTCAGCGCTCCAGGACCTCAGCGCTCCGGGACCTCAGCGCTCCGGGACCTCAGCGCTCGAGGACTTCGTCGACCCAGAGGGGCTGTCCCTGCTGGCAGGTGGTCGCCAGGTCGTCCATCACGGCGCCGCGGAGGGTGACCGTGTCCCCAGCCTTGAGCCCGGACGTCTGGCCGACCAGGAGCCACGAGCCTTCTGCTTCGGTCAGGGTGAGACAGCCGACCTCTACGCCGTCGGCCACGGTGCCACGGACCGTGATCACGCGCCCCCGGCCCGGGGGAGAGGTGACCGTGAGGTCCTCGGTGAACGAGTCCGTCGGCGTGGACCTCGACTCGGTCGACGAGGCTGGTCGGGTACCCGGGTTCGAGCCATCCCCGGGAGTGTCGCCGGCAGTACCGCAGCCGGCGGTCGCCAGCAGCACGAACCCCAGCAGGATCATCCGCGTCGTCACCACACCATCCTCACCCGTCGCGCTCCTTCTGGCGACTACCCCGGGCGCATCGACTACGAACTGCCGCTCCATGGCGCAGGCGAGAGGATCCACACCATCTCGGCCGTCCTCGAGGTGCTGGTGTTCTCCCACGTGTGCGGCTCGCCGCCTGGGAAGGTCAGTGCGTCGCCCGCCGTGAGCCGCTGACGGCGGTCCGAGAAGATGAGCTCGACGGCGCCCTTGAGGACGTACAGGACCTCGAGCTCGCAGTTGATCGTGTAGAGGTCGGCACCTCCAGTGGCGCCTGGTTCGGCCGAGGTGTGCACAAGCTGCACCCTCGCCTGACCCCGCGGAGTCATCAGCTGCTCGCTGACACCGGTACCGCCGAGGTTGATGGCCGGCGCTGACTCGCGGCGGACGAGGGCGACCTGGGGTGCGCTGAACAGGGTGCCCACGTCGACGCTCATCACCTCGCACAGCGTGATGAGTGAGCTGACGCTGAGTGACGTCTCGTCGCGCTCGACCCGGCTGAGGAAGCCCTTGGTGAGACCCGATGCCGTGGCGAGCTGGTCGAGCGTGAACCCGTTCGCCTTCCGCGCTGCGCGAAGCCGCGCGCCTAGTCGAACCCCGTTGTGGGTGGGGGAGACGGGAACCGGGCGCATCTGTGGATCCTCTCTGACCGGGCGACACGTTGCCGTCCTTGGTGAGGGCGACGTTACGGGCTGCTGCGTCCAAATCGGGCTGCACCCCTTGACATCCCATCATGCCTGCCCGATCCTCTTTGCACAACCTTTGTTGCTCTACACGAAACATCAATGGAGATGACCATGCAGCTTCGACACCTCGCACTTGCCGGCACCATGGCCGCAGTGACCATCGCGTCCGGCTGCGCAGCCCCGGACGAAGCAGGATCCGGCGCGAGCAGCTCCAGCGGCGCCCAGACGTCCTCGGTGGGCTCGCTCACCAAGGACGACGCGATCGCCGCGAAGCTTCCGGCCGCCATCAAGTCCTCGGGCACGGTGCGCGTCGCGTCGGGCGTCAGCTTCCCGCCGATGGAGTTCTTCGACACCGACAACAAGACCGTCCTGGGGTTCGACGCCGACCTCGGAGCCGCCCTCGGGCAGGTTCTCGGCGTGAAGTTCGAGTTCCAGAACACCAACTTCGACGGCATCATCGGCGGGCTCGACGCCGGCCGGTACGACCTGTCGCTCACCAGCATGATCGACAAGAAGTCCCGCCAGACCACAGTCGACTTCGTCGACTACCTCAACTCGGGTGTCACCTTCATGGTCAAGAAGGGCAACCCGTCTGGTCTCAAGGACAAGCTCGACCTCTGCGGGAAGTCCGCGGCCGTCGAGAAGAGCGCCACCGGCGACCTCTCCGTCGACGACATCACCAAGGAGTGCACGGCAGCCGGCAAGCCCGCGGTGAAGAAGCAGCCGTTCCCGGACCAGGCCAGTGCCGTCCAGGCGTTGCAGTCCGGCCGCGCGGACGCCGTCGTCGCCCTCGACCTGACCTTGGCCTACAACGTCAAGCAAGCCCCCACTGCCTTCGAGGTGCCCGCAAAGCCGTTTGGCACCCTGCCCGTCGGCATGCCGGTGCCCAAGAAGAGTCCCGAGCTGCGCGACGCGGTCCAGGCCGCTCTGCTCAAGGTCATCGAGTCCGGCACGTATGACCAGCTCCTCGCCAAGTGGAACCTGCAGAACCAGGCGCTCGAGGGCGCACCGCTCAACTCCGGGAACTGACCATGACCGCTGATGTCGTGCAGTCCACCGAGACGGGGCACGCCGAGGAGCCGGTCGTCCGGCTCCGGCACCCCGGCCGGTGGGTGGCTGCAGCCGTCCTGGTCGTCCTGGCTGCGATGTTCGTCAACTTCGTGGTGACGACCGAGCAGCTGCGGCCCGACCTCGTGTTCGGGTACCTGTTCGAGCGGTCGATCCTGCGGGGCCTGCTCGTCACCATCGAGGTGACAGCGGCGGCCATGGTGGTCGGGGTCGTCCTCGGCACCCTGCTCGCGGTCATGCGCCTGTCTGAGAACCCGCTCCTGCGGGGGGTGGCGGGCGGTTACGTGTGGCTTTTCCGCGGCACGCCGATCCTGGTGCAGCTGCTCTTCTGGTTCTTCCTGGGCACGGTGCTCCCGAAGATCAGTCTGGGTGTCCCGTTCGGGCCGGAGTTCTTCAGCATCTCGAGCAACACCCTGATCACGCAGTTCGTGGCGGCCATCCTGGGGCTGGGGCTCAACGAGGCCGCCTACATGGCCGAGATCGTGCGGGCCGGCATCGGCTCGGTGGACCGCGGACAGACCGAGGCCGCTCAAGCGCTGAGCATGAACCCTGGCCTGACCTACCGCAGGATCGTGCTTCCGCAGGCCGCGCGCGTGATCGTGCCGCCGACGGCCAACGAGCTGATCTCGATGCTCAAGCTCACGTCTCTGTGCCTGGTGATCGGTCTCCCCGAGCTCCTGACCACGGCGCAGCTCATCTACGGACGCAACTTCCAGCAGATCCCGCTCCTGATCGTCGCCAGCATCTGGTACATCGTGCTCACCACCATCCTGACGGTGGTGCAGTCACGGATCGAGCGCCGGATGAGCAGGGGAGTCCTCGGTGCCCAGATGCGCCGCAACCGCTTCGCGATCGGAGGTCGCTGATGACCAACACGACTGCAGTCCCGACGACACCCGCAGGCGCGACACCTGCAAGCCCGCCGACCCCCATGGTGGACGCCATCAACGTCCGCAAGGTGTTCGGCGACAACGAGGTGCTCAAGAGCGTCAACCTGACCGTCCGGGCGGGTGAGGTCGTGTCCTTCCTCGGACCGTCCGGGTCGGGCAAGTCGACCTTCTTGCGCTGCATCAACCACCTCGAACGGATCGACGGCGGCGAGATCAGCGTCAACGGCCACCTGGTGGGCTACCGGCGCAGCCACGGCAAGAAGTACGAGCTCAAGCCCAAGGAGGTCTCGGCGGCGCGACGCGACGTGGGGATGGTCTTCCAGCGGTTCAACCTCTTCCCGCACCTCACGGCTCTGCAGAACGTCATGGAGGCACCCGTCTTCGTCAAGGGAGTCCCGAAGGCCGAGGCGAAGTCCCGGGCGATCGAGCTCCTGGACCGGGTTGGCCTGGCCGACAAGCCGTCCGCCTACCCCGCCCAGCTCTCAGGCGGCCAGCAGCAGCGCGTGGCGATCGCCCGAGCGCTGGCCATGGAGCCGGCCCTGATGCTGTTCGACGAGCCCACGTCCGCGCTCGACCCCGAGCTCGTCGGCGAGGTGCTCGACGTCATGAAGGGTCTTGCTGCCGACGGGATGACGATGATCGTCGTCACCCACGAGATCGGCTTCGCCCGCGAAGTCTGCGACCGCGTCGTCTTCATGGACGGCGGCGTCATCGTCGAGGAGGGCAAGCCCCACGACGTCTTCAGCAACCCGCAGCATGCCCGGACCCAGGCATTCCTCTCGAAAGTGCTCTGACCATGGCTGACCTCAAGACCTCAACACCTCCACGCGGTCCCGTCGACGCGACCGTCACCCCCCGTTACGGCGGGCCGGCCACCTTTGCCCGACTCCCACGTCTCGATGAGGTCGAGCGGGCCGACGTCGCGGTGCTGGGTGTCCCCTTCGACTCCGGGGTCAGCTATCGCCCCGGCGCCAGGTTCGGTCCCGCCCACGTCCGTGCCGCGTCCAAGCTGTTGCGGACCTACAACCCCGTCCAGGACGTCGAGCCGTTCGCGGTGCAGCAGGTGGTCGACGCCGGAGACGTCGCCTGCAACCCCTTCGACATCCTCGAAGCCGTCCGTCAGATCGACGAGTCGGCCCGTGAGATCGCCGGGACCGGCGCCAAGCTGATGACGATCGGGGGCGACCACACCATCGCGCTGCCCCTCTTGCGCGTGTTGCACGAACAGCACGGCGAGATCGCGGTCGTCCACTTCGACGCCCACCTCGACACGTGGGACACCTACTTCGGAGCACCGATCACCCACGGCACGCCCTTCCGTCGCGCGAGTGAAGAGGGCCTGATCGACAAGACCGGCAGCATCCACGTCGGGATCCGTGGCCCGTTGTACTCGCCCCAGGACCTCAGCGACGACCAGGTGCTCGGCTTCCAGGTCATCGGCTGCCACGACATGGACGACCTGGGTTGGAGGGGTGCGGTCGAGCGGATCAAGGCGCGCGTGGGGGACCGGCCGACCTACGTGTCCCTCGACATCGACGTGCTGGACCCCGCCTTCGCTCCCGGGACAGGCACTCCTGAGGCGGGCGGGCTCACCAGCCGTGAGCTGCTCAACATCCTCCGCGCGTTCAGCGACTTCAACCTCGTCGGCGCGGATGTCGTCGAGGTGTCGCCCGCCTACGACCACGCGGAGATCACCGGCATCGCTGCCGCCCATGCGGCCTACGAGCTGATCTCGGCGATGGCACCACGCGAAGGAGCCACGTCATGAGCGAGACCGTCACCGGCGGCGCCGCCGTCATCGACTCCCTGGTGGCTCATGGGGTTTCGGACGTGTTCGGCATCCCGGGCACCCACAACCTCGAGCTCTACCGTTACCTGCCGCAGTCAGGGATCCGCCACGTCGTCACCAGGCACGAGCAGGGCGCCGGGTATGCCGCGGACGGCTTCGCGCGCGTCAGCGGACGTCCCGGGGTGCTCATCACCACCTCGGGGCCGGGCATCACCAATGCCGTCACAGCCCTCGCGACCGCCTACGCGGACTCCATCCCGGTCCTCGCCGTCTCGCCGGGGGCCCCGCGAGGACGCGTGGGCGCCGACGTGGGGTGGTTGCACGAGGTCAAGAACCAACAGGCCGCCCTCGACGCTGTGACCGGGCGCAGCATCCGCGCGGAGTCGGCGGACGACATCCCCGACATCGTGGCCGACATCTTCGAGGGCTTTGCCAGCCGCCGCCCGCGGCCCGTGCACCTCGAGGTGCCGGTCGACGTCCTCGAGGGCGACTGGACGCGTACGCCGTGTGCTCGCCGCCCGCTTCCGGGGGCGGCACGGGCTGACCGCCCAGCCGTCGATGCTGTCGCAGCCGCGCTGGTTGGCGCCGCGAACCCTCTCGTCGTCGCCGGTGGTGGCGCGCGAGGTGCGACCGCCGAGCTGCGCGCCCTGGCTGAGCTCGGCATACCTGTCCTCACGACGGTCAACGGCAAGGGCGTCCTCGACGAGGCTCACCCTGCTTCCCTGGGAGCCGGGGCCAGACTCGGCTCCGCCCACGATGCCGTAAACGCAGCCGATGTGCTCCTCATCGTCGGCTCCGAGCTGGGGGACTCCGACCTGTGGGGCGGCACCGTTGCCCCCGGCCGCGCGG
This sequence comes from uncultured Actinomycetota bacterium, assembly GCA_963740865.1. Classification (GTDB taxonomy): domain Bacteria; phylum Actinomycetota; class Actinomycetes; order Actinomycetales; family Dermatophilaceae; genus Pedococcus. The sequence goes on from CAVUGH010000004.1 coordinate 160,589, forward strand.
GGGAGCGCACGGTGGTGCGCATCGACCTCGACGCCGCGCAGGCACACAAGAACGTCCGTGCCGACCTTGCCATCGTCGCCGATGCCCGGCTGACTCTCCGGGATCTCGTGGATGCACTGCGCGACAAGGGGATCCGCGGCTGGGACCTGGCGCGGGCCTCCACGCTCCGCGGCCAGATCGACGCCGAGGCGGCGGAGTCCGGTGCGGCATGGGAACCCATCCAGCGATCCCTCGCCAACGCGCTCCCGGCTGACACCGTGGTGGCTGGTGACAGCTCGCAGGTCACCTACTACGGGACGGTCCACTCCTGGCCGTTCACCCCGGCGAACCGGCTGCTCTACCCGACCGGCTACGCGACGCTCGGCTACGGCCTGCCGGCCGCGATCGGCGCCAAGATCGCTGCTCCCGACCGGTCGGTCGTCGCCCTCTTCGGCGACGGTGCCGCCATGTTCTCCATCCAGGAGCTCATCACGGCCACCGAGCAGGGGCTGGCCATCCCGGTCGTGATCGTGGACAACGGCGGCTACGCGGAGATCCGAGAGCAGATGGTCGACCGCGGCATCGAGCCCCAGGCAGTCGACCTCTACCGTCCCGACATCCCGGCGCTGGCCCGGGCAATCGGGGCGTACGGCGTCGAAGCCGCCTCGGTCGACGAGCTGGGACCCCTTGCGGCACAGGCGCTCTCGGCCGACCGCCCTACGGTCGTCTACCACCGCGTCTGACCGACGTCGTCGTCCCTTGACTCGGCTGGAGGACCACCGACGCCCTCCGCGGCCCACCACCACGCTGATCACCGCTCACCGACACCCTGCTGGAGTTCGTCATGCCTTCCTTGCGCAACATCGTCAACGGTCGGGCCGCCTCGTCGGCCGCCTCGATGGAGTTCTACGACCCTGCCACCGGAGCGGTGCTCGGTGACTCGCCGCTGTCCACGGCGGCCGAGGTGGATGCGGCTGTCGGCGCTGCCTCCGACGCCTTCGTCAGCTGGCGTCGGACCACCCCGGCCCAGCGCCAGCGATCGCTGCTGCAGCTGGCCGACCTGGTCGAGCTGCACGCCGAGGAGCTGCTGGACTGCGAGGTCCGCAACACCGGCAAACCCCGCGCCCTCACCCGCGAGGTCGAGCTGCTGCCGTGCATCGACCAGATCCGGTTCTTCGCCGGCGCGGCTCGCGTCCTGCACGGCGTGGCCAGCGCCGAGTACGAAGCAGGCTTCACCTCCTCGATCCGGCGTGAGCCGGTCGGGGTCATCTCGCAGGTGACCCCGTGGAACTACCCGTTGATGATGGCGATCTGGAAGATCGCGCCCGCACTCGCGGCGGGGAACACGGTGGTTCTCAAGCCGTCCGACACCACGCCCTGGTCAACGGTCCGCCTCGCCGAGCTGGCTCAGGAGGTGCTGCCACCGGGGGTGCTCAACGTCGTGTGCGGTGATCGCGACACCGGTCGTGCACTGGTGTCCCACCCACGGCCCGACATGGTGGCCATCACGGGCAGCACCCGGGCCGGGTCCCAGGTGATGGCCTCGGCTGCCGAGACCTTGAAGAACGTCCACCTCGAGCTGGGCGGCAAGGCGCCGGCTCTGGTCTTCGACGACGTCGACCTGGCCGCGACCGCCGAGGCGATCGCCGGCGCCGGTTACTACAACGCAGGCCAGGACTGCACGGCCGCCACCCGGGTTCTCGTGCACGAGCGGGTCCACGACGAGTTCGTGGGGCTGCTGGCGTCGGCCGCCTCGGCCCAACGCGCCGGCCATCCCGACGACGCCGATGTCGCCTTCGGTCCGGTGAACAGCGTGGCCCAGCAGGCGCAGGTCGAGGGCTTCCTCGAGCGCCTGCCTGCCCACGCCTCGGTCCTCGCGGGCGGCACGAGCCACGGCCCGGGCTATTTCGTCGACGCCACGGTGGTCGCGGGCGTGCAGCAGGACGACGAGGTCGTACAACGCGAGATCTTCGGGCCAGTGCTGACCGTGCAGTCGTTCCGGGACGAGGCCGACGCGCTGGCCAAGGCCAACGGCGTCGACTTCGCGCTGGCATCGAGTGTCTGGACCCGCGACCACGGGCGCGCGACCAGGCTGTCGGCAGACCTCGACTTCGGCGTCGTGTGGGTCAACTGCCACCAGGTCATCCCGTCGGAGATGCCGCACGGCGGGTTCAAGCAGTCCGGCGTCGGCAAGGACCTGTCGATCTTCGGGCTCGAGGACTACACCCGCATCAAGCACGTGATGAGCAGCCACACCTCGTGAGCGCTCAGGGGACCGGGGTATGCCGCCGTGTCCGACGGCGCTGTGGCGTCACCTGTTCGCCGTAGCGGGCTACGCAGAAGGCGGCCAGTCGCGCGGCAAGGCGGCCGATGGTTGCCGCTCCGTGGTGGTCCGGGTGCCACGCGGCATACAGGCTGATCCCCAACGGACCCGTGGGGCCGTCGATCCCGAGCGGTTGGAGGTCGAACCGCGGGTCGTCCGAGACCACAGCGATGCCGCGGCCTGAGGCGGCGACCGCCTGGGCGACCTCCGGAGAGCCGAACTCATGGAGATCCGCATAGGCGAGACGTGCTGTTGCCACCGCGCTGTCGAGAGCGCGACGTGGGTGGTAGTCGCGGTTCTGCGTCAAGAGGGGGCACTCGACCAGCTCGGCCAGTGGGATGTGGTTGCGACCGGCCCAGTCATGGGTACGAGGGACATAGGCCCACACGGGCAGGTCGGCGAGGGCCATTCCGGCGAACTGGTGCGGGGGAGGTGTGGTGCCGATCGCCAGGTCCGCCCCCAGGACGAGAGTGTCGTAGACCGAGGCAGGTGTCTCCTCCAGCACGGCAGGCATCGGGTCGTCCGGGCCAAGGGTGGCGAGGAATGGAGCCACGACGTCGGTGAGAGTGGTGCCCGGAGCGGCGATCCTGACCTGCTGCAGTCGACCGGCGGCGATCGCCGCGGCGATGTCGAGTGCTTCCTCTGCCTGGGCCACGAGCGCCCGGGCGACGGGGAGGAACTCCACACCGGCAGCGCTGAGCCGCAGCCGGCCCTCGTCGCGGACGAAGAGGCCGACACCCAGCTCGCGTTCGAGCTGGCGTAGCTGGCGCGACAGCGAGGGCTGGGTGACGTGCACCGCGGCCGCGGCCGCCGTCACCGATCCGTTGTCGGCCACGGCCACGAGGTAGCGCAGGGTGCGGATCTCCACAGTATGCCTCCAAGGCATCAGGACAAGGCTCAACAGGTATTGGACAGCATGGCATGGCGGGCCCGAGGCTGGGAGGCGACCACCCGTCATACCTCCGTCCTTCCCCTGTCCCCTCTGTCTCCCAAGGAGATTCCATGTCTGTAGCCGTCGAGCAGCACCGTCGCCTCGTCACCGCCATCCCCGGTCCGCGGTCCCAGGCGCTGCAGGCGCGCAAGGTGGCGACCGTGGCCGCTGGGGTCGGCACGGGTCTGCCGGTATATATCGAGCGGGCTGCCGGCGGAGTGCTCGTCGACGTCGACGGCAACCACCTCATCGACTTCGGCTCCGGCATCGCGGTGACCACCGTGGGCAGCTCCGCGCCGCGGGTCGTCGAGCGCGTGCAGAAGCAGGTGGAGGAGTTCACCCACACCTGCTTCATGGTGACGCCCTACGAGGAGTACCTCGCGGTCTGCGAGAAGCTCGCTGCCCTCACGCCGGGCACGCACGAGAAGCGGTCGGCGCTGTTCAACTCCGGCGCCGAGGCCGTCGAGAACGCCGTGAAGATCGCGCGCGTGTTCACCGGCCGGACGGCTGTCGTGGCGTTCGACCACGCGTACCACGGACGGACCAACCTCACCATGGCCCTCACCGCGAAGAACATGCCCTACAAGCAGGGCTTCGGGCCGTTCGCGTCCGAGGTCTACCGGGTCCCGATGGCCTATCCCTACCGCTGGATGGGCGATCGCACGCGGGTGGCGGACGAGGCCTTCGAGGCGTTCACCTCGCAGGTGCACGCCCAGGTCGGCGAGGAGAACGTCGCGGCCGTCATCATCGAGCCGATCCAGGGGGAGGGCGGCTTCATCGTGCCGCCAGAGAGCTGGTTGCGCCGAGTGGCCGACTGGTGCCGAGAGCACGGCATCGTGTTCATCGCCGACGAGATCCAGACCGGCTTCTGCCGAACCGGTGACTGGTTCGCCTGCGACCACGAGCGTGTCGTCCCTGACCTCATCACGACGGCAAAGGGGATCGCGGGCGGCCTGCCCCTCGCGGCGGTCACCGGTCGTGCCGAGATCATGGATGCCGTGCACGCTGGCGGCCTCGGCGGTACCTACGGAGGCAACCCGGTGGCGTGCGCTGCCGCGCTCGGCGCGATCGAGACCATGGAAGCCGAAGACCTGTGTGGACGGGCCCGCCAGGTCGAGGCGCTGTTCACCGAACGGCTCCGGAAGCTCGCCGAGAAGTTCGACGTCGTCGGGGAGATCCGCGGCCGTGGCGCCATGCTCGCCGTCGAGCTCGTCAAGGGGGGCGGGGACGACGCCCCCAACCCAGGTCTGACCGCACGGGTCAACGCGGCATGTCATCAGCAGGGACTGGTCACCCTCACCGCCGGGACCTACGGCAACGTGCTCCGCTTCCTGCCGCCGCTGGCGATCTCCGACGAGCTGCTGCACGAAGGGCTCGACATCCTCGAGCAGGCCTTCGCAGCCCACGCCTGACAACCACTGCAGCACAGGGAGATCCACCAGATGACGTTGTCACCCGCCGAGCGGACGCTCGTCGCCACTGTCCCGACCGACCTGTTCATCAACGGCGTATGGCGCGAAGCCTCCGACGGCGCGCGAGTGGAGGTGGAAGACCCCTCCACGGGTCTGGCCTTCGCCACCGTCGCTGACGCCACCGTGACCGACGGAGGCGACGCCCTTGCCGCCGCCTCGACGGCCCAGGCGAGCTGGGCCGCGACCGCGCCACGCGAGCGCGGCGAACTCCTGCGCTCGGCCTACGAGCTGCTCACCGAGCGAGCCGAGGACTTCGCGACGCTGATGACCCTCGAGATGGGCAAACCCCTTGCGGAGGCGCGGGGAGAAGTGGCCTATGGCGCCGAGTTCTTCCGGTGGTTCTCCGAGGAGGCGGTACGCATCTCAGGACGGTGGATGACCGCGCCCAACGGCGCCACCCGGCTACTCACGATGAAGAAGCCGGTCGGACCCACCCTGATGATCACGCCGTGGAACTTCCCGCTCGCGATGGGGACGCGCAAGATCGGGCCAGCCATCGCCGCCGGCTGCACCATGGTGGTCAAGCCCGCGACGCAGACACCCCTCTCGATGCTCGCCCTGGCCGCCCTTCTCGACGAGGCCGGACTCCCGGCCGGGGTGCTCAACGTCATCACGACGACCCGGACCGCGCAGGTGGTGGAGCCGCTTGTCCGCGACGCGCGCACCCGCAAGCTCACCTTCACCGGGTCGACGCCCGTCGGACGCAAGCTGGTCGAGCAGTCCGCCACCCAGCTGCTGCGGGTCTCCATGGAACTGGGGGGCAACGCCCCGTTCATCGTGTTCGACGATGCCGACCTCGACGCTGCGGTGGACGGCGCGATGCTCGCCAAGATGCGCAACATGGGTGAAGCGTGCACGGCAGCCAACCGGTTCCTCGTGCAGGCGGGTGTGGCCGACGAGTTCGCCACCCGACTCACGGCGCGGATGGAGCAGCTGTCCATCGGACGAGGCAGCGAGGCCGGCATGGACGTCGGGCCCCTGATCGATGCGTCGGCCCAGGCGAAGGTTGAGGAGCTCGTGGACGACGCGGTCCTGCGGGGCGCCCGGATCGCGTGCGGAGGCAAGCCAGTGGGGGAGGCGGGCTACTTCTACGCGCCCACCGTCCTCACCGACGTGCCCGCCGATGCGCGGCTCCTGCGCGAGGAGATCTTCGGACCCGTCGCAGCGATCGCTACCTTCGACACCGAGCACGAGGCCATCGCCCGAGCCAACGACACCGAGTACGGGCTCGCGGCCTACCTCTTCACCCGCGACCTCTCGAGAGTCCTGCGGCTCACAGTGGGGCTGGAGTTCGGCATGGTGGGTGTCAACCAGGGCATCGTGTCGAACGCAGCCGCGCCCTTCGGTGGGATGAAGGCATCCGGCTTCGGGCGCGAGGGCGGGTTCGAAGGCATCGAGGAGTATCTCGAGACGACGTACGTGGGACTCGGCTGACGCTCCATTCGGATGGTTCAGGGCAGAGGCGGCGGCATCTGTCGGCGGCCGACTGTCGCGCCGCGGTCACCCCTGGGTCACGCCGGGATCTCAGCAGACACGAACGGTCATCGGGTCCGGTCACGTCCCGGCAACTGATGCCATTTCCTGCAACCACTCGCCCCTACGTTCAGTCCTACGCAGATCCGGGGACGACGCAAGGGGGCATCAGCATGGAAGCACGGAAGCACCGTAGGTCCATGTCGCACGTGGCCATTGGAGCCGCGATCGCCCTGGCCGTCACCGCATGTGCCGAGGGCGGCGGGTCGAGCGACGGCAGCGGCAACCACTCGGTCCGGCCGGGGCCCGACCAGCTACGCCTCCCGACGACCAGCAGCGCCTCCCCAACGCCCTGCGGCCGACCCGCGACCTCGACATGACCGACCCGGGCGAGGACTCCCTCTCGACCTTCGCCCTCGACCTTCGCCCTCGACATCGACACCGGCTCGTACACCCGTTTCCGCGACGCGGTGAACCAGGGCAGCAGGGTCGCCCAGAGCGAGGTTCGCACCGAGGAGTTCGTCAACTACTTCGAGCAGGGCTACGAGGCCCCACGCGAGGGACTCGACGTGAGCATTGACGCGGCCGCCCTGCCCTTCCGCGAAGGTCACCGACTGGTCCGGGTCGGAATCAGCAGCCCGGACGCCGACGACGAATCCCGTCATGACGCAGACCTTGTCCTCGTCGTGGACTGTTCGGGTTCGATGGGCCAGGCGGGCAAGATGGAGACGACCAAGGTCGTCGTGCGGACCATCGCCGCCTCGCTGCGGGAGACGGATCGCGTTGTCATGGTTTGCTACTCGACCCAGGCCAAGGTGGCCCTCGAGCCGACCGAGGCGTCGGACCATCGGGCCATCGGCAAGGCGATCGACTCCCTTCATCCGCAGCAGTCCACGAATGCCGAAGCCGGCCTGAAGCTCGGCTACGACCTGGCGCGGTCGATGCACGGGAAGGGCCGCATGTCGCGCGTCGTGCTGGTCAGCGACGGTGTCGCCAATGTCGGCGACACCACTCCCGGCGGGATCCTCGAGCGAATCAGCGCCCAGGCACGGGCGGGGACGAACCTGATCTCGGTCGGGGTCGGCATCGAGAACTACGACGACCAGGTGCTCGAGCAGCTCGGTGACCGAGGCGACGGCTGGCACGTCTACGTCGACACGTCCGACGAGGCCGAGCGCGTCTTCGCCAACGGCTTGTCCGGCTCGCTGGAAGTGGTGGCTAGCGAAGCCAAGGCTCAGGTCGAGTTCGACCCCGACCAGGTAAGGGGATACCGACCGGCTCCTGGGCTACGAGAACCGCGACGTGGCGGACCGGGACTTCCGCAACGACACGGTCGACGGCGGTGAGGTCTTCGCCGGCCACGCCACGACCGCGCTCTACGACGTCGAGCTGCGCGAGGGGGCGCGCGATGCGTCGTTCGTGAAGGCCACGGTCCGCTACCTCGACGCCGACGGCCGACCGGTCGAGCGCACCAGGCAGCTCCGCGGTGTCGAGTGCGCCCGCAGCGTCGAGCAGGCCTCACCCCACCTACGCCAGGACCGGGTCCTGGCAATGCTGACTGACCGGCTCACCGGCGGCCCATGGTCGCAGTGGACCTCTGCCGAGGACCTGCAGGAGCTGGCTGCTGGTCTTCCGGCCTCGCTCGACGACGATCGTGACGTGGCCGAGCTGGTCCGCCTGATCGAGCGGGTCACTACCTGACCACCCCGGTCGCCTACGGGTGACTGATCTGGCGAGTGGCAACCACGGACACGGGCAGCTCGCGACCCGTGCTCAGCAGTCAAAGACCTGCCAACAGAGGTCATTGCGCAACCTCTGGTCATCAAGGACGAGCTCGCGGATCGCGTCCGGTAGCTGGTCACGCTGCCACTGGCACTCGAGCCGCCCGGCAGCCTCGCTCTGGCGGTCCGGCGCCGCAGCACGCACGGCCTTGATCGCGTAGGCGGCCGCTCCCAGCTCGTGCGCGGCGACGTGGGCGACGGCCCCGGCCTGGCCAGCGGCGTACGCGGCATGCCGTGCTGCACCTCGCAGGTCCCTGGCTGCACCCATCGCATGGCCGCCGGCCGCGCGGGCGTCCATCATCCTGACCTCGCCACGGACCCAGCCACGGGCCTGCTCGATCGCCTCACGGGGTCGCGAGTCGCCGGGTTGCACGGACTCGAAGAGGTCAAGGACGTGCTCCGCGCACGAGGCGGCCCACAGCGCGAGGAGGTGGTGGTCCTGATCGGTGAGGGTCCCGCCACGGCGGATCGTCACGAAGCGAGGGTCCCGGACCTTCGGGAGGATCACGACTGGCTCCTTTGTCCCATGGACACGGTGATGAAGGTCAGCGACGACTGTCGTCCAGCAGCTGCAGGGTCGCGGTGGCGACGACCCAGTCCTGGTATCGGCGTTGGCTCCAGCGCCGCATTCGGCGCAGGGTGCGGAACACCCCGGGGGAGCTGAGGGTGTACATGATGTCCGCCGCGTCAGCCGCGCTCAGCCCGGCTCGGAGCTCGCCCCGCGTCTCGAACCGTTGTGCCAGCTGGAGGTTCAGCTCGTATGCCGCCTGGTTGCCGTGGGTGACGGTGCGGGCCAGACCTGGGTCGGCGCCCGGGAGGGCGTCGGCAACGAGGAGCAGGTCGCCGGCCCGGTTCATCAGGTCGGTCGCGCCCTTGAGATGTGCGGCGAGCGCCTCCCGCGGGTCGTCCAGCTCGCGAGCAGCAATCGCCTCGGGTCGATCGGCAGCCCGCACCGGGGACTCGTCGCCCATCGTCAGCATGGCCATCGTGTGTCTGAGCAGACCCAGCTTGGTGCCGAAGCTGTCGTAGAGGGTCCGCTCGCCGACATCGGCCTTGTCCGCCACGTCCTTGAGCGTCGTGCCCTGGAACCCACGCGAGACGAAGAGCTCGACCGCCGCCGCACGGATGCGGGCCCGTGTCTCCTCAGCCGCCGCCGTTCGAGCGGGCGAGCGGTAATGCCTCTTGACACGTTCCTCCACGAGGTTCACTCTATCGGTAATTGACCGCAGTGCAACTGCGACGAAATGGAGAAGGACCCATGAGGGAAGCAGTCAGCCAGGCGTTCACCCCCGCGACCGGAGCTCGCCGGATCGGCGTGGAGCTCGAGATGCACGTCCGCGGCACCCCGCGCCTCGGTGAGGAGCTCCTCGAACGCGGCCACCCGTCATACGAACCTGGTGGGCAGCTGGAGCTCAGCGTGCCGCCGCAGGCATCCATCCCGGCACTGCTCCGCGAGGTGGACTGGTGCCTCGCCACCATCGCCGAGACCGCCGATGTGGCCCTGACCGGGGTCGACCCGTGGCGCTCCCTGGAGGACGTGCCGCTGACTCTCGAGACGCCTCGATACCTGTCGATGCAGCAGCTCTTCGACCGCCACGGCGACTCCGGCCGGCGGATGATGCGGCTCACCGCTTCGCTCCAGGTCTGCGTGGACCTGTTGCCCGGCAACGCCGGTCGCGAGCAGTGGCTGGTCGCCAACCTCGCGGGACCCGCACTGGTCGGTGCCTTCGGAGGCTCGCTCGAGCGGACCCGCATCTGGCAGGGGATCGACCCGGCCAGGACAGGCTACGACGGCCGGCACCTCGACGTGCGCGACCCGGTCGGCGCCTACGAGGCCTTCGCCCGAGCTGCGGAGCGCCTCCCGGTCCCACAGGCCGACGACGACCGGTACCACCTCAACACGCTCTTCCCGCCGGTCCGCCCGCGGGGCGGGTACCTCGAGCTGCGCTACCTCGACTCCCAGCGTCCGACCGCCGAGCTCCTCGGCACCATCTGGGCGCTGTTGTATGACGAGCGGTTGCGGCGCGAGGCGCTCGACCTGTTGCTGCCCACCCTCCCGACGTACTGGGACCAGTGGCAGAACGCTGACCCGATGCCGCTGCTGGACGTCATCGGGGTGCGGGAGGTGGCGGCATGAGAACGCTGTTCATCGTCGATCCGCTCGACGGCCTCGATGCGTCGCTCGACACGAGCATCGGCCTGATGCACGCCGCCCAGGACCTCGGTGTCGAGGTGTGGGCCACCGAGGCGAGAGGGCTGGAGGTCAGGGATGGCCGGGCCGTGGCGTGGGCGCGGGCCCTCAAGCTGGCGCCGTCCACCCCGGAGGCTGGCTGTCGCTGGACGGTCCCGCACCCTTGGTATGACGCGGGGCCTGAGGAGCTGGTGCGCCTCGACGAGGTGGACGCGGTGTTCATGCGTCTCGAGCCCCCGGTCGACCCGGACTTCCTCGCGGCGACGTACGTCCTCGACCACGTGGATCCCGGCAGCACGGCGATGGTCAATGCCCCTGGTGGGCTACGTGCCTGCAGCGAGCACCTGATCGGACTCTCCCTCCCCGACCTCGTGCCGCCGACGGTCGTAACCGCACGCGCCGACACGATCCGCACGTTCCTGGCGGCGCATGAGCGCATCGTCCTGAAGCCGGTGGACGGGTTCAGCGGACGAGGTGTCTTCCTGCTGTCGCAGGGCGACCCGAACCTGGCGTCGATCATCGAGACCTCGACACACGGTGGGGCTCATGCAGTAATGGCCCAGCCCTACCTGGCGCAGGTCGAGTCCGGCAACAAACGGATCTACCTGCTCGACGGAGTCGCCGTCGGTGCCAGCATCCGTCACCCGGTGACCGGTGACTTCCGCATCGTGAGCCCGGACGGCCCGGCCGAGCTCACCGCCCGCGACCTCGAGATCGTCGAACGCCTCGCTCCCACACTGCGCGAGCACGGCCTGCGGTGCGTCGGGCTCGACGTCATCGGCGACCACCTCATCGAGGTCAACGTGACCTCACCCGGCGCGCTGCGCAAGGCCGACGCCCTGCTCGGCACGACCTACTGCGCCGACCTCGTCTCCCACGTCCTCACGCACACCTCATGGAAGGCACCGTCATGACCACAGCCATCGTCTGCTCGGCAATCCTGGCCGGCACGATCTTCGTCCTCGGCTTCAACGTCTCGCTCAACCGTGGCTACGCAGCCAAGCGCGGCGGCAGCCAGATGCCGACGGATCCCGCCGACCCGCTGCTCATCGCGCAGCGGGCGCACGGCAACGCCAGTGAGTACGTCCCGACGCTGATCGCGTTGTTCCTCCTCGTGGGATGGCTGTCCCCGCAGCCCTGGGCGCTCGGACTCATCGTCGCCGCCACGACGTCGCGCCTCCTGCACGCCTTCTCGATGCTCAGGGCCAGGACGCTCGCCGCGGAGTCGGCACCCAGGATGACCGGGGCCATGGGGACCTACGCGTTCGGTCTGGCCCTCGCCGTCACGGCCGGAGTCGCCGCGTTCTAGTCGGGCGGGTCTCGTCCGCAGCCGACAGCGTCACGAAGTCCCGGGACGCTGCGAAGGGGGCATCCATCGGCGATGCTTGCCCCGGCTTCGGTCACCGCACTTGTCGGACTTCCTGTGGCCAGCCGCAGGCCGCCGCGATCTTGCCCGCCCACAGCCGCGCCGCCTCCTCGCCGGCCACCTCCACCACGGTCAACCCGCCGAGGTGCTCCTTGGACTCGACGAACGGCCCGTCGGTGAACATCGGCGTGCCGCTCGACGCGTCCACACTGAACACCGGGTCCGCGTCGTCCACCCCACCGGCGAAGACGAGGACGCCGGCCGCCTTCATCTCTTCCATCACCGGTCTGAGGGCGTCGGACTTCTCGCCCAGCTCCTCGGCAGTGTGGTCGGGCACCCACGTGTTGTTGAACGCGATGACGTACTGGGTCATGTCTCCTCCTTGGCCAGGGGTGGTCTCGACAGCCACTCTCCACCCTTCCCACGAACGGCTGCAGCCCGATTCGACACCGGACGCGAGCTCATCCACTCACGGCCACCGCCGGAGCGCCGACCGAGTGCGGCACCGGGTCGGGTCAGTGCAGGGTGGGTCGGTAGATGAGCTCCTGGGTGTGGCCGTCGAGCGTGTGGTGCTCGAGCAGCTCGAGGTCGAAGTCGGCCGCGCCGTGGAAGATCGGGTCCAGCCCGGTCTGACCGGTGATCACGGGGAAGACGGTCACCTGCACGCGGTCGACCAGACCGGCGGCCATCAGCGCCCGGTTCATCGACAGACTGCCGTGTGAGCGCAACGGCACGTCCGACTCCTCCTTGAGTCGCGCGACGACGTCGACGGCGTCGCCGTCCGCGATGGTTGCGTCCGGCCAGTCGAGGGGACCTTCCAGCGTGGTCGACACGACGAGGGCGGGTAGGTGCGTCATCCGCGTGACCCACGGGTCACGCACCTCTGAGTCCTCGGTGCTCGAGGCCAGCATCTGCGCGAAGGCTCGGTAGGTGTTGGCGCCGAGGACGATCCGCTGCTCCGGCTCGTACTGGGCCAGGCGGTGGTCGAGCAGCTCTGGGCCTTGCTTGCCCCAGTAGCCGGTCCAGTTTCCGCTCGCAGCGCCGAAGCCGTCGAGGCTGGAAAAGACGTCGAAGGTGTAGGTGGCGGTCATGTCGCTCTCCTCGCGTTCGGTCCATCGGTCTTGGTAGAGACCCGCGACGGTGGCGAAACTCATCCCCTCCCACCGCACCGGTTGTGCCCTCGTGTCGCGGCGGTGAGATGCTGTCGGTGAGCCCGAGATGGGCTCCCGGACGAGGGTGCCGTACCCGGCGAGCGACAAGACGGCGCGCGGGAGAACACCATGCACTGGTTCGTACTTGTCGTGTCCGGAATCTTGGAAGCGGTCTGGGCGACAGCTCTGGGTCGATCCGAGGGTCTCACCAGGCTGGGGCCCACAGGCGTCTTCGTGGCGGCCCTCGCCGCGAGCATGGCGGGTCTGGCATTTGCGATGCGCGGGCTGCCGATCGGTACTGCTTACGCAGTGTGGGTGGGGATCGGCGCGGTGCTCACCGTCACCTACGCGATCGCAACCGGTGAGGAGCCGCTCACTGCGTTCAAGGTCGCCTTCCTCGTGATGATCGTTGGGGGAGTCGTCGGTCTCAAGCTGGCCCACTGCGGAACGCCTGCGATGGCAGGCCATTGGTCCCTGTCCCCCGCACTGTCATGCGACCAGTGTGGGGGTGACCCCAACAGACGGAGGCGTCTCGTGATGTCCACAGCCCGCGCCAGGAACATACCCGCCCTCGCCATTGTCGCCCGCTGATGTGCGAGTACTGCGGCTGCCAGGAGATCGCCGTCCTTGCTGAGCTGACGGTGGAGCATGACGCCGTGGTGTCCGCCATCGGCACGGCTCGCCGGCAGCTGAAGGACGGCGACCTCCTCGCCCTGGTCGACACCTGTCGTTGGGTCAATGAACTCCTGGGGCCGCACACCGTTGTCGAGGAAGAGGGCCTGTTCCCGGCGATGTCCGACAGCTTCCCCGAGCATGTCGAGGCCCTGCGCTCGGAGCATCGGCAGATCGAGGCCGTCCTCTCGGAGTGCGCGGCCGGCGTGCCGGACGACCCCACCTGGCCGGCCCGACTCCTGTCCACCATCCACCTGCTGCGAGAACACATCCTCAAGGAACAGGACGGAGTGTTTCCCGCTGCCCTTGCGAGTCTGAGCAGTACCGACTGGGAACAAATCGAAGGCGTCCGCACCCGCGCGGGTAGCGGCCTCAATCTGGCACTGAAGGAGTCTTTGTGAAGACTGACAGCTCGCCCCTCGAAATGATCCATGCCCGGGCTGGAGGCAACGATGGGGTCGTGCTGCTCACCGACCTCGCCGGTCGCCTCCTGGACACGGCACGCGCGCACGCCTCCCAGCGAGCCGCCGAGACCATCAACTCCGGCCCCTCCATGCGCGCCACCGTCATCGCCCTCGTCGAAGGGGCCGAGCTGGCCGAGCACGAGTCGCCTCCCGCTGCCACGCTGCAGGTGATCAGTGGTCAGGCGCGGCTTCACACGACAGGGCAGGCGTGGGTGCTGCACGCCGGGGAGATCGTCGCCATCCCGGCTACGCGCCACGCCCTGACGGCGATCACCGACGCCGTGGTCCTGCTCACGGTCGCGCTGCACTGACTCACGCTGCACTGACTCACGCTGCACCGACCGCGCCGCCCGTCGCATGCTGCCCCCCACCCACGCTTCTGTGGGCGCGCGGTGGTCGCAGGCCTCAGCCCACTCGGTCCCACCCTCGACGTGGCCGGTGGCTGCCGAGATCGGTGTCGTCGCGGCTGCGGTAGACGATGTAGGGGCGGGTCAGGTAGCCGACCGGCGCGCTGAACACGTGTACCAGCCTGGTGAAGGGCCACAGGGCGAACAACCCGAAGGCGACCAGCGCGTGCAGCTGGAATCCCAGCGGTGCGTCCGCCATCAGCGAGGCGTCGGGGTGGAACGCGAGGAACGAGCGGTACCAGACGGATACGCCCTCGCGGTAGTTGTACTCGCCGCCGATCGTCATGATCGAGCCGGCGATGGTGTTCCACATGCCCAGCATGATCACCACGGCGAGGAAGGCGTACATGACCTTGTCCATCCGCGTCGTGGCGGAGAAGACGGGGCCAACGGTGCGTCGGCGGTAGATCAGGATCGCCATGCCGACCACGGCCATCACCCCGGCCAGCAGACCTCCCGTGACGGCAACCACGTGGTAGGCATGCTCGCTGATCCCGGCCCAGTCAGTCCAGGACTGCGGCACCAGCAGGCCGATGATGTGGCCCCCGACGACTCCCAGCATCCCGAAGTGGAACAGGGGGCTCCCGATGCGCAGCAGGCGGTTCTCGTAGAGCTGGGACGACCGCGTGGTCCACCCGAACTTGTCGTAGCGATAACGCCACAGATGACCGACCACGAAGGTCGTCAGGCACAGGTAGGGAAGGATGACGAAGAGGAACTCGTTCATGTGCGGGCTCCCGGGAACGACGGCATGGGCAGCGAGATGGATGCTGTTGCGGCGCCCGTGTCCGCTCCGGGGCTGAACTGCGGGTTGGCGAACGGGGCGAGCCCCACCTCTTCCTCGGGTGGCCCTTCAGCGGCGAGGCGCCGGACGGCGTCGCGCTCGTCACCGCGCAGCGGCGGCAACGTGGCGGTGACGGCATCGATCAGGTTCGCCCACGGGGAGCCCATGTCCCGCAGCGAGAGTCGCAGCAGCTCGAGGCCGGCCCGGTGGTCGAGCATCAGGTCGCGGCCGATCTCCTGGTCGACGGTGGCGGCGAATTCGAGCACGACACAGAGGTGATCGGGCAGCTCCCCGTCGTCCAGCTCGAACCCGGCGCGCAGGTACGACTGCTTGAACCGGAGCAGTGCCATTCCGCGCTTCCGGGTGTCTCCGTGGGCGAAGTAGGTCAGGAACAGGTTGCAGCGGCGCCGCGTGTCGAACGTCTCGACGTAGTCGGCCTGGAGCTCTGGCAGCGGGGTGGACTCGAGGTGGTCCAGGAAGGCCCGGAGGGAGCCCCCGACTTCCGGCGTCAGCCGCCGCGAGGCGGACCTGAGCAGGTCGGCGCGGGCCAGAAGCATCTCGTCGGGGTAGTCGAGGAGCAGGGAGACCGACTGCCACACGATGGTGAGCTGGTCGGGGGGAAGGGTCGGCTTCGGGCGGCGGCTGCTCATGAGTCGGATCCCGTCGGTGGGAACATCCCCGGCGGGGAGCCCTTGCCATCCCAGTTGAGCAGGTTGACGCGTCCCTTCGTGTTGCTGGGGCCGGCCAACGAGTCGGAGGTCTGCCGGTCCTGCAGCATCTGGAAGTTCTCGACCGCGATCGGCGTCGGCACTCCGGAACCCTCGCCGAAGAGGTCCTGCTGCCCGCCGCCGTACTCCGACACCGAGCACTCCGTGGACAGCTCCTCCAGGGAGTGGGCCTGCTCGGCGTGCGCCGGCGGGATGACGTATCGCTCGTCGTACTTCGCGATCGCGAGGAGGCGGTACATGTCGTACATCTCCTCCTCGCTCATCCCGACCGCAGCCGGGATCGACGCGTCCGGGTCGCGGCCCATGTTGATGTCGCGCATGTAGCAGCGCATCGCGGCGAGCTTCTTGAGCACGGCGTCAACGGGCTCGACCTCGCCGGCAGTGAAGAGCTCAGCGAGGTACTCGATGGGGATCCGCAGGGCGTCGATCGCTGCGAAGAGGTTGCCCTTGTCCTCGGCGTCCTCCCCGGTCTCAGCGACGACGTCGACCACGGGGGAGAGCGGTGGGATGTACCAGACCATGGGCATCGTGCGGTACTCCGGGTGCAGCGGCAACGCGACCTTGAACGTGTTGATCAGGGCGTAGATCGGTGAGCGCTGAGCGGCGTCGATCCAGTCCCGGGCGATCCCGGCCTTCTCCGCCCCACGGATGACCTCGGGGTCGAACGGATCGAGGAAGACGTCGCGCTGGGCCTCGTAGAGCCCCTGGTCGTCGGTGGTGGAGGCTGCCGCGAGGACCTTGTCCGCGTCGTAGAGCATCAGGCCGATGTAGCGCAGTCGACCCACGCACGTCTCGGCGCACACGGTCGGCAGGCCGACCTCGATGCGCGGGAAGCAGAACGTGCACTTCTCGGCCTTGCCGGTGCGGTGGTTGAAGTAGATCTTCTTGTAGGGGCAGCCCGAGACGCACTTGCGCCAGCCGCGGCACTTGTCCTGGTCGACCAGGACGATCCCATCCTCCTCGCGCTTGTAGATGGCGCCGCTGGGGCACGATGCGGCGCACGACGGGTTCAGGCAGTGCTCGCAGATCCGGGGAAGGTAGAACATGAAGGTCTGCTCGAACTCGAACTTCACCTTGTCGGCGATCTTCTTGAGCATGGGGTCGCGATGCGCGGTCTCGGTGGAGCCGCCGAGGTCGTCGTCCCAGTTGGCCGACCACTCGATCTTCATGTTCTTGCCGCTGATCAGTGACTTGGGCCGTGCGACCGGCGTGTGCTCCTGGGCAGGAGCGTCGGTGAGTGTGGAGTAGTCGTACGTCCACGGTTCGTAGTACTCGCCGATCGACGGGAGGATGGGGTTGGAGAAGATCGTCATCAAGTTCTTGAGGCGTCCGCCTGCCTTGAGCTTCATGCGGCCGCTCTTGGTGAGCTCCCACCCGCCCTTCCACTTCTCCTGGTCCTCGTAGGTGCGCGGGTAGCCGAGCCCGGGCCGAGTCTCGACGTTGTTGAACCAGATGTACTCGGTGCCCGAGCGGTTGGTCCATGCCTGCTTGCAGGTCACCGAGCAGGTGTGGCACCCGATGCACTTGTCGAGGTTCATCACCATTGCCATCTGGGCCATGACCTTCATCAGTACGTCACGTCCTGGCTGCGCTTGCGGATGATGGTGACCTCGTCACGTTGGTTGCCGGTGGGGCCGAGATAGTTGAACGCGAACGTCAGCTGGGCGTACCCCCCGATCAGGTGGGACGGCTTCACGAGCAGCCGGGTGAGTGAGTTGTGGATTCCTCCGCGCTTGCCGGACGTCTCCGCGAGCGGGACGTCGATCAGCCGGTCCTGGGCGTGGTACATGTACACCGTTCCCTCCGGCATCCGGTGCGAGACGATCGCCCGGGCGACGACGACGCCGTTGCGGTTGACGGCCTCGATCCAGTCGTTGTCCTTGATGCCCACCTTGGCCGCGTCGCGGTCGCTCATCCAGATGTTCTGGCCGCCGCGCGAGAGCGAGAGCATGAACAGGTTGTCCTGGTACTCCGAGTGGATCGACCACTTGTTGTGAGGAGTCAGGTACCGTACGGTCAGCCCTTCGACCTGGCCGGCCGAGCCGTCCGACACGGTGCCCAGCGCGGGCTCCGCGAACAGCGCCGCCATGTTGAGCGGCGGCCGGTAGACCGGGAGGCCCTCGCCGAGCTCGGTCATCCAGTCGTGGTCGAGGTAGAAGTGCATCCGCCCGGTCAGGGTGTGCCAGGGCTTCTTGCGCTCCACGTTGATCGTGAAGGGCGAGTAGCGCCGCCCCCCGGTCTCCGAGCCCGACCACTCCGGCGAGGTGATCACCGGCACGGGCGGACCCTGGGTGTCGGCGAAGGTGATCTGCTTGCCCTCGTGCTCCTCGGCCAGGTCGGCCAGCCGGACCCCCGTGCGCTTCTCGAGCGTCTTGAAGCCCTGGGTGGCCAGGTGCCCGTTGGTGGTCCCGGACATCGCGAGGATCGCCTCGCACACGTTGACGTCCTTCCTCAACGACGGCCGACCGTCGGCCACGCCGCCCCGGACCGCTCCGTTCTTGGCCCGGAGGTAGTCGACCTGCTTGCTGAGCTCGAAGGTGACGCCCTTGGTGGTCGCACCGAGCGTGTCCACCAGGGGGCCGAGTGCGTTCATCTTCGCTGCGACTGCGCCGTAGTCACGCTCGACCTCGACGAGCTTGGGCATCGTGACGCCGGGGATCGGTTCACACTCGCCCTTCTTCCAGTCGCGCACGACGCCGTGTGGGTTGGCCATCGCGTCAGGGGTGTCGTGGGTGAGCGGCACGGCGACCACGTCCTTGCGGACGCCGAGATGGGTGGCGGCGAGCTCGCTGAACTTCTCGGCGATCGTCTGCCAGGCGTCCCAGTCGGTGCGGGTCTGCCACGGCGGGGCGATGGCGGGGTTGAAGGAGTGCACGAAGGGGTGCATGTCGGTGGTGTTGAGGTCGTGCTTCTCGTACCAGGTCGCGGCCGGGAGGACGACGTCGGAGAAGATCGTGGTGCTGGTCTGCCGGAAGTCGATCGTCATGAGCAGGTCGAGCTTTCCCTCCGGTGCCTCGTCCCGCCACTTCACGTCGACGGGCCGTTGCCCTTCGGGTGTCTCGGTGGCTCGCACCGAGGAGTCGGTGCCGAGCAGGTGCTTGAGGAAGTACTCGTTGCCCTTGCCGGACGAGCCGAGGAGGTTGGCCCGCCAGATCGACAGGATCCTCGGGTAGTTGCCGGGGGCGTCCGGGTCCTCGCCGGCGAAGTCCAGCTCGCCGGACTTGAGCTGTTCGACGACGTACTCGCCGATCGGCCTGCCTGCGGCAGCGGCGTCGTCGCTGAGGTCGAGCGGGTTGCGGTCGAAGGTGGGATACGACGGCATCCAGCCCATCCGCGCGCTCTGGGCGATGACGTCGGCAGTGGACTTGCCGGCGAGCTGGCCCTTGCCCGTGGTCGCCGAGAGGGTGTCGGCGCCGAACTGGTCGTAGCGGAACTGGTTGGTGTGCAGGTACCAGTACGCCGTCTGGATCATGTTGCGCGGCGGGCGGTTCCAGTCCAGAGCGTTGGCGATCTGGGTGTAGCCGGTGATCGGGCGGACCTTCTCCTGGCCGACGTAGTGGGCCCATCCACCGCCGTTGACACCTTGGCAGCCGGTGAGGTTGGTGAGGGTGAGGAAGGCGCGGTAGATCGTGTCGGAGTGGAACCAGTGGTTGGTGCCGGCACCCATGACGATCATGGACCGGCCCTTGGACTCCTCGGCGTTCTGGGCGAACTCCCGCCCGATCCGAGCGGCGGTGGCGGCCGGCACTCCCGTGATGGTCTCCTGCCAGGCGGGGGTGTACGGCGACTGTGCGTCGTCGTATCCCTTGTTGTCCCCGGTCGGCCAGACCCCGGGAAGCTCCTGACCCTGGTGCGACCTGCCTACCCCGTACTGCGCGAGGAGCAGGTCGAACACGGTCGTGACCAGGTGGCCGTCCACGCGACGCACGGGGACGCCTCGGGGGAGAGCGGCGGCCGCGCCGTCGGGGGTGTCGAAGCGCGGCATCCGGACGACGACGGACTCGGTCGCGGTGTCCAGCAGGGACAGAACCGGGTCGACGTCGCCGAGCTCGAGGTTCCAGCTGCCCACGCCCGCCTCGCCGTACCGATGGCCCAGGGACCCGTTCGGGATGACCGGCTCGCCGGTTACCGAGTCGATGAGCACGGTCTTGAATGCGGCGTTCTCGTCGCTGAGGTGGTCAGTGAGGTCGGCGGCGGTGAGGAACTTGCCGGCGGTGTACTCACCGTCGGTCGCCTCCTCGAGGCGGACCAGGTGGGGCAGATCGGTGTAGGACTTCACGTACTCGGTGAAGTACGGCGTCTGCCGGTCGACGAAGAACTCCTTCAGCACGACGTGGCCCATCGCCATCGCGAGGGCGGCGTCGGTGCCGGGCTTGGCAGCCAGCCACTCGTCGGCGAACTTCACGTTGTCGGCGTAGTCGGGGGCGACTGCGATGACCTTCTGGCCGCGGTAGCGCGCCTCGGTCATCCAGTGTGCGTCCGGGGTGCGGGTGACGGGGAGGTTGGAGCCCCACATGATCAGGTAGCCCGCGTTCCACCAGTCACCGGACTCGGGCACGTCGGTCTGGTCGCCGAAGACCTGTGGCGAGGCGACGGGGAGGTCGGCGTACCAGTCGTAGAAGCTCAGCATCGACCCGCCGACGAGGTTCACGAACCTGGCCCCGGAGGCGTGCGAGACCATCGACATCGCGGGGATGGGCGAGAAGCCAGCGACCCGGTCTGGCCCGTACTTCTTGATCGTGTGGACGTGCGCGGCGGCGACGATCTCGCTGGCCTCGTCCCAGGTGGCCCGGACCAGGCCGCCCTTTCCCCGGGCGGACTTGTAGGCCTTGGCCCGCAGCGGGTTCTCGACGATGTGCTCCCACGCCTTCACCGGGTCGCCGCCGCGCTGGGACTTGGCTTCCCGGAACATCTGGAGCAGGACGCCGCGCACGTAGGGGTAGCGCACGCGCGTCGGGGAGTAGGTGTACCAGGAGAACGCCGCGCCACGGGGGCAGCCGCGGGGCTCGTACTCGGGGGAGTCCGGGCCGACCGAGGGATAGTCCGTCTGCTGGGTCTCCCAGGTGATGATGCCGTCCTTGACGTAGACCTTCCACGAGCAGGAGCCGGTGCAGTTCACCCCGTGGGTGGACCGGACGACCTTGTCGTGGCTCCAGCGGTCACGGTAGAAGTCGTCGGCCTCGCGCCCGCCGACCTGCGAGATGGTCCGGAGATCGTCCGAGACGGTCCCCTTGGTGAAGAACCGTCGGCTGCGGACGAGGGCCTCCGTGAGTGAGCCATCCATCCCGATGTCGGACCTGGACTGCTTTGGTGAAGGGGTCAACGAGCTTCCTGTCCTTGTGCTGCGGTTCGCCGGACGACGGTGACGGTGAGGAGCAGTGCCAGTGCGGCGGTGACGCAGAGCATCCACAGCCCGATGGCGTAGGAGTCGGTGCGGCCGTAGACGTAGCCCATGATCAGCGGCGGGACGAACCCGCCCAAACCTCCGGCGGCGCCGACGAGTCCGGTCACGCCCCCGACACGCGACGGCTCGGTGACCTTCGCGATGAGGGCGAAGGTGGCACCGCTCCCGGATCCGAGCGCGGCAGCCATCGCGAGGAACGCGAGGGTGCCGATGCCGTGCAGCGGTGGCGTGCCTGCGGAGATGGCGGCGCACACGACGACGACGCCGAACCCGGTGGCCAGCACCGGGATCGACCCCACCTTGTCGGCGAGCCAGCCACCGACGGGCCGCAGGATGACGGCGACGAGCACGAAGCCGGCCATCCGGTTGGCCGCGCTGTCCGGCGTCAGGTGATGGGCGGTCTTGAGGTATGCCGGGAGGTAGACCGAGAAGGCGACGTACCCACCGAAGGCGACCGCGTAGAGGAGGCAGGCCTGCCAGGTGATCGGCAACCGGGCGTTGGCCGAGATCCGCGACGTCAGGGACGTGGTGGGGACCACACGTCCGGGTGCGTCGCGCATGACCAGCCAGGCCACGGCGGCATACCCGGCAAGCACCGCGGCAGTGATGAGGAAGGGCGCCTTGGCACCCAGGTGCGCGGTGAGCTTGACGGTGGTCAGGGCGCTGATCGCGGTGCCACCCATGCCCGCGCCGAAGATGCCGATCGCGAGGCCGCGCTTCGCGGGTGGGAACCACGCGTTGACGAACGGGACGCCGACGGCGAAGGCAGTGCCGGCGATCCCGAGGAAGAAGCCGCCAACGAGGAGCAGGGCGTAGGAGTCGAGGGCGAAGAAGGCGATGAACAGGATGGGGACGATGGTCACGGCCGAGACGACCGGGAACATCACCCGACCGCCGAACCTGTCGGTGAGCCCGCCCACGACGATGCGGCCGAGCGAGCCCACCACGACCGGCACCGCGACGAGCAGGGCCACGTTGGACTCGGAGAGGGTGCCCAGGGACCCGGTGGTCCGGAAGAGCGGGCCCAGTGGGCTGATCAACGCCCAGGCCCAGAAGTTCACGGCGAAGCCGAGGCTTGCAAGGGCCAGCATCACCCACGGCAATCTGCTTGCCCCGCGGGTCGGGCCCTCCGAGGTCAACGGAGTCGTCCCTGTCGTGCCCCTTCTACGAGGTTCACGTGGCACACCATGGCCCTCTGCAGTCCCGTTGGCAATCTCGGTGCTCATGTCAGGCGACCCGTCGGACGAGGCTGAGGCGCCAGGCCCCCGGACCGCGCTCGAGGTACTCGATGTCGTACGTGTCCGGCGCGCGTTGCTGCAGCTGAGCCAAGAGGCCCACCGGATCGTGCGGGGCCAGAACGATGAGGCCGTCACCCGGCGCGACGCCGTCGAGGGCGCCGAGGACGGCCGCGTGCCGGATCGCGTGGGGGATCGCGCGGGCGTCGAGCTCCGGATACCCGGGTGCGTCGCTCTCGCCGCAGCCACACCCACCTGCGCAGTCGCTCGCGACGGGTGGCTCCCCTCGGACATCGGTGTCGGACGTTGCGATGACCTCGTGGGTCATGTCGGTCTCCTCACTGGCCCGCCGGGGTGGTGGCGCCTTGGGAGACAAGCACAGTGGGACAACCGAGCAGTGGCGAGGGCCAAACGTCCCTACTGTCCGGATGATCGGGTTCGCCCTGCCCACCCGCGATCGCGAACGTCCCGCGTGGTCTGCCCGGAGCGGATGGCGCGTGGATCCTGCTGGATGGTCGGGCTCTTCGCGAGCCCGTTCTCGGATGTCCTGCACGGTGTCTCCTCTGCCAGCTGGATCAGCAGTTGAAGTCACCGGGTCCGGGGCGACCACGAATGGACCTGTTCCCGCCAACATAGCCCTGAGGAGGGGCTGAAGGCGCTGCCGGCTGAGCACTATCCTCACGAGGATGAGCCGAATCTTCACGGTGAGCTTCGCCTCGGTGTACCCGCACTACGTGACCAAGCTGGAGAAGAAAGGTCGGACCAAGGCCGAGCTGGACCAGGTGATCGAGTGGCTGACCGGGTTCGACGAGGCAGCCCTGAGCGGCCACCTGGACAAGGGCACGAGCTTCGAGGACTTCTTCGCCGACGCCCGGCTGAACCCGCACGCGTCCTCGATCACCGGAGTGGTGTGTGGGGTCCGCGTCGAGAACATCGACGATCCGTTGATGCAGAAGATCCGATACCTGGACAAGCTGGTTGACGAGATCGCCAAGGGCAGGCCAATGGACAAGGTGCTGAGGGCGTAGGGCGGCCGGCGTCACCGTCGCGTCGGGTCACCGTCGCGTCGGGAGGCGGGCTTGGCTCGCGCGTGCAGCCGTTCGCCCTGTGGCCCGAACAGGCTCAGGATCTCGGCAGGCTCCTTGCCGGTGCTGCCGAACCAGTGCGGCACGTGCGTGTCGAACTCGGCCACCTCGCCGGGCCCGAGCACGAGGTCGTGGTCACCGAGGATGAGGCGCATCTTGCCGGACAGCACGAAGAGCCATTCGTAGCCCTCGTGGCTCTTTGGCTGGGGGCGGTTGTTGCTCGTGGGCACGACGATCTTCCAGGCCTGCACGCCCCCGGGGCTCCGGGTGAGCGGCAGGACGGTGCGACCGTGGACCTTGCTCGCCTTGAGCCGCACCCGCGGGTCGCCCACCTCTGGCGCGCCGACGAGGTCGTCCAGGGGCACCCGGTAGGCCTTCGCCAGCGGCAGCAGCAGCTCGAGGCTGGCTTTGCGCTGGCCGGTCTCTAGTCGTGACAGGGTGCTCTTGGAGATGCCGGTGGACTCCGACAGCGCGGTCAGGGTCACGCCACGCTGGGCCCGGATCGCTCGCAGCCGCGGTCCGACCTGGTCGAGGGTGCTGGCGATGTCGGTGGTCATAGACCCCATTCCACCGCGTTCTTCCCAGAAACGGCAACGAAGGTTGTCGAACCGCGGGCACCCGGTCCATCGTGGGCGGCATGAACGATTACGACGTGGTGGTGATTGGCGGCGGCGCCGCCGGGCTGTCCGCAGCCCTCGTCCTGACCCGGGCCCGGCGACGGGTGCTGGTGGTGGATGCGGGGACACCTCGCAACGCCCCGGCCGCGCACCTGCAGGGCTTCCTGTCCCGGGACGGTATGCCGCCCGCCGACCTCCTCGACGCCGGTCGCCGAGAGGTGGAGGGCTACGGGGGCATCATCAGGGAGGGCACGGCGACCGATCTCGTCACCTTCAGGTCCGCCGGCTTCCAGGTCCTGCTTGCCGACGGGGACCGGGTCTCAGCCCGCCGGCTGCTCGTGGCCACGGGTTTGCGCGACGAGCTGCCAGACCTACCCGGCCTGCACGAGCGCTGGGCCCGCGACGTCCTGCACTGCCCCTACTGCCACGGCTGGGAGGTACGGAACCAGCAGCTCGGAGTGCTCTGGAACGGCCCGGACTCGGTCCGCTACGCGCAGACCGTCCGCCAGTGGGCCGACGACGTGGTCCTCTTCGTGCCCGCTGGAGTGCTCACCAACGCCGACCGCAGCCATCTCGTCGCCCGGGCGGTCGGCATCGTCGAGGTCCCGATCGCCGGGCTCGTCGTCGAGGAGGACCACCTGACAGGGGTGGAGCTGACCGACGGGCACATCGTGCCGCGGGCAGTGCTGTTCGTACCGCCGAGGTTCGTGCCGCACGACGGGCTGCTCACCCGCCTCGGGTGCCAACTGGACGAACAAGGCTGGATCGTCGTCGGCCAGTACGGCGCCACCAGCGTCCCGGGCGTCTGGGTAGCCGGAAACGTCGCCAACCCCCGCGCCCAGGTGATCACCGCAGCGGGGGAGGGATCGACCGCTGCCATCGCCATCAACGCCGACCTCGTCGAGGAGGACGTGCGTGACGCGGTCCACGACTTCAACCAGGGCTTCCTGCCCTGATCGCTGGACGTCCCCCGACGCCAGCCCACCCCAACGCGCCACCCTTCGTCCCACCAAGGAGCACCCATGTCCACGTCCGACCCCACCCTGAGACCAGCCGCGTCGCCTGCCCGACCCAGCCCGCCGACCAAGCACGAGCTGGCCCTGATGATCTGGCTGTGCGTCTTCCCGACGCTGACCGTCATCAACCTGGCGCTCGGTGACTTGTTGCGCCCGATGCCGGCCGTCCTGCGCACCTTCGTCCTCGCGACCGTGGCCGTCCCGATCGTCATCTACGGGCTGATGCCGCAGCTCCACAAGGGTCGAGTGCTGCTGGTTGCACGGTTCCCGCGACGGTAGGCCCGCTACGCGGCATACCGTGCAGGCATGGCAAGCCCCCTGGTCGGCACCAAGCTGTTCGTGCCACCACTGCGCCGCACGTTCGTCCTGCGGCCGCGAGTGGGCGCCCGACTGGACCATGACGCGAAGCTCACCCTTGTCTCCGCGCCCGCCGGTTTCGGCAAGACGACTGCTCTCGCTGCCTGGGTCTCGGCGGCGCGGGCCCAAGGTCGGTCTGTCGCCTGGCTCTCCTGCGAGCCGGGAGAGCAGAAGGCCAGCGTCTTCTGGTCCTACGTCGTCACCGCCTGCCAGCACATCGAGCCGGGCGTGGGCGCGAACGTGCTGCCGCTGCTGGAGTCAGGGCAGGCGCCGGTCGAGTCCCTCGTGGCATGGCTGGTCAACGACCTGGCCGCCCTTCCGCACGACCTCGACCTCGTCCTCGACGACTACCACCTTGCGGAAAGTCCGGAGGTCGCGGCAGGCCTTCAGTTCCTGCTCGAACACCTGCCGCCGAACGTCCGAGTCGTCGTGAGCACCCGGGTGGACCCTGCCCTCCCACTGGCCCGGATGCGCGCCAGGGGCGAGCTGCTGGAAGTGCGCGCCGAGGAACTGAGGTTCACGTTCGAGGAGGTCACGGCATACCTCCAGCTGGCCACGGGAGTGGAACTGGACGCCGGAGACGTCGCCGCCCTGGAGCAGCGCACCGAGGGTTGGATCGCAGCACTGCAGCTGGCCGCGCTCTCGATGCACGGGCGGGCCGAGCCGTCCGCGTTCATCGCCGGCTTCACCGGCGACGACCGTTTCGTCGTGGACTACCTCGTCGACGAGGTGCTGGGTCGGCAGAAGGGGGACGTCCGCAGCTTCCTGCTCCAGACCTCGATCCTGGACCGGCTCACCGGACCACTGTGCGACGGCCTCACCGGCCGCGACGACGGTAAGGCGGTGCTCGAGTCGCTGGAACGGGCCAACCTCTTCGTGGTGCCACTGGACGACACCCGGCGCTGGTACCGCTACCACCACCTGTTCGCCGACGTGCTCCAGATGCACCTGCGAGACGAGCGGCCCGGCGAGGTCGCGGCACTGCACCGCCGGGCAAGCGACTGGTACGACGGGGCGGGCGAACCCGCGCCGGCCGTTCGGCACGCGCTCGCCGCCGGTGATGTCGCCCGAGCTGCCGAGCTGGTCGAGGTCGCCATTCCCGGGGAGCGCCGCGCGCGGCGGGAGGCGACTGTCCTCGGCTGGCTCGACGTCATCCCTCCTGAAGTGGTCAGGACGCGACCCGTGCTGGCGATGGGCTTCGTGAGCGCCCTGATGGCGAGGAACGAGTTCGACACCGTGCCGGGGAGGCTCGACGAGCTCGAACGGCTGCAGGCCGACGGCCCGCCACTCACGGTGGTCGACCAGACGGAGCTCGCACGCGTGCCCGCGACCATCGAGCTGTACCGGGGAGCGCTCGCCCTGGTGGCCGGCGACGAGGAGGCCATCCGACGTCACACTCGCGCAGCAGTCGCCATGGCGCCTGTCGACGACCACGTCACGCCGGCCTCGGCTGCGGCGCTGTCCGGGCTGGCGCACTGGGCAGCCGGTGACCTGAAGGGGGCGCACCGGGACTACACGACGAGCGTCGAAGGCCTCGAACGGGCCGGACACCTGTCCGACGTGCTGGGATGCTCGATCACCCTGGCCGAGCTCCGGCTCGCCCAGGGCAGGCTCGCCGACGCCGAGGCCACCTATCAGCGAGCGCTCGAACTCTCGGCACGTCAACCCGGGACCCTTCGAGGGACACCGGACATGCTCGTGGGGCTCAGCCAGGTGGCGCTCGAGCGGGGAGACCTCGACCGGGCGATCAGTCGCCTGGAGGAGGCGCGCGCGCTGGGCGAGCCCGCGGGCCTGCCGCAGCACCCCTACCGGTGGCGTGTCGCGCTCGCCGGCATCCTCGAGGCGCAGGGCGACCTCGAGGGCGCCTGCGATCTGCTGGCCGAGGCTGAGCGCGTCTACCTGGGCGACTTCAACCCGAACGTCCGGCCGGTGTCGGCAGTTCGTGCTCGTGTGCTGGTGGCACTCGGACGGGTGGCCGAGGCAGCTGACTGGGCGCGGCGCAGCAGGCTGTCCACGGACGACGAGCTGTCGTACCTGCGTGAGTGCGAACACGTTGCGCTGGCCAGGGTGCTCCTTGCCCAGTCCGTCGCAGACGGCTCGCCGGCTGGGCTGCGCCAGTGCCTGGACCTGCTGGAGCGGCTGCGCGCTGCCGCGGAGATGGGGGAGCGGAGCGGCAGCGTGGTCGAGATCCTCACCCTCCAGGCTGTCGCCCTCCACCACGACGCCGATCCGGATGCCGGTGTCCCGGCCCTTGAGCGTGCCATCACCATGGTCGAGTCGGAGGGACACGTGTGGGTGTTCGCTCGCGAGGGTGAGCCTGTGCGGACGGTCCTGCGCCGCCTGGTCCGCGACCGGCCGGGCTGGGACCACCCGCAGCGGGTACTCGACTTCGTCGACGCACGCGACAGACGGGGTGGGACGGTGACGACCCCGCCAGGCACGCCCGACGACGTTCTGCCCCGACAACTCATCGAGCCGCTGAGCCGCCGCGAGCGTGACATCCTGCGGCTGCTCGCCAGCGAACTCAGCGGTCCGGAGATCGCCCGTGAGCTGGTCGTGTCGGTCAACACGGTGCGCACCCACACCCGCAACATCTACTCGAAGCTCGGCGTGACGAGCCGCCGCGCCGCTGTACGCCGGGCCGGCGAGCTGGGGCTGCTCAGCGGGCAGCCCTGACGGGCAGGATCGCCACGGCGCCCAGGACGGCGCACCCGGCAGCCACGGCATACAGGAGTGGGTAGCCGCCCCCTCCGATGGTGAGAATCGCAGGCGCGAGCACGGGCGCCACGGCGAACGGCAGGGCACCCGCGTAGTTGAGGACGCCCAGGTCCTTGGCCGCGCGGGCCGGGTCGGGGAGCACGTCGGCGACGAGCGCGAGGTCGACGGCGAAGTACATGCCGAAACCCAGACCGCTGACAGCGACGCCGAGGAGGAAGCTGCCGAAGCTGTCCGCCATCGCGATGAAGACCATGGCGAAGGCATAGACGAGGGCGGCCGCGAAGACGAAGGGCTTGCGCCGACCCAGTCGGTCCGACACCCGGCCGCTGACCAGAGAGGTGGCGACGACGATGCTCGACTGGACCAACGTCGCGAGGAAGACCTTTTGCGGCACAGCGGATTCCGTGCTGCCGAGGTGGTCGATGAGGAAGTACACCTGGTACGTCGCCAGGAATGCGTAGGCGAGCACGAACATGAACCTGCTTGCGAAGGCCCACGCGAAGTCGGGGTTGCGACGAGGGCTGAAGTAGAAGGTTCCCGCGAACTCGTGCAGCGACCACGCGGGCTTCTCATCAGGCCGCAGGTGCCGGTCGTCGAGGGTGGCGGCGAACATCAGCACGAAGACGCCGCCGATGAGGCACGGCGCGAGGAACATCGCCAGCTGGCTGCCGCTGAAGGTCTTGACCAGGTAGGTCGCGCCGACCGAGGCGATCGGCAGACAGATGCCGAGGATGCCTGACACGAACCCGCGCTGCGCCGTGGGCACCTGGTCGGGCAGGACGGCTGCCTGCACCGCGAGGAGTGCGTTGAAGAACAGCTGGGCGGTGCACCAGCCCACGAGGACGACCCCGACGGTGGGTGCAGTGGCCACGACGAGGATCGCCCCCGTGCCGCCCACCACGCCGACCACCATCCACGGTCGGCGCATGCCGAACCGCGAGGTCGTCCGGTCGCTCAGCCTCCCCATCAACGGGTTGCCGACGAGCGCGACGAGCGACCCGGTCCCGACGACCAGGGCAAGGGCAGCCGGCGCCCTGCTGATGCCCACCAGCGCGTTGATCTTGAGCGCCAGCGTGATGGACACCGGGGCGATGAGGACCAGGCAGGTGCCCAGGTATGCCGCGGTATAGCTCGTGACGAAGCCGGGCCCGACGGCGCGTGGTGGGGTTGGGTCAGGACGTTGCTCGACGGTCTCGGTGTCGGCGCCGAGGTGCATGCCGCACTCCCTTGAGCTCGCGGACCGAGCTGTCGCTGCGATCGGCATCCGGGCTCCGGTCCACCCTCACAGTAGGCACCGGTGGTGCCGGCGCCAATAGCCAAATCCGGTCGGCTTCGCCCGTTATGGGTGGTGATGATCCTCTTCGTCCTCGCGGGTTCACCAGGTTTCTCATCAGACGCGGTGAGGTCCGTTCACCAGGTCGACTCCTAGCTTTCGGGCAACCCCACCGGCAACTGCCGGATCCGTGGGGCAGCACCACTCGAGGGAGCGTCATGGCCTGGTACGAGATCCGCGTCCAGGGTCGGCTCACGGAGCGCTGGGCCGACCGCTTCGACGGGCTGACCCTCACGCCAGGACGTGACAGCACGACGGTCATCGCGGGCGCGGTCGCCGACCAGGCCGCGCTGCACGGACTGCTGCGCGCCCTGGGAGACCTCGGCCTCCCGCTCCTGTCCGTGACCGAGGTCCAGCCGGACCACCGCTCCACCACCCACCAGATCGACAACACATCAAGAACTGGAGACTGACATGGCCACCATGACCACCCCGTCCGCGGCTGCGCGGCGCGCACCAGCCGACTGGACGCGGAACAACGCCCGCGCCGCAGGCATCTTGTACATCCTCACCTTCACCTCCTCCATCCCTGCGGCGTTCTACTTCCTCTCGCCGATCCTCGACGACGCCCGCTATGTCGTCGGCCCAGGGCAGGACACCCGCGTGATCATCGGCTGCCTGCTCGACGTGGTCAACGCCCTGACGTGCGTCGGCACGGCCGTCGCGGTCTACCCCGTGGTGAAGCGGCAGAACCAGTCGATGGCACTCGGCTTCGTCATGTCTCGCATGTTCGAGGCAGCGGTGGTGATGATCGGCGTCGTCAGCCTGCTGGCGGTCGTCGCCCTGCGGCAGAACGCTGCCGGCGCCGACCCGGACAGCCTGCTCGCAACCAGTCAGGGCCTCGTCGCCCTGCGCGACTACACCTTCCAGTTCGGCCCCAACATGAGTGCAGCCATCAACGGGCTCCTGTTCGGCACCCTCCTGTACAAGGCGCGCCTGGTGCCGCGGATCCTCCCGATCATGGGCCTGACCGCTGCACCGCTGCTCATCGGCGCGACCCTCGCCACCGTGCTCGGTCTCACCCATCAGGGTTCGGTCTGGTTCGCGCCCGGAGGTGCCCTGATCTTCGTCTGGGAGCTGTCCGTCGGCATCTACATGACTGTCAAGGGTTTCAAGCCCTCGGCCATCACGACGACCAGCGCATCTGCGGACCACCGTTCGTGAACCTGGCGACGGAGCCGGTTGCCGTTATCCGGCGACCGGCCCCGTCGCGCTCCTATGCTCGCCTGATGGCGGTACTGGGAACCAAGATCAAGGTCCCGGTCCCACGTCGCGACCTCGTGGCACGGGCGCGCCTTGCGCAGGAGCTCAGCAAGACGGACAGTCCGCGGCTCGTGCTCGTGTCGGCGCCGGCCGGGTTCGGCAAGACCACGCTCCTCAGCCAGTGGCTCACCGGGACCGGCGACGACGACCGACGGGTCGCGTGGCTCTCGCTCGACGAGGCCGACAACGACCCCCACAGGTTCCTCGAGCACCTCGTCGCGGCGGTACAGGTCGTGGCCGACGTGGCCGAGGCGGCGCAGCTGGTGGCAGCGGGATCGCACGTCGCCCCCGACGCCGTGCTGACCAGCCTGGTCAACGACCTCGACCTGCAGCCGGGCCGGATCGTGCTGGCCCTCGACGACTACCACGTCATCGAGGCACCAGAGGTCCACCGCGCGCTCACCTTTCTCCTCGACAACCTGCCGCCCCGGGCGACCCTGGCTGTCGCGACGCGCGCCGACCCGCCGCTCCCCCTGGCGCGGCTGCGCGCCCAAGGAGAGCTCGTCGAGCTGCGAGCCGCCGACCTGCGGTTCACCCCCGATGAGGCCGCCGCCTTCCTGGGCGAGGTGATGGGGCTCGACCTGGACCCGACCCAGGTGAGCGCGCTCGAGGCGCGGACCGAGGGGTGGGCCGCCGGGCTCCAGCTCGCAGGCCTCTCGATGCGTGGGGCCGACGACACCGCCGGGTTCGTCGAGGCCTTCACGGGCAGCCACCGGTTCGTCCTCGACTATCTCGTCGAGGAGGTGCTGCGCCACCAGCCTGACAAGGTGCGCGCCTTCCTCCTCGACACAGCCGTGCTGCGCCAGCTGACCGGTCCGCTCTGCGACGCGCTCACCGGCGGCTCCGGCGGGAGGAGGACGCTCGAGGCGCTGGAGCGCGGCAACCTGTTCGTCGTCCCGCTCGACGAGCGCCGGGAGTGGTTCCGGTACCACCACCTCTTCGCCGACACCCTCCGTGCGCGGCTGCTCACCGAACAGCCCGAGCGGGCGCCGGTGCTGCACAGGGCCGCGAGCGAGTGGTATGCCGCGCACGACCTGCCCGAGGACGCCGTGCGCCACGCATTGGCCGGCGCCGACCCCGCCTACGCCGCCGACCTCGTGGAAGCTGCGCTGCCGGACCTGCGTCGCGAACGACGCGACCGCCTGCTGCGCGAGTGGCTCACCGCCCTGCCCGTTGACGTGGTCCGCAGTCGCCCGCTGCTGGGCACCTACCTGGCCTGGACGCGGCTCGTGCTCGGCGACCTCGACGGCGTGGAGACCGCGCTGCGCGACGCCGAACGTTCACTGGCAGTCGGTATGCCGTCCGCCCGGGCTGGCGCCTCGGCCGCAGCACTGGAGGAGATGCGCACACTGCCGTCGACCATGGCCATCTTCCGAGCCTCGGCGGCCCAGGCGCGCGGCGACACGGACGCCACCGGGAGGCACGCGCGCCGCGCGTTGGACCTCGCCGGTCCGGAGGACCACATGGCGCGGGCGGGGTCCCTCGGCTTCCTCGCGCTCGCAGCCTGGGCCCGGGGCGACCTCGAGGAGGCGGTCGAGGCGTTCTCCGAGGCGGTGCTCAGCATGGGCGCTGCCGGAGACGTGGCCGACGAGCTCGGCGGCGCGGTGGTCCTCTCGAGCATGTCGTTGGCCCGCGGTCGACCCAGTGCGGCGCGGAGACTCTGCGAGCGAGCGCTCGAGACCGCAAGCCGGCACCCCGGTGCCGCGCTCGCCACGCTGGGAGACCTGCACGTCGCCCTCGCCGATGCGCTCGTCGAGCAGGGCGAGCTCGTTGGTGCGCAGGAGCACCTGCAGGCGGCCAAGGAGCTGGGGGAGTCGGCGTCGCTGATGGAGAACCGCTATCGCTGGGATGTCGTGATGGCCCGGCTGCGTGCTGCTCAGGGCGATCTCGAGGCGGCTGTCGAGCTGCTGGACCGCGCGGAGTCGCGCTACCTGCGCGGCTTCTTCCCGGACGTGCGACCCATCCCGGCGCAGCAGGCGAGGCTGCGGATCAGGCAGGGTCGGCTGGCCGATGCCTGGGACTGGGCCCGCGGTCTTGGCGTGCAGCAGGTCGACGACCCGGCCTACCTCGGCGAGTACGACCAGCTCGCGCTCGTGCGGCTGCTGCTCGCCCAGTACCGGGCCGACGTCGACCCCGGCCATCTCGTCGACGCGGCGCGACGGCTCGACACCCAGGCCGAGGGCGCGAGCGGCGCGGGGCGGGACGGCAGCCTCGTGGAGATCAGGATGCTCCGGTCGCTCCTCCACGAGGCCCGTGGTCACCGCGTCGCTGCCCTGGCCGAGCTCGAGGGGGCACTCGAGATGGCTGTCCCCGCCGGCTACGTCCGGCTCTTCCTCGACGAGGGCGAACCAATGCACGACCTGCTGGAGGTTGCGGAGTCGCGGCCAGCGGCGGGTGACCATGCCCGCACGCTCCTGCGCGCGGCATACCGAAGCGCTGCGGCACCTGCACCGGTTCCGGACTCCGAGGGGCTCAGCGATCGCGAGCTGGAGGTGCTGCGTCTGCTGGGCACGCCGCTCAGCGGGCCCGAGATGGCCGCTGAGCTGTTCGTGTCGGTCAACACGCTGCGGACCCACACCAAGCACATCTTCACCAAGCTCGACGTCAACACCCGGCGGGGAGCCGTGAGTCGTGCCGGCGAGCTCGGTCTGCTCTGACGGAGGTCACCACCTCGATCACATCAGGTGGTGATTCGCGGTCACCACCTCCGTTCCTACCTTCGTGACTGTCCCCGGCACACGACCGGGCCAGTCAGCAAAGGAACCAGCCATGATCGTCACCACCACTCGTCTCGGCCAGGCGGCCGGCATCGCGACCGCCGTCGCCGGGGCGATCTTCGTCCTCGTCCAGATCAACCACCCCGCCATGGTGGGGGCGTCCGCCACCACGAACGACTGGCTCCTGCGCAGCACCGCGAAGACGGTCATGTCGGCCCTGGCGCTGGCCGGCATCACCGGCATCTACCTGCGCCAGCGTGCGAAGGTCGGCCTCCTCGGCCTCATCAGCTACCTCCTGCTCAGCGTCGGCTACCTGGCCATGTTCGGGACCGAGTACCTGGCAGCGTTCGTCCTGCCGACCGTGGCGAAGACGTCGCCGGGCTACGTGAACGACGTCATCGTGGCGGCCGCCGGCGGCACTCCGACCGGAGACATCGGCCTCATGCAGGCGGTGTTCCTCACCATGGCGGCAGGGTACGTCGTCGGTGGGCTGCTCTTCGGCGTCACCACATTCCGTGCGCGCGTGCTGGCGCGCTGGGCTGCCGCGCTGCTCGCCGTGGGCAACGTCTCCACACTGGCGCTCGCCGCCCTACCGGAGTCGTTCAACCGACCGCTGGCCGTCCCGACCGGCATAGCCCTCATCGGCCTCGGCGTCTCCCTGTGGCGTGACCAGCGCGGTGGTCAGTCATCGGTCGCAGTGCCTGCCACCACAACCCGGCCAGTCGCCCGCGCGCAGGCCTCGGTTCGATGACCTCCCGGCAGCGGGGCTGGCGTGTCCCGGCCGCACTGGTGGCGCTGAGCCTCATCCCGGTCCTTGCCGGGACCGCGCGGCTCGTCGAGCTCGGCGGTGGCCCGGAGATCATCCCCGCAGACGCCCGGTTCACCACCTCCCCGCTGCCTGTCGTGGTCCACATCGTCTGCGCCGCCACCTATGCGCTCCTCGGGGCGCTCCAGTTCTCGGCGGGGATCCGGCGACGGTGGCCGCAATGGCACCGGAGCGCCGGTCGGGTGCTGGTCGGCGCCGGCCTCGGGGTGGCGTTGTCGGCCCTCTGGCTGACGTTGTTCTTCGCGCCGCAGGAGGACTCGGGGACGCTGTTGTTCGTGCTCCGGCTCGCGTTCGGGTCGGCCCTGGTGGCCAGCCTGGGGCTGGGGTTCCGGGCGATCCGGCGGGGTGACGTCCCCACCCACCGGGCCTGGATGACCCGCGCCTACGCGATCGCCCTCGCTGCCGGGACCCAGGTCTTCACGCAGGGACTGGGCGAGGTCATCTTCGGGCACAGCGCGGTCGCGCTGGACGCCTCCCGGGGAGCCGCCTGGGCGATCAACCTGGCCGTCGCTGAGTGGGCGATCCGTCGCGATCCGATCGGCAGCGGGCCTTCGCGCTCCACGCTGACGCCGATGTTGATGGTGGGGGAGCGGTCGTGAGCGCGACGTACGAGCTTCGGGTCGAGGGCCACCTCGATGGTCACTGGTCGGAGTTCCTCGGCGGGCTGTCGATGAGCCACGAGAACGACGGCACGACGATCCTGCGCCGCGTCGTGGCGGACCAGGCGGAGCTGCACGGTCTCCTTGCCGCGGTCCGGGACCTCGGGGTCACCCTGATCTCGCTCACGCCGGTCGAGGACGCCCGCGACGCTGGCTCCCGGGGACAGGAACATCCTTAGGCGGTAGGGGCGGACCGGAGGTGGCATCTCCCACGCGATGCAGACGTCGAGCCATGCCAGCTCATCCCGCCCAGCATCGGGCTGGCAACATGGGCCTGTGGTCGATGACGCCTGGCAGCCGCTCGCGGACCCGTTCGTCGACGGCGCCTATGCCACGGTGAAGGGGCAGGTGCGGACCCACGTCCTGCACCAACAGCTGCTGCGACACCTGCCACCAGCACCCGCCTCGGTGTTGGACGTCGGAGGTGGCGCCGGACACCAGTCGCTGCCACTGGCCCGGCTGGGCTACGACGTCACGATCCTCGACCCGTCTGCGGCGATGTTGGGCAAGGCCGAGGACCGGGTGGCCCAGGAGCCCCACGACGTCCGCTCGCGCATCGGCCTCGTCCAGGCGGCAGGCGAGTCCGCCGTCGAGGTCACCGACGGCCGGCAGTTCTCGGCTGTCCTCTGCCACGGCGTGCTGATGTACCTCCCCACGCCCGACCCGTTGGTGGAGGTCCTGTGCCGATGCGTCGAACCCGGGGGAGTGGTGTCGATCATGGCCCTCAACGTCGCGACGATGGCCGTGCGGCCCGCCTTGGAGCGCCGGTGGGCCGACGCCGTGGCTGGATTCGAGGCCGACAGCGAGATCGGTGTCCTGGGCACCTCGACCCGCGGCGACACCGTCGAGCATCTCTCCGGGCTGCTACGACGAGGCGGGGTCGAGGCCCAGGCCTGGTACGGGGTCTGGCTCTTCTCGGA
The DNA here is from genome assembly GCA_963740865.1 of uncultured Actinomycetota bacterium. Taxonomy (GTDB): domain Bacteria; phylum Actinomycetota; class Actinomycetes; order Actinomycetales; family Dermatophilaceae; genus Pedococcus. The sequence continues at coordinate 196,461 of CAVUGH010000004.1, forward strand.
GTGGATGGATCTCCCTCTCGCGGGCACGGACGTCGCGGCCGTGGCTGAGGTCGAGCTCCGTGCCAGTCTTCGTGACCCCTACCGACAGCTGAGCCGGGTGTTCCACCTCGTAGGCAAGGCTCGTTCCTGAGCGAGGTCAGCGGGAGCACCCGTGTCCCACCTGAAGGGCCGGCGTGGTGATGAGGGCGCGCAACCGCGCGCACGACCAGACCTTGCCGACCAGAACCGCACCGGCGAACACGGTGGCCAGGCCCGCCTGACCGGCCAGGCAGGCCAGCACGATGCACGAGGTGTTGAGGGCCTTGGCCGGCCGCGACCAGTTCCACCGCCACAGAACGAGATCGACCCCGTGGAAGTCGTTGGGACCCTTCACTTCGAAGGCGAGGAAGCCGAGCGACAGCATCGTGTCGACCACGGCGAACTCGATGACGTAGATGGCCAGGGGGACGGCCATCCTGGGGTCGAGCGCGACGAAGCACGCCGCGCAGGTCAGGCTGTTCGCCCGGTCCGCGACGATGTCGAAGACCGCCCCGATCCTCGTCTCGAGTCCCAGCCGGCGAGCGACCTCACCATCGGCCATGTCACCCACCCAATAGACGAGGTATGCCGCGACGAGGAGTCCCGCGCTCGACTGCGCCAGTGCGGCCATCGCGAGGGCGATTGAGACGACGGTCCGGACGACCGTGATGGTGTTGGGGGCCGTCAGGACCGGCTCGTGGACGACCTCTCGGGTGCACGGGGCGACTGCCGTGGGCGTCCACACCTCAGCCCAGCGCACGAGCCCACTCCGTCAGCTGCGCATCGGGCGTCGACGGTGCGGCGAAGCGGATGACCGTGCCGGACTCGTCGACGAAGGCGACGACGCATCCGTCCAGTCCCACCTCGACCCCCCTGTTGCTCGCGGAGTCGAGGAACCACACTGCCGCGAGGGGCACGGCGGCATACCCGACGGGCACGGGCAGCGCACCCGCCTTCTTCTCGATCTCGGCCACGGGGCGTGGGTTGAACTTGTCCCCGGTGGGGTCGGTGACCAACCCGAGCAGCGTGGGGTGCGACGGTGCCTTGGCCATCAGCGGCTGCAGCCGCCGCACGGTGGTCGACACCTGGGGGACTGTGCCCACGACGATGACTACCGGCTCCCCGCGGTGGTCCGCCCACGTCAGCTCGCCGCCGCCGAGGCGTTCGACCGTGAAGTCCGGGACGTGCGAGTTGTCGAGGGGGTGCAGGTCGGCCTCGAGTGGATGCGAGACCTCGCGCCCGGGGGTGCTGCCGCACACCTCGTCCATCCAGGCAGCCACGTCGGGGTCCGGCGGCGGAAGCGTGGCCAGTGGTTGCGACGTCCCCACCGTCCTCAGCTGTGACAGAAGGCGTACAGCAGGCTGGACGTCGTCGCTGGCATCGCGACCGCGGAAGTCGGACACGGTGACGACAAGGTCACTCGTGGCGAGGGTCAGCTCCCCCATCAGGATCCCGGCCGGGACGCCCAGCTGGGGTTCGAGGCGTCGGCAGGTAAAGCCCTGGACATCGGGACGCCAGTCGTTGGTCGACACCACGACCGGGGCCGAGCACCCGCCGTCGCCACCTGACTCGCAGGTCCCGTAGTCGGCCTCGACCTGGAACGCCGGAGCGTTCTCCTCCACGAGGTCGAGTGCCGTCAGGGGCAGGTCACCGACACTGGCGCCGAGGTAGTACGCCGGCTTGCCCGCCCCTTTCACCTCGGCCACGGCTGCATCGAAAGCGTTGCTGGACATGGGATTTCCATGGGCTCGGAGGCCCGTTCCGCAGGCAGCGAGCGGCAGAGTGAGCAGCAACGCGCCCACAGCGGTGGGCAGCAGCTGGGTCGATCTCACGAGGGTCTCCTTCACGTGGGCTCCTGCAGGGATCCGTGCATGGTGGCTTCGGCGGTGGCTCGGGCGCGTCGGCCCCGCGGACGGTCCTGGTCGTCCGCAGGGCGACGGTCGTGTGGACCTGAGGACGACGCCCGCGACCATCCGACCCGCGTAGCCTTGGGCCATGCTGGGGCTGCTGCGCCGCCTGACGTGGCGGGACTGGGCGGTCCCCGCGGCCCTGTGGGCTGCGGGGCAGGTGGAGCTGTGGGTCACCGGTCCCCAGACCGGCCCGGTGCACGGGCCGCGCTGGCCCTTCGCGGTGGCCCTGACCGTGTCCGCCGCGGCTCTGTGCCTGCGGCGAACCCACCCGGCACCTGCCCTCGTCGCGGTCGTCGCCTCGCTCGCCGTGACCACGACAGCACAGCTGCACGCGTTCCTGCTCGCCGGCCTCTACCTGCTCGTGGTGGCAGTCTTCGCCTGCGGGCGCTACGGCACGGGCACGGCCAAGTACGCGGCTCTCGTCCTGCCCGAGGTGCCGGTGCTGATGTGGACCAGCGTCATCCCCGAGATCCACGTCGACGATGCGTGGGCGTGGGGGCTGAACGCGTGGTGGATCTTCGCCCTGGGCGCGGCCTTTCGTCACGAGCGCACCCTGCGCGACCGGGTGTCGCAGGCGGTTGCCGCACAGGCGCAGGCGGAGGCTGCCGGTCAGCGGGTGGGGCTGGCCCGTGAGGTGCACGACGTGGTGTCGCACAGCCTCAGCGTCATCGTCGTGCAGTCCGAGCTGGCGAGGCTGTTCATGACGTCCGACCCGGCTCGGGCGGACGAGGCGATGCGTCAGGTCCAGGACACCGGGCGGGAAGCGCTGGGGGAGACGCGACGGCTGCTCGAGGCGCTGCGAGATCCAGCGCAGACGAACGTCGCCGCTCACCCGCCTACCTGGTCGGATGTCCCCGAGCTCGTCCGGCGGATGCGGGAGTCGGGACTGCTGATCACGCTCGAGGCACCAGACGACGAACCCACACTGACCCCCGAAGCCTCGGCCACGGCATACCGGGTCGTGCAGGAGGCCCTGACGAACACCCTGCGGCACGCGCGCACCTCGGTCACCTCGGTGGCGGTCAGGCAGCAGGCGGACCTGCTCGTCATCGACGTGCAGAACGACAGCGAGCCGACGGGCGAGCCGAACCGCAGCCACGACGGGAGCTACAACGGCAGCCACAACGGCAGCGCGGCGGTGTCCGGCTACGGACTCTCGGGAATGCACGAACGGGTCGCGGCGTGCGGCGGCATGCTGACCGCCGGTCCGCGGCCAGGAGGCGGCTACCGGGTGCGGGCCGTTCTGCCGTTGGGTGATGCGCCGTGACCACGCTGGTCGTGGTCGACGACCAGTTCCTCATCCGCGACGGGGTGGCGGCGATCCTCGCTGCCGAGGAGGACTTCACGGTCCTCGGCACGGCCGCGGACGGTGCCGAGGCCGTCGGCCTGATCACGAGTCTCGCGCCAGACGTCGCCCTGATGGACATCCGCATGCCCGAGGTGGACGGGATCGAGGCAACTCGGCGTATCATTGAATCCGGTTGTGCCACAAGGATTCTTATCCTCACGACGTTCGGCGCGGATGACTATGTGCTCGCCGCGCTACGTGCAGGGGCCAGCGGGTACCTCCTCAAGGACGCGCCCCGGGAGTCGTTGGTCGCGGGGATTCGCGCCGTCGCCGCTGGTGACGTCGCGGTGGAGAAGGGGGTGCTCGCCCAGCTGGTCCGGGGACAACCGGTGCGCCAGCACCCGGAGGTGGTCGTGGCACTGGGGCGCCTGTCGCCCAGGGAGTCGGAGGTGCTCCACCTGGTTGCGCAGGGAGCGACGAACCCCGAGATAGCGAAGAGCCTGTTCATCGGTGAGACCACGGTGAAGACCCACGTCTCGCGGATCCAGACCAAGCTCGACGCGCGCGACCGGGTGCAGCTCGTCGTCATCGCGCACCGCGCCGGCGTTGCTTGAGACCGAGCATGAGGGGCGGGACAGGCCTCCGGTCCCTGACTACCGTGTCGTCATGCGGCACGTGGTGACGGACGAGGACACGGCGATCAGTCTGGGCAGCGGTGACGTGCCGGTGCTCGCCACGCCACGGCTCATCGCGTGGCTGGAGGCCGAGACCGTCCAGGTCGCCGCGCCCCTGCTTGCGGACGGTCAGACGAGCGTCGGTACGTCGGTCCGCATCGACCACGTCAAAGCCACCCCGGTGGGTGGGTCCGTCGAGGTGAGCGCTCGGCTGGTCAGCCCTCCCGGGTCGCGACGGCTCACGTTCGAGGTGGCGGCGACCGACCTCGACGGCGAGTCCGTGGGCGCAGGCGAGATCACCCGCGTCGCGGTCGACCGCGCCCGTTTCCTGCAGTAGCAGGTCAGGGCCGGATGTTGGGGTTGAGGTGGAACACGTTGTCGGGGTCGTACTTGCGCTTCAGCTCCGTCAGCCGCGCCAGCTTGGCTGCGCTGTAGGCCCGACGGACCCCTTGGTCTCCTTCGTCCGACAGCGCGTTCACGTAGGCGCCGCTGGCGAACGGCTCGATGCCCGCGGCATACTCCCGGGACGCGCTCATCCGCGCTTGGTCCTCCGACGGGTCCACCCAGCCCACCGAGGTCGTGAACTCGATGAGGGCATCACGGTGGCTGTAGGCGGAGTCCTCGTCCGGCAGGTCCGAGATGGCCCCGGCGTTCATGGTGAGGCGGGCGGCGGGATAGGCGCCGTTGCCGCGGTCGAGGATCGCCTCGATGGCATCGTCGCTCAGGTGGGTGAGGTAGTGGCCCTTCCAGTAGCGACGGATCGCGTGACCCTCGACGTCGTCCCCGGCGGTCTGGAGGTCGAGGTAGCTCAGCTCCTCGACCCGCTCCGCGATCGGTCGTCCGATCGACCGGTACGACGAGCCCAGGCTGCGCCCTTCGGAAGGGTCGCCCACCCAGACGTAGCCGATCCGCAGGACCGGCCGACCATCGAGATCACCCACTCGCGCAACGGGGGTGGCTCGGCGAGGTGCTTCGCCCAGCAGGTCGCGCCACCCCCGCAACGCCTCGTGGGCGTCCTCGAACTCGTGCACGAACTCCACCTCGAGAGCTGTCGTCCCGACGTCATGCAGACGGAACTCGAACTCGGTGACCACGCCGAAATTCCCGCCCCCACCCCGCAGTCCCCAGTACAGGTCTGGCCTCTCGGTCGCACTGGCCGTGACCACGTCTCCCTCGGCGGTGACCACTTCGAACGAGGTGACGTTGTCACAGCTCAACCCGCACAGGCGAGACAGCCAGCCGACACCACCACCGAGCGTCAGACCTCCCACGCCCGTGTGCGACACGTTGCCCGCCGTCGTCGCCAGACCATGCCGCTGTGAGGCGATGTCGAGGGCGCCGAGCAGGGCTCCACCACCGACCCGCGCCCGACGCCTGACCGGGTCCACCTGCGCGGTGCCCATCGGAGCCAGGTCGATGAGCAGGCCGCCGTCGGTGAGGGGAAGTCCGAGGACGCTGTGTCCTCCGCAGCGCACGCCGATCTCCAGCCCCTCGTCGCGACCGTGTCGCACGGCGGCGACCACGTCCGCGGGGCTGCTGCACCGAACGATCAGCGCCGGCTTGCGATCCACCATCGCGTTCCACACGGCGCGGGCACTGTCATAGCCGAGGTCACCCGGGCGCAGACCGGCAGTCATCGCCGGATCCGGGGATCGGATTGGCCGCCGGCGAGCGACAGCGACGTGAAGAGCACTGCGACGGACATGGCCGTCCCTCCTTGAGTGGGGTGATGTGGCGTCATGAGGTTGGACTCGTGGAGAGACGGCGATTCATCGGTGAGCTGGCTGCGCCGCCGTCCTCGTCACTCGTTGCCTCGGTCGCGAAGGCCGGCGGAGGAGTCGCCGACACGGTGATGTCGTGTGGTGCTCGGTGAAGTCGCGGCGGCGAACGCTGGAAGCGGGGAACGTCCCGTTGCTCCTGCGGGCGGTGGTCATGAAGATCCACCCCGGGGAGGCGCGCGCCGCCTCGACTGCTCGACCTCGTCGAACGGCCGGAAACGGCAACCTTTCTGGCGCCCGAAGCCTCCTGACCGGCGGTGCGCGTCAGCGTCAGCGCGCGCTAGGGGCTGCCCAGACCGGGGCGACGTCCCGGCGGTAGCCGCGGCCGAAGATGCCCCCGACGATCGCGACTACCGGCGCCGGGATCTCGCTGGTCACCGCAGCCCTCTCCTGCGGTGATGCACCGTCGAGGACCCAGGTGATGAACCGGCCACCGCGAGCGAGGCCGGCTTTCGAGAAGGCCTTGCCCATCGCCTTGATCTCAGGGGTGTCCCGTTTGGCCAGGTAGACGGGTTCGAGCTCCGACTCCTCGTGGTCGAGGTGCTGCACGGTCACGGCCCTGAGCGTCTGGAAAGCGGCTTGCGCTGACGCGGCCTGCCCGGCACCGGGATCCCGCAGCAGCGCGGCCATGGCAACCCGCGTCTCGGTCAGCGCCGCCGCCATGGTCTCGTGCTCTGCGTCCATCGCATCGAGCAGTGCTCGGCTGACTCCCACGGACTCGAGCGCCGGCCAGGCGATCTCGTGCTCTCCCTCGTGGTGGTACGTGAGCTGGTCGTCGAAGTTGGCCCATGCCGTGGCGAGCGCTTTCGCCCTCGCGCGGTCACCGTCCTGGAACGCCCCGAGCGCCGTGATGAAGCGGTCCAGGTCCCGCCGGAATGCGCCGTGGATCACCCTGTTCATGCTCATCTCACCCATGACCCGACTGTAGAGCCGGAGGCGTTCTGCGTGAACCGCTCCGGTGTCCGGGTAGCCTTTGACCAGCGACCTCGCGTGCCGTTGGAGGACGTGCAGAGCACGGTCCACGTCGCTTCCGGTAGACGATATGATTGGCCCCACCCGAGAGGCACACCATGAGGAGTCGGCTGGCCACCCTGGTGCTGCGCGCCAGTCGTTGGACCGCGGTCGGCGAGGTCCCCAGGACGGGCGTTCTCGTCGGGGCACCACACACCTCCAACTGGGACTTCGTCATGATGCTCCTCATCATGTGGCGCGGTGGCGTGACGCCGCGGGTCCTGATCAAGAAGGAGCTGTTCCGCGGGCCGCTTGGCTGGCTGCTGCCCCGACTGGGCGGTCTGCCGCTCGATCGTGAGAACCCCGGCGCCGTGGTGCGAGAGCTCGTCCGCGAGGCGCGGAGCGGCGAGCCGTTCCTGCTCATCCTCGCGGCGGAGGGTACCCGCACCAAGGGTGACTACTGGAAGTCCGGCTTCTGGCGCATCGCGCGGTCGGCAAAGCTCCCCATCGCCCTTGCGTTTATCGACGGGCCTACTCGCACAGCGGGATTCGGTCCCACCATCTCGGCGACGTCCGATGTGGTCGCAGACATGGACAAGGTGCGTGAGTTCTACCGCGACAAGCACGGGATACACCCGGAGCGGCGCACCGAGCCGCGCCTCCGCGAGGAACTGCGAGCGTCGGGATGAAGGACTCGCCGGGGCGGCTCGCCCACGCCAACCAGCTCATCGACGAGGAACCGACGGACCCGCACGGCGCCCCGGGCACCATCGGCCGGCTCGAACGGCTGTGCACGGCCCTGACCCGCTCACTTCCCGCAACGGGGGTCGGCGTCAGCCTGCTGACCGATGACAACCGCGGAGGCGGCACGGTCGCGGCGTCGAGTGCGGCGAGCAGGAGGCTCGAGGAGCTGCAGTTCTCCCTCGGGGAAGGGCCCTGCATCGACGCCTACACCTCCCGTCGCCCGGTCCTGGAGCCCGACCTGAGGACCCACGGCATGCGCCGCTGGCCCGGTTACGCCCGGGCAGCCTGTGAGCACGGAGTGCAGGCCGTCTTCGCGTTCCCGCTGCAAGTCGGGGCTGCTCGGGCCGGAGCGCTGGACGTCTACCGCGTCGACCCAGGGTCGCTGAGCCCCACCGCCCTCACCGAGGCGGTCACGTTCGCCGAGGTCGCGATGGGACTGTTGGTGGACGCGCAAGACGACGTCCAGCACGGGATGACCACCACGGGCCTTGACGACGCCCTGGCCTACCGACTGGAGGTCTACCAGGCGCAAGGGATGGTGATGGTCGACCTGGGGGTGGCCATCGACGAGGCCATGGCCCGCCTCCGGGGGCACGCCTACACAGAGGGTCGTCCGATCACCGATGTCGCCAGGGCCATCGTCGCCGGTAAACTGACACTGAAGCGGGATGCGCCATGACCGACCAAGGCATCGAGGGTTCCCGCGAGGGATATGACGGGGAAGGGCGGACCGGATGATTGCCGCTGACCAGCTTGCCGAGGTCTTCGTCGAGGTGGCCGACACACTCGTCGACGACTTCGACGTCATCGAGTTCCTGGAGACACTGACCAGGCGCACGGCCGAGGTCAGCAGCGCCGCCTCCGCCGGACTGCTGCTGGCCGATGCCCACGGACAGCTCCAGTACATGGCCTCCTCAGCAGAGTCGGTCAAGCTGCTCGAGCTCTTCCAGCTGCAGTACCGGGAGGGGCCATGCCTGGACTGTTTCCGCACCGGCACGGCCGTGATCAACACCGACCTGCACGAGGCCGCTGAGCGGTGGCCGCTGTTTGCCCCGCGAGCAGTCGAGGCTGGATTCCACTCCGTCCACGCCTTCCCGCTGCGGCACCGCCAGAAGGTCATCGGGGCCCTGAACATGTTCAGCACCCACACCGGCCTGCTCGAGCCCGGCGACGTCCGCATCCTTCAGTCCCTGGCCGACATCGCCACCATCGGACTGCTGCAGGAGCGCAGCATCCGCAGCGCCGAGGTCCTCACGGAGCAGCTGCAAGGGGCACTGAACAGCCGGATCACCATCGAGCAGGCCAAGGGCGTCCTGGCCCGTACCCACGGCGTCGACGTCAACGCCGCCTTCGAGCTGATGCGCCACTATGCGCGTCGCCACCACTACCGGCTGACCGACATCGCGCAGGCGATCGTCACCGACCCCACCAGCCACCCAGACCTCACGACCGAGAGCGCCCAAGAGCCTCCGTCCCCCTGACCTGGCGCCGAGGTGTGGGGTGACGGGCGCTGGGGCAGACTGCTGGGATGACGACCACCTCACCAGTGCCGTTCGATTTCCAGCTCCAGACAGCCCAGCTCCTCCACCTCGCCTCCACCGTCAGCGACGAGCAGCTCGCCGACCCGACTCCGTGTGACGGCAGGACGATCAGCCAGCTCCTGGCCCACGTGTCCGGCTTGCTGGGCGCGTTCCGCGCGACGGCCGACAAGGACCTCGGCCCATGGACGGACACCAACCCCGACGACGGCGGGTGGCCCCATGTCGAAGACGGTTGGCGCGACGAGCTGGCCCGACGCGGTCCCGCCCTGGTCGAGGCGTGGGCCGCGCCCGCGGCGTGGCAGGGCATGACTCGTGCGGGCGGGCAGGACCTCCCGGGCCAGGTCGCCGGCACGGTCGCGTTCGACGAGGTCACGCTGCACGGCTGGGATCTCGCCCGGGCCACCGGGCAGGACTACACCTGTGACGACGAATCGGCACAGGCGCTGCTGGCGTTCGTCTCGGGCTTCGACGCCGCGGGGACGCCTGGCCTGTTCGGACCCGCCGTCGAGATCCCCGCGGACGCGGCCCCCTTCGACAGGGTGCTGGCTCGGTCCGGGCGTCAGCCGTGGTGGCAGCCACGGACAGACGGCTAGGGCGCAGGGACATGGCGGAGCGCAACGTCCTCGGCGGCGAGCTCGAGGTGTGCGGTACGGAGCCCATGACGGGCTTCTTCCGGGACGGCTGCTGCAGCACCGGACCACAGGACCTGGGCAGCCACACCATCTGCGCCGTGGTGACGGCCGAGTTCCTCGAGCACCAGCGAGGCATCGGCAACGACCTGTCGAGGCCGATGCCCGAATACCGCTTCCCGGGGCTTATCCCGGGGGACCGCTGGTGCGTGACGGCGCTCAACTGGGCGCGGGCGCATCGGGAGGGGGCCGCCGCCCACGTGGTCCTGGCGGCGACCAACGAGGCGGTGCTCCAGGTCGTGCCGTTGCGAGCACTGCAGGAGCACGCCGTCGACGTCCCACCCGACCTCAGCTCGATGGAGAAGTCATGACCACCACTGTCGACAAGGCTCACGAGCTCCTGCGCCTCCACCAGGACCCGGAGCTGCTCCTGGTCGTCAACGTCTGGGACGTCATCACCGCCCGGGTGGTGGCGGGCACGCCCGGGACCAGGGCCTTGGCCACGGCCAGCCACTCGATCGCGGCGGCCTACGGCTATCCCGACGGTGAGCAGATCCCGCGGGACCTGATGATCGAGGCCGTCGGTCGCATCGCCGCAGCGGTGGACCTGCCGGTGAGTGCCGACCTGGAAGCGGGGTACGGCGACGCGGGGGAGACCATCAGCAGGGCCATCGATGTCGGCATCGTCGGTGCCAACCTCGAGGACCAGCTCAAGCCGTTGCCGGACGCGGTCCGAGCCGTCGAGGCGGCCGTCGCGGCGGGCGACAAGGCTGGGGTGCCGTTCGTCCTCAATGCCCGCACCGACACGTTCCTCAGGTCCGCAGGCAAGGACCCGGCGGCCGTCCTCGCCGATGCGATCGAGCGGGGCACGGCGTACCTCGGTGCCGGAGCGGCGACCTTCTTCTGCCCCGGCCTGCTCGACGAACCCACCGTGACGGCACTGGTTGAGGCACTCGGGCCGCAGAAGGTGAACCTGATCGGCATACCCGGGTCCTTGAGCCTTGCCAACGCCCAGCGGCTCGGCGTCGCGAGGGTCTCCTACGGCCCGTGGAGCCAGAACGTCGCCCTCACCGCCTTGGCCTCGCTCGCCGAGGACGTGTATGCCGGTGGCGCACTGCCCGAGGGTACGCGCAAGCTGAACTGAGTTTCGCGAGAAGCTGATTCGCGCGGCCCAGCGATGGGGGCTGGGCGCGAGTGATGGAGAGGGTGTCTGCCCCTGGTGGGCGCACCGCTCAGGACAGCTGGCCGGACCCGGTGGCCTTGGCTGTCGCCGAGTGGGTCACGGCGAACACCGCTGCCTGGGTGCGACTCTCCATGCCGAGCTTGCCCAGCACGGCGGTGACGTAGTTCTTGACCGTCTTCTCTGCCAACGACAGTGCCACGCCGATCTCCCGGTTCGTCAGCCCCTGGGCGACGTGGTCCAGGACGCGCTGCTCCTGCGGGGAGAGCCGCTGCAGACGCGGGTCTGCCTGTGTCTCGCGGGCCCAGCTGCGCCGAGCCCTCTCGACGTCGGCCGGTCCGATGAGCTGTTTGCCAGCAGCCACTGCCTTGATCGCCTCGATCAGGCCGTTGCCCTTGATGTCCTTGAGCAGGTAGCCGGCCGCGCCGGCGAGGATGGCGCTGGACAAGGCCCGCTCGTCGTCGAAGGACGTGAGGATGAGGGCCTTGGTGGACGGCTGCTGGGAGCGGATCTCACGGCATACGTCGATGCCTGAGCCATCGGGTAGGCGGGCGTCGAAGATGGCCACGTCAGGGCGTGCCGCTGGGATCCGAGCCAGGGCCTCGGCTGCGGTCCCCGCCTCACCCACGACCTCGAACTCCGGCACCGTCTCGAGGAGCTCGCGCAGCCCGCGCCGGACGATCTCGTGGTCGTCGACGAGGAAGACGCGGACCGTTGGTCCGGGGCCGTTCTCCATGCGAATCGTTCTCCTGGTCGCGTGCGATGGTTGGGGCGAAGGGGTCGTCCTGCGTTTCACGATGCCAAACCCTGCGACGGACGACCAGTGCCGATGGTCCCGACCCGCAGGGCGCCCCCGGTCAGCCGGATGCCCCACCGGAGATCTCCGCGGCACCACGTCAGGACCGTGCCCTGAGGAGCGTTCGGCTCCACGCGCAGCGACCCGTCGTGCTTGTCGGCGCGCGCCTGCAGGTTGGACAGGCCGCTGCGTGAGGCTGACAGGTCGACGCCGATGCCGTTGTCCGACACGGTGATCGTCAACGTCCGCCTCGCGCCCTCCGACACGACCACCAACACTTCGATACCGGTGGCCCGGGCGTGCCGAGCCACGTTGGACACGGCCTCGCGGATCACCGCCACGAGGTCCGCCTCGAGATCGACGCTGAGCGAGGAGAGCGGGCCGTCGATGGTCAACGTCGGGACGAAGCCCAGGCCGTCCTCAGCCGCCCTCAACAAGTCCTCCACCTCCTGGCGGAGGTCGGTGGGTGCCTTCTCGCGGTGCAGCTCGAAGATCGTGTGCCTGATGTCCTTGATGGCCTCGTCGAGGGCCTCGACCGCGTCGTCGAGGCGGGCGCGCACGGGGGCGGCGAGGGAGACCCGCGACGTGGCCTGGAGTGACAGGCCGGTGGCGAACAGTCGTTGGATGACGTGGTCGTGCATGTCCCGAGCGATCCGGTCCCGGTCCTCCAGGAGTGCAACCTGGGAGCGGGCGTGCTGGTTGCGTGCCGCCACGAGGGCCAGCGCGAGCTGGTGGGCGAGGGGCACGAGGAGCTCGAGCAGGTCACTCACGATGGGCTCTGCATCGGGCGTCCAGGCGATCGCGACGACGCCGATCTCGTCGGTGCCGATGGCGATGGGCAGCAGGGCCGTCGGCCCGTGTGCGTCCGTCGCGGCGAGCTGACGGATGGCCCCTGCCAGGTTGCCGTCGGCCTGCTCGCCCTCCCGGGTCAGCACCAGGACGGGGCTCCGGCCGGCCACCAGGTGCTTCCACCTGACGTCGTCGAGGACGAGTCCCGGGCTCGCTTGGGACACACCGGACCAGCTCTCCGGGGTGGCGGCCGTGCCTGCGGTGGCAGCCGTGCCCGCGGCAGCGTGCCTGTCCTCGGCCGTGTCAGTCGCGCACACGACCAGGTCGGCGTTGTCGTCATAGAGGGCGACGACAGCCAGCGCGGCTCGGGACAGGACCCGGGCCTGGTGGGCGAGGTAGGCCATGGCGGTGGCTTCGTCGCGCCCCTCGAGGAGCATCTGGCTGACCTCGCCGGTGGTCGCCATCCACTGCCGCTGGCGACGGGTGCGTTCGAACAGCCGGGCGTTGTCGATGGCGATGCCGGCGGCCGCGGCCAGGGCGACGAGGATGGCCTCGTCCTCGGCGGTGAAGTCCGTGGCGCCGATCTTCTCGGTGAGGTAGAGGTTGCCGAAGACCTGGTCGCGGATCAGGACGGGGGTGCCCATGAAGCTGCCCATCGGCGGATGGTTCGGCGGGAAACCGTAGGAGTCCGGGTGGTCCGCGAGGTTGCCCAGCCGCAGCGGACGGGGGTCGCGGATCAGCAGCCCCAGCACGCCGTGGCCGCGAGGCAGGTCCCCGATCGCCTCGTGCTGTTCCGGGGTCAGGCCGCGGGTGACGAACTCCACCAGGTGCTCCCCGTCGGGTCCCAGCACTCCGAGGGCGCCGTACTTCGCGTCGACCAGCTCGCAGGCGGACCGCACGATCCGCGTCAGCACCTCAGCCAGGTCGAGCCCAGCATTGACGGCCATGACCGCGTCCAGGAGGGCGCTGAGACGCTGCTGGGCTTGGGTCGAGGCCTGGGCGCGCCCGCGGAGCTCATCCAGCAGGTCGTCCAGGTCGAGTGCGGCGGTGCTGGGCCAGCTCTGATCTCGAGCCACTGACCGTGGCGGGCCTTCCACAGCTCGATCCTAGGGGGTGGTGACGACCAGGACCTCGCACGAGCAGTGCTCCTGGCAGTACTCCGCGACCGCGACCTGGGACTTTGCGTGGGATTCCGGCGCGTCGTGACCCACCACGAGCAGGGCGGCGTGGCGGGTTTCCTCGACCAAGGTGGTGGCCGGCGTTCCCACCACTGACTCGAACGTGCAGGGGACCCGCGGCTGCGCACGGAGGGCCTTGATGGCGATGCCGAACAGGGCCGCCTCGACTCCTGCGTGGTCCTCCTCGCTCAGGCCGGCGGGGAGCACCTGGAGGAACCGGACGCGACTCCCTCTGCGGACTGCCTCCCGGACTGCAGCAAGCGCCACGAGCGGCGCCATTCCGTCGTGGACCAGGCCTGCGACCACGTCAGGGACGTGCGCCTTGTGCAGGATGCGGGAACGGGCATGGTCCGGATAGAGCGGCATGGGCCAATGGTGCGGCCCACAGCACCTCTGCCCCCAGTGCCGAACGTCCTGACCTCGACGTCGCGCCGAACTCAGGACTCCTTGAGCTTGCGCCACCCACCGGCCCGGTTGTTGGCGATGATCTGGCGCAGGAACTCCAGCAGCGCAGGCTCGTTGACCGGGTCGCCCTCCCAGAACGCGATCGTGCGCGCGGTGGAGTTGTCGTGGCCGGCAGTCACCAGGCCGTGCGGATCGTCAACGATGGCACCGTCATAGACGAACAGGTTGACGTGGTCCTTGGTGGCGAGCAGCGCGCAGACGTTGCCGTCGAGCACGAAGTACGGCTGCACCCGCCGCTTGATGGTCTCCTGCACCTCGGGATCGGCGGCGTGCACGATGTCGCGCAGCCGCTGGCACAGCTCGCGCTGCCACGGAGGCAACGGGGCGAGGTAGGCGTCGACTCCGGGATCCGTCACGTACGTCATGGCAACCTCCTAGGCCCACATGGTCAGGATTGTTGGGATGGCGAGCAGCTTGAGCAGCCAGTCACCAAGGTGGATTGCGGCCAGTCCCGCCGGCACCCGCTCGTGGAAGACCGAGCCGGACAGGATCACCAGCGGGAACCCCAGCCAGAGCACCAGGCCGAGCCCGAGCCCACCCGCCGTGGTGCTGACGTCCATGCGGGAGACCAGCCACGCTGCTGCCAGCGTGAGCGCCAGGTTGCGCACCAGCTCGACGCCCACGGTCGCTCCAGGTGGGCGCGACGCTCCGTCCGCGTATGCCGGGTGGAGCCGACCGAGCGAACGTCCCCACGCGGCATACCAGACTCCACTGATCACGAAAGCCGCGACGACGGCGACCGCCACGGCGAGAATCGAAGTGTTCATACGGGTTGGACCAGCGGCGAGCCGATGACTCATCGGGACCGTGACGGGTCGAGCGGAGCTCGTCTGCGGTCAGCTGGTTCCGGCGCTCGGCACCGTCACGGTGGCCAACGGCAGCAGGACGGTGAAGGTCGAACCCACGCCCAGCGTCGACTCCACGTCAATCGTGCCCTCGTGCCCCTCGACGATGGCCTGCACGATGGACAGCCCCAAACCCGTGCCCTGCACGGCGCGCTCGGTGGCATCCGAGGACCGGAAGAACCGGCGGAACACCTGCTGCTGGTCCTCCTGGGAGATGCCGTGGCCGCTGTCGCTCACCACGAGCCGGGCCATCCACACGCCGTCGCGGTCCTGGGTGGAGTCGAGGGACAGCGTCACGATGCCTCCGTCGGGGGTGAACTTCACCGCGTTGGACAACAGGTTCGAGACGACGCGCTCGAGGGCGGTGGCGTCGCCGTCCACCGGGACGGGTTGACCCGCCACGTCACGGCGCAGGTGGAGGTCGCGCCGCTGGGTGAGAGCACCGGTCGACTCCCACGCGTGGTCGACGATCTCCGTGAGGTCGCAGGGGAGCCGAGCGAGGTGCAGCTGCCCGGACTCGATGCGTGAGTTGAGGAGCAGGTCTTCGATCAGGGACAGCAGCCTTCGGCCGTTGCGGTCGATGCGCGACACGAGCTCGAGCTGCTTCTGGGACAGCTCACCCGCACCACCGTCCTCGAGCATCTCGGTGTAGCCGAGCACGCTGGCCAGCGGTGTCCGTAGCTCGTGGCTCACCGAGGACAGGAAGTCCGTCTTGGCCTGGTCGAGGGCGGTGAGCTCCTCGACCGCCCGACGCTCGCGATCGAGCGCCGTCTGCACCGCGTCGGCCGTCACTCGCCGCTCGGTGACGTCCTCCGCGACCCCGAGGTAGCCGGTGATCGCTCCTGCCTCGTTCACGATCGCGCTGGTGGTCAGGTCGACCACCATGCGGCGGCCGTCCCGGGTGACCCAGGTCCAGTCGCGGGTCTCGGTGCGTTCCGCGTCCTCGAGGGCGTGGACGAGGACGGCCGGACCGGGCGTCAGGCCGAGTTCGGCGGCCCGGGAGGCCACTTCTCTGGGGTCGTGCAGGTCGACCCAGTTCAGCGAGCCCACGACCTCCTCGGACTGGTATCCCAAGAGGTTGGTCGCCCCCCGGTTGAACAAGGTGATGGTGCCTGCGGCGTCGGTGCCGATGATGGCCGTCGCGGGGGCGGAGTTCAGCACGGTCTGGGTGAAGGCGGCTTCGCGGAAGAGGGCGGCCAGTGCATCCCGGCGCTGGGTGGACGCGGTTGCCAGCGCGAGCCCCGTCACGGCTGCGGTCACGAGGAACGCCTGGGTGAGCGCACCGACGGTTTCCGGCTGGACGGCTCCCGATCGTCCGGCGGCGGCGAAGGGGCCGCCCCCGTAGCTCGTGAGGACGACGACCAGGACACCCAAGGTGAACAGCTGTGCCGCGAGCGTGCGCAGGTGCTGCCGGGTCGCACCCCAGACCAGCACCGGGATGGGCAGGAACGCGAGCGGCAGCCCCTTGGTGGAACCGAACACCCAGACAGCGACAGCCAGGAGTGCCAACCACTGGAGCAGGTCCTCCAGGCGGCGGCCCTGTGACTTGGCCGTCGAGACGGCCACCCCCAACGGCGCCATGGTGAGGACAGCTGCGGCGTGGGAGGCCGCCACGGTGTATGCCGTGGGCACGAAGGTTCCGTCGAGGGTGAACGTCACCGTGAGGCCGGCGAGGACGCCGAAGACCAAGGCCCCAGCGAGGGTGGCGAGCATGAGCCTCCCGAGGTCCTCGAGCGACGCCAGCCGCGGGCGACGCCCTCTCCGAGTCATCAGCCACCAGACGACGAGGGCCTCCGTGGCGTTGGCCACCCCGAAGCAGGTGGCGGCCAACGGCGGTCGGCCGCCGTACAGGTTCGCCGCACCGCTGAACACCACGATGCCGGCGACGACGATCGTCGCCCGCCGCCAGTTGGGCCCGGTCGCGAGGAGGAACGCGACGCCGAGTCCTGCGGCCGGCCACCACACGGCCACGGAGGACCCCGGTGGAGCGAACCGGACGGCCGTCGCCCCGAGCACGAAGACGCCGACGAGCACCACGGTGGCGGCCACCGACCACCGACGCAGGACGTCGAACGGGGCGCTCACCTGGCCTCGCTGGGCTCGGACTCGGCGAGCCGGCGACGCGGCGCGTGCTCGTGGCGCCGGTCGTCCGGCCGTGAGGGCATGGCTCATTCTTGCGCAGCAGACCCGTCCAAGTGGGGGACCTCCGCCCCTGAAGGTCCACCATTCCTCGGGACGGCCGCGCAACCGGCGGCCTGGACCTCGCTGGGCTACTCTCCGAAAAGGAAGGGAGACACCCGTGCCAGTGCAGCCCCGCACCACTCCAGAGCTCCGGTTCACGCTCAATGGACGCCCGACCGAGGTCGAGGTGGATGCGGGGGTCAGCCTGCTGGACCTCCTGCGCGAACGGCTCGACCTCCCAGGCACCAAGAAGGGGTGTAACCAGGGCGCTTGTGGTGCCTGCACCGTCCTGGTCGAGGGGCGCCGGGTGCTCGCGTGTCTGACCCTGGCGGTGCAGGTCGACGGGCGGGTGGTCACCACCATCGAGGGTGTCGGGACGCCCGAGCAGCCGCACGACCTGCAACGCGCCTTCATCGGCGCGGACGGGTTCCAGTGCGGCTACTGCACCTCCGGGCAGATCTGCTCGGCCTTGGGCATGTTGCGCGAGCTCGACGAGGGGCTGCCCAGCGCGGTCTCGGAGAGCATGGGGGCAGCACCCGAACGCTCGAACCTCGAGGTACGCGAGCGGATGAGCGGCAACCTGTGCCGGTGCGGCGCCTACAACGGCATCGCGGACGCCATCGCGTCCTACGCCGACTCGGCGGAGGGTCACCGATGAAGCCCTTCTCGTATGCCGTGCCGACCAGCATCGACGAAGCGCTGGCAGCGATCGTCGACCTGCCTGGCGCGAAGTTCCTGGGCGGTGGCACCAACCTGGTCGACCTGATGCGCGAGGGGATCGAGACCCCGGATGTCCTGGTCGACGTGACGCGCCTTCCGCTGGGCGAGATCACCGAGACCGCAGCGGGCGGGCTGCGAATCGGCGCCGGGGTCCGGAACACCGATCTGGCGGCCCACCTGGCCGTGCGGCAGCGCTATCCCGTGCTCGCGCAGGCCGTCCTGATGGGGGCGTCCGGCCAGATCCGCAACATGGCGACGGTCGGCGGGAACCTGCTGCAGCGCACCCGGTGCCTCTACTTCTACGACGAGGCTGCCGCCTGCAACAAGCGTGAGCTCGGATCCGGCTGCGATGCCGGAGCGGGCCACAACCGGATGGGAGCCATCCTGGGGGCCAGCGAGCACTGCGTCGCAGTCCATCCCTCCGACCTCGCCGTAGCCCTCGTGCTGCTGGACGCCGAGGTCGAGGTGGCCAGCCGCACCGGCACTCGGACGATCCCGGTCCAGGACTTCCACCGGCTGCCGGGGGAGACGCCGCATCTCGACACCACCCTCGCCGTGGACGAGCTCGTCACGGCAGTCACCCTTCCGGCGCAACCGGTGGCCACCCGCTCCCGCTACCGGAAGGTGCGCGACCGCGCCTCCTATGCCTTCGCGCTCGTCTCGGTGGCAGCCGCCCTGGAGACCACCGACGGCACCGTCTCGCAGGTTCGGGTGGCGCTCGGGGGAGTGGCGCACAAGCCATGGCGGGCAACGACTCTCGAGCAGTACCTGGTGGGGCGAGCCTCCACGGACGAGGAGTTCGAGGCCGCCGCCCGTGCCGAGCTGGCTCACGCCGTGGGCACACCGAGCACGGAGTTCAAGATCGACCTCGCCGTCCGCACGATCACGGCCACGCTCCGGCGGCTGCGCGACGAGGGAGGTGCGGCATGACGCTGGCGCCCGAACGGACAGCCCGACCCTCCGCGCCGACAGCAGCCGGCGAAGGCCCGAGCGAGGACGGCCCCGCCATCGGCCGGGCCGTCGACCGGGTGGACGGGCTCGCGAAAGCCTCTGGCACCGCTCGGTTCTCGGCCGAGTACCCCATCCCGGGTCTGACCCACGCCATCCTCGTGCACGCGCCGATCGCGCGCGGCCGGATCACGTCCATCGACGTCGCCCAGGCCGAGGCTCACCCCGGCGTGGTGCTGGTGCTCACCCACCTCAACGCGCCCCGTCTCACGCCGCCACCGACGCGACTCAACCCCATGGACCTGTCGACGATGGCGGGCGGGAGCATGATCGCCTTCCTCAACACCGACGAGGTGCACGTCGACGGGCAGCCCGTGGCCGCAGTCGTGGCAGAGACACTCGAGTCCGCCCAGCACGCCGCCTCCCTCGTCCGGGTTTCGTACGAAACCACCGCGGCAACAGCCGATTTCGACGCAGAGCTGCCACATGCCAAGGCCGTGCGGTCGATGCCGGTCATGCCTCCGACGGGAGGCAAGCGCGGCGACGCCCGCGCGGCATACGCGAAGTCGCCGGTGCAGGTGGACCTGAGCTTCACGACTCCCCAGCACACCCACAACGCCCTCGAACCGCACGCGACCACGGCCGTCTGGGACGGCAAGCGGCTCACGGTCTACGAGGGCTGCCAGAACATCGACTGGACCCAGAAGTTCCTGGCGAAGCGGTTCGACCTGCCGGCCGGTGACGTGCACGTCGTCTCGAAGTACGTCGGTGGGGCGTTCGGCGGCAAGTCCAAGGTGTGGGCCGCGACCTTGATCACGTGCATGGCTGCCAAGGTGGCGCAGCGGCCGGTGCGGCTCGCGCTGACGCGCGAGGGTGTCTACCGCACGGTGGGTGGGCGCACCCCGACCCGGCAGCGGGTCGCGATCGGCGCCTCCCGCGCCGGGAAGATGGAGGCGCTGATCCACCAGGCGACATCGCGCAAGGGCCGGGTCGGGGGCGATGCGGACCAGATCACCGCCTGCAGCCTCGACCTCTACGACGCCGCGACGATCCTGGCCGAACAGAAGATCGTCGAGCTCGACCTGATGACCAACACGGCGATGCGCGCCCCCGGCGAGGCGCAGGGCAGCTTTGCGGTGGAGTCCGCTGTGGACGAGCTGGCCATCGAGCTCGGTCTCGACCCAGTGGCGTTGCGCCTGATGAACCAGCCGGTCGACAAGAGCCCCGTCCACGGCACGCGCTACTCCCACCGCCGGCTTGCCCAGACCCTCGAACAGGGGCGGGACCTCTTCGGCTGGTCCGACCGCCCTGCCGCCCGCACCCGCGACGGCAAGGACCTCGTGGGCTGGGGCGTGGCGGCTGCGATCCACCCGGCGTGGGAGTTCGTGGCCAACGTCCAGCTCACCGTCGATGTCACGGGCAGTGCCACGCTCGCGTGTGCCTTCCACGAGATGGGGATGGGGACGGCCACGGTGGTCGGCCAGATGGTCGCGGACTGCCTGGGGGTCCCGCTGGAGCGGGTCAGCACGATCTACGGCGACTCTGACCTGCCCATCGGTCCGGGCGCGGGTGGCTCCGGCCAGACCGCGAGCCTGGCCGCCTCGATCGAGAAGGCCGGCCGGGCCATGCGCAAGCGGCTGGACGCGCTGGCGTCCAAGGCAGGTATGCCGGACGGCTCAGATCCTGCCGAGGTCCTGAGTCGTGCTGGGGAACAGTCCCTCACGGTCGAGGTGGGTGCCGACGCCGGCCCTAAGGCCATCTGGGGGCAGGTGCGGTTCCTGTCCAAGATGGTGATGGACAGCAGGCGGTGGATGAAGGCGGCCACCGGCGCCCACTACTGCGAGGTCCGGGTCGACGCCGACACGGGAGAGCTACGAATTCGGCGGTGGCTCAGCGTTTTTGACGTGGGTCGGGTGGTCAATCCAAAGACGACGCACAGCCAGCTGCGTGGCGGCATCGTGATGGGACTGGGCATGGCGATGGGGGAGGAGACCCTGATCGACACGCGCAGCGCCCGCATCATGAACCCGAGCCTCGCCGAGTACCACGTGCCGGTGCACGCGGACGTGCCCCACCTGGACGTGCACACCCTCGACGACCCCGACCCGCAGATGCCACTGGGCATCCTCGGTGCAGGGGAGGTGGGCATCGTGGGCGTCGGCGCTGCCGTCGCCAACGCGGTCCGGCACGCGACTGGCCGAAGGGTCACCGACCTGCCCCTGACTCTCGACCGCCTCGTCGGCTGACTGGTTGTTTCGCCGACGCGTGGTCAGGGTTGCGCGATCACGGCGCCGGCGTCGTCCGGGGCCAGCTCGAGGTCTGCTTCGGAGGCGAACCGGGCCGCGAGAGCCGTCTTGATCTCGACGTGTCGCTCCAGGAAGGCACGCTCGTCCAGCCGTTTGCGCCGCAGCCAGCCGGTGACTTCGTCGTTGCACTTGCTGGCGTTGCAGGCAGGACAGGCCGGCGCGATGTTGTCGAGCGTGTAGCGCCCGCCGCGGGACAGGGCGAGAACGCAGTCCCGTTGCAGCGGCTTGTCGGTCGCCCCGCAGTAGGCGCACCCGCCCCAGGCCTGCTTCAGCGCAGACCACTGCTCGTTGCTGAGGTCGTGCTCGACACGGTCCATCCGTCGTTTGCGGCGCCGAGCGGCGACCGCCCTGCGACTTCGGTTGGCCGCCATCACCGCAGCGTAGGTGACAGTGCCCCGCCCAGGCGGCCGCTGCGAGCAGCCTCGCTCAGCGTGTCGCGGTGCGGTCCGGCTCGTGCGTCCCGCCGGTCGGCACCCTGCCTCGTTGACCCCTGGAACGCCCCGTCAGGCCGGGGTCTGCCGCTCGACCAGCTCTTTCAGGTGGGCCAGCTCCTTCGCTGCCTCGCGGGGGCTGAGGACCGCCAGCTCGACGATCTTGCCGACTCGCCCGAGGCCCCGACGCCATCGGGTCACGACGCGAAGCTGCAGGTCGGTGCCACCGGATCGCGCCGTGAGGCGCGAGGTCACGTCGAACCACAGGCCGAGTTAGGCGTCCGTCCTCGTCACCAGTTCGCGTGGTCGGGCGGCACTCAACACCGTCGTGCGTGCGGAGAACGGGCCGCGCTTCGAGACGTACGCGGAGCCCGGTTCGCCCGGGCTACCGTGCAGCTCGCCGATGACCGGCTTCCCGGTCTGCCAGTGCGGGATTCGGGCCGGGTCGACGTAGGTCCGCCACACCTGCTCAGGCGTGGCCTTGATCCAGACCGAGTACTCGAGCACGCCCATGATCCGCCTCCGGTCGACCAGTCTCTCCCGCTCCAGGACCACCACGTCGTCCACGCGTCATGGGAGGACCCGCGCGGTCGGAGCCCATGCGACGCTCGCACCGACGATCGCAGCCGCGACCCTTGAGTCTGACCCGTACCAGCCGTCAGGAGAAGACCCGAAACGTCCTCGGCTGAGCACCGCCGTCAGGCGTGAACTGCCCGGCCTCCTGAGGTGCGAGTCTGGTTGACACCTGACGGATGGACCACAGCCACGGGGCAGTGCGCCGCGCGAAGCAGCGGCTGCGACACCGATCCCTTGAACCACCCGGAGACCGTGCCGCGACCATGAGTCCCGACCACCAGCAAGCACGCGTTCTCGCTCAGTCGGCTCAGCGCCTCGACGGCATCCGCCTGCGTGACGTGCCGACGCACGTCGACGTCGGGATACTGCTCGCCGAACCCGGCAACTGCCTCGGCCACGACCGAGCGCTCCTGTTCGCCGAGCTCTTCCCAGTCGACACCCCAGGCCACGGATACCTCGTCCCCGTCGAGCTGCCACGTGTGCACGATCGTCAGACCCAGGCTGCGGGAGGAAGCCTGGGCGTAGGCGAAGGCGAGGGCTGCCTGCGACGTCCCGGAACCGTCCACGCCGACGACTACACGGGCATCGGTGAGCGAGCGGGAGGCGGCCTCGCGCACCACGATGACGGGTGCGTAGGAGTGGGCGCAGACATGGGTCGACACGGAGCCGAAGAGCAGGCCTTTCAGGGCGCCCCGACCGTGGGCGCCGACCACCACCAGCTCGGCCTCGCGGGAGGCGTCAACAAGAGCCGCGCCGGCCGGCCCATCGGGGGTGAGCGTTCTCACCTCGAGATCAGGATGTGATCGGCGCAGGCGGTCTGCGCATTGGGACGTGGCCTGGAGGGTGATGTCCTTCATGGTCTCGTCAAGGTCGGTGACGACGGCGCCTCCTGGAACACCGGCGCGGACAGCTGGATAGGCAGCCGGCTCGTACGCGTGCAGGACCGTCAACGGTCGACCGAGTCGGGTCGCCTCCGTGGCAGCCCACTCGAGGGCCATGTCACTGGTGCCAGACAGGTCGATTCCGACGACTACGGCGCGGGCTGTGGTGTCCATTGGATACTCCTGTGGTGAGGTCTGGTTCAGCTCGACCTTCCCCCGGCGGCATCCATCCGCACAGGGCCATTGGTCCCAGACGCTGCCCGCCAGTCCAGCTCTCCGTGCCCGGTCGGCTGGCCAGGAGGCCCTCAGGGACGGTCGATCTCGGCGAACACCGGTCGCCCCAGCGTCGGATCACGAAGCAGTCGACGGAAGTCGGTGGTGTTGCGCGAGATCGAGATCAGCAGCCGCCCATCCGCCAGCTCGATGCCGGGATGGGCGAGCGGTGCGTACTTGAGCTGTCCTGACGGGTCCTGGAACTCGGCCTTGGTGCCGCGCTGCGCCGTCCACGGACCGACCGGCGACTCCGACGACCACGAGTAGACGGTGTTGCCCAGGTCGCCGTCGCGCTTGGAGACGATGACGAACTGGCCGCCGACCGCGTCGACTGACAAGGTCTGGGACACCCCGCCCCGGGCCGCCAGGATCGCTGCGGCCCGGGCCTGCTCCGACACCCAGGCCGCGCCGTCCCAGAACTGCCACGTCGAGCGGTCGCGCGCGTCCGCGACGGGTGCGCGGGCGGCATACAGGGCACGTCCGAACGAGTCGCGACTCGGCAGCCGGGTGCCGTAGACGTAGAGCCAGTCACCGCTGACGGTCATCGCCGAGCCCCAGTTGACCTGGTCGGAGGCAGTGGTGTCAGGGGTGATGTCGAGCTGGTGCCGCAGCTGGGGTGCGCCACCCGGGGGCATCTCGAAAACCGTTGCGCTGCTTCCCAGATAGGTGAAGTCGAAGCTCCCTGCAGTGCCTCGTCGGATCCGCGCCGAGATGACCACGAGGAAGACTCCTTCGGGACGGGACACCGAGGCGACCGACATCGGCCAGTGGACGACGCCGTCGGCGCGGTCGGGGATCACCGGACCCTGCGCCGACGCCTCGACCTGGGAGGTGCAGAGGCCACTGGTGATGAGCATCGAGTTCGCGACGATGCGTGGCGTGATGCCGTCCCCTCGGACCGTGTCGCCAAACACCCAGACCATCCGCTCGTCGGGCAGGCGGGCACTGGCGCCGATGTCGCCGGACTGCCACAGCGGCAGGTCGAGTCCCGCCACGATCCGGTTGAGCTGAGCGACCGTGACAGCTGGTGGCTTGCCCGTGGAGGTCACCAGCGGGCACACCGGAGTGAGCCTCGGGTATGCCGCGGCGCCGAGCGAGCGGCTCGCGGCTGCTCCCGGCGAGGAGCCGTCCGAGCACCCCACCAGGGCCAGGGAAACGAGAGCTGCGCCTGCGACGAGCGAGGCGGTGCGGCGCATGAAGGCAATCCTAGGGACGCGACACGCGGACCCAACATGTGGTGCCGGACTTTGCACCCACCACCCGCATATGGTGTCTCTTGCTGGTCCGAAGGCCGCGCAATCGGTCTTCGGGGCAAGAGGGAACCCGGTGAGATTCCGGGACTGCCCCGCAGCGGTAAGCGGAAACGACCGCCGTCATCAAGCACTGCTCGCACATGCGGGTGGGAAGCGACGGCCAGTAGGAGCCGAGTCGGCGCCCGACCACAACCCGGGTGCCGGAGCGACACGTCCGCGAGTCCGAAGACCTGCCAGCGACCGTGCACACCGTGTGCGGTGAGTCGTGGCCTCGAGGGCGGGTCACACGGCATACGCAGCACCACGACGCACCGGCTTTCGGCGGTGGTGTGGCTGCGTCGTCGTCTCCTCCTCGTGTCTGCGGCACCGAATCGCTCGCGAGGAGAGAGCAATGACCGACACCAGCATCGACGTCGTCGAACCCGGCGACGTCGCGCAAGCCCCGACAGCACCGCGCCGCGCCTCCATGGCCGTGCGCAAGCGCAACGGCGACGCCGAACCCGTCGACGTGATGAAGATCGTCCGCGCCGTCGAGCGGTGGTGCGACGACCTCGCCGAGGTCGACCCGATGGCGATCGCGACCCGCACCATCAGCGGCCTCTACGACGGTGCCACCACCGCGGAGCTCGACCGCCTGTCCATCCAGACCGCCGCCGAGATGACCTCGGCCGAGCCCGAGTACTCGCGGCTCGCGGCGCGCCTGCTGTCGAACTACATCGACAAAGAGGTTCGGGGCCAGCAGATCGCCTCGTTCAGCCAGGCCGTGCGCCTCGGTCACCTGGAGGGGCTGATCGGCGACGAGACGGCGGCCTTCGTGGAGGCCAACGCGCGCAAGCTCGACCACGCCGTCGACCTCTCGAACGACCGCCGCTTCGAGTACTTCGGGCTGCGGACGGTCTACGACCGCTACCTGCTGCGTCACCCCGACACGCGGCAGGTCATCGAGTCACCGCAGTACTTCCTGCTCCGGGTCGCCTGCGGCCTGTCGCACACGCCGCAGGAGGCGATCGCCTTCTACCAGCTGATGGCCTCGCTGGCCTACCTGCCGAGCTCGCCGACGCTGTTCAACTCCGGCACCAGGCACACCCAGATGTCGTCGTGCTATCTCGTCGACTCTCCGCAGGACGACCTGGAGTCGATCTACGACCGCTACAGCCAGGTTGCCAAGCTCTCGAAGTTTGCTGGTGGCATTGGGATCTCGTGGTCCCGCGTCCGGTCGCGTGGTGCGCTCATCCGCGGCACCAACGGCCACTCCAACGGCATCGTGCCGTGGCTGCGCACCCTCGACAGCTCGGTCTCGGCCGTGAACCAGGGTGGCCGCCGCAAGGGCGCTGCCTGCGTCTACCTCGAGCCGTGGCACCCGGACATCGAGGAGTTCCTCGAGCTCCGGGACAACACAGGGGAGGACGCCCGTCGCGCCCACAACCTCAACCTCGCCAACTGGATCCCCGACGAGTTCATGCGCCGCGTCGAGGCCGACGAGCAGTGGAGCCTGATCGACCCGAACGAGGTGCCTGAGCTCCCCGACCTGTGGGGACCCGCCTTCGAGGCCGTGTATGCCGCGGCGGAGCGCGACGGCCGGTACGTGCGCCAGGTCAGTGCCCGTGATCTCTACGGGAAGATGATGCGGACCCTGGCCCAGACCGGCAACGGCTGGATGACGTTCAAGGACGCCAGCAACCGGACGTGCAACCAGACCAACGACGAGCAGGCACCCGGCGCGCCCGTCGTCCACCTGTCCAACCTGTGCACCGAGATCATCGAGGTCTCGAGCAACGACGAGACGGCCGTGTGCAACCTCGGCTCGGTCAACCTGGCGCAGCACCTGACCCCGGCCCGCGACGCGATGGACTGGGACAAGGTGCGGGCGACGGTGCGGACGGCGGTCACATATCTCGACCGGGTCATCGACATCAACTACTACCCGAGTGCGGAGTCGGCGGCCAGCAACCCGAAGTGGCGTCCGGTGGGGCTCGGGGTGATGGGTCTGCAGGACGTGATGTTCGCGCTGCACCTGCCGTTCGACTCGGCGGAGGCCCAGGAGCTGTCCACCCGGATCGCCGAGGAGGTCTACCTCTCGGCCCTCGAGCAGTCGACCCTGATCGCCGCTGACCACGGTGCACACCCGGCATACGAGCAGACGCGCGCAGCGCGTGGTGACCTCCAGCCCGACCTGTGGGGTGTCACCCCGACCCAGACGGAGCGCTGGGCTGCGGTCCGGAAGTCCATCAAGGAGAACGGCCTTCGCAACTCGCTGCTCATCGCGATCGCGCCGACGGCGACCATCGCATCGATTGCCGGCGCCTACGAGTGCATCGAGCCACAGGTGTCCAACCTGTTCAAGCGCGAGACGTTGTCGGGGGAGTTCCTCCAGGTCAACACCGCCCTGGCGCGCGAGCTCAAGGCACGCGGCCTGTGGACCCCGGAGGTGCGGGAGGCGATCAAGCGCAGCGACGGTTCGGTGCAGGGGATCACGGCGATCCCTGAGGACATCCGGCTGCTGTTCCGCACCGCGTGGGAGCTGCCGCAGAAGTCGCTCATCGACGTCGCCGCTGCGCGTCAGCCCTACATCGACCAGAGCCAGTCACTCAACCTGTTCCTCGCCGCGCCGACGATCGGGAAGCTCAGCTCGATGTACCTGTACGCGTGGAAGGCCGGGCTGAAGACGACCTACTACCTGAGGTCCCGCCCGGCGACCCGCATCCAGCAGGCCACGACCGCGGTGACTGCGCCGACCACACCCATCATCGTGACCGACGAGGCAGCGGTCGCCTGCTCCCTCGAGAACCCCGAGACCTGCGAGGCCTGCGAATGACCACCACCGACACCACCACCCAGGTCGCCAACCGGACGTCCACCAGCGCCGCGACCGACCACAGCCCCAACCAGATGCTCCTCGACCCGGGCATGAACCTCACGCTGCGGCCGATGCGCTACCCGCACTTCTACGAGCGCTACCGCGACGCCATCAAGAACACCTGGACCGTCGAGGAGGTCGACCTGCACACCGACCTCAAGGACCTGCAGCGGCTGACCGAGGCCGAGCGGCACCTCGTGGGGCGGCTCGTGGCGTTCTTCGCCACCGGAGACACGATCGTGGCCAACAACCTCGTGCTCAACCTCTACCAGCACATCAACTCGCCCGAAGGGCGGCTCTACCTGAGCCGTCAGCTGTTCGAGGAGGCCGTGCACGTGCAGTTCTACCTGACGCTGCTCGACACCTACGTACCCGACGAGCAGCAACGGCACGAGGCGTTCGCCGCGGTCGACAACATCGCGTCGATCAAGGCCAAGGCCGACTTCTGCTTCAGGTGGATCGACTCGGTCTTCGACCTCGACAAGCTGGAGACCAAGGCGCATCGACGGGCGTTCCTGCTCAACGTGATCTGCTTCGCCGCCTGCATCGAGGGCCTGTTCTTCTACGGCGCGTTCGCCTACGTCTACTTCCTGCGGTCGCGCGGTCTGCTCAACGGGCTGGCGAGCGGCACCAACTGGGTGTTCCGCGACGAGTCGATGCACATGGCGTTCGCCTTCGACGTGGTCGAGACGGTGCGACGGGAGGAGCCGGACCTGTTCGACGACGAGCTCGCGTCGCAGGTGCGCGCGATGATGCGGGACGCGGTGGACGCCGAGGCACAGTTCGCCGAGGACCTGCTCGGCGGAGGGGTGGCCGGCCTGTCCACCACCGACATGCGCACCTACCTCGAGTCGGTGGCCGACCGGCGGCTCGAGCAGCTCGGGCTCGAGCCGGAGTATGGGTCGAAGAACCCGCTGGCGTTCATGGAGCTCCAGGACGTCCAGGAGCTGTCGAACTTCTTCGAGCGTCGGGTCTCCGCCTACCAGGTCGGCGTGAGCGGCTCGGTCGCCTTCAACGAAGAGTTCTAGGGACGCGGACGTCTAGGACGAGGAGCCCTGGCCGGGCCGTCGCCCTGGGGCACGAACAAGCGCCGGGTTGCCGGGTGGTCATCGGAGGGGGTGACCACCCGGCACACCTGTGTCACCACCAGCCCTGGCGGCGCGCCCAGCGCAGCAGGGTCAGACTGATGGTGAGCATCACCGCAAGCACGATGATCAGCTGCACCCAGTGGGTCTGCTCGTTCACGATGACGTTCATCCCGTAGACGGACGCGATGGCGGTGACGGGCAGGGTGATCGCGGCGATGACGGCCAGCCGCTCCATTGCCACCGTCATCTTGGTGGTGACCCGCGTCTGGTAGAGCTCGATCACGCCGAAGAGGAAGTGGCTCTCACCGTCGGCGAGGCTGCGCACCCGGTCGAACTGTTCGGACAGGTCGCGCGCGTGGCGCTGTGACTCCTCGCTGGCGAAGCGCTCGAGCGAGGCGAGGCGGCCGTAGATCTCGTGGGCCTGACCGGCCTGGGTGCGGGAGATCAGCAGCTCGTGGCGCAGCAGGAAGAGCTCTTCGAGCAGCTCCTCGGGCTGGTGGAAGTCCGAGCCCATCACCCGCATCTCCAGGGCAGGGAGCCGGCTCGCCACCGACTTGACGGCGGCGCTCTGCCGTCGGGCGACCGCCGACCCGATGGCATAGGAGAGCTCGCTCGGACTGCGCGGGTGGAACCGCCCGGCCTCGATGCGTTCGCGGACGGTCCGGGTCTCCTGAGTGGCGTCGCTGAGGGACACCGCAGGGTTGCGCGGCCCATGGACCGTGACCAGGTAGCGGCTGCCGACGAGCTGGTCGAGCTCGAGCATGTGGACGTGCCCGCCCTCGCCCGCCAGCGGCGTGTGCACGATGACGAAGGTGTGGTCCTCGTAACCGTGCACGGAGGGGACGAAGTTCCTTTCCCGACAGGCCTTGACGACCATCGGGTGCGCGTTGAACCGGTCGCGCAGGACAGCCTCGGCGGCATCGTCGAACTCGGGAACGTCCACCCACACGAACCCGTCGGCACGCGTCAGCAGCGCATTGAGCTGCGCGACGTCGTGCTCCTCGAGCCCGGCGTCGGACACCCACCAGGTGCCGATCATCGCTGTGGTCCGACCGTGTGCTGGTCGAGCGTCCGGCCTCAGCCGGTGAAGCTCGTCTCCAGCGTGATCGGGATCTTGAGGGCCTGGCTCACCGGGCAGTTGGTCTTGGCGTCCTGGGCCGCCTCCTCGAACTGCTCGGCGGTGATGCCGGGGACGTTGCCGACGACGGACAGCGCACTGCCGGTGATGCCGGTGCCCGGCTGGAAGGTCACCTTGGCGGTGGTGTCCAGCGAGGTCGCAGGGTTGCCCATCTTGGCCAGTGCGGCGGACAGGGCCATCGAGTAGCAGCTTGAGTGGGCTGCGGCGATGAGCTCCTCGGGGCTGGTCTTGCCGTTCGG
This sequence comes from uncultured Actinomycetota bacterium, assembly GCA_963740865.1. GTDB lineage: Bacteria > Actinomycetota > Actinomycetes > Actinomycetales > Dermatophilaceae > Pedococcus. Next base: position 226,138 of record CAVUGH010000004.1, read on the forward strand.
CTCCTCGCTGCGCGCGGGCCACGACACGTCATACGTCCCGATCCCGGAGGACTCGAGGGTGACCTTGCCGGCGCCCTCGAAGAGAGAGCCCTCCCAGTGGGTGACAGCGGTGCGGGTGGTGGCCATGTCTTCTCCTTCGCAGGGGGTGTAACGGGCTACTCGCCAATCTAGAGCCAACACGCTGCATCGCAATCGGCGGGACCAGGACGAGCGTGGATGCCGGGACCTTGGACCCTGAACGCCCGGTCGACGAGGGGAGATGGTGGCCTCATGGACACCGACGCGAACAACCAGGCGACGACGCAGGAACTGAGCTCTGCACAGTGCTGGACCATGCTCCGCTCGACGGCCGTCGCGCGCGTGGCAGTGGTCCATGACCGTCGACCCGACATCTTTCCCGTCAACTTCGCGGTTGACCACGGGACGCTCGTGTTCCGGACCGGCTCCGGAACCCTGTTCAGGTCCGCGGACGGCGCGTTCGTCGCCGTGGAGGTGGACGGCTACGACACGACCGATGCGACGGCGTGGAGCGTGGTGGTGCGCGGGGTCGCCCACGAGGTCTATGAGCTCGACGACGCCATCGCAGCGCTGCGGCTTCCCCTGTTTCCCTGGCACGACGGCCCGAAGCCGCGTGTCATGAGGGTGCACCCCGACTCGGTCTCCGGACGGCGCTTCGCCGTGCACGGTGGTCACCGCGTGGCACCCACGACGTGACGATGCCCAACCATCCCTGAAGTCGGGACCTTCGGCCCTGACCGAGGAGCCCCAGCACGGCAAAACTGCCTGTGTCAGAACAACTTACGAACGGGTGCTTGCCACCCGAAGGAGGAATCACCCGCCATGCGACGACGCACACTCGACGCCCTGCTCACCACCGGTGGTCTCATCGTCGCCACGGTCCTGTTGGTCGTCGGCGGACTCATGACCTGGGCCAGCAGCTTTGTGGCCGACAACGTCCACACCCAGCTCGTGGCCCAGCGGATCGACTTCCCGAAGGCCGGCTCCGAGCAGCTCAACGACCCGAAGGTCAAGCCGTACCTCGAGCAGTACGCAGGGCAGCAGCTCACCACCGGTGCGCAGGCCAAGGCCTACGCCGACCACTACATCAAGGTCCACCTCGACGAGGCGACTGGTGGCAGGACCTACTCAGAGCTCAGCGCCGCAGCGCGGGCCAACCCGGACGACGCCAAGGCCAAGGGCCTGGTCGAGCTCGCCTTCAAGGGTGAGACCCTCCGCGGCCTCCTGCTCAACGCCTACGCCTTCGGCACCATGGGCACGATCGCCATGTATGCCGCCTGGGTCAGCTTCGTCGGGGCAGCCGCGATGCTCGTGCTCGCCATGCTCGGCTTCCTGCACCTGCGCAGGGTGCCGGCAGAGGAAGAGGTCGCGGTCGGCCAGCGGCACGCCAGCCCGAAGCCGGCCATCGCCTGACCAAGCCTTACCACCGTGACGCAGTCCCCGCCGGCCCCTGCCGGCGGGGACTGCGTCAGAACGCGGTGTAGCCGCCGTCCGCCACGAGTACGGAACCGGTGACGAACGAGGACGCGTCGCTGGCCAGGAAGATGACGGCCGGGGCAAGCTCCTCGACCGTGCCGTAGCGCTGCATCGGGGCGTCGTCGATCCAGTGCTGGCGGAACTGCGGGTCGTCGACGGGGGACATGTCCGTCTTGATGTAGCCGGGAGCCAACGCGTTGACGCGCACCCCGTGGGGAGCCCACTCGGCCGCCAGGCTACGGGTCAGGTGGTGCACGGCCGCCTTGGAGGCGTTGTAGGCCGGCTGCCACTGCGGACGGTTCACGATGAACCCCGACATCGAGCCGATGTTGATGATCGACCCGGCCCCCTGCGTGACGAAGTGCCGGCCGAACGTCTGCGAGCACGTCCACACGGCGTCCAGGTTGACGTCCATGACGGCGCGCCAGTCCTCCGGGGTCACGTCGAGGGCCGGCGCGTGGACACAGGCTCCCGCGTTGTTGACCAATATGTCGACCCGACCGTGCAGCGAGAGCGTGGAGTCGAGCATCCGCTGGACGTCTCCTGCCACGGTGACGTCAGCCTGCACGAAGTCGGCCCGGATGTCGTTGCCCCGCAACGAGTCAAGGACCCCGTCGGCCGCCTTGGCGTCACGGCCGACGAGCACGACAGCGGCGCCGGCGTCACCGAGGGCCCGGGCGAACCCTGCGCCCAGCCCGCGTGCCGCGCCGGTGACGACGGCCACGCGGCCAGCCAGGGAGAATCGGTCCATTGCGTTCATCCACCCAATCTAGGGCGAGGGAAACACTCGCGACACCGGTGACGACACGGCATACGCTCGGGCGATGCCACGGCAACCGGAGGGCTTCGAGTTCGAGCAGCGCGGCGGTGAGGTCGTGGTCCTGCACCACGGTCGGCGCGCCACGGTGCTGCGAGGCGTGCGTGCCCAGGAGTTCCTCGAGGATGTCGAGCGCGGGGACCCGCAGGAGCTGATGGCGCGGGTGACGGGGAACTACCGCCGGGGCAACGAACGACAGGCCCGAGACCACCCGCGCAACCGCGGACGCTGAGAGCTGGCCGTCTGCCGTCTGTCCGGCCAGCTGGTCACGGCGAGAGGAACTGCACGCGGGTGTTGTCGGAGAACCGCACCACGAGGGTGGCGTTGCCCTGGTGGTAGGGACAGGGAGTGACCCGTTCGGTGCACGGCACGAGGAACATCTTGTCGCCGTTCTGCACCAGCAGCCGCAGGCCGCGGTACCGGTACCGGAACGCCTGCCCCTCCTCGGTCTGCAGGACTGCCTCGGAGACGTCGGCGTTGCGCAGGTAGAGCCGTTCGCGGGTGTCGAGGACGACGCGGGGCAGCTCGTTGAGCCGGCTGGCCTGCTCCTGTCCCAGTCCCGTCCCCGACCACTGCGCGAGGGTCGCGTTGGTCCAGAAGACCGCGGCGGCGACCGTGAGCCACAACGCGACGCGCAGCCGGACCGGACCGCGCCGCACCCCCAGCGCGTATGCCGTGATGCCGGCTCCCAGCGCGAGGAGGACAGGCGTGACCAAGGGGTAGTAGGTCCAGCGCCCGGTGACCGGGTAGGAGAACAGCACGAGCAGCCCGACGCCGACGATGGTGGTGCCGAGCGCGAGAGCCGCACCAGTGTGCCCGGTCAGCCGCGGCCCCAGCCAGCGGTTGACGGCGATGCCGCCCGCCACGAGGAGGAAGAGGACGAGCACGGGGACGAGCAGCGGCTGCGGGCTGCGCATGACGAAGGCCTGGGTGGACAGGCCGATGGTGTCGACGTCGAGACCGAAGTACAGGTACTGCGCCCGCGTCGAGACGTAGCCGAAATAGAAGAGCAGGGTGCTCAGCGCGGTCGCTGGGGCGACGATGTTGCCCGCGAAGCTGTAGACCCGGTCCCACGACAGCCCACTGGTGCTGGCAGGGGCGTCGCGTTCCCTGTCGTGAGTGCCCCCGTCGTCGGGCCGGCTCGGGTCCGGGGCCATCCTCAGGTCGTCTCGGGATCGGGCTCGGGTTCTGGGGGTGGTGGCACGGTGAGCTGCACAGAGATCTGCTGTTGGTCGCCGAGCGCTGCCACGAAGTCTCGGCAGGAGGGCGAGTCGTTGCGGGGGCAGTAGATGAGCCCGGCGAATCCGACCGACGGGCTGGTGCCCTCGGCGATCGTGCCCACGAGCCGGACCAGCAGGTCGCAGCGTTGCGCGGCCGACCGGAAGATGTACCCGATGCAGTTGGGCTGTGCCGTGCCACATCCACCGCGGACCACCTTGAAGACGTTCGGAGTGAACAGCACCTTGGTCAGCTCGACCGCCGTGCCGCGCGGGATCTCTCCCTTGTTGTCCACGATCCAGGACACCTCGGCGCACTGCAGCGTGGGGTCGTTCTCACGCAGCTCGGACCCGCCGCCGACCGGGAGCCTCGCCACGGAGATCGAGGGGTTACCGTTGCTGCTGGAGGACCCCGTGGTGGGGTCGGGGTCCTCGGTGGTGGGCTCGGGCTCGGGGGCTGGCTCGGTCGTCGTGTCGTTCGAGGTCGTCGTGTCGGAGGTCGACCCACCGTCACCTCCGCTACCCGGGGAACACGCGGCCAGGGCGAAAGCCAGGAGCAGGACGAAGAACGCCGACAGTGGTCGTCGCCAGCAGGTGTCCATCACTCACCTCCGCATCGGGGGCTGGCCCCATCGACCGCTGGCCCGGCAGAGCCGGCTGGGGCGACCTGCCCGGTCGACGCCTTCCCAAGGGCGTCGGGGAGGCTCAGGTGATGGCCGTGGTCCACAGGGCGCTCCAGGTCTTGGGACCTACCTCGCCATCGACGGTGAGCCCCTTGTCCTTCTGGAAGGCGCGCACGATGCGGTCGGTCTTGGGTCCGAACTCGCCGTCGACCGTGATCTTCCAGCCGCGCTGCTTGAGCCGCTGCTGCAGGGCGCGCACGCCGGCGCCAGTCCTGCCCCGCACCATCAGGCCCGGGAAGGCAGGCACCGCAACGCCTTTCGCGGCGAGAGCAGCGGGTTGGGTAGCGGCCTTGGCTGTGGGCTTGGCCGCGCCGCCGGCGTAGCTCGGGTAGCCGTAGCCGACGATGAAGGCGGTCGACCGGTCGTGGACCCACACGCCATCGCTCTTGCCCTTGATCGCGGCGTTGCCCTCGATGGTGCGTACGCGGCCGTTGCCGAGCTTCTCGATGACCAACCCGATGTGGTCGATCGCCCCGATGCTCCGGCCGCCCTTCCAGTCGAAGAACACGGTGGCGCCGGGCCGCGGCTCGGTGCCGAACCGTCCCTGCTTCTGCCACCACTGGGCGCAGGCGATGGTGCCGGCGAACTTGCCGAGCAGGTCGTAGTCGCCGGCCACCTCGAAACCCATGCGGGACACGAAGATGTTGCACCACGCGACGCCGTTCCAGCCGTAGGCCACCCCGAACGGCGTGCGGTTGCTGCCTGGTGGGGACTCGATGGTGCCGCGGTGCCTCATCGCGGCCGCGAGGACGGCGGCCGCGAGGCCCGCGCCCTCGTGCTCGCCGCCTGACGGCAGCTGCACCGACTCCTGGTCGACGTCGGCGTCACCCTCCTTGGGGCCGTTGTCGGTCTGCTGCGGCTCGGCCTCGACCTCGCCGAGCGAGTTGGTGCTGTCCGGGTCGGTGATGGTCATCGCATCGTCCTTGCCTCAGGCCAGGGCGTCGGCGATGGGGCCGGCGACGTCCGGGTCGGAGAGGTAGTCCTGGATCGAGTGTGGGTCCGACGGGTTCTGGGTGCGCTCGTCGCGCATCGCGTCACTGCCGGCCGCGAAGAGCGGGGTGAGTGGGTGGACGAGCGCCACCACGTCGTGCTCGTCGTAGACGTTGAGCCAGCGCAGGGTGCCGCTCACGGGGTTGACGACCGCCGGTATGCCGCGTTCGGCCGCACCTTCCGGGCCGCCCCAGAGGTTGCGCTTCACCACGGCGTAGCCGTCGGGGGAGCCGGCGGTCACGAGCAGGCGGACCCGGGCGGTGCCGGTGTAGCGCTGCAGGGCGTCGTAGGCGACGCAGCTGCCGAGGCTGTGCCCGACGACGACCACGTCGCTGTGGCCGTCGTCGGTGATCGTGGCGAGCGAGGCGGTGACGACGGCCTGGACGTCGTCGCGCATGGCGTCGTCCTCGAGGTAGTAGGCCACGTCGCTGAGGAACTGGGTGATGATCAGCTGCGGCGCTCCGGTCTTGTCGCTGAGGAACCGCAAGGCCTCCCGGACCACCTTGGGCTTGAGCAGGTCACCCCAGGAGGCCTCCTCGCCAGCGGCACGCGACTTCTCGACGTCCCGGGCTGCCGCCGCGACCGCTGGCTCGCTCTGCTCGAGCCGCCGTGAGGCGACGAACCCGAGCTCGGCGGCGGCGTCGAGCACCAGGTCGTCGGAGGTCGTGGCGGCCTGTGCCTCGATCGACGTCCCCTCGAGGTCCGGAGTGCGACCTCCCGCCTTGACGTGCTTGGCGATCGCGTCGGCCAGCACGTTGCCGTAGTAGGGGAAGTAGACCGCGTCGGGAGTCACGCCGGGGCGGCCGGCGAGGGTCATCCCCTTCGCGAGGCCAGCGAGCCATTCCCGCCGCTTGGCTGCGACGAAGTCCGCGACGGACGAGTCCGTGCGGACCAGTCCGGCCGGCATCTGTTGGCTTCGCCCGTGGACCAGCAGCAGTGCGGTGCTCATATGTTTCCTCCCAGTCCGAGCAGGTGGCTGACCATCTCTGGTGCTTCCGTGCCGTTGCTCGCGTCGATGGTTCGTGCGGTCAGGTCCTTGACGATGGCGGAGATCCGGATGCCACGGTTGGCGACCCAGATCCGTTTGCTCTCAGGGGTGTTGGCATCCGCGAGGTTGCCGTCGAGGTCGACGAACTGTCCCTGGGCGTTGCGCTGCTGCTCGCTGGCGTGGTGGAGGCCGATGAGCTCCCAGCTGTCGCTGAGCAGGGGAGCGCCGGACGACCCCGGTTCGGTGTCGGCGTCGTAGAGCAGGTACTTGGGGTTTTCCACCCCTTGGGCATCGACCAGCGGGCCGCTGAACGTGTTGTTGCGCAACGTGACCTCGCGGTGCCGACCTTGGGGGTGCTGGATGACGTTGACCGGCTGGCCCTTGACGATCTTGCCGACCCCGCCGTGCAGGGCGATGAAGCCGAACGTCTCGCTCGGGGGCTTGTCGGCGACGGGCGCCACGGCCACCAGAGTGAAGTCGAGGTCGTCTGCGGGGCTGGTGACGAAGCACCTCTCGGGCTGCAGCGCGACCTTGGTGGGCTGGCTCGCGCCGTCCTCGTCCTCGACGTAGCGGAACCACGCGATCGTGTCGGCCGCCGTCTCGGCCGAGTCGAGGACGTGGTGGTTGGTCATGAGCAGCCACGGTGAGACGAGGAAGCCGGTGCCCATCTCGACGGCGGTGGTCAGCTTGGCCACCGCGTCGGCGCGCTTGGCGCCGGCGGTCAGCCACCACCCGGGCAGGAAGTCGGCGTTCTTGAAGATCCGCTCCAGCGTCTCGTCGACGACCGTGGGGGAAGCGTTGTTGGACACAGGGGCGCCCTGGCGCCGGGCGTAGGCCACCTTGCGGGCCAGCGGCTCGGTGCGCCACGCCTCTTGTTTCGCCGAGCGCACCTGCTCGATCTGCTCGACCGCTGTGGGCTCGGGCGTGAACCTGGGTTCGGGCAGCGCGGCAGCGAGTCCCGGCCCGTCGGGCGGGTCGGGAAGGGCACTCATGATCGCCATGTGGTCACGCCTCCGTGGTCATCCTTGCTGCTGGTCGGAGGGGCTTCCCTGCAGATGCCTCAGTATGACCGCGATGTCGCCCGGTGGGCATCAGCAAGATGACGTACATGCGATCGGGCACGACGCCCGAGTTCAGCGATGACGCCGCGGGCGCCCTCAGCTCGTGGGGACCGCGTGGAGGTGAGTTCGTGGCGGCAGGTCGCGGTCGGGTGGGATCTCGATGTCGGCCCAGCGGGCGGGTTCGCCGGTGGGTGGTTGGTATGCCGGGTGCGCACCGTCGTGAGGCGGTCCGGGTAGGTGCGGTCCGGGTAGGTGCGTGCTGGGTGGGGCGGCGCCGGGTGGGGTGGTTTGGGGTGGGGGTGCGAGTTCGGTGGGGGTGGGTGGTCGGATGGGTAGTCCGTACCGGTTGGTGACGACCAGGCCGTCGGGTTGGGTGGGGTCGCCGGTGAGGCGGTAGTCGCCGCGGTCGATGGCGTCGTGGTGGAAGGGGCAGAGGCTGACCTGGTTGTCGTGGTCGGTGGGGCCGCCGTGGGCCCATTGGTGCAGGTGGTGGATCTCGACGAACCGGGTGGTGGTGCAGCCGGGGAAGCGGCAGCCGCGGTCGCGGTCGTGGATGAGCCGGCGGGAGCGGGCGGGCAGGATCCGCATGGTCCGGCCGACGTTGACGGGTCGGCCGTCGGTTTCCCAGACGGGTTGGATGACGCCGTCGGTCAGGAACCGGGCGATGAGCCGGTGCGGGATGGTGCTGGCGCCGTTGAGCCAGGCGCCGTCGGTCGACAGGTGCAGGTAGACCCGGTAGTGGCTGGCCCGGCTGGTCGAGGTCACGGTGGACAGGGCGCGGTGGGCGATCTCGGCCAGGGCGTCGGCGTAGGTCGGGCGGTCGCCCATCAGGTCCGACGGTCCACGATTGACGGGCCCATCGGAGGTGCCCAACCCCACGGAGGCACCCGCCCGTTCGGAGGTGGGTGCCTCCGTGGGGTTGGCGATGAACAGGGCGTCCTTGGCTTCCTTGAGGGCCTGCTCGACGAGGGCACCGACCGTGGCGGGTGCGCTGTAGCGCAGCTGGAACCGGCCGTCGCGGTCGTAGTGCATCGACAGGTCGGGCTTGGCGCACGCTCGCCGCTCGGCCGGGCCCTGCTCCGCGGTGGTGTCTGAGGTGGCTTCGGGATCGGTAGCGGCAGTGGACTGCGTGTCGTCGCGGAACGCGTGCCGGGACACGGCGCGACGCAGCTGCGGCACGGTCATGTGCTGGGCCAGCTCGCCGACGGACCGTTGGTGGCTGGCGGGCACGTGGTGCGCGACCACGGCTGCCTGGTCCAGCGAGAGCCGACCGGCCGCGACGGACTCGGCCACCACGCCCAGCTCGGTGCGCCGCCTCGCCACCGCCACCACGTCGCGGGCGTGGGCCGGCGACAGCGCCGCGCGGACGACGAAGTAGTGCTCCGGAGACGTGAACCCACCGTCACCCCAGTGGCCGCCCTCGATCAGCTCGACGGCGAGGTCGACCAGGTCTGCGTGAGCCCGGTTCAGCCGCCCGGCCACGGCAGCGGTGCGCGTCCAGAGGTCACGCTGGACCTCGTCACGCTGCACTGCCACCGGGCTGATCGACATACCACAATCGTACACCTGTTCGAATCAAGACTCAAGGTCTAGGGTCAGCGAATATCGTTGCCATGCAACGGAACTCGATGCCTATCGAATGTTACTGCCAGGTGACATCGGGGCTGGTGTCGCTCTCAGCGACTGCCGAAGAGTTTCACCGTGAGGCTGTCGGGCCACGGTCGGGACGCTTGGACAGGGGTGGGTGGAGGCCCGGTTGTCTCTTCGTTGCAACCATGCGTGCACGGATCCGGCGTGGCGGTCCCCAACGTCCACGCGGCGGCAAAGTGCAAGTGTTTGCACATGCCCATCGAAAGCAAGTCCGTGGAATGGATCCTGGCCCAGCTGGACCAATCTGCTGTCGACTTCACGTTCCCGGATCTTGGACACGGTTACTACTTCGCGATGGATGCCCGGATGCACGCGTACTCGGATTCCGCCCGGTGGGCGCTGATCGTCGAAATAGTCGGCTACAACCCGCGAGCCGCAGATGTCCTCGACGTCCTACACGTCTATGGAAACTGTCTCGTCAGTGGCGAGGCCGGCTTCGAGAACGGCGACTTTCTCGGCCGCGTCGACAACTTCGACCAGGTCGAGGACGAACAAGAGCCCGAGACTGCGACCGGAGCCGACGTCGTCGTACGCGGACGGCTCATCAGCGTGGCGGCCAAGCCGCGCGAGGACTTGGTGGACGTGTTGCGCAGGCTCGTTCCAGCAAGTCGCGACTTCCTCCTTGCCGACGACGCTGAGCTCCGGCGCCGGATCCCGGCAGACATTCCAGAGATCCTGCGACTGGATGAGTGGCACCAGCCCGATCTCTTCGAGACCAGGCCCAGCCAGAGTGAGTTGTATCGGCAGATTGCCGAGGTGTTGGCCACGGGAGACCCGGGCCGATATCGACCAACGGAGCAGCCCAACACGCACTGGTCGAACTGGCCCGACTCGGGAGGACTCTGAGCACCGTAGGCACGCCTGAGCCAGTCGACAAAGCGGCGGTGCAGGCACGCAGCGGGCTAAGTGCGCCTGGCCTTTGATGCCACGCGTCCGTCAGCGGGCGAGCAGGTCCTCGAACGGCACCGGGTCGGCGAACTCATCGACCCGCGAAGCCTTGGGTGCCTCGGCCGCTCGACCTCCACCGCCGGTGACGAGGTCAGCAAGCTCCGCCGCAGCGATGGTGATTCGGCTCGAGAGCCCGGCATCCACCGCCCCTGCGGCACCCCAGTCCTCGGACGCCGCGAAGACGCCGGTCGGCACAGTGATCGCCTTGAGGTAGGCGAACATCGGCCGCATGGCGTGCTCGAGGACGAGCGAGTGTCGGGCCGTGCCGGCCGTCGCAGCCAACAGCACCGGGGTCCCTCGCAGCGCGCCGTCGTCGAGGACATCGACGAAGGTCTTGAACAGCCCGCTGTAGGACGCTTGGAACACCGGCGTCACCGCGATGACCGCCTCAGCGTCGCGCACCGCATCCAGCGCCTCGCGCAGCCGACCGGTGGCGAAACCGGTCAGCAGCGTGTTGGCGAGGTCGTGGGCGTGCTCGCGCAGGTCGACGAAGGTGACCACGGTCTCTTCACCGCGTTCGAGCAGGGCGTCCTCGGTCGCGTTGGCCACTCGCTCGGCGAGCAGCCGCGTGGTGCTGGGCTGGCCGAGGCCCGCTTGCACGACGACGATCCGGCGCGTGGTCATCGCGTGGGTGGTCATCGGGAGACCTCCAGGTCCTGGGCAGTGTGTGCCGCCGCGTTCGCAGCCGCTGCGTTCGCAGTCGCCGGGTGCGCGGTCGCCGCGGCGAGCCGGCTGGCGTGGGTGGGTGCGTCAGGCACGTGAGCCGGCTTGCGCGCGGCAGCGATGCTGCGCAGCTCGGGGACGACCTGGGTGCCGAGGATCTCGACCTGCTCCATCACCGTCTGGTGAGGGAGCCCGGCGTGGTCGATCAGGAACAGCTGACGCTGGTAGTCGCCGACGGAGTCGGCCATCGCGGCATACCGCTCGATGACCTGCTCGGGCGAGCCTACGGTGAGCGGCGTCTCGCGGCTGAACTCCTCCAGCGACGGGCCGTGGCCGTAGACCGGCGCGTTGTCGAAGTAGGGGCGGAACTCCCGCACCGCGTCCTGGCTGTTGGCCCGCATGAAGACCTGTCCGCCGAGACCGACGATCGCCTGGTCGGCAGCGCCGTGACCGTAGTGCTCGAACCGGCGGCGGTAGAGCGCCACCATCTGCCGGGTGTGGCTCATCGGCCAGAAGATGTTGTTGTGGAAGAACCCGTCGCCGTAGTAGGCGGCCTGCTCGGCGATCTCGGTGCTGCGGATCGAGCCGTGCCAGACGAACGGAGGTATGCCGTCCAGCGGACGAGGGGTGGCGGTGAAGGACTGCAGCGGGGTGCGGTACTTGCCATCCCAGGTGACGACGTCCTCCGTCCAGAGCCGGCGGAGCAGGGCGTAGTTCTCGATCGCGAGCGGGATGCCGTCGCGGATGTCCTTGCCGAACCACGGGTAGACCGGACCGGTGTTGCCCCGACCCATCATCAGGTCGACGCGGCCGTCAGCGAGGTGCTGCAGGGTCGCGTAGTCCTCGGCGATCTTCACCGGGTCGTTCGTGGTGATCAGGGTCGTGGACGTCGACAGCAGGAGCTTGTCGGTCTGTCCGGCGATGAAGCCGAGCGTGGTCGTCGGGGAGGAGGGCACGAACGGAGGGTTGTGGTGCTCACCCGTGGCGAAGACGTCCAGGCCCACCTGCTCGACGTGGCGGGCCAGTTCGACGGTGTTCTTGATCCGCTGGTTCTCGCTGATGGTCGTGCCCGTGGTCGGGTCCTGGGTGAGGTCCCCGACGGTGAAGATCCCGAACTGCATCTGGCTCGCGCTCCTTGGTAGTTAGTTGCGAATTCAACTACCTGAACGAGGCGCAGGCGGCTTTCATTCCGAACGGGGCACTGCGGGTCACTTCGGCGCGGTGGCCAGACCAGAACAGGCACTGGCTTGCTTCCAGAGCTTCAGCAGCCGAGCGCTGTTCACGGCGTCGGGCTCGCGCGGGATGCCGTCCGCGCCGATGAGCATCGGCGTCCAGACAGCCTTGCGCACCGCGCTCGACGTCCTCCGCTTGGTGCCCCGGGCCGCGTCGACGTCGATCGACAGGGTGAGCACGCCGGATCGGGCGTCGGGCTCGCGGCTGCGCCACCAGACGAAGTTGCCGAACCCGTAGTCCACATAGGCGCGGCCCAGCCACCCGGCCCCGTTCACCCGGTGCGAGTGGCCACCCACGATGATGTCCGCGCCGGCGTCCTCGAGGGCTCTGGCGGTCTGGACGGACAGCTGGTCCGGGCACGACTGGTAGTCCAGTCCCCAGTGCAGGAAGACGACGACGACGTCGTACTTCGCGGCCGCAGCGGACACGGCTGACCGGATCCTGCTCACAGGGCTGGCGCTGGCGATGCCACCCTTGCCCGGACCGGCGGAGTACCGGGCGAGCGTCATCTCGAAGACCTCGGACGCACCGAAGACTGCGACCTTCAGCCCCTTCGCCTGCAGGATCGCCGGGGCGAAAGCCTCGTCCTCGTCGGCCCCGATCCCCACGATGGGGATGGGGCTCGTCTTCTTGGCCGCGAGGGTGTCCTTGAGACCGACCGGCCCGTAGTCGACCCCGTGGTTGTTCGCCAGGCTCACCGCGTCGATCCCGGCGTTCTTGATCGTGTCGAGAGCGGACGCGGGGGCGCGGAAGTGGAACTCCTTGCCGATCTTGGTCCCTCGCTCGGTGATGGCCGTCTCGAGGTTGACCATCGCGAGGTCAGCCGCGCCGAGCGAGGACTGCAGCTCGTCCAGTCCGTGCGGATCCCGGGCGAGCGGTGCCACGTAGTCCTCGAAGTGCACGTCCCCCGCAAAAGCCATCGTCAGGGTGCCCGGATCGGAGGTCGTGGTGCTGGTCGTGGGGGAGGCGGAGGTCTTCGATGGGCCCGGTGCGCTGGTCGTCGACGCCGTGGCGGGCGACTGCGTGCCGGCCGCCCGAGGCTGCGGTGTGCCCTGGCATCCCGTCACGGCAAGCGCGACGACGGCGGCTGCCACAGCCGAGGCGAGAGGGCGCATGATCGATGAGTGTAGGTCGCCCTAGGCTGGCCACCGTGGAGGCGGCGACGGGGCACGCACGGTTCGGTGGCCTTCTTGCCACCCACCCGGTCGAGGTCCGTCACGACGTGGGTTCGATCGAGGCCGGCTTCTGGGCCGTCGTCGCGGAGTTCGAGGGCGACGTCACCGCCGTCCGCTTCGCTGATGTCGACCGGTATGCCGCGCCCCCGCCGGCGGCGCGCTGGTCACCGCTGGAGGGCGAGTGGGCCACGAGCCTGGACCACGCGGCATACCTCGCCGGGGTGGCGGAGATCCGCGAGCGGATCGCTGCGGGCACCGTCTACCAGGTCAACCTCTGCCGCGTCCTGTCGCACGAGCTCACCGAGGACGCCGACCTCGACGGACTGGCCCGCCTGCTCGAACGGGGCAACCCGGCGCCGCATGCGGGGCGGGTCTGGGTGCCTTCGGCGGGGCTCGACGTCGTGTGCGCGAGCCCGGAGGCGTTCCTGCTGCGCGAGGGCGGCCGGTTGGAGTCCCGCCCGATCAAGGGGACGGCCACGAGCATCGAGACGATGCTGCCCAAGGACTACGCCGAGAACGTCATGATCGTCGACCTCGTGCGCAACGACCTGTCGCACGTCTGCGGGGAGGGCACGGTGCGGGTCGACCACCTCTGCCGCCCCGAGGAGCACCCCGGGCTGGTCCACCTGGTGTCTGCGGTGTCGGGCCAGCTGCGTGCGGGAGTGCGGTGGCCCGAGGTGATGGCGGCGACCTTTCCCCCAGGGTCGGTCTCAGGGGCGCCAAAACACACCGCCCTGCAGGCGATCGCTGACCTCGAGACCGCCGCGCGCGGTCCGTACTGCGGCGCCATCGGATGGATCGACGCAGATCTGGGGACGGCGGAACTGGCCGTGGGCATCCGGTCGTTCTGGGCAGAGCGGGACGACGACGGTCGACGATGGCTGCGGTTCGGCACCGGTGCCGGGATCACGTGGGGGTCCGACCCTGAGCAGGAATGGGTGGAGACTCAGGTGAAATCCCGACGCCTCGTGGGTCTGGCGTCTGGGAAGGTGGAGGCATGAGCAGCAATGAGCCAAGGGTCTGGGTCAACGGCCGTCTGACGGGGGTGAACGAACCGTCGATCGCTGCGCTCGACCATGGAGTGACAGTGGGGGACGGAGCCTTCGAGACCGCCAAGGTCGACCGGGGCCGGGTGTTCGCCGCGACTCGGCACGCACGCCGGCTGGACCGGACGCTTGCGGGCCTCGGTCTTCCGGCTGCCGACCACGACTACATCGCCGAGGGGACCAAAGCGGTCCTCGAGGCGGGGGACGAGATCGAGTTCGGCCGGTTGCGCTACTCGGTGACCGGCGGAGCCGGGCCGCTCGGCTCGGACCGGGACGCAAGCCCGCTGACCTACATCGTGACGGCCGGTTCGCAGCCGCGACCGCCGGCGAGCGCGTCGTTGGCCGTCGTGCCCTGGACGCGAAACGAACGGTCCGCAGTGGCGGGCCTCAAGACGACGTCGTATGCCGAGAACGTCGTGGCGCTCGCCTATGCCAAGGAGCGGGGTGCGATCGAGGCCGTCTTCGCCAACACGCGGGGCGAGCTCTGCGAGTGCACGGGCTCCAACATCTTCGTCGTCGTGGACGGCGTGATCCTGACGCCGCCGCTCGACTCCGGCTGCCTCGCGGGCATCACCCGCGAGGTCACCATCGAGTGGTGCCGCGAGGACGGTATGGAGGTGCGCGAGGAGACCTTGCCGCTGGACGTGTTGCGCGAGGCTGACGAGATGTTCATCACGAGCAGCACCAAGGACGTGCTGGCCATCCACGGCGTCGACGACCGGGCACTGGAACCCGGCCCGGTGACCGCCGGGGCCGCGGCCGTGTTCGCGCGGCTGTGTGGCGAGCGGCTGGACCCGTGACCGAGCGCGACGAGCAGCTCGCTCCGGGGGAGTCCGTCGCCGAGCAGGAGGACGACGACTGGGAGTGGCGGCGCAAGATCCGGGCCAACCCGGCCGCCTACCCGGTCTACCGCATCGCCGTCATCGTCCTGGGGGTCGTCGTGGCTGTCGTGGGGCTGGCGCTCGTCCCGCTGCCGGGTCCGGGCTGGCTCATCGTGTTCGCCGGCATCGCGATCCTGGGGTCCGAGTTCGAACCGGCCCAACGGCTGCTCGACTGGGCCAAGGCCCGGCTCAGCGACTGGAGCGACTGGCTGAGGCCCAGGCCGCTGTGGGTCAAGGGCCTGGTCGCGCTCCTCACGGCAGCCCTGGTGGCGGCCTTCTTCTACGCGTTGTTCCTGATCTCGGGAGTGCCAGGGTTCATGCCGGACTTCGCCGAGGACTGGATCAAGGACCTGCCCGGGCTGTGACGCCCTGGTGAGGCGGCGGAGCCGGGTGCGACGTGCCGGGCAGGGATGACGGCGCGGCATACCCCGGATTTCACCTGACCCACCCGGTCCGGCTATTCTTCGGCAGGCCCGACCGTCACAGTGTGACGAGGGCGCTGGACGTGTAGCTCAGTTGGTTAGAGCGTTCGCTTCACACGCGAGAGGCCATGGGTTCGAGTCCCTTCACGTCCACCAGCAGTGTCAGTCGACAAGGCCGCATCCGGGATCCGGGTGCGGCTTCGTCGTGCGGGTCGCCCGGTTGATGACGGGCGTCAGTGGTGCGGTCGCCCCTCGGGCATAGCATCCGAAAGGTGAGTGACTCCCTCAGCGCGACCACAGTCTCCCTGACCGGCGCCGACGGGGCGGAGGTCGAGGCCTACCTCGCCCGACCCGATGGTCAGCACACACGCGGCGGCGTGGTGGTGATCCACCACCTGCCCGGCTACGACCGGGCCACCAAGGAGATGGTGCGCCGCTTCGCCGAGCTCGGCTACGACGCCATCTGCCCCAACCTCTACTCGCGGGAGGCGCCGGGAGCCGACCCCTCCGACGCGGCAGCCATGGTCCGGGCGCAGGGTGGTGTGCCCGACGAGCGGCTCGTCGGGGATGTCGGCGCCGCGGCGGCATACCTGCGTGCTCTCTCCACAAGCAACGCGAAGGTGGGGGTCATCGGGCACTGCTCCGGTGGCCGGCACGCGGTGCTGGCTGCCTGCCACCTCGACCTCGATGCCGCCGTCGACTGCTACGGCGCGTTCGTCACGGGGGAGCCGCCCGAGGGGTACCCGCTCAAGGTCACCAACCTGGTCGCTCTGCTGCCGTCGTTGAACGCCCCCCTGCTGGGCCTGTTCGGGGTCGAGGACAAGTCCCCGAGTCCCGAGCGGGTCGCTGAGCTGGACCGGCGGCTGGACGAGCTGGGCAAGCCGCACGAGTTCCACTCCTACGAGGACGCCGGGCATGCGTTCTTCGCTGTCGACCGCCCGAGCTACCGCGTGCCCGCGGCCAACGATGGCTGGGAGCAGATCGCCACCTTCTTTGAAGCCCAGCTGTCCGCCGACACCCGGCAGGAGTCCTGACATGTGCACGTACGCAACGGTTTCCGAGCAGGTCGACGGCAGTGCGAAGGGCCCGGGCGGTCAGTGGTTCCACGTCACCGTCGCGACTGTCTACTACGACCACCCGGTCCACGCCATGGCCGAGCACACCCTCAACATCGACCTGGCCGACCCGTCCCGGGGCCCGGGCGCACGGCTCGCCGTCGAGCTCACCCGCGACTCGGCCACCCGGCTGGTCGGGGCCATCGAGGTCGCATTGGCCTCAGCACCCGAAGGAATGTGACGAATGTCCGCTCAGGTCAACGAGATCCACATCTTCCCGGTCCACGGCGAGGCAGGCCAGGACCTGCGTGACACCCGCGTGGAACCGGAAGGACTGGCCGGCGACCGGCGCAAGAAGGCGGCGGTCCAGGTGGTGGCTGCCGAGGACGTCCGGCCCGACACGCGCGCCAACCTCGTCGTCTCCCTGGACTCCGCGGACCTCGCTGCGAGCATCGGCAAGGTGCTCCGCGTGGGCGACGTCGAGCTCGAGGTCACCGGTGCGCCGAGCAACTGCCCCGGCGTGTATGCCGCGGTGCGCCGAGCCGGGGCAGTGCGGGTCGGCGACGGGGTCGAGGTCGTGGACCGTGTCGACTGAGCGTGCGCACGGCGGGTCGACCGGGCCATCGGGGGAAGACTTTCCGCCAACCCGCGTGACGACTGTCGGCGCAGCGGCATAAGGTCGAATCGTGACGGACATCGTCGACACCGGGCAGGGGCAGCCGGTGAGGGTCAACACCGCTGCCCATGCCCGCCATGACCTTGCGGTGGGCAGGCTCGCCGCGAGCTATCGCGCCATCCCTGCGGACGCGCCGGTCCGGCTCGCCAAGAAGACGTCCAACCTGTTCCGTGCCAGAGCCGCCTCCGACGCACCGGGCCTGGACGTGTCCGGGCTGGGGGGCATGATCGCGGTCGACGCGCAGGCGCGCACCGCGGACGTCCAGGGGATGTGCACCTACGAGCACCTCGTGGAGGCGACCTTGCCCCACGGACTGGCGCCGTTGGTGGTGCCCCAGCTCAAGACCATCACCCTGGGCGGTGCGGTGACCGGCCTCGGCATCGAGTCGACGTCGTTCCGCAGCGGCCTGCCCCACGAGTCGGTCCTGGAGATGGACATCCTCACCGGCTCGGGCGAGATCGTCACGGCCCGCCCCGAGGGCGAGCACGCAGACCTCTTCCACGGGTTCCCCAACTCCTACGGCACGCTCGGCTACGCCACCCGCCTGCGCATCGCCCTCGAGCCCGTCGAGCCGTTCGTCGCCCTGCGCCACCTGCGTTTCCACGACGTGGAGACCCTGGTCGCCACGATGGGCGCGATCGCCGACGCGGGCGAGCACGACGGCGGTGCGGGTGGACTACCTCGACGGCGTCGTCTTCTCTGCGACGGAGTCCTACCTCACCCTCGGGACGAAGACGGCCGCGCCTGGCCCGGTCAGCGACTACACCGGCCAGCAGGTCTACTACCGCTCGATCCAGCACGACTCGCCAGTTCCGAAGGTCGACCGGCTGACCATCCACGACTACCTCTGGCGCTGGGACACCGACTGGTTCTGGTGCAGCCGGGCCTTCGGTGCACAGAACCCCCGCATCCGCCGGCTCTGGCCGCGTCGCTACCGCCGGAGCTCGTTCTACTGGAAGCTGATCGCGCTCGACCACCGCTACGACATCGCCGACCGGCTCGAGGCGCGCAAGGGCCTGCCACCGCGAGAGCGGGTGGTGCAGGACATCGAGGTGCCGCTGGGGCGCACGGCCGAGTTCGTCCACTGGTTCCTGCGCGAGATCCCGATCGAGCCGATCTGGCTGTGCCCGGTCCTCAGCCAGGGGTCCTGGTCCCTTTACCCGTTGCGGCCGGGGGAGACCTACGTCAACGTGGGGTTCTGGTCCAGCGTTCCGCGCGACCCCTCCGGGCCCGAGGGTGCCGCCAACCGCCTCATCGAGGAGCAGGTCACCGCCCTCGACGGCCACAAGTCCCTCTACTCCGACAGCTACTACGACCAGAGCCAGTTCTGGCAGCCTCTACGGCGGAGACACCTATGCCGCCCTGAAACGGCGCTACGACCCCGAGTCCCGACTGCTCGACCTCTACTCCAAGGCGGTGCAACGCAAGTGACGATCCTCAGGACCAACAGGTCTGACTCCAACCACGGTTCCCAGGCTCCCCCACGACTGTCGATGGCCCAGATCCTCGACGCCGTGTCAGCCGACGGCGTGCCGCTGCGGTTCACCGCCTTCGACGGGTCGGCCACCGGACCTGCCGACGCGGCCTACGGACTCGACCTCAAGTCGCCGCGGGGCGCGAGCTACCTCGCGACCGCACCCGGGCGACCTGGGGATGGCTCGGGCCTACGTCGCCGGCGACCTCGACCTGGTGGGCGTCCACCCGGGCGACCCCTACGAGCTGCTCAACGCGATGGGTGACCTGCACTTCCGGATGCCGCCGCCGAAGACCGCTGCGGCCATTGCCCGTTCGCTCGGTGTCGAGCTGCTGAAGCCGCCGCCGCCCCCGCCCCAGGAGGCGCTGCCGCGGTGGCGTCGCGTGGCGGAGGGCCTGCGGCACAGCAAGATCCGCGACGCCGAGGCGATCCACCACCACTACGACGTGTCCAACACGTTCTACGAGTACGTCCTCGGCCCGTCGATGACCTACACCTGCGCGTGCTACCCGCACGACGGCGCCACCCTCGAGGAGGCGCAGGAGAACAAGTACCGCCTCGTCTTCGACAAGCTGCGGCTCAAGGAGGGCGACCGTCTCCTCGACATCGGCTGCGGCTGGGGAGGCATGGTCCGCTATGCCGCGCGGCGGGGTGTGCGCGTCATCGGCGCCACGCTCTCGGCCGAGCAGGCAGCCTGGTCGCACGAGGCGATCCGGCGTGAGGGTCTGCAGGACCTCGCCGAGGTGCGTCACTCCGACTACCGCGACGTCGCCGAGACCGGGTTCGACGCCATCTCCTCGATCGGGCTGACCGAGCACATCGGGGTGCGCAACTACCCGGCCTACTTCGCCTTCATCAAGGACCACCTGCGCACCGGAGGCATGCTGCTCAACCACTCCATCACGCGTCCGGACAACCGCCGGACCTCGACCGGTCCGTTCATCGACCGCTACGTCTTCCCCGACGGTGAGCTCATCGGCTCGGGCACGATCATCGCCGCGGCCCAGGATGCCGGGCTCGAGGTGCGCCACGAGGAGAACCTCCGCGAGCACTACGCACGCACCCTCGCCGGCTGGTGCGCCAACCTGCGCGACAACTGGGACGCCTGCGTCGACGAGGTCGGCGAAGCCACTGCCCGGGTCTGGGGCCTCTACATGGCAGGTTCGCGGGTCGGCTTCGAGCGCAACGTCGTCCAGCTGCACCAGGTGCTGGCCGTCAAGCTCGACGACCGGGGCAATGCGGACCTGCCGCTGCGGCCGTGGTGGAACGCCTAGTGGAGCAACGACTTTCGCTGGTCACCCTCGGAGTGTCGGACCTCGGGCGCGCCGAGGCGTTCTACACCGCACTGGGGTGGGAGCGAGGCAACGACGACGACGAGGTGGTCTTCTTCCAGTGCGGCGGCCTGGTGGTCGCCCTCTGGGACCGCGGCTCGCTGGCCGAGGACTCGGCCGTGGAGGACCACGGCGGGTGGGGCGGCGTGACGCTGGCCCTCAACGTGCGTAGCCCGGGCGAGGTCGACGAGGTGCTCGACCAGGCGGAAAGCGCCGGGGCGGTGATCGGCAGGCAGGGTGCCGAGACCGAATGGGGCGGCTACTCGGGCATCTTCGTCGACCCCGACGGTCACCCGTGGGAGGTCGCGCACAATCCGTTCTGGACGGTCACCGACGACGGCCGGACCTTGCTCCGCGGCTGAGCGTCTCGGCACAGAGCGGGCTGAGCGTGCCCGCAAGCCTGGGCTGCCGACGTCGCTCGGACCGCGTCGCTCGGACCGCGTCGCTCAGACCGCGTCGCTCAGACCAGCGGCGAGAGCAGCTCGGTGCCCAGCCATTCCCGCGGGATGCCGAACGCGTCCACCAGCTCCTGGGCGTGCGGTCGCAGCGCCGCGCAGAGGTCGTTGACGGCGGCGGTGACCTGCTTGCTGCGCGCCGGCGTGATCCGACCATGCTCGAGGAACCAGCCCTTGTCCGACTCGATGCTGCTCAGCGCATAGAGGTCGCAGATCCGGCCAAGGGTCTGGGCGGCGGAGGGGTCCTCGCAGGCGTCGATCCCGGCGACGAACGACTCGAGGATGACCCGGTCGACGTGGGCCCGAGCCGCTTCGATGACATGGTCCTGTGACTCGTTGAACACCGCGAAGAGGTCGGCACCAGGCTTGCCCGCCTTGCGCAGCCGCAGGGCCAGGGTCTCCAGGAGGTGCTTCTCCCGGTCCTCGAACAGGTCGAGCTGCCAGCCGCGGTCGGTCGGGCCCTTCTCGCTGTCCCGACCCGGTGCGGAGTCGATGAGCCGCTGGATCAGGCCGCGGGCGGAGGTTCGCTCGATGACCGCTCCGGCGAACTGGCGGGCCCCGAACTTCACCATGCCGAGCGTGTCGAGGTCGCCGAACGCGTCGCGGTAGTCGGTGAGCAGCCCCTTGGCGACGAGCTGGAGCAGCACCGTGTTGTCGCCCTCGAAGGTGGTGAACACGTCGGTGTCGGCCTTGAGGGCGGGAAGCCGGTTGACCGCGAGGTATCCCGCGCCACCGCACGCCTCTCGGCAGGTCTGGATCGTGGCCGTCGCGTGGGCTGTCGCCACCGCCTTGATGCCGGCCGCCCGTGCCTCGAGCTCACGCTGCTGGTGCTCGTCGGCGGCGTCCCCGGCGGACTGCACGTCGTGCATGAGCGACACGAGCTCGTTCTGCGCGAACTGCAGCGCGTAGGACTTGGCCAGCGCCGGGAGCAGCTTGCGCTGGTGCACCCGGTAGTCGAGCAGGATCACCTCGTCGTCGCCGCCGGGAGGCGCGAACTGGCGCCGGTGCCCGGCATACGTGATCGCCAGCGTGAGCGCGCTGCGGGTGGCCGCGCCGGCACCGCCGGCCACACTGATCCGGCCGCGCACCAGGGTGCCGAGCATCGTGAAGAACCGTCGCGTCTGGTTCTCGATGGGGGAGGTGTAGGTGCCGTGCTCGTCGATGTCGCCGTAGCGGTTGAGCAGATTGGTCCGTGGCACCCGCACGTGGTCGAAGGTGAGTCGCCCGTTGTCGACGCCGGGAAGGCCTTCCTTGGCCCCACAGTCGCCGATGGTCACGCCCGGCATCGTCGCGCTCGAGTCGTCCCGGATGGGGACGAGCACGCAGTGGACGCCGTGGCCCTCCCCGTCGGTCACGAGCTGCGCGAACACCGCGGCCATGCGCCCGTCACGCGCGGCCCCGCCGATGTAGTCCTTGCGTGAACGCAGGTCCGGGGTGTGGACGACGAGCTCGTCGGTGTCGGGGTCGTAGGTCGCCGTGGTGCCGAGCGACTGCACGTCGGAGCCGTGCCCCGTCTCCGTCATCGCGAAGCAGCCGGGGAGCGTCGCGTCGATGATCGCCGGCAGGTATGCCGTGTGGTGCCGTTCGGTGCCGAGGTTCGCCACCGCGCCGCCGAACAGCCCCCAGTGCACGCCCGCCTTGACCATGAGGGACAGGTCGGCGTGGCCCAGCAGCTCGAACGCGGTGACCGATCCGCCGAGGTCGCCGTTGCCGCCCATCGACTTCGGGAAGCCACGCTTCGCGTGCCCGGTCGCGGCGAGGGCCTGGACCTGGTCGGCAATGCGGGCACGGTAGGCCTCGAGGTCCAGGGGCTCGGACGGCGGGGCGAAGCGCTCGGGGTCGAGGTCGGTGCGGGCTTCGTCGCGGAGCGCGGCCCACCGGCCGTCGAGACTCTTCTGGATGGCTTCGGCGAGGGTGGTCATGCGTCCTCCTGCGTCGGGGTCTCGGCGGGCCAGGCTGCGCAGAGCCCGCCCCAGGCCAGGTCGGTGAGGTGTTGGGTGAGCTCGCGGCGGCTCATGGCGGAGGAGTCGGCGAGCCACTGGTCTGCGGCGGCGCGCACCATGCCGACCAGTCCGGCGCCCCAGACGGGCGCGGGGGTGGTGCTGCGCCCGGCGCTGCTCAGGGCTGCGGCGATGACCGCGGCCATCTGCGCGGCGATGTGGTCGGTCACGGTGGCGGCAGGGTCACCGGAGGTCTGGTCGAGCAGCGGCGCGGTGACCACGAACCGATAGACCTCGGGGTCCTTCTCCACCAGCGTGAGGTAGGCGTCGACCGCGCCGGCGATCAGGTCGCGCGGAGAGACACCGGTGGTGGAGGGGTCGTCGCCCGAGGTGGCGGTCGCCTCGCCCAGGTTGCGCAGGATGAGCGCGTCCACGCTCTCGCACACCGCGGCATACAGGCCCTGGCGGTCGGTGAAGTGGCGGTAGATGACGGTCTTGGACGTGCCCGCCACGGCGGCGATGTCGTCCATGCCCACCCCGGCGCCGTGCCGGCGGATCGCCCGCAGGGTGGCCTCGACCAGCTCGCGGCGTCGGGTGGCCCGGTGCTGGTCCCAGCGGGTGCTCCGGCCGTCCGCGCTCGGCGTCGAGGGCTGCGTGGTCGTGGTCACACCTGCTCCTTGGTCGTTGTCACAACGCCGGACAGTAGCAGGTACTGGGTGTACCTGCTACTGTCCGTATCAGTTACCTGTCCCACCGCCGTACCGATCCCAGGAGTGCTCGTGGCCACCTCGCCCAAGCCCGCCCGCCCGTCCAACCAGCCTCGCCGCGCTGCCGTCATCGGCGGCAACCGGATCCCGTTCGCGCGGCAGAACGGCGCCTACGCCCGGGCCACCAACCAGGACATGCTGACCGCAGCCATCGAGGGCCTCGTGGCCCGGCACGGTCTGGCGGGGGAGCAGGTCGGCGAGGTTGCAGCCGGCGCCGTCCTCAAGCACTCGCGCGACTTCAACCTGACCCGCGAGGCGGTCCTCGGGTCCAGCCTGTCGGCGCGGACGCCTGCGTATGACGTGCAGCAGGCGTGTGGCACCGGGCTCGAGGCGGCCATCCTGGTCGGCAACAAGATCGCACTCGGCCAGATCGACTCGGGCATCGCCGGCGGCACCGACACCGCGTCCGACGCCCCCATCGCCGTCAACGAGGGTCTGCGCGAGACGCTGCTCACCCTCAACCGCGCGAAGACGCCCGGCCAGCGGGCCAAGGCGCTGACCCACCTGCGCCCCGGCCAGCTGGTCCCCGAGATCCCGCGCAACCTCGAGCCGCGCACCGGCCTGTCGATGGGTGAGCACATGGCGCAGACGGCCAAGCAGTGGGGTATCAGCCGGGAGGCGCAGGACGAGATCGCCGCCGCGTCGCACCACAACCTCGCCGCGGCCTACGAGCGGGGCTTCTTCGACGACCTGGTGACGCCGTTCCTCGGCCAGACCCGGGACCAGAACCTGCGGGCCGACTCGACCGTCGAGAAGCTCGCCAAGCTGACTCCCGTGTTCGGGCTGAACTTGATTGACGGCAAGGGTGCGGGCGCCACGATGACCGCCGGCAACTCGACGCCGCTGACCGACGGAGCGTCCGCGGTGCTGCTGGGCTCCGACAAGTGGGCAGCCGAGCACGGGCTGCCTGTCCTCGCGCACCTCGTCGGACGCCCAGACGGCGGCCGTCGACTACGTGACGGGCAACGAAGGGCTCCTGATGGCCCCGGCCTACGCGCTCCCGCACCTGCTCGAACGCCAGGGGATGAAGCTGCAGGACTTCGACCTCGTGGAGATCCACGAGGCCTTCGCCGCGACCGTGCTGACCACCCTGGCCGCCTGGGAGAGCGAGAAGTTCTGCCGCGACCGGCTGGGCCTCGATGCCCCGATCGGCGTTCTGGACCGGAGCAAGCTCAACGTCAACGGCTCCTCGCTGGCCGCTGGGCACCCCTTCGCCGCGACCGGAGGCCGCATCGTCGCGTCGCTCGCCAAGATGTTGCACGAGAAGGGATCCGGCTCACGTGGCCTGATCTCGATCTGCGCCGCCGGTGGTCAGGGCGTCATGGCGATCCTCGAGGCCGCCTGATGCCCGGCACCTACGCGGGAATCGTCAACAGCGCGGTCGGGAAGAAGCTCGCGACCCAGCTCGGCCTGCCTCGCCCCACCAAGCTCCGCCGGTATGCCGTCGGCGCACCCCTCATCGACGGTCCCGTCCTCGTGGGCGGACTTGGTGAAGCCCCGGTGGCCGTGCGGGTCCGGGACCTGCTGAAGCTCGAGGGCGTCGACACCCTGACCGAGGTGGCGTCCGGCGAGCGGGTGGCTGCGCTCGTCGCCGACCTGACCGAGGCCGACGAGCCCGGTGACCTCGAGTCGCTGCGCGCCCTCATCGCGCCGGCACTCAAGGGCCTGCGATCCAGCGGCCGGGTCATCGTCGTGGGCCGCAACCCCAAGACCGCCAACGGTTTTGCGCAGGCAGCCACCCGGCGCGCCCTCGAGGGCATCACGCGGTCGATCGGCAAGGAGCTGCGTGCCGGGGCGACCGCCAACCTCGTCCTCGTGGATGACACGGCCGACGCCAACGTCGATGCGGCGGTGCGGTTCCTGCTGTCCGGCCGCTCGGCATACGTCGACGGGCAGGTCATCCGGGTGGGCGCGGGAACGCCCACGGAACCAGCCGACTGGGCGAAGCCGCTGGACGGGAAGGTTGCCGTGGTCACCGGTGCCGCTCGCGGGATCGGTGCGTCGATCGCCGACGTGCTGGCGCGCGACGGGGCCACCGTGGTGTGTGTCGACATCCCGGCGGCCGGGGACTCGCTGGCCAGGACCGCGAACCGGGTCGGTGGCACGGCCCTGCAGCTGGACGTCACGGCGGCTGACGCCGGGCAGCGGATCCTCGACCACGCGACGAGCCGGCACGGTGGTCTGGACATCGTCGTGCACAACGCGGGTATCACCCGCGACAAGCTGCTCGCCAACATGGACGAGGCTCGTTGGGCGTCGGTGCTCGACGTCAACCTCGGGTCGATCCTGCGGATGAACGAGGTCCTCCTCGCGGAGGGCGGTGTCCGCGAGGGTGGACACGTCGTCCTGGTCTCGTCGATCGCCGGCATCGCCGGCAACCGGGGACAGACCAACTACGGCGCCTCCAAGGCCGGGGTGATCGGGCTCGTCGACGCCCTGTCGGCAGACGAGGCACTCGTCGGGCGCGGCATCACCGTCAACGCGGTGGCGCCCGGCTTCATCGAGACGGAGATGACGGCCAAGGTGCCCTTCGCGACCCGCGAGGTCGGGCGGCTGCTCAACTCGCTCAGCCAGGGCGGCCTGCCCGTGGACGTCGCCGAGACGATCGCGTGGTTCAGCCAGGACGCGAACGCCGGAGTCACCGGCAACGTCGTCCGGGTCTGCGGCCAGAGTCTGCTCGGTGCCTGACATGGGCATTCGGACTGTGGCCGAGCCGCCTTCACTCGCAACGCTTTTCGCCAAGGCGGCGCTCACCCAGCGTGGCCGTCGCGGTGACCTGGCCGACACCGCGTGGCGTCGCGAAGGGGTGGTGGTGGAGCGCGAGCACCTCCTTGCCTACCAACGTGTCTGCGGGTTCACCGGCAGCGATGTCCTGCCGCACACCTACCCACACGTCCTCGGCTTCCCACTCCAGGTCGCGCTGATGGCCGACCGGTCGTTCCCGTTGCCGTTGCCCGGGCTGGTGCACCTGGAGAACACGATCACCGTCCACCGACGCCTCACGGCCGACGACCGGCTGGATGTGACGGTCCGGGCCGAGGAGCTCCGACCGCACGCCAAGGGGACCCTCGTGGACCTCGTCACCGAGGTGGACGTCGACGGATTGCGCGTCTGGGACGGGCGCAGCACCTACCTGCGCCGTGGCCGCGGTGACGCCGACGCGTCGCCGGGCGAGCAGGCCCCGCCCCTGCCTGAGGGACCGCCCGCTGGCGTGATCCGCGTCCCCGAGGGACAGGGCCGGGCGTATGCCGCCGTGTCGGGTGACGTGAACCCGATCCACCTGCACGCCTTGAGCGCCAAGGCGATGGGCTTCCCGCGAGCCATCGCCCACGGCATGTGGACCGCAGCGCGGACGCTGGCCGCGCTCGAGCCGCGAGGCAACGACGCGTCGACCTCACACGTGTGGTTCGCCAGACCGGTCTTCCTGCCGAGCACGGTGGAGCTCGTGGTGGACGACCAGGGTTCGGTCATCGTGGCAGGGCTGCGCTGGGCCAAAGACCCGGCCAAGCCACACCTGACCCTGGCCCTCGGCCCCCGCTGACCTCGGCTCCCCCTGACCGGTCGCGACGGACCCGGTGCCCCGCTCAGGCGGCGCACCAGGTCCCGTCGGCCGGGAGGGAGAGCGAGAGCAGGTACTCGTCGAGCAGCGCGTCGACGCAAGGGCTCCGCGTGAACGCGGTGTGTCCTGAGCCCTCCCACGTGACCAGCGACGAGCCGTTCCCGAGCACCTTCGCCATGCTCACCGCGCCGGCATAGGGAGTGGCTGGGTCGTGCATCGTGCCGACCACCACCAGCGGGGGAGCGGTCGGTGCCTCGGGTGCCGTGAGCGGGTGGCGGGCAGTCCAGAAGGAACAGCCGAGCAGGGGCCAGGAACCCCACAACCCAGCGTGGGGAAGCGGTCGCGGAACCGGGCGCCGGCCGAGCGGATCTCGGCCTCCGACGGGCCGGGCGGGCTGTCCGTGCAGTTGATGACGAAGCGGGCGTCGTTCTCGTCGCTGGCTTCCGGGCCGCCGCCGGAGGCCTCGACCAGGCCGTCCTGCGTCGGGGTTCGTCTGGTGCGCGACGACGCTGACCGTGCCGCAGGAGAAGCTGAGGCGAGCCAGTCTCTCGGGCGGGACTGGCGGTGCCGACAGGCCGGTGACCTTGTCACAGCTGCCCCGCCTGATCCCCGTGGACGCTGACTCGTCCGGCCCCGCGCACGCGGTCAGGCCCAGCGAGACCACGGCCACCGCGGCCGACGCGCGTCGACGCACCTGGCCAGTACACCAGCGCGGCCCTGTCGTTCGTGATGGCCGGGGTGAGCCATTTTCGCGCACAGCCCCCTAGGGTCGACGAAATGGAACGCACTCCCGAGCGGCCGTCTCCGGCGTCGTGGCTGCACTCGGTCCGCCAAGGCGGGGTTGGTTGGATCCGGGCCGCCAACGAAGCGGTTCGACACGCCGGACCTGAACGCGATGCCGCCCTCCTGATGGGCAAGGCGGCCCTTGCGACGGTGCTCGCCTGGCAGTTCGCAGTGCGGGTCCTGCACAGCCCAGCACCGTTCTATGCCCCCATGGCGGCGTTGCTGGTCGTCGACCGCACGATGGTGCGGTCGCTGGGTGCCAGCGGTCAGCGAGTCCTTGCGGTCGTCGTGGGGATCAGCACCGCCTGGCTCGTGGGCTCGTGGGTCGGCGTGCACTGGTGGAGCATGCTGCCGGTCATCTACCTGGCCCTGCTCATGGCTCGGTGGCGTCGCCTCGGCGACCACGGGATCCAGGTGCCGTCCATGGTGCTGCTGTCCCTGCTGACCGTCGGTGGAACGGACGCCGAGTTCACCTACCTCACCATCGTCGAGACCGTGATCGGTGGGGTCATCGGCGTGCTCACCAACGCCATCGTGCTGGCCCCGTTGCACATACAGCAGCCGCGCGACCAGATCCAGGCCCTGACGAGGAAGGTGTGCCTGCTGCTCAACGCCATGGCTGCAGGACTGCGCGACGGCTGGGACAGCGACATGGCGCACGACTGGTACGACACCA
This sequence comes from uncultured Actinomycetota bacterium, assembly GCA_963740865.1. Classification (GTDB taxonomy): domain Bacteria; phylum Actinomycetota; class Actinomycetes; order Actinomycetales; family Dermatophilaceae; genus Pedococcus. The sequence continues at coordinate 254,122 of CAVUGH010000004.1, forward strand.
GCACCGAGATCATCCAGCTGGCGCCGACGATCCAGACCGCGATCGACACAGGGTGGGAGAGCACCAAGTTCAACCCCCGGGACAACCTGCGGCGGGTCGAGGTCGACTGGGCGGGGTACACGCAGACGGTCGAGGCGGTCCGGCGCAGCCAGTGGCAGGTCTCCGGGATCGCCCGCACGCTCGTCGACGCCGCGGATGAGAACGAGGCCCAGCCCGCGCCCACGCAGCGGTTCCTGGAGAGCTACGCGCAGGTCCTGGACGAGATCGCCGGGGCCATCAGCCACTTCGGGCTGGCGGACGACGCCGAGCGAGAGGTCGTGGCGACCTACCTGCGCACGGCGGACGAGATCATCGACCGGCTGGGCAACGAGGTCCGCACCGCCGACCTCGACGACCCGCAGGCCTGGCCGGCCTACGGCGCGATGCTCCTGGACGCACAGCGACTCATCCGCGAGCTCGAGGTGCACAGCCACAAGGCGGTCATGCCGACGGACAGTGGGCCCTTACGCAAACCTGCGCGCCGCATCGTCGGCCGCGCCTGACTCAGGCGCCAGGCACCAGCCGTTTGGCGAAGTACCGGGCCAGCTCGGAGTCGGCGTAGTGCCCGAAGCGCACGGTCGGCTCGTAGCCGCCGGCCTCGTAGAGCGCGATCGCGTCGGGCTGCATCATGCCCGTCTCCAGGACGAGCACGTCGGCCCCGGCCTCGCGGGCGGTGTCCTCGAGGAACGTGAGCACCCCGCGGGCATAGCCCTGCCGCCTGCCCTGGGGCACGACATACATCCGCTTGATCTCGGCGACCCGTGCTCCGTCGAAGAGCTCGCCCAGGTCGGGCCGATGGCGCCAGCCGCCCATGGCGACCTCCTGCTCGTCCACGGTGCCGAGGGCGAACAGGCCACCGGGCGGCTCGAACTCGGCCGGGTCGACGGGGGAGTCGTCCGGTCCGCCGTAGATCACGACGTAGTGGGCCTGCACCTCTTCGACGAGTCGCTGCACGCGCACGTCCGCGAACGGCACCGTGTCGACCACCAGCGAGCTGGGACCTGGCGGCTGCAGCGGCGACATGCCTCCATCGAACCGCATCGTGGTCATCGGCCGAGCCGGTGGTGCACCCAGACACCGGGCTCGACGTAGACGGCGTGGTCGTGGTCGACGCTGCAGTGCACCGGGTTGAGGGCGAACGGGACCTCGACGTCGCCGCTCGTGTCGAAGGGCAGGCCGGTCCAGGAGCGCCACTCGGCCAAGGTCCCGGAGATGGTCATGGCCCGGGGGCACACCTTCACGATGGTCCCTCCTGCCCTGACGTGCAGCCGCAGCCACGGGTCCTGGGGGAGTCCGTCGGCACGGGTCCGCGCGGCATACTCGGCCATCGGCACCTGCGGCTCGGCCGTCTTGAGGCTGGGGCGAACGGGTGCGAAGAGGTCCGTGAACCCGAGCCGGATCGCGTTCTGCCGCTTGGCTTCCAGCATGACCGACGCGAGCCCGGTCCCACGCAGGTCCGGCCTGATGGCCACCTCGAGGGCCGACAGGTGGGTCGGCTCGCGGCCGGCCTGCTCGTCCAGCCAGGCCCAGCGGATCACGCCGTCCCAGCCGTCGTCCGGAAGGGCGCCTCGGCCCAGCTCCTCACCCATGGCGAACGGGACCGAGCACGACCGCGCCACCGGGTGGTCGAGGTCGTCAGCGGCAAAGGCGAGCAGCGTGTGGGCCGCGTAGGTCGTCGTGGCCCGCGAGTAGAAGAGGTCCGAGACCGGGTCCTGCTGCATGAAGACCGGCCAGAGCCCTTCGAAGTCCCACAGCCCGTCCGCCAGGTCAGGACGTTCGGCGAGGCTCTCGATCAGCAGGTCCATGGTCCGACGGTACGAGTTGGGGCCTGCCTGACGCGCGGGGTTTTGTGCCCGTGGGCACAGACGCGACGGGGGCCGGTTCGTACAGTGGCTGCATGACGCCACGACCGTTGACCGTCGAGTTCATCCTGCTGGCCCTGGGGGATGACTCGGGCAAGCCCCTGGTCGACAGCATCAAGCTCAAGGCTGCGGTGGCCGGTGCCGCGATCGTCGACCTCACCTTCGACGGGGCGCTGCGGCTGACCGAACGGGGCGACCCCGAGTTCAAGCCCGGCAGGCTGGTCCGCACTGGCAGGCTAGTGACGGATGCGCGCCTCGCCGAGGTGGCCGAGCAGTCGCACAACCGCAAACCCAAGGACGCGGTCGGCCGGATCGGCGGGATGAGCGCGTGGCGGGACCGCGCCGGAGGATTCAAGGACGCCGTGCTCGAGGACCTGGTGGCCGAGGGTGTCCTGACCCACGAACAGGGCAAGGTGCTCGGGCTGTTCACGACGAACGCGTGGCCCCTCGCGCGGCCAGAGGTCGAGCGCGAGATCCTCGACAGGGTCCGCGCCACCGTGGTGACGGGCACAGAGCCGGACGCCCGGACCTCCGCCCTGGTCGCCCTCCTGTACTCGGTGGACCTGCTGCCCAAGCTCTTCCCGGACCAGCCGAAACGCGCCGTGCAAGCACGGGGCAAGGCGGTGGCGAACGCGGAGTGGGGTGCCGACGCGGTGCGCAAGGCTGTCCAGGACGTCCAGACCGCCATCACCGCGGCGATCGTGGCAACCAGCGTGGCCGCCGCCAGCGGGAGCGGCTGAGGCCGCATCACGAACGACGAAGGCCGTGTCACGAACGACGAAGGCCGCCGGACGCGGTGTGCGTCCGGCGGCCCTCGTGAGTCTGTGCGCCTTGGTCAGGCGCCTCAGGTCGTGCGCGTCACTCGGGCCCTGTGGTCAGCCTCGGGCGACGTCGTACCGGTCGAGGTCCATGACCTTGGCCCAGGCCGCCACGAACTCGCCGACGAAGCGGTCCTTGGCGTCGTCGCTGGCGTAGACCTCGGCGAGGGCGCGCAGCTCTGAGTTGGAGCCGAAGACGAGGTCCGCCCGGGTGCCCGTCCAGCGCACCTGACCCGACGTGTCCCGTGCCTCGAACGTGGCGGAGTCCTCGGAGTTGGAGGTCCACTGCGTTCCCAGGTCCAGCAGGTTGACGAAGAAGTCGTTCGTCAGCGTGCCGGGGGCGTCGGTCAGCACGCCGAGCGAGGAGCCGTCGTAGTTCGCGCCGAGGACCCGCAGGCCGCCGACGAGGACGGTCATCTCGGGGGCGCTCAGGTTGAGCAGGTTGGCCCGGTCGAGCAGGAGGTACTCGGCGCCGAGCCGAGATCCCTTGCCCGCGTAGTTCCGGAAGCCATCGGCCCGCGGCTCGAGGTAGGCGAAGGACTCGACGTCGGTCTGCTCCTGCGACGCGTCCACGCGACCGGGCGTGAAGGGCACCTCGACCTCGCTGCCGGCCGCGCGTGCAGCCTGCTCCACGCCGACACCGCCGGCGAGGACGATGAGGTCGGCCAGCGAGACCTGCCGTTCGCCACGGGCGTTGAACGACGACTGGACGCCCTCGAGGGTGCGCAGCACGCTCGCCAGCTCGGCCGGGTTGTTGACCTCCCAGCCGTTCTGCGGGGCGAGGCGGATGCGTGCGCCGTTGGCGCCACCCCGCTTGTCGCTGCCGCGGAAGGACGAGGCCGAGGCCCACGCCGTCGAGACGAGCTGGCGCCACCGAGAGGCCGGCGCCTCGCGACCAGGCCCTTGAGCTCGGCGACGTCCTCCGCCGTGATGGCCTCGCCGGTCGCTGCCGGGAGCGGGTCCTGCCACAGGAGGACCTCGCTGGGCACCTCGGGGCCGAGGTAGCGCGCGAGCGGACCCATGTCGCGGTGGGTCAGCTTGAACCAGGCGCGGGCGAACGCGTCGGCGAACTCCTGGGGGTTCTCCAGGAAGCGGCGCGAGATCTTCTCGTAGACCGGGTCGACGCGCAGGGCGAGGTCGGTGGTGAGCATGTTGGGCGCGATGCGCTTCGACGCGTCGTGCGCGTGCGGCGTCGTGCCCTCGCCGGCCCCGTCCTTGGGCTTCCACTGGTTGGCGCCGGCCGGGCTCTTCGTGAGCTCCCACTCGAACCCGAACAGGTTCTCGAAGAAGTTGTTGTCCCACTGGGTCGGGGTCATCGTCCAGGTGACCTCGATACCGCTGGTGATCGCGTCGGCGCCTGCCCCGGTGCCGAAGCTGTTCTTCCAGCCCAGACCCATCTGCTCGAGTCCGGCGCCCTCCGGCTCGTCGGACACGTGCTCGTCGGGGTCGGCCGCACCGTGGGTCTTGCCGAAGGTGTGGCCACGCCGGCGATGAGCGCGACGGTCTCCTCGTCGTTCATCGCCATCCGCTTGAACGTCTCGCGGATGTCGCGGGCGGAGGCGAGCGGGTCGGGGTTCGCGTTCGGGCCTTCGGGGTTGACGTAGATCAGGCCCATCTGGACGGCGGCAAGCGGGTTCTCCAGCTCGCGGTCACCGGTGTAGCGCTCGTCGCCGAGCCACTCGGTCTCCGGGCCCCAGTAGACGTCCTCGTCGGGCTCCCACACGTCGGCGCGGCCACCGGCGAAGCCGAACGTCTGGAAGCCCATCGACTCCAGGCTGACGTTGCCGGTGAGCACCATCAGGTCGGCCCACGACAGGTTGCGGCCGTACTTCTTCTTGACCGGCCACAGCAGGCGGCGGGCCTTGTCGAGGTTGGCGTTGTCGGGCCAGCTGTTGAGCGGCGCGAACCGCTGCTGTCCGGCGCCGGCGCCACCGCGGCCGTCCTGCACGCGATAGGTGCCCGCGCTGTGCCAGGCCATCCGGATCATGAGCGGGCCGTAGTGCCCGTAGTCGGCCGGCCACCAGTCCTGCGAGGTGGTGAGGACCTGTGCGATGTCGCGCTTGACCTCGGCGAGGTCGAGGGACTGGAACGCCTCGGCGTAGTCGAAGTCCTCGCCGTACGGGTTCGCGACGGCGGGGTTCTTGGCCAGGATCTTCAGGTTGAGGCGATCGGGCCACCAGCCGCGGGTGCTGCCACCGCCCTGGACGGGTTCGGGTGTCCGTCCGTGCGCGACGGGGCATTTCTGGTCGCTCTCGTTCATCTCGGCGAGCTGGGTCTCGTGGTCCCCTGAGGTGGCGGAGGGGGTTTCGTGCTCGGACATGACTTCCTTCCGGACGTGGTGATGACGGTCTGTTGCGTGGTTGGTCGATGGATCTCGTGGATGCAGTTGTTCAGCCGGTCTGCTGGCGGCTGGTGATGGCGGCGTCGCCCTGCGTGGCGCACGTGGGGCACAGGCCTCGGTAGACGACCTCGGCCTCGTCGATGGTGAAGCCGTGGGCGTCCGAGGGATCAAGACACGGTGCGGCGCCGACGGCGCAGTCGACATCGGCGATGACGCCGCACGACCGACAGACGACGTGGTGGTGGTTGTCCCCGACTCGCGACTCGTACCGCGCCACCGAGCCGGGTGGCTGGATGCGGCGCACGAGGCCGGAGCGAGTGAGGGCGTGGAGGCAGTCGTAGACCGCCTGGTGGGACACGTCCGGCACGGAGAGTCGCGTCGCGGCGATCAGCGAGTCGGTGTCGGAGTGCGGGTGCGCGTGGACCGCGCCGAGGACCGCCGCCCGCGGCCGCGTCACACGCAGGCCGGCGTCCCGCAGCATCTGCGGGTAGTCGCCGAGCTGTACGGCGGCGGGGGAGGTCACGTCCCGAAGTCTGGCCCGTCTTCTGGAACGAGTCAAGAATTCAGGGCAGGGTGTCCCAGTGGACGGATAACTCGTGCGCGGGTGCCCACACCCGGCCGATAGCATCGGTATGCCGCGTGCGGACGTCCGCACGCGGCATACCCAGTCATCCATCACCAGGAGTGAGCACCGTGTCTGCCCAGATCACCGTCACCGTCGCCGGAAGCGAGCGATCGGTGCCGGAGCAGACGACTGCCGCCGAGCTCTTCGAAGGTGACCGGGCGGTGCTCGTGGCCCGGGTCAACGGCGAGCTGCGCGACCTGGCCCATGTACTGGCCGAGGGCGACGCCGTCGAGCCCGTGACCGCGCAGGAGCAGGACGGGCTGGATGTGTTGCGGCACAGCGCTGCCCACGTCCTCGCCCAGGCCGTCCAGGAGGTCAACCCCAAGGCTCGGCTCGGAATCGGGCCGCCGGTGCGTGACGGCTTCTACTACGACTTCGACGTGGCCGAGCCGTTCCAGCCCGACGACCTCAAGGCGCTCGAGAAGGTCATGCAGCGGATCGTCAACGAGGGCCAGACCTTCGTGCGCCGCGAGATCAGCGATGCCGAGGCCGCGGTCGAGCTCGCCGACGAGCCCTACAAGGTGGAGCTGATCGGCCTCAAGGGCGGAGCGGCCGGCGAGCAGGCCGAAGGCGCCGATGTCGAGGTGGGCGGCGCGCAGCTGACCATCTACGACAACCTCAAGCGTGATGGCGCTCGTGCCTGGGGCGACCTCTGCCGCGGCCCCCACGTGCCCACCACCAAGGTGCTCGGCAACGCCTTCAAGCTGATGCGCAGCGGCGGTGCCTACTGGCGGGGCAGCGAGAAGAACCCGCAGCTGCAGCGTGTCTACGGCACCGCGTGGGCGACCAAGGACGACCTCAAGGCCTACCTCGAGCGGCTGGCTGAGGCCGAGCGCCGCGACCACCGCAAGATCGGGCAGGAGCAGGACCTGTTCAGCTTCCCCGAGGAGCTCGGGTCAGGCCTGCCGGTCTTCCACCCCAAGGGTGGGGTGATCAAGCGGGTGATGGAGGACTACGTCCGCGACCGCCACATCCAGGAGGGCTTCGAGTACGTCGGGACCCCGCACATCGCCAAGGAGCAGCTGTTCCACACCTCCGGGCACCTGCCGTACTACGCGGAGGGCATGTTCGCCCCGTTCGACGTGGACGGCACCGACTACCGCCTCAAGGCGATGAACTGCCCGATGCACAACCTGATCTTCCGGTCGCGCGGGCGCTCGTACCGCGAGCTGCCGCTGCGCCTGTTCGAGTTCGGCTCGGTCTACCGCAACGAGAAGTCCGGCGTCGTGCACGGCCTGACCAGGGTGCGCGGCATGACCCAGGACGACTCGCACTCCTACGTCACCAGGGAGCAGGCGCCCGGCGAGATCAAGCACCTGCTCAACTTCGTCCTGTCGCTGCTTCGCGACTTCGGCATGGACGACTACTACCTCGAGCTGTCCACCCGAGAGACCGAGGGTGACAAGAAGGACAAGTTCATCGGTTCGGACGAGCAGTGGGAGATTGCGACCGACGTCCTGGCCCAGGTGGCCCGGGACTCCGGTCTCGAGCTGGTGATGGACCCGGGCGGCGCGGCCTACTACGGCCCCAAGATCTCGGTCCAGGCGCGGGACGCCATCGGCCGCACCTGGCAGATGTCGACCATCCAGTACGACTTCAACCAGCCGGAGCGGTTCGGGCTGGAGTACCAGGCGGCCGACGGCACGCGTCAGCAGCCGGTGATGATCCACTCGGCGAAGTTCGGCTCGATCGAGCGGTTCCTCGGCGTCCTGGTCGAGCACTATGCCGGCGCGTTCCCGCCCTGGCTGTCACCGGTGCAGGTGCTCTGCGCCCCCGTGGCTGAGGAGTTCTCTTCCTACCTGCACGACGTGGCGGACCAGCTGCGGCGCAAGGGGATTCGGGTCGAGATCGACGACACCGACGACCGGTTCCCCAAGAAGATCCGCAACGCGTCGAAGTCCAAGGTGCCGTTCGTCCTCATCGCCGGTGACGAGGACCGCAGCGCCGGGGCCGTGTCCTTCCGCTACCGCAACGGCGAGCAGAAGAACGGCGTGCCCGTCGACGACGCGATCGCCGAGATCGTGGCCGCCGTCGGGGCACGCGTCCAGGTCTGACGGACCATGACCGACGCCCTGGAGCCGGACACCGACTTCGCCGGAGTGCAGGACGGGTTCCAGCGGCTCTGGACGCCGCACCGGCTCGCCTACGTCACCGGGGAGCGGCCGAGCGACGACGCCGGTGACGGCTGCCCGTTCTGCGCCGCTCCCGCCAAGGACGACAAGGCCGGGCTCATCGTGCACCGGGGCTCGACCTGCTACGTCGTCATGAACCTGTTCCCCTACAACCCCGGTCACGTGCTCGTGTGTCCCTATCGCCACGTCTCGCTCTACGTCGACCTGAGCGACGAGGAGACCGCCGAGTTCGCCCTGCTGACCAAGCAGGTCATCGCCGCGATCGACACGGCCTCGGGCCCGCACGGTTACAACATCGGCATGAACCAGGGGGCGGTCGCCGGAGCCGGCGTGCAGGCGCACCTGCACCAGCACATCGTGCCGCGGTGGGGCGGGGACTCGAACTTCCTGCCCGTCATCGGGCAGACGAAGGCGCTTCCGATGCTGCTCGAGGACGTGAGGTCACGACTCGTCGCAGCCTGGCCGGGTGCGGCAGCCGCTCCAGCGGCAGGAAGCTGAGCAGGCAGACCACGAGCGGCAGGAAGTGGATCTTGAGCATGACGTAGGTCGTGAGGTGGAAGCCCGCCCAGAAGAGGAGCGCGGCATACAGCGCCTTGCCCCTCAGCCACAGCACGACCGGTGAGCTGAACTCGGCGACCAGGGCCACCCACTGCAGCGCGTGCACCAGCCCAGGGTGCGACGCCACCCAGGGGCCGATGCTGTTCGGGCGGCGGCTCAGCGCCCAGGTGAGGGTCGCGCCGTTGGCCCAGCCCCAACCACCGAACCGCATCTTTGCGTTGGCCGACAGGAAGTAGATCGACACCGCACCGATCTGGACCATCCGGATCGCCCACCCCGCGGCGCGCGACCTGGCGTCGACATCGCTGAGCCGGGCCCGACCAGCCGTCGGCAGCACGAACAGCGCCACCATCAGCGCGAAGTGGTCGTGGTCGACCTTGGAGTAGGCGAAGGCGTTGCTCACCCAGTCGAGCATCCCCACGGCGCAGATCCAGCCCGCGAGTCGCGGCAACCGGCCGGTGAAGGCCACCGCCGAGCTCACGAGGATCACCGCCAGCAGCACCCGCACGTAGTCGTGCGAGGGCGCAGGCAGGTGCAGCAGGGTGCGGACCTCGAGCCCGCGGTAGAGGCTCGGTGGCACGTCGCCGTGCGGGATCGGGTCGGTCACGATCCACAGCACGTCGAGCCACACGAAGGCGTAGACGAAGCGTCGCAGCCACGCGACCCGGGCCAGCGGCAGCTCCGGGGCGAAGAAGCTCTCAATGACAGAGCGTTCGACGGCGTTCACGGGGCACCACCGGGTATGCCGCTCGGCTGCGGACGCAGCGGATCGCGGACCTCCCACGTGGCCAGGGTGTAGATCGTGGCCGCGCCGGTGCCGATCTGGGTGGAGGTGTTGCGCAGGTAGATGGTCCGGTAGGCCGGCTCGTGGGGGAGCAGTCGGCTGTGGAGCACCGCGATGTCCTGGAGCAGCTCGGGGTGCTCGATGATCCGGGGTGCCTGGCCCTCGATCTCGGCGCGCTCGATACCGATCTTCTCCTTGGACAACGGCACCCGCACGACCTCGCCGTCGACGGTGAGGGCGTCCATCGTCAGCGAGTTGATGACGCCGTTGTTCTGCACCGAGAACGCGTACTGCGACATCGGGGCGAACGGCCACCAGTCGTCGTTCCCGACCCAGGTGCCGAGGCACACGGTGGTCACCACGGCAGCCGTCACCGCGAGGCGCCACAGCACGGCATACGGACCCAGCGAGCGCACCGGCCCGCTCATGCTCCCCTCACGCGGTCATGCTCCCATGAGGGTGACAGACTGAGGACATGGACCAGGTGACAGGACACGAGCGGGGCCTGCTCATCTTCGACGGCGACTGCGGTTTCTGCACGACCAGTGCGCGGTTCGCCACGCGCTGGGTCGACAGGCAGCACCGCTACGACGTGCAGCCGTGGCAGCAGGTCGACCTCGAGCGGTTCGGCCTCACCGAGGCGGACTGCCTCGAGGCGGCCCAGTTCGTCCGCCGCGACGGGACCGTCCTGGCCGCCCACCTGGCCATCGCCGAGGGGCTCAAGCACGGTGCCCCGCTGTGGCGTCCGCTCGGCCACGTCGTCACGCTGCCGGGGATCAGCTGGCTCGCGGGGCGGGTCTACACCTGGGTGGCGGACCACCGCTACGCACTTCCGGGCGGCACGCCGGCGTGTGCACCCACGCACCTGTCCGACACGGGCGTTGCAGGGGACAGCGGCTCAGTCTCAGTAGGCTGACCCCCACCATGCTCAACAAGTACGCACGCGCCCTCTTCACGAAGATCTTCACCCCCGTCGCCCGGCTCTTCCTCAAGCTGGGGATCAGCCCGGACGTCGTGACGATCGTCGGCACGCTCGGCGTGTGCTTCGGAGCCCTGGCCTTCTACCCGCGCAACGAGTTCTTCTGGGGCACCGTCGTCATCACGCTGTTCGTCTTCTCGGACACGGTGGACGGCGTCATGGCGCGGATGTCCGGCCGGTCCGGCAAGTGGGGCGCCTACCTCGACTCCACCCTCGACCGGGTCGGCGACTCGGCCATCTTCGGGGGCCTGGTGCTCTGGTACGCCGGCAAGGGTGACGACTTCCTGATGGCCGGGCTGGCGCTGGCCTGTCTGATCCTCGGCAGCGTCGTGTCCTACGCCAAGGCCCGCGCCGAGGGGCTGGGCTTCACCGCCAACGTCGGGATCGCCGAGCGGGCCGACCGGCTGGTCGCTGTCCTCGTGGTCACCGGCCTGGTGGGCCTCGGCCTCCCGGAGATCGTGCTCACCATCGTCCTGGCCCTGCTGGCCATCGCCAGCCTGATCACCGTGTTCCAGCGCATGCTGCTCGTGCGCCGGCAAGCGCTGGTCGAAGCCTCCTGAGCGGGCTCGCGTCGTGACCGGCTTCGGCGACCTCCTCGCCGTCAGCGGCTACCGCCTCGGGTGGGGCACCGTCCGACGGCTGCCCGAGCGCACGGCATACACCGTCTTCGAGCAGATCGCCGACCTCACGGTGACCCGCGGCGGCAAGGGCGTCCAGCGGCTGCGCAGCAACTACGCCAAAGTGCGCCCGGAGCTCGACGACGCGGCCCTCGACGCGCTGGTGCGTGAGGGGATGCGCTCCTACCTGCGCTACTACTGCGAGGCCTTCCGGCTCCCCGACCGCTCCCCTGAGCAGATTGCCGAGTCGGTGCGGGTGGTGGGCGACGGGCCCGTCCGCGCCGAGCTCGCGGCCGGCCGGCCGGTCGTGTGCTTCCTCGGCCACCTCGGCAACTGGGACCTCGCCGGCGCGTGGGGCACCAGGGCCATCGGCCCCGTCGTCACCGTCGCGGAGCGGCTCAAGCCCGAGGAGGTGTATGCCGAGTTCCTCGCCTTCCGGGAGTCGCTCGGCATGACGATCCTGCCGCTGACCGGCGGTGGGGATGTCTTCGCGCAGCTGCGAGGTCACCTCACCAAGCCGGTGCTGATGCCGCTGCTGGCCGACCGAGACCTGACCGATAGGGGCGTCGAGGTGGACCTGTGTGGCCACCGCACGAAGATGGCTGCCGGTCCGGCCGCGCTGTCGCTGGCCACCGGCGCCGCGCTGCACCCCGTGTCGATCCACTACGAGCGGGTCGAGGGTTCGAGCTGGAAGCACCGCATCGTCATCACCTGGCACGACCGGGTGGAGGTGCCTGCGTCCGGCACGACCCGGAGCAAGGCCGTGGCAATGACCCAGCAGTGTGCGGACGCGCTCGGCTCCACGATCGTGGCGCACACCGCCGACTGGCACATGCTCCAGCGTGTCTTCCTGGACGACCTCGAACCGCGGACCGAGTCGGCGCCGCGCAGCAAGCAGTCGCCGCGGGGGGACCGGGTGCAGGGGAGCTGGCCGTGAGGATCGGGATCGTCTGCCCCTACTCCTTCGACGTGCCCGGGGGAGTGCAGTTCCACGTCCGCGACCTGGCCGAGCACTTCCTGGGTCAGGGGCACCACGCCTCGGTGCTGGCTCCCGCCGACGAGGACACCCCGCTGCCGGACTACGTCGAGTCGGTGGGTCGAGCGGTTCCGGTGCGCTACAACGGCTCCGTGGCCAGGCTGAACTTCGGGCCGCTGACCGCCGCGCGGGTCGGCCGCTGGCTGGAGGCCGGCGACTTCGACGTCGTGCACATCCACGAGCCGGTCACCCCCAGCATCGCGCTGCTCGCCCTGTGGTCCGCCGAAGGGCCGGTCGTGGCGACGTTCCACACCTCGAACCTGCGGTCGCGGGCCATGCAGGCGGCCTACCCGCTACTGCGGCCGAGCCTGGAGAAGATCAACGGGCGGATCGCCGTCTCCGAGGACGCGCGACGCACCGTCACCACCCACCTCGGTGGCGACGCCGTCGTCATCCCCAACGGGGTCAACGTCTCCCGGTTCGCCGATGCCGTGCCTGCTGACAGGTGGACTGGCAGCGAGTCGGCGCCCACGATCGCCTTCCTCGGGCGGATCGACGAACCACGCAAGGGCCTGCCGGTGCTTGCCGCCGCCATGCCGGAGGTGTTGGCCAAGCACCCGGGGGCGCGCGTCCTCGTCGCCGGGCCGGGTGATGTCGACGCGGCACGTGAACGTCTCGACCCGGCCGTGGCCGCTGCCACGGAGTTCCTGGGAATGGTCAGTGACGAGGACAAGGCCGTGCTGCTCTCCTCGGTCGACCTCTACGTCGCGCCGCACACCGGGGGCGAGAGCTTCGGCATCGTGCTGGTCGAGGCGATGAGCGCCGGCGCACCCGTGGTGGCGAGCAACCTGCCGGCCTTCGTCCGGGTGCTCGACGGCGGTCAGGCCGGCGCGACCTTCGCGAACGAGGACAGCACAGACCTGGCTCGACAGCTGCTCCGCCTGCTCGCGGACCCGGTGGAACGGGAGCGGCTCGGCGAGGCTGGACACCGACGTGCCTGGGTGTTCGACTGGTCGGTGGTCGCCGAGGACGTCATGGCGGTCTACGACACGGTCACCCACGGTTCCGAGGAGGCGCGGTCGGACCCGGCCGCCGACACCAGGTGGACGCGGTTGCTGCGCGGTCGCCGAGGAGGTGATGACTGATGGACTCACTCACGTGGGGCGTCGTGGTCGTCGCGGTGCTGCTCGGTGTTGCGTGGTACCTGAGCTACAGCGCGGCCCGGCTCGACCGGCTGCACACCCGCGCCGAGGGTGCGCTGTCCGCCCTCGACGCCCAGCTGGTCCGCCGTGCCGAGGCGACGCTCGAGCTGGCCAACTCGGGAGCCCTCGATCCCGCGAGCGCGCTGATGCTCGCGGCGGCGGCGTCCGAGTCCCTCGAAGCCCACAACGAACGCGCCCTCGAGGACGACCTCCTCGACGGCCAGAGCTTCGGTGCGCGGGAGGTGCTCGAGAGCGACCTGACCGAGTCGCTGCAGGCGGCGCTCACGTCCGACGTCGTGGCGGACCTGCGGGACGGCGAGGCCGATGCGCTGGGGTCGAGCAGCCTGCAGCGGGTGGAGGCCGCCGGTGTGCGGGTGCAGCTGGCCCGGCGATTCCTGAACGACGCGGTCACCGACGTGCAGCGCGTCCGTCGCAAGTGGGTGGTGCGCTGGTTCCGGCTGGCTGGGCACGCCGACCTGCCCCCCACCGTCGAGTTCGACGACGAGCTACCCCCCGCCGTCCGCGACTGACCAGACGTCCCTCGGCGACTTGTTGCCGCCTGATGGTCACGTGAGTGCGGATCTGGGGTCTGGTGACGCTCAGCCCGCAACAAGTGCGATCACCTCCGACTTGTTGCCGGGTGGTGGTCACGACGCACCGGATTCGGGGGTCTGGTGACGCTCAGCCCGCAACAAGTCGCGGCCTGGCGGCAACTCGACAAGGCCGCACCCGATCAGTCCTGCTGGCGCGCCCGACTTCTGGCCACTACTGCGGGGTGCGGCGGCGTTTCGGTCGTCTGACCCCGGATGGTTGGCCAGAAGTGCGGGTTGTGGACCGGTCGTGAGCCGCAGTCGGGGGCACGCGGCATACCAACTAACATTGGCCCTGAAGCGCGTCCCCTGCGCTGCGCCCTGAACAGATCTGGAGTAGGTCCGCCATGTCCGCCGAGAGCACCACCCCCGTCTCGCAGCCCACCACCGGCACGTCCCGCGTCAAGCGGGGCATGGCCGAGATGCTCAAGGGCGGCGTCATCATGGACGTCGTCAACGTCGAGCAGGCCAAGATCGCCGAGGACGCCGGCGCCGTCGCCGTGATGGCCCTCGAGCGGGTCCCCGCTGACATCCGCGCCCAGGGTGGCGTGTCGCGCATGTCCGACCCCGACATGATCGACGGCATCATCGCGGCCGTCTCGATCCCGGTCATGGCCAAGGCCCGCATCGGCCACTTCGTCGAGGCCCAGGTGCTGCAGTCCCTCGGGGTCGACTACATCGACGAGTCCGAGGTGCTGACCCCGGCCGACTACGCCAACCACATCGACAAGTGGAACTTCACCGTGCCCTTCGTCTGTGGCGCGACCAACCTCGGCGAGGCCCTGCGCCGCATCACCGAGGGCGCGGCCATGATCCGCTCCAAGGGTGAGGCCGGCACCGGCGACGTCTCCAACGCCACCACCCACATGCGCCAGATCCGCCAGCAGATCCGCAAGCTCCAGGGCCTGCCCGAGGACGAGCTCTACGTCGCGGCCAAGGAGCTCCAGGCGCCCTACGACCTCGTCAAGGAGGTCGCCGAGGCAGGCAAGCTCCCCGTCGTGCTGTTCACCGCCGGTGGCATCGCCACCCCGGCCGACGCCGCCATGATGATGCAGCTCGGTGCCGAGGGCGTCTTCGTCGGTTCGGGCATCTTCAAGTCCGGCAACCCGGCCCAGCGCGCCGAGGCCATCGTCAAGGCCACCACCTTCTTCGACGACCCTGATGTGATCGCCAAGGTCTCGCGCGGTCTCGGTGAGGCGATGGTCGGCCTCAACGTCGACGAGATCCCGGAGCCGCACCGCCTGTCCGAGCGCGGCTGGTGACAAGCGAGGTTCACAGCTGACAACAGAACGGCGCTGGGTGGTCCAACCACCCAGCGCCGTTCTGTCACACCGCCGGTCAGGTGACCTGGCCGCGGGTGCGGAACTCGTCGCGCTCGAACTCGCGTCCCTCGAGGACCGCCGCAACATGCCCGGCTGCCGCGACGACATCGGCGTGCGACAGGTAGAGCGGGCTGAACCCGAGCCGCACGATGTCGACCTCACGGAAGTCGCCGATCACGCCGCGGGCGATGAGGGCCTGCACCACGGCATACGCCTCGGGGTGCCGCAGGCTCACCTGGGAGCCGCGCCGCGCATCCTCGCGGGGGGTGGCGATCGGCAGGTCGACACCGAGCGCGTCGAGCGCCTCGATGAACAGGCTGGTCAGCGACAGGGACCGCGCCCGCACGTCCTCGATCGTGAGCCCGTCGTATGCCGTGAGCGCGCCTTCCAGGGTGAGCAGGCTCAGCAGGGGAGCGGTGCCGACCCGGGCCCGGGTGATCGTGGCGGCCGGGTCATAGTCGGTGGACATCCCAAAGGGATTGGCGTGGCCCTGCCACCCGGCCAGGGGGTTGTCGAAAGCCGCCAGGTGCTCGGCGCGCACGTAGATGAAGGCCGGAGCACCCGGGCCGCCGCTGAGGTACTTGTAGCCACAGCCAACGGCGAGGTCGGCACCGCCTTCGTCGAGCCCGACCGGCATGGCACCAGCCGAGTGGCACAGGTCCCAGCAGATGAGGGCTCCGACGTCGTGCGCTGCGCGGGTCAGGGCGGGCAGATCCCACTGCTCGCCGGTGCGGTAGTCGACCTGCGAGTAGGCGGCGAGGGCCAATGACTCACCGAGCTCGGCGATGCGGGCGGGGGCCTCGGGAGTCGGCACCAGCTCGAGCGTGAGGCCGAGCAGGTCGCAGGCCGACCGGGCGATGTAGACGTCCGTGGGGAAGGAGTCGGGGTCGGTGAGCACCGTGCTGCGGCCCGGGCGCATCCGCGAGGCGGCGACGATCGTCTTGAACAGGTTGACCGAGGTCGAGTCGGTCACCACGACCTGGCCGGGACCGGCGCCGACCAGCTCGCCGATCCGGTCACCGACCCGCTCGGGGGCGCCCCACCAGTCGGACTCGTTCCACGCCCGGATGAGCTGCTCGCCCCACTGCCGCGAGACGACGTCGGCAGCTGTCTCGACGGCCGCGATGGACAGGGCCCCGAGTGAGTTGCCGTCGAGGTAGATGACGCCGTCCGGGATCCGGAAGGCGCTGCGGCGGTCGGTGTGTGCGTGCTGTGCGTCCAGGTCCTTGGCGCGGGCGGCGAGGTCGGTCATGCCCGCAACCTATCGGCGCGGGTGGCCCCTCCGTCAGTCGGGCAGCACCATGAACAGCACGGGCTGGTGGTCGGCGGGCAACCACCACGGGCGGCCCTCACCGACCACCTGCCACCCCGTGCGCCGGTAGAGCTCGACGGCCGAGGCGGTCTCCTGCACGACGTCGAGGACCGGCGTGCGGCCGGAGTCGCGGATCGCCGCCACCGCCGTCGCCAGCAGGGCCTTGCCCACCCCGCGACCCACCACCGTGTGGTCGACGAACAGCACGGCCACGGCGGCCAGCTCTTCGCGAGGGCGACCACTGCCCGCAACCCAGAGGTCGGCCTCCAGTCCAGGCTCGACCCGAGAGACCGCGACGTGCCCGACCACGCGACCGTCGAGCTCGGCCGTCCAGGCGGCGTCCTCGTCAGCGCGGGCGATGAACTTCTCGACGGGAAACGGCAGTGGCCAGTTCTGCGGGTAGCCCGAGAGCGGTCGCTGCGCCGCGAGCACGTCGGCCAGCACGGGGATGTCCTGTGGGCTCCGCTCACGGACGACGACCTGACTCATGTCGCCAACTCTAGGTCGCGCGCGGAAGGCACTCACGGGTCAGGGTGGAGGATCCCGTGGGCCAGGACCCACGGGATCCTCCACCCGGGCCCGGCCCTACGCTGGCGCCGTGAGTTCGGTTCCCACCATTGGTGTCCTCGCCGTCCAGGGTGACGTGCGGGAGCACCTGTATGCCGTGGAGCAGGCGGGTGCTCGGGGCGTCACCGTGCGCCGCACCTCTGAGCTCGAGGGGGTCGACGCCTTGATCATCCCCGGCGGGGAGTCCACCACGATGGACAAGCTGGTCCGTGCCTTCGAGCTGCGCGACCCGCTGCGCGCGCAGCTGGAAGCCGGCATGCCGGCATACGGGTCCTGCGCGGGCATGATCATGCTCGCCGACCGCATCGCGGACGCCCGCCCCGACCAGCAGACGCTCGGCGGGCTCGACATCACGGTGCGTCGCAACGCGTTCGGTCGGCAGGTGGACTCTTTCGAAGAGGACCTGCACATCCGCGCCATCGGTGGGGCCCCGATGCGGGCCGTGTTCATCCGCGCACCCTGGGTCGAGGAGGTGGGCGAGGGCGTCGAGGTCCTGGCCCGCGTCGAGGACGGGCCGGCCGCAGGTAGGATCGTCGCCGTTCGTCAGGGGTCGGTGATGGCCACCTCCTTCCACCCGGAAGTGACCGGTGACCACCGGTTCCACCAGTTGTTCGTCGAGATCGTGAGAGGCAACGCATGAGCGGCCACAGCAAATGGGCAACCACGAAGCACAAGAAGGCTGCCATCGACGCGAAGCGGGGCAAGCTCTTCGCCAAGCTCATCAAGAACATCGAGGTCGCTGCCCGCACCGGTGGCGGTGACCCCGTTGGCAACCCGACGCTCTACGACGCCATCCAGAAGGCCAAGAAGACCTCGGTCCCCAACAACAACATCGACAACGCGGTCAAGCGCGGTTCCGGTGCGACGGCGGGCGGCGCCGACTGGGAGACCATCACCTACGAGGGTTACGCGCCGGGTGGTGTCGCGGTCCTCATCGAGTGCCTGACCGACAACCGCAACCGCGCCGCTGCCGAGGTGCGCACGGCGCTGACCCGTAACGGCGGCCAGCTGGCCGACCCCGGTTCGGTGTCGTACGTGTTCGACCGCAAGGGCGTCGTGGTCGTCCCCAAGGGGGACAAGACCGAGGACGACATCCTCGAGGTCGTGCTCGAGGCCGGTGCCGACGAGGTCAACGACCTCGGTGACGCGTTCGAGATCATCTCCGAGGCGAGCGACTTCGTGGCCGTGCGCAAGGCGGTCCAGGACGCCGGCATCGACTACGACTCGGCCGAGGCGTCCTGGGTGCCCAACCTGCGCGTGCCGCTCGACGCCGACGGCGCCCGCAAGATGATCCGCGTGATCGAGGCGCTCGAGGACTCCGACGACGTGCAGGACGTGTTCGCCAACGGCGACATCAGCGACGCCGTGCTGGCCGAGCTCGAGGATGACGACGAGTAGAGGGCGTGTTGCTGCGCTGGCAGGTGCGGACCGGTGTGTAGCGTTTGAACCGAACACCTGTTCGGACGTGAGGGAGCTTCTGTCGTGCGCGTACTCGGGGTCGATCCCGGCCTGACCCGGTGTGGCATCGGGGTGGTCGAGGGTGGTCGTGGCCGTCAGGTCCGCCTGATCGCCGTCGGCGTCGTGCGTTCCCCGGCCACCGAGCCCACGGCCGAGCGGCTTCTCTACCTCCAGAACGAGCTCGACACCTGGCTCGACCGGTTCCAGCCCGACGCGATCGCCGTGGAGCAGGTCTTCGCCGACGTCAACGTCGCCAGCGTCATGCACACCATGCAGGCCTCCGCGATCCCGCTGCTGGCGGCTGCACGCAGGGGGCTGCCCGTCGAGCTGCACACGCCGACCTCGGTCAAGGCGGCCGTCACCGGCTCCGGGCGGGCCGACAAGGCCCAGGTGACCGCGATGGTCACCCGGATCCTGCGGATGGAGTCCGCACCCAAGCCCGCCGATGCCGCCGACGCCTTGGCCCTCGCGATCTGCCACCTGTGGCAGGGCGCCGCCACCAACCGGCTCCAGGACGCGGCTCGCGCCGAGCAGGCCCGCCTGCGGGCGGCGGTGGCCCGATGATCGCCTCCGTCCGCGGGCCGGTGCGGCACATCGGTCTCGACCGCGTCGTCATCGAGGTCGGGGGAGTCGGCATGCTGCTGCACACCACGCCTGCCACCGCCTCCGCCCTACACCTCGGACAGGAAGCCCTGCTCGCGACCACCCTGGTCGTCCGCGAGGACTCGCTGACCCTCTACGCCTTCACGACCGACGACGAGCGTGACATCTTCGAACAGGTGCAGACCGTCTCCGGCGTCGGACCCCGTATCGCCCTCGCGATGCTCTCGGTGCTGGCCCCGGACCGCCTGCGCGCGGCCGTCACCAGCGCCGACCTCGCGACCCTCACCAAGGTGCCCGGCATCGGCAAGAAGGGCGCCGAGCGCATCGTCCTCGAGCTGCGCGACAAGCTCGGTATGCCGTCCGGTGCAGCCGGTGCCACGACCGCGGTTCCGGCCGTGGGCGCCACCGCGTGGCGTGACCAGGTGGCCGAGGCTCTCGTCGGGCTCGGCTACTCCGCCAAGCAGGCCGACGACGCGGTCTCCAAGGCCGCCGAGGCCGTGCCCGCCGGTGCTGATGTGTCGGCGATGCTCCGCGCGGCTCTGCGCGAGCTGGGGCGCTAGGCCATGGCAGACGGCTTCTCCTCCGAGATGTTCGAGGACTCCTCGATCGACGCCACAGCTCGCGTGGTCGACACCGGAAGCGACGCGGACGAGCGCACCGTCGAGGCGGCCCTGCGGCCGCGGCGGCTCAGCGAGTTCACCGGCCAGACCCGGGTGTGCGACCAGCTGTCGCTGGTGCTCGAGGCGGCCAAGCGACGCGGGACACCGCCCGACCACGTGCTGCTGTCCGGTCCTCCCGGGCTGGGCAAGACCACCCTGGCGATGCTCATCGGCACCGAGCTCGAACGCCCGATCCGGATCACCAGCGGCCCTGCCATCCAGCACGCCGGCGACCTGGCTGCGGTCCTGTCGTCGCTGATGGAGGGGGAGGTGCTGTTCCTCGACGAGATTCACCGGATGTCCCGCTCGGCCGAGGAGATGCTCTACCTCGCCATGGAGGACTTCCGGGTCGACGTCATCGTCGGCAAGGGCCCCGGCGCCACTGCCATCCCGCTCGAGCTGCCGGCCTTCACCGTCGTGGGTGCCACCACCCGGGCGGGGCTGCTGCCCGCACCCCTGCGTGACCGGTTCGGCTTCACCGGACACCTCGACTTCTATGCCCCCGACGAGCTGGTCACCATCCTCGAGCGGTCTGCCCGACTGCTAGAGGTCTCGGCCGACACCGACGGCATCACCGAGATCGCCCGACGGTCCCGTGGCACACCGCGCGTCGCCAACCGGCTGCTGCGCCGGGTCCGCGACTGGGCCCAGGTGCACGGTCGGCAGGTCGTGGACGAAGAGGCCGCCCATGCTGCGCTGGCGCTCTTCGACGTCGACGACCGCGGCTTGGACCGGCTCGACCGGGCCGTCCTCGACTCGCTCTGCCGTCGCTTCGGCGGTGGGCCGGTGGGGCTCTCGACCCTGGCCGTCGCCGTGGGGGAGGAGGCCGACACCGTCGAGACGGTCGCCGAGCCCTTCCTGGTCCGCGAGGGCTTCATCACCCGCACCCCCCGTGGCCGCGCCGCGACCCCGCTGGCATGGCAGCACCTCGGCCTGATGCCCCCGCAGGGCTACCAGGCCCAGCCCAGCCTGCCGCTCGACACCGGTGAGGGCCGCTTCGGCGCCTGACCCGCGCGGAGAACGGGGCAGGGGAGTGGCAGGACGCCACTCGACAGGCGCCCGCCGGTGACTTGTTGCCGCACCCTGGTCAGCGACCCGCTTGAACCCGGCGCCGGTGACCACCAGCGAGCAACGAGTCCCCCCACGCCCGTCTGGTTGCTGCACGCTGGTCACCGACCACTCACACCGGGGACCCGTGACCACCAGCGCGCAACAAGTCCCCCCGCGCCCGTCTTGTTGCCGCACGCTGGTCACCGACACCCTGAAACCCGGCGCCGGTGACCACCAGCGAGCAACAGGTCGCAGCGACGCGGCGCCGGGCGAGCTACGCGCGGCCGGCGCGCACCCGGCATACCCATGGACTGGCGGCCGCAAAGGTCACAATTGGAACGCAGCCACGGTGGGGCACGTTGGTCGGTATGCCGTGCGTCACCTACACTCGGGCGGTCCCCCGGCTGGAACCGGGGACTTGCGCGTGCCCGACTGCGTGGCGCCGCACACTGTCTGCCCCAACCCGAAGGGACTGCTCCATGACGTTAGGCATGCCGGCCACGCTGACGGCGGTCACGGCTTCCGGCGGCGGCTCGCCGATCGCCAGCCTGCTGATCTTCGCGCTGCCCGTGCTCCTGATCATCTTCATGGTGTTCAGCCAGCGTCGACGTCAGCGTGAGGTCCAGTCGCTGCAGGCAACCCTTGCGGTCGGTGACGAGGTCACCACCACCTCAGGGCTCTACGGCACGATCAAGTCCCTCGACGACAGCACCGCCACCCTGGAGATCAGCCCCGGGGTCACCGTCCGCTTCGACCGGCGCGCCATCGGCACCAAGACGGTGTCAACCGGCCCGGCCGCACCCAGCACCACCGAGTAGAGGTCCCTGCACGTGGCAATCAACCCGCACAACCGCAAGCCGCTGAAGATCCTGTCAGCGCTGGCGGCCGTCACCCTGGGCCTCTACGGCCTCCTCTTCGCGGTCAGCACCTGGGGTGACGCCCAGTGGCAGCCCAAGCTCGGCCTCGACCTCGAGGGTGGCACCCAGATCGTGCTCAAGCCGGTCCTGATCGGCAACGCCAAGGTCACCAACGACCAGCTGACCCAGGCTCGCGACATCATCGTGCAGCGCGTCGACGCCAACGGCGTCGCCGGCGCCGAGGTGACCACGCGCAACAGCCAGGACATCGTCGTGAGCATGCCGGGCACGCCCGACAAGGCCACCGAGGACGCGATCCGCAAGTCGTCCCAGATGCGTTTCCGCCCCGTGCTCGCTGCGGCTCCCGGCACGAACCAGCCGGCGCCGACGACCACGCCGACCGGCACCGCGACCGGCACTGGGACGGCGACGGGCACCGCCACTCCCGGCAGCGAGGTCCCGACCGCCACCGGTACCGCGACGACGGCCAAGTCCGGTCTGCCCGGGGCGTTCGTCAAGGCCACCACCGAGCCGACCCCCGCCGGTACGGCCACCACCGGCGCCGCGACGCCGACGGCACCGGCCACCAAGCCGGTCGACGGCAGCGACCTCGCCTACGTCACCGACGAGATCGCCGCCAAGTTCCAGGAGCTCGACTGCTCCAAGCCGGGCGTGCTCGACGGCCTCGAGGACGTCCAGGACCAGCCTCTGGTCACCTGCAACGACGACGGAACCGAGAAGTTCATCCTCGGTCCGGTCGAGGTCCGCGGCGACCAGATCAAGGACGCCGTGTCCGGCTACGTCCCGCTGTCCAACGGCCAGCCGTCCTCGCAGGTCGAGATCCGGCTGTCCTTCAACAGCAGCGGCACCAAGGCCTTCGGCGACGTCACCAAGCGCCTCGTCAACCTGCCCGACCCGCGCAACCGGTTCGCCGTGACGCTCGACTCGAAGGTGCTGACCGCGCCCGTTGCGCAGGCAGCCATCCTTGACGGGCAGGCCAGCATCACCGGCCAGTTCACCATCGACTCGGCGCGCGACCTGGCCAACCAGCTCAAGTTCGGTGCCCTGCCGCTGTCCTTCACGCTGCAGACCCGTGACCAGATCAGCCCGACCCTGGGCAGCGAACAGCTCAAGATGGGTCTGATCGCCGGCATCATCGGCTTCGCGCTGGTCTTCCTCTACTCGCTCGCGCAGTACCGCGCCCTCGGCCTCGTGACGGTGCTGTCCATCGTCATCGCAGCCGGGCTGACCTACGTCGCCATCGCACTGCTGGGGTGGTCGCACAACTTCCGTCTCGACATGGCCGGCGTGACCGGTCTGATCGTGGCCATCGGTGTCACCGCCGACTCGTTCATCGTCTACTTCGAACGAATCCGTGACGAGGTCCGCGAGGGGAGGCCGCTGCGCGCCGCCGTCGACACGGGTTGGCGACGGGCCCGACGCACCATCTTCGCCGCTGACGGCGTGAACTTCCTTGCCGCCTTCGTGCTCTACCTGCTGGCGTCCTCGAACGTGCGCGGGTTCGCCTTCACCCTCGGCCTCACGACCCTGATCGACCTCCTCGTGGTCGTGCTGTTCACCCACCCGCTCGTGGCGATCCTGTCCGGCACCAAGTTCTTCGGTGGTGGCCACAAGTGGTCCGGTCTCGACCCGGAGCGACTCGGGGCCAAGGCCCACAAGCCTCGGTATGCCGGGCGTGGACGGGTCGCGATGCCGACCACTGCATCAGCTGTGAGCGACAGGAGCGCACTGTGATCACCTTCGCCGCACTGGGCAACGACCTCTACACCGGCAAGCGGTCGATCGACTTCGTCGGTCGCTACAAGCGCTGGTACGCACTCTCCGCGGTGTTCTGCCTCATCGCGATCATCGGTCTCGTCTGGCACGGGCTGAACCTCAGCCTCGAGTTCCGCGGAGGCTCGGAGTTCCGGGTGTCGGCACTCACCAACTCAAGCGACTACGAGTCCCGGGCCAAGGACGCGGTGGGCACCATCCCGACAGCGGGTGCGGCCGAGGTCACCAAGGTCGGCACCAGCACCATCCGGGTCCAGACCGAGAAGCTCAACGAGTCCGAGATCCGGTCGGTCCAGACCGCGCTGGCCACCGAGTTCAAGACCAATGCCAACGACGTGTCCGCGTCGTTCGTCGGCCCCTCGTGGGGTGCGTCGGTCAGCCAGCAGGCGCTGAGGGCCCTCGCGGTCTTCCTCGCCCTCGTGTCGCTGGTCATGGCCATCTACTTCCGGACCTGGAAGATGGCCGTCGCCGGCCTCGTCGCCCTGCTGCACGACCTCTTCATCACCGTCGGTGTCTACGCACTGGCCGGGTTCGAGGTCTCGCCGGCCACGATGATCGGCTTCCTGACGATCCTCGGCTACTCGCTCTACGACACCGTCGTCGTCTTCGACAAGGTGCGCGAGAACACCAACGAGGCCCTCGGCAACGGGCGGATGACCTACTCGCAGGCGGCGAACCTCGCCGTCAACCAGACGCTGGTGCGCTCGATCAACACCACGATCGTGGCGCTGCTGCCGATCGCGTCGATCCTCGTCATCGGGTTCCTCTTCCTCGGCCCGGGCACGCTGCTCGACCTGGCCCTGGCCCTGTTCGTCGGTATCGCCGTCGGCGCCTACTCCTCGATCTTCATCGCCACGCCGCTGCTGGTGCACCTGCGCCTGAGGGAGCCTGCGGTCGCCGACCTGGAGAAGAAGGCCACGCGCTACCAGGCGCGTCACGGTGGTGTCGTGTCGGCCTCCGACGCCGCGCCGGTCCCGCACGAGCCGGATGCCGAGGAGCTGGCGGATGCCGGGACCGACCGTGAGTCGGTCTCTGCGACGGCGCGCTCGGGTGGCCTCGTCCGCGAGACGCACAAGTACGCGACGACCGGCCCGCGCAACCAGCCCAAGCGTCCGCCGAAGTCCCGTCGATGAGCCAGTCCCGGTGCAGCGGGGCCTGCCCGTGAGCGCCACGCTCGCCGAGCGGGTCACCGCGCGGCTCCGGGACATCCAGGACTTCCCGAGCCCGGGGATCCTGTTCAAGGACGTCACCCCGGTCCTCGCTGACCCTGCGGTCTTCGGCGACGTCATCCGGGACATGGCTGACCGGCGCAGGGGCAGCATCGACGTCGTCGTCGGCATCGAGGCTCGTGGGTTCATCTTCGGCGCGGCCTTGGCGCACGAGCTCGGTATCGGCTTCGTCCCGATCCGCAAGGCGGGCAAGCTCCCCGGCGAGGTCAGGGGCCTGACCTACGACCTCGAGTACGGCACGGCCACCATCGAGATCCACCAGGACGCGTTCGTCGGCGGTGAGAGGGTGCTGGTCGTGGACGACGTGCTCGCGACCGGTGGCACCGCGGAGGCAGCCTGTCGGCTCTTGGACGAGGCCGGCGCGACCGTCGTGGCCTTCGAGACGCTGGTCGAGCTGGCGTTCCTGCCGGGTCGAGACCGCTTGTCCGGGCGCGAGATCCACGCGACCGTGGTGGTCACGTAGGCTTCCGGCATGACTGAGGACGTCGTCACCGGACCGGTGCCCACCGGTGCGTCGTCGGCGAACCGTGTGCGGGCCAGGCTGGCCAGGTTCGGCAGCAAGGGAGGGCCGACCAACCCGGTCCTGGAGCCGCTGCTCCAGACCGTCCGTGCCACCCACCCCAAGGCTGACCTGACGGTCATCGAGCGTGCCTACGTCGTCGCCGAGGAGGCGCACCGGGGTCAGCAGCGCAAGTCCGGCGACGCCTACATCACCCACCCCCTCGCGGTGACCACGATCCTCGCCGAGCTGGGCATGACCCCGGCCACGCTC
>CAVUGH010000005.1:0-67797 GCA_963740865.1 uncultured Actinomycetota bacterium
GCCCCGGCGTTGCGGCTGTCCGGCTCGAGCCCCTGACGGTGACCGAGGAGTCGTTGTTCGTCAACGTCGGTGAGCGCACCAACATCACCGGGTCGGCGCGGTTCCGCAAGCTGATCCAGGCCGAGGACTACGGCACCGCGCTCAACGTCGCGCGCCAGCAGGTCGAGTCCGGTGCGCAGGTGATCGACATCAACATGGACGAGGGCATGATCGACGGCGTCGCGGCGATGGACCGCTTCGTCAAGCTCGTCGCGACCGAGCCCGACATCTCGCGCGTGCCGCTGATGATCGACTCCTCCAAGTGGGACGTCATCGAGGCCGGGCTCAAGTGCGTCCAGGGCAAGTCGATCGTCAACTCGATCTCCATGAAGGAGGGCATCGAGCCGTTCATCCACCACGCGCGCCTCTGTCGCAAGTACGGCGCGGCGATCGTGGTGATGGCTTTCGACGAGGACGGCCAGGCGGACTCGCTGGAGCGCCGCAAGGTGATCTGCCAGCGGGCCTACGACATCCTCACGCAGGAGGTCGGGTTCCCCGCCGAGGACATCATCTTCGACCCCAACATCTTCGCCGTGGCGACGGGCATCGAGGAGCACGCGGCCTACGGCACCGACTTCATCGACGCGACCCGCTGGATCAAGGAGAACCTGCCCGGCGCCCTGATCTCCGGCGGCGTCTCCAACGTGTCCTTCTCGTTCCGCGGCAACAACGCAGTGCGCGAGGCGATCCACGCCGTGTTCCTCTACCACGCCATCCAGGCGGGGATGGACATGGGGATCGTCAACGCCGGCGCCCTCGTCGTCTACGACCAGGTCGACGCCGAGCTGCGCGAGCGGATCGAGGACGTCGTCCTCAACCGGCGCTCGGACTCCACCGAGCGGCTGCTCGAGATCGCCGACAAGTTCAACACCGGCGACACCAAGCAGGAGGCCATCGCCGAGGAGTGGCGCTCGCTGCCTGTCGGCGAACGCATCACCTACGCCCTGGTCAAGGGGCTGGACGAGCACGCGGAGACCGACACCGAGGAGCTCCGTCAGGAGATCTCCGCGCGCGGCGGCCGCCCGATCGAGGTCATCGAAGGCCCGCTGATGGACGGCATGAACGTCGTCGGCGACCTGTTCGGTGCCGGCAAGATGTTCCTGCCCCAGGTGGTGAAGTCGGCCCGGGTCATGAAGAAGGCCGTGGCCTACCTCATCCCGTTCATCGAGGCGGAGAAGACCGAGGCCGAGGTCGCGGAGAACCGCGCCAAGGGCAAGGTCATCATGGCCACCGTCAAGGGCGACGTGCACGACATCGGCAAGAACATCGTCGGGGTCGTGCTGCAGTGCAACAACTACGACGTCGTCGACCTCGGGGTCATGGTGCCCGCGCAGAAGATCCTGGACGCGGCGAAGGCCGAGAAGGCCGACGTCATCGGCCTGTCCGGGCTGATCACACCGAGCCTCGACGAGATGGTCAACTTCGCGACGGAGATGGAACGACAGGGGTTCGACCTGCCGCTGCTCATCGGCGGTGCGACGACATCCAGGGCGCACACCGCCGTCAAGGTCGACCAGAAGTACCACGGGCCGGTCGTCTGGGTGAAGGACGCCTCGCGCTCGGTGCCGGTGGTGGCCCAGCTGCTGTCCGACGAGCTGCGCCCCAAGCTGATGGCCGAGGTGAAGGCGGACTTCGACTCGCTGCGCGCCCGGCACGCGGCCAAGACGACCGAGCGCCCGCTTGTCGTCGATCGAGAAGGCCCGCGAGATGGCCACCCCGATCGACTGGAGCAGCTACCGCCCGCCGGTGCCGCACCTCGTGGCCGCCCAGGAGAAGGAGCTGCTGCGTCGGCAGTCCGGCAACACCAACCGCACCGTCACCCAGTTCGTGCGGACCTTCCGCGACTACCCCATCGCCGAGCTGCGCGACTACATCGACTGGCAGCCGTTCTTCCTCGCCTGGGAGATGAAGGGTCGCTTCCCCGACATCCTCAACAACCCCACGACCGGCGAGGCCGCGACCAAGCTCTACCAGGACGCGCAGAAGATGCTGGACGACATCATCGAGAACAAGTGGCTCAAGGCCAACGGCGTGATCGGGCTGTTCCCCGCCAACGCGGTGGGTGACGACATCGAGGTCTATACCGACGAGTCGCGCGAGACGGTTGCGATGACCCTGCACACGTTGCGCCAGCAGGGCCAGCACCGTGAGGGCATCCCCAACCGGGCCATGTCCGACTTCGTCGCCCCTCTCGAGACCGGCAAGTCCGACCACATCGGAGGTTTCGCCGTCACGGCTGGACTCGGTTCTCACGACAAGGTCAACGAGTTCAAGGCCGCGATGGACGACTACAACGCGATCCTGCTGGAGGCCCTGGCCGACCGCCTCGCCGAGGCCTTCGCCGAGCGGATGCACGAGCGGGTCCGGCATGACTTCTGGGGCTACGCGCCCGACGAGCACCTGAAGAACCCCGATCTCATCGCCGAGAAGTACGTCGGCATCCGGCCGGCCCCCGGCTACCCCGCCTGCCCCGACCACACCGAGAAGGCCCTGCTCTGGGACCTGCTCCAGGTCGAGGAGAACACCGGCATGGAGCTCACCGAGTCGATGGCCATGTGGCCGGGTGCGTCGGTGTCGGGCTGGTACTTCTCCCACCCGCAGTCTCAGTACTTCGTCGTGGGTCGGCTCGGCCGGGACCAGATCGAGGACTACGCCAAGCGCAAGGGCTGGACGGTGGCCGAGGCCGAGCGTTGGCTCTCCCCCAACCTGGGCTACCTGCCCGAGGACTGAGCGAGCAGCTGGTATGCCGTGGCGCACCACCGGTGCGCCACGGCACCGCTGTCGGCGGCGCGGCATACCGTGTGGTCCATGGTTCCCGCCCTCTCACCGAGCCGAGCTTCGGACTTCAAGCAGTGTCCGTTGCTCTACCGGTTCCGCACGATCGACAAGCTGCCGTCCGCGCCGAGCCCTGCGGCGGCGCGGGGCACCTTGGTGCACGCCGTCCTGGAGCGGCTCTTCGACCTGCCCGCTGACGAGCGCACGCCGGAGGCCGCGCAGGCCCTGCTGAGCCCCCAGTGGGCCGCCCTCGTCGAGCAGGAGCCCGAGCTCGCCGAGATGATCGCCGGCGACGACAAGCTCACCGAGGCCGGCTGGTTCGGTGACGCCCAGGCGCTGATCGAGACCTGGTTCACCCTCGAGGACCCCACCCGGCTCGAGCCCGCCGAGCGCGAGCTCTATGTCGAGACCGATGTCGACGGCCTCGTGCTGCGCGGCTACGTCGACCGGCTCGACGTAGCACCCGACGGCGCCATGCGGGTCGTCGACTACAAGACCGGGCGGTCGCCGAGCGAGCTCTTCGAGGGCAAGGCGCTGTTCCAGATGAAGTTCTACGCCCTGGTGCTGTGGCGGCTGCGCGGCGAGATCCCGCGGCTCCTCCAGCTGGTCTACCTCGGCAACGGTGAGGTGGTCCGCTACGCCCCCGACGAGCACGACCTGCTCAGCCTCGAGCGCAACCTCAAGGCCGTGTGGACGGCCATCGAGCACGCAGCGACCACCGGTGACTGGCGACCCAAGACCTCACGGCTGTGCGACTGGTGCGACTACCGCGAGTTCTGCCCGGCCTGGGGCGGCACTCCCCCGCCGCTGCCCGAGAACGCCGCGCTGATCGCGCTCAACCCGGCCGTCTCCGGTCAGGTCACCCCGACCGACGAGTGAGCCGGGCCTGTCCAGTTCGCCGGGGCAAGCTACTGACGGGACCCGTCGAACAACGTCCGCAGGTCCCGCGGGGTCAGGCCGCGCAGGCTGGGCACCTGCACGGCGCCGACCATCGACGGCACCGGGACGACGTGCGGCACGGCGAGGGTCGGCACGCCCGCCGAGACCGCTGAGCGCACCCCTGTGGGTGAGTCCTCGATGGCCACGCAGTCGCCCACCTCGACCCCGAGCGCCCGCGCCGCAGCGAGGTAGGGCTCGGGGTGTGGCTTGCCGTGCTCGACCTCGTCGCCGGTGATCACCGCTCGGAAGGTGCCCTCCGGCAGGGCGGTGACGACGCTGTCGGCGAGGGAGCGCCACGACATGGTCACCAGGGCGTTCGGCACCCCGGCTTCCTTCAGGGCGGTGAGCAGCTCGACGGCGCCCGGGCGCCACGGCACGTGCTCGCGGACCTGCACGATGACACGCTTGAGCAGCTCCTCGACGATCTCGACCGGATCCAGCGAGACGGGGCTGTTGTCGCGGATGAACTCCGCCGAGACCATCAGGTCGTTGCCCACCAGCTGGTGGGCGTACTCGTCGTTCCAGACCCCGCCGGCCTCCTCGACGATCGTGTGCTCGGCGTTGATCCAGTACGGCTCGGTGTCGACGAGCGTGCCGTCCATGTCCCAGAACACCGCGGCCGGAAGGGCGTCCACGGCTGGCGACAGGTGCTCGCTCGAGGTGGACTGGTGGGACGGCATGGCGGGTGGCCTTCGTGGTGCGGGGATGGCGGCGCGCCCGACTATACGCAGCCGTGCGGAAGGCTCCACACCGCGGACCGTAGGCTGGGCGGACACGGTGTTTCGGCTGCAGAGGAAGGAGCGATGGTGATCGAACTCGAAGACGTCCCTGAGCTCAACAACCCCGTCGTGATTGCTGCCTTCGAGGGCTGGAACGACGCGGGCGAGGCAGCGACCGCGGCCATCGACCACCTCGTAGACGTGTGGGACGCCGACGCCATCGCGGCGCTGGACCCCGAGGAGTACTACGACTTCCAGGTCAACCGCCCCCGGGTCGTGCTCGAGGACGGCCGCCGGCGGATCCACTGGCGGACCACCCGGATCCTCGTGGCGCGCTCCGCCGGCCTGGACCGCGACGTGATCCTCATCCAGGGCATCGAGCCGTCGTTCCGCTGGCGTGCCTTCACCATCGAGCTGATGGAGTTCGCCCAGGAGGTCGGCGCCAGCACGGTGTTCACCCTCGGCGCCCTGATGGCGGACGTCGCCCACACGCGGCCCATCCCGGTCACCGCGACCTCCGACGACGACGACGTGATCCACCGGTTCGACCTCGAGCCGAGCCGGTACGAGGGCCCGACCGGCATCGTCGGCGTGCTCGCCGACGCGGCCACCCAGTCGGGGATGCAGTCGCTGTCCTGCTGGGCGGCGGTCCCGCACTATGCCGGGCACTCCCCCTCACCGAAGGCCACCCTTGCGCTGATCTCTCGACTCGAGGAGCTGCTCGACGCAACGATCCCGCACGGCGACCTGACCGACGGCGCCAAGGCGTGGGAGCGCGGCATCAACGAGCTCGCCGACACCGACGAGGAGGTCGCCGAGTACGTCCAGTCCCTCGAGGAGGCGCAGGACACCGCAGACCTGCCCGAGGCCAGCGGCGATGCGATCGCGCGCGAGTTCGAGCGCTACCTGCGCCGCCGCGGCCAGGAGGGCCCGGGCTGAGCGGGTCGTCTTCGCGACGCGGCTGGGTGTCCACCCGGCTGGTCTGGCTGACCCGGAAGCGCATCGTCCGGAACTGGCCCTAGCCTGCAGTGACCTCGGCGACTGGAACCGACCACGCCGGCTGGAGAAGGGGCTTCACCACATGGACATCCTGCTCATCGGCGGACTGTGGCTCGACGGAACCGCCTGGGACCACGTGGTGCCGGAGCTGGAGGCCCTCGGCCACCGCCCGGTCCCGCTCACCCTTCCCGGTCAGGGCGACGGCGCAACGTCAGCCACCCTCGACGACCAGGTGGCAGCAGTGCTCAGCGCGGTTGACCTCGCCGACCATCCGCCCATGGTCGTGGGGCACTCTGCCGCCTGCACGCTCGCGTGGCTGGCTGCTGATGCCCGACCCGAGAAGGTGGCCAAGGTCGCCCTGATCGGCGGCTTCCCGTCTGCCGACGGGGAGGCCTACGCCGACTTCTTCGAGACCAAGGACGGCCTGATGGCATTTCCCGGCTGGGGGCCGTTCGAGGGGGCCGACTCGGCTGACCTCGACGAGGAGGCCAAGCGGACCTTCGAGGCTGCCGCGATCCCGGTCCCCGAAGGAGTCACCAAGGGCGTGGTGCACCTGCGCGACGACCGGCGGTACGACGTCCCGGTCGTGCTGGTCTGCCCCGAGTTCGACCCGGCCCAGGCGCAGGCGTGGATCGACGACGGCGACCTCCCCGAGCTCGCCAAGGCCCGACACCTCGACCTCGTCGACATCGACTCCGGGCACTGGCCCATGGTCACCAAGCCGAAGGAGCTCGCCGAGCTCCTCGCGGCGGCCGCGACTAGCTGAGCCGCTGGTGCCCGAGCGGAGGGCGGCGCTCGAGCAGACTCAGACCCGGACGCCGAGGATGGCGTCCAGCGCGCGGGCGAGCACCCCTGCCGAGGTGACGTTGCTCCCGCCGCGGGTCAGCGTCTGCTTCGCCCAGACATCCACCGCCGCCAGTGCTCCAGGGGTGTCGAGGTCATCGGCCACCCGGGTGCGGATCGCCTCGACGACGTCGTCCGAGTCGGGCGCCGTGTTGACCGACAGGGCGGCCCGCCAGGTCTCGAGGCGCTCCTGCGCCCGCTCCAGGAGGTCTGCGGTCCAGGACCACTGGGTGCGGTAGTGCTGTGCCAGCAGCGCCAGGCGGATGGCCATCGGGTCGACGCCGTCGGCGCGCAGCTTGGACACGAGCACGAGGTTGCCCTTGGACTTGCTCATCTTCTCGCCGTCGAGACCCACCATCGCCTGGTGGGTGTAGGTCCGCGCGAAGGGCCGCTGGTCGGTGAGCACCACCGCCTGCGTCGCACTCATCTCGTGGTGCGGGAAGATCAGGTCGGTCCCGCCACCCTGGACGTCGAACGACATCCCGAGGTGGTCCAGGGCGATGGCCGTGCACTCGATGTGCCAGCCGGGGCGCCCGTCGGGCAGACCCTCGACCGACCAGGCCGGCTCGCCGTCGCGAGCGGACCGCCACAGCAGCGGGTCGAGCTGGTCACGCTTGCCGGCCCGGGCCGGGTCCCCGCCACGGTCGGCGAAGACGGCGAGCATCTCCTCGCGGGACCAGTTGGAGACTGAGCCGAAACCGTCGTCCGTCGAGATGTCGAGGTAGAGGTCGTCGCCCACGGACTCCGGGGTGTCGACTGGGTAGGCAGCCCCTCGCTCGAGCAGTGCACGCACCGCCGCGCCCACCGGCTCGATGCTCTCGACGACGCCGATGTAGTGGTCGGGCGGGATGACCGCCAACGCAGTCATGTCCTCGCGGAACAGTGAGATCTCTTGCGCCGCAAGGTCTTCCCAGTCGATTCCATCGCGGGTTGCCCTGGCGAGAAGCGGGTCGTCGACGTCCGTGATGTTCTGGACGTAGTCGACGTCGTGCCCAGCGTCGCGCAGCGCCCGGCCCAGGATGTCGAACGTGACGTAGGTCGCGGCGTGCCCCATGTGGGTGGCGTCGTAGGGGGTGATGCCACAGACGTACATGCGTGCCGTGGGTCCCGGGGTGATCGCACGGACCGCACCGGTCGCGGAGTCGAAGACCTGCACAGGATGGCCGGTGCCGGGCACGGCGGGGAGGAAGGGCGTGGGCCAGGAGATCACAGCGGAAGCCTACGGGTGCGGCTCACAGGGGCGGCCACGGGATGGCCGGCCACTCCCCCGACGGCATCGGGTATGCCGCCCGCTCGAGCAACGCCGTACTGCGGGCTTCCAGCGCGGTCACCTCGGCCGGGGTGAGGAGCGGTGCCAGCTCGCGATGCAGGGCGGACGTGTCGTCATGCAGCGCGTCGCGGACCGCCGTGATCCGGCCCAGGTCGCGTGCGGACAACGGCTGTCCGGCGAAGCCCCACAGGACCGTGCGCAGCTTGTCGTCCTGGTGCAGGCTCACACCGTGGTCGAAGCCCCGGAGCCGGTCACCTTCGCGGATGAGGTGGCTCCCTTTGCGATCCGAGTTGTTGATCACCGCGTCGAAGGCCGCGACGCCACGGACCTCGGGCGTGTCCTCGTGGACCACCACGACCGGGTTGCCCCGCTCGTCCTCTCCCCGGAGCACCGCGAGCCATCCTGCGGGGATGGAGTCGGGCGTCACGAGGTCGACGACGTAGTCCGGAAGGGTCTGCGGGTCCCCCACCCAGCGCTGCACCGACCCCGGTCCGCGCGGGCCGTCGCGGAGCACCGTCTCGGGCACCACGTCCCAGCCCCCCGTCGCGCTGATCAGGTGGGCCGCGACCTCACGGGCCGCCAGTGACCCGTCGGGAAAGTCCCAGAGCGGGCGTTCGCCGTCGATCGGCTTGTAGATCGCCAGCGGTCCCTCGTCATCGCCGAGCCGGACCAGGAGCGCCAAGTTGGAGGCGTCGGCCAGCGCCCCGAGCACCACCAGGTCTGCGCGCGTCAGGAGGTCGAGGCTGACCGACGTGCCACCTGCTGGCTGGGTCAGCGCTTGTAGCCGTTCGCGCGGGGGCAGATGTGCCCCTCTGGTTCGAGCGGTCCACCGCAGAACGGGCACGGCGGGCGACCGGCGGAGACGACCGACTGGGCACGTCGGGCGAACGCCCGCGCCCGCGACGGGGAGAGGACGACTCGTACCTGCCGCGGCTCCTCGGTCAGGACCTCCGGGTCGACGCCGGCCTCGGGGTCGTCGGGGTCACGGTCGAGGCACTCGATGACGACGACCCGACGGCTGTCGTCCCAGGCCAGGCTCAGCGCGGTGACCCGGAACTCGTCCTCGATCGGGGTGTCCAGCGGGGCGTTGTCGACGACCTCGGCCGCCGCGTGGTCTGCGCCCTCACCCGCGGCATAGCTGTCGAGCAGGTCGTTGATGCGGTCGGCCAGGACCGACACCTGCTGCTTCTCCAGCGAGACACTGGTCAGCCGGCGCCCCTCGCTGGCCTGCAGGAAGAAGGTGCGCTGCCCCGGAGGACCGACGGTGCCGGCGACGAACCGGTCTGGTGGATCAAACTCGACGAGCCCCATGGCAAAACTCTAACCGGCTCCCCCGCCGACGGCTGCGTCGCCCGCGCCCTGGGCATCAGGCTTCGGCTGGAACCGGGTCAGGTCGGGGGTCACGTCGTTGGCCGTCAGCAGGAACGTGTGCCGACCACCGAAGCGGACCACGGACACCGACGCGGGGTCGGCGGTGTAGCGCTGGAACCGACCCAGACCGGAACCCGTCGCGTCGGCCAGCACCGCCTTGAGCAGGTCGCCGTGCGTCACGGCCACCCACAGTCCCGACTCCCCGGAAGCCTCCTTGACCTCGGCGTCGTGACGTCGCACCGCGGCCACGACACGGTCACTCATGGCACGAAGGCTCTCCGCGGCATACCTGTCGTCGTCGGGGAACCGCGCAGTCTCGGGGTCGTCCTGGACGGTGGCCCACAACGGCTCCTTGGCCAGCTCGCTGAGCGGACGCCCGGTCCACGCGCCGTAGGCGCACTCCTGGAGGTCGTCGTCCACGGTCACCTCGACGCCGACCGCCGCCGCCAGCGGGGCAGCGGTCTCCAGACAGCGTTCGAGCGGGCTGCTCACCACCCGCACGACGGGCAGGCCACGGAACCGGTCACCGAGCTGGTCGGCCTGCTCCCGACCACGATCGGTGAGGTGTATGCCGGGCAGCCGGCCGGCGAGGATGCCCTCACCGTTGGCGCTCGAATGGCCGTGACGGACCAGCAGGACGGTGGGCACGAGCGCACTCTACGGCGCGCTGCTCGCCGGGCAGACGCGGACGTGGTGAAGTAGGGCCGTGATCGTCGACCAAGCCATCTACCGCCAGGGCCAACGCCTCCCCTGCGGCGACCTCAGTGACGCCCTCGAGGAGCTGCGCGGCGGCGACGACCCGCACGCCTTCCTCTGGATCGGACTCAAGAACCCCACCGACGCCGAGTTCGACCTCGTCAACGACGAGCTGAAGCTGCACCCCCTGGCCGTGGAGGATGCGGTCAAGGGCAACCAGCGGCCCAAGGTGGAGCTCTACGACAACACCATCTTCGTGGTGATGAAGACGTTGCGGTACATCGAGGAGACCTCCGACATCGAGACCGGCGAGGTGATGCTCTTCGTCGGCGACCGGTTCGTCGTCACGGTACGACGGGGTGAGGCGAACCCCCTTGCCGGCGTGCGGCAGGCACTCGAAGGCAATGCCGAAGGCCTGCGCCACGGTGCCATCGCGGTCGTCCACGCGGTGATGGACAGCATCGTCGACAACTACGTCGCCATCGACGCCGAGCTGCAGAAGGACCTCGAGGACATCGAGGCGTCAGTCTTCACGGGGGCCAACAGGGTCAGCTCGGCCACCATCTACCGGCTCAAGCGCGAGGTCCTGGAGTTCCGGCGGGCTGCCGTGCCGCTGGCTGCGCCCCTGAGAATGCTCCATGACGGGTCCCGCTCGCCCCTTCCGCAGAAGGAGGTGCGGATGCTCTTCCGTGACGTGGCCGACCACCTGCTGCGGGTGATCGACCACGTCGAGTCCTACGACCGGTTGCTCACCGACATCCTCAACGCCCACCTTGCGCAGATCACGGTGCAGCAGAACAGCGACATGCGGAAGATCTCGGCCTGGGTCGCGATCGCCGCCGTGCCCACGATGGTCGCCGGCGTCTACGGAATGAACTTCGACAACATGCCCGAGCTGAAGTGGAGGTACGGCTACTTCATCGTGCTGGCCGTGATGGCCACGGCCTGCCTGGGGCTCTACCGGGCGTTCCGGAAGTCCGGCTGGCTCTAGGAGCGACCTAGTCAGGTGGCGGTCATCCAGCCGGCGGCGAGGACGACGAGCAGCACGACACCGAGGGCGACGCGGTACCAGACAAACGCGGTGATCTTGTTGCTGCTGACGAACTTCAGCAGCCAGGCGATCGAGGCGTAGGCCACGACGAACGAGACGATGATGCCGACGATGATCGGACCGACACCCAGGAGCTTGAGGTGGTCGGTCTCGCTGAGCAGCTCGAAGACGCCGGCGGCGGTCAGCGCCGGGATGGCCATGAAGAAGGACAACCGGGTGGCCGTCAGCCGGTCGAGTCCGCGGAACAGCCCAGCCGAGATGGTCGCACCCGACCGGGACACCCCGGGGACCAGTGACGCGCACTGGACCAGGCCGATGACCAGCCCGTCCTTGAGCGTGACCTGACCCTCGCCGCGCTCCTGCCCCCTGTCCGTGAGCATCGCGTGGCGGCTCTCGGCCAGCCACATCACCGCACTCCAGGCGATGAGGGCGACTGCGACGACCCAGAGGCTGCGCAGGCCGCCACTGATCAGGTCCTTGGCCGCGAAACCGACGATGCCCACCGGGATCGACCCCACGATGACGGCCCAGGCCAGCTGGTAGTCGTGGTGGGTCCGCGCCTCGGCGCTCGTCAGTCCGGACACCCACGCCATGAGCAGCCGGATGATGTCCTTGCCGAAGTACAGCAGGGTGGCGAAGATCGCCCCGAGCTGGATCACCGCGGTGTAGGCCGTGACACCGGGGTCGTCGACCGTCAGGCCGAGCAGCTTCTCGGTGATCGTCAGGTGTCCCGTGGAGGAGACCGGGAGGAACTCGGTCAGCCCCTCCACGATGCCGAGGATGAGGGCGTCGAGATAGCTCAGGGTCAAGACGTATCGCTTTCAGAGTGGGGATACGGGAGGGCGCCGGACGTGGCGCGGCGCCGAGGTCAGAGGCCAGTCTCCCCCATCAGCTCTGCCATGGTCCGCACGACGTGGAGCCGGTCCTCGAGGCCGCCGGCGAACGGGGCGATCGACAGCGTGCCGACCCCGACGTCGGAGTAGCGGGCCAGCCGGTCACGGATCCGGTCCCGGGGCCCGATCAGGGCGGTGGCGTCGATGAACTCGAACGGGACCGCCGCAGCGGCGTCGCGGTGCTGCTTGGCGAGGAAGAGGTCCTGCACCGTGGCAGCTGCGTCCCCGAACCCCATCCGCACGGCCAGCTGGTTGTAGAAGTTCTTCTCGCGCGAACCCATCCCACCGATGTAGAGCGCTGCGTAGGGACGGATCGCGTCAGCGGCGGCCTCGACGTCGTCGGCGATGACCACCGGGACCGACGGAGCGATGTCGAAACCCTCGAGCGGGTTCGCCTCGGTGCCGCGACCAGCCAGCCGGCGACCGGCGGCCACGGACTGCACGAGGTCGCCCGAGTGCTCGGGGCTGAAGAAGATCGCGTGCCACCCGTCAGCCACCTCACCGGCGAGCTCGAGGTTCTTCGGCCCCACCGCTGCGAGATAGATCGGCAGGTCCGGACGCGGCGGGTGGATGGTCAGCTTGAGCGCCTTGCCCGGGCCGTCGGGCACGGGGAGCGTGAAGTGCTTCCCGGCATAGGCGAGGCTCTCGCGCCGCAAGGCCATCCGGACGATGTCGACATACTCGCGGGTGCGACCGAGGGGAGCCGCGAACGGGACCCCGTGCCACCCCTCGCTGACCTGCGGTCCGCTGACGCCCAGGCCCAGCCGGAACCGGCCCTTGGACAGGGTGTCGAGGGTGGCTGCCGTCATCGCGGTCATCGCCGGCGTCCGGGCCGGGATCTGCATGACCGCCGCACCCAGGTCGATCCGCTCGGTGAGGGCACCGATCCACGAGAGCACCGTGGGCACGTCCGAGCCGTACGCCTCCGCAGCCCACGCCACGGCATACCCCAGGCGGTCGGCTTCCTGCGCGACCGCGACGTTGTCCTGGTCGACGCCCATGCCGAAGTAGCCGAGGTTCACTCCGAGTTCCATGGGAGCGAGGCTAGCGGCGAGTGCGGCGCGTCAGCGCGGCGACGGCCGACTACCGTACGGAACCATGCGCCAGCGACGAATGGGGACCTCCGGACTCTCGGTGTCCCGCCTTGCCCTCGGGACCATGACGTGGGGCCGGACCACCGACGAGGACAGTGCCCGCGAACAGCTGCGCACCTTCCTGGACGCCGGTGGCAATCTCGTCGACACGGCCCACGGGTACTCCGACGGCGCCTCCGAGGAGATCATCGGCCGCCTCATCGAGGACGACGTGCAGCGCGAGGACCTGGTGATCTGCACCAAGTCAGGCATCTCACGCCGTTCCGGCAACCGCGTCGTCGACACCTCGCGGCACAGCCTCCTGAGTCAGCTCGACACTTCCCTCGAGCGACTCGGGACCGACCACGTCGACCTCTGGCTGGTCCACACCTGGTCCGACGAGGCGCCGCTGACCGAGACGCTCTCTGCGTTGGAGTGGGCCGTCAACACCGGCCGGGCGCGCTATGTCGGGGTGTCGAACTTCAGCGGGTGGCAGGTGGCCCGGGCGATGTCCCTGCTGGAGCAGGCGCGAGTTCCGTTGGTGGCCAACGAGGTCGAGTACTCGTTGACCAACCGCAGCGCGGAGCCCGACCTCCTTGCTGCCGCCCAGGCGCTCGGTTTCGGCCTGCTCCCCTGGTCTCCGCTCGGCCGAGGTGTGCTGACCGGCAAGTACCGCAACGGGATCCCGACGGACTCCCGCGCGGCATCGCGCGACTTCCCCCGGTTCACTGCGCGCTACCTCGACGACCGCAGCACCGGCATCGTCGAGGCACTGGCCATCGCGGCCAAGGGCCTCGAAGTGAGCCCCACCGAGGTCGCGCTCGCCTGGGTCCGCGACCGGCCCGGCGTGGTCAGCCCGGTGGTGGGGGCCCGCACCACCGCTCAGCTGCGCACCTCGCTGGCCAGCGAGTCCCTCGAGCTGCCCGACGAGCTCGTGGCCGCCCTGGACGAGATCTCAGCCTGAGGAGTCAGGACTCGTCGTAGTCCGCGTCGTCCAGGCCTGAGTAGACGCTGCCGGCGCCGTCCTCGTCGGGGTGGTCGTCGAGCTCCTCGTCGTCCCCGTCGCCCGGCTGGTCGTGGTCGTCGTCGTCGTCGTCGTCGTCGTCGTCGTCGTCGTCGTCCTCGTCGTCCTCGTCGTCCTCGTCATCGTCCTCGTCATCGTCGCCGTCGTAGATGTCGAGTGGCGTCATCTCGCCGTAGGCCTGGAGCAGCTCGTCGTCGTAGGCCGCGAACGCGTCGGCCAGGTCGTCGTAGGCCGCGATGACCGTCGGGTCTTCCTCGCCCCGCTTGGAGGCCGAGGCCTCGAGGTGACGCTCGAAAGCAGTCATGAGGTTGGCCAGCGCGCCACGCGGGTCTGCGGTCATGTGCCGACGGTAGCGGGTTCTGCGGCAAAATGGCGCACGATGGTTGAGTACGAGTACCGCGTGGTGAGCTTCACGCGAACAGATTCCCGATCCGACATCCGCCGGACGTTGACCGACCATGCCGAGTACGGCCACTGGGAGCTGCACCGCACCCGCATCTACCTGGGTGGACAGCAACGGACCTGGTTGCGGCGCAAGATCATCCGGGCTCCTCGCCCGGGCTGACCGGAGCTTCCTGACGCGTCGCTGTCAGATGTCCTCGGTGCGCGTTTCCTGGACCTCGACCAGCGCGTGCGCCTTGCGCAGGAAGGCGATTCCGAGGGCGAGCAGCCCGCCTGCCAGCAGCAGCGTGGGTGCCACATCGGTACCCGTGAAGGCCAGCGACGCAGGGCCTGCCGACGCGGGCGGCGCCGACCTCGCCGGCCTCGCACTCGCTGCAGGCGGCGTCGGAACGACGGCGGCCGGCGGCGCGACCGCGGCGCCCTTCGGGCACGGCACCACGAGCGGCTGCAACGGCACTCCGGCGTCAACCAGCTCGGTGATCAGGTTGCGGTCGAGGATGACGATGTCCGCCTGGATCGGGACGACGTCCTGCGGCACCCGCACGCAGATCCCCAGGAACTCCGCGACGGCTGCATCGATCGCGGCGAGGTTGTCCCCTGACGGTGCCTGCGCGTCTGCACTCACCCCGGAGTCCTCCTGCGATCCGCCTCCGGGCGTCTGCCCGGGCATGGCCGGCAGTGCGGGAACCCCACTCGGGAGCCCAGTCGGCAGTCCACTGGGCAGACCTGCCGGTGGCGGGGTGGCAGTGGCGTCACCGAGCAGCTTGGCGACCGTGCCGGTGGCGCTGGGCACTACGCCGCCGAGCGGGTCGGTGCCGGTCGGTGCGCTGGCCACCGAAGCCAGTGGGTCGGGCAGGGTCGCTGCCCCTGCCGTGCTGGTGGAGGCCAGGCAGGCGAGACCGGTCACGGCCCCCGCGAGGACGAGCCGTGCAGCAATGCGCCCCTGGGACCGGTTCTTCATGTGGTGCTCCTCCATCGCGATCGGACCTCTCATCCGGTCAAACGACGGGCTGTCCCACGGGGCTACGCCACGCAAGGCAAAGACTTGGTATGCCGCGGGGCCAGCCACGCGGCATACCTCCGCACCTTTCTCAGCAGGTGGCGATGAAGCGCTGCAGCACCTTGGTCCCGAACTCGAGGGCCGACACCGGCACCCGCTCGTCGATCCCGTGGAACATGGGGGCGAAGTCGAGATCGGCGGGGAGCTGCAGCGGCGCGAACCCGTAGCCGGTGATGCCGAGTGTGCTCAGTGCCTTGTTGTCGGTGCCCCCCGACAGGCAGTAGGGCAGCACCTCGGCACCGGGGTCCTCGGCCAGCAGGGCTGCCTTCATTGCCTCGACGAGCGGGCCCTCGAAGGGGGCGTCGAGAGCGATGTCGCGGTGCACGATCTCGACCTCGACGTGCTCACCCGCGAGCTCACGGATGGTTTCCAGGAGCTCGTCGTCGTGGCCCGGCAGGAACCGGCAGTCGAGCGAGGCGCAGGCACTCTGCGGGATGACGTTGTGCTTGTAGCCGGCCTCGGCCATGGTGAAGTTCGCGGTGTCCTGCAACGTCCCTCGCACGAATCCCTGCGCCCCACCGAGGTGGTCGAGCAGCTCGTCGAGGTCCTCGTCGGAGTAGGACGTGCCGGTCAGGGCGGACAGCCCGTCGAGCAGCTCCCGCACCGAGGCGATGTACTCGCGCGGCCACTTGTGCTCGTTGATCCGGGTGATCGCCTCGGCGAGCCGGACCAGGGCGTTCTCGTCGTTGGGCACCGAGCCGTGACCGGCGCGACCGTGAGCGGTGAGACGCAGCCAGAGGATGCCCTTCTCCGCCGTCTGGACGAGGTAGGCACGGGTGTCGCCGCTGGCGGTCGGCACCGTGACGCTGTAGCCGCCGAC
The DNA here is from genome assembly GCA_963740865.1 of uncultured Actinomycetota bacterium. Lineage (GTDB taxonomy): Bacteria > Actinomycetota > Actinomycetes > Actinomycetales > Dermatophilaceae > Pedococcus. The sequence goes on from CAVUGH010000005.1 coordinate 15,975, forward strand.
CTCCGAAACCGCTTCGGTGACACCGTCGAAGAGCTCCGGGTGGTGGTCGACGACGTAGTGGCTGCCCTTGACGCCACCGGCCTCCTCGTCGGCGAAGAAGGCGAACACGATGTCACGCGGCGGCTTGGCACCGCGGCGGGCGAGGTCGCGGATGTTGGCCAGGATCATGGCGTCCATGTCCTTCATGTCGACCGCGCCGCGACCCCAGATGCAGCCGTCCCTCAGCTCGGCGGCGAGCGGGTCGACCTGCCAGTCGGCGGCGTTGGCGGGCACCACGTCCAGGTGGCCGTGGATGCACAGGGCGGGCCGGTCCCGGTCCTCCCCCTCGATCCGGACCACGACACTGGTCCGACCGGGATCGCTCTCGACGACGGTGGGCTCCAGACCGACCTCACGCAGCTGGGCGACGACGTACTCGGCGGCCTCCCGCTCCCCCGGCCCGCTGCCGTCGCCATAGTTGGTGCTGTCGATCCGGATCAGGTCGCGGCACAGGCGCACGACCTCGTCGACGGGGCTGGTGGCGGACTCGGTGACCTCACTCATGCCATCCAGACTAAGCGCGTTCGGTATGGCGCGCGGCTGGCAGTTCTGCGGGTTCCGTTGTGGGCTGGGCCGTTTGGGAGAAGGGGTGGGCTGCGTGCTATCGTTCCGGGTCGCAGCAGGCACTCCCCAAGGTGCCTGCTCAGCACCTTGTCCGGGTGGCGGAATGGCAGACGCGCTAGCTTGAGGTGCTAGTGCCCTTAACGGGCGTGGGGGTTCAAGTCCCCCTCCGGACACACGACGACGAAGGACCCTCACGCTGTGCGGAGGGTCCTTCGTCAATCTGCGGGAGGCGAGTGGGCTTCAGCTGGCCTCGACCGCGAGGGCCTGCTGCATGAGCGCCAGGTGGGTCAGCCGGCGTCGCTGGGGGTCTGCGTGGCCTCGGCCGCGGACCAGCCGGCGCCGCAGCTCGGTGAGCAGCTCCTCGTTGGTTACGAATCGCAGGACGAACGTGGGCTCGCCCTCCTGGTTCTTCGGCAGGCCGCACGCCACGCCGGCAGCAACCACCAGCTGTCGGTAGGACAGGTCGAGGACCTCGGAGATCCGCACCAGCGTGGACTCGTCCGGCATGGTGGCCAGCTGGGCAGGGCCGATCAGGCCCGCGATGACGTCCGGGCTCACCCCGCTCTCGAGCATGAACCGGGAGATCGACCAGCCCTTCTCGCCAAGGCGGTTCTCGATGACGGTCCCGAGCTCGTTCGTCATGTGTGCTCCCTTCAGGTCGTGGTGGGTCGGACGTCTGCCGCCTTGTTACCGGATGAGCTGATTAAAGCGTTTTGGCTTGTCCATCGTTCGGTAAACACCAGAAAAAGTTGTTAAAGGTTTGGCAAAGTCGTTTGCATCTGTTTGAGGTGGCACGCGACCGCCCGTGGTCAGTTGGCCCCAGCAGACGACCCGGGCACACCAACCGAGGTCAACCGAGCGCCGCTGGCCCCAACTGGCGCGAACGACGATCTGTTGCAAGGCTGATGGCTGGTCCGGCTCCAACCGGGCCTACTCTGCTGCGTCTGACGCCTACCAGCCGGTCTGCGGACGAACGGCACCCAGTCCGGGAGGTTTCGCATGACCACGAGGCGCGCAACAGCAGTCCTGGTCACCGCCGTGGCCGCGGCACTGGTGGTCACCACGAGTCCCGCCCAAGCGGCCAAGGCCGTCAAGCCACGCCCGGTCCCCTCGCACACGACCACCGTGGTGGGCACCGACCCGTTCGCCGCTGCCCAGCCCACCGCTGCCGGTCACCTCCTGCGCGACCTCGCCCTGGACGGTGGAAAGCTGTACGTCGCCTATGGGGACTACAACGCCAACACCGGGCCGCAGCAGGTTCACACGTTCGACCCGGCGTCCGGTCAGTTCTCCGCGAGCCAGCTCCAGGTACCGACTGAGGAGATCAGCGTCTACCGGAAGGTCAATGGCAAGCTCTACGCGCCGATGACCGACCCGCGCGATCCCTCCACCTCCAACGTCGGGTATGCGACGAACGCCACCGGTGCCTGGACCAACCAGATGAAGGCCCCGGCGGTACACATCTATGACGTCGCCACGATGACCGGCAGCGACCTGTGGATGGTTGGTTCGGTCACGAGGTTCGACGCCGCGACTCCTGGTGGTGGGGCCGCGGCCTACCGGTCGACCGATGGCGGCCAGACCTGGCAGATCGTCGCTACGGACACCTCCGTCGCCGAGAACGGCTTCGAGCGCTACTACTGGGCCGCCGCGATCAACGGCACGATGTATCTCCAGGCTGAGGACGTCACGGGGGGCTCGCCCCTCCGTGCCTTCAACGGCACCACGTGGTCGACGGTAGCCATCGACCGTCCCTGTGGAACGGTCGCGGCGAACCGGGTCGAGGTCTTCAAGAACAGGATCGTCTGCGCGGGAGGAACCGCGTTCGGGATCACCACGTTCGACGGAGTCAGGGCAGTGACTGCGCCCATCGGCGCCCTCACCGATCTGGCCGTCCCGGGCGACGGTTACATCTACGCCCTGACGAACACCGGCGTCCACCGCAGCCTCGACGGCATCTCGTGGACTCCGTTGAGCACGGCACCCAGCGGCGCGCGGTCGGTGGCAGTCGTGAACCGCGCCGTCTACCTCGGCATGAGCGATTCGACGATCGTGAAGATCAACAAGCTCACCGTGTCCCCGGCGCCGTCCTCCTGACGGGCCACCTCGTCCGTTCGGCCCTTCTCGACCGTGACATCGGCCGATGCCCGGCGCGTCCGGCAACGGCATACCTCCGTCGCTCCTACCGTCGTAGACGTGAGCACGCACACCATCCACCGCACGACCAGCCACCACCCGCGCGTCCTGCGCGGAGCGCGGGGCTGGATCTGGGTGTGCGAGTGCGGCGGGGCGTCGTGCCGGACGCCCGCTCAGGCCCCGCTGGCCTGGCGGTCGGCGCTCATCGCGGCACTCCTCCACTCGTCCACCGTGGCCCCCTGAGCCAACCCCCGGCTCGTCTCAGAGCCAGGTGTGCACCCGCACGGTCGTTCCCGACTCCGAGGACCGCAGCTGGACCAGGTCGCACAGCTGGTTGACCATCCACAGTCCCCGACCGTCAGGCTCGTCGGTGTCCGGTGCGAGCCGTCCGGTCAGTGGGTCCGCCACGATGCCGGCGTCGGTGACCTCGCAGACCAGCGCCTCGGGGGTGCGCCACAGCCGGAGGGTGCCCCCGTTGCCGTGCACCACGGTGTTGACGCCCAGCTCGTGCAGCGCCAGCCCCAGGTCTGCCGCGCGTTCCTCGGCGACGCCGCAGACACGAGCAACGTGGAGCGCCAGGTCCCGCACCGTGCGCAGGGTCGAGGGCGTGATGGTCCGCAGGATGCTGGCAGCGGGGGGTTCCGGGAGCGGCGTCGCGAAGCCCATCGCCCCGAGACTGTCTCCGCCGTAGGACGCGTTGGCCCGCGCAGTGCCATCGGACTCCGCCACCCACGGGTGCGAGCTCAGGGCCTCGTCGACCACCTCCGTGGACAGCGCCCCCACCTCATAGGGGCAGCGCAGCCACAGTGGTGCGGTCGCGGGGATGGCGTCGTTGAGCAGGGCCTCGTGGAGCTGGCACTCGTTGACCTCGACGCTGGTGCGGCCCGCCCACAGTGGCTCTCCGACCCCGCGCGATGGCTGGTCCCCTGACTCGGTCACGAACTGGATCCAGGCCGCGATGATGCGTGCCGGGTTCGAGCCGAGCTCCTCCATGTCGGCGAAGGCCACGTGTCTGGCGCCTTCGCCGAGGGCGGCGCGCACTGCCCGGAGCCGAGACGCGGGCAGGGCGACCAGGACACGCTCGTCGGACAGCAGGCCTGCGCGCACGAAGTCGACGGTGTCGCGAACGAACGCATCCGCACGCGTCCAGAGCATGACGTCGTGAACGTAGCCGTCGTAGGCCCGCGCTTGCCCCACAGGGAGGGAGGAGGTTGTGATGCCCATGGCAGCTCCGAGCGCGCGGCAGGCCAAGGCGCAGCACCCCGGACCTGTGCACAGGGTACGCCTGCCGCGCGCTCCCGTCCGGGAAACCGCGTCATCGCCATCACCCATCTGGAAGGGTGGAGGGTGGCAGGCTGGCGTGGCTGCGCCATGGTTCGAGGACCACTGCAACCCAGGAGGATTTGATGAAGGTCGGCATCCCGCGCGAGGTCAAGAACAACGAGTACCGCGTCGCCATCACCCCGTCCGGCGTGCACGAGCTCGTCGTGCACGGCCACGAGGTCTTCATCGAGAAGGACGCAGGCGTCGGCTCCTCGATCCTCGACGAGGACTACACGGCCGCGGGTGCGACGATCCTCGACACCGCCGACGACGTCTGGGGCACCGGCGACCTCATCCTCAAGGTCAAGGAGCCGATCGAGCCGGAGTACCACAGGATGCGCGAGGGCCAGACCCTGTTCACCTACCTCCACCTGGCCGCCGACAGGCCGCTCACCGAGGAGCTCGTGAAGCGCAAGGTGACCGGCATCGCCTACGAGACCGTGGAGCTCCCCGACCGCTCGCTGCCGTTGCTCGCGCCGATGTCCGAGGTCGCCGGGCGGCTCGCCCCCCAGGTCGGCGCCCACACGTTGATGCGCGCCCAAGGCGGCCGGGGTGTCCTCATGGGCGGGGTCAGTGGGGTGTATGCCGCGAAGGTGGTCGTCATCGGCGCCGGCGTCTCGGGCATGAATGCCGCAGCCATCGCCCTCGGCATGCAGGCCGAGGTCCTGCTGCTGGACCGCGACATCGCCAAGCTGCGGCACGCCGATGCCATCTACCAGGGCCACTGCCAGACGGTCGCGTCCAACGCCTACGAGGTGGAGCGCGCCATCATCGACGCCGACCTGGTCATCGGTGCAGTGCTGGTGCCCGGTGCCAAGGCACCCAAGCTGGTGACCAACGAGCAGGTCTCCCGGATGAAGCCGGGCTCGGTGCTCGTCGACATCTCGATCGACCAGGGCGGCTGCTTCGAGGACTCCCGCCCCACGACCCACGCCGACCCGACCTACCCGGTGCACAACTCGGTGTTCTACTGCGTCGCGAACATGCCCGGTGCGGTCCCCCACACCAGCACCTACGCCCTCACCAACGTCACCCTCCCGTATGCCGTGCAGCTCGCCAACCGCGGGTGGCGTGAGGCGCTCAGCGCCAACGGTCCGCTCGCCCTCGGCCTGAACACCCACGACGGTGCGGTGACCTATGCACCCGTGGCGGAGGCGCACGGCTTCGAGTCCGTCGACCTGCACACCATCCTCGGGAAGGCCTGAGCAGCGAGGACTGACACGAAGGTGACTGTCACCGGCCGCGACTAGCCTCGGACCGTGCTCCTCGCTGACGTCGTCGCCGCCTCGGCGGCAGCCACCGCGACCCGGTCACGGCTGGCCAAGACGGCGGCCGTGGCCGATGCGCTGCGCGCCGCCGGACCGGACGACGCGGCGACGGTCGCGGCATACCTCTCGGGAGTGCTGCCACAGCGTCGCATCGGGGTGAGCTGGCGCGGGCTCTCCACCCTCCCGACGCCTGCGTCGGAGGCATCGGCCACGGTCGGCGAGGTCGACGCCGCGCTCGGCGAGATAGCCCTGATCGCCGGAAGCGGTTCGGCAGCGGCTCGGACGGCGGCCGTGTCCGACCTGTTCGGTCGGCTGACCGCACCGGAGCAGGACTACCTCCGGGCGCTCGTGACCGGCCAGGTCCGCCAGGGCGCCCTGGACGGCGTCATGCTCGCGGCCATCGCGGCAGCCGCGGGGGTGCCCGAGGCCGAGGTGCGCCGGGCCGTGATGCTGGCGGGCTATGCCGGCCCGGTTGCGGCGGCCGCCCTCAGCGGTGGCAGCGAGGCACTGGCCGCGATCAGCCTGGAGGTCGGCCGACCCCTGCGGCCCATGCTGGCCGCGTCGGCACCCGACATCGACGCCGCGTGGGACCAGGTGGGCGACACCAGCCACGGGGTCGTCGTCGACGGCAAGCTCGACGGGATCAGGCTCCAGGCCCACCGCGACGGTGCCGACGTGCGCCTGTTCACCCGGTCGCTCGACGACATCACCGACCGGCTGCCCGAGGTGGTCGAGGCGGTCCTCGCCCTGCCGGTCGAGACCGTCGTCATCGACGGTGAGGCGATCGCGCTCGACCCGTCCGGCCGGCCGCGCCCGTTCCAGGAGACCGCTTCCCGCACCATGAGCAGCTCCGGCGTCGCCGAGCTCCGCGACCGCACTCCGGTCACGCCCTACTTCTTCGACCTCCTCCACGTCGACGGCCAGGACCTGCTCGAGGTGCCCGCGTCCGAGCGGTTCGCCCGGCTCGGGGCACTCGTCCCCGACACGGCGCTGGTGCCGCGGATCACCGCCGCCACGGCAGCGGAGGCTGGTGAGTTCTTCGACCGGCTGGTGAGCGAGGGCCACGAGGGCGTCGTGGTCAAGGCTCCCTCGGCGCCGTATGCCGCCGGCCGTCGCGGCGCCGGGTGGGTGAAGGTCAAGCCGCGGCACACCCTCGACCTCGTGGTGCTCGCCATCGAGTGGGGCAGCGGTCGGCGTCAGGGGTGGCTGTCCAACATCCACCTCGGCGCGCGTGACCCGGACACCGGCGGCTTCGTCATGCTCGGCAAGACGTTCAAGGGCATGACCGACGAGATGTTGGCCTGGCAGACCGAGCGGTTCACCGACCTCGCAGTGGGCGGCACTGACGGCTACGTCGTGACGGTGCGGCCGGAGCAGGTGGTCGAGATCGCCTTCGACGGGATCCAGACCTCGTCGCGCTATCCCGGTGGGATGGCGCTGCGGTTCGCGCGCGTGCTGCGTTACCGCGACGACAAGACGGCCGACGAGGCCGACACGATCGACACGGTGCGCGCCCTGCGGTGAGGCAACCGCACGACCATCGCGTGCCCGAATCGGTGCCCAGACGTATCACCGCGCCAGGACCACCCTCTTGTAGGTGAGGACGTGCCACGGGGGCGGCACGGCCGAGGGGGCAACACCATGGGGACACGACACACCGGACGGGGCGACACCGCCCACCACCACCCGCACGTGCACCGCGCCGACGCGGGCACCTGGCGCTGGCAGTGCGACTGCGGTGGCGCGTCGTGCCGGACGGCCACCTCCAGGCTGAGCTGGCGCCAGGCCGTCATCGCGGCCCTGAACCACGCCACCTGCCTGGCACCGTGACTCGGGCACGACCGCCAGCACCCTAGGCTGGGCGTCGTGCTCGACCAGGTCACCGCAACGCGCTACGTCACCCCCCTCAAGGAGGGCGGGTCGCTGCCGGGCATCGTCGAGGCGGACGACTTCGGCACCTACGTGGTCAAGTTCCGCGGGGCCGGTCAAGGAGTCAAGGTCCTCGTCGCCGAGGTGATCGTCGGGGAGCTGGCCCGTGCCCTCGGCCTCGACGTGCCGCGGATGGCCGTGGTCGACCTGCAGGCACCCATCGCCAAGTACGAGGCGGACGAGGAGGTCCAGGACCTGCTGACCGCGAGCCTGGGCCTCAACCTCGGGATCGACTTCCTCCCCGGTTCGTTCGGCTACGACGGGTCACGGCCACCCACCCCCGACACCGCAGCCGACATCCTCTGGCTCGATGCCCTCACCGCCAACGTCGACCGCACGTGGAGCAACCCCAACCTCCTTGTCTGGCACCGCAACCCGTGGCTCATCGACCATGGGGCATCGCTGTACTTCCACCACGGCTGGCCGGGCCGGGGCGCCGATCCCGACCGGTTCGCCAGCCAGCCCTTCGACGCCAGCACCCACGTGCTGCGCGATGTCGCCTCCAGCGCGGCGGCAGCCCACGAGCGCCTCTCCCCCACCATCACCGCCGAGCTGCTGGCAACCGTCGTCGCGGCGGTGCCCGACGGCTGGCTCGAGCAGGCACCCGGTCTGGACACCCCGGAAGCCGTCCGCGCGGCATACGTCGAGCACCTGCTCGCCCGTGTCGCGAACCCCTCGGCCTGGCTCCCCGAGGACCCGTCATGACGCGCCACGGCTACCAGTACGTCGTGCTGCGCTGCGTCCCGCGGGTGGACCGGGAGGAGTTCCTCAACGTCGGGCTCGTCCTCTACAGCCAGGGCGCCGACTTCCTCGAGGCGGCCTACCGCGTCGACGCGGCGCGGCTGCGCGCCTTCGCCCCCCAGGTCGACATCGACGACGTCGACGGGGCGCTGGAAACCATCTGCCAGGTATGCCGCGGTGTCACCGGCGACGGCCTGCCAACCCTGGGTGGGCTCGGGCGTCGGTTCGGCTGGCTCAGCGCGCCGCGCAGCACGGTGGTCCAGCCGGGGCCGGTGCACGGCGGACTCACCACGGACCCCGCAAGCGAGCTGCGCGACCTCCTGGAACGCCTGGTCGACTGACGCCCCGAGCGCCGGTCTGCGGGCCTCCGTCTCGACTTCGCAAACCCAACACGTCCGACATAAGGGTCTGATCAGGCAAAACGGGTTATAGGGTCGCGTCATGACCGTCCCCACAGCTGTGGCTGGGACGGCCAGGCGCAAGGGGGCATGGGCCGCGCTGGTCTATCTCCTTCCGGCCCTGGCCGTCTTCGGCGTCTTCATCTTCTGGCCCCTCGTGAAGTCGATCCTGCTGTCGGTCCAGGGCACCGACATCCTGGGGAACCCCAGCGGCTACGTCGGGTTCGTCAACTACGGCAAGCTCTTCACCGATCCCGAGTTCCTCACCGTCCTGTGGGTGACCTTCGCGTTCACGATCCTCACGGTGCTGCCCAGCATCGCCATCGCGCTGTTCATCGCGCTGATCCTGCACGGGCGGATCCGCGGGGTGCGGTTCTTCCGGACCGCGTTCGCCCTGCCGTTCGCCTTCTCGGTCGCGACGGCCTCGGTCATCTTCGGGGTGCTGTTCAACCCGGCGTCCGGCGTCCTCAACGGCATCCTGTCGCACTTCGGGGTGGGCAAAGTGGCGTGGTTGACCAACCCCGACCTGGCCCTCTGGTCCGTCTCCGGCGCCACGGTCTGGATGCAGATCGGCTACAACCTGCTCGTCATCTCGGCCGGTCTGGGGGCGCTGCCCGACGACGTGCTCGAGGCGGCTCGGCTCGACGGCGCATCCGGGTTCCGGCTGCAGCGGTCGATCATCATGCCGCTCATCACGCCGCAGCTCTTCTTCCTGGTCGTCGTGGGCACCATCCACTCGCTGCAGAGCTTCGGCCAGATCAAGATCCTCACCGTCGGCGGGCCCGAAGGACGGACCACGACCCTCGTCTACTCCATCTACGAGCAGGCCTTCGCCAACAACAACTCCAACTACGGATACGCGTCCGCGCAGGCCATGGTCCTGCTGCTCATCGTCCTGATCATCACGGCCCTGCAGTTCGGGGTCCTGGAACGGCGGGTGTTCTACCGATGACCTCCACCCTCGACACGTCCACCAGCTCGGCCGAACGCGAGGCGGTCCCGCCGAGGCGGCCCAGGAAGTCCCGCGGCAACCTGGGCAGCTACCTGATCCTCGGGGTGCTGTTCGTCATCGTGCTGTTCCCCGTCTACTACGGGCTGGTCGGCTCCCTCATGGGTGAGCGCGACACCAACAGCTTCCCGCCCGCCCTGTGGCCGGTCCACGGGCTGCACCCGGAGAACTACGGCGACGCCCTCGACATCATCCCGCTGGGCAACCAGTACCTCACCAGCGTGCTCCAGACGCTGGGCATCATGATCGGCCAGCTCGTCACCAGCGTGCTCGCCGCCTATGCGTTCGTCTTCCTGCCGTTGCGCTGGCGCGGGTTCTGGTTCGGGGTGTTCCTGTCGACGATGATGATCCCGTTCGAGTCGATCATCATCCCGAACTACCTGCTGATCTCGAGCCTGGGGCTCAAGGACACGATCGCCGGACTCACCCTGCCGTTCCTCGCAACCGGCTTCGGCACGTTCCTGCTGCGACAGTCCTTCCTGTCCTTCCCGACCGAGCTGCGTGACGCCGCCCGTGTCGACGGTGCGGGGCACTTCCGCTTCCTCTTCTCGATCCTCGCTCCCCTCAGCCGTCCCAGCCTCGCGGCCCTCGGCATCTGGTCGGCGCTGTCCGCCTGGAACATGTACTTCTGGCCGCTGCTCGCCACGGAGGACCCGAAGCACCAGACGATCCAGATCGGGATCAGCCAGCTGCAGTCCTCCGACGGAGACTCCCCCGGCATGGTTCTCGCCGGCGTGATGCTCGCCCTGTTCCCCACCCTCCTGCTCGTCATCTTCGGGCAGCGATTCATCGTCCGCGGGCTCACCGCGGGTGCCGTCAAGTAATGCGCAAAGGAGTGCACGACGTGATGAGATCTACCAGCACCACCCGCCGGAGCAGGATGAGGTATGCCGTGCCCGCGGGCATCGTGGCGGCCTCCCTCGTTCTCGCCGCCTGTGGCGGCGGGGGCGACTCGTCCTCCGACGGCGCGGGGGCCCCCTCCGCAGACGCCCTCAAGGACGCCAAGGGCGTCACCACGGTGTCGTTCTGGCACGCCATGGACGGCAAGAACGCCGAGGTGCTCAACCAGCTGGTGAGCGAGTTCAACGCCGCGAACCAGGGCAAGATCGAGGTGAAGGCGACCTACGCCGGCAAGTACGACGACGCGATCACCAAGTACAAGGCCGCGATCCAGAGCAAGTCGACCCCGGACGTGATCCAGATCTACGACATCGGCACCCAGTTCATGATCGACGCCAAGCAGACCGTCTCCATGCAGGCGTTCATCGACCGCGACAAGGTCGACGTGTCAGACCTCCAGCCCAACATCGCCGGCTACTACAGCATCGACAAGAAGCTCAACTCGATGCCGTTCAACACCTCGATGCCCTTGCTGTACATCAACAAGACGATGTTCACGAAGGCCGGACTCGACCCGAACAAGCCCCCGACGACCCTCGCAGAGGTGCGCACCGCCGCCGAGAAGCTCTCGAAGAAGAACGGCGGTCCGGCGGACTACGGCTTCGGCGCCGCGATCTACGGCTGGCTGCTCGAGCAGTTCATGGCCACCAGCGGAGCGGAGTACTGCAACGAGGCGAACGGCCGCACCGGGCGCGCGACGGCAGTCAACTTCGCCGAAGGCGTGAACCTGGAGGTCGTCCAGTGGTGGCAGAAGATGGTCAAGGACGGCCTGGCTGCCAACACCGGGCGTGACACCAAGGCCGCCCAGGCTGCCTTCAAGTCCGGCCAGCTCGCGATGAACCTGGAGTCGACCGGCCAGCTCAGCGGCTACAGCGACGCAGCCAAGCAGGGCGGCTGGGAGGTCGGCGCGGTGAACTACCCCCACGTGGCAGCCGGACAGACAGGCGGCCCCATCATCGGTGGCGCCTCGCTGTGGGTGAACGGCGTCGGACACAAGGACGCCAACAAGGAGGCTTCCTGGCAGTTCGTGAAGTACCTCGTCCAGCCCGCCACCCAGGCCAAGTGGCACACCGGCACCGGCTACTTCCCCAACTCCAAGGGTGCCCTCAACGAGCCCGTGGACGTGGCGTACCGCAAGGACAACCCCCTGTTCGACGTCGCGGTGAAGCAGCTCGAGGGGACCGAGCTCAACACGGCCACCCAGGGTTGCCTGCTCGGTGTCATGCCGCAGGCCCGCAAGGCCTCTGAGGACGGTTTGGAGGCGGCACTCAACGGCGCCGACCCCAAGACGGCGATGACCAAGGCAGCCGATGCGGTGGCTGCCCAGATCAAGACCTACAACGCCTCCGTCAAGTAGTACCTAGCTGTCCCGCTGCGGCGGGCGCAGGGCCCAGGCGGCCACTGCGCCCGCCGCAGCCACGTTGAGGGAGTCCACTCCCCCAGCCATCGGGATGGTCACCGTCAGGTCTGCCGCGTCCAGGGTGTGGTGGGACAGCCCGTCACCCTCGGTACCCAGGACCAGGGCCAGCCGCTCGGGCGGGTCGGCCGCCAGCTCGTCGAGGCTCACGGCGTCGTCGGCCAGGGCCAGCGTCGCCACGGTGAACCCGATGCGCTGGAGGTCGGCGATGCCGCCCGGCCAAGGGTCGATCCGGGTCCACGGCACCTGGAAGACGGTCCCCATCGAGACACGGATCGACCTGCGGTACAACGGATCCGCGCAGCGAGGGGTGACCAGCACAGCGTCGACTCCCAGCGCGGCGGCCGACCGGAAGACCGCGCCGACATTGGTGTGGTCGACGATGTCCTCGAGGACCAGCACTCGCCGCGCCTCGGCGACGAGGGCCTCGACGGTCGGCAGCTCGGGCCGCTGCATCGAGGCCAGCGCCCCACGGTGCAGGTGGAACCCGGTGAGCTGCTCGATGACGTCGTGCTCGCCGACGAAGACGGGGACACCGTCGGCCTCGGCGTCGGCGACGAGGTCCGCCAGGTCGGTGACCCACCGCTGCGCCATGAGGTAGCTGCGTGGCCGGTGCCCAGCCTGCAGGGCACGCCGGATGACCTTCTCGGACTCGGCGATGTAGAGCCCGCGCTCTGGCTCGGTCCGGCGCCGCAGGGCGACGTCGGTCAGCGAGACGTAGTCGGTCAGGCGGTCGTCGTCGGCGCTGGTGATGGCGATGGGCACGCCGAGCAGCCTAGAACCACACGGCGCGCACGATGACGCTGACGCTGGCCACGACGCAGAAGGTGAGCACCGCCCGCCGTAACCGATCCCGGTCCAGCCGGGCGCGGGCCGGTGCCGCCGCGGCATACCCGAGGGCCATGAACGGGATCCACACGATCCCGGCCACCAGGTGCTCGTGGGTGAACTCACCGACGACGGACAGGCCGGTCACGGCCATCGCCGCACCGACGAGAAAGAACACCGACAGCGTGGCTCGCAGCCGCGTGGGACGCTCGTGCTGCAGGACCAGCGCGAGGAAGGGGCCACCGATCGAGGCCGCGGTGCCCGAGAAGCCGGCGATGGCGCCGGCCACTGCCGAGTTGGCCGGGGTGGCCCGCACCTCGAGCGCGGACACCGACGCCGCCACGGTCAGCAGGATCAACAGCCCGGTGACGACCGAGATGGCGCGCACCGACAGGACCGCGACCGCGACCACGCCCAGCGGTGTGACCAGCAGGCGCGCGGCCAGGGCCCATGACAGGGACCGCCACGCGATGTCGCGAGGACCATGCACGAGCTGGACGACGGGGAGCGAGAAGCTGGTGACCAGCAGCGCGCCCGGCATGAGCTCGGGCGCGAACAGCACGAGGAACGGCGCTGCGACGACGGCCATGCCGAACCCGATGGACGACTGCACGAAGGCGCCGGCGAAGAGGGCGAGCCCGAGCAGCAGGACCGGAGTCCACTCCATCAGCTGAACCAGACGATCTTGACGATGCCCACCACACCGATGACGACAATGAGTCCGCGGAGCACCGCGGGCGGCAGGCGGCGACCGACGGTGGACCCCACCACTCCGCCGAGCAGCGACCCGACAGCGATGAGGCCGACGACCACCCAGTCGATCAGCTCGTGACCAAAGACCACGAAGACGACCGCAGCCACCGTGTTGACGACCAGGGCCAGGACGTTCTTGTAGCCGTTGAGCCGTTGCAGGGGTTCGGAGCTCAGCACGCTGAGCACACCCATCAGGATGACGCCTTGGGCAGCACCGAAGTAGCCGCCGTAGATCCCGGCGATGTACACGGCGACGAGCAGCAGGATGGTCGTCCGGCCACCGCGGTGGACCGGGTGCACGTCGTCATCCGCACCGCGTCGGGCAGCGGCTCGGCGCTGCAGGGTGGGGCCGAACACCACCAGCAGCACTCCGACCGCGATGAGCACCGGGACGATGGCCGTGAACGCCGACTCGGGCAGCACCCGGAGCAGCACCGCGCCCGTGATGCCGCCGGCCAGGGACATCGGGATCAGCCGCCGGATCGCGGGTCCGGCGCCGACGAGCTCGTGACGGTAGCCCCAGGAGCCGGTGACTCCGCCGCCGACGAGCCCGATGTTGTTCGACATGTTGGCGGTGAGCGGTGAGTAGCCGAAGAACAGCAGCATGGGGAAGGTGATCAGGGTGCCCGACCCGACGACCGTGTTGATCGTCCCGGCCGCCAGCCCTGCGAGGAAGATCCCGAGGGCTTCGATGACGGACACCACGTCACCCTAGCGACGGCCGACCCCACCGCCAGACACAGGTATGCCGCCCGCTCAGGCGAGCGGGCGGCATACCTGGTGGTGCGGTCTTGGTGGTGGTCGGTCAGGCGGGCGGAGGCTTCGGCTGATCGGTGTCCACCGGCGGGATCGGCTCGACGGCGGGCGGTGTCGGTGCCACCGGCGGCTCGAACTCGGGCACCGCGTCGGCCGACGGAGGCATCGGGGGCTGGACCCGCTTCACCGGAGCAGCGTGCTCGGTGGCCTCCTGGCTGGCCTTGCCGGCCATCCCGCGGGCTTCCGCGAGGGCCTGCATCGGGTCCTCGAGCTGGGTCTCGTCGAAGGCGTCCTTGAGCGGGCCGGGGTCGACCCAACCCTCGTCGTCGTCGGTCCCACCGCTGAACGGCCCGCCGCCCTCACCGCGTCCGAGCATGCCGCCGATGCCCTTGAGCGCGTCGGTGAGCTCGCTCGGGATGATCCACATCTTGTTGGCGTCGCCCCGGGCGATCTGCGGGAGCACCTGGAGGTACTGGTAGGCCAGCAGCTTCTGGGTGGGCTTGCCACGGTGGATCGCGTCGAAGACCTGCTGGATGGCGCGGGCCTGGCCCTGGGCCTCGAGGATGCGAGCCTGGGCCGAACCCTCGGCACGCAGGATCTGGCTCTGCTTCTCACCTTCGGCGGTGAGGATCGCGGACTGCTTGGTGCCCTCGGCGTAGAGGATCTGGGCACGGCGCTCGCGCTCGGCCTTCATCTGCTTCTCCATCGACTCCTGCACGGAGTGCGGCGGGTCGATGGCCTTGAGCTCGACACGGTTGACGCGGATGCCCCACTTGCCGGTGGCCTCGTCGAGGACGCCACGCAGCTGGGCGTTGATCTGGTCGCGGCTGGTCAGCGTCTGCTCGAGGTCGAGCGAGCCGATGACGTTGCGCAAGGTGGTGACCGTCAGCTGCTCGATGCCCTGGATGAAGTTGGCGATCTCGTAGACCGCCGACTTCGCGTCGATGACCGAGTAGTAGATGACCGTGTCGATGTTGACGACCAGGTTGTCCGAGGTGATCACCGGCTGCGGCGGGAACGAGACGACCTGCTCGCGCAGGTCGACGTTGGCCCGCACCTTGTCGACGAACGGCACCAGGAAGTGGATGCCGCCCTCGAGGGTGCGCGCGTAGCGACCCAGCCGTTCGATGATCAGTGCTGTCTGCTGGGGGACGATGCGCACCGTGCGGAAGAGCACGACCAGCGCAAAGGCAACCAGGATCAGCAGGACGATGAAGCCTGCTCCAATGCCGTCCACGTCTACTCCGTTTTCTGACCCGCCGTGACGCCTGTGACGATCACGGTGGCCCCCTCGATTGATACAACCCGGACCTCTTGGCCGGGCTGGCATGTGTCGCTCCCCTGAGGGGTGCGCGCGGACCAGGTCTCGCCGCCCACCTTGACGCGACCGTCCGTGTCGGTGACCGCCTGCAGCACGCGGCCGCTGCGGCCGACGAGGCCGGTCGCGCCGATCCCGTGGCTGGCCTCGGCCACCATGAACTTCTTGGTGATGATCGGGCGCACCAGGAGCAGGAGCAGTCCTGCGACGACGACCGCGATGATGACCTGACCGGGGAAGGCCACCCCGATGGCTGATGCCCCAGCTCCGGCGGCTGCGCCTCCGGCCAGCATGAGGAACACGAAGTCGACGGTGGCGGCCTCGATCGCCGCCAGGATCAGTGCGAGCCCCAGCCACGCGAGCCACGGGTTATCTGCGAACCAGTCCATGACGCCCCTCCCTCTCAGTGGTCAGGCAACTCTAGGACGAAGGAGGCGGCTCAGGCGTTCCCCCGCCGACGCGCAGCCGGGCAGTCCAGCGGTCCCCCCGACGCTCCAGCTCCAGCGGCATGCCGAACGTCGCCGACAGGTTGGCCTCGGTGAGGGTGATCTCGACCGGCCCCTGGGCCACGATGCGGCCCTCGCGCAGCAGGAGCACGTCGGTGAAGTTGGGCGGGATCTCCTCGACGTGGTGGGTCACGAGGATCAGCGCAGGCGCCTCGACATCGCCCGCCAGGACACCCAGGCGGCGGACGAGGTCCTCGCGGCCTCCGAGGTCGAGCCCGGCGGCGGGTTCGTCGAGGAGCATCAGCTCGGGGTCGGTCATCAGGGCCCTGGCGATCTGGACGCGCTTGCGCTCTCCCTCGGACAACGTGCCGTAGGTGCGGTCGGCCAGGTGGTCGGCGCCCAGCGCCACGAGCAGCTCGGAGGCCCGCGCGTGGTCGAACGTCTCATAGCTCTCGCGCCACCGCCCGACGACGCCGTAGGAGGCAGTCACGACGACGTTGTGGACGATCTCGTCGTGGGGGATCCGCTCGGCCAGCGCCGCGGACGCCAGTCCGATGCGCGGCCGCAGCTCGAAGACGTCGACCGCGCCGAGGACCTCACCCAGCACGCCGGCCACGCCACGGGTCGGGTGCATCCGCCCGGCCGCCAGCTGGAGCAGCGTGGTCTTGCCCGCCCCGTTGGGTCCGAGGATCACCCAGCGCTGCCCCTCCTCGACCTCCCAGGAGACGTCGTCGAGCAGGGTCGCCTGACCCCGGACGACGCTCACTCCTGCGAACTCAAGGACGTCACTCATGGCACTGGACCCTATCGGCCACGACCTCGCCCTTGGGCTGGCGACGCCACGGCTTAGCATGACGGAATGCCCGAACTCCCTTCGTCCGTGCGGCTTTCGCTGTGGGCGACGCACGCGTGGGCAACGGGGACCCCCTTGGAGAGCGCGATCGCCCGGGCACTCCCGGACATCGACCACGTCGCCGGCGACCTCGACCGCCTTGCGCTGTGGCACGACCTCGGTGAGCAGGCCCTGCTGGTCGCCCTCCCGGCTCCCGGCGACCTCGTGGGTATGCCGGGCGCCTCCCTCGACGCCCAGGGCGCCGCGGCCGCTGGCGGCGAGTGCGTCTTCGTGCCCGGTCTCGGAGGGCTGCTCGTCCCCACGATCTCGAGCTACGGCTCCGGACCCGACGGAGGTCTGGACGTCGGCACCCGGGTGGACTGGACGGCATACGACGCCGACCCGGTGCCGCGTCACCGCGTCGAGGCCCTCGAGGCCTCACAGCTGGAGCGGCACCTGCGCGAGGAGATCCGCGCGGCGACGGAGGCGATCGACACGATCGGCGGCCAGCCGTTCGGCGCCGGCGCGGCCCGCGAGCTGGCCGACGCGGCGCTGGGCGGCCGGTGGGGACTGCCACCCGGCCTGCCCGCTCGCGCGGCCCGCGTCATCGCGCTGGCCGGCACCATCGACTCGGTGGTCGACGTCGCGCTGGGCGCCGGCGACGGAGCACTGACCGCCACCGAAGCGGCGTCGAGACACCGTCTGCTGCTGCGGCTGCAGCGGGCCTCCGAGCGTGCGCTCGCCGACGCGACCAACGCTGCCTGCGCGGTCCTGGCGGGCTGGCGACCGGCCTGAGCGCTGGGCGTGGCGCCGCGGGCAACTAAGCTTGGTGAGCATGGCGGACCCGGCGATCATCCTGGTGTCAGAGCACCACCGCGACATGCTGCTCGAGGAGTTCCAGAGCAGATATCGGCGCGACTACGACCTGCACACCGCCGGCTCCTGTGCGGAGGCCGAGTCCATCGCCCGCGACATCCGGGACCGTGGCGACCACGTGGCGCTGTTCGTCACGGACTCGAGGCTGCCGGATGTCGAGACGGTCCACCTGGCGTTCCACCGGTGGCGCCAGGTGGTCCCCAACGCGCGCCGGGTGGTGGCCGCCCACTGGGACTACTTCCTCGCCGACGCGCCGGCCCTGCGCGCCGGGATGGCCAAGGGCAAGTACGACGCCTACCTGCTGATGCCGCGTGGCAAGCGCGACGAGGAGTTCCACAACGCGCTCACCGACCTGCTCTCCGAGTGGACCTCGACCGTCCCGCAGCCCGAGGTCGTCGTGGCCAAGGTGATCTCGCCGACCCAGGACGCGCTCACCATGGCGATCCGCGACTTCCTGGACCGGATGGGCATGCAGAACCGGCTCTGGCACCCCGACGAGGCCGCACTCCAGGACTACCTGGCGGGGATCCGTGAGCAGCTCGGGGTCGAGGCCCTGCGCTGGCCCGTGGTGGTCGCGGCGAACCGGACACCGATCCAGGCGACCAGAGTCCGCGACGTGGCGATCGCGATCAACGGCCGCCCGGCCAGCTTCGAGATCCAGGACGTCGTCGACCTCGCGGTCGTCGGCGGCGGACCGGCGGGCCTCGCCGCGGCCGTGTACGGCGCCTCCGAGGGCCTGTCCGTCGTCGTGCTGGAGGCCGAGGCGATCGGCGGCCAGGCAGGAACCAGCTCGATGATCCGCAACTACCTGGGCTTCCCTCGCGGGATCTCCGGGATGCGACTGGCGCAGCGTGCCCGCAACCAGGCCATCCGCTTCGGGACGGAGTTCTTCACCGGATGGGAGGTGACCGCCCTGGAAGCCGGCACGGACCAGGCCCCACACCTGCTGCGCACCGACGGCGGCGACGTCCGGGCCAGGACCGTCCTGATCTCCAGCGGCGTCGCCTATCGCAAGCTCGGAGTCCCCTCGATCGAGGCGCTTGTCGGGGCCGGCGTCAACTATGGCGCCGCCATGACCGCCGCCCGTGAGATGGAGGGGTACGACGTCGTGGTGGTCGGCGGCGGCAACTCCGCAGGCCAGGCCGCGCTCTACCTGGCGAGGTTCGCGAGATCGGTGACGATCGCCGTGCGGCGGCCGGGTCTCGAGGAGACGATGTCGAAGTACCTCATCGACGAGATCAGCTACAACGAGCGGATCGAGGTGCTGCCGTGCACCCAGGTGGTCGACGGGGGTGGTGACGGCCAGCTCGAGTGGCTGACCCTCGAGGACACCATCAGTGGAGCGCGCAGGACCACGCAGGCGCGAGGTCTGTTCCTGCTGCTCGGGGCCGAACCACGGTGTGACTGGCTGCCCCCCGAGCTGGCCCGCGACAAGCACCAGTTCGTCCTCACCGGTCGCGACGTACCTCGCGGCCAGTGGGTGGACGACGTGCCGCCAGCGAACCTCGCGACGACGGTGCCGGGGATCTTCGCCGCCGGAGACATCCGTGCGGGCTCGATGAAGCGGGTCGCCTCAGCCAGTGGCGAAGGAGCCTCCGTCGTTCCCCTCGTGCACGCCTACCTCGCCCCCGCATCCGAGGACGAGCTGGTCCCGACGCCCGTCTCGTAGGACCCGGTCCTGCTCGACGGGCTCAGCTCGCCAGCAGTCGCTGACGCAACACGTCGAGGTAGACCTGGTTGGTTCGCTCGCCGATGGTCGCCCAGGAGAACGAGTCGACAGCGCGCTGGCGCCCAGCCAGTCCCATCCGGTCGGCGCGCGCGAGGTCGCTGACCGCATCGGACAACGCCGCGGCGAGGTCCGCGACGAACCGGTCCGCGTCGAGGGGTATGCCGCTGCCGTCCTGCTTCTGGTCGATCGGCACCAACCAGCCGGTCTCGCCGTCGACGACGACCTCCGGAATGCCACCCGTCGCGGTGGCCACGACGGGCAGCTCGCACGCCATCGCCTCGAGGTTGACGATACCGAGCGGTTCATAGATCGACGGGCACGCGAAAACCGTTGCAGCGGAAAGGAGTGCGACGACCTCTCCGCGCGGGAGCATCTCTGGGATCCACACAACGCCCTCGCGGGTGGCCTTGAGCTCGTCCATCAGGGTCGTCACCTCGGCCATGATCTCCGGGGTGTCCGGCGCACCGGCGCACAGCACCAGCTGCACGTCCGGCGGCAGCAGGGCGGCCGCCTTGAGCAGGTAGGGCAGGCCCTTCTGCCGGGTGATCCGCCCGACGAAGATGACCGACTTCCCCTCGGGGTCGACCCCGAGCCGGCGCACTGTGTCGTCGTCACGGTGGCGCTGCCACAGCTGGGAGTCGATCCCGTTGTGGACCACCTTGACCCGGTCGGGGTCGATCGAGGGATAGCTGCGCAGCACGTCCTGGCGCATGCCCTCGCTCACGGCGATGACGGCGTCGGCCGCCTCGTAGGCGGTGCGCTCCATGAACGACGAGACGCGGTAGCCGCCGCCGAGCTGCTCGGCTTTCCACGGGCGCATCGGCTCGAGGCTGTGGGCGCTCACGACGTGGGGCATCCCCCCGAGCAGCGAGGCGACGTGCCCGCCGAAGTTCGCGTACCAGGTGTGCGAGTGGACGAGGTCCGCCCCGACGCAGTCGCCGGCCATCGCCAGGTCCACCCCCATCGTCCGGACCGCTGCGTTCGCGGCACCCAGGTCCGACAGGTCGGCATACCCCGTCGTGCCCTCCTCGGCCACCGGCTCACCGAACGCCCGCACCCGGGCGTCGATGTCGCCACGGTCGCGCAAGGCGCGCACCAGCTCGGCCACGTGCACCCCCGCGCCACCGTAGATGTTGGGCGGGTACTCCTTGGTCAGGATGTCGACTCTCACCTTGGCGAGCGTAGCCGCGTCCACTCGTTCGCGGACAGGGGTCGCCGTGGGGCTCCGCATTCCCTAGGGTCGGACCATGCCGTACCGACGCGGGCTCACCAAGGTCCTTGCCATCGTCCTCGCCGGCGGAGAGGGCAAGCGACTCATGCCCCTCACCGCAGACCGGGCCAAACCCGCGGTGCCCTTCGGAGGCATCTACCGGTTGATCGACTTCGCGCTCAGCAACGTCGTCAACTCGGGATACCTCAAGGTCGTCGTGCTGACGCAGTACAAGTCGCACAGCCTCGACCGCCACGTCACCAAGACCTGGCGGATGTCCACGATGCTGGGCAACTACGTCGCCCCGGTGCCGGCGCAGCAGCGCGTCGACAAGAACTGGTACCTCGGGTCGGCCAACGCGATCTTCCAGAGCCTCAACCTGATCACCGACGAGAAGCCGGACATCGTCGTGGTCGTGGGTGCCGACCACGTCTACCGGATGGACTTCTCCCAGATGGTCGCCCAGCACATCGAGACCGGGGCCGGCGTCACCGTGGCCGCCATCCGCCAACCCATCTCGCTGGCCGACCAGTTCGGCGTGATCGAGGTCGACGACGACGACCGCCGCAAGATCGCGGCGTTCAAGGAGAAGCCCTCGGACGCCAAGGGCCTGCCGGACTCGCCCGACGAGGTGCTGGCGTCGATGGGCAACTACGTCTTCAACGCCGACGTCCTCGTCGACGCGGTGACCCGCGACAACGAGCGCGAGGGCAGCAAGCACGACATGGGCGGCGACATCGTGCCCGACTTCGTCAGCAACGGTGAGGGCTACGTCTACGACTTCAAGGACAACGTCATCCCGGGAGCCACCGAGCGCGACCAGGCCTACTGGCGCGATGTCGGCTCGATGGACTCCTACTGGGAGGCCCACATGGACCTGGTGTCGATCCACCCGGTGTTCAACCTCTACAACTACGACTGGCCGATCTACACCGACTACGGCCCCCTCGCCCCGGCGAAGCTCGTCCAGGGTGCCGCAGGCCAGTTCGGGGAGGCGCACAACTCCGCCGTCTCCCCCGGTGTCGTCATCTCCGGCGCCACGGTGACCAACTCGGTGCTGTCGCCGCGCTGCCACATCCACAGCGGAACCACGATCGACGACAGCGTGCTGCTCGACGGTGTCGAGGTCGGTCGCGGGTGCGTCATCAAGCGGGCCATCATCGACAAGGGCGTCTCGGTGCCCGAGAACACCACCATCGGAGTCGACCACGCCAAGGACCGGGAGCGCGGCTTCATGGTCACCGAGTCCGGGCTCACCGTCATCGCCAAGTTCCAGAAGGTCACCGCGTGACGGATCCGACCCGCCCGATCCGGATCGGTGTCCAGCTCCAGCCGCAGCACGCGGAGTATGCCGCGATCCGTCGCGCCGCGGCAGAGGCCGAGGAGATCGGCGTCGACATCGTCTTCAACTGGGATCACTTCTACCCGCTCTACGGTGAGCCGGACGGCGCGCACTTCGAGAGCTGGACGATGCTCGGGGCCTGGGCCGAGGCCACCGAACGGGTGGAGATCGGCGCGCTGGTCACCTGCAACAGCTATCGCAACCCCCAGCTGCTCGCCGACATGGCCCGCACCGTCGACCACATCAGCGACGGCAGGCTCATCCTTGGCATCGGCTCGGGCTGGTTCGAGAGGGACTACGACGAGTACGGCTACGAGTTCGGGAGCGCCGGCGGGCGGCTCAACAACCTCGCCCGGGACCTGCCCCTGATCAAGGAGCGGTGGGCCAAGCTCAACCCGGCTCCGACCCGCGACATCCCGGTCCTCATCGGAGGGGGCGGCGAACGCAAGACGCTCAGGATCGTGGCGGAGCACGCGACCATCTGGCACGGCTTCGGGCGGCCCGAGACGATCGCGCACAAGCACGCCGTCCTCGACGAGTGGTGCGCCAAGGTGGGCCGCGACCCGGCCGACATCGAACGCTCCTCGGGTGTCTCGCCCAAGCCCGGTCGGCTCCCCGAGGACGTCGCCGACTACCCGGCTGGCGCCGAGGCCCTGTATGCCGTGGGCACGCGGCTGTTCACCGTCGGGATCGGTGGACCGAAGTACGACCTCGGGCCGATCCGGGACCTGGTCGCATGGCGAGACTCCCACCAGGGCGGCTGATCGCCGTCGATAGTCTGGCGCGGTGCCCGACGTGACCGCGCAGACCCTGCTGGTGACCATCTCAGGTGAGGACCGGCCGGGCGTCACGAGCACCTTCTTCAACGCCATCGCCGATGTCGGCGCGGAGGTGCTCGACCTCGAGCAGGTGGTGGTCCGTGGCCACCTGACCCTCGCGATGCTGCTCTCGGCGGGTGACGCCGACGAACGGCTTCGCGGAGTGCTGACCTCGGTGGGCCGCGACCTCGAGCTCAAGGTCAAGATCAAGGTCGGCACCGGTGACAGCGCTCACCGACGCAGTGGGCGAGCTGCGGTCGTGGTGCTGGGTGCACCCCTGCGCGCCAGCGGCGTCGCGGCCATCACCGCGCGCATCGCCTCGCACGGGGCCAACATCGACCGCATCCGACGGCTGTCGCGCTACCCCGTGACGACGGTCGAGTTCGACGTGTCCGGTGCGGATGTCGACCGGCTGCGACGGGAGCTGGCGCTCGAGTCCAGCGTGCACGGTCTCGACATTGCCGTGGCGGCCGGCGGACTGGCCCGCCGCGGCCGACGCCTGGTCGTCATGGACGTCGACTCGACCCTGATCCAGGACGAGGTCATCGAGCTGCTGGCCAGCCACGCAGGTCGCGAGGCGGAGGTGGCGGCGGTCACGGCCGCTGCCATGCGTGGCGAGCTCGACTTCGCCGACAGCCTGCGCGAGCGGGTGGCTGCCCTCGAGGGCCTGCCGGTCAGCGTGCTGGACGACGTCCGGGCCGCCGTCCAGTTCACGCCCGGTGCCCGCACCCTGGTCCGCACGCTCAAGCGACTCGGGTTCACGGTGGCCATCGTGTCGGGTGGCTTCATCGAGGTCGTCGAGGACCTCGCCCGGGAGCTGGGCATCGACCACGCCCACGCCAACCGGCTCGAGGTGCGCGACGGCATACTCACCGGACGCCTGGTCGGGGACATCGTGGACCGGGCGGGCAAGGCCGACGCCCTGCGCCGCTTCGCCGCCGAGGCGGGCCTCCCCCTGTCGCGCACCGTAGCCATCGGCGACGGCGCCAACGACCTCGACATGCTCGAGGCGGCCGGGCTCGGAGTGGCCTTCAACGCCAAGCCGGTGGTGCGCGAGCAGGCCGACACTGCCGTCAACGTGCCCTACCTCGACGCGGTGCTCTACCTGCTCGGGATCACCCGTGAGGAGATCGAGGAGGCGGATGAGGCTGACGGCACGCCGACCCCCGCTCCGCCGATCCCCACCCTCTGACTCCTAGGCTGACGCAATGGCAAGTACGCAGGGCCGCAAGGTTCGCAAGGCGCCCACCCTGTTCATCATCGGCGGAGCAGAGGACCGGGTGGGCAAGGCAACGGTGCTGCGGCGGTTCGTCCGGCTCGCGGGGGGCAGGCGGTCCCGGATCGTGCTGATCCCGACAGCCTCGTCGTTCGAGGACGAGGTCGTCGAGTCCTACCGCGAGGTGTTCACCCGCCTGGGTGCGCCGAACATCGACGTCGTCAGCCCGCCCAACCGCGTCTCCGCCCACGACGAGGACCTCGTGGCCCTCCTCGACCAGGCGACCGGCATCTTCATGAGCGGTGGCAGCCAGCTCAAGCTCAGCCAGCGCTTCCCCGGCACCCCGCTCGGCGACGCCCTCGCCCGCGCCCACGACCGTGGCGCCGTCATCGGCGGCACCTCGGCAGGTGCCTCGATCATGAGCCAGTTCATGATCTCCATGGGCGAGGAAGGCGTCACCCCCCGCCAGCGCTATGGCCAGCTGACCGCGGGACTTGGCCTGATCGACGGCGTCATCATCGACCAGCACTTCGCCCAACGGTCCCGCTACGGGCGGCTGATGGCCATGGTCGCGGCCTCGCCCAACCTCATCGGCGTGGGCATCGACGAGGACACCGCCATCGAGGTCCGCGACCGGCGCTTCTTCACCGTGCACGGCAGCGGCGTGGCGTTCGTCCTGGACTGCCGAGCCGCGGAGACCGACGCCCCGGACGCACGGCGCGGCGCCCCCCTCATGGTCTCCGGCGCGGTGGTGCACTCACTCCCCGCAGGCGCTACGTTCGACCTCTCCGAGGTTCGCCTCGTCGACTTCGTCGAGAAGCACCCCGATGTCGCGGTGGCTCTCGCGACGGCCAAGGCCTGACCCACCGCCTCGTACTGCCCGACCCGCAAGGAGATCCCATGGCAGATCGCCCCACCCCCACCGGTCCCGCTGCACCCGAGCTCGCGATCGTCGAGTCGAGGGTCTATCGCGGCGGGAACATCTGGTCCTACAGCCCGGCGATCCACCTCGTCGTGGACCTGGGGGTGCTGGAGGCGTATCCCACCGACACGCTGGACGGGTTCACCGACCACCTCGTCGAGCTGCTGCCGCGCCTGGAGAACCACACCTGCTCGCGCGGGGTGAAGGGCGGGTTCATCGAGCGGATGCGCGAGGGCACCTGGCTCGGGCATGTCGCCGAGCACGTCTCGCTCCAGCTGCAGCAGGAGGCCGGACACGACCTGCGCCGCGGAAAGACGCGCGCCGTCAAGGGTCAGACCGGGCTCTACAACGTCATCTACGACTACGCCGACGAGGCCGTGGGCCTGGCCGCCGGGACGCTCGCCGTCCGGCTCGTCAACCACCTCGTGCAGGCCGAGGAGGGGTTCGACTTCGCCGAAGAGCTCGATGTCTTCCTGCGACGGGCCCAGCGGACGGCGTTCGGTCCGTCCACGGGGGCGATCCTCGAGGAGGCCATCTCCCGCGACATCCCCTACATCCGGCTCAACTCGGCGTCGTTCGTGCAGCTCGGCCAGGGCGTCCACGCGCAGCGGATCCGCGCCACGATGACCTCCAAGACCGGGGCACTGGCCGTCGACATTGCCGGTGACAAGGACATGACCACCCGGCTGCTCGGGTCTGCCGGGCTCCCGGTGCCCAAGCAGGAGATGGTTCGCACCGCCGACGGTGCCGTGGCTGCGGCCAAGCGGATCGGCTACCCCGTCGTCGTCAAGCCGCTGGACGGCAACCACGGGCGCGGAGTCTGCCTGGACCTGACCACCGAGGAGGACGTGCGCGCGAGCTTCGTCATCGCCGAGGGCGAGTCGAAGCGCGGCTACGTCATCGTCGAGTCGCTGGTGACGGGTCGCGACTACCGCTGCCTCATCGTCGGCGGGAAGATGCAGGCCATCGCCGAGCGCGTCCCCGCCCACGTCATCGGTGACGGCACCCACACGGTGACCGAGCTCGTGGAGATCACCAATGCCGACCCCCGTCGCGGCGTCGGTCACGAGAAGGTGCTCACCCGGATCAAGGTCGACGACGCAGCGATCGGGCTGGTCCGGAACCAGGGCCTGGAGCTGGACCAGGTGCCGCCCAAGGACCAGATGGTCAAGCTCGCCCTCACCGGCAACATGTCGACCGGTGGCATCTCGGTCGACCGCACCTTTGACGCACACCCCGACAACGTCGAGATCGCCGAGGAGGCCGCCCGGATGATCGGGCTGGACGTGGCGGGGATCGACTTCATCTGCCCCGACATCGCCTCTCCCGTCCGCGAGACCGGCGGCGCCATCTGCGAGGTCAACGCAGCGCCCGGGTTCCGGATGCACACCCACCCCACCGTCGGTGAGCCGCAGTTCATCGCCAAGCCGGTCGTCGACCTGCTCTTTCCGCCCGGCTCCCCCTCGCGGGTGCCGATCGTGGCCGTCACCGGCACCAACGGCAAGACCACCACGTCGCGGATGATCGCCCATATCTTCAAGGGCATCGGACACAAGGTCGGCATGACGTCGACCGACGGCATCGTCATCGACGAGCGACTCGTCTACAAGGCCGATGCTTCCGGACCCCGTTCGGCGCGGATGGTCCTGCAGAACCCGCGAGTCGACTTCGCCGTCATGGAGGTCGCCCGCGGTGGCATCCTGCGCGAAGGGCTGGGCTACGACCGCAACGACGTCGCGGTCGTCACCAACGTCGCCCCGGACCACTTGGGCATGAAGGGCATCGACACGCTGGCGCAGCTGGCCGACGTCAAGGCAGTCGTCGTGGAAGCGGTGCCCCGCAACGGTTTTGCGGTGCTCAACGCGGACGACGACCTGGTCCGCAAGATGCGCCGCAAGTGCTCCGGCGGGATCGTGTGGTTCTCGCTCCAGCCCCCCGGCAGCAAGGTCCGCGAGTTCATCGAGGACTCCTGCCGTCGTGGCGGTCGGGCAGTCGTCCTCGACCACACCGAGCGGGGCGACATGATCGTGATCAAGCACGGCCGTCGCTCGATGCAGCTCGCCTGGACCCACCTGCTGCCGTCGACCTTCGGCGGCACGGCCAAGTTCAACGTCGCCAACGCCATGGCCGCGGCCGGCGCGGCGTTTGCGGCTGGGGCCGGGCTGCACGAGATCCGCCAGGGTCTGCGCACCTTCACGACGAGCTACTACCTCTCCCCCGGCCGGATGAACCTCGTCAACGTGCACAACGTGGAGGTGTTCGTCGACTACTGCCACAACGCTCCCGGCATGCGCGTGCTCGGCGAGTTCGTCGAGAGCTATGCCACCCAGAAGGCCGGCCAGTCCGACCTCGGCAAGGTGTCGCGCATCGGCATGGTGTCGACCGCCGGCGACCGTCGAGACGACGACATGCGTGAGCTGGGTGCCCTCGCGGCGCGTCACTTCGACGTCGTCGTGGTCCGGGAGGACGAGCGCAAGCGGGGCCGTCCCACGGGCGAGACGGCTGACCTCATCGCCGAGGGCGCCAAGGGCGAGATCGGCAAGGAGGGCGTGCGCTGCCGCCAGGTCGAGATCGTCCTCAACGAGGTCGAGGCCGTGCGGCACTGCATGGCGCGGGCCAACCCGGGCGACGTCGTGGTGCTCTGTGTCGACCAGCACGCCGAGGTCCTCGGTGAGCTCGAGCAGATGACCAAGCACGCCCAGGCCGGCGCCCACAACAAGGAGGGCATCGGCGACCCGGACCTCGACCCGGTCGAGATGCAGTCCGAGGCCCAGCTGTCCGGCGACGAGGCTGCTGCTGCCGAGGCGTCCGAGGTCGAGCCAGCCACCTCCTGACGGCGACGCCTCAGCGGTCGGTCCGGCCGTCAGCTGACGGCTGCGCCGTGGGGAGCGAGCCGGCCGCCGCCTGATGGCGACGCCTCAGCGCTCGCGCAGCTCCGCGGCATACGCCGAGAGGGCTCGCTGGTAGGCGAGGGCGTCGTCGTCCCCGGCGTGGTGCAGCAGCACCTCGATGAGGTCGGCGACCGAGGACTCGGCGTGCCCGCTGTCGACCCCGGCGAGGGCGCGGAAGGCCTCCACGGCCACGCTGCCGGGCCGTTCGACACTGAGCTCGGTGAGCAGCGAGTAGGCGAGCTCAGGCTGCCCGGCCACCCGCAGGCTCGACGCCAGCTGGATCCGCGCGCGGTGCCGCTGAGGCTCGCGCAGGCCGGAGGCGAGTGACTCGCGGTAGAGCGGGATGGCGTCCTGCTCCTTGCCTGCGGCGTCGAGCGCACTCGCGTGCTCGAACACCAGCCGCGCGTCGGACGGGCGCTGGCTGCGGAGCAGGGAGAACGCGTCGATGCGGGCCTGGTCGTCGGCCAGCGCCCACAGCGTGGCGATCTCGCCCTCGAACTCGTGCTCACCGCGTGCCGCCACCACCTTGCTGCGGATGTCCTCGGCGGTGTCGGGGGTGGCTCCCTGGTCGGACAGCCACGACGCCACCTGCGCGCGTTCGGCGTGGCACATCAGCGCCACGACGTCGCCGTCGGCAGCGCCCGGGACCAGCGCCTGGAGGCCGCTGAGCTCGGTTCCGCAGGACTCGATGTCGGACACCCCGGCCCGAGCCAGACCGGTGCGAAGGTGCGACTCGAGCTCTTGCATCGTGCGGCCCCGCAGGTAGTGCTCCTTGTGCGCCGCGACGATCCGGTCGGCTCGCAGTCCGGCCACCTCACCGATCGACTCCAGGAGGTCGTCGGTGCGGTCCCCGGCGAGCCCCAGGCCGAGGTGCACCTGCCCCCCGGGCAGCTTGAGGCCGTGGGCGACATCCATCAGGGCTTCCAGGCCGGCCTCGTTGTGGGCCAGGTCGACGATGATGGTGATGGCCGAGCCGTCGCCGCGCCGCAGGGTGTAGGTGTTCATCCGGCCGGGGTTGAGCTTGTCGTCGGGGGCAAAGCTGCGCAGCCCCGCGACCACTGCCTCACGCGGCAGACCGAGCCCGAGCGCCGCCGCCGCTCCGGCCAGGGCGTTGGCGATGTTGTGCTCCGAGAGTCCGGACAGGGTGGCCGGCACGTCGAGGATGCTGACCAACCGGTCGGGGTCCTGGCCATTGGCCAGCACGGTGATCGACCCGTCCAGCACCGTGATCGCCCGACCCCCGCTGTCGAGCGCCTCCCGGATGGCCGGGGCGTCGGAGCGCAGCGTGAACACCCACGGCTTGGCCTTGCTGCCGTTGCGCATCGCCCACACGCGAGGGTCCTCGCCATTGAGCACCACCCAGCCGCGCGGCCTGGTGGCCTTGGTGACGATCGCCTTGACCTCCGCCAGCTGGTCCACGGTGTCGATGCCCTGCAGGCCGAGGTGGTCGGCAGAGACGTTCGTGACGACGCTGACGTCGTTGGCGCTCACACCCATCCCCTTGAGCAGCATGCCGCCCCGAGCCGTCTCGAGGATGCCGAGCTCGACGCCAGGGGTCGTGAGGACGCCGCGGGCGCCGGCGGGACCGGAGTAGTCGCCCTCCTCGACCACCTCGCCCTGGACCACGATGCCGTCCGTGGACGACCAGGCGGTGCGCAGGCCGGCAGTCATCCCGATGTGGCCGAGCAGCCGGGTGGTGGTGGTCTTGCCGTTGGTGCCGGTGATCGACGCCACCGGGATCCGCGGCTTGAGGATCGAGGGGCGGTCACCCGGCTCGGTCTGCCCGACCAGCAGGCCTTCGCGCTCGATGACGTCCCCACCGTCGAGCCAGGCCTGCAGGACGGGACCCACGCCGTGGCCGAGCGCGCGCGCCCGGGTGCGGCGGCGCCATACGAACGCCATCACGACACTCTCGGGGGCGCTGCCCGGGCGGACCCGCACACCCAGCCGGGTCGTTCCGCTGGCCGTGGCGAGGAGCCGCACCGCGCGCTCGACGAGTCGCATCACGAACCGCTGGCGCTGTTCGGTGCCGGGCGCGCCGGGACGGAGGCTGCGCATCTCGATGCGGGTGGCGAGGGCCACGAGGGTCTGCTCGTCGGCCGCGAGGTAGCCGGGCAGCTCGAGGCTGACCTTGATGGCTGGCTTGGCGAAGTAGAGGTTGGGACCCTCGAGAACCCGCACCTCCGTCACCTCGACGGGGGGCGCAGAGGCAGGCACGGAGGCGGGCTCAGACGTCATGCGGCGAGCCTAGTAGCGGCTGCCGCAACCGGCCGAACCGGCGGTCACTGCCCCATTGCGTGGACGCCGCCGTCGACGTGGACGATCTCGCCCGTGGTCGCCGGGAACCAGTCCGACAGCAGGGCGGCGCAGGCCTGGGCGGCCGGGACCGCGTTGTTGACGTCCCAGCCGAGGGGCGCGCGGGTGTTCCAGGTCTCCTCGAAGGTCTGGAACCCGGGGATCGACTTGGCGGCGGTGGTGCGGATCGGGCCGGCTGCCACGAGGTTGCAGCGGATCCCCTGGGGTCCGAGGTCGCGGGCGAGGTAGCGGTTGGTCGACTCGAAGGCCGCCTTGGCCACGCCCATCCAGTCGTAGACCGGCCAGGCGAACTTGGCGTCGAAGGTCAGGCCCACGACGCTGCCACCGCCCGACATGAGCGGAAGAGCAGCAACAGCAAGGGACTTCAGCGAGTAGGCCGACGCGTGCATGGCGACCGAGACGTCCTCGAAGGTGCCCTCCATGAAGTTGAAGGCACCCTGGGGGGCGAACCCGATCGAGTGCAGCACCCCGTCGAGGTGGTCGACGTGCTCGCCCAGACGCTCGGCCAGGCTGCCGAGGTCCTCGGGGTTGGTCACGTCGAGCTCGATCACCGGTGGGGTGGTCGGCAGCCGCTTGGCGATCGTCTGGGTGATCTTGAAGGTGCGACCGAACGACGTGAGCACCACCTCGGCACCCTGCTCCTGCGCGATCTTCGCGACGTGGAAGGCGATCGAGGAGTCCATCAGGACGCCGGTGATCAGGAGCTTCTTGCCCTCGAGCAGCATGTCTGGTGCCTTTCGCTGGGGAGTGTTTCGGGGGTGTGGTGCGCGTTGTGGTGCGGGATTCGGGGTGGGACGAGGGGCTCAGTGGCCCATGCCCAGGCCACCGTCGACGGGGATGACCGCTCCGGTGATGTATGCCGCGTCGTCACCGGCGAGGAAGCGCACCGCTGCGGCCACCTCCTCGGGCTGGGCGAACCGGCCGGCGGGGATGGTCGCCTGGTAGGCCTTCTTGCGGTCCTCCGGGAGCTCTGCGGTCATGTCGGTCTCGATGAAGCCGGGGGCGACGACGTTGGCCGTGATGCCACGACCGCCGAGCTCGCGCGAGATGGAGCGGGCGAGACCGACCAGTCCGGCCTTGCTGGCCGAGTAGTTGGTCTGGCCGGGTGAGCCGTAGAGGCCCACCACGCTGGAGATGAAGATGATCCGGCCCTTGCGCTGCTTGATCATCCCCTTGACCGCGCGACGCGCACACCGGAAGGCACCAGCGAGGTTGGTGTCGATGACCTGGTCGAAGTCCTCGTCACTCATCCGCATCAGCAGGCCGTCCCGGGTGACACCGGCGTTGGCGACCAGCACCTCCACGGGACCACCCCAGATCGCTTCGGCGTCCGCGAAGGCCTGGTCGACCGAAGCAGAGTCGGTCACCTCGCACCGCACGGCCTGCAGCCCTTCGGGGGGTTCGCCGGAGCGGTGCGTGATGACGACGTTGTCGCCGGCCTCGACCAGGGCTGTCGCGATGGACAGACCGATTCCGCGGTTGCCTCCGGTGACCAACACGTTGCGGCCTGCCATGGATGTCCTCCGGGTGTCTTGACGGTGCGTCCGGCGGGCGCGCGCCCGCGCTGCGCCTCGGTCGCGACCTTATCGACTACCCATGGGTACACCGCATCCGGTGGCGCCTATCGTGGACATGTGCCGCACGCTCACCGCCACCACCCCGACGAGCCCTTCGTCCAGTCGGTGACGTCCGTGCCGGAGTCGCTGGCCGAGGAGCAGGCGGGTCGGATCCGTCGCTACCTGCTCACCATGGCCATCCGCACAGCCTGCTTCATCGGTGCCGCGGTGACCGCGACGCAGGGTGCACCCGCGTGGTTGTGGGGCAGCCTGGCCGTCGCCGCGATCCTGCTCCCCTACGTCGCCGTGGTGCTGGCGAACGCGGTCCGTCCGCGCCAGCAGGGGTCGTCGGCCCCGGTGACACCCCGCGGCGACGGTCCAGACCAGATCACACCGTGATGGACTCGCTCGTCTGCAGTGCCAAGGCCTGCCGACAGGCCGCGACCTGGGCGCACCTGTGGAACAACCCCAAGGTCCACACTCCCGACCGCCGCAAGGTCTGGCTCGCCTGTGAGGACCACCGGACCTCGCTCGGCGAGTTCCTCTCGATCCGCGGGTTCCTCATCGAGACCCTTCCCGCCGACGCGATCCCCGAAACGGCCGGCTGAGGCGGGACCTGGACACGTGGCATCCGGCCATGTGTGGCTGCCGCGCCACGAATGGTGACCTGCGGACCGGAACCACGACCATTCGTGGCGCCCACGCCACGCCCTGTCGTAGGTCGGCAGGCGCCCCACGCGTCGGTGCCGGCTCGCTAGCCGCCGATGGCGGACATGGGCCGGTCTGGCTGGACGAAGTCGGCCGTGCCGATGCCGTGCCCCGGCAACTTGCGCCACATCTCGCCCTGGATGAGAGCCGCGAGCTGCTCGTCACTGGCGCCCTCACGCATCGGCCCGAGCAGGTCGGTCTCCTTCTGCGAGAACAGGCAGTTGCGCACCTGGCCGTCGGCCGTCAGCCGGGTGCGGTCGCAGGCGGCGCAGAAGGGAGCCGTGACGCTGGCGATGATGCCGACGGTCACCGGTCCCCCGTCGACGAGGAAGAGCTCGGCCGGAGCGCTGCCCCGGTCGGCGGCGGGCAGCGGCGTGAGGGTGAACCGCTCAGCGAGCCGGTCCCGGATCTCCTCCGAGCTGATCATCGTCGAGGCGTCCCAGCCGTGCTGGGCGTCCAGCGGCATCTGCTCGATGAACCGCAGCTCGTAGCCGCGGTCGAGGCACCACTGGAGCAAATCGGCGACCGAGTGGTCGTTGATGCCGCGCATCGCGACGGCGTTGACCTTCACCGGTGTCAGCCCGGCGGCCGATGCGGCCTTGAGCCCGAGCTCGACGTCGTGCAGGCGGTCGCGCCGCGTCAGGTCGGCGAACTCCTGCGGGTCGATCGTGTCGAGGCTGACGTTGACCCGGTCCAGACCGGCGTCGGCCAGCGGCTGGGCCAACCGGTCGAGCCCGATCCCGTTGGTGGTCATGGCGATCCTGGGCCGCGGTTCGAGGGCAGCCACGCGTCGCACGACGTCCACGAGGGAGCGGCGCAGCATCGGCTCGCCCCCGGTCAGCCGGATCTGCTGGACGCCCAGGCCGACGAAGACGCTGATGACCCGCACGAGCTCGTCGTCGGTGAGCATCTCGGGCTTGGCCAGCCACGGCAGTCCCTCGGCGGGCATGCAGTAGCGGCAGCGCAGGTTGCAGCGGTCGGTGACCGACACCCGCAGGTCGCGAGCCACCCGGCCGAGCTGGTCCGGCAGCCCGATGGTCCCCTCGGGGGCGCGCGTCGCAGCGCGCACGCTGGGGAAGGGAAGGCCGGTCATGGTGCCTAGCCTAAGCCGGGTACCGTGAAGCAGTGGTCAAGGTGCTCACATCGCGTCGGTGGCTGGGTGCCTTTGGGGTCGCCCTGGCCTTTGCCGTTGCCGCCTACTTCCTGGGCCAGTGGCAGTGGCACCGCTACGAGGCCAAGGCTGCTCGCGCCGACCGCATCCACGCGCACTACGACGCCAAGCCGCGGCCGGTGGCCGATGTGCTGGGCTCAGCGCGCATGCCGCTGTCCGAGGAGTGGACCAGGGTCACCATGCAGGGCCGGTATGCCGCCGACGAGACGTTGCTGGTCCGCAACCGCCCGTTCGACGGCACCTACGGCTACGAGGTGCTGGTGCCCTTCCTCGACTCCTCGGGGGCCACCGTGCTCGTCGACCGTGGCTGGGTGATGAACGCCAAGAACGCGGAGACCCGGCCCGATGTCGTGCCAGCTCCCCCGGGGCCGGTCACCGTCACCGGCTGGCTGCGGCGGTCGGAGCCGTCGCTTGGCAAGAGCCTGCCGGCCGGCCAGGTGGCGAGCATCAACCTCGACGAGGCGAGCCGCCAGGTGGGCAGTCCGCTGCTCGGGGCCTACATGGTGCTCGGCGTCGAACGGCTTCCCGACGGCACGGCCCCGGACCGCCCGACCGCCCTGGAACCGCCGGACACCGACCTCGGACCGCACCAGGCCTACGCGTTCCAGTGGTGGTTCGCGATGGTGGCCGGGTTCGTGCTGGTCTGGTTCGGCGCCCGCCGCGAGTACCTCGAGGGTGACGA
Source organism: uncultured Actinomycetota bacterium (assembly GCA_963740865.1). Lineage (GTDB taxonomy): Bacteria > Actinomycetota > Actinomycetes > Actinomycetales > Dermatophilaceae > Pedococcus. The sequence goes on from CAVUGH010000005.1 coordinate 50,069, forward strand.
TGCCCCGGAGCGAACCGAGCCCGCGAGACCGAAGAAGGTCCGCATCTGGGACGAGGAAGACGCCTGACCGGTTGGCAGGCAGGCGGGTTCTCAGGTCAGGTACTCAGGCACTCGACAGCTGTCGCCACTCGTCGGAGAGCAAGCCGTAGGTGAAGCCGTCGACCCAGCCGAGCTCGGTGTGCCACGAGTCGCGGATCCCGTGCTGCTCACGGCGCATTCCGAGCCTCTCGAGGATCCTCCAGGATGCGGTGTTGTCGGCGTAGCACCCCGCCGTGACGCGTCGCAGCGCCAGATCCTCGAAGGCCAGCGCCAGCATCTCCCGCGCGGCCTCGGTGGCAAGACCCTGACCTGCCTGGGCCGGGTCGAAGATGTACCCCAGCAGACCTTCGGACCGCTGGGCCGGCGCGCCGTCGTCCTGGCCCATCCCGTCGACCACCTCGAGCAGGACGGTGCCGATCACCCGCCCCTCGAGCTCGACCACGACGGAGTGGTCGTACGGGTCGTCGACGGAGGCCAGCCAGGCCTGCCGGTAGGCCTCCGGGTCGACAGTCGCCCGGATCAGCCAGTGACCCACCTCGGTGAGGGTGCGGAACTCGAGCATCCGGTCGAGGTCGCCCGGCTTGGCGGGTCGCAGGGTCAGCCGCTCGGTGCGGCGCGGCCAGATCACGTCAGGGGAGGTCACCGGGACTGGATAGCAGGGCGTGCCTCGCCGGGACAACCACGTTTCGCCCGCAGCCCGCAGCCCGCGGACGAGGCAGGCGTCTGCGCAGTCGGAGAGCCCGTCACGGCACTTGACGAACTCGCCGCCGACCGTGCCCACTCAGCGTCCGGCGAACCCCGCGCCCGCCACTGTTCATCACCTCAGGCGGGGACGTCGCTGCTGCGGGTCTCCTGGTCGGCGAACTGGGTGGTGTAGAGGTCGTTGTAGAGGCCGCCGCGCGCGATGAGCTCGCGGTGGGTGCCGCGCTCGACGATGCGTCCCTGGTCGACGACCAGGATCTGGTCGGCTCCCCGGACGGTGGACAGCCGGTGCGCGATCACGATGGCCGTGCGGCCCTCCAGGGCCGTGTCGAGAGCCCGTTGCACTGCCGCCTCTGACTCGCTGTCGAGGTGGGCGGTGGCCTCGTCGAGGACGATCAGGCCAGGTCCCTTGAGCAGCAGGCGTGCCAGGGCCAGGCGCTGCTTCTCGCCACCGGACAACCGGTGCCCGCGGTCGCCGACCACGGTGTCGAGCCCCTCTGGGAGGGAACCGACCAGCGACCACACCTGGGCGGCCTTGAGGGCCGCCACGAGCTCGTCGTCGGTGGCGTCCGGGGCGGCGTAGGTGAGGTTGGCCCGGATCGTGTCGTGGAACAGGTGCGCCTCCTGGGTGACCATCCCCACCGTCTTGGCGACCGACTCCAGGGTGGCCTCGCGCAGGTCGACGCCGTTGATGCGCACCGCACCCGTGGAGGGGTCGTAGAGCCTGGCGATGAGAGCCGTGATCGTGGACTTGCCCGCTCCACTGGGGCCGACCAGGGCGACCAGCTGTCCCGGCTGCGCCTCGAAGCTGATGTCCCGCAGCACCACACCGCTGCCCTTGCGGTCACCCGCGGCGACGCTCTCCAGGGAGGCCAGCGACACCTCGTCGGCCGAGGGGTAGCGGAAGGCCACGCCGTCCACCTCGACCCGCACGGGGACGGCCGGCAGCGGACGCGCGTCGGGGCGCTCGGTCACCAGCGGCTGCAGGTCGAGCACCTCGAAGACCCGCTCGAACGACACCAGCGCCGTCATGACGTCGACTCGAACGTTGGACAGCGAGGTCAGCGGGCCGTAGAGCCGGGCGAGCAGCGCGGTCAGGGCGAAGAGGGTGCCGATGGTCAGCGAGCCGCTTGACCGCCATCAGGCCGCCGAACCCGTAGACCATCGCCGTGGCGAGCGAGGCGACGAGGGTCAGCGCGACGAAGAAGATGCTGCGGTTGAGCGAGATCCGGACGCCCATGTCACGCACGCCGGCCGCCTGCGCGGCATACTCGCGGTCCTCGCGGTGCGGCTCCCCGAACAGCTTGACCAGCAGCGCTCCGGCGACGTTGAACCGCTCGGTCATCCGCGAGCCGAGGTCGGCGTTGAGGCCCATCTGCGCGTGGGCGAGGCCGGCGAGCCGCTTGCCCATGAACCGGGCCGGCAGCAGGAAGAAGGGCACCAGGGCGAGCGACGCGAGCGTCAGCTGCCACGAGAGCGTGGCCATCGTCGCGATGATGAGGACCAGTGAGACGACGTTGCTCACCACGCTCGAGAGCACCGAGGTGAAGGCCTGCTGGGCGCCGATCACGTCGCTGTTGAGCCGGCTGACCAGCGCCCCCGTCTGGGCCCGGGTGAAGAACGCGATGGGCTGGCGGAGCACGTGCGAGAAGACCTGGACCCGCAGGGCGTAGATGAGCCCCTCGCCGATCCGGCTGGAGTACCAGCGCTCCACCAGGGTCAGCCCCCCGCTGACGACGGCAAGGGCGGCCACGACCAGCGCGAGCTCGATGACGACACCGCGGTCGCGGGGCGTGATGCCCTTGTCGATCAGCGCCTTGAGCAGCAGCGGCGTGGCCACGACGAGCGCGGAGTCGATGACCACCAGGACCAGGAAGAACCCGATCTCGCGTCGGAACGGGCGCGCGTAGGACCCGACCCGCTTCGCCGTCCCCGGTGCGAGCTTGCGGTCCTTGACGGAGTCGTCACGGGTCAGCGAACGCATCGCCATCCAGCCCGAGTGGCTCACGTGACGTCTCCTCTGGTCATGGCCGTGGAACGCCGATGTCCTGACGGCGCATTCCCATCATGGGGCCGGGCACCGACATTCCGCGGAGCGCGGAACGAGGTGGATGCCCCCGAGGGCACCTTCGGGGAACGGCTCAGCGCGCCAGCAGACCCGCCAGACCGTGCAGCAACCGCCCCTGGGCCTCGCGTTCGAGGCGCAGCTGGGTCTCGCGGTCGGCCGACACGGCGCTGCGCAGCAGTGGCTTCAGCTCGCGCAGGGCCGCCTCCGGGGCAGCGAGCAGGGCCGCCACGAGGTCGGCCGTCGTGCCTTCGAGGGCGTCCACCGGGCACGGCGACGTTGGCCAAGCCCATCGCGACCGCCTCGGCCGCCCCCACGAAGCGCCCGGTCGCGCAGATCTCCAGCGCCCGCGCCACCCCGACGAGCGACACCAGCGGCGTCGTGCCGGCCAGGTCGGGCACCAGCCCGAGCGAGGTCTCCCGCATGGCGAACTGCACGTCGTCGGCCACGACCCGCAGGTCGGCAGCCAGGGCCAGCTGGAAGCCGGCACCGATGGCGTGGCCCTGGACAGCGGCTACGACCACCGCAGGCACGGCCGCCCACGCCGAGAACCCGCGCTGGAAGTCCTCGATGACCTCCGCCGCGGCCTCGGCGCTGCCAGCCGCCATCGCGATCATGTCGACCTCGCCGGGGATCCCGCCGGGCGCGAGCATGCCCCGGTCGAGTCCGGCCGAGAACGACGGTCCCTCGCCCCGCAGCACGACGACCCGGACGGCCGGGTCGAGGCCGGTCGCCACCTCGGCCAGGGCCGCCCACAGGCTGGGCGTCTGGGCGTTGCGCCGGTCCGGGTTGGCCAGGCTCACCGTGAGGACGGCGCCGTCGCGCGTGACGGTCAGGTGCGGGTGGGGCTGGGCTGCGTCGGTCACGCGGGCAGGCTATCCGCCCGTTCGAGGACGAGGTGCGCCACCGCCGACGTCTGCGCCAGCGCGCCGGCCACCATCGACACGCCGGCCCGGCCGCAGTTCTGTGCCATCCGGTCGCGCAGGACGCCCTCGGCCACCATGAACGACACCACCACGGTGCGGTCCACCTCGTCCGGAAGTCGTCGGAGCAGCTGCTCGATCGTCGACCCACCCTCGAGGGCCGCGACACCCCACGGACCCCAGCCCTCGCGGGGGTGCTCTGCGATGGTGCGCCCCACGGTGGCGACTGCGTCGCTGTCACTGGAGCCCGCGGCATACAGGAGCACTGCGGTGGTGGGATCGGGCGAGATCCCTTGCGCAGCAAGGAGTTCCTCGGCCGCGTCGAGCAGCAGCTCGTGCGGACCGAGCGGGGACGCGAGCGACACCTGGGACCCGGACGTCCGGGTCAGGTCGTTGACCGCGTCGGGCACGTCGACCTTGGCGTGGAACGCAGGGGTGAGCAGCACCGGGACCACAACGGCATGCGGACCGAGGTTCTCGCCGGCGTCCTTGGGGCTCGGCGGGTGGTGGTCGAGGTATGCCGTGTGGACCGGGCGGTTCGGCGCCAGCTCGCGGACGTGGCTGGCCAGGGCTTCGACGCCCTGGGCGTGCCGAGGGTCAGGCGACCCGTGCGCCAGCAGGACGATGTCGGTGTCGGTGGTCACTCGCGTGACGCTACCCCCGAAAGATCGCCGAGGCGCCCTCGGAGGCTGACGACCTGGCCCACGACCACGACGGCCGGCGCCTGCACTCCGGCCACCTCGGCGTCCCGCGCGGCGTTGACCAGCGTGGTCGTCGTCGTGCGCTGCTCCGGGGTCCAGCCGCGTTCGACGAGGGCCACCGGCGTGTCGGCCGGGCGTCCCGAGGCGATGAGGGCCGCGGCCGTCTCGGCCAGGCGGGTGACCCCCATCAGCAGCACGAGGGTGGCGTCTGGGGCAGCATCAGCAGCAGCGGCGAGGACGTGCTCGGCGCCCTCGTGCGCGGAGGCCACGACGAAGGAGGCCGCGATCCCACGGTGGGTGACGGGGATCCCCGCAGCGGCCGGGACCGAGACCGCGGAGGTCACTCCGGGCACCACCTCAACCGGGACCCCGTGCTCGAGACAGTGCAGGGCCTCTTCCCCACCGCGCCCGAGGACGAACGGGTCGCCGCCTTTCAGCCGGACCACCCGCTTGCCCAGCCGGGCGTGGTGCACGAGCAGCTCGTTGATGCGGTCCTGGCTGACGGGGTGGTTGCCGGGGGTCTTACCCACATCGATGACCTCGACGTCCGCGCCGACGGTCTGGAGCAGCCCACGGGGTCCGAGACGGTCGGTGACGATCACGTCGGCAGCCGCCAGCAGGGCGCGACCGCGCACCGTGATCAGGTCGTCGGCGCCGGGCCCGCCGCCGACGAGGGCCACCCGTCCGAGGGGTGTGGGCGTGCCCTCAGCCAGGCGCTCGCGCCGGACGCGCCGGACCGGAAGTGTCCCGCTGTCGAGGGCCGCGAGGACTGCGTCGCGCACCGCGGTTGCCCGGCGCGGGTCGCCGCCCGCCGTGACCGCGACGGTGAGGCCCTCGCTGGCGGTGCCCAGCGCACCGCGCGCAACGGCCGGAGTCCAGGCCGACGAGGCGTCCGCAGCGTCGGCGCGCACGCACCAGATGCGCGCGGCATCGGCCTCGCGGGCCACCTGCGCGTCGACGAGGGGATCGCCGGTGGCCGTGTGCACGAGCCATGCGGGCTCCGGCTCGAGGAGGTCTCCGGCGAGGTAGTCGCGGTCCAGCCACGTGATGCGACTGGTCGCGGCCAGGGCCGCCAGGTCCTCGCAGACGGACGGTGCCACAAGGTCCACGAGGGCCCCGGCGTCGACGAGCCGTGCGGCGCGGCGGGCTGCGACCGGTCCACCGCCGACGACCACGACCCGGCGCCCGGCCAGGTCGAGGGTCAGGGGGTAGGACGGCGACGTCATCAGATGCCCTCGCCTGCGTTGCGGTCCGGCGCGTCGGCCATGCCCGCCGCGAGGGTGGAGCCGTCGGCCTCGTCGATGAGCAGGAAGGCGCCGGTGCGGCGCAGCGCGCGGTAGTCGTCGACGGCGACGTCGTCGGCAAGCCGGATGCGGACCCGCCCGATGGCGTTGAGCGCCAACCCGTCCGGCGCGGTCCGCTGCTCCATCGTGGCGATGTCCAGCTGGTCCACGATGTCGTCCACCAAGGCTCGCACCGTGCGCGTGCCGACGCGCAGCAGGACGCGGTCGCGCTGACGCAGCGGTCGCTCGGACAGGACCGCGACGGTCCCCGAGAGGGTGCGGGTCGTCAGGCTGGGCTCGTCCGCCGCGGCGATCAGGTCGCCACGAGACACGTCGATGTCGTCGGTCAGCCGGAGGACGACCGACTGCGGGGCGAAGGCCACGTCGAGGGACTCCACCGAGCCGTCGGCGCGGGCCTTGTCGATGCCCGCGATGGTGGTGTGGCCGCCACCCGGCAGGACGACCACCGAGTCGCCCGGGCGGACCACGCCGGAAGCCAGCCGACCGGCATACCCGCGGTAGTCGGGGTGCTCGGCGCTCTGCGGACGGATGACGTACTGGACCGGCATCCGCAGCGGCTGGGCCGAGGGGTCGGTCCCGACCGGCACGGACTCGAGGTGCTCGAGCAGGGTGGGTCCGGTGTACCAGGCAGCCCGGTCGGACCGGTCCACGACGTTGTCGCCGAACAACGCCGACACCGGCACGGCCTCGACGTCCTCGATGCCGAAACGCGTTGCGTGGCGGCCGAACTCGGCCACGATGTCGTCAAACCTCTGCTGCGACCAGTCGACCAGGTCCATCTTGTTGACGGCGACAGCCACGTGCCGGACACCCAGCAGTCCGGTGACCGCGAGGTGCCGCCTGGTCTGCTCGACGACACCGTGCCGCGCGTCGATCAGGATCAGGGCGAGCTCGGCCGTCGAGGCGCCGGTGACCATGTTGCGGGTGTACTGGACGTGGCCGGGGGTGTCGGCGAGGACGTAGGACCGGGTGGCCGTCGAGAAGTAGCGGTAGGCCACGTCGATCGTGATGCCCTGCTCGCGCTCGGCGCGAAGGCCATCGGTGAGCAGCGCGAGGTCCGCAGCGTCGAGACCACGCTCGCGACTGACCCGCTCGACCGCGTCGAGCTGGTCGGCGAGCACGGACTTCGTGTCGTAGAGCAGGCGGCCGACCAGGGTCGACTTGCCGTCGTCCACCGAGCCGGCGGTCGCCAGCCGCAGCAGCTCATGACGGCGGGGCGGGGCCAGCGGATCGTGGGCAAGGGCGGTCACGGTGGCCTCGCTGTCCTGGGTCGTGATGGCGGGAGTCGTGATGGCGTGGGTGGCGGTCATCAGAAGTACCCCTGCTTCTTGCGGTCCTCCATGGCGGCCTCGGACATCCGGTCATCAGCCCGCGTCGCGCCGCGCTCGGTGAGCCGCGACGCCGCCAGCTCGAGGATCACGCCGGCCACGTCGGTGGCGTCGGAGTCCACCGCGCCGGTGCAGCTCATGTCGCCGACGGTGCGGTAGCGGACGGTGCGGGTCTGCACGTCCTCCCCCGTCTTCGGCCCGCCCCAATCGCCGGGAGCCAGCCACATGCCGTCCCGCCCGAAGACCTCACGCTCGTGGGCGTAGTAGAGGTCGGGCAGCGCGATGCCCTCGCGCTCGATGTAGCGCCACACGTCGAGCTCGGTCCAGTTCGACAGCGGGAACACCCGCACGTGCTCACCGGGTGCGTGCTTGCCGTTGTAGAGGTCCCACAGCTCGGGTCGCTGGCGCCGCGGGTCCCAGGCGCCGAACGAGTCGCGCAGGCTGAAGACGCGCTCCTTGGCGCGCGCCTTCTCCTCGTCGCGCCGACCACCCCCGAAGACGGCGTCGAACTTGCCCCCCTCGATGGCGTCCAGCAGGGGGACGGTCTGCAGCGGGTTGCGGGTGCCGTCGGGGCGCTCGCGCAGCCGGCCGTCGTCGATGTAGTCCTGCACGTGCGCCACTACCAGGCGCACGCCCAGCCGCTCGACGGTCGCGTCGCGGTAGTCGAGCACCTCGGGGAAGTTGTGGCCGGTGTCGACGTGCAGCAGCGTGAACGGCAGCGCAGCCGGCGCGAAGGCCTTGAGCGCCAGGTGCACCATGACCACCGAGTCCTTGCCACCCGAAAACAGGATCACCGGGCGCTCGAACTCCCCCGCGACCTCGCGGAAGATGTGGACCGCCTCGGACTCCAGGTGGTCGAGGTGGTCGAGCGTGTACTCGTCGGGCAGCGCCCGCGCGGCGGTTGTCGTCATGTGTGCAGCCCGCATTCGGTCTTGGCCTGGCCGGCCCAGCGGCCGGCCCTGGCGTCCTCGCCCTCCGCGACGGGGCGGGTGCAGGGGGCGCAGCCGATCGAGGCGTAGCCCTCCTGTCGCAACGGGTTGAGGAACACCCCGTGCTCGGCGACGTAGCGGTCCACGTCGTCGTCGGTCCACCCGGCGATGGGGTTGAGCTTGACCATGCCGCGCTTGTCGTCCCAGCCGACGATGCCGATGTCGGTGCGGGTCGGGGCGTCCACCCGGCGCATGCCGGTCACCCAGGCCTGGTGGGTGGAGAGCGCGCGGTTGAGGGGTTCGACCTTGCGCATCGCGCAGCAGGAGTTCGGGTCGCGGTCGTGCAGCTTCTCGCCGTACTTCGCGTCCTGCTGGGGCACGGTGAGCAGCGGCAGGATGGTCCGGATCTTGATCGGCAGCATGGCCTCGTAGGCGTCGCGCGTGCCGAGCGTCTCGACGAAGTGGTAGCCGGTGTCGAGGAAGAACACGTCAGCGTCCTTGATGGTGGTGCCCACGAGGTGCACCAGCACCTCGTCGCCCATCGACGACGCGACCGTGAGGCGCTCGCCGAACGTCTCGTGCGCCCAGGCCAGTGCCTGCCGCGCGAGCTCCACCCGCTCCAGGTATGCCGCGTCAGTGGACGCCCCAGCGCTGCCGTCCGCCTCCAGCGCTGCGAACCGCGCAGCACCCTCATCTGCGAGCTCGCGCAACGCCTCCGGGGTGCGGGTGTCGGTCGTGGTCGTCATGACTGCCTCCTGCTCTGCAGCTCTTCTTCCTCACGGACGCGGCCCGGGATCCGGGACGTGTCCAGGGCCGCCAGCTGCACGGTGAAGACCCGGGCGCAGGCGTTGCAGCGCCAGCCACCCTGCGGCTCCTCGACCGGGCGCAGGTCCTCCTCGGCGCAGAACGGGCAGTAGTAGATGACGCTGGCGCGGGGGCTGTCGGTCATCGGAGGTCGTCCTCGCCGAGTGGGATCGTGCCCGTGGGCTCGGCGCTCATCGGAGGTCGTCCTCTTGGGCGCGCTGAGCCCAGTGGGCGAACGACTCGGTGCCGTCGCGCTGCTCGAGGAAACGGCCGGCCAGGCGCTCGATGTACTCCGGCAGGTCCTCGGCGCGCACCTTGAGGGCCCGGGTCTTGCGGGCCAGCTGGGTCTCGGTCCCGAGCCCGCCGCCGAGGTGCACCTGGAAGATCTCCACGAGGTTGCCGTCGTCGTCGGTCTGCACCATCCCCTTGAGGCCGACGTCGGCCACCTGGGTGCGGGCGCAGGAGTTGGGACAGCCGTTGATGTGGATCGAGAACGGCACGTCGAAGTCGGGCAGCCGCCGCTCCATCTCGGCGATGACCGTGTGGGCGCGGGCCTTGGTCTCGACGAGGGCGAGCTTGCAGAACTCGATGCCGGTGCAGGCCATCAGGCCGCGCCGCCACTCGCTCGGCGCCGACGGCAGTCCCGCGGCGGTGAGCCCCTCGGTCAGGGCTGCGACCTCCTTCTGGGGCACGTCGAGCACGAGCAGCTTCTGGTGGGCGGTGAGCCGCACCCGACCGGAGCCGTGGCGCGAAGCCAGCTCCGCGACGGCATACAGGGTGCTGCCGCTCACGCGGCCGGCGATGGGCGCGACGCCGACCCAGAACTTCCCGTCCTGCTGGGCGTGCACGCCGACGTGGTCGCGGCGGTGAGCGGACGGCGGCAGGCGGCGCGGGCCCGTCGGTGAGGGTGCGCTCGAGGTACTCCTTCTCGAGGACCTCGCGGAACTTCTCCGGACCCCAGTCGGCCATCAGGAACTTCAGCCGGGCGCGGTTGCGCAGCCGCCGGTAGCCGTAGTCGCGGAAGATCGAGACGACGCCCTTCCAGACGTCGGGGATCTCGTCGAGCCCGACCCACACGCCGAGGCGCTGGGCGAACATCGGGTTGGTGGACAGTCCCCCACCGACCCACACGTCGAACCCGGGACCGTGCTCGGGGTGCTCGACACCGACGAACGAGATGTCGTTGACCTCGTGGGCGACGTCCAGGCTCGGGCTGCCCGGAGATGGCGGTCTTGAACTTGCGCGGCAGGTTGGAGAACTCGGGGCTGCCGATGTAGCGCTCGAGGATCTCGCGCACCGCCGGGGTGCCGTCGAGCACCTCGTCGGCGGCGATGCCGGCCACCGGCGACCCCAGGATCACGCGCGGGGTGTCGCCGCAGGCCTCGGCGGTGGTGAGGCCGACCGCCTCGAGCCGCGACCAGATCTCGGGGACGTCCTCGACCCGGATCCAGTGCAGCTGGATGTTCTGGCGGTCGGTGATGTCGGCGGTGTCGCGGGCGAACTCGGTGCTGATCTGGGCGATCGTGCGCAGCTGGTCGCCGTCGAGGGCCCCGCCGTCGCTGCGGACGCGCAGCATGAAGAACTCCGCGTCGAGCTCGCTGGGGTCCAGGGTGGCGGTCTTGCCGCCGTCGATGCCGGGCTTGCGCTGGGTGTAGAGGCCCCACCAGCGCATCCGCCCGCGCAGGTCCTCGCCCGAGATCGAGGCGAACCCCTCCTTGGAGTAGACCTCCTCGATGCGCGCCCGCACGTTCAGGCCGTCATCGGCCTGCTTGAACTCCTCGTTGGCGTTCAGCGGGGTGCGGTCGCCGTCGGCCCAGGCGCCGGTGGCCTTGCCTGCCTGCCGCTGCGGCCTGGTCGGGGTCTGCGTCACCCAGCCATTGTGCCAACTGTGTTATGGATTGCATAACCGTCCATTATTCGACCGCAATCCCCACCAAACTTGTGGGTATGCCGGGTGGGTCACCACCGCGCGCCGAAAGCTGGGATCTCGGGCCTCAGCAGGCTCGTTTCGCCCGAGAGCTGGGATCTCGGGCCGGCCCGCGCGGCTGTCAGGCCAGCGAGATGAGGTCGAGGTAGTCCTGGCCCCAGTGGTCCTCGACGCCGTCCGGCAGCAGCAGGATCCGCTCGGGCTCGAGCGCCTCGACGGCGCCCTCGTCGTGCGTGACGAGGACGACCGCGCCCTTGTAGGTGCGCAGCGCGCCGAGGATCTCCTCGCGCGAGGCCGGGTCGAGGTTGTTGGTGGGCTCGTCGAGCAGCAGCACGTTGGCGCTGGACACCACCAGCATGGCCAGCGACAGCCGGGTCTTCTCGCCGCCCGACAGCACGTTGGCAGGCTTGTCGACGTCGTCACCGCTGAACAGGAACGACCCGAGGACCTTGCGGACCTCGGTCTCGCCGAACGAGTCGGGCGCAGCCGACTTCATGTTGGACAGCACGGTCCGGGAGACGTCGAGGTTCTCGTGCTCCTGGGCGTAGTAGCCGAGCTTGAGGCCGTGGCCGGGCTCGACCTGTCCGGTGTCGGGGGTGTCGACGCCGGCGAGCATGCGCAGCAGGGTCGTCTTGCCCGCACCGTTGAGACCCAGCACGACGACGCGTGACCCGCGGTCGATGGCCAGGTCGACGTCGGTGAAGACCTCCTGGCTGCCGTAGGACCGGGACAGCCCGGAGGCCCGCAGCGGCGTGCGACCGCAGGGAGCCGGGTCCGGGAACCGCAGCTTGGCCACCTTGTCGGAGGTCCGCTCCCCCTCGACACCGGCCATCAGCCGCTCGGCACGCTTGATCATGTTCTGGGCGGCAACCGCCTTGGTGGCCTTGGCCCGCATCTTCTGGGCCTGCTCCATGAGGGCATCGGCCTTCTTCGAGGCGTTGGCGTACTCCCGCTTGCGGGCGCGCTCATCGGTCTCGCGCTGCTGGAGGTAAGGCTTCCAGCCGACGTTGTAGAGGTCGAGCTCGCAGCGGTTGGGGTCGAGGTGGAAGACCCGGTTGACCACGTCGTTGAGCAGGCCGACGTCGTGGCTGATCACCACCAGACCGCCCTGGTAGCTCTTGAGGTAGTCACGCAGCCAGCCGATCGAGTCGGCGTCGAGGTGGTTGGTCGGCTCGTCGAGCAGCAGGGTGGACGCACCGGAGAACAGGATCCGCGACAGCTCGACCCGGCGGCGCTGGCCACCCGAAAGCGTGCCCAGCGGCTGCCCCAGCACCCGCTCCTCGAGCGACAGCGCGCTCGCGATGGTCGCGGCCTCGGACTCCGCGGCATACCCGCCCTGGGCGGTGAACTCGCCCTCGAGCCTCGAGTAGCGGCGCATCGCCTTGTCACGCGTCTCGTCGTCGGCGCTCGCCATCGCGCCCTCGGACTCGCGCATCTGGGTGACGATCCGGTCCAGCCCGCGGGCCGACAGGATGCGGTCGCGGGCGAGGACGTGCAGGTCACCGGTGCGGGGGTCCTGCGGGAGGTAGCCCACCTCACCGGTGGAGGTCACCGAACCAGCGGCCGGCTGGCCCTGCCCGGCGAGCACCTTGGTCAGGGTGGTCTTGCCCGCGCCGTTGCGGCCGACGAGCCCGACGCGGTCCCCGGCGGCGATCCGGAAGGTCGCACCGTCGAGCAGAAGCCTGGACCCAGCACGCAGCTCGATCCCACTGGCGGCAATCACGACGGAACTCCAGACATCACAGGCGGGGGTGGGGGCGCTCCGATGAGTTGCGGATGCGCGGCACAGGGGCTGAGATCACTAGTCTAACCAGCACAGTTGTCCAACCAGACCACCTGCACCGGGCAGCGACGCCCTTACGACCGCGGAGGCCAGATGAGCTTCAACGACGATGTCAAGATCGACACCTCGCAGGTCGGGTCCGGCGGCAGCGGCGGCGCTCCCGGCGGTGCGGTGGTCGGCGGCGGCATCGGCGGGATCATCCTGCTCATCATCGCGCTGATCTTCGGGATCAACCCGAGCGACCTGCCCACCAACCCGGGCGGTGGCTCCTCCGACCAGGGCCAGGTCCAGCCAGGTGGTACCGAAGACGGGTCGTCCTTCTCCGAGTGCAAGACCGGGGCGGACGCCAACAAGAACGACCAGTGCCGGGTCATCGCCACGGTCAACTCGGTCAATGCCTTCTGGTCGCAGGAGATGCCCAAGTACAAGCGCGAGTACACCCCGGCCAAGACAATCCTCTACAACGGCTCCGCACAGTCGGCCTGTGGCACGGCGTCCAACCAGGTCGGCCCGTTCTACTGCCCACTCGACAAGCAGGTCTACATCGACGCGAGCTTCTTCGAGATCCTGTCCACCCAGTTCGGGTCGAGCAGCGGCCCACTCGCCCAGGAGTACGTCGTGGCCCACGAGTACGGGCACCACCTCCAGGACATCCTCGGACTGCTCGATCGGGCGCAGCAGGACCCCAAGGGTGAGCAGAGCGGCGGGGTGCGCATCGAGCTGATGGCCGACTGCCTGGCCGGCGTGTGGGCCAACCACGCGACCGAGACCAAGGGTGAGAGCACCGGCGGCGGCGAGATAGCGTTCCTCAAGCCCCTGACGGACAAGGACATCAAGGACGCCCTCTCCGCGGCGTCGTCGGTCGGCGACGACCGCATCCAGGAGAAGACCCAGGGCCGGGTCAGCCCCGAGTCCTGGACGCACGGCTCGGCTGCCGCCCGACAGAAGTGGTTCACCACGGGCTACAAGTCCGGAGACCTCAACCAGTGCGACACCTTCAGCGTCCAGACGGTCGAGTAGTCCCTCAGTCGCCCGTTGCCGACGGGTGCGCCTTGTCCAGCTCCTGCAGGAGCCGGTGCGCGGCGAGCTCGACGTCCTTGTGGCGCCACTCGGCGGCGCGGTACACGCACGCGATGAGGCCACTGCGGTGCACCTTGGTGAAGTCGCCGTAGGCGAAGGCGTGCCGTGCCTTGGTCTCGTCGTTGGCTCCTGCGGTGAGCCCGAGGAACCACCGGGGGTAGTCGTCCCACCCGTTCTCCTCGAGGAACGCGTTCTCGCTGTCCGCGTCGGGCTGCACGGCGCCCCACTCACTGTCCAGCACGACCTTGCCCGCCTTGATCAGGTCGCGACAGTGCCGCACGGCTGCTCGGTTGACCTTGTACTTCGCCATGCCCTCATCGTGGGTGAGGCGGACAGTGTCGCCACCCGGGTCGATGGTGAAGTCGTCCTGGATCGTGATCCGGGCAGCGCGGCCCCGGTACAGCGCGTCCTCGAGGACGGCGCGCCTGGGGTCCGGCAGGTCGTAGAGCTCGCGCCGCGGGAGCGCGTCGAGGTGGGCCAGCCGCGGGTCGTCCAGGACGGCGCGGACCAGCGCCTTGTCGCCACCGGCGACCAGGCCACGAGGTGTGCCGCGCGGCAGGATCCGCAGCGTGTGCTCCACGACCGCACGCACCAGCTCGTCGGCCTGGTTGCCGCGGCGCCGGGCGAACCTCTGCTGGGACCAGCCACCGGCGGCCGTGCGCGACTGCACGTGCCGTTTGCCGACCTTGGACTCGGTGAACGCTGGCCCGCTTGCGAGACCCACGGCATACCCGCCACGACGGATCAGCAACACGCCCAACGGGTCGTGCGGGAACTCCTCACGCCCCGTGATCTGCTGTGGCGCTTCGGAGTCCGCGTTGTTGGCGGCGAAGCGCTCCAGCCAGCCGTCGAGCCGTTCGGGCGCGACCTCGACGACCCTCGGCTGGGGACCGCTGGACCCGCGAGGGCCCTGCTTGAGAGGTTTCAGAGGTTGAACCCCAGCGCGCGCAGCTGCTCGCGGCCGTCGTCGGTGATCTTGTCGGGGCCCCACGGCGGCATCCAGACCCAGTTGACGCGGTAGGACGCGACGAGGCCTTCGAGGGCCTGCTGGGTCTGGTCCTCGATGACGTCGGTCAGCGGGCAGGCCGCAGAGGTGAGCGTCATGTCGAGGACGGCGTGCTTCTGCGCGTCGACGGTGATGCCGTAGACCAGGCCGAGGTCGACGACGTTGATCCCGAGCTCGGGGTCGACGACGTCGCGCATGGCCTCCTCGACGTCCGCGACGTTGGGGGTGGCTGTGGTCGTCTCGCTCATGACTTGTCCTTGCTGGTTGCGGTGTCACTGCTCGTGCTGGTGCTCGCCGTGCTCACGCTGGTGTCGATGCCTGCCTGGTGCAACGCGTCGGTGAAGGCCATCCATCCCAGCAGAGCACACTTCACCCGCGCTGGGTACCTGCTGACGCCGGCGAACGCGACACCGTCACCGATGACGTCCTCGTCGCCGGGGTCGGCGCCCTTCGAGGTCAGCATGGTGCGCATCGCCTCGTGGGTGGTCATCGCCTCGGCGACGGTGTGCCCGATGACCTCGTCGGCCAGCACGCTCGTCGACGCGGTGGAGATGGAGCAGCCGAGCGCGTCGTAGGAGATGTCCTTGACCACGGCGTCGGCGCCGCTGCCCTCCACGTGGACGCGCAACGTCACCTCGTCGCCGCAGGTGGGGTTGACGTGGTGCACCTCGGCGCCGAACGGCTCGCGCAGCCCTGCGTGCAGGGGGCGCTTGGAGTGCTCGAGGATGAGCTCCTGGTAGAGGTCCATCAGCTGGCCACCCCGAAGATCTCGGGCACCCGGTCGAGGGCGTCCAGCATGGTGTCGACCTCGGCAGGGGTGTTGTAGGCCGCGAGGGTGGCCCGCGTCGTGGCGGTCACACCCATCCGGCGGTGCAGCGGCCACGCGCAGTGGTGCCCCACTCGGACCGCGACGCCCTGGTCGTCGAGCACCTGCCCGACGTCGTGGGCGTGCACACCCTGCACGTCGAAGGCGACGGCACCGACCCGGTCGACCGCTTCAGCGGGACCGACGATGCGCACCCACGGTCGCTGCGCCAGACCGGCCAGCAGCCGCTCGGTGAGCGCGTGCTCGTGGGCGGCAATCCGGTCCAGGCCGAGCTCGTCGAGGTAGTCGATGGCGGCACCGAGCCCGACGGCCTGCGCCGAGTTCGGCGAGCCGGCCTCGAAGCGCTGCGGGGGCGGCGCGTAGGTGGTCGCCTCCATCCGGACCGTCTCGATCATCGAGCCACCGGTGATGAAGGGAGGCATGGCGTGCAGCAGCTCGCTGCGGCCCCACAGGACGCCCACACCCGTGGGCCCGAACATCTTGTGGCCGGAGAACGCTGCGAAGTCGACCCCGAGGTCGGCCACGTCGAGCGCGAGGTGCGGCGCCGACTGGCAGGCGTCCAGGACGGTCAGCGCACCGACGGCCCGGGCGGCGGCGGCGAGCTCGCGGACCGGGTTGATCGTGCCGAGCACGTTGGAGACGTGGGTGAACGCGAAGACCTTGGTGCGCTCGGTGAGCAGCTCGCCGAGCGCCGGCCCGTGCACGCCGTCGAGGTCGAGCCGACCGTCGTCGGTGACGCCGATCCAGCGCAGCGTGGCGCCGGTGCGACGGGCGAGCTCCTGCCACGGAACGAGGTTGGCGTGGTGCTCCATCTCGGTGATGAGGATCTCGTCGCCCTCACCGAGGTCGAGCCGCGGGTCCTTCGCCTGTCCCGCAACGGAGTTCGAGAAGGCGTAGGCAACCAGGTTGAGCGACTCGGTGGCGTTCTTCGTGAACACCACCTCCTCGTCCACTCCCCCGACGAACCGCGCGGCCTTGGCCCGCGCGCCCTCGTAGGCGTCGGTGGCTTCCTCGCTCAGCTGGTGCGCCCCGCGGTGCACGGCGCTGTTGACCTGCTCGCTGAAGGCGCGCTCGACGTCGAGCGCACCGGCATACCGCTGCGAGGTGGCGCCGGAGTCGAGGTAGACCAGCGGCTTCCCGTCACGCACCGTGCGCGACAGGATCGGGAAACCGGCCCGGATGCGGGCCAGCTCCCCGTCGCTGAAGGTCGTTGCACTCATGGCGTATGCCGGGTGGCTGGGTGTGGCGCTCAGGCCTGGGTGGCGAGGTAGCGGTCGTAGCCCTCGGCCTCGAGGCGGTCGGCCAGCTCCGGGCCACCCTCCTCGACGATCTTGCCGTCGACGAAGACGTGCACGAAGTCGGGCTTGATGTAGCGCAGGATCCGCGTGTAGTGCGTGATCAGCAGCACGCCGACCTCGCTGTTCTCCTTGGCGCGGTTGACGCCCTCGGAGACGACGCGCAGGGCGTCGACGTCCAGGCCGGAGTCGGTCTCGTCGAGGATCGCGATCCTCGGCTTGAGCAGCTCCATCTGGAGGATCTCGTGGCGCTTCTTCTCGCCGCCGGAGAAGCCCTCGTTGACGTTGCGCTCGGCGAAGGTCGGGTCCATGCGCAGCGCCTCCATGGCGCCCTTCATGTCCTTGACCCAGTGGCGCAGCTTGGGGGCCTCGCCGTCGATGGCGGTCTTGGCGGTGCGCAGGAAGTTGCTGACCGTGACGCCGGGGACCTCGACGGGGTACTGCATCGCGAGGAAGAGTCCGGCGCGGGCGCGCTCGTCGACCTTCATCGCCAGCACGTCCTCACCGTCGAGGGTGACGGTGCCGCCGGTGACGGTGTACTTGGGGTGACCCGCGATCGAGTAGGCCAGCGTGGACTTGCCGGAGCCGTTGGGGCCCATGATCGCGTGCGTCTCGCCGGACTTCACGGTGAGGTCGACCCCGCGCAGGATCTCCTTGGTGCCGTCCTCGACGTCAACGGTGACGGTCAGGCCACGAATCTCAAGTGTTGCCATGGTTACTCGTTCCTCAATGTCTGTTCGGAAGTTCAGCTGTTCGGAAAGCTCGGTGTTTCGGAAGCTCGCGTGGTGTGGTGGTCGGTCAGGCGTTCAGCGGCGTGGTGCCGACGTAGACGTCGCCGTCCTCGACCTTGACCGGGTAGACGTCGATGGGCGCCGTGGCCGGCGGACCGGACGGCTCGCCGGTGCGCACGTCGAAGCGCGAGCCGTGCAGCCAGCACTCGAGCGTGGTGCCTTCGAGCTCACCCTCGGAGAGCGAGACGTTGGCGTGGCTGCAGGTGTCGTCGACCGCGTAGAGGTC
>CAVUGH010000006.1:0-35869 GCA_963740865.1 uncultured Actinomycetota bacterium
AGGCCCTCAAGCGGGCCCACCGGGCCTACATCCTCGAGACCGGTGAGATCGTCCGCGAGGGCACCGGCCAGGAGCTCGCGAACGACCCGGCGGTCAAGGCGTCCTACCTCGGCGGCGACGTCTAGCCCAACCACTCCGTATGCCGGCCGGCCGGCATACATCGAACGGCCCCTCGGTCCCACCGAGGGGCCGTTCGCACGTGCGTGGGGCTACTTCTTCGGAGTCTTCCTGGTCGACGTGGTGGCCGCGGTCTTCGGGGCAGTCGTCTTCCTGGCGGTGGCCTTGGCTGCGGTGGCCTTGGCTGCGGTGGCCTTCGTGGCGGTTGCCCGCTTGGCGGTTGCCCGCTTGGCCGCGGCCTTTGTGGTGGCAGCGGGCGCCACGGTCGCGACCGCCGCCTTCCTGGTGGCCGCCTTCGTGGGTGCGGACGCGGCGGCCGTCCGCTTGGCCCCGGCGGCACGCTGTGGCGTGCGTGCGCTCCGGGCCAGGATCGGCGCGAGGAACTGACCGGTGTAGCTGTCCTCCACCGCGGCGACCTGCTCGGGTGTGCCCTCGGCAATGACCCTGCCTCCGCCGTTGCCGCCCTCGGGTCCCATGTCGACGACCCAGTCGGCGTTCTTGATGACGTCGAGGTTGTGCTCGATGACGATCACCGTGTTGCCCTTGTCGACCAGTCCCTGCAGGACCCCGAGCAGCTTGCGGATGTCCTCGAAGTGCAGGCCGGTCGTGGGCTCGTCGAGGACGTAGATGGTCCGTCCGGTCGACCGCTTCTGCAGCTCGGCGGCCAGCTTGACGCGCTGCGCCTCGCCACCGGACAGGGTGGGTGCGGGCTGGCCGAGCCGGACGTAGCCGAGTCCGACCTCGTTGAGCGTCTTCATGTGCCGGGCAATCCCGGGGACCGCGGCGAAGAAGTCGGCTGCCTCCTCGATCGGCATGTCGAGGACGTCGGCGATGGTCTTGCCCTTGAAGTGCACCTCGAGCGTCTCGCGGTTGTAGCGCGCGCCGTGACAGACCTCGCACGGCACGTAGACGTCGGGCAGGAAGTTCATCTCGATCTTGATGGTGCCGTCGCCCGAGCAGGCGTCGCAGCGACCGCCCTTGACGTTGAACGAGAACCGACCGGGCTGGTAGCCGCGGATCTTGGCCTCGGTCGTCGTGGCGAACAGCTTGCGGACCGCGTCGAAGACACCCGTGTAGGTCGCCGGGTTGGACCGCGGGGTCCGGCCGATCGGGCTCTGGTCGACGTGGACGACCTTGTCGAGGTTGTCCAGGCCGGTCACCGTCTTGTGGCGACCGGGGACGTGGCGGGCACCGTTGAGCTTGTTGGCCAGCACGTTGTAGAGGATGTCGTTGACCAGCGTGGACTTGCCCGAGCCCGAGACGCCGGTGACGGCGACCAGGTTGCCGAGCGGGAATGACACGTCCACGCCGTGCAGGTTGTGCTCGCGGGCCCCGACGACGGTGACCTCGCGGCCCTTCTCCTGTGGACGACGAAGCGCCGGCATGGGGATCTCGAGGCGCCCCGAGAGGTACTTGCCGGTGATCGAGTCGGGGTGCTCCAGGAGCCCCTGGACCGTCCCCGAGTGCACGACGAAGCCCCCGTGCTCGCCCGCGCCCGGGCCGATGTCGACCACCCAGTCGGCAGTGGCGATGGTGTCCTCGTCGTGCTCGACGACGATGAGGGTGTTGCCGAGGTCGCGCAGCCGGGTCAGCGTCTCGATGAGGCGGTGGTTGTCCCGCTGGTGCAGACCGATGCTCGGCTCGTCGAGGACGTAGAGGACGCCGACCAGGCCCGAGCCGATCTGGGTTGCGAGCCGGATGCGCTGAGCCTCGCCACCGGACAGGGTCCCCGCAGGGCGGTCGAGCGAGAGGTAGTCGAGCCCCACGTCGAGCAGGAACCCGAGCCGGGCGTCGATCTCCTTGATCACCCGCTCGGCAATCTGGTGCTCACGGGCGGTGAAGTCGACCTCCTTGAGGAACTTTGCGCAGTCGGCGATGGCCAGCCCACAGATGGCCGAGATGCTGCGTCCGCCGATGTGCACCGCGAGCGACTCGGGCTTGAGGCGCGCACCACCGCACTCGGGGCACGGCACCTCGCGCATGTAGCCCTCGTAGCGCTCCCGGCTCCACTCGGAGTCGGTCTCGGAGTGACGTCGCTTCACGAACGGGACGACGCCCTCGAACCCGGTCGTGTAGGAACGCTCACGGCCGTAGCGGTTCTTGTAGCGGACGTGCACCTTGTAGTTCTGCCCGTGTAGCAGCGCCTCCTTGGCGCTGGTGGACAGCGCGTGCCAGGGCGTGTCCATCCCGAACTTGAGGTCTTCGCCGAGCGCCGTCATGACCCGCTGGAAGTACTCCGCCGAACCGCTCGTCGACGCCCACGGGGCGATGGCCCCATCGGCGAGGGTGAGGTCCTCGTCGGGCACGAGGAGCTCGGGGTCGACCTCGAGCTCGGTGCCGAGACCGGTGCACTTGGGGCAGGCGCCGAACGGGCTGTTGAACGAGAAGGACCTGGGCTCCACCTCGTCCATCGCCAGTGGGTGGTCGTTGGGGCAGGCCATCCGCTCGGAGAAGCGCCGCTCGCGCTCCGGGTCCTTGGCGTCCTTGTCGACGAACTCGACGACGAGGACTCCCCCGGCCAGACCCAGCGCGGTCTCGACGGAGTCGGTGAGGCGTCGCTTGGCGCCGCTGTCGTTGCCCTTGGCCACGAGTCGGTCGACCACGACGTCGATGGTGTGCTTGATCTGCTTCTCCAGCTTGGGCGGCTCGGTCAGCGACACGACCTCGCCGTCGACCCGGGCCCGGGAGAAGCCCTTGCTCTGGAGCTCGCCGAACAGGTCGACGTACTCGCCCTTGCGGGCGCGCACGACCGGCGCCAGCACCTGGAACCTGGTCTTGTCGGGGAGCTCGAGCAGCCGGTCGACGATCTGCTGAGGGCTCTGCCGGGTGATCGGCTCGCCACACACCGGGCAGTGCGGTCGACCCGCACGCGCGAACAGGAGCCGGAGGTAGTCGTAGACCTCGGTAATGGTGCCGACGGTGGATCGCGGGTTGCGGTTGGTGGACTTCTGGTCGATCGAGACGGCCGGTGACAGGCCCTCGATGAAGTCGACGTCCGGCTTGTCCATCTGGCCGAGGAACTGGCGGGCGTAGGCCGACAGCGACTCGACGTAGCGACGCTGCCCCTCGGCAAAGATCGTGTCGAACGCCAGCGACGACTTGCCCGACCCGGACAACCCGGTGAACACGATCATCGAGTCGCGGGGCAGCTCGACCGACACGTCCTTGAGATTGTGCTCACGAGCACCTCGGACGATGAGCTGGTCGTGCTGGTGGCGGCGGGCGGGCACGGCTGAAGTCACGCGCACCATCGTAGGTGGCCGCACCGACAACCCCGTCCTCACCCGACCCGGGCGCCCGCGTACCCATCCGCGTACCCATCCGCGTACCCACCGCGTGCCCACCCGCGTACCCACCCGCGTACCCACCTGCCCACCCACCGGCCCACCCACCGGCCCACCCACCGGCGAACCCACCGACGCCGGCCCGCGGTTCCCGCGCGGGCGCCCGGGCACGCGGCATACAGTCGGCGCATGGTCCCGCACGAATCGACTCCCATCGAGGAGTACGCCGTCCTCGGCGACACCGAGACCGCCGCGCTCGTGAGCCGTGCCGGGTCGATCGACTGGCTGTGCCTGCCGCGGTTCGACTCGACCGCCTGCTTCGCCGCGCTGCTCGGCACCCCCGAGAACGGGCGCTGGCTGCTCGGTCCCACCGGGACCGCCCGCAGCACCCGTCGCTACGTGGAGAACTCGTTCGTGCTGGAGACGATCCACGAGACCGACTCCGGCGCCGTGAAGGTGCTCGACCTGATGCCGCTGGGTGACGGGCGGGCCGACATCATCCGCAGCGTCGAGGGGCTGCGGGGCAGCGTCACGATGCGGCACGAGTGGATCGTCCGGTTCGACTACGGCAAGGTCCGCCCGTGGGTGTCGCACAGCGTCGGCCACCGGCTCGACGGCGACGTCATCACCGCGGTCGCAGGCCCCGACATGCTGGTGCTGCGCGGCAGCCGGCTCCCGCAGGCGCACGACGGGCACCACGAGGACGAGTTCGAGGTCGCCGCGGGCGAGACGCACACCTTCTCGACGACCTGGTTCCCGTCCTTCGAGCAGGTCCCCCCGCCGCTGGACATCGACTCGCGGATCGCGGAGACGATCAGGGTCTCCAACGAGTGGGCGGCCCGGTGCGACTACCAAGGTCCCTACCGAGAGCTGGTCGTCAGGTCGCTGCTGACGCTGCGGGGCATGACCCACTCCCGCTACGGCGGGATCGTCGCGGCCCCCACGACCAGCCTGCCCGAGGACTTCGGGGGCGAGCGCAACTGGGACTACCGCTACTGCTGGCTGCGCGACGCCTCCCTCACCCTGGAGGCGCTGCTGGCGTCCGGCTACGTCGACGAGGCCCGGCTGTGGCGCAACTGGCTGCTGCGCGCCGTGGCCGGGGACCCCGAGGACCTGCAGATCATGTACGCCATCAACGGGTCCCGTCGCCTGCCGGAGCGCACCCTCGACCACCTGCCCGGGTATGCCGGCTCGACGCCCGTGCGGATCGGCAACGGTGCCGTGGACCAGCGGCAGTCCGACGTCCTCGGCGAGGTGATGATCGCGCTCGACGAGGCACGGGCACGCGGTCTGGAGGTGTCGACACAGTCGTGGGCGATGCAGCGCGCCCTCGTCCAGAACCTCGTCCGCCACTGGCAGGAGCCGGACAACGGGCTGTGGGAGATCCGCGGCCCGCTGCGGCACTTCACCCACTCCCGCGTCATGGTGTGGGCCGCGTTCGACCGGGCCGTCCGGGGCGTGGAGAAGTGGGGTCTCGAGGGTCCCGTCGAGCAGTGGCGTGAGCTCCGCGACCAGGTGCGCGCCGAGATCCTCGACAAGGGCTTCAACGCCGAGCGCAACACCTTCACGCAGCACTACGACACCGCCGAGGTCGACGCCTCGTTGCTGCTCATTCCCCTCGTGGGCTTCCTCCCTCCCGACGACCCTCGGGTCCTCGGGACGGTGGCCGCCATCGAGCAGGACCTCATGCGTGCGGGCTTCCTGCTGCGCTACCGCACCGAGACCGGCGTGGACGGCCTTGCGGGCGACGAGCACCCGTTCCTGGCCTGTTCGTGGTGGTTGGTGAGCGCGTATGCCGTGTCCGGCCAGCTCGAGAAGGCGCGCGACCTGATGGACCGCCTCGTCGCCCTGTTCAACGACGTGGGCCTCATCTCCGAGGAGTACGACCCCCACGAGAAGCGGATGGTCGGCAACTTCCCCCAGGCGTTCTCGCACCTGACCTTCATCGGCGCCGCCCACGCACTCGCCCAGGCGGAGGCCCTGGGCGCCGCCCAGGCAGGAAGGCAGCAGCCGTGAAGCCCGAGAACCTCGACGACGACCTCGCAGCCGTGACCCGGCATACCGAGCTGCTCATCGCCCACGCCACCCACCTCGGCGACGTTCGGGCGCCGTCCCTGTGTGAGGGGTGGAGCCGCGCCCACATCCTGAGCCACGTCGCGCGCAACGCCGAGGCGATCCTGCGCCTCACCGAGTGGGCGCTGGACGGCCGGCCGCGGCAGATGTACCCGGGTGGGACGACGGCCCGCGACGCCGAGATCGAGCAGGGCGCCCTGCGGACCGGGCCGGCATCGGCCGACGACGGTCGCC
Organism: uncultured Actinomycetota bacterium; assembly: GCA_963740865.1. Lineage (GTDB taxonomy): Bacteria > Actinomycetota > Actinomycetes > Actinomycetales > Dermatophilaceae > Pedococcus. The sequence goes on from CAVUGH010000006.1 coordinate 5,709, forward strand.
CGGCCGGCGCGTTCGTCGACGACCTCACCGACACCGCTGCCGCACTTGGGCCACGGCTGGCCGACCTCGCAGGGCCGCTGGCCGTCGACGAGGTGGAGATGCGTGGTGGCCTGAAGATCCCGCCGCGGGTGCTGCCGTTCCTGCGGCTGCGTGAGCTCGTCTACCACCACGTCGACCTCGACGACGGGTTCACCTTTGCCGACGTCGAGCCCGAGCTGCTGCACCGGTTCGTCGACGATGCGGTGTCGCGGCTGCAGCTGGGCAGCCACCCGCCGGACCTGGACCTGCTGACCGACGAAGGTGACCGGTGGCAGGTCGGCGGCGGCACCGTCCCCGTCCGTGGGTCACGCGCCGGGCTGCTGCTCTGGCTGGCCAGGCGCATCGACACCGGAGTCAGCGCCCAGGCAGGCCTGCCGGAGCTCCCCCGCGGCGCCTAGGCCATTGGCAGGGCTAGGCCGTCGGGATCGAGGCGCCGGTGACGCCGGCGCGCCGCGCGATGGCGACGGCCGCCAGGGCGGAGTGCACTTTGAGCTTGTGCAGGATGCTCTGGACGTGGGTTCGTACCGTGTTGGGCGACACGTGCAGTAGCAGCCCGATCTCGGTGCGGCTCATGCCCTCGACGAGACAGCCGAGCACCTCGAGCTCGCGTCCGGTCAGCTCACGGATCCCCTGGACGTGCTCCACCGTGGTGTGCTGACCGCGCGACAGGGACACCAGGACCCCGGCCAACAGGTCGGCCGGGATCCGCGTCTCCCCGCGGGCAACGCCGCGGATGGCGTCCACCAGGGCGTCAGCGGTCTCGGTCTTGGCGACCCAGCCACGCACCCCGAGCTGGACGGCCTCGACGATCTGGTCCCCCGCCTCCGCACCCGTCGCGATGACGATGCCGAGGGTGGGGTCGGCCGCCAGGGCCTCTCGAGCCACTGCGAGCCCGTCCTCGCCGGCCAGGGCGAGGTCGAGGACGACGACATCGCACTCCACCTCGCGCAAGCGCCGCAGCGCCTGGGCGACCCCCGTGGCGGCACCCTGCACCTGGATGTCTGGGTAGTCCCCCAGGCACATGGCCAGGGCATCCACGAAGACCTCGTGGTCATCCACGAGCAGAACACGCACCGGGGCCGCCATGGCCTCAGGGTGACGTACTGGCACAGGAGGCAGAACCGGTCCGTGCCGGAGGAGGCCCTACGTCAAAAGGGTGACGGGACTAGTCCCTTCCGTCTATACGAGACTCCCCGCCCGGCTGCTGCCGGACGGGAAGGTCGCTCGAGCGCATCAGCGCAGGTGGGCCGGCCAGGACTCGTGCGAGCCGTGCGCCGACATCAGCGCAGCAGCCTGCAGCCTGGAGTGGACCCCCAGCTTGGTGAGCAGGTTCTGGACGTGCGTGCGTGCGGTACTCCGCTGCACCCCCAGCGAGGTCGCCATCTCCTCGGTGGTCTGGCCGTCCATGATGCAGCGCATCACCTGCCACTCACGGTCGGTGAGGAACTGCAGCGCCCACAGCGGGTCGTCCGTCGACTTCTGCGGACGCAGGGCCCGCTGCAGCAGCGACGGCTCGACCGCGAGCTGGCCACGCACCGCGCGGTCCAACATCTCGACGATCTCGACGATCGGCTTCTCCTTGCCGACGTAGCCCGACGCACCCTCGGCGATCGCCCGACCCACGATCGAGTGGTCGGCCTCGGCCGACAGCATCACGACCTTGGTCTCCGGGGAGATCTCGCGGATCTCGTGGATCGCCGAGACCGACGTGCCGCCCGGGAAGTTGACGTCGAGCAGGCAGACGTCCGGCCGGTGCATCGCCACGGCGCTGACCGCCTCCTCCGGCGTGCCGGCCAGGGCGACGACCTCGTGCCCGCGGGCACCGAGCGCCAGGCCAAGAGCCTCGAGCAGCAGCAGGTGGTCGTCGCAGACGACGATCCTCATGACGCCACCAGACCCAGCTGGGCCTGGGCAAGGCAGATGTCGCCCACGGTGCCACCACCCTCAGCGGCATGCAGCGAGAAGGACCCGTGGCAGGCGGCAACCATCGCCCGCGTGGTGGTCAGGCCGAGCGACGTACGCGCCGTGACCTTTCCGAGCCCAGGTCCGTCATCGGTGACCGTGAGGTGCGCACCCTCGCGGTCGGCGTAGGCGTCGACCCGCACGTGTCCACCGTCGCCGGCTGCGCGCACGGCGTTGTCGAGCACGCAGGCGAGTGCCCGGCTCAACGCCACCGGGCGTGCCCACGCCTCCAGGGCACTCACCGAGTCGATGCTGATCTCGCAGTTCGCCGTGGCCCGGGCGCGCGTGACCGCACGGGTGGCGACGGCCACCACGTCGGTGGTCGTCACCTCGTCCGCAGCGGCCTCGCTGAGACTGGTCTCCACGAGCTCGGCGAGCCAGCGCGCCTGTCCAGCGATACCGTCCATCTTGCGACCGACGTCACCGCCTTCGGTCCCGGCCAAGAGGAGGATCGCCGCCAGCGGCTGCCGCAAGTCGTGCAGCAGTGCGCGAACGGTGTCGATCTCTCCGCCAGCGACTGGGCGCTGATGATCTTCAAACAATGCAGCCATGTATGTCCCTCACAACCCCGCAGACCGGAGACCAGCACCCCCTGTGAGGACTCCCTGTGGTTCCGCGACTCGTCAAAGGTATGAGGTCAAAAAGACGGGCAGCAATAGTCAATAGGGACTAGGTGACCTCACGAATACATGCCGGTTGCCTGCTCTCGCCACGCAGTGCGTTGCGTGCCCTGCGACCGACCTGTGAATGTGAACGGTCTAAGTGAAAACAGGTCCCGCGACCTTCTCACCATTTGGACGACTTGTATCTCAGTACTGGTCAACAACGCATACGTTTGTCGCGACTCCGGTGTTGGCGGCGACCTTCACCGGGTGCCTCACTAGAGTCGCCAACCATGGTGGCGACGCGGACCCCGGCTCGGCCGCTGCTCCTCGTCCTCACCGCGATCGTCTCGGTGCAGTTCGGCGGTGCGCTGGCAGCCACCCTGGTCCCCCAGATCGGCGCGGGTGGCTCGGTCACCCTCCGCCTGGTGTTCGCGACCGCCATCCTCTGGGTGATCGCCCGCCCCCGGCTCCGCGGTCACGGCCGCACCGCCTGGCTGACCGTGCTGGGGTTCGGCTGCGCGCTGGGTCTGATGAACCTCGCCTTCTACGCCTCCCTCGCCCACCTGCCCATCGGCGTCGCGGTGACGATCGAGTTCCTCGGCCCGCTCGCCCTGGCGACGGCCCTCTCCCGGCGGCTGCGCGACCTCGCGGCCGTGGCTGCGGCCGCGGTGGGCGTCGTCCTCATCTCCGAGGCGCTCGACACGTCGTTCGCCGACATGGAGTGGACCGGGCTGGGACTGGCCGCGCTCGCGGGAACCTGCTGGGCGGCATACATCGTCGCCAGTGGCCGGGCAGGGCGCGAGTTCGCCAACCTCGAGGGACTGGCCCTGGCCATGGCCGTGGCGCTCGTCGTGACGCTCCCCTTCGGGGTCACCAGCCTCCCATCGTGGACCGGAGAGTCGGTGGCCAAGGGGCTGGGCATCGCGGTGCTGTCCTCGGTGCTGCCCTACTCGCTCGAGCTCGCGGCGCTACGGCACCTGAACGCGCGGGTGTTCGGCATCCTGCTCAGCCTCGAACCGGCCGCGGCCGCGCTGGCAGGTCTGCTCGTGCTCCACCAGCGGTTGGGCCGGGTGCAGCTGGTCGGCATGGCCCTGGTGGTGCTGGCCAGCGCCCTGGTGATGGGCGCCGGCCAGCGCAAGGATCCGGCAGCGTCAGGAGGCTGAGAGCCGCTCGCGCTCGTCCTTGCGGGACTTCCACAGGCTGGCCACGGTCGTGACCCCGAGGATGACGACGATCGCACAGAGCGACACCGAGATCGGGATGTCCGGCGCGGCGGTCACGTGCTCGCCACCGTTGATGAAGGGCAGCTCATTCTCGTGCAGGGCGTGCAGCACCAGCTTGACGCCGATGAAGGCCAGCAGGACGGCAAGGCCCAGGCTGAGGTAGACGAGCTTCTTGAGCAGTCCGCCGATGAGGAAGTAGAGCTGACGCAGACCCATCAGGGCGAACAGGTTGGCGGTGAGCACCAGGTAGGGCTCCTTGGTGAGGCCGTAGATCGCCGGGATCGAGTCGAGCGCGAAGAGCAGGTCAGTCGTGCCGAGCGCCATGATGACGATGAACATCGGCGTCGCGAGCTTCTTGCCGTTGATGTGGGTGAACAGCTTGGCGCCGTCGTACTGGTCGGTCGCCGGGAACCGTCGCTCCACGAACTTCATGAAGCGGTTCTCCTCGTACTCGTCGTCGTCGGTCTCACCTTCCTTGCCGAGCTTGACGGCGGTGTAGATGAGGAAGGCGCCGAAGATGTAGAAGACCCACGAGAACTGGTTGATCGCCGCTGCGCCCACGGCGATGAAGATGCCGCGCAGGATGATCGCGATGATGATGCCGATCAGCAGCGCCGACTGCTGGAGCTTCTCCGGCACACCGAACCTGGCCATGATCAGCAGGAAGATGAACAGGTTGTCGACCGACAGCGAGTACTCGGTCAGCCAGCCCGCGTAGTACTCGGTCATGAACTTGGCGCCGGCCTGGTCGTGCGTGAAGTACCACACGCCCAGGCCGAACAGCAGGGCCGCGCCGATGTAGCCGGCCAGCGAGATGCTGACCTCTTTGGTCGACGGCACGTGCGGGCGCCGGGCGATGATGAAGACGTCGAAGAGAAGGACTGCGGCCATCAGGCCGACGGTGAGGTACCAGACCCAGGTCGGGACCTGCATCTGGGTGGCGGTGGTGGCGACGAACGCGGTCAAGGGGGAACCTTCCGGTCACAACGAGGTGGCCGGAGGTCTCTCCCGCCCCAAACAGGTGCGGACCGGCTCCCCGGGCCCTGTATGCCGCGTTGCTGGCTTCAGCGGTGCGACAGGCCGTGATGACGAGGACACCGCGTGGGGATACTCCCCTCCGATGAACAAAACCAAACTACATCGGGGGGCCCGGCCCTCCGATGAACAAAACCAAACTACATCGGGGGGCCCGGCCCTCCGATGAACGAAAACGAGTCTCCCAGACTCCAGCCCATAGACCCAACTCGGAGCCAGGTTGTCTCGGTTCTGCGAGCTCAGTCCTGCGGATCAGTCCCGGTGCGGCTCAGTCCTGAGGCGGGCGTCGCGACTTGGGCAGCTTGCCGACGATGGTCTCGTAGGACACGTCGACCGCCTCTCGGATCTCGTCGTCGGGGATCGCGCCACCCAGGCGCAGGGTGTTCCAGCCGGACCGGCCGATGTAGGCCATCACGGAGGCGTCGTCCGGGTACTGCAGGACCCACTCGTCGGCCTCGGCCCGGTTCGCGCCGCACTTCAGCCCCACGGACTCGCTGCCCATGAAGGCGAAGATCTTGTCCCCCACCTTCGCGACGAAGTCGCCTTCCCAGGGCTGGTCCACCCACGCCCCCGGCTTGGCCAGGCAGTAGTCACGCAGGGCGTCGGCGTCGAGCGCGGTCACAGGAGCGACGATAGTCCCGACTCCGCCACGAGCCGGCGACCGGCAACCAGCCCCGCCTCCACCAGGGTGTCCAGCTGGTGGAACTCGAGGAGCCCCACGCCCATGGCCGCCGGAGTGACCACGATCGCGCCAGCCGCATGGGCAGCCTCGACGGCGCCTCCGCTGCCGATGAGCATGGTCCGCAGCAGCGTCTCCCCCAGTGCCGGTGTCCGCAGCGGCCGGGGCGGTCCGCCCACAGTCGGTCGAGTCGGTCCCGACCCGCCCATCGAGATGTTCACGGCCACCAGCGGTCCTTCGGGTCGCTCGGTCAGCACCTCCACGGGCAGGTTGCTGAGGACCCCGCCGTCGAGGAGGAGCCGACCCTCCGCCTTGACCGGTGGGAACAGGCCCGGTAGCGCCGTGGTCGCCATCAGGGCGGGGACCAGCAGGCCGCGACGATGGACCACCAGCTCCCGGGCAAGCAGGTCGGTGCTGACGCAGCGGAACTGGTGGGGCAGGGACTCGATCAGGGTGTCGCCGAAGACGCGCACCATGGCGCGATGACGCCGCTGCCCCTTCGCCAGGGCCGCCCGCGGGACCGTGTAGTCGGAGAACGGGCGACCGCGCACGAACTCGCGGTAGATCTGCTCGCGAGCCTCGTGCGCCGGCATACCCGCTGCATGGAGAGCCGCAACGATGCCTCCGATGCTGCACCCCGCCACCCGGTCGACGGGCAGGTCGGCCTCCTCGAGCGCTGCCAGCACGCCCAGGTGGGCGAAGGCTCGGGCACCGCCGCCCGCCAGCACCAGCCCGAGCGACCGACCAGCCAGCCTGGCGACCAGGGGGCGCAGGGCAGCCGTGGTGGGCGAGCCGACCTTGGTCACCTGCCAGGCGTCGAGCAGCTGGGACCAGGCGAGCACCTGGTCAACCGAAGGGTTCTCCCCGACGAGGACCAGATCCGCGCCGGAGGGGAGCTGCGGGGTCGAGCCGTCCGGACGCTGCCCACCCGAGGCGACGGCGACCACGAGGTCGGCCTGGCGGATCGCGGCGGCGTACCACCCCTGCGGATCCGACCACGGCATGCCGTGGGGGTCGAGCGGCGCGGACAGCAGCACCCTGTCGTGGTCGCGCTCGAGCCGCTCCAGCCCGGCGACATCGACCTCGCCGGAGACCGCGACCCTGAGCCAGCGGGCTAGCCCGACCTTCATCGCATCGGTCACGTCCGCGACCGGGGCCCCGGCGTGCAGACCGACGACGGCGATGATGGCCGGCTGCCGCTGGCGTTCCCGGACGGGCGGGCTGGCCAGCTGGGAAGCGAGCACCCGCACCAGCGAGCGCGCCGTGGCCGGATGCTCGTCGATGGCCCTGTCCAGCGCGTCCGGCGCGATGCGCAGGAGCACCGAGTCACGGCGCGCGCGCACGGTCGCGCTGCGCACACCCCCGGTGAGCATGGCCAGCTCCCCGATGACGTCGCCGGCCCCGAGGGACCGCACCCGGCCGTCTGCGGTGAGTACGTCGACCCGCCCACTCAGCACCGAGAAAGCCGCCCCTGCAGGGTCGCCGGCCTCGAAGAGGATCTCCCCCGCATGGAGACGAACCCGCTCCCCTGACCGTTCGACGCGCTCGCGGCCGGCCGGCTCGAGCTCGTGCATCAGGGAGCGCAAGACGGGGACGGCGGCGGCCGTGACGATCTCCGGTACCGACAGCAGCGCGGGGCTGACTTCACCGGACCCTTCGTCGGCCGGCTCGGCCCGGTGCCTCGAGCCGGCCGCCAAGAGGGCCACCCCGGCACACAGGACGAAGCAGGCGGCACTGAACACCCACCCCCTCCGGAAGGCGTCCGCCGCGCCGGTCGGCGCGGGCGTGCCGATGAGCACCACGAGGAACGAGATCCCCAGGACGCCACCGATCTGCCGGACGCTCGAGTTCACCGCCGACGCGACCGCGTAGCGGCCACCCGGCACGGAGGTCAGCGCTGCGCTGCCGAGGATCGGAAGGGTGGCGCCCACCCCCAGCCCGCTGAGGACCTGGCCGGGCAACCAGTGCCCCAGGAAGCTCGGCGACGGGTCGACCGCGACGGCATACCAGGCGTAGGCACTAGCCCACACCAGCGCGCCCGGCACCACGACCACGAGGTGTCCACGGCGCTCTGCGAGCGGGCCGAGCACGGCGGCCGACACCGCCGCGACGACGGCCCCGGGCACCAGGGCCAGGCCTGTCCTGAACACGTCGTAGTGCCAGATGTACTGCAACCACAGGACATTCGTCAGCAGGTAGGCGTAGAAGCCGAGCCCCGCAACCGCTGAGGCCGCGTTGGCGACCACGAACCCCCGAGAGGACATCAACGCCCGGTCGACCAGCGGGCTGGGGTGCACCCGCGAGCTCTGGACGAACCCCACTGCCGCCGCCAAGGCCCCCGCAGCGCACAGCAGCACTCCGGCACTGGTCCAGCCCCAGTCGTTGCCGGTCACGATCGCGGTGGTGAGCAGTCCCATCGCGAGGGCGAGGAGGACGGCCCCTCGCAGGTCGGGCAGCGTGCGTCGGCCCGGCGACCTGCTCTCCACCAGCCACCGGCGCGCTGCCACCAACGCACCCACGCCCACCGGCAGGTTGACGAGGAACGCCCAGCGCCAGTCCCCCCACTTCACCAGGGCGCCGCCGATCGGTGGTCCCAGGCCGGCCGCGGCTGCGGCGGTCGCGCCCCACAGCCCCACCGCGTGGACGCGACGCTCCACCGGGAAGGCCTGGATCACCAACGCGAGCGAGGCGGGGATGAGCATCGCGGCACCCAGCGCCTGGACCGAGCGGGCCGCCACGAGCCACCAGACCGAACCGGCAGCCGCGCACAGCAGCGACGACAGGGTGAACAGGGCGACGCCGAGCGCGAACAGGCGGCGTCGGCCGACCAGGTCGGCCATCCGTCCGAAGAGGATGAGAGTGGCGGCGAGGACGATGTTGTAGGCGTTGAGCACCCAGGAGAGCTCACCGATGCTGGCACCTCCGAAGGAGGCGCGGATGCTCGGGAACGCGACGTTGACGACGGTGGCGTCCAGGAACGCGAGGAAGGCGCCGATGGAGGCGACGGCCAGCACCGTCCCACTGCCGACCCGTGCATCCCTCGTGGCGCCCGCAGGCCCCGTTCCAGTGACGGTCGCCACGGATCACCGCCTCCCGGAGCCAGCGTAGGAGCGGGCCGTGAAGGCTGGCTCGCCCCAAACGGCCTAGGACAACTGAGGTACAGCGGAAGCGGGGTTGGAGTCCACGATGGAGAACTCATCCATTCCCCGTCGATCCGAGGTCCCCCATGTCCGTCAGCCGATCGCGCCGACACCCCATCTCGGTCCTGGCCGTGGTGGCCCTGCTGTGGGCGGCCGTGCTGCTCGTGGTGTCGCCCTCCGCATCGATGGCGGGCGCCGTGAAGGGGAGCCTGGCGGTGATCTCGGTCGGCGACCAGGGCACCGGTCTCGTCGGCGCGGTGGCGGGGCGCCCGTTCAGCGTCGTCGTCGAGGCCAGGGACCCGTTGGGTGTGCCGCTCGTGCTCACCCAGGACACCCGCGTCCGACTCAGTCTGGTGACCGGTTCGGGCACTCTCGCCGGCGTGCTCGAGGGCACGATCGCCAAGCGCAACAGCCGCGGGACGGTGGCCGGCGCCACGTACGCACCCTTCGGGAACGGAGTCACGCTCGGCGTAGCCGCCGTCTCCGGGACCGCGCTGAGTGGCACGACCACCACGTTCAACGTGGCAGTGACCGCGGTGCGAACGCAGGCCACACCCCGCAGCAACCTGACCGTGACCGACCCTGGGTGCCCGGCCCCCACACCCACGTCGCCCGTCTGCGGCTTCCTCCAGCTGCCCAACGGAGGAAACGGCCCGGTGCTGATGTCCGTGGGCTCGTGCGACAACATCCTGACCTGCCGCACCCAGTCGGGCACCACCGCCCGGCTGGTGACCGCCGAAGTGTCCCTCAAGGACGCCAACGGGGCGCCCCTCTACTCGGTGACTGCCCCCGCCACGTTCGTCCTGGCCTGCGACAAGACCTTGTGCGGCCAGGGTGGGGTCAGCTCGTTCCCGATCGTCATCGACGTGACGAACACCGGAGCCTTCCTTCAGGTGCCCGACTGTCCGTCCAAGGGTGTGCTGGGCGCAGGGCAGACCGCCTGCCGTGACTCCGTGCAGTCCACGCGCGACAACGCGGGTGACCTCTACAGCGTCATCCTCTTCGTCCACGACATCCGGGGCAGCTACCCGTGAGCCTCGATCGGCAGCCACGGTAGGGGCGGTCTGAGCACGCCCAACCGGTCGAGGGCAGCCGACGCCTCGTGGTCGGCCAGCTCGACCGACTCGAGGTGCGCCTGGACCGCCAGCAGGAACCCCCGCTCGTGGGCCAGGTCCGGTGCCGCGCTCGCCGCAAGTCCCTCGCGCAGCGATGCCCACGCACCGGGCAGATCGCCGAGCTCGGCCTGGGCACTCGCGCGGACGCGCAGCGCCGACGGCAGCAGGGTCGCAGCACGCAGTCCAGTGATCGTGGCGAGGGCCGTCTGCGTCGCGCCGAGCGCCTCGGCCGACCGACCGGCCAGGAGGTGACCTTCAGCGATGGCGATGTCCGTCTCGCAGATCTCGTGGGGTTCGTGCAGCGCATAGAACAGGGCCCGAGCCTCTGCCAGCAACACCTCGCCCTCGTCGGGCCGTCCGGCCCGGTGGTGGGCGCGACCCTGCTCGCGCAACACCAGTGCGCGCAGCTCCTCGTCGCCCACCGCTCGCGCGATGCGCAGTACGCCGGCCAGCACCTCGAGCGCCTGCTGCGGACGTCCCTGCCTGTTCAGCAGGTCCGCGCTGTTGTATGCCGCGTTGGCGGCGTTGGCGACGTCGCCCACCTGGTCGAAGTCGGCGGCGGCGCGCTGGAACCCCTCCAGCGCCTCCGACCACCGCCCCTGGAGCAGCCGGCGCATGGCGATGTTGTTGTGGGCGTGGGCCTGCCCGCTCAGGTCCCCAAGCCCTGTGTACAGGCGCAGCGCAGTGCCCCCGTGGTCGACGTCGGAGCTCGAGCCGGTGAAGACCTCCACCCCGTGCAGGACGAGGTGAGCCTGCGCCAAGGGGTCGTCCTGACCCGTGGCCACGGCCACGCGGACGGCCTCCTCGGCACTGCGCGACGCGTCCCGGTACCGACCCTGGCTCATCAGCACCACGCTCCGGCGAGCCAGGAGCCGTGCTCGCGCGGCCACGGCCTGCGGATCCGTCGTCCCCTCGAGCAGACGCAACCCCACGGCCGTGCGCCGCAGGGCCACAGGGTGCCGCCCTTGACGCTGGGCCACCTTGGCGGCCTTGAGTGCGATGGATGCGGACCTGACCGGTTCCCCGGCGCGGAGTCGCCCCGCGCGGGCATACGCCCGGTCGGCGGCTCCGGAGCGGCCGCACAGGAAGAGGGCATCCCCCCACGACTCGAGGTCGGCGGCCCGTTCCGGAGTCGGGACCGACCCGGACTGCAGCGCGGCCTCCGCGGCCAGGGCGTAAGCCTGCGCCGCCGCCTCGGGTGCTGCCGCGAAGGACGCCTTGGCACCAGCCAGGCGGGCGCAGCGCCACGCCTGTTCGTAGCGCCCGGCCGCATAGAAGTGGTGGGCCAGCACCTCCGGGCGGCGCTGCATCGCGCCGGCGGACCTGGCCAGCACATCCCCCACCTGCCCGTGCAGGCGGCTACGCACTTTCATCGACAGGCCGGCATACGCCGTCTCCCGGTGCACCGCGTGCCGGAACCGCCAGCGCCGGGCACCCATGGGCTCGAGGAACGTCGACAGCTCCGTGACGTCCTCACGGAGGGCAGCCGCGGCGTCGGGCTCCACGAGACGGGCCAGCAGTCCCAGGGTGAACGAGTCCCCGAGCACGGCCGCCCGGCGCAGCAACGACCGCCGACGGGGCGCCAGGGCGTCGATCTGCACGGATACGAGCTCCTCCACCGACAAGGGCAGCTCGTCGATCCGCTCGCCCCGCGAGGCGGCCAGGACCAGCTCACGCAGGAAGAGCGGATGACCGCCGGAGCGGGCGACCAGTGCCTGGGCCGCGCCCGGGGCAAGGGGGTGGTCGGGGTCGACCAGCTCGCTCATCTGCTGGCTGGCGTCGACGGCCAACGGCCCCAGCTCGATGACCAGGCCGTCGGGGGGTGCCCCGTCTCGGGACCTCCGGGTCGTCAGCAGGACCCACGGCTGGTCGTCGCACCGGGTTGCGACCTGTTCGAGCAACCGTGCACTGTCCCCGTCCATCAAGTGGGCATCCTCGACCACCACCAGGGTCGGGCTCGGCAGGGCCGCCTCGAGGACCTCGATGACCAGGCGGTGCAGGGCGTCCGAACGGAACTCCTCCGCGAGCTCGGTCCCCGTCGCCCCCTCCCCGGCAGCGGCGCCGGCGACGAGCCGCTCGCCCCCGCGTCCATCGTCCAGGGTGAGGCCGAAGACCATGCCCAGCATCGGCAGCGAAGGAAGCAGGTGTGGGTGGCTCGACCCCACCACACCGGCGGCCTGGGTGAGGGCCGCCGCGGGGTCGAGGTCGGCTGCGAGTCCGAGGGCCTGGGCGAGCAGGGTCCGGACCGTGGCATACGGGGCGCTCGACCCGCTGTGTCCGGCCTCAGCGGTGAGCACCCGGAAGTCGTCCGCACTGGTCAGCACCTCGGACACCAGCCGCGTCTTGCCCATCCCCGGCTCGCCCACGATGGTGACCACGCTGCCCACTCCGTCGGCCACCGCGTCGAACGCCGCTGTGACCTGGGCCAGCTCGCCCGCACGTCCGACCATGGCGGTGTCGGCCTGGTCGAGGACTCGTGAGGTGGCCGCACCCAAGGACACCGCGTACACCGGCTCGGCCAGCCCCTTGAGCCGGAGCGACGCGCTCGGGCCAAGCTCCCAGTGGGTCCGGCTGTGTTCGAGCAGCTCGGCGGGAAGGCTGATGGTGCCTGCGCCCGCTCGCGCGGCAAGCCGGGCGGCCAGGTTCACCGCACCGCCCTTGACGGAGTAGGTGCGACGGAGGGCGGGTCCCAGGTCGCCGGTGAATACTCGGCCCTGCGCGACGCCGACCTGCACGGGCAGTCGCCCGGCTCGGTCGACCACGAGGCGCACGGTCGCGAGCAGGTGGTCGACGTCGTCACCGGTGCTCTGAGGGGCGCCGGCGACGAGCATCACCTTGCCGCCATCGGTGTCTATGTCCGTCTCGTGGAAGGACACCCCGTGCCTCGCCGTGGCGTCCTGGACGTTGCGCACGAGCTGGTCGAGGGCATCAGTGACAGCGTCCGGGCCCTCGCGCTCGAGCAGGCCGTCCGTCCCGGAGAAGCGGATGAACGCCGCGGTCGCCACCCGGTGTTCCGGCTCATGCGGGCCATTGGCCACATGCGTCCGCAGCTGGCTCGGGACGAGGTGGGCCCGATCGGTCACGACCGCGTCTCCGACGGTAGCCACCGCATCCCTGAGTCCCAGCGCGGACTCACCCTCCGAGGTAGCCGGACCCGGTGGCGTGCCCCGGAGCAGGAACCCCGGGCCGGACGCCGCACCGACGAAGCGTCCGGGCACCATGAGCGTGGTCGCCGCATCGAGCAGCACCTGGCCGGGCGCGGCCGCAGACTCGGTCGCGACCACCCGGCTGGTGACCGGTCCGAGCACCATGAGCTCACGGTGCATCGTCGCGTCCCCGACCAGGGCCAGGTGGATCTCTCCGCTGGCCACCCCGCTCGAGGCGCGCAGCACCACTGGGCCCACCGAGGTCCGGAGGTGCCCCACGCGGCCGAGCGCGGCCCGCATGAGGGCTGCGGCGCGCGCGGCTCGCACACCGGACTTCGGACCGACCGCCAGCAGCAGGACGGCATCGCCGCCCCACTTGAGCAGGTCGCAACCCTCGGCGAGGGCCGACTCCACGAGCGGGCCGAAGACCAGGTCGAGGATGTCGCTGAGCTCCTCGGCTCCTGCCCGGCCGCGGGTGGCGAGCCGCTCCGTGAGCCGCGTGAACCCACTGATGTCGAGCAGCACGAGGCTGCCGTGGACCGTCCACGAGACGGCGTTCGGCTTGGCCTGCACACCCTGACGCAGCAGGGCCGGCAGGTAGGGACCCAGTCGGCTGTCGAGGTCGCCCATGGTCATCCTGCGAGGATCCGTCGCGCCACGATGGTCTCGGCGGCAGTCACCGCCTCGACGTTGCCCAGGACCGCATCGAGGAAGGCCTTGCGGTCGAGACCGCGCAGCACGGTCGGGGTCACGGCCCGCACCTGCGCAGTGCGCGGCACGTCACGCAGCAAGGCGATCTCGCCGAAGTAGTCGCCAGCCTCCTCGCGTCGTAGCAGGACCCCGTCGTGCCACACCTCCACCGCACCGGTCTCGATGATGAAGAACTGGTCTCCCGGGTCACCCTCGTCGAAGACCAGCGAGCCGGCACCGACCTCGACCCGCGTCAGCTGCCTGGCCAGGCCCTCCACGGCAGTGCGGTCGAGCGGCGCGAACATCGGCACTCCCTCGACGAGGGCAAGTCCCTCGGGAGCCCGGAGCGTCAGGTCGAGCCGGCGCATGCGGGGAACGGCCGGCAGCACCATGGCGGTGACGGTCAGGCCTAGGACGCCCATCCCCCACTGCAGCCCGACGAGGGCGATGAGCAGCGGCATCACGGCCGCACCAACGGCCATCGAGGCGATGTAGGCGGAGTCCAGGGTGCCGAACACCCGACCGAGCAGGTGGTCCGGGGTGAGGCGTTGCAGCAGGGTGTCGAGGTTGACGTCGACGAGCGGGTTGGCCATCCCCAGCAGGAGCATGACCATGACGGCGGCCGCGACAGTCGGCCACACGGCCAGGATCACGAGCGGCAAGGACCACAGGACGACCCCGACACAGAAGTCGAGGCCCAGCTGCTGTCGGGAGGCCCGGGACAACGCAACGAAGCCACCGACGAGGGCACCCACCCCCAGCATCGAGTCGAGGAAGCCCACGCCGGGGGCCCCGAGACCCACCAGGTCGAAGGCGACCGCCACGACGAAGACCGCGGAGGCGCCCGCGACGAGGGTCTGGGCGCAGGTGAGCGCCACGAGCACCCGCAGGTCGCGGTCACGCCAGATGTGGCCGAAGCCCGCAGCGGTCTCGCGCAGGAACGCTCCCCTGCGTTTGACGGGCGCGACGTCCTCGGGGGTGTCGACCTGCTCCTGCACTGCTGCGCCGTCCGACAGGACAGGCGCCCCCTCCGCCGGGGGTGCGACCACAGTCGGGACCGGAGCGGGCTGCGTCCCGTCCACGGCGTGAACTCCCCGGACGAGGGCCGCGGACCAGAGGAAGGTGGCCGCGTCGAAGACGAGGACCGCCTCGACGGACGTCAGCGCCAAGAGCCCTGCCGCCAGGGCGGGTCCCGCGAAGAACGCCAGGCTCTCGAGGGTGCTCGAGGTGCCGTTGACGGCCGTGAGCTCCTCCGGGCGCGACACCAGCGAGGGAAGCATGGCGCGCTGCGCCGGCCGGAACGGTGTCCCGAGCACCGACACGATGCTGGCCAGGCCGAAGACGATGATCGGCTCGAGGGTGGCCATGCCGGCGGCGATCACGAGCAGCAGGACGCACCGCGCCACGTCGACCCCGACCATGATCCCCTTGCGGGAGTAGCGGTCGACGAAGGTCGCCGCGAAGGGGGTGCACACCGCCATCAGCACGAAGCGCACCACCGCCCAGATCGCGAGCACCTTGGCGCCGCCGACCCCGAACGCCCACACCGCGATCGCGGTGGCGTAGGCCCAGTCCCCGATCAGCGAGCCACCGAAGGCGAGCATGATCCGCCGCAGGTTGCGGTTGCTGAAGACCGTACGCACCGCAGTGGACGACTCGGCGACGGCGCGACCCAACACGCTCATGCGCGACCCTCGGCGGACCTGCGACCAGCACCCATGGGCACCTCCGGTGAAGAGGCTCGCACCACCATCCCACCGTGTCCTCACGCAAATGACGCACGATCGCCGAGAAATGGGTCACTAAGGGGCATTCCGCCCCTAACGCCTACTGGGTCGCGGCGGACATTTGCCGCAGTTCCTTCTTGAGATCGCCGATCTCGTCACGCAGCCGCGCCGCCAGCTCGAAGTGCAGGTCACCCGCGGCCTGGTGCATCTGGGTGGACAGCTCCTGGATGAGGTTGGCCAGGTCGTTGGCGGGCAGGTTGCGCAACCGGTCCGTGGCCACGCCGGCATCGGCCTGGACGGTGCCGCGACCGCCTCGACCGCCGCCCTTGCCTCGCGACTGGCTGCGGCCGGAGCCGATCAGCGCCTCGGTGTCGGCGTCCTCGCGGTTGAGCAGGTCGGTGATGTCGGCAATCTTCTTGCGCAGCGGCTGCGGGTCCACACCGGCGGCGAGGTTGTAGGCGATCTGGATCTCGCGGCGGCGCTGGGTCTCGTCGATGGCCTCGCGCATCGAGGGCGTGATCTTGTCGGCGTACATGTGGACCTGGCCCGACACGTTGCGGGCAGCGCGACCGATGGTCTGGATGAGCGACCGGGCCGAGCGCAGGAACCCCTCCTTGTCGGCGTCGAGGATGCTGACCAGCGACACCTCCGGCAGGTCGAGGCCCTCGCGGAGCAGGTTGATGCCGACGAGGACGTCGTACTCGCCCATCCGCAGCTCGCGGAGCAGTTCCACTCGCCGGAGGGTGTCCACCTCGCTGTGCAGGTAGCGAACCCGGACACCCTTGTCGAGGAGGTAGTCGGTGAGGTCCTCGGCCATCTTCTTGGTCAGTGTCGTCACAAGCACGCGCTCGTTGACCTTGGTGCGCTCACCGATCTCGTGGAGCAGGTCGTCGATCTGGCCCTTGGTGGGCTTGAGGATCACCTCGGGGTCGACCAGGCCGGTGGGCCGGATGATCTGCTGGACGATCCCCTCGCTCTGCGCGAGCTCGTAGGGGCCCGGGGTGGCGGACAGGTAGACGGTCTGGTCGATCCGCCCGAGGAACTCCTCCCACCGCAGCGGTCGGTTGTCCATCGCCGACGGGAGCCGGAAGCCGTGGTCGACGAGCTGGCGCTTGCGCGACATGTCGCCTTCGTACATGGCGCCGATCTGGGGCACGGTCACGTGCGACTCGTCGATGACGAGCAGGAAGTCCTCGGGGAAGTAGTCGAGCAGCGTGTTGGGCGCGGTCCCCCGGCCGCGGCCGTCGATGTGCATGGAGTAGTTCTCGATGCCCGAGCACGACCCGACCTGGCGCATCATCTCGATGTCATAGGTGGTGCGCATCCGCAGCCGCTGGGCCTCGAGCAGCTTGCCCTGCTTCTCGAACGCCGCCAGCTGGTCGGCCAGCTCGAGCTCGATGCCGCGGATCGCCCGCTCCATCCGCTCGGGTCCGGCGACGTAGTGCGTCGCCGGGAAGACGTACATCTCCTGCTCCTCGCGCATGATCTCGCCGCTGACCGGGTGCAGGGTGTAGATCCGCTCGATCTCGTCGCCGAAGAACTCGATCCGGACCGCGAGCTCCTCGTAGACCGGGATGATCTCGACGGTGTCGCCACGCACCCGGAAGGTGCCGCGGGTGAAGGCGAGGTCGTTGCGGGTGTACTGCATCTGGACGAACCGGCGCAGCAGGTCGTCGCGGTTGACCTCCTGGCCCACGCGCAGGCGGGCCATCCGGTCGACGTACTCCTGCGGGGTGCCGAGGCCGTAGATGCAGGACACCGACGCGACCACGATGACGTCGCGACGGGTCAGCAGCGAGTTGGTCGCGCTGTGGCGCAGCCGCTCGACCTCGTCGTTGATCGAGGAGTCCTTCTCGATGTAGGTGTCCGTCTGAGGGATGTAGGCCTCGGGCTGGTAGTAGTCGTAGTAGGACACGAAGTACTCGACGGCGTTGTTGGGCAGCAGCTCGCGGAACTCGTTGGCCAGCTGCGCTGCCAGCGTCTTGTTGGGCGCCATGACCAGGGTCGGTCGCTGGACCTGCTCGATCAGCCAGGCCGTGGTGGCCGACTTGCCGGTGCCGGTGGCGCCGAGCAGGACGGTGTTCTTCTCCCCTGCCCGGATCCGGGTCGTGAGGTCGGCGATGGCGGCGGGCTGGTCCCCTGCGGGCGAGAACGGGGAGACGACCTCGAACGGGGCGACCGTGCGTTGCAGGTCTGTCGTGGGACGCATGCGTCCAGCGTAGGCGGACCCGCTGACAGCGCCGTCTCAGGATGCGGTGAGACGGTCTGCACCCGCCAGCGCCCGAGGCGTAGGACTGTGGAGTGACCACCCGAACCACCGCCGCCGAGGCCAGGGACGCCGTCGGTATGCCGCGCCGCTGGGGCATGCTCGCGGTCAGCACGCTGGCGCAGATGGCCTCGGCCGTCGCGATGCACGGTCCCGCGTTCCTGATCCCGGTCCTGCACACCCGCGAGGGCCTGTCCCTCGCCACCGCGGGACTGGTCGCCGCCGCCCCCATGGTCGGCGTGATGCTCACCCTCGTGGTCTGGGGCGTGGTCGTGGACCGCCGCGGCGAGCGGCTGGTCCTCGTCACCGGTCTGGTCGCGACGGCCGTTGCCGCGGCGCTGAGCACCCTGGTCGACGGCCCGTGGGGCTGGGGAGTCTTCCTGTTCCTCGCCGGCGCGGCTGCCGCCAGCGCCAACGCCGCGAGTGGCCGCGTGGTCGTCGGCTGGTTCCCCGCCGAACGACGCGGTCTCGCGATGGGCATCCGCCAGATGGCGCAGCCGCTCGGGGTCGGCGTCGCCGCGGTGACCATGGCCGTGCTCGCCGAGCAGCACGGCATACGCGCTGCACTGGTCGTCCCCGCTGTCGCGGCCGCAGTCGCAGCCGTCGCCGTCGCCGTGGTCGTGAAGGACCCCCCGCGTCCGCACGGCTCCGTGGAGACGGCCCGGAACCCGTATGACAGCGACCGCACCCTCGCCCGCATCCATGGCGTCTCGATGCTGCTCGTCGTGCCGCAGTTCCTCGTCTGGACCTACTCGCTCGTCTGGCTGGTCTCCGACCGCGGCTGGTCAGCGGCGGCGGCGGGCACGCTCGTCGCGGTCACCCAGGTGTGCGGAGCGCTCGGCCGGATCGCCGTCGGCCAGCTGTCGGACAGCGTCGGCAGCCGGATGCGCCCGCTGCGATGGGTCGCCGTGGCCGTGGCGGTGTCGATGGCGCTGCTCGGCCTCGCGGCGGGGCAGGACTGGGGCGTCGCGGTCGCGCTCCTCGTGGTGGCCTCGACGGTCACCGTCGCGGACAACGGGCTGGCCTTCACGGCCGTGGCGGAGCGCGCCGGGCCGTTCTGGTCGGGCCGTGCCCTCGGCCTGCAGAACACCGGCCAGTTCCTCACGGCCGCAGCCGTGCCTCCCCTCGCGGGCATCCTCGTCACCTGGACGGGGTATGCCGTGACGTTCGCCTCCGCGTCCGTGTTCGCCCTCGTGGCTCTCCCCCTGGTCCCCGTGCGGAGCGAGCAGACGCCCCGCGAGGGGTGACCACTGATCCACGACGGGACGACGCGACATACCTCAGCGCAGCCAGAGAGTGAGCCCCAGCATCGCTCCTCCGACGGCACCGAGCACGGTCACGAGGGCGACGCGGAGCATGGCTGGATAGGGCGAGTAGCCGCTGTCGTCGTCGCCGAGCTGGACGAACCGGCGACGCACCGAGACGACCAGCGCCACGCTGGCCCCCGTCGCGACCGCCCCCAGACCGGCCAGGACGGGCACGTCCAGACGCAGCGCCACCATGACCAGGGGTACGAGCAGGACCAACGAGGTGATCGCCGTCCGCTGCCACGCCAGCGCGGTTCGTTCGGGCTGGAGCGCATCGCGGTCCGGGATGGGACTCACCTGCGGGCGATCTCCACGAGGGCCAGGACCAGCGTGAACGCTCCGAGCACCACCACGCCGCCGGCGAGGGCGACCAGCGCCCGTGGTGCGGGCAGCGGCTCGCGCAGCCGGAGGGCCCGCTCGACCCGCGACCACGCCGCCACCGCACGCACGGCCAGGGCGGCACCGCCGAGACAGGCGGCCGCGCCCAGCAGGGCAGACCAGGCCGGCAGGTTCGACAGGCTGGACAGCGAGACGATCGCGACGCCACCAGCGACCAGGGCCAGCGCGGTCCGCATCCAGGACAATGCCGTCCGTTCGTTGGCGAGGGAGAAGCGCGGGTCCGGCTCGTCACCGACCCCGTAGACGCTGTCCGGCTTGCGACCCTCAGCCATTCGGCGGCTGCCAGCCGGTGGCCTCGGCCCACGCGCGGACCCGGTCGTGCACTGAGTCGAACCACGGCTCCTTCGCATCGGCGTACTCGCTGACCGAGCTGGTGGTCGCCGCAAGGCGGTGCTTCTCTGCGGCGTACTCGGCTCGGGCCGTGGCGTCCGCCCGCATCCAGTCGCGGAACATCAGTGCCCAGCGCCACCCCTCGCTGTCGACCTCGCGGACATGGATGTGGGCGACCCGCGCCGGGTCGGAGCTGCCGAGCATCCGCTTGGGCCACTCCCCCTGCGAGCCGCTGTCGAAGTCCGACCACACGCCCTCGGCCAGGGGGAAGCCTGCCTGGCGGAGCCGTTCGAGGACGGCCGGGATCGTCGACGTCCAGCCAGGGTGCTGACGCCGAGCTGGAGGTCGATGACGTCCTTCGCGACGAGTCCGGGCACGGCGGTGCTGCCCACGTGGTCGGCGGTGACGAGGACGTCGCCGAACGCGTGACGCAGTCGCGCCAGCAACCGCGCGGCCTGATCCGGCCACGTGGGGTCCGGGTCGTGGAGCACGAGCTGCTCCGGGCGCCGCGAACGGGTGCCGCTGCGGACGTTCGCCTCGAACGGCACCAGCCGCTCGTGCCAGAGCGCGTCGACCTGCGGCGAGCAGGTCGTCCTTGCGCCCCTCGTTGTCGAGCCAGACATCAGCGGCGTCGCGGCGCTCCTGGTCCGTGGCCTGGGAGGCGATCCGGCTGCGGGCGTCTGCCTCCGTCATCCCGCGCGTGTGCATCAGCCGCTTCACCCGCGTCTCCGCACCGGCCCCCACGACCATGACGAGGTGGTAGCCGGGCCCGTAGTGCTTCTCCACCAACAGCGGCACATCGTGCACGATGATCGCGTCGTCGGCGGCCGCGGCCACGAGCTCGGCGGTCCGACGGGCGATGAGCGGGTGGGTGATGCCTTCGAGGTCGCGGCGGGAGCGGCCGTCGGCGAAGACGATCGCCCCGAGGGCCGGTCGGTTGAGGCTACCCTCGTCGTCGAGGACTCCCTCACCGAACCGGTCGACGATGGCCTTGAGTCCGGGGCTGCCGGGGGCGACCACCTCGCGCGCGAGGACGTCGGCATCGATCACCACAGCGCCGAGCATCGAAAACCGCTGTGCGACAGTGGATTTCCCCGAACCAATGCCTCCGGTGAGGCCGACGCGCAGCATGCCACCCACCCTATCGGTGGCAGCCCGCGCTGGCCGGTTCGGCGGCGGCTGGCTCTAGTCGGCGAGCCGGGCCGGGAAGCCACCGGTGGCGATCGGTCCCCACCGGGTCGGCGTGATGCGCAGGAGGGACTTGTCCTGGTCGAGCATCGCCTGGCGGTACTCGTCCCAGTCAGGGTGCTCACCCGAGATGTTCCGGAAGTACTCGACGAGGGGTTCCACCGACTCGGGAGCGTCCAGGACCTCGCAGTCGCCGTCGACCTGCACCCATGCCCCACCGAAGTCGTCGGACAGGACCAGCACGCTGACCTCGGGCCGCTTGCGGGCGTTGACCGTCTTGGCGCGGTCGCGATAGCTCGAGATGACGATGCGCCCGCTGTCGTCGACGCCGCCGGTCACCGGCGAGGCCTGGGGCCGACCGTCCGCACGACTGGTGATGACCAGCATGTGGTGTCGAGGCCGGACGAAGTCCAGCAGTCCGTCGAGGTCGACCGTGGTGTTCGTCGCGATGGTGCGTGGCATGCAAGCACGCTACCGAGTGCGGTCGGAGGTGCGGTCCGCTGGTGCGCCCGCACCGGGCGCGGCCGCCCGTGGTCCGCGAGGGTGGACCCGCAGGTGCCACCAGATCGCGACGCCGGTGAGGGCGAGGCCCAGGCCACTCACGCCGCGGACCACCGCCACGTAGAGGAGCATCTCGGTCCCCACCCCGGCCACCATCGCGCCGACCACGAAGGCGAGTCCGCAGACGACCGGCACCACGAGCAGGACCAGCCAGGCAGAGGTCCGCTCCCGCCGTGTCCCGAGCGGGGTGTCGTCGTGGTCCGGCGAGGCCTCGGCCAGGGCGCGCAGACCGTAGCCGAGCACCAGGACGACCCCGACGACACCGCTGCCATACTGCGCCACCTTGAACGCCGGCAGGCCCTCCACGAGCGGGTCGGAGAGGACGGGAAGGTGACGCACGGCCCACCCGTCGCTGTGGGTGAACGCGTCCCAGAAGACGTGGGTCAGCGACCCGATCACCACCCCCGGCCCCGCCCAGCGCCACTCGTGCACCGTAGGGCGGCGCGGGACCGGGATCCTGGCCCGAGCCGCTGCCGGCACGAGGTCCCGCACGACCGGGGCGGCCACGATCCTCCACAGACCGACGAACAGCAGGCCGAGGGCGAGGTCGAGGGTGAGCACACCGGTCAGCGAGTGCGAGAACTCGCGGTTGCTGTTGATCGGGACGAAGTAGAGGACGTCGGGGACCATCGACCCGATCACCAGTGCCGATGGCACCGCCCAGCGCGGGCGCCGGCGCCCGAGCACGGGCAGCACCGCGGCCACATGGGCGGGCGTGAACGGCATTCGCGCCACCCTAGCCCGGCGGGTTGTATGCCGCGTAGTCCACGCGCGTCACGGGTCGCGCCACCAGCTGCCCGCTCGGGTCGGGCATCGGCAGCTCCCTGGTTCCCTGCACGAGCTGGACGCTCGTCGCGAGGCTGTTGGCGGTCACGGTGAAGACGATCTGCGCCATGGCGAGCGACTGCTCGTGCACCGAGATGCGTTCGAACCCGGTGGGCAGCTCGATCCGCGCAACCCCGTCGTCGACGAACCCTCGGAGGGGGTGGCTCGCGAGCGGCAGCGCGCTGCGGATCCCCGCCGCCGTCATCGTCGCGGTGATGGGGGTGGCCAGTCCCACGAAGGAGGGCTCCAGACCGGCCCCGGGCGGGACGGTTCGCGTCAGCCGGGCAAGGTGTTCCCCCTGCACCAGGTAGACCTGGATCGTCAGCGGGACGCCCTGGCGGCTCGGACCCGACGAGGTGGCGGTGGCCGTCGGCGCCACGGCCGGCACCGGCGAGGACTGGGTGCCGATCGAGCACCCCGCGACGACCACCACGCCCGCGACCGTGCAGGCGAGGACCCATCCGCGGGCGACCCCGCGGCATACCCCTCTAGGAGGCCGAGGTCGGCAGCTCGACGACAAAGCGCGCACCTCCTCCTGGCCGTTCCTCCACGAGGACGGTGCCCTCGTGCAGCGCCACGTGCCGCTGCACGATGGCCAGCCCGAGCCCCACGCCGGTGCGCTCGCTCGACCCGCCACGGGCAAAGCGCTCGAAGACCCGCGCCCGGCGGCCGGGTGCGATGCCGGGCCCGGCGTCGTCGACCACGATGCGCAGGCCGTGCGCACCGGGCTCGACCCGCACGCCGGTGCACCCGCCGCCATGGGTCTCGGCGTTCCCGACGAGGTTCGCGACGACGCGCTCGAGGCGTCGCTTGTCGACCTCCATCATCAGCCCGGACACGGCCGGGTCGATCGACGTCACGACCCGTCCGGCGGCGGCATCGGCTGCCCTGCGGACGAGATCCCCGACGCGCACCGTCTCCCGGACCACCTGGTCGCCGGCGTCGTGGCGCGAGATCTCCAGGAGGTCGACGACCAGGGCGCGGAACCGTTCCAGCTCGTCGGCCAGCAGCTCGACCGGCTCACGGACGGACTCGGGGAGCTGGTCACGACGGTTCTGGATGACCTGCATCGAGTTGAGCATGGTGGTCATCGGGGTGCGCAGCTCGTGGCTGACGTCGACCGCGAACCGGGCGTCCGCGATGACGTGTCGCTGGAGGTCCTCGACCGTCTGGTTGAACGACCCGGCGAGCTCCTCGAGGTCTGGGTCGCCGTCGGCATCGAGGCGTGCGGAGAGCCGTCCGGCGGCCACGTCCGCGGCCACCCGGTTGAGCTCGGTGAGGGGCCGCAGCGCCAGCCGGCTGGCGAACCGTCCCACCCCGAGTCCCATGAGGACGGTGACGATGGCGGCCGCCACCAGACCGAGCGAGAGGACGCGGGCCGTGCGCTGCGTCTCGCGCAGGGAGTAGACCTCGAAGTAGCCGCCGCGGCCATCGGCCAGCGGCAGGCCCACCGCGAGGTGCAGCGTGCCGTCGACCCGGATGCGCTGGGTGGCCTCCTGTCCCCCGGTGACCATCGACACCAGTGCGGTGGGAAGGCTGGTGGGGCCAAGGCTCGGGGAGGTCGCGTACCAGCGTCCGTCCACCTGGGCGAGCACCGCCGCCGAGTCCGTCCCGGGTACGCCCTCCAGGACGGCAGGAAGACCAGCGGCTCCTGTCGACAGGGCGTTCTCCACCTCGCTGCGGTCCAGGGCTGTCTCGACCAGCGCGGTCTGCTCCGTCTGCGACACCATCGTCCGGGTGACCAGCGTCCAGGCCAGGCCGGACAGCAGCGCCGACAGGCCGAGGGCCAGCACGCCGAACCCGAGGGTGACGCGACCGCGCACCCCGAACCGCCGTGTCGGCACCACTCGACGCGCCCCGCGCGCGGTGCGAACCACCTAGCCGGCCAGCCGGTAGCCCAGGCCGCGAGCCGTCACCACGTGGCGCGGACTGGCCGGGTCGCGCTCGACCTTGGTCCGCAGCCGGCGGATGTGCACGTCGACGATCCGCGAGTCGCCGAAGTAGCCGTAGCCCCACACCTTGTCGAGCAGGTCCTCGCGGCTGAGGATTCGCCCCTCGGCCACGGCGAGCTCGGCCAGCAGCCGGAACTCGGTGCGCGTCAGGGCGACTGGCTCACCGTCGCGGAGCACCACTCCGTCATCGAGTCCGATCGACAGGTCGCCCATCACCGGCCTTCGTGGACGGTGGTCGACAGCAGGTTCCACCCGGCGGAGCAGCGCGCGGATGCGCGCCGAAAGCTCTTTGGCGACAAGGGGTTTCGTGACGTAGTCGTCAGCACCGGCTTCCAGCCCGGCAACAACGTCATGACTGTCCGAGCGAGCCGTCACCATGATGACCGGCACGTTGCTGCGGTGCCGGATCTCGCGGCACACCGAGAAGCCGTCGGTGTCCGGCAGCATCACGTCCAGGAGGACGACGTCAGGCTCCTCAGCGCGCAGGTCGGCGAGCCCCTGCTCCCCCGTCGCCGCCTCGGACACGTGGTACCCCTCGTCCTCGAGCGCGAGGCGAAGGACACGACGGACCCGGGGATCGTCCTCCACGAGCAGCACCCGTCGCGTCACCTCGTCAGTATCACACCGCCGTCGAGAGCGCGTCCGGAAGTTCCTCTCGGACATGGCGTTCCGTCACGGAATCGTCATGAACCCCGGTCGAACATGACGAGGCACTTGCGGTCCCGTGACGCTTCGGCCGGAGCCGTGCCGACGCGTCCCCCCACTGCCTACGTTGCAGTCGACCTGTCCGCCGTGCCGTCCGGAACGACGAGCGGGCCATGCCTCTTCAACCCAGCTCCGTCCACCCATCCGAGGAGAAACACGATGATCCCCAGGACACGTCGGCTCGCAGCGGTGGCAACCGTCTGCACTGCGAGTCTCGGTCTGGCTGCCTGCGCCACCAACACGGGCACCACGACAGGCACGTCAGGCACGAGCGGCACCGTCGCCAAGGGCGGGACGCTCAACATTCTCGGCGCCGGCGACGTCGACTACATGGATCCCAACATCAGCTACTACTCGGCTGGCTACATGGCGCTCCGGCTCTGGAGCCGGCAGCTGTTCACCTACCCGGCCACCGAGGGACAGACCACCAAGGCGGTGCCGGACCTCGCGACAGCCCTGCCCACGGAAGGCAACGGGATCAGCGCCGACGGCAAGACGTACACGTTCAGCATCCGCCAGGGTGCCAAGTGGAACACCACGCCGGCCCGTCAGGTGACGGCGCAGGACATGGTCCGCGGCGTGAAGCGCACCTGCAACCCGGTGCAGCCGTTCGGCGGCCTGCCTGACTACGCCGACCTCATCGTCGGCTTCCAGTCGTTCTGCGACGGCTTCGCCAAGGTGGCCAAGACGCCCGCAGCCCTCGCGGCATACGCGGACAAGACCCCGGTGGCCGGCATCACCGCCAAGGACGACCAGACCGTGGTCTTCACCCTCGTCCACCCGGCCAGCTACTTCGTCGACATGCTCACCCTCCCGGCTTTCTCCCCGGCTCCCAAGGAGTTCGACGCCTACCTGCCGGGCAGCCCTGAGCTGGCGCAGCACACCCTTTCGGACGGTCCGTACAAGATCGACTCCTACACGGCCACGAAGAACATCACGTTCAGCCGCAACCCCGCGTGGGACGCGGCGTCCGACCCGATCCGCAAGGCGTACGTCGACAAGGTCGTCATCAACGAGACGGTCAGCCAGGACTCGATCCAGCAGCAGCTGCAGACCGGGACCCCCAGCGCCGACCTCGAGTTCGACGCGTTCGTGCCGCCGTCGCAGCTGCCCGCCCTGATCGCCAAGAAGGACCCCAACCTCAACCTCGGTGAAGGCTCGTCGAGCAACCCCTACCTCGTCTTCAACACGGTGTCGCCCAACAACAACAAGGCACTGCAGAAGAAGGAGGTCCGGCAGGCGCTGTCCTTCGCGCTCAACCGCAGCAACATCATCCAGGTGCTCGGCGGACCCAAGATCGCCCCACCGCTGACCCACGTGCTCCCGTCGAACATCGTCGGTGGTGAGGAGAACTTCGACCTCTACCCCAACGACCCGGTCAAGGCCAAGTCCATGCTGGCCGCAGCCGGCTACCCCAACGGGCTCACGATCAAGATGCTCTACCGCAACGCGTCCGAGGGGCAGAGCAAGGCCTTCCAGACGGTGCAGCAGGACCTGTCCAAGATCGGAGTGAAGGTCGTCGGCGTCCCGTCGCCCAACGCGGACTTCTACACCAAGTACCTCCAGGTGCCGACGGTCGCACAGCGTGGGGTGTGGGACGTCTCCGTGGCCGGGTGGGGCTCTGACTGGTACGGCGATGCGGCCCTGTCGTTCTTCAAGCCGCTCTTCTTCGGCCAGGCGGCCTACCCGCCGATCGGGAGCAACTTCGGGTTCTACAACAGCCCGGCGACCAACGCCCTCATCGAGCAGGCATCCACCGCCAAGACCCAGGAGGAGGCCAAGGCACTCTGGGCCAAGGCCGACCACCAGGTCATGGAGGACGCGGCGTTCTTCCCCATCACCAACCAGCTGAACCCCAACTACCGGGCCAGCCAGGTGAAGAACGCGATCTACATCCCCGCCTTCCAGAACTTCGACCCTGCGAACGTCTGGCTCGCTGCAGGCAAGCAGGGTGGCTGAGGAATCACCATGGCACTGTTGGAGGTTCGTGACCTGAAGGTCGCCTTCACCACCGCCGATGGTGTCGTCCAGGCCGTGCGCGGACTCTCCTTCGATGTCGAGCGTGGCAGCACGCTCGCCATCGTCGGAGAGTCCGGCTCGGGCAAGAGCGTGGCGACGCAGACCATCGCGGGACTGACGCGCGGCGCGCAGGTGACCGGGACGGCCCGGTTCGACGGCATCGACCTGATTGGTGCCGACCCAGAGGTGCTGCGACGGGTTCGGGGCGACCGGATCGGGATGATCTTCCAGGACCCGCTCTCGAGCCTGCACCCCTACTACACGGTGGGATGGCAGATCGTCGAGATGATCCGCGCCCACCGGGACGTGACCAAGGCGGCGGCCCAGCAACGCGCCGCCGAGCTGTTGACTCTGGTCGGGATTCCCCGTGCCGCCAGCCGAATTCACGACTTTCCGCACCAGTTCTCTGGCGGCATGCGGCAGCGCGTGATGATCGCGATGGCGATGGCGCTCGACCCGGATCTGCTCATCGCCGACGAGCCGACCACGGCACTGGACGTGACGGTCCAGGCGCAGGTGCTCGACGTGATGCGCAGTCTCCAGGAACGGTTCGGCACCGCGATCATCCTGATCACCCACGACCTCGGCGTGGTCGCCGAGATGGCCGACGAGGTGGTGGTGATGTATGCCGGGTCGGTCATGGAGCGCGCGCCTCGCCGCACGCTGTTCTACCGCAACCACCACCCCTACACCGAGGGTCTGCTGGCGTCGCTGCCGGCGCAGGGCGGGGTGGGGAGTCGGCTCACGCCGATACCCGGCGCGCCGCCGTCCCTGATCGGGCTGCCGGCGGGTTGCCCGTTCGCCCCCCGGTGCCGCTACGCGTTCGAGCGCTGCTGGGCCGCCACGCCGCCGCTCGACATCGTCCACGACGACCCGCTGCACCTGTCGGCGTGCTGGTTGCCCGACGACGCCCAGGGGCGCCGCGCCAACCGGCCGGTCGACACCGGGGCGACGGTCGACGGTGTGCCCGCCGGCATCGTCGCGGCCTCCCCCGGCGGAGCGTCACCCGCGGGCGTGCCTGCTCCGGCAGGAGCCCGGCCATGAGGTCGGAGGTGCTCCTGCGGGCGCAGGACGTGGTCAAGTCCTTCCCGGTGCGCTCGTCGGGCCTGCGGCGGCAGCACGACGTCGTGCAGGCGGTCGCGGGCGTGACCCTCGACGTCCGTCGCGGGGAGACCCTCGGGCTGGTCGGCGAGACCGGCTGCGGGAAGTCAACGCTGGCACGGTGCCTGGCCCGGCTCTACGACCTGACGTCGGGGTCGGTCTCGTTCGAGGACCACGACATCACGACCCTGTCGGGACGGGAGATGCGCCCACTGCGCCAGGACATCCAGATGATCTTCCAGGACCCCTACGGCTCGCTGAACCCCCGGCGTCGGGTTGGGTCGATCATCGGTGACCCGTTCGTCATCCACGGGATCGGGTCGGCCGACGAGCGCCGGCGCAGCGTGCAGGAGCTGATGGAGCGTGTCGGGCTCAATCCCGAGCACTACAACCGGTTCCCTGCTGAGTTCTCCGGTGGGCAGCGCCAGCGGATCGGTGTCGCCCGGGCGCTGGCCCTGCGACCGAAGCTGGTCATCTGCGACGAGCCGGTGTCGGCCCTCGACGTGTCGATCCAGGCGCAGATCATCAACCTGCTGATCGACCTGCAGGACGACTTCGGACTGACCTACGTCTTCATCTCGCACGACCTGTCCGTCATCCGGCACGTGAGCGACCGGATCGCTGTCATGCACCTGGGCAAGATCGCCGAGCTCGCCCCGGCCGAGCAGCTGTTCAACCGGACCCGGCACCCCTACACCCGCTCCCTGCTGTCGGCCCTGCCGCACGCCGACCCCGATGTGGCGGACAGCCGCGAACGGATCGTCCTCGTCGGCGACCTGCCCACCCCGACCAACCCACCGTCGGGTTGTCGGTTCCACACCCGCTGCCCCAAGGCGCGCGAGGACTGCGCCATCACCGACCCTCCCCTGGTCCCGGTGCTGGGCGACGGTTCCGCGCACGAGACGGCGTGCCTGCACCCCCTCGAGGTCGGGGAGGACCTCTCGCTCGCCACCCCCCGGGTCGTCGACACCGAGATCAACACTGCGTCGCACCGCGCACAGGAGGCTGAGTCGGCATGAGTGACACCGCGAACGTGATGGCGACGATCGGTCCGACCGATCCCGCCGATCCCGCCGCTTCCACCTCGACCCCCACCCGCGACGCCGCTGCGGTGGGCCCCGGAGGCGCAAGGGGCATCGAGGGACGCACCCCGTGGCAGCTCGCGTGGCAGCGGCTCAGGCGCGACCGGGTGGCGATGATCTCGTTGGCCGTCATCGTGCTCATCGTCCTGATGGCCTTGCTCGCCCCGCTCGCAGCCGTCATCACCGGCCACCCGGTCAACGAGCAGTACCGCACCACCGGGCTGACGCCGGAAGGTCTGCCCAGGGGCCCGTCGAGCGAGTTCTGGCTCGGCACCGACGACCTCGGCCGGGACATCCTCGTCCGGATCGCCTACGGCTCGCGCATCTCGCTGCTGGTCGGTGTCGCGTCGACTGCACTCACCGTGATCATCGGTGTGGTGATCGGCCTCGCCGCAGGCTTCCTCGGAGGTCTGGTCGACACGATCCTGGCCCGGCTGATCGACGTGGTCCTGTCGGTGCCGTTCCTGCTCGTCGCCATCGCGCTGGTGTCGATCACCGGCCCCAGCCTGATCGTCACCGTTCTGGTCATCGGCTTCTTCAGCTGGGCCTCGGTGGCCCGCATCGTGCGTGGTCAGGTGTTGTCGATGCGCGAACGCGAGTTCGTCGAGGCGGCGCGGTCCCTCGGCTCGTCGAACTCCCGGATCATGTTCGTCGACATCCTGCCCAACGTGCTGGCCCCGGTGATCGTCTACGCGTCGCTGCTGATCCCCGTCGTCATCGTCGTCGAGGCCACGCTGTCCTTCCTCGGCCTCGGGCTGGCCCCGCCCACCGCGGACTGGGGCGGCATGATCAGCGAGGCCCAGAACTACTACACGACCTCGTGGTGGTTCGTCGTCTTCCCCGGTGCCGCCCTCCTGGTGACGACCCTCGCCTTCAACCTGCTCGGCGACGGCATACGCGACGCCTTCGACCCGCGCTCCGAGCGCCTCATGGCGAAGTGAGGAGACAGTCATGGTGCGCTTCCTGATCCGACGCCTGGCCCTGGGCGTGCTCGTCCTGTGGCTGATCACCGTCGCCGTTTTCGGCCTCTTCTTCGTCGCCCCCAACAACGTGGCCCGCACCCTC
>CAVUGH010000007.1:0-85935 GCA_963740865.1 uncultured Actinomycetota bacterium
ACCCCCGAGACGGTGGCCGCGATCTCGCACCGGCTCGGGCTCGACCAGCCGCTGTGGAAGCAGTACCTCGACTTCGTGGGCAACGCGCTGCGCGGCGACCTCGGCTTCGACTACTACCACCAGGTCCCGGTGACCACGATCCTCGGCGCGGCCCTGCCGATCACCATCTCGCTGGTGCTCGGGAGCCGCGCTGATCTGGCTGGGCCTGGGTGTCTTCAACGGCGTCATCTCCGCGACCCACCCGCGCTCGTTCACCGACCGGTCCCTCACCGCGTTCAGCCTGTTCTTCTACTCCACGCCGACGTTCCTGCTCGGCATCCTGCTGCTCTACGTCCTGTACTTCCGGCTGACCCTGGCCGGGCACACGGCCTTCCCGGCCGGCGGGTACGCACCCTTCGAGCGGGGGGCTCACCGGGTGGGCCAACCACCTGGTCCTGCCGTGGTTCACGCTGGCCCTGGTCTCAGCTGCCACGTACACCCGGCTGACCCGCGCCTCGATGCTCGACGTGCTGGGCGAGGACTACATCCGGACCGCCCGCTCCAAGGGCATCCGCGAACGCCGCGTGGTCGTACGGCACGGCCTGCGGGCTGCGCTGACCCCGATCGTCACGCAGTTCGGCATCGACGTCGGAGGGCTGCTCGGCGGGGTGGTGGTGACCGAAACCGTGTTCAGCCTGCCCGGCCTCGGCAAGACGGCGATCGACGCCATCAACCAGCAGGACCTGCCGGTGATCATCGGGATCGTGCTGTTCGCCTCGGCCGCTGTCGTCGTGGCCAACATCGTGGTCGACCTTGCGTACGCGGTCCTGGACCCCCGCGTCCGCCTGCACTGACTGGCCCCCTACCCGGTTGGTGCACGAGGCCCGGTCCCCCACCGGGCCCGGGCCTCTCTTTCCCCGCACACGACTTCTGGCCACCCGTGCGTGGTGCGGCGCAATTTCGGACGCTGCATCCAGTCTCGGTGGCCAGAAGTGCCCGGACACGCCGAGAGGCCCGGCTCCCCAGAGGGGAACCGGGCCTCTCGCAGCCTGCCGGACGGCATACCGAGGTATGCCGCGTCAGCGGACTCAGTTGCCGGTGAGCTTCTCGCGCAGCGCGGCGAGGGCCTCGTCAGAGGCCAGCGTGCCCTCGGACTCCGGAACGGCCGGGCGGCTGCTGGAGCTGCTGCCCGTGTCGCTGTCGGACGACGAGGAGGACGAGCCCGAGTCGGAGGAGTAGGACGTCGAGGGGCTGGGGTTGGCAGCAGCCTCGGCGTCGGCCTTGGTGGCCTCCTCGACCTGGGTCTTGTGAGCCTCCCAGCGGGTGTGGGCCTCGGCGTACTGCTTCTCCCACTTCTCCCGCTGGGTGTCGAAGCCCTCGAGCCATTCCTGGGTCTCGGGGTCGAAGCCCTCGGGGTACTTGTAGTTGCCGGCCTCGTCGTACTCCGCGGCCATGCCGTAGAGCGTCGGGTCGAACTCGGCAACGGGCGCGCTCTCGTCGTTGGCCTGCTTGAGGCTCAACGAGATCCGGCGACGCTCGAGGTCGATGTCGATGACCTTGACGAAGATGTCGGAACCGACCGTGACGACCTGCTCCGGCAGCTCCACGTGGCGCTCGGCCAGCTCGGAGATGTGGACCAGACCCTCGATGCCGTCGTCCACGCGGACGAACGCACCGAACGGAACCAGCTTGGTGACCTTGCCGGGCACGACCTGACCGATCGCGTGGGTCCGGGCGAAGTGCTGCCACGGGTCTTCCTGCGTCGCCTTGAGCGACAGGGAGACGCGCTCGCGCTCCATGTCCACGTCGAGAACCTCGACGGTGACCTCCTGGCCGACCTCGACAACCTCGGACGGGTGGTCGATGTGCTTCCAGGACAGCTCGGACACGTGCACGAGACCGTCGACGCCGCCGAGGTCCACGAAGGCACCGAAGTTGACGATGGAGGACACGACGCCGGAGCGGACCTGCCCCTTCTGGAGCTCCTTGAGGAACGTGGTGCGCACCTCGGACTGCGTCTGCTCGAGCCACGCACGGCGCGACAGGACCACGTTGTTGCGGTTCTTGTCGAGCTCGATGATCTTGGCCTCGATCTCCTTGCCCACGTAGGGCTGGAGGTCGCGGACGCGACGCATCTCGACGAGGGACGCGGGAAGGAAGCCGCGCAGGCCGATGTCGAGGATGAGTCCACCCTTGACGACCTCGATGACGGTGCCGGTGACGACGCCATCCTCTTCCTTGATCTTCTCGATCGTGCCCCAGGCGCGCTCGTACTGCGCACGCTTCTTGGACAGGATCAGCCGACCTTCCTTGTCCTCCTTCTGGAGAACCAGGGCCTCGACCTCGTCGCCGACCTTGACGACCTCAGAGGGGTCGACGTCGTGCTTGATCGAGAGCTCGCGGGAGGGGATGACACCCTCGGTCTTGTAGCCGATGTCGAGCAGGACCTCGTCCCGGTCGACCTTGACGATGACACCCTCGACGATGTCTCCGTCATTGAAATCCTTGATCGTCGCGTCGATTGCGGCGAGCAGTTCTTCCTCGGTGCCGATGTCGTTGATGGCAACCTGAGGGGCGGTCTTTTCGACCGTGCTGGCAGTCATGTAGTAGGAACTCCGATGGTGGACAGTGAATAGAAAGTGGAAGTTGTGCTCACGCGAACCGCGTCACCGGAAGGCGACACGACGAAGCGCGCACACGGAAGTGCACCTCCACCCTACCGATGGTGTCCGTGCAGGGTCAAAACGCGAGGGGTATGCCGGTGAGTGAGTATGCGCAGGTCAGCCGTCGGGAGGCGGGGGCCGAGGAAACCGCCGCGGCGAACCGGTCGTGGTGGGACGCCGAGGCCGGCGAGTACTACGCCGAGCACGGCACCTTCCTGGGCGACACCGACTTCGTCTGGGGCCCCGAGGGCTGGCGCGAGGACGAGCTCGCGGCTGCTGGGCGACGTCAGCCGGTAGGCGGGTGCTCGAGATCGGCGCGGGCGCGGGCCAGTGCGCCCGCTGGGTAGCTGCCGCGGGCGGCCAGGTGGTCGCCACCGACCTGTCGGCCGGCATGGTCCGCCAGGGCCTCGACCTCAACCAGACGTTGACTCCCCCGGCCCGACCGGTGCCGTTCGCGCAGTGCGACGCGGTCGCCCTGCCGTTCGGCGACGCCAGCTTCGACACCGTGTTCACGGCCTACGGCGCAGTCCCCTTCGTCGCCGACACCGCGCTGCTGATGCGCGAGGTCGCAAGGGTGCTTCGGCCCGGCGGGCGGTTCGTGTTCTCCACGACCCACCCGTTCCGCTGGGCCTTCCCCGACGACCCGGGGGCCCGCGGCCTCACCATGACCCAGTCCTACTTCGACCGGACCCCCTACGTGGAGGCGGACTCCGACGGAGAGGCGACCTACGTCGAGCACCACCGCACGATCGGCGACCGGGTGCGTGAGCTGGTCACTGCCGGCCTGGTGCTCGTCGACCTCGTCGAGCCGGAGTGGCCGGAGCGCAACGAGCAGACCTGGGGCGGCTGGTCGCCGC
Organism: uncultured Actinomycetota bacterium; assembly: GCA_963740865.1. Taxonomy (GTDB): domain Bacteria; phylum Actinomycetota; class Actinomycetes; order Actinomycetales; family Dermatophilaceae; genus Pedococcus. The sequence goes on from CAVUGH010000007.1 coordinate 3,500, forward strand.
TGCGCGGTGGCTACTTCCCCGGGACCGCCATCTTCGTCTGCACGCGCGCCTGACCTCTGCGCGCGCGCCTGACCCCTCGACGCGGCATACCCACCTCCGCGTCGCATCGGAACGCGAAGCGGACCGACCCAGGGCACGGGGGCAACGCGAAGGGGCGACCGGATGTCTCCGGTCGGCCCCTTCGGTGGTGCGCTGGTCGATCCGTGGTGCGGGTGAGCGGCTGGCTCGGCTCAGGCGGCTTCGCGACGCCCGCTGCCGGTGTTGCCGCGGACCAGGAGGAAGCCTGCGAGGAGCAGGACGACACCCAGGATCAGGAAGGTCAGCGGCAGGGTGCTGCGGACCAGGCTGAGGCTGGAGCCCTTGTCGCCGGCGTCCTCCGCGTTGGCCTTGACCGTGGCGTCGTCGTAGCTGATCGTGCCCTTCTGGAGGGTGACGAGGTCCTCGCCGTCCTTCTGGAACCGGGTGTTGAGCACTTCCTCACCCTTGACGACGATGCCCGTGTTGGGCTCCACCCAGATGGTGCGGGTGTTCTCGTAGACGCGGTCCACGGTGATGTTGCCGGTGGCCTTGGGGTCGCCCGCAAGCGTCGCCGGCACGTCCTGCTGGGTGTAGGCCGTCGCAGGGATGACCATCCGGTAGACGTAGACGTTGGTGCCGAAGAGGTCCTGGGTGCGGACGAACTTGGCGTCGACCGGCTTGAGCAGCGTGTTGTCCCACCACTGGTAGGTCTTCTTCTCCGCGTTGAACGGCATCTTGAAGATCAGGCCCTTGTAGGAGGTGGCCTTCTGGTCGGCCGGGTCCTCGGAGGCAGCGTTGTAGGTGTCGCAGCACTGGACTGCCTCACCCGTCGTGCGGTCCATCGCGACGCGCTGCAGACCGGCGGACAGGACGGTGCCGTCCTGGTCGGTCGAGCGCACGAAGCTGTCCCAGACCGCGACGTTGCCGCCCTGCTTCTTCTCCGCAGCCTGGTCGGCCTTCACGAAGCGGGTCGAGGTCAGCGTCAGCCCGGACTTGGTCGCGAGGTCGGAGACGTAGAAGGCCTCCATGTTCTGGCCCTGCGACACGGACTTGGAGTACTGGTCGAGTGGAACCTTGGCCAACGCCGGGTAGGCGTAGACCTTGAGCATCAGAGCCGAGACGAGGAGAAAAGCTCCAAGTCCCAGCGCGATGAGACCGGCCACCTTGCGCATCCAGCACCCTTTCGTTGCGGTCCGACGGTGACCACGCAGCAGGCGCTGACGCGGCTGGACCCCGGCGGCCAGCTGACTGATGACTATCCTGCGGGCATGGCCGAAGCCGACCCGACTGGCGGGACTCTACCAGCGAGTAGGCCAACGACGAGCGCACCTTCGCCGAACCCGCCGAGCGTGTCCGCCGAACTGCCCAGACTGCCTGGTCTCGACGGGTTGCGTGCGGTCGCCGCCGTTCTCGTGGTGTTGACCCACGTAGGGTTTCTTACCGGCGCTGTGTCCTTCGGTGTCGTGGGTCGCCTCCTCGGCCGCGGTGACCTGGGCGTATCCATCTTCTTCGCCCTGTCGGGCTTCCTCCTGTACGCCGCGATGGGCCGTGAGTGGGCCCGCACCGGTCGGGTCGACGTGCCGGCCTACTACGCGCGGCGGGCGGTCCGCGTCCTCCCGGCGTTCTGGGTCGGCCTGCTGGTCGTGGGCTCGGTGGTGCGGCCGGAGGTGTGGGTGTGGCTTGCGAACGCCTCCCTGACCCACATCTACGTCCCGGACGCGCTGCTCGACGGCTACACCCAGACGTGGAGCCTGGCGACCGAGGTCTCGTTCTACCTGGTCCTCCCCTTCGCCTTCTTGGCGCTGCGACGTCGGACGAGCCGGCCGTCAGTGGCGCTGCGGGTGCTCGCCGCCACATGGGTGCTCGGCCTGGTCGTCCGCCGTCGTCTCCGGCCTCATCGAGATCGGCGGCGACACCCTGGCCGGGCGCTGGCTGCCGGCGCACTGGCCGGAGTTCGCGCTCGGGATGGCGCTGGCGGTGATCCGCGACGCCCCCGAGCTGCGGGCCCACCGGGTGCTGCGTGACCTCGCCGCCTTCCCGGGGACGTGTCTGTCGCTCGCCGCAGGCGCCTACCTGTTGGCCACCACCACCGTGGCCGGGCCGCTCACCCTGGGCCCGGTCGCCGGTATCCAGCTCGCGGGCAAGGGCGTCCTGGGCTCCGTCGTCACCGCGGGCCTCATGGTGCCCCTCCTCTTCGGTGACGGCAGCGACGCGTTCAGCCGCGCGCTGGCATCCGCCCCCGCGCGCTACCTCGGCCGGATCTCGTACGGCGTGTTCCTCTGGCACCTGCCGGTGTTCGAGGCGATCTACGGCATCACCGGCATCAACTACTTCACCGGTGGCGCGCTGGCCCTGCTGGCCGTCGGGGTGCCCGTCACCCTCGGTCTGGCCGCCCTCAGCGAGCGGCTGGTCGAGCGTCCGCTGATGGACCGGGTGCACGCCAGGACGCGCTGACCACGAGCACCAGTGCGGCGACGCACAGCAGGCGCAGGGCACCCTCCACACCGGGACCGCCCAGCCGACCCGGCGCCCACCAGGCCTGGACCAGCCCGGCCGCCGTGACCAGGACGACGACCAGACCAGCCACGAGCGTCGATGTCCGGCCACGGGCAACCCGCGGCGGGAGTCCAGCCGCCACCAGGACGCAGGGCGCGGCCAGGATCAGCCCCCACCAGCCCGAGAGCAGGAGGCCCACTGCCAAGCCGGCTGCAGGCCCACCCCACACTCGGAGCGCCGACCGCGGCCCTGACCCCAGCCCGACGGGCGGGGAAGGCGCATCGCGGTCATTCAGCATCGGTGACTGCGCCGTCGCTCGGCGACGGGTCGGCACGAGGGCGCTGCCCACGATGAGCAGCACCAGGACGAGCCCGCTGAGCAGTCCCCACCGGTACGGGGCGTCCGGGGCGAAGGTGACGGACACCCGCCCTCCGGACCCTTCGGGCACGACGAACCCCTGCTTCCAGCCGTCCACCGTGACCGGGTCGAGCGGGCGCCTGTCGAGCGTCGCCCTCCACCCGAGGTTGACGTTCTGGGGGATCGTGAACAGGGCCTGGGCGCCCGGTCCCACGACGGCGGACAGGCGCCCGACCGAGATCCGGCCCACCTCGACCGAGCGAGCAGGGGACTCGGTGGGGGTCGCCCGGTCCGAGCGGGTCAGCAGCAGTCGCTCAGGCACGAACCCACCCCAGGGCTCGACTGCCACCCTCCCTTCGGGGCCACTCATCCGCACGGGTGCACAGGCCTCGTAGGCGAGCGAACCCAGGCCGTAGGCGGCCGAGCGCGGACCGGCCACCCGGGTCGGCACCGACACTCCCTCGACCAGGAGTCGCGGCCCGCTGCCGCAGCCTGCCGCGATCTGCTGCGGCGCGGGCGTCGGCTCCACACTGTCCATGGCCAGCTCGCTGACCTCCATGCCGGCCGCGGGCTTGGCGTCCCGCTCGGCGTCCTGGCGCGTGGCGGCGAGCAGGAGGCGCACCCGAAGGGTGCTCCCTGTCGTGGGACGGATGTCGAAGCTGCCGTCCGGCGCCACCTCCGCCAGCTGGACCGTGCCGTCGACGGTGACTTGCGCCGTCACGTCGCGGCCGGTGAGCCACTCCCCCCGGGTCTGCAGCTGGAAGTGGCCAAGCACGGCGGGGCGTGCAAGGTCCACCGACAGGGTGGGCGTGGCATCGGCGGGGTCGGGCGCCCAGGCAGTCGCCGGGTCGCCGTCGAGCACTGCACCAGGGCGGGCCTGCGGCGCTCGCGAGAGGCGGCTGCTCGCAGTCACCGTCCCGGCCGAACCGAGGTCGAGGACCGCGTCGAGCCCCGGACCCGGCACGGCTCCCAGGGTGCCCTGCACGGCATACGGGATCGAGTCGGTGACGGGGATGGTGCGGTCGAGGCCGGCCGCGTCCTCGGGGGCTCGCTGGTCGCCGCGGCAGACGAACTCGGCGCGGACCTCGACGCAACCGTCGGTGCCGCGGTACTGCTCGGACAGCACGAACGAACCGGCGGTCGCGCGGCTCGCCTGCGACGCAACGGCACTCTCCCTGACCACGAGGCCCGGCACGCGCACCTCCGTGAGCCCGGTCACGAGCGCGGCGGAGCCGCGGTCGGTCGCGAGGATCTCGAGGCGCAGCGTCCTCGTGCTCCCCGACGGCAGGCCGGTGACGGCCTGCGGGCGTCCGGTCGCGGCCAGGGCGACGTCGGCGTGACCTCCGTCGGTGGTCACCCGCACGCGAGTCGGTATGCCGAGGAAGTCACCGAAGCGGGCCTTGTCCGCGAGGACCGACACCTCGAGCCCGGTGACGGGGCGTGCCTGGTCGAAGGTCATCGTGAGGGACGGTCGTCCGTCCGCGGCGACGACCCAGGCGGTCGTCGCGAGGCCGTCGACCGCCGAGAAGGGCCGGTCGGCCGGGTCGAGCCCGCCGGGGCCGGAGTCGGTCGCCAGGGACCCCGATGCCTCCAGGTCGCGCAGGCCGGTCCACGCGACCGTGGTGCGCAGCCTCGGGTCGCTCCACGGGAGGTAGTCGTGGGCCCGGCCCAGGTCCGTGGCCGAGAGGGTCTGGCTGACGTCCCTGCCCCGCACCGTGCCGAACGCGCGGTCGCGAGCACGCAGCCCGTCGGTGACCACGCGACTGCCGGCCTCTGCGGACGCGGCGGCAACCCGGCTCGCAGCACCACCGGCAGCAGCGTCCCCGTCGAAGACCACCGGTCCGTCGATGCCCGCGTCGCGCAGGTCGGGCAGGCTCTCGCTCGCCCCCGAGGCGGAGACGACGTCCGACAGTGGCGTCAGCTGAGCGGCCGGCGTCGTGGGGCCGTCGATGGCATAGACCTCCACCGGTCGGATGCGTTCGCCCGTGCCGTCGACGAAGGTGTCTCCGAACGCGGCGACCTGCCTCAACGCCGGGGTCCGTGAGATTGCCGAGCGGGCCACCGACACGGGCACGCCACCGGTCGACGAGGTGTCGAGGTCGTTGCGCAGCACGACGTGGGTGACCCCGGCCGAGCGGAGGACGTCGACGACGCCACCGAGGTTGCGCCCGGTCTGCAGCCGCGTCTCGACCGAGTCGAGCAGTCGCACGGTGTTGGCGGGGGCCAACGGGACCGCGTCGCGGACCGCGGTGCGTGTCGAGGTCTGCGTGCGCAGGACCAGGTCCAGGGGCCGACCCCAAGTGTACTCGTCGAAGTTCGACGCGGGGGCGACGAGCGCCGTCCCGCCTCCCGGCTGTCGGTCGAGCCAGCGACCGGCCTGGCTCCATTCCTTCGGCACCGCCGCGAACGAACCGCGCGAGGCCAGCTGTCCTGCGAGGCCGGGCAGGACCGGGCTGACCGCGGCTGCGCAGGCGACGAGCGCGGCGACGACGGGCAGGGCCCGGGAGACCCGCGCCGGCACCCGTCGGCCCGACCACTGACGTCGCACCAGCAGGCCCACCACGTGCGCGAACGCCACGGTCAGCGGAAGCCGGAGCAGCGGGTCGGCCTTGTGCACGTTGCGCAGCGGGGCGAGCGGACCATCGAGCAGGTCCTGGACGAGAGGGCTGAGCGGACTGTCCAGAGGGCCATCATGCGGCAGGGCCAGGACCAGCACCCCGAGCAAGGCCAGGCCGACGAGGTAGCGACGGTGCGGCAGCCCACGCAGGGCGAGGCCTGCCAGACCGATCGCTGCGGCCAAGGCGGTTCCGACGACCAGCCACGGTCCTGCGACGAGGTCGAACCCGGCGTTCCACCAGGGTCCGGCCTGCGTGACGAGGTGGCCCAGCCAGTGGGACGTGCCACGCAGGTCGTCCAGCAGGCTGATGGTGCGGGTCACGGTGTCGGAGGACTCGATCCAGTCGAGGAACGGCGGGGAGTAGCGCCCGAGCACCAGCAGGGGCACGGCCCACCAGGCTGACGCAGCCGCCACGGAGGCGGCCCACCACCACGCCAGCGGTACCCGCCACCACTGCTGCCGCGTCACCAGCCAGAGGCCGGCGGGGACGACGGCGAAGGCCGTGGCAGTGGCGTTGACCCCGCCGCAGCAGAGGACGGCGAGCGCCGAGAGCGCCGCAGCCCGGCGGTGACCGATCCGCCCCTGGCCGGCCAGCACCAGCGGCAAGAGGATCGCGGGAGCGAGCAGGGCGGGCGCGGACTCAGAGGAGATCGGTCCGAGCGTGCTCACGACCCGGGGCGACAGCGCGAACGCCACGGCCGCGACCTGGCGGGTCACCGGGTCGGCGATCCGCCACGCCCTCAAGAGCGCCCGCATCGCGAGGAAGCCAGCGGTCAGGAGGGCCGCCCACCACAGGCGCTGGACCACCCAGGGAGCGGCGACGAGCTGGCCCAGTGCGGCGAACGGGCCCATCGGGAACAGGTAGCCGTAGGCCTGGTTCTGGAGGACGCCGAAAGTCGTGGCGGGATCCCACAGGTGCAGCGCCCGCCCCATCAGCCCCCACGGGTCGAGGGCGAGGTCGATCTTCGTATCGGCCACGACCTTGCCCGGCTGTTGGGCGAACGCCACGGTCCACAGCACCAACAGGCAGGTCAGGGTGCGGACCCGGTCGACCAGTGCGGGCACACCGGGACCGACGACCCCTCGGGCGTCGGGACGGCGCCCCGCGGACAGGGACGGAGCGGTCACTGTCGCCGCAGCACCATCATGAGGTTCCAGGTCGCGACCTCGCGGAGCACCGGCACCTCCACGACCGCACGAGCCCAGTCGGGGTGGTAGCGAGGCGAGAGCTCCTCGACCACGAGGTCCGGCTGGGACCGCGCCCAGCGGACTCCTTCGCCGACGCGGGCCGCGAACATCGATGTCCCGAAACGGTTCTTCGGCGGCCTGCCCTGGACCCGCTCGTAGCGCCGCGCGGCATACTCTCCGCCGAACAGGTGCCAGGGGGAGGTCTCGTGGCCGCCCCAGGGGGACGCCCACGCGGTGTAGGAGATGAACACGAGCCCGCCGGGGCGAACGACCCGCACCATCTCGCGCGACACGACGCCCGGCCTCGGGACGTGCTCCATGACATTGCTGGACATGACGACGTCGAGGCTCGCGTCGGCGAAGGGGAGCTGCTCCCCCACCCCCACCACGTCGGGCGCCGCCGCATCAGCGAGGTCACCGACGGTGACGTCGAGCCCGACGTACTGCGCGCCGGCTCCGTGGAAGGCCGCGGCGAACTGTCGTGGCCCGGCACCGACGTCGAGCACGGACGAGCCGGCCAGATCGGTGTGTCCGGACAACAGCGCCACCGTGTCGTCCGCGAGGTCACCGTAGAAGCGGTCCGGGTCGGTCTGCTCGACAAGGAAGGACCGGAAGAGGCGGAGTGACCGACCAGCGGTGCGATACCGTCGCGTCGGTCGCTGATTCACCCGTGCATGCTAGCCAGCCGGACCGCCAGGTCCGTTCGGGCGTGCCCACACCACCAAGGATTTCTGCGTGCGCAACCCGTTGTCCGTCGTGCTGCTCAACTGGCGGGACATGAACCACCCGGAAGCCGGCGGGTCCGAGAAGTACCTCAGTGAGGTCGCGACCGGCCTCGCCGCCAAGGGCCACCGGGTCACCATCCGCACCGCTGCCTACCCGGGAGCGCTGCCCCGCGAGACCGTCGACGGCGTCAGGTACGTCCGTCGCGGCGGACGGTACGGCGTCTACCTGCGCTCCCTGGCCGCCCTCGCCCTGGGTCGACACCGCGCCGACGTCGTCGTCGACGTACAGAACGGCGTGCCCTTCCTCAGCCCCCTCGTCCGGTCGGGCAGCCCTGTCGTCAACCTCGTGCACCACGTCCACCGCGAGCAGTGGGGGGTGGTGTTCGGCCCCGCCGTCGCGCGGGCCGGCTGGTTCCTCGAGTCGACGGTGGCGCCCCGTGTCTACGGTCGCAGCCGCTACGTCGCCGTGTCGGAGTCGACCCGAGACGAGCTGGGCGGCCTCGGCGTCGACTCGGCCCGCGTGACGGTGATCCACAACGGGACCGATGCGGTGGCGGACGAGCACGTCAGCCGGGCGGCCCACCCCGTCGTCATGGTCTTGGGCCGGCTGGTCCCCCAGAAGCGTGTCGAGATCGCGATGCAGGCCGTCCGAGACCTGTCCGCGGACCGACCCGACCTCGAGCTGTGGGTGGTCGGGTCCGGCTACTGGGACACCGAGCTGCATAGCGTCGCCGACAAGCTCGGCATCCGCGACCGGGTCACCTTCACTGGCCACGTCTCCGAGGCGGAGAAGCACCGCCTCCTCGCCGAGGCGTGGGTGCTAGCGCTGCCAAGCCTCAAGGAGGGTTGGGGGCTGGTCGTCGTGGAGGCGGGGGTGCACGGGACGCCGACCGTGGCGTTCGCCGACGTGGGGGGCCTCAACGACTCGGTCCGCGACGGCGAGACCGGGGTGCTCGTGCACGGCGGCCAGGCCGAGTTCACAGTCGCCCTCGGAGAGCTGCTCGACGACGACGAGGCCAGGGCCGCCATGAGCGGCCAGGTGGTGCAGTGGGTGACGCGGTTCCGTTGGTCGGAGACCGTCAGCCGATGGGAGTCACTTCTGTATGCGGCCGCGGGGCACAGCAAAGCGGGCCACTGACCTGGGTCGGCGGCCCGCTTCGGTGGTGGGTGTGGTCAGGTGCCGTCGTAGTTGACGACCGGCGAGTTGTTCGCCGCGACGGACGGGGTCAGCGCTGCGGTGCCACCGAAGATGGCGAGTAGGGCCAGAACGGCGCCAGTCACGAGAGCGGCAATGCCGCTGACAGCAGAAGTCATGGGCGGAACCCTACCAGCGAGTTCACTTCCGTCTGCCACTTCTGCGCAAGCCGCGCCGAGCGGCCAGGCCCAGCCACGCCGCGAGTGTTACCAGCGTCACACCCCAGCCCACGGCGCGGCTGGTCCGGCCGTCTGGGCCGGTGGTGGCCGCCGTGGGGCTGGACGGCCGGGCCACGTCCACGACCAGGACGTGCGCCGTGTCCGCGATGACCCGGCCGGCGCCGGCGGGCGGTTCCGGCGTCGCCAGTCCGGCGTCCCGCTCGACCACGACGTATCGCACCCCTTGCGCGACCACGGCCGACCAGGGATCTGCACCGCCTTCGATCGCTGCGGTGACGGCGGCGGACCGCGGGCTCTCCCCCGCGATCCGGCCAGTGCTCAGCGGCAGCGAGTCGTCGTAGAGCATCCGCTGGTCGACCATCCGCGGCACCAGGCTCAGGCTGACCCGTGCGTCGTTCCAGCCGTAGCGGCGGTACTGCCGCCAGGGCAGGAGACCGACCTCCCCCGTCGCCGACTCGGACAGCGTGGTCGCGGCCCGGCGCAGGTCCGCAGGGACCGGGACGGCCTCCAGCCGCCCCCTCTCACCCCAGGCCAGGGTCGGCAGCAGCAGCGGCGCCACGAGCACCAGGCCGATCGCCGGTCCGAGGGCCACACCTCTGCGGCGGACCAGCACGTCCACCAGCAGTCCCACTCCCGCCGCACCGACCACCACCCACAGCGCGACGACCTTCTGGCTGTCCCGCAGGAGCGCTCCACCCGGGAGGTCGGCCAGCTGCTGCCACGCGTCGGTGAGCCACGGCGTGCCGCTCGCGAGCGCGAGGAGCAGGCCGACCAGGGCCGTCACCGCCACGACGCGGAGCTCCGAGCGCCGCGGGTGCCGACTCCTGGCCGGGACCGCGACGGTGGCCACGACACCGGCACCGGTCAGCAACGCCGCGGCAGCGGCCAGTGCCGCAACCCCTCGCTCGGGAGGGTATGACGCGGGGTTCCAGAAGCCTCCGCCCCCGGCGAGCGAGACGGCCAGCCCGAGTGGTCCGTCGGAGCGCGCAGCGAAGACCGTGAAGCCTGCCGGGTCCGACGCCAGGGCCACTCCCAGCGCGGGGACCGCCCAGGCGGCCACACCCCCGGCGACCGTGGCGAGCCACGCGGCAGCGGGGCCCCACACCGGGCGTGGGAGGAGCAGGAGGACCGCGACGGCGGGACCGACCAGCACGAGCGCGTTCGCCCCTCCCGCCGCCGCCAGGAGCGCCCACCCACACAGGGAGGTCGACGAGGCCTCCCCTGCACGCACGCGGAGGGCCGCGCGCACCGCCCAGGGCAGCACGGCATACCCGAGGAGGACGGTCCACTGACCGATCACCAGGCGCTCCGCGACGAACGGGTTCCAGATGGCGGCCAACACCGCCGCGCAGGCGGCGAGGCGCCCCGCTCGAGGACGGACCACGCGCACCAGCGCGGCCGCACCGAGGCCGGCGAGCACGAGCACCCCGCCGAGCACCAGCTTCTGGGCCACCCCCGGGGTGAGGAGCACCCCCAGGAGCCACGCCGCCGCATCGCTCGGCACGGCTCGGGGGGCAGGCGTGTCGACGCCGGTGGCGAAAGGAGTCAGCCTGGCGTCCGGTGACCAGGCGAGGTCGTAGGCCAGGACGACGCCGGGGCGCAGCGCGGGGCCGAGCACGACCGCGGTGGCGACCACGGCGACGACCACGGGCACCACGGCGCGAGCCCCGGCTGCCCAGCGCGGCCCCGGCCTGTCAGCCGTCTGGCCCGACGTCATCCACACCCCCGTCCTCCGGTCGCGCAGAACCTACCAGCGGCACCGGTGCGCGGCCGTGGCGATTCTGGACAACTCCACCCAGCCGATACCGTGCGTGCCATGGATGCGCAGCCGACCCGCACGGGTTCACGGGTCGGCGTGCTGGACGGCCTGCGTGGCGCCACCATCATCCTGGTCGTGATCAACCACGCGTGGATCCTGTGGCCGCGCGACCAGATCGACCAGGTACCGCTCGTCCGGGGTGTCTTCCAAGGCGGTTCGGTCGTCGTGTTCTTCGTCATCGGGGGCTTCATTGTGTCCCTCAACCTGATGCGAGAACAGGCCCGGGGGGTCATGGACCCGATGCGGTTCTACCTGCGACGCATCGTGCGCGTCGGCGTGCAGCTCGTCCCGGCCTGCGCCGCGGTCGTGGCCATCCACCGGCTCGACCCGACCGATCCCTTCTCGGACACGGCGACCACCCGGTCGGTCCTCAACGTGCTGACCTACACCTGGAACCAGTACGCCCTCGACCACGTCTTCGAGGCCCGCAGCGACCTGGGCCACCTCTGGTACCTCAGCGTCCAGCAGCAGTGCTACCTCGTCCTCCCCCTGCTCCTCCTGGCGTTCTCCCGACACCGCAAGGCCCTCGGCGTCATCCTGGGCGTCGTCGCCCTTGCCGTGGTCGCGCACCGGTTCCAGGTCGTGGACGAGGACGGCTGGTTCCGCGCCTCGCTGCTGACCACGACGCGCTCCGACGGCCTGATCCTGGGCGTCGTGGCCGCCCTGGGTCTCGGCTACGTCGCCAGGTGGAAGGCGCGCGCCGACGCGGTGGCACTGGCGTGCACGGTCGTCCTCGTCGGGCTGCTCTTCCTCTCCGGGGAGATCGACCCACTGCAGTACCTCCGCGAGTGGGGCGTGGCGTTCACGCTGGTCAGCGTCATCCTCGTCGTCGCTCTCTACCACGCGACCGAGGGCTCCCGGGTTGCCGGGCTGTACGCGACCCCGGCCCTGCAGTACCTCGGGCGGGCGTCGCTGCCGATCTACGTGTGGCACCTCATCATCTTCGAGACCGTGGCACGGCACACGACGACCTGGGAGTGGGAAGCCCGCAGCGTTCTCGCCTTCGCGCTACTGGCAGTGGTCAGCGTGGCCGCGCAGCGCTTCATCGAGGAACCGACCCGCGTCTGGCTCAGGAGCTCGACCTGGTTCCGTGCTCCCGCGCCTTCCCACGAAGGCGGCACTCGCGACGCCGATCGTGGGATACGGTGACGCCCGTGCCAGGACCCGGTCGCCACGCGCAGTCCAAGATCCACACGCTGGAGGGCCTGCGCGGCCTCGCGATCCTGCTCGTGGTCCTGTCCCACATCTGGGTCGTCTACCCGTTCGAGGCGATCGGTGACATCTCGCCCTTCGACGGCTGGCTCAAGGGCGGCAGCATCGGGGTCTCCGTCTTCTTGGTCCTCAGCGGCTTCCTGGTGACGCGCAGCATGCTCCAGGCCTTCGACCGCACCGGTGCGACCGGTCCGTTCTTCCCCTTGGTGCGGCGGCTCATCCGGGTCAGCGCGCAGGTCTACCTCTTGCTCCTCGCCATCCTGGTCGTCGCGCAGGTGGACCCCAAGGACACCGCCACCGAGGCAACGACCACCAGGTCCGTGACGGCCATCGCCACCTACACCTGGAACTGGTACGTGCGCGACCACGCCCTGGAGGCGCGCGGCGACCTCGGCCACCTGTGGTACCTCAGCGCCGAGCTGCACGTCTTCATCGTCCTGGCCCTGGCCATCGCGTTCTGGGGGCGTCACCGCAAGGCGCTGGTGCTCGGCGTGGTCGCTCTCATCGTGGCCGTCACCTGGTGGCGTTGGCACGTCTACGACGTCGAGGGTTGGTACAGCGCGTCCCTGCGGACGTCCACCCGCGCCGACGCCGCTCTCTACGGCATCCTCGCCGGGCTCCTGTGGGGCCGGGCCCAGCAGTGGCGACGCGAGGCAGCCGCCGTCCTCGGGGCGGCCACGCTCGTCATCCTCGGGGTCGTGTTCAGCGGTTCCCAGCTCGGCATCGACGCGTACTTCAAGGGACAGGGCATCGTCATCGCGATGGCGACGGCGGCGTTCGTCCTCGCGGCCGCGATGGACGAGTCACGCACCAGCCCCGCCGCTCGCCTGTTCTCTGCCGCCCCCCTGAGGGGCCTGGGATCGGTGTCACTCACGCTCTACGTGTGGCACCTGCCCGTCTACTGGTTCGTCTCCCGGCACACGACGACCTGGAGCAACCTCTCGCGGGCGGCCGTCACCGTCGTCGCGCTGGCCATCCTCGTGGTGCTCCTCCACCGCTTCGTCGACGAGCCGCTGCGCCGCTGGACGGCCCGGATCGGGCGCACGCACACGCCCGTCAAGACCGACGCCTGACGTCCCGATGACGCCCTGACGTCTGGAGGGCTGGGCGCCAGGGCCGGCAGCCCGGTCGGCGCTACTACTTCTTGCGGCGCAGCTTGTTGACGCGCTCGAGCACGCCGCTGACCTGCTCGTCCGAGAGGCCGAGCTTGCGCTTGGCGCGGTCGTAGAGGTCGACGGCGCCGCGGTCCACCGCGATGGCGGCCCGCTTGACGCCGGCCTCGTCGGGGCGAGCGCGGTAGTTGGTCGCCTTGCGGACCGCGTTCTCCTCCTCGGTGAAGTAGTAGAGCGCCATCGACCGGCGCGCGACGTCCTCGGGGCAGGTGAGGGCGTCGGGGTGGCCGTGGAAGCTGTCGTCGCTCGTCGTGAAGACGAGCATCCGGTTGCCGGCCGGCTGGACCTTCGCCTGGGGCGCGGTCATCTCCTTGTCCCACAGCTCCAGCTTCCCGCCCCACTCCTCACGCCACTCCTCGTTGAGGTAGAGCAGGATGTTGACCCGGCGGCTCCAGTTCTCCTTCACGTGGTGAGTGGTGAAGTCGGCATGGATGTTCAGGTGCCCACCCCGCAGGGTCTGGTGCAGGCCCCCGCCGTCCATGCTCCAGTCGGGCAGCAGGCCGCTGATCCCCGTGAGCTCCTCGAGGAAGCTGACGAACTCCGGCGACACGAACTCCTTGGCCACCGCGGTCAGGGTCGGCCCCCACGTGTCGGGCTGGGTGTTGCCGTACTTCGTTTCGTTGACGTGCAGGTAGCCCTTCCAGAAGGGGTCTCCCATCGCCGGGAACTCCTCGGCCGCCTGGATGAACGCGTCCGCGAACAGCACGTCATCGAGTACGACGTGGGGGAACGGCTGGGCGGAGCGGTACTGCTCCGCGAGCTCGGGCAACCGGGACTGCAGGGTGCCGAGGTCGACGAGGGTGGCGGTCATGGCGCGGAGTATGCCAGAACGACCTGCCGCCTCGTTACCAACGGGTAAGATTCCCCGAGCCCAACGCAGTGCGAGGCGAGTCGGGACTCCACGGGGCGGCATGAGAGGGATGACAGTGACGTCAGCAGACGCGATCACCGCCGAGCCCAAGGCGGTTCGGATCGGTGTTCTCGTGGTCGCCTACAACGCGGCCACGACGCTCCGCCAGACCCTCGACCGGATCCCGTCCGGGTTCCGCGACCAGCTCGACCACGTCCTGGTGTGCGACGACGCGAGTGTCGACGAGACCTACGAGATCGGGCTCAAGTACAAGTCCGGCTCGACCCTCCCGCTCACCGTCATCAAGCACGTCGAGAACCTCCGCTACGGCGGCAACCAGAAGTTCGGCTACCGCTGGGCGATCGAGGAAGGCCTCGACATCGTCGTGCTCCTGCACGGTGACGGCCAGTACGCGCCGGAGGTCATGGAGCAGATCGTCTCGCCGCTGATCACCGGCGAGGCCGACGTCGTGCATGGGCTCGCGGATGATGCAGCGTGGCTCGGCCCTCAAGGGCGGCATGCCGCTCTACAAGTACGTGGGCAACCGGATCCTCACGCGTTTCCAGAACGCGATGACCGGCGCCGCCCTCAGCGAGTGGCACAGCGGCTACCGCGCCTACCGCACCGACGCCCTGCAGGATGTCCCCTTCGCTGACTACTCCAACGACTTCGACTTCGACACCGAGATCATCCTGGGCATGCTCGGCGCCCGGAAGCGGATCATCGAGGTCCCGATCCCCACGTACTACGGCGACGAGATCTGCTATGTCAACGGACTGCTCGTATGCCCGCGACGTGGCCGTCGACGTGCTGCGCCACCGGGCCCGCCAGATGGGGTTCGGTGGGTCCACCCACAGGGGCGTCGACACCGAGGCCTACGAGGTGAAGCACAGCCCGCACTCCTCGCACGGTCGCTCCTCTCGTGGCTCACCGGGGTCCCGTCGGCCTCGGTCCTCGACGTGGGGTGTTCCGACGGGCACTTCGCCGGCTTAGTGCGCTCGATGGGTCACCACGTGGTCGGCGTCGACCTGGTCAAGCACGAAGGCATCGGACAGCGGATCGACTCGTTCGTCGAGGCCGACCTCAACCAGGGGCTGCCGAGCGAGGCAGGGTCGGGCTACGACGTGATCGTGGCGGGCGACGTCCTCGAGCACGTCATCGATCCCGACTCGCTGATGGCCGACATGGTCTCGCGACTCGGCGACGACGGCTCCATCCTCGTGAGCGTCCCCAACTTCGGACACTGGTACCCGCGCCTGCGGACGGTGTCCGGCAACTTCGACTACGACCAGCGTGGCCCGCTCGACCGCGGCCACGTCCGGTTCTTCACCCGGCGCAGCTTCGAGCGCCTCATCGCCGGAGCCGGTCTGCGCATCGTGGAGCGCCGCACCGTCGGGTCGCCGCTCGACGTGCTTGAGCGAGGCGGCAGCCCCCTCGTCGGCAGCGTGGCCCGGCTTCGCGTCCGCGGTCGACCGCGGCGGCAGTACGGGTCTGGCCCACGTTGTTCGGCTACCAGTTCCTCTACAAGCTGGAGCGCGTTTGACTTCCGCCCCTCGGTCGCGACGCGTCGCGGCCGCCACCACCGCAGGTCTGGTCCTCGGTGGGATCCCCTTCTTCCTCGTGCTGCTCGACTTCCGCACGGACTTCCTGCGCACAGCAGTAGCCCAACGGTTCGCCTCGAACTTCTTCGACCTGCAAGCGAGCGCGTTCCTCGACGGCCGGCTGACCGTGCCGAACGGTTCGTTGGGCATCGAGGGCTTCGCCATCGACGGCAAGACCTACATGTACTTCCCGCCGTTCCCGGCCCTGCTGCGGATACCCGTGCAGATGCTCACGCACGACCTCGACGGCCGACTCACCCTGCCGTCGATGGCGCTCGCCTGGCTGGTGCTCGCCGTCGCGACGACGAGGCTGCTCTGGTTGGTCAGGGACTGTCTGCGCCCAGGTGTTCCGGTCAGCCGCACCGAGGCCGTCGCGGCCACCGTCCTGCTGGCAGCCGTCACCGGCGGGACCGTCCTCACCTTCGACGCCGCGCTGCCGTGGGTCTACCACGAGGTCTACCTGTGGGCGACAGCGCTGGCCGTGGGGTGCGCCTACTGGCTGCTGCGTGTCGCGCTGGACCCTACCCGGTCGGCCATCCTGTGGCTCGGCGGGTTCACCCTGGCCACCGCTCTCACCCGTACCCCCGGCGGGTGGGCGATGAGCGGTGCGGCGATGGCCCTGGCCGGCTGGATGGCGCTCTGCGTGGCACGAGGAGGCCAACGCCTCGGGGGGCTGCGCAGCCTGCGCGCCCTGCAGTTCGGCACGCTCGCCAAGCCGTTCGCCGTCCTCACCGCTGGCCTCGTCCCGCTGGCCGCCTCGGTCACCTACAACTGGGCGAAGTTCGGCCACCCCTACCTCTTTCCCCTCGAGTCGCAGGTCTGGACCCAGGTCAACGCGCACCGACGCGAAGCCCTCGAGGTCAACGGCGGCACCATCACCGGGCCGCAGTTCTTCGAGACGTCCCTGGTCAACTACTTCCGTCCTGACGGCATCCGGTTCGTGGACTACTTCCCCTGGGTCACGCTGCCGGCTGAGCCCGCCCGCGCGTACGGCGGCGCGTTCCTCGACCAGACCTACCGCACGGGCAGCGTCACGTCCTTCATGCCGCTGCTCCTCGTCCTCGCGTTCGCGGCCGTTCCGCGTGCTGCTAGGCCTGCGAGCCCGCGGCCCGGTGGCTGCGCTGCGGTGGCCGGCCCTCGGCGCGATCCTGGTCGGGGGCGGAGTGATGGGCTACGGCTACCTCGCCAACCGCTACACGAGCGACTTCGTGCCGGCCCTCGTCGTGCTCGGGACCACCGGACTCTGGTCGGTCTCGCGGTGGCGGCTTCCCGGCCGTCGGGTCCTGCGTCCGCTCCTCCTGCTGGCGATGGCGGGACTGTGCGCCTTCAGCATCGTGGCGCAGGTGGCCACCGGCACCCTCGCGGCCGCGCAGACCCACCGGGGCGAGGAGCTGACGTCCTACCTGTCTGTCCAGGAGCGGCTCAGTGGGGGGCCTGGCTCTCCCGTCTCCCGGTTGGTGTCTCGGTCGGACACCCTGCCTGGCAGCGGCTCCGCCGATGACCTCCATGTCACCGGCGATTGCGAGTCGTTGTACGTCAACACCGGCGACCAGTACGAACCGTGGAACCTGGTCGAGCAGCGCGACATGGTCGTCGACGTCACGCCCATCTTCGTCGACTACCACCCCGGCACGCTGCGCCTGCTCGAGCAGGACGGGGTCGAGACGCGATACGTGTCGCTCGAATTCGACAAGGACGTCCCCCAGGCCCGGCTCGTTGTGGAGGACAAGGATGGCAACTTCTACTCACCGTGGTTCGAGGTCGAGCGTGGTCACCGCATCACGGTCACCGCGCAGGCGGTCCCGGACATCTTCCAGACCCGGATCCGCGTCGGCGACAACCCGGACTACGACCTCTACGTCCCGGTCGGCGAGTGGAACAAGGACTGGTACAACGACCTGACCCGGCTGAAGTTCATGACCGGACACGACGGCGGCAACACCGACCACGTCAGGGTGACCAACAGCTGGGGTGGCGTCCCTCCGCTCTGCCAACGCCTGCTGCGCGATGCCGGGAGTGCGGCCGCCCGATGACGCGGCGCGTCAGTGGGCGGCGTCGAACCAGGAACGGCCGACGCCGACGCTGACGTCGAGCGGCACGTCCATCTCGATGGCGCCGCCCATCTCCTTGCGCACCAGCGCCTCGACGTCCGCCGCCTCGCCGGGAGCGATCTCGAGGACGAGCTCGTCGTGCACCTGGAGGAGCTGGCGTGACTGGGCACCGGACTCCTTCAGCGCAGCCTCGACCCGCAGCATGGCGAGCTTGATGATGTCGGCCGCCGACCCCTGGATCGGCGCGTTGAGCGCCATCCGCTCGGCCATCTCGCGTCGCTGCCGGTTGTCGGAGGTCAGGTCGGGCAGGTAGCGGCGCCGGCCGAGCATGGTCTCGGTGTAGCCGGTCCCCCGCGCCTGCACGACGACCGTGTCGAGGTAGTCCTTGACCCCGCCGAACCGGGCGAAGTACTCGTCCATCAGGCCCTGCGCCTCACCGGTCGAGATGGTGAGCTGCTTGGACAGACCGAACGCCGACAGCCCGTAGGCCAGGCCGTAGGACATCGCCTTGACCTTGGACCGCATCGCCGAGGTGACGTCCTCGGGCTCGACGTGGAAGACCCGCGAGCCGACGAACCGGTGCAGGTCCTCGCCGGTGCGGAAGGCCTCGATCAGGCCCTCGTCACCGGACAGGTGGGCCATGATCCGCATCTCGATCTGGCTGTAGTCGGCCGACATCAGCGACTCGTAGCCCTCCCCGACGATGAACACCTCGCGGATGCGTCGGCCCTCGTCGGTCCGGATCGGGATGTTCTGCAGGTTCGGGTCGGTGGACGACAGACGACCGGTCGCCGCGATGGTCTGCTGGTAGGTCGTGTGGATGCGCCCGTCGTCGGCCACCGACTTGAGCAGCCCCTCGACGGTCACCCGCAGCCGCGAGGCGTCGCGGTGCCGCAGCAGCGCCTCGAGGAACGGGTGCTCGGTCTTGGCGAACAGGTCGGTCAGCGCGTCGGCGTCGGTCGTGTAGCCGGTCTTGGTGCGGCGCGTCTTGGGCAGACCGAGGGTCTCGAACAGCACGACCTGGAGCTGCTTGGGCGAGCCGAGGTTGATCTGGTCGCCACCGATCGCGTCGTAGGCGTCACCTTGCGCCTCGCGCACCTTCGCGGCGAAGTCGGCCTCCAGCCCGGTCATCACCTCGACGTCCGCGGCGATGCCGGTGCGCTCCATGCCCGCCAGCACCTGCTCGAGCGGCAGCTCGACGTCCTGCTGGAGCGAGGTGCCGCCGGTGGCCTCGAGCTGCTCGGCGAGCGAGCCGGCCAGGTCGAGCACCGCCCGCGCCCGGACCATCGCGTCCTGCGCGCCGGCGTCACCCTCCTCGCCGAAGTCGAGCAGCCCCTGCCCGGAGTTGTCGGCCTCGGCCCGCAGCTCGCGGCCGAGGTGCCGCAGCACGAGGTCGGCCAGGTCGTAGGAACGCTGGTCGGGTCGCACGAGGTAGGCAGCCAGGGCGGTGTCGGTCGCGATCCCCGCGACCGGCCAGCCGCGCGCGGCCAGCGCCAGCAACGGGCCCTTCGCGTCGTGCAGCACCTTGGGACGCTGCGCGTCGGCCAGCCAGGCTCCGACCGCCGCCTCCCCTGCCGGGTCGAGCGTGGTCAGGTCGACGTAGGCCGCAGCGTCACCGTCGGTGGCCAGCGCCAGGGCCGTGGCGTCCCCGGTGCCGCGACCCCACTGGCCGACGAGGTGCACGCCCACGGTGGCGCCGGGCGCGGCATACTCCTGCAGCCAGCCGGCCACCTCGTCGGGCGCGAGCAGCGCGCCGTCGAGGTCGAAGCCGTGGTCGGCCTCCTCCTGGGGCGCGTCGAGGTACTCGAAGAGGCGGTCACGCAGGACGCGGAACTCGAGGCTGTCGAAGACGGCGTGCACCTGCTCGCGGTCCCAGTTCTGCCGCTCGAGGTCGGCGATGGTGATGGGCATGTCGAGGTCGCGCACAAGCTGGTTGAGGCGGCGGTTGCGCAGCACGCCGTCGAGGTGCTCGCGCAGGGACTCCCCCGCCTTGCCCTTGATCTCGTCGACGTGGGCGACCAGACCGGTGAGGTCGCCGTACTGGCCGATCCACTTGGCGGCCGTCTTGGGGCCCACGCCGGGCACACCGGGCAGGTTGTCGGACGACTCGCCGACCAGCGCGGCCAGGTCGGAGTAGCGCTCCGGCAGCACGCCGTACTTGGTCTCGACCGCGGCCGGGGTCATCCGGGCGAGCTCGGAGACGCCCTTGACGGGATAGAGCACCGTGCTGGTGTCGGTGACGAGCTGGAACGAGTCGCGGTCACCCGAGCAGATCAGCACCTCCATGCCCTCGGCCAGCGCCTGGGTGGTGAGGGTGGCGAGCACGTCGTCGGCTTCGTAGCCGTCGACCTCGACGTAGCGGATCTTGAGCGCGTCGAGGACCTCGTGCAGCAGCGAGACCTGCCCCTTGAACTCGCTCGGCGTCGCCGACCGGCCGGCTTTGTACTCGGCGTACTGCTCGGTGCGGAAGGTCTGCCTCGACACGTCAAAGGCCACCGCGAGGTGGGTCGGCTGCTCGTCACGCATGACGTTGATCAGCATCGAGGTGAAGCCGTAGACCGCGTTGGTGTGCTGTCCGGTGCTGGTCGAGAAGTTCTCGGCCGGCAGCGCGAAGAACGCGCGGTAGGCAAGGGAATGACCGTCGAGGAGCAGGAGGCGACTCACGCATGGCAGCCTATTGCGTATGAGTGACACCCCCGCGACCGCCAGCCCCACCAGCGCCGACTTCGCCGCCGCCGCCGAGGCGATGATGACCATGAACCCCAACTCCCTGCTGCAGCGCATGCAGATCGAGGTCCTCGAGGCGACCCCGAAGCGGGTGGTGGGGCGGATGCCCGTGGAGGGCAACACCCAGCCCTACGGCCTCCTGCACGGTGGCGCGTCCGTCGTCCTGGCCGAGACCCTCGGCTCGGTCGGCTCGGCCCTGCATGCCGGCCCGAAGCGCATCGCCGTCGGCCTCGACATCAACGCCACCCACCACCGCGCGGCGCGCTCCGGCTTCGTGACCGGCACCGCGACCGCGCTGTCCCTCGGCAACACCCTCGCCTCCTACGAGGTGGTCATCACCGACGACCAGGACAAGCGGGTCTGCACCTGCCGAATTACCTGCCTGATCCGCGACGCAGCCCCCGGCGCCTGACCAGCGCCAAAGCCAACGACGAGGGGGTATGCCGCGTGAACGGCATACCCCCTCGTCGTTGCGTTGGGTGGGCTGGAAGGTCAGCCGGCGAGGCGGCTGTCGGCGCTGGCCGTGGCGCGCGCCCGCAGCGTGCGGCGACGGTGCAGCAGCGCGTCGATCGAGTGGTGGCGGGGCTCGTCCTGGCCGAGCCGGCGGCGCAGCGCGGCGACGCTGGTCACCCGGCGCACCACCTGGGAGGAGAACCCGAGCCGGGCGAAGAAGCGGTTGGCCTCGCGGTGCTGGGACGGCACGTTGCAGCCGATCTGGTCGCACCCGCGGGAGTCGGCGTAGAGCGTCACGGCGCTCATCAGCTGGCGGGCGACCCCGTGCTTGCGCGCCTCGGGGACGACGTAGAGCTGGTCGATGGTCACGCACGGGTTGTCGGTGAGCGAGGAGAACGGGCTGGTGGCGGCGACCGCGAAACCGACCGCACGACCGTCAGCCATGGCGACGTAGGCCCGGACGTCCTCGCGGTTCAGGGCGGTGGCGACGCGACCCTCGGATGCGGCCCGCGCAGCGACCTCGGGGCTGACCCCGGCCTCGACGCGAGAGGACATCCAGAGCTCGGTGAAGTGCCGCTCTTCGTCCGCGGACACACGCCTGACGCTGATCGCGGGACGGCTCACGGGGATTCCTCCATCGTCGGTCTGAGACTGCTGCTCACCACTGCAGACGGCTCCCCCGACGGCCGCGGTCCCTCGAAAGGCGACCGAAGCACGACTCTAGGCCCATCCGCTGGGCTTCGTGAAGGGTTCAACGACTTTCGCGTGTTAACTCTGGATGAACCCGGACGCAACCTCACAGAACCCGCTCGAACACGAAGTCGTGCTCGTACCTGTCCCCCACGAGGAACCGCTTGGTTCCGACCCTGGTGAAACCGCTCTTGGCGTAGAACTTCTGGGCGCGCTCGTTCTCCTGGTTGACCCCGAGCCACACCGCCGCAGCACCGCGCTCCTGCGCGGAGTCGATGGCGGCCGCCATGAGCAGCCGGCTGGTGCCGGCGCCGTGGTGGTCCGGCAGGACGTAGATCTTGCTGAGCTCGGCGGTCGGTCGCACGGTGAGGGCTGACTGGACGTCCGGGTCGGACGGCTCGCCGTTCACGACCATGGCGTAGCCGGTCGTCGTCCCGCCGTCCACGGGGCCGTCCCGGAGTCGTCCACGGAGCTGTCCACGGCGTTGTCCACGGAGACGAACAGGTCGCGCGCGGGGTCCGCGAGGTAGCCGTCGAAGCACTCCTGGGACAGCACGTCGGCGATGAAGGTGGCGATCGCCTGCTGGGTGATGTGCGGGGGGCAGGCCAGCGCGAACGTCGCCGCCGCGACCTCGGCCAGCACGGCCGAGTCAGCCGGGCTCGCCCGGCGTACCTCCACGCCCACGGTCAGGCCTTGTCCATCCCGGCGACGACCGCCTCAGCCACCTCACGCATGCCGAGCCGGCGGTCCATGGCGGTCTTCTGGATCCAGCGGAACGCCTCCGCCTCGCTGATCTTGAGCTTCTTCATCAGGACGCCCTTGGCGCGGTCGACCGACTTGCGGGTCTCGAGCCGCTCGCCGAGGTCGGAGATCTCCTGCTCGAGCGCCTTGACCTCGGTCCAGCGGTGCCGGGCGATGTCGATGGCCGGGGCGAGGTCGGAGGCCGTGAACGGCTTGACGATGTAGGCCATCACGCCCGCGTCACGCGCGCGCTCGACGAGCTCGGTCTGGCTGAACGCGGTGAGCATCACGACCGGGCAGATGCGGGCCGCGCCGATGTGCTCGGCGGCGGTGATGCCGTCCATCACGGGCATCTTGACGTCCATGATGACCAGGTCCGGGAGCAGCTCGGTAGCCATCTCGACGGCCTGCTCGCCGTTGCTGGCCTGCCCCACCACGTCGTAGCCCGCCTCGACCAACATCTCGGCCAGGTCGAGGCGGATCAGGGCTTCGTCCTCGGCCACGAGGATGCGGGTGGGTGCGGAAGGCGCGGGCTTCGGGGTCTGGGTCTCGCTCACGGCGAAAGCCTATGGGACTCGCGTTAACGGCAGGTTGCCGGAGGCGGCGTCGCGAGGGTGGGACCGTTGGTATGCCGGGGCGTCGGGCGACCGGGTCCCCTTCCGGCAGGACGCGGGGCCGGCGCTGTCGCCGGCTGTGCCTCCTTGCCGAGGGTGGGTCGGAGAAGGCTCTGGTTGGGGACCGCCCGAAGGGCGATGATGGTGGCAACCCGGGGGCTGCCCGGGTCGGTTTACAGCCCGGGTCCGGGCTGGCAGCTGGAGGCATGGTGGGTGAGGTCAGCCGTCCCCTTCTCCGTCGATGGCCCCGTCGACGGCCGACGTCTGCGGCGATGCGGGTCGTCTGGGCCGTCGTGGCGTTCCTCGGAGGTGGCCTGCTCGGCCTGTTCCTGGTGCTCCCCCGGACGAGGGTGCTGCGACCGCGCAGGGTGCTCGCGTGCGACCTGTGCCAGCGTCGGCACCGACGGCTGCTCATGGCGATGCTGGTCCTGGCGCTCGTGTCGGTCGCCGGCTTCGGGCTGCGGCTCTCGCAACGCGCTCGCGAGCTGCCGGCCTGCGCCGCCGACACCTCGATCGCCGAAGGTCGTCGGGTCATCGACCCAAACGCCCAGAGCCGTCAGTCGGTCTGGTCCAGCGTCCGCTCCGCGATGACGGCACCGGTGAGCGGGCTGGCGCTGGGGTTTGCCGAGGTCAGGGGGCGCGGTCTGTGCAGTGTCGGCGACCCACCCATCACATTGGCGTTCGTGCCGCAGGCCGGTGAGCACATGGGCAGCATGGTCGGCGAGGTGTTCCTGGCCTCCCCCGTGCCGCGCATCAACCCGGTGCGCGCCCACTACCTCGCCGAGCACGAGTCGCGCCACGTCGACCAGTGGGCCGTGTGCACCATCGTGGGTGGGATCGGCCTGCTCCCGGTGCTGTACGTCATCGACAGCACGCTCTACCCGGGGTCGGAGAACCACTTCGAGCAGGCCGCGGGCCTCTACGGCGGCTCGTACCCACCGCCTCCCGAACCACCCGTGGGTCCGCGCGCCTGGGCGATCGCCCTCTGGATGGGCGTGCTGCTGCTCGTGGCCCGCCGTCGGATCCGGTGGGCGGTCCGCACTGTGGTGCGCAGACACCGCGACCGCGACAACGACACCGAGCTGTGCCCGGTGCACACACCCGGCTGGCGTTGAGAACGAGACCCCGCCGGCGGCGTCATGGAACAGGGTGTGGTCGCCCGGCACGGGTCCGGTCGGGTCGGGTCGGGTCGGGTCGGGTCGGGTCGGTCGGGTCGGTCAGGTCGGTCAGGCCGGTCAGGTCGGTCAGGCCAGGTAGGGATCGGCCCAGGCGCTGATGATCCGAGCCGCGCGCTTGGCCTGGTCCCGGCCGGTGAGCAGGTGGTCGGCCCCCTCCAGCGACACGAAGCTCCGTGGGTGCCGGGCCGCGCGGAAGATCTCGCTCGCGTTCGCGATCCCCACGGTGTTGTCGGTCGGCGAGTGCATGACCAGCAGCGCTCGCCGAAGGGTGCGGATCTGCTCGCGCAGGTCCGCGTTGCGCACGTCCTCGATGAAGTGCCGCCGCAGGACCAGCGCCTTGCCACCGATCAGGAACGGCGCCTCGCCCTCCGCGATGATCCGCTCCACGAGGGCGTCGTAGTTGTGCTCCACGTGTCCCGGCTCGTACGGGGCACCGACGCTCGCGACGGCACGGACGGTGTCGAGTCCATGCGCCGCCGCAATCACCGCAGCCCCGCCGAAGGAGTGCCCCACGAGGAGCCGCACGATGCGACCGGAGTCGTTCATGAACCGCACCGCCTGGCCGGTGTCAGCGACCTTGTGCGAGAACGAGCCGTCGCCCCAGTCCCCATCGGAGTCCCCGAGACCGAGGTTGTCGAAACGCAGCATGCCGACGCCCTCCGAAGCCAGCTGCTTGCAGATGCGGCTGGCAGCGGGGCTGTTCTTGCCGAGGGTGAAGCCGTGCGAGAACACACCCCAGCCCCGGACCGGTCCTTCGGGGTGGTCGATCAGACCCGACAGACGCGGCCCGCTGGTGCTGGGAAACCACACGGACTCAGCCACGCAGCCATGGTCCCAAACGTCAGCGGCCGCCGCGCTCCTGTCCGAAAACAGCGTCCACCAGATCCTGGCCAACGGCAGCTGCCGTGGCGGTGGCCATTGTCCACATGCGTGCCGAAGGCGGGACTTGAACCCGCACGCCCTTTCGAGCAGAGCATTTTGAGTGCTCCGTGTCTGCCATTCCACCACTCCGGCCTCGGCCGCCTGGGCGGCCCCGGAAAGGATACCGGTGCGCTGACCCGGTCCACACCGCGGCCGACAGCCTCACCGACGGACGACCACGGTGGGCTGACGCGGCGCGGTTGGTGAGCACGCGGCATACCGAACCGGCACAACCATGGTCGTCGGGCGGCGGGCCGCACGAGGCCGATCACGCCGCCGGGTCAGTCGGCGAGGTCCTCGTAGGCCGGCGCCACCTTGTTGATGGCGTCACCCATCTTGTGGACGCGCAGCGCGTTGGTGGAGCCGGGGATACCGGGAGGCGAGCCGGCGACGATCACGACGAGGTCACCCTCCTGGGCCCGACCTGAGGCGAGCAGCGACTTGTCGACCTGCTGGGCCATCTGGTCGGTGTGCCGGGCCATCGGGACGAGGAAGGTCTCGATGCCCCACGCCAGCGCCAGCCGTGAGCGGGTGTGCTGCTCGGGCGTGAACGCGAGCATGGGAATCCTCGGGCGGATGCGCGACATCCGCTTGGCCGTGTCGCCGGACTGGCTGAAGGTGATGAGGAACTTGGCGCCCAGCAGGTCGCCGATCTCGACGGCAGCGGCAGCCACCGCCCCGCCCATGGTGTGCGGCTTGGTGCCGAGCGGGCGGATCCGCTCGAGGCCGTGCTCCTCGGTGCTCTCGATGATCCGGGCCATCGTCTGCACCGCGATGATCGGGTAGGCACCGACGCTGGTCTCCCCCGAGAGCATCAGGGCGTCGGCACCGTCGAGGACTGCGTTGGCGGCGTCGGAGGCCTCGGCGCGGGTGGGACGCGGGTTCTCGATCATCGACTCGAGGACCTGGGTCGCGACGATCACCGGCTTGGCGTTGCGGCGCGCGATCTCGATGGCTTCCTTCTGGACGATCGGCACCTCCTCGAGGGGCAGCTCCACGCCGAGGTCACCACGAGCGACCATGATGCCGTCGAACGCCTCGATGATCTCGACGAGGTTGTCGACCGCCTGGGGCTTCTCGATCTTGGCGATGACGGGCAGCCGAACCCCGACCTCGTCCATCACGGCGTGGACGTCGTCGAGGTCCGCGGCGGACCGCACGAAGGACAGCGCGATCATGTCGGCGCGCAGGCCCAGTGCCCAACGCAGGTCTTCCTTGTCCTTCTCGGACATGGCAGGCACGGACACGGCCACCCCGGGCAGGTTGATGCCCTTGTTGTTGGACACCTTGCCGCCCACCGTCACGACACAGCGAACGTCGGTGTCGGTGACCTCGATGGCCTGGAGTCCGACCTTGCCGTCGTCGATGAGCAGCGCGTCGCCGGGACTCACGTCGCCGGGGAGTCCCTTGTAGGTCGTGCCGACCTCCGTCACCGAACCGTCCACGTCGCGGGTGGTGATGGTGAACTCGGCGCCGTTGACCAGCTCGACCGGCCCGTCCTTGAAGCGCGCGGTGCGGATCTTGGGACCCTGCAGGTCGACCAGGATCCCGACCGCGTGACCGGTCTCGTCGCTGGCTCGGCGGATCTCCTGGTAGATCTTCTCGTGGTCGGCGTACTCGCCGTGCGAGAGGTTCAGCCGAGCCACATCCATGCCCGCATCGACGAGCTCGCGAATGCGTTCAGGAGTGGAGACTGCCGGGCCGAGGGTGCAGACGATTTTGGCGCGACGCATGCCTCGACCCTATCGGTCGACCCCACGCGAACGTGACCCCGATCACCCTGCGGACACCCCGCCCCGAGGTATGCCGCGTGGCGCCTCCGCCTCAGACGAGGAGGGGGCGGTCGTTCGGGTTGATCGGACGCGGCAGGGCGGTGTCGCCGGTCAGGAACTTGTCGACACCTGCTGCGGCCGAACGGCCTTCGGCGATCGCCCAGACGATGAGCGACTGTCCGCGACCGGCGTCACCGGCCACGAAGACACCGGGTACGGAGGACATGTAGTCCTTGTCCCGCTTGACGTTGGAGCGCTCGTCGAGGTCGACCTCGAGCTGCTCGACGACACCCGGACCCTGCGGCCCGAGGAAGCCCATGGCGAGCAGGATCAGCTGGGCCGGCAGGACGCGTTCGGTGCCCTCGACCTCCTCGAACCCCTTGTCCCCCATGCGGACGTCGACGACGCGGATACCGGACACCTTGCCGTCCTCGCCGATGATCTCCTTGGTCGACGCGGCATACACGCGGTCGCCGCCCTCCTCGTGCGCCGAGGCGACGCGGAAGAGCATCGGGTAGGTGGGCCACGGCTGGCCCGCGACCCGCTCCTCGCCCGGCTGGGGCATGATCTCGAGGCTCGTCACCGACCGCGCGCCCTGACGGTGCGAGGTGCCGATGCAGTCGGCTCCGGTGTCGCCGCCGCCGATGACGATGACGTCCTTGCCCTCGGCGGTGACCTGGCCCTCGACGGTCTCGCCGAGCGCGACCCGGTTGGCGGGCGGCAGGAAGTCCATCGCCTGCATCACACCGTCGTGCTCGCGACCGGGGACCGGCAGGTCCCGCGGCACGGTGGCGCCAATGGCGAGGACCACGGCGTCGTAGCGGTCACGCAGCTGCTTGCCGGTGACATCGCCACCGACGTCGACACCGCTGCGGAACCTGGTGCCCTCGGCCTCCATCTGGGCGATCCGGCGGTCCAGGACGGACTTCTCCATCTTGAACTCGGGGATGCCGTAGCGAAGCAGTCCACCGGGCTTGTCGGCGCGCTCGTAGACCGCGACCGTGTGGCCGGCGCGGGTGAGCTGCTGGGCTGCCGCCAGACCGGCAGGCCCGGAGCCGACCACGGCGACGGTCTTGCCGGAGAGCCGCTCGGGCGCCTGGGGCTGGACGTAGCCCGCGTCGAAGGCGCGGTCGATCGTCGTGACCTCGATCTGCTTGATCGTCACCGCGGGCTGGTTGATGCCCAGCACGCAGGCCGTCTCACACGGAGCCGGGCAGAGCCGACCCGTGAACTCCGGGAAGTTGTTGGTGGCGTGCAGCCGTTCTATGGCCTCGCGCCAGTCGCCCTTCCACGCCAGGTCGTTCCACTCGGGGATGAGGTTGCCCAGCGGACATCCGCTGTGGCAGAACGGGATCCCGCAGTCCATGCAGCGGCCGGCCTGGCGCTGGAGCTGTCCGAGCTCCTGCTCCTCGTAGACCTCCTTCCAGTCGCGGATGCGCACGGGCACCGGACGACGAGCCGGCAGCTCGCGCTCACGCGTCTTGAGAAAGCCTTGGGGGTCAGCCACGAGAGGCCTCCATGATCCGCTCCCAGACCTCGGAGCCGTTG
The DNA here is from genome assembly GCA_963740865.1 of uncultured Actinomycetota bacterium. GTDB lineage: Bacteria > Actinomycetota > Actinomycetes > Actinomycetales > Dermatophilaceae > Pedococcus. Next base: position 31,624 of record CAVUGH010000007.1, read on the forward strand.
ACGTCGAGTCCTTCCGCCTCAGCGGCGGCGCGCACGTCCAGAACGCGCTGGTAGTCGCGCGGCAGGACCAGGGTGAACCGCGACTTCGCGGTGTCCCACTCCTCCAGCAGCCGCGCTGCGACAGGTGATTCGGTCCACTCGACGTGCTTGCCGAGCAGCTCGCGGACGGCCGTCTCGTCGTCTGGCCGCAGGGCGGAGACGTCGACGAGCTCGCCGTTGACCCGGCCGTGGTCGAGGTCGAGGACGTAGGCCACTCCCCCGGACATGCCAGCAGCGAAGTTGCGCCCGGTCGGCCCGAGGACCAGGACCGTGCCACCCGTCATGTACTCGCAGCCGTGGTCGCCGACACCCTCGACCACCGCGGTGGCTCCGGAGTTGCGGACGCAGAAGCGCTCGCCCACCAGACCCCGCAGGAAGACCTCGCCGGTCGTGGCGCCGTAGCCGATGACGTTGCCGGCAATGACGTTGGCCTCGGCCTGCAGCGGGGCAGCGCGGTCGGGACGGACCACGATCCGGCCACCCGACAGGCCCTTGCCGACGTAGTCGTTGGCGTCGCCGAGCAGTCGCAGCGTGACGCCCCGCGGGAGGAAGGCACCCAGGGACTGACCGGCCGAACCCCGCAGGGTCAGGTCGATCGTGTTGTCGGGCAGCCCGTCCGGGTAGGCCTTGGTGACCTCGTGGCCGAGCAGCGTGCCGATGGTGCGGTTGACGTTGCGCACCGCGACCTCACCGGTGACCGGGGTGCCGTCGTTGAGGGCCTCGCGGGCGATCGTGATGAGGTGGTGGTCGAGTGCCTTCTCGAGACCGTGGTCCTGCGTCGTCGTGTTGCGACGGGCCGAGCCGTCCGGGCTCTCCACGTCCGTGAAGATCGGCGCCAGGTCGAGACCGGCGGCTTTCCAGTGGTTGACGGCACGGCTCGCGTCGATCGCCGAGACCTGGCCGATGGCCTCCTCGATACTCCGGAACCCGAGGGCTGCCAGGTGCTCGCGGACCTCCTCGGCGATGTACTCGAAGAAGGTCTCGACGAACTCGGGCTTGCCGGAGTACCGGGCCCGCAGCTCCGGGTTCTGGGTCGCGATGCCGACCGGACAGGTGTCGAGGTGGCAGACGCGCATCATGACGCAGCCGCTGACGACCAGCGGAGCCGTGGCGAACCCGAACTCCTCCGCACCGAGCAGCGCGGCGATGACGACGTCACGGCCGGTCTTGAGCTGGCCGTCGCACTGGACGACGATCCGGTCGCGCAACCCGTTGAGCACCAACGTCTGCTGGGTCTCGGCGAGACCGATCTCCCACGGACCACCGGCGTGCTTGAGCGAGGTCAGCGGCGAGGCGCCGGTCCCACCGTCGTGCCCGGAGATGAGCACGACGTCGGAGTGCGCCTTGGAGACGCCAGCGGCGACGGTGCCGACCCCGATCTCGGAGACCAGCTTGACGTGGATCCGCGCCTCGGGGTTGGCGTTCTTGAGGTCGTGGATCAGCTGGGCGAGGTCCTCGATCGAGTAGATGTCGTGGTGCGGCGGCGGGCTGATCAGGCCGACCCCCGGCGTCGAGTGACGGGTCGTGGCGATCCACGGGTAGACCTTGTGGCCGGGCAGCTGACCGCCTTCACCGGGCTTGGCACCCTGCGCCATCTTGATCTGGATGTCGCCGGACTTCGTCAGGTAGAGCGACGTCACGCCGAAGCGACCGGAGGCGACCTGCTTGATCGTCGAACGTCGCTCGGGATCCATCAGCCGGTCGACGTCCTCGCCGCCCTCGCCCGTGTTGGACCGACCGCCGAGACGGTTCATGGCGACGGCCAGGGTCTCGTGGGCCTCCTGGCTGATCGAGCCGTAGGACATCGCACCGGTGTTGAACCGCTTGACGATCTCGCTGATCGGCTCGACCTCGTCGATCGGGATCGCCGGACGCGGGTTGGCGCCACCGAGGGTGAACAGGCCGCGCAGCGTCATCAGCCGCTCGGACTGGTCGTCGACGCGCTCGGTGTACTGCTTGAAGATGTCGTAGCGCCGCTGCCGCGTCGAGTGCTGCAGCCGGAACACGGTGTCGGGGTCGAACAGGTGCGGCTCACCCTCGCGCCGCCACTGGTACTCACCGCCCACACCCAGCTTGCGGTGCGGGAGCCGCACCCCGTCCGGAGGGTATGCCGCGGCGTGCCGTGCCGCGGTCTCCGCGGCCAGCACGTCGAGACCGACTCCACCGAGCTGGCTCACGGTGCCGGTGAAGTACCGGTCGACGAGCTCCTGCGACAGGCCGAGCGCCTCGAAGACCTGGGCGCCGCGGTAGGAGGCGACCGTCGAGATGCCCATCTTCGACATCACCTTGAGGACACCCTTGCCGAGGGCCTTGATCAGGTTCTTGACCGCCTGCTCGGGGGTCACGCCGTCGATCGCGCCGGAGCGGACGAGGTCCTCGACCGACTCCATCGCGAGGTAGGGGTTGACTGCGGCGGCGCCGTACCCGACGAGCAGGGCGACGTGATGCACCTCGCGGACGTCGCCGGCCTCGACCACCAGACCCACCATCGTGCGGGTCTTCTCGCGGATGAGGTGGTGGTGGACGGCGGAGGTCAGCAGCAGCGACGGGATCGGTGCGTGGTCGCGACCGGAGTCGCGGTCGGAGAGCACGACGAACCGGGCGCCCTTGGCGATCGCCGCGGACACCTCGCCGAAGATCTGCTCCAGGCGGGCGGTCATGGCCTCGGCGCCACCGGTGACGTCATAGGTGCCGCGCACCACGTGGGTGGCATAGCCGGGCAGGTCACCGTCGGCGTTGACGTGGACGATCTTCGCGAGCTGGTCGTTGTCGATGACCGGGAACGGCAGCACCACCTGGCGCGCGTGGGCCGGGTTGGCGTCGAGGGCATTGCCCTCAGGCCCGATCACCGTGCCGAGGGAGGTCACCAGTTCCTCGCGGATCGCGTCGAGTGGCGGGTTGGTGACCTGGGCGAACAGCTGGCTGAAGTAGTCGAAGACCAGTCGGGGCCGGTCGGACAGCACGGCGATGGGCGTGTCGGTGCCCATCGAGCCGAGCGCCTCTCCCCCGGTCCTGGCCATCGGCGTGAGCAGGATCTTGAGCTCTTCCTGCGTGTAGCCGAAGGTCTGCTGGCGGCGGGCGACCGAGGCTGCGGTGTGCACGATGTGCTCGCGCTCGGGCAGGTCGTCGAGGTGGATGAGTCCGGCGTGCAGCCACTCGTCGTAGGGGTGCTGGGCGGCGAGTGAGGACTTCACCTCGTCATCGGAGACGATCCGGCCGTGCTCGGTGTCGACGAGGAACATCCGTCCCGGCTGGAGGCGTCCCTTGCGCACCACCCTGGTCGGGTCGAGGTCCAGGACCCCGGACTCGGAGGCCAGCACGACCAGCCCGTCGTCGGTCACCGAGTAGCGACCGGGGCGCAGGCCGTTGCGGTCCAGGACCGCGCCGATGAGCGATCCGTCGGTGAAGGTCACGCAGGCGGGTCCGTCCCACGGCTCCATGAAGGTCGAGTGGAACTCGTAGAAGGCCCGACGGGCCGGGTCCATCTCGTCGTTGTTCTCCCAGGCCTCCGGGATCATCATGAGGACGGCGTGCGGCAGCGGTCGCCCGCCGAGGTGCAGCAGCTCCAGCGCCTCGTCGAAGGACGCCGAGTCGGACGCCTCGGGCGTGCAGATCGGAAAGAGCCGCTCGAGGTCGCCGGGGATCACGTCGGAGACGAGCTGGCTCTCGCGGGCGCTCATCCAGTTGCGGTTGCCCTTGACGGTGTTGATCTCGCCGTTGTGGGCGATCAGCCGGTAGGGGTGCGCCAGCGGCCAGCTGGGGAAGGTGTTGGTGGAGAACCGGGAGTGCACCAGCGCGAGCTGGGTCTCGAACCGGCGGTCCGACAGGTCGGGGAAGAACGGCTCGAGCTGCCCGGTCGTGAGCATGCCCTTGTAGACGAGGGTGCGACAGGACAGCGACGGGAAGTAGACCTCGGTCTCGCGCTCGGCCCGCTTGCGCAGGCAGAAGGCCAGCCGGTCCAGTCCGAGGCCGACCATCCGGCCCACCGACGCGGACACGAACAGCTGGCGGAAGAACGGCATGCAGTCGCGAGCCGCCTGGCCGACCAGCTCAACGGCCACCGGCACGTCACGCCAGCCGAGCACCTGCAGGCCCTCCTCGGCCGCGAGCTCCTCGATCCGGGCCACGACCTGGGCCCGCTCGGTCTCGTCGACCGGCAGGAAGGCGGTGCCCACGGCATACGCACCCTGGACCGGGAGGTCGAAGTCGACGACGGCGCGCAGGAAGGCGTCGGGGACCTGGGTGAGGATGCCGGCTCCGTCGCCCACCAGCGGGTCGGCGCCGGTGGCGCCGCGGTGGTCGAGGTTGCGCAGGGCGGTGAGGGCGTGGTCCACGATGTCGTGACCGGCACTTCCTCGCATCGTCGCCACGAGGGCCACACCGCAGGCGTCGTGCTCGTGCTCGCGGCGGTAGAGGCCCGTGTTGGCGGGCTGGGCGGAGAAGCGCGCAGGAGTCACGTTCGGGTCACCGTCCTTGGGGGGAGTCAAGTGCGTTGTGGAACCCAAGTTGGGCACACCAGGTCACGCGCGTGGACGGCCTTGGCCACGGCTGCAGGCAGGATAGCCCGAGTGCCGTTTGTCCCGCCATGTGAGCCGCCCTATTCCGTATGTTGAGACGTCGCCTCTCGCGGTACGGCCACCTCGCGGTGCCTCCCGAACCAGACGATCGCCAGACCGATCAGGAAGACGAGGATGCTCGTCCACACGTTGACCCGCACCCCGAGGATCTCGTTGGCGAAGTCGCTGCGCATCAGCTCGAAGACGATGCGGCCGATCGGGTAGCCGATGACGTACAGGCCGAAGAGCTGTCCCTTGCGCAGCGCCCAGCGACGGTCGGCGAGGACGAGGAAGAGGGCCAGGAGCAGGAGCCACAGCGCCTCGTACAGGAACATCGGCTGGTAGGTCCCGAGCACCACGGCCTTGCCGCTGGCGTCGCGGACCGCGTGCCCGGCCGCCTGGTCCCACTCGTGGATCGTCAGGCCCCACGGCAGGTCGGTCGGCCGGCCGTAGAGCTCGTTGTTGAACCAGTTGCCCCATCGACCGATCGCGTGGGCGACCGCGACACCCGGCGCGGCGGCGTCGATGTAGTCGAGGAACGGCACACCGTGCCGACGGGCCCCGATCCAGGCCCCGAAGGCGCCCAGGGCGACGGCGCCCCAGATACCGAGGCCGCCCTCCCAGATGTACAGCGCCTTGATCGGGTGTCCCCCACCGCCGAAGTACGGCTCCGGCGTGGTGATCACGTGGTAGATCCGGCCGCCGACGATGCCGAACGGCACCGACCAGGCCGAGATGTCGATGGCCTTCTCCTTGGCGTGCCCGCGATCGACGAGCCGACGGCCCGCGATCCAGACGGCCACGACGATCCCGGTCAGGATGCACAGGGCGTAGGCCCGGATCGGGAACGGGCCGAGGTGCCAGACCCCCGAGGTGGGACTGGGGATGTCCGCGACCAGGCTCGCAATCACTTGGTGGCGGCCTTGACCTGGGCGGCCAGGCTGGCCTGGGTGAGGCCGGCGAGGTCGATCGCCTTGCCGTTCAGCTTGATGGTCGGGGTGCCGTTGACGCCGTCCTTCTCCGACTGGGTCTGCACCGACTCGACCCACTGGTTGTGCGCCTTGGCCGTGTAGCACTGGTCCCAGGTCGTGAGGGCGGCACCGGTGATCCCGGCCCTCTCGGCGAACTGCTTGAGCGTGGCGTCGCTGTAGCCGGCGCCCTCCGTCGTGGGCTGACCCTGGAAGGTCGCGGTGTGGTACTGCAGGAACTTGTCCGCGTCCGCCGCGCAGGCCGCGGCATTGGCCGAGCGGTTGGAAGAGTCGTTGCGCAGGTTGTCGTCGAGGAACGACAGCGGGTGGGCCACCAGCTTGATCTGGTTGGCCTTGACCATGTCCACGATCTGCAGCCCGAAGATCTCCTCGAAACGGGCGCACACCGGGCACTGGAAGTCCTCGTACATGTCCAGGGTCGGCACGGTGGCCGGGGCGCCCGGGTTGACGACGATGCCCGCACCCATGGCCGCGACGTTCTTGGGCAGCGTCGAACCACCGGCCGTGGTCGCCGCCTTCTTGTCCTGGCTGCCCAGGACGACTGCGGTGATCACCGCGGCGATCACGAGCACGACCACGACGGTCGCCACGACGATGCGGTTGGCTCCGCCCTGGCTGCCGCCCTTGCCGCTCTTGCCGCCACTGCGGATCCCACCCTTGGGTGCTGCCGCCTGGATCTTGGCCTTGCGGCTGGCGCTGCTGCTGGTCATGCGTGGGGCCTCTCGTGGTGCCGGTCAGGGTGCTGCTGCTCTGGGTCGTTCTGGTCCGCGGTCGTTCTGGTCCGCGGCGTTCTGGTCCGGGTCGTGCTGCTCGGCGATGCTGCTCGGAAACAGGAACCGCTCGAGGCTGGCTGCGCTCTGCGGTCGCAGGACGAGCCACACGGCGCAAAGGAGCAGCCCGAGGTCGCGAGCGATCTCCTGCGGATACTGCGTCTGGGAGGCCTGGATGGTTCCCCCGTGGCCGAAACACCCGCAGTCGATGGACAGCCCGCGTGCCCAGGCCGACGCAATCCCAGCGATGAAGACCACCATCAGCAGGCCGCCCACGACCGCGCTGAACCGCGTGAAGAGCCCGAGGACGAGCAGCACGCCGACCGCGATCTCGAGGATCGGCAGGCCGTAGCCGAGGTAGCCGGCGACGTCGTAGGGCAGCAGCTGGTAGGCGCGCACCGACCGCGCCGACGTCTCGAGGTGGCCGACCTTGAGCAGCCCGGCGACGAGGATGACTCCGCCCAGTGTCAGCCTGGCCAGCAGCCCGATGACGTCGCGCAGCCGCGGGTTGGACGGGGCAGCCACCGTCAGCGCCCGCTCCGGACGCCCTCGGCCAGCTCGGCAACCAGCGCACGCAGGGTGGCGATGCCGCTGGTGAGGTCCTCCGCCTCGGTCAGGCAGCGCACCAGCGCCGAACCCACGATCACGCCGTCGGCGTAGGCGGCCACCTCGGCCGCCTGGGCACCGCCGGACACCCCGAGTCCCACGCACACGGGCTTGTCGGTGACCGCCTTCGTCCGGTTCACGATGACGGCCGCAGCGTCTCCCATCGAGGTCCGGGCGCCGGTCACGCCCATGTGCGACACGGCATACACGAAGCCACGGCACTGCGCCGTCACGGCGGCGATGCGCTGCTCCGTGGAGCTCGGCGCGACGAGGAAGACACGGTCGAGCCCGGTCTCGTCACTGGCCGCGATCCACTCGCCACCCTCGTCCGGGATGAGGTCGGGGGTGATGATGCCGGCGCCGCCGGCGGCAGCGAGGTCGTGGGCGAAGGCGGTCGGGCCGTGTCGAAGGATGAGGTTCCAGTAGGACATCACCAGCGGTGGGGCGCCGGCGTCACGGACGGCTCGCGTCGCGGCGAAGGCGTCGGACACGTGGACCCCGCGCTTGAGGGCCTGGTCCGCGGCGTAGGCGATCACCGGGCCGTCCATGAGCGGGTCGCTGTAGGGGATGCCGACCTCGACGATGTCGACACCGGACTCGACCATGGCCACCATCGCCTCGATCGAGCCCACGACCGACGGGAACCCGACGGGCAGGTAGCCGACGAGGGCGGCGCGGTTCTCCTCGCGACAGCGCGCGAGGACGTCGCCGACACCGATGCCGGTGGTCGTGGCGCTCACAGCTGGGTCCGTCCGTCGCCCTCGGCGCCCGGCTCGTCGGCCGTGCCGCTCGGGGTCGCGTTGCCGTCGATGAGGCCGAAGTACTCCGCGGCCGTGTGCATGTCCTTGTCACCGCGACCGGAGAGGTTCACGAGCAGCAGCGAGTCCGGGCCGAGCTCGCGACCGACTTCCATGGCGCCGGCGAGGGCGTGGGCCGACTCGATGGCGGGGATGATCCCCTCGGTGCGGCACAGCAGCTCGAACGCCCTCATGGCCTGCTCGTCGGTGGCGTAGCGGTACTCGGCCCGGCCGGTGTCGCGCAGGTGGGCGTGCTCGGGGCCAACGCTCGGGTAGTCCAGGCCGGCGGAGATGGAGTGGGACTCGAGGGTCTGCCCGTCGTCGTCCTGCATGAGGTAGCTGAAGGTGCCGTGCAGCACCCCCGGCGAGCTGGCCGCGAACCGCGCGGCGTGCCGTCCGGACTCGATGCCCTCTCCCCCGGCCTCGACCCCGATCAACCGGACCCCCGCGTCGTCGATGAACCGGTGGAAGATGCCCATCGCGTTGGACCCGCCACCGACGCAGGCGATGACCGCGTCGGGCAGCCGTCCGGTGAGGTCGAGCACCTGGGCACGCGCCTCGACGCCGATGACGCGGTGGAAGTCGCGGACCATCTCGGGGAACGGGTGCGGTCCGGTCACCGTGCCGAGGATGTAGTGGGTGTCGCCGACGTTGGTGACCCAGTCGCGCAGGGCGTCGTTGATGGCGTCCTTGAGGGTGGCGCTGCCGGTGGGGACGGCGATGACCTCGGCGCCGAGCATCCGCATGCGGGCGACGTTGAGGGCCTGCCGCTCGGTGTCGACCTTGCCCATGTAGATGACGCAGTCCAGCCCCATCAGCGCTGCAGCGGTGGCGGTGGCGACGCCGTGCTGGCCCGCGCCCGTCTCGGCGATGACACGGGTCTTGCCCATCCGCTTGGTGAGCAGCGCCTGCGCGAGGACGTTGTTGATCTTGTGCGAGCCGGTGTGGTTGAGGTCCTCGCGCTTGAGGATGATCCGGGCGTCACCGGCGTGCGCGGCGAACCGCGGCACCTCGGTGATGATGCTCGGTCGCCCGGTGTAGGTGCGGTGCAGCCGCTCCAGCTCGCCCATGAACTCGGGGTCCACCATCGCCTTGCGGCGGGCCTCGTCGAGCTCCTCCAGCGCCGGGATCAGCGCCTCGGGGACGTAGCGGCCACCGAAGTCGCCGAAGCGACCCGGACGGGCCAGCGGTTCGGGGGTCAGACCGGTCATGTGGTGGCTCCCGCCGCGATGAGTTCGTATGCCGCGCGGCGCGGGTCACTGCCCCGCACCAGTGCCTCGCCGACGAGGACCGCGTCGGCGCCTTCGCCAGCGAAGCGGGCAGCGTCGGCCGGTCCCCCGACCCCCGACTCGGCGACCTTGACGCAGCTGTCGGGGATCAGTGGTGCCAGGCGTCCAAAGGTGTCGGGGTCGACGGCCAGGGTCTTGAGGTTGCGGGCGTTGACGCCGATGACGGTGGCTCCGGCGTCAACCGCTCGTCGGGTCTCGTCCTCGTCATGGACCTCGACGAGGGCAGTCATCCCGAGGTGGCGTGCGATGCCCTGCATGCGGACCAGGTCGTCCTGGGCCAGCGCGGCGACGATGAGGAGGATGAGGTCGGCGCCGTGGGCGCGGGCCTCGAACAGCTGGTAGTCCTCGACCATGAAGTCCTTGCGCAGCACCGGGATCTGCACGGCCTTGCGGACGGCGTCGAGGTCGTCGAGCGAGCCGTTGAAGCGACGCCGCTCGGTGAGGACGCTCACGGCGGTGGCCCCACCGGCCTCGTAGTCAGCGGCCAGGGCGGCCGGGTCGGCGATGGGTGCCAACGCCCCCTTGCTCGGGCTGGACCGCTTCACCTCGGCGATGAGCGACAGTCCAGGGCGGCGCAGCGCGGCTTCCGCGTCCAGCGCCGGGGCGGCCTCGGCGGCCAGCTCCTCGATGTGGGAGCGCGGCACGACGGCTTGCGCGGCGGCGAGGTCCTCGCGGACGCCGGCGACGATGTCGTCGAGCACGGTGGGCATGCCGACAGGCTATCCAGCGGAACTAGGCGGTCCCTGCCCGGGTCAGCCGGTGGACCGGCCGACTCGCGGGGTGGTCAGCTGACGCCGACCTCGGGCTTGCCGCTGTCCGGGGTGTCCACGCCGTCGACGGTCACCGCGCCGTAGCCCGCGAGGGACAGGACCTTGCCGGCGACAGCGCCGAGGACACAGATGACCAGTCCGATGACGAACAGCGCGGTGTTCGGCAGCACGACGGCCAGCGACGCCACGGCCGACCCGACCAGGATGGTCGCGACAGCCGTCCAGGCGGCGATGCTGTGTCCGTGGTCTTCGTGGATCTCGTTCTCGGCCATGGGGCTGGCTCCTGCTGGTCGTGGGTGGGGCTGGGACGGGCTCGCGCCCATTCTGTCAGGTGGCTGCCGGTCCGTCGCGCAACGTCGGGTCGTCGCCGGCGTCGAGCCGGTCCCAGTCGGTCGCGACGCGCTGTCCTCGCGCACCCGCCGACGTGGACGGCGCCTCGTACCGGGCCCCCAGACCACGCCAGCGGCCCGCGCCGAGCCACCCCAGGACGGCTGCGACCACGAGCAGGAGGGATGCCCCGACGCAGATCCAGGGCCACGCCGCGGCCGTGGCATGGGTCTCGATCGACCCGGTCCGACCCGCCGCCTTCGCGGCGATGGCCCCGAGGGAGTCCTCGGGCGCCATGCCGACCCGGGCGGCGACGACCGCCTCGGCGACCCCGGCCAGGGCGAGCACGATGAGGGTGACGCGTCGCACCACGGCTCCGCTGGTGGCACTGGCGAGGGCGGCGGCCGCACCCACCAGCGCGAGGGCGACCACGCCGGAAGCCACCTCGCTGCCGGTCCCCGACACACGGCTGGCTCCGAGGACGGCGTCGTTGACCGTGCCGCTCACCCAGACCCGACCCCCGCTGGCGAGCAGGATGCCGGACCCGACCAGCGCAAGCAGCACTACGGCGAGCTTGGACGTCAGGCGTGCGGCGGTCACCGGACCGTCCTCAGGGCCGCCGCGGTGGCGACGGCGCGCAGCGCAGCCGCCGCCTTGTTGACGGTCTCCTCGTACTCGGCGGTGGGCACGGAGTCCGCGACGATCCCGGCGCCGGCCTGCACGTGCGCGGTCCCGTCCTTGATCACCGCGGTCCGGATGGCGATGGCCATGTCGAGGTCGCCGTGGAAGTCGAGGTAGCCCACGACACCGCCGTAGACCCCACGTCGGCTGGGTTCGTAGTGCTCGATGAGGCTCAGTGCCCGTGGCTTGGGCGCGCCGGACAGGGTGCCCGCGGGGAACGTCGCGACAAGGACGTCGTAGGCCGACTGGTCGGCGCGGATGTCGCCGACCACGGTGGACTCCAGGTGCGTCACGTGCGAGTAGCGGCGGACGTTCATGAACTCCACGACGTCGACCGTGCCCGCCTCGCAGACGCGTTGCAGGTCGTTGCGGCCGAGGTCGACGAGCATGACGTGCTCCGCGCGCTCCTTGGGGTCGGCCAGCAGGTCCTCGGCCAGCCACTGGTCGTCTTCAGGTGTCTTGCCGCGCGGGCGCGAACCGGCGATCGGGTGGGTGATGGCCCGTCGGCCGGTCACCTTGACCAGTGCTTCCGGCGACGAGCCCACCACGTCGTATGCCGTGCCGTCACCGGCCGGGAGTCGCAGGAGGTACATGTAGGGGCTCGGGTTGGACGACCGCAGGGCGCGATAGACGTCCAGCGCGTCGGACCGGCAGGGCGTCGAGAACCGTTGCGACAGAACGACCTGGAACACCTCCCCCGCCCGGATGTCCTCCTTGGCCTGTTCGACCATCTCCTCGAAGTCGGCCTGGGTGATGTTGCTGGTCACCTCACCGCGCGCGGTCGCGAACCGCTCCGGGTCGACCGTGGCAACCGTGCTGGGCGCCGGGGCGGCGAGGTCGCTCGTCATCGCGTCGAGGCGCCCGACCGCGTCGGCCCACGCGTCCTCGACCCGTTCGTCGGTGGCGTCGTAGTTGACCGCGTTGGCGACGAGCAGCACGGACCCGTCGGCGTGGTCGAGCACCGCCAGGTCGGTCGCGAGCATCATCGAGATCTCCGGCAGGCCGAGCTCGTCCGGCAAGGTCTCGGGCACGCGCTCCCAGCGGCGCACCGCGTCATACGTGATCGCGCCGACCATGCCACCCGTGAGGGGCGGCAGGCCCTCGATCGGCTCGGTCGCGAGCGCCGCGACGGTGTCGCGCAGCGCGTCGAGCGGGCTGCCGTCGGTGGGCACGCCGACCGGCGGCTCCCCCACCCAGTGGGCCTGACCGTCCTTCTCCGTCAACGTGGCCCGGCTCGCGGCACCCACGATGGAGTAGCGCGACCAGACGCCGCCGTGCTCGGCGGACTCGAGCAGGAACGTGCCCGGGGCGTCCTTCGCGAGCTTGCGGTAGACACCCACCGGCGTCTCGGCGTCGGCCATCAGCCGGCGCACCACAGGGATGACCCGGCGGTCCTTGGCCAGGATCTGGAAGGTCTCCAGGCCGGGCCAGGTCGTGCCGAAGGACAGGTCGGGACTGACGTCGGTCACGGCGCGCCCACCTGCGCGCCCAGGTCGCCGGCGTCGAAGCAGGTGCGGTCGCCGGTGTGGCAGGCCGCGCCCACCTGGTCGACCCGCACCAGGAGCGCGTCGCCGTCGCAGTCCAGCGCCACGGAGTGCACGTGCTGGACGTGCCCGCTCGTGTCCCCCTTGCGCCAGTACTCGCCCCGGCTGCGCGACCAGAACGTCACGCGCCCCTCGCCCAGCGTTCGGCGCAGCGCCTCGTCGTCCATCCAGCCGAGCATCAGCACCTCACCGGTGTCGTGCTGCTGGACGATGGCGGCCACGAGCCCCTGGGCGTCACGCTTGAGTCGCGCGGCGATGGCGGGGTCGAGCACTGCTGGCGAGGTCACCCGGCCATTCTGCCGTGCGGATGCGGGCGCGGTGGGGTCGCCCACCATGCGTCGGGTGTGCCGGGTCGCGTGCGTGTCCCCAATTGCCGTGGCCTCGTCGGGCGGTCACACTCCGAAGGTGACCACCGCGCGGGACGAGGATGCGGTCATGGCACGGCTGTTGGGAGCGGCTGCGATGGCGGGTCCACGCTTCCAGCTCGTGGTGGTGGCCAGGGTCCTCGAGCTGGAAACGGGTGACTGCCTGGCCGCGGCCGACCGAGCCGTCCGCGCGGGTGAGCTGGTCATCGAACCCGATGCCGGCGAGGGCTGGTTCGCGAGCGAGGGCGATCGCCGGGTTGCGGAGGGCCAGCTGACGTTGGCTGACCGCGCCGACCTCCACCGGCGGTTCGCTGAGGTGCTGGAGTTCGAACCCGGTCCAGTACACGGGGACATCGCACGGCATCTGTCCGCTGCTGCCGCGGCCACCGTGGATCCGGTCGAACGCGCTCGGCTCCAGATCCGCCTGGCTGTTCACGCCGTTGCCGCGGGTGACCTTGTGACTGCCCGTGCCGCCGTTCGCGCCGCCGTCGCGATGGCCCGCCACTCTGGCTCGGCGGAGTTGTTGGCGGAGGCGGCGTCGACCCTGGAGCCCGTCGGCGAGGCTGCCTGGGATGGGGATGTGTACCAGTGGTGTACGGAGGCGCTGGCGGCCACGGCGCTCGATGACGGCACCCGGGTCCGGCTGCTGGCTCGGCAGACCCAGGCGGCGGTGTACTGCGGGCGCTGGACCGAGGCGCTTGCGGCGAGCGGCGACGCACTCCGCCGCGCCGAGGACCTCGGCGACAGCTCTCTGCTCATCGAGGCGCTCACCGCGCGGCAGCTGGCGACGAGTGGCCCGGAGGACATCGATGAGCTGGTCCGGCTTGCCGATCGGATGACCGATCTCGGCACGTCCACAGGTCGCGCCGACGTCGAGATGTGGGGGTGTCTCTGGCGCATCGACGCCCACTGGTTCGCGGGCGACCTCACGGCGATCGAGGCCGAGACGGCTCGACTGGCGAGCTGCGTCGGGCGCACCGACGGCAGTTCGAGCCGCTGGCACCTCTTCGGGGCGCGAGCGACGCTGGCGCTGGCCCGGGGGGAGTTCGGGCTGGCCGAGCGTCTGCAGGGTGAGGCCCTCGCGCTCCTGGAGCGCGTTGGTCATCCGGCCGTGCACGGCGCTTCGGTGTCATTCCGGATGTGGCGGGGCCACCATGTCGGACACTCCGAGGACATCCTCGACCCGGAGGTCTGGGAGTTCGGCACTGATCCGCGTTGGGCCCTGGGTGCGCGCCTGCTCCGTGCGTTCGTGCTGGTTGACTGCGGCCGGACCGAGGAGGCGGCCGTCCTGTACCAACGGTGCGGTGCGCCGCAGGGATGGGACCTTCCGCGGATGGGGTCACTGCTGGTCTGGGCGGTCGCGGCGAGGGTGGGCGCGGCAGTGGGCGCCGACGCCGACGTCAAATACCTCTGCGACCGGCTGGAGCCGTACCGCGGTCGTTACGTCGCGGGCGCCGGCGGCGCGACGTCCTGCCTGGGGCCCGTCGAGCTCACTCTGGGAGCGTGCGCGAGTGCGCTCGGAGACTGGACCGCGGGGCTGCGGGACCTGCGTCACGCCAGCATCCTGTGCCGCGAGGCCGGCATGCCGGGCCTTCGTGTGGAGGCGGACTGCCTGCTCGCCGAGGCGCTTGACGCGTCGGGAGACGAGGTCGCTGCCCGGGCCGTTGCGGGAGAGGCGATGCCGCTCGCACGCGCACTGGGCATGTCCCCGTGGATCAGTCGGCTGGAGCAGCTGAGCGTCCAGGGCGACCCGCTCAGCCCCCGCGAGCGGCAGATCGCCGCGCTGGTTGCGGACGGTCTCAGCAACCGGGCGATCGCGGCCCACCTGTTCATCTCGGAACGGACCGCTCAGAACCACGTGCAGCACATCCTCGGCAAGCTCGGCTTCGCCAACCGGGCGCAGATCGCCGTCTGGGCGGAGCGGAACCGTCTCCGATGAGCAGCCGGATGAGCAATTCGCACGATGCGCCCGTTGCCCGTGGACCGCTTGGCTTCCACCATGGAGAGACTCGACTCGACGAACGGCGGGCCCGACCTGGCGATGTGGGAGTCCGTGGTGACGGCATACCGGAAGAAGGTCGACGGCCACGCCCCGCCGCCTGGCGCGAACCAGCGCACCGAGGCCGCACGGCAACGTCTCGCGATCGTCCCCGGGACGACGACCGTCGTCGACCTGTACATCGACCCGATCTGCCCCTACACGTGGGTGGCCACCTGCTGGCTGCGAGAGGTCGGCCGGCTGCGTGCGGTGGACGTCCGGCACCACGTCATGAGCCTGCACCTGCTGAATGCCGGCGGGGTGCTCGAGAAGCGATACGCCGGGATGGTCGCGCCCTCCCGCGTGGCGATGGCCGTGGCACAGCACCACGGTCATGAGGCTCTCAGGGTGTGGCACGCCGAGTTCGGTCACCGGATCTTCGACCACTGGCGATACCCGTCACCCAGGGAGTACCGCGCCGCCACGATCGACGCGCTGGCCGCGACGGGCTTGCCGGCCGATCTGGCGGACATCGCAGAGTCCGACGCCTACGACGACGAGCTACGCCGCCGCACGGACGAGGCGATCGTCCCCGTCGGACTCGACGTCGGCACACCGGTCATCCATCTCGATGGAGTCGCCTTCTTCGGCCCGATCCTCAACGCGGTACCCCTCGGGGACGCTGCCCTCCGCCTCTTCGACGGCATGCGGTCCCTCGCCGCGAGCCCCGACTTCTTCGAGATCAAGCGCACCCGCACCTCTCCCCCCGACGTCTGGTACCCGTACCCGCCGGACCACAGCGACGACGAAAGGGCACAGCCATGAACACCGACGCGCTCTGGGCCGCCATCGACACCCAGCGCCTGCGAACCGCAGACCTGCTCGGTGAGCTGGCGCCAGAGGCGTGGGACACACCCTCACTGTGCGACGGCTGGACGGTGCGGGACGTGGCCGCACACCTGACCCTGCAACAGATGACCTTGGGCTCCGCCCTTACGGCAGCTCTCCGGCATCCCGGCAGCCTCAACCACGTCATCAACGCGTCTGCGCGGCACCAGGCCAGGCGGCCGCCAGAGCAGCTCATCGCAGAGATCCGCGGCATGGTCGGCTCTCGCCGACACAACATCGGCGTCACGCCCCTGGAGACGCTCATCGACATCGTCGTGCACGGCCAGGACATTGCCGTCCCACTGGGACGCGACCTCACGGTGTCGCCGTGGACCGCAGTGACGACAGCGGACCGGCTGTGGTGGTTCCGTTCCACCCGGATGGGTCGCCTCAAGTCGAAGGTGTTCGCGGACCTCGACGACCAAGGACTTCGGTTCGTCGCCGCGGACGCGGACTGGTCGGCCGGGGCCGGGGACGAGGTCCGGGGCCCGTTGGTGTCCATCGTGCTCGTGCTGACCGGTCGCCCGGTCGGTGCGGCGGCCCTGGAGGGCCCTGGCGCCTCGCGACTCAGACGACAGCTCGACGTCGCCAATGGCCGTGCTGTCGATACCCGTCGCCGGCCCACCACCGAGGGGGCAGCCTGACGGACCGGACTTGGTCGTCCGCAGCTGCGTGATCCCGACCGGCCACAGGCCACGCGACCGCCGAAAGGCACGAGCGGTTCGTGCATGACAGTGCGCACCAGGCTCGGCGCAGGTCGGAGGCTGGTGGGTCATGGCCAACTTCCCAGCCGGCCCCGCCGCGAGGCGCATGATGGTCGCATGCTGACCTCGAGGGAAGTGTTGAACACCGCGTTCACGTCCACGCAGTTCCAGAGCGGGTATGACGAGCGCGAGGTCGACGACTTTCTGGATGAGGTGGTCAGGACCCTGCGCTACTACGAGCAAGGAGGGCGGCCCGGCCCCCAGGCGCCCGTGTCGTCGACACATGATCACCGCTTCGCGTCGACGAAGTTTCGCCGCGGGTACGAGGTCCGGGAAGTCGATGAGTTCCTCGACGGCGTGATCGAGACCCTGCGCTACTACGAGCAGGGCGGTCGGCCGGATCCGCAGGCCTTGGTATCTCCTGCAGGGGCAGAGTCGGAAGGACTGGGGCAGCGGGCGATTCGCTGGCTGCGCGGGGACCCACGATGAATCGCCCCTGCCGCATTTCCGACGTCCGCCGCCATCAGGCGAGCACGCCTCGCGGCTGATGCAGCGGCTCGCTCGACGGCGGCTTGACCCGACGCGGATCGACTCCTCGACGTGATCGAGCAGGAGCTTGGTGCTTTCACCGCGCGCCCGGCGTACGCAACTCTTCCCTAGGGTGCAGCCGCCGACCCGAGCGCGAAGGAGAGACCGATCGACCTCTGGGAGAGGCCCATCTGAACGCGAGCAGATCCACTCAGACGGCCACAGTCGAGTGCCACACTGAGACGCATGGGTGAACCGAAGACTGCGCCGACGGTTGCCAGCGTCGAGGACTTCCTGCACGCCGCGACCCCGCCTCGTAGACAAGAGGACGGTCTGCTCCTGGCCGGGATCTTCCAGGAGGTCACCGGTGTCGAGCCGGTCCTGTGGGGTCCGTCGATCGTCGGCTACGGCAGCTATCGCTACGTGTCGCCCTCGGATTCGCGCAGGCAGGGCGATTGGCCGAAGACGGGGTTCTCGCCGCGCAAGACAGCACTGACTCTGTACGGCCTCAAGGACCTGCCCGAGGGCGCCGCGTTGCTGCCGACGCTGGGGACGTACACGGAAGGGGCGGGCTGCGTCTACGTCAAGAAGCTCAGCGACGTCGATGTGGATGTCCTGCGCCAGCTGATCGCGATTGCCTGGTCTCGCTCAGACGACCCGATGCCGACCCAGTGAGGACGACTCCGAATGTCGTCCTCTCCGCAGGTCCGGCTCATCCCAGCAACCGTGCCGCTGCTCAACGCGCTGAACGACGAGAGCGGGCCGTCGCGACAGGCCAGGTCGACCACCTCACCGCGCACACTCTGCCCGGCCCGAATCCGTCGACGGGGGTTTCTGGTGTCGCTCGGCTTCGAGCACGTCGATGACCAAGAGGACCCGGAAGTAGGCGCCGTCTGGGAGTGGAGATGGACTCGGCCGTCCGAGGAGCCTGCCAACCCGGAGGTATGACGTGCAGTGGCCCCGCGGGCAAGGTCACCTCACGCGTGACTGACCAGGCTGGGCCGTCTTGCGCACGTCGTAGCGCCCGCGGGACGGGATCAGCCGCGCAGGTCGGCTGCACGGATCAGACGCGCGGGTCGGCTGAGCGGGTCAGCCGCGTTGCTGGGACGCCCACGAGGCGTGCAACGCGGCATACACGCCGTCCTGCTGGACGAGGTCGCGGTGCGGGCCGCGCTCCACGATCCGACCACGGTCGACGACGATGATCTCGTCGGCGGCCTCGGCCGTCGAGAGCCGGTGCGCGATGGCGATGGAGGTGCGGCCCCGGGTCAGGCCCTCGAGCGCACGCTGGAGCCGCACCTCGGTGGAGGGGTCGACGGCCGAGGTGGCCTCGTCGAGGACGAGCAGGTCGGGGTCGGCGAGGTAGGCGCGCGCCAGCGCGACCAGCTGCCGCTCGCCCGCGGACAGCGATTCGCCTCGTTGTCCCACCTCGGTGGCCAGACCCTGCGGCAGCCCGGCCAGCCAGGCGTCGAGACCGAGCTCGGTGAGGGCCAGCTTCACGTCCTCGTCGGTGGCGTCGGGTCGCCCGAACCGGACGTTCTCGCGCAGCGTCGCGTCGAAGAGGAACCCCTCCTGAGGGACCA
Source organism: uncultured Actinomycetota bacterium (assembly GCA_963740865.1). Classification (GTDB taxonomy): domain Bacteria; phylum Actinomycetota; class Actinomycetes; order Actinomycetales; family Dermatophilaceae; genus Pedococcus. The sequence continues at coordinate 50,038 of CAVUGH010000007.1, forward strand.
GGACGACCCGCTCACGCAGCGACGAGAACCGCACGTCGCGCAGGTCGACCCCGTCGATGCGCACCGTGCCCTCGGTGGGGTCCATCAGCCGGGTGAGCAGCTTGGCGAGGGTCGACTTCCCGGACCCCGTCTCCCCCACGATCGCGACCCGGCTCCGCGGCCCGATGGCGAGGTTGACGTCGTGGAGCACCGTGTCGGCGCCGGGGTAGGCGAAGGAGACCGCGTCGAAGTCGACCGCGATGGGTCCGCGTGGCAGCACCTGGCCGTCGTCGCCCGGGTCGGCCACGTCGGCCGGGGTGTCGATCACGCCGATGACCCGGCGCCACCCGGCCACGGCATTCTGGAGCTCGTTGAGGATCTCGGTGGCCTGCTGGACCGGCTGGGTGAACAGGTTGACGAGGAACAGGAACGCGAGCAGCTGCCCGAGGGTGAGGTGGCCTCCAGCCGCCTGGATGGTCCCGACGACGAGGACCACGGCCAGGGTCAGGCCGGCCACGAGCTGTCCCGACGAGAAGGCGACGACCGAGCGCACCTGCGCGCGGATGGAGGCGCTGCGGTGCCTCTCGATGGCGGCGTCGATCCGGTGGGCGGTGCGCTCCTCGACCCCGTAGGCCCGGATCGTCGCCGCACCCACGACGGACTCCGACACCGCCGCCAGCAGGTCGCCGACGCGTTCGCGCACGATCGTGTAGGCCCGGCCGACGATGGCCTGGAACCGCTTGATGACGAACAGGAGGGGCACGAAGCACAGCCAGACGACGCCGGTCAGCAGCGGGCTGTAGTAGAACATCAGCCCGGTCGCGACGGCGATCTGGCCGAGGCTCAGCACGAGGATGATGCCCCCGAACTGGACGAACTGGCTGATCGTGTCGACGTCCGAGGTCACCCGGCTGACCATCGACCCGCGGCGCTCGGTGTTCTGGGTGAGCATCGACAGGTCGTGGATGTGACGGAAGGCCTTGAGCCGCAACGACGCAAGGCCCGCCTCGGAGGCGCGGAAGAGGCGCACGTTCACGGCATAGGCGCTCAGGGCGGTGGCCGCGACGGCGATCAGGGCGAACAGCACGTAGCGGGTCACCAGCCCGGGGTCGGGCCCGTCCTTGCCGAGCAGTCCGTGGTCGGTTGTCTGCTGGACCACGAACGGCACGACGATCCGGCCGACGGTCGTGACGGCGGCCAGGCTGAGGGTGACCCACAGACCGCGCCGCAGCTCGGGTGACAGGTCAAGGCCGCGACGCAGCGTCGCCATGGTGCCGAGGGAGGAGGTGGCGTCGATGGACGTGCTCACGCCGTGGCCCCTTCCTCGTCGGCCGCGACAGCTGCTCGCTCGGCCGCCTCACGGGCGTAGGCCGTGACGAGGCGCTGGTAGCCCTCGCACCGCTGTTCCAGCTCACGATGGGTGCCGTGGTCGACGACTCGGCCGCCTTCGACGTAGACGATCTGGTCGGCCAGGGTGATGGTGGACATCCGGTAGGCGACGACGAGGACGGACGTGCCGGCACTGGACCGGCGCAGCCCGGCCAGGATCGCCTGCTCGACCGCGGGGTCGACGGCGCTGGTGGCGTCGTCGAGGACGAGGAGCTGCGGGCCGCGGATCACCGCTCGGGCCAACGCGATCCGCTGGCGCTGCCCACCGGACAGCGAGGTGCCCCGCTCACCCACGCGGGTCTCGATCCCCAGCGGGAGGTCGTTCACGAAGCCCGTCGCCTGCGCGATCTCCAGCGCCGCCCACACCTGGTCGTCGGTGTAGTCGCCGCCCAGGGCGACGTTGCCGCTCACGGTGTCGTCGAACATGAAGGTCTGCTGCGGCACCAGGGCCGCTACGGCAGAGACCCCGCCGCGGGCGATCTCGCGCAGGTCGAGCCCGTCGAGCGTCACGTGACCGCGGTGCGGGTCGACGAGTCGCAGGGTGAGGTTGGTCAGCGTCGTCTTGCCGGACCCGGTGGGGCCGACCAGCGCGACCGTCGACCCCGCGGGCACCTCGAGCGACACCCCGTGGATGGCCTGGAAGGTCGACTCCTCGCCCGCCTCGTCGATGATGTCGTAGGAGTAGTCGACCTGCGACAGCGCCGCGTGGGATGCCCCACGACGCGGCAGCTCGGCCTCGCCGAAGGCCAGCTCACCGCGCGCCTTGAGAACCGCGTCGACCCGGTCCCAGCCCACGACCGTCCGCGGGAGCTCGCCGAGCACCCAGCCCAGCGCGCGGACCGGGAAGGCCAGCACCGAGATGAGGTAGGCCACCTGGACGACGGCGGCGGCCTCAAGGTTGCCGGATGCGACCTGGTGGGCACCGACGGCGAGGACGGCGAGCGTGCCCAGCGTGGGGATGGACTCGATGACCGGGTCGAAGGTGCCGCGGGTGCGGCCGACCTCGACGTTGGCCCGCTGCAGCCGACGGGTGACTTCCTCGAACCGCGCCGACTCCTGCTCCTCGCGCCCCATCGACTTCACGATGAGGGCGGCCTCGAAGCTCTCGTGGGCGACCTCGCTCACCTCGGCGCGCAGCTGCTGGGCGCGGGAGACCTTGGGCGACATGGCGCGCTGGAAGACCATGTTGGCCAGGAACAGCAACGGGAAGACGGTGAGGCCGATGATCGCCATGACCGGGTCGACGATCACCATCTGCACGATCCCGGCGACCAGCATGATGATCACGCCGATCGCCATGGGCAGCGGCGCGAAGACGTTCCAGGTCGCCTCGACGTCGGCGTTCGCGTTGGACAGCAGCTGACCCGAGGGGTGCCGGTGGTGCCACGCGAGCGGGAGCTTGAGGTACTGCCGCGTCACCTCGCGGCGGAAGCCGGCCGCGACGTTGTACATCGTGTATCCGGCGGCGATGCGCCGGATCACGACACCGACCACGTTGATGACGACGACGCCCGCGATCCACCCGAAGATGGCCCACAGCTGGGCCGGGGTGGCGTGCCCGGCGGCGACGGCAGGCTGGACCTGCTCACGCGTCACCTTGCCGATCGCCGCGGCGGTGAGCACCGTCATCACGCCGTAGAGGGCGCTGCCCGCAACCGCCAACGCGAACCACCTCGGCTCACGCCGGATCCCGACGCCCACGATGCCGAGGCTGCGGCGCAGCGACGGCGCAGCGTCGACAGACACGACAGACCTCCGGGTTCGGGCACAGGGCGGCCAGGGCGGGTGACCATGTGGAAGGTCCAACCCTCTCACGCGGGTCCGACTGCCACTCCATCCAGGCCCCCGGTCGGCGCCTCGTAAAGTCATCCCATGACCCACCTCGCCCAGCTCGAGCGCGACGCCCTCTGCGACACCTTCGTCGCGATGGGCCCGGACGCCCCCACCCTGTGCTCGCCCTGGACCACGGCCGACCTCGCCGCGCACCTCGTGGTGCGCGAGCGCCGACCCGACCTCGCGCCCGGCATCTGGCTGCCACCGCTGGCCAGCCGGCTCGAGAGCGGGATGGAGGAGTACGCCGCCAAGCCCTGGCCCGAGCTGGTCGAGCTGGTGCGCTCCGGACCGCCCAAGTGGTCGCCCGCCCAGTTCGCCGGGGTCGACGACGCCTTCAACTTCATCGAGTACTTCATCCACCACGAGGACGTCCTGCGCGGTGACGAGACGGTGGGTCCGCAGCGCGAGCTGTCCCCCGGGAGTCACGGGCGTTGTGGAAGATGCTGTCCCGCATGGCCAAGGTGTTCTTCCGTCGCAGCCCGGTCGGGGTCGTCCTCCGGACTCCGGAAGGTCAGTCGCTGGAGGCCCGCAGCGCCACCGATCTGGGCACCGTGGTCCTGGAGGGCATGCCCGCCGAGCTGATGCTCGCGGCATACGGCCGACGTCGCGTGGCCGACCTCGAGGTCACCGGCGGCGAGGCCGCCGTCGAGGCCCTCTGGGCCGCCCCCCTCGGGCTGACCTGACCCTCGAGCGAACCTGCCTCAACGCACCGGTATGCCGCCCTCCCGCAGGGCGTCCTTGACCTCACCGATCGTGAGGTCACCGAAGTGGAAGACGCTGGCGGCCAGCACGGCGTCGGCCCCGGCACGCACCGCCGGGGCGAAGTGGTCGACCCGCCCAGCGCCGCCACTGGCGATCAGCGGGATCCGCACCTCTCGGCGGACCTGCTCGATGAGCTCGAGGTCGAAGCCGTCCTTGGTGCCGTCGGCGTCCATCGAGTTCAGCAGGATCTCGCCCGCCCCGAGCTCGGCCGCGCGTGCGCACCACTCGATGGCGTCGAGGCCGGCGCTCTGCCGCCCTCCGTGGGTGGTGACCTCGAACTCCGCGGTGGGCGCACCCGAGTCGTCGCGCCGGCGACGGACGTCCGCCGACAGCACCAGCACCTGGGAGCCGAACCGCTCGGCCACCTCGGAGATCAGCTCGGGCCGGGCGATGGCGGCGGTGTTGACGCCCACCTTGTCGGCACCGGCGCGCAGCAGGCGGTCCACGTCGTCGACGGTGCGCACTCCCCCGCCGACGGTCAGCGGAATGAAGACCTGCTCCGCGGTGCGACGCACGATGTCGTAGGTCGTCTCCCGGTTGCCGCTGCTGGCGGTCACGTCGAGGAAGGTGAGCTCGTCCGCACCCTGCTCGCCGTAGGCCTTGGCCAGCTCGACGGGGTCGCCCGCATCACGCAGGTTGGCGAAGTTGACGCCCTTCACCACCCGGCCGGCGTCCACGTCGAGGCACGGGATGACACGGGTCGCAACACTCACCCGGCGAGCGTAGCGATCTAGTCTGGGGCCCATGCCCGGCGACCACAGAGCGGCCATGCGCGTCGACCGCACGGCAGACGTGGTGGCGGCCATCGTCAGCATGGTCGATGCCAGGGACCCGCTGTGCGGCCCTGCCCACCTGATCTGCATCGACGGACCGAGCGGGGCCGGCAAGACGACCCTGGCGCGCGACCTCGCCGACACCCTCGCCGCTCCCACCGTGCACATGGACGACCTCTATCCCGGGCTGGGGCGGCCTGCGGGCCGGCACCCACCGGGCGCAGGAGTGGATCGTGGGCCCGCTCACCGAGGGCCTCCCGGCCCGCTACCGGCGCTGGGACTGGTCCGCCGACCGGTATGCCGAGTGGGTGCAGCTGCCGTCGTCGGAGTTCGTCGTGCTCGAGGGCTGCGGGTCCGGCGCCCTCCCCGCGGGCAAGGCGGCATCGGTGCTGGTCTGGGTCGAGGCCGACGAGACCGTGCGCAAGGCACGAGGCATCGCCCGGGACGCCGGCTTCGCCCCCTTCTGGGAGAGCTGGGCCGTCCAGGAGCGCCGCCTCTACGAGGCCGACCGCACCTGGGAGCGGGCCGACCTGCTGCTCGACACGACCTCGGACCAACGTCAACGGCTGGGCCGCTGACCCGTCCCACCGCCTCGCGGTTTCGGCAGCGGAGCCCACGGATTCGCGCTCGTGCCGCGATGCCCGTCGGTATCGTCTCCCGCGTGACGGCGACGTCGGTGCGAGGGAGGAACGGGTGCAGGACGTGATGGAACAGGCCGCCGGCATGGTGCGCGGTTGGTGGTGGATCGTGGCGCTGGTCGTCGTGTTCGCGCTCATCTACCGGTTCGGGACGGGGAGCTCATCGGGTGCCTCGTCCGGCGCGGGCTACGGGTGCCTCGTTGCCGTCGTCATCACGGTGCTGTTCTTCCTCGTGGTCATCTTCTGACCCGACCGCTCCGGGGGCCGACATAATCGGGGCATGGAACCGGCAGACATGATGGCGGCCGTCACCACGTCGATGGACGACCGCACCGGCCGCACGCTGGACGAGTGGGTGGCGCTGGTGCGCGAGACGGGTCCCGACCCGCTGGACCAGCGGGCCGTCCGCGCCTGGCTCCGCGACGTGCACGGTGTCCCCCAGAACTCCCAGTGGGCCATCGCGGACGCCGCCGCGACCGCGGCAGGCTGGCAGCGTCCCGACGTCGACGGCTACACCGATGCCCTCTACACCGGCGCCAAGGCGCACCTGCGCCCGATCCACGACGCGATCGTGACCCTGGCCGAGGGCCTGGGCGACGACGCCCGGCGTGAGGGACGGGGCACCTACATCCCGGTGGTCCGCAGGACCCAGTTCGTCGCCGTGGCTCCTGGGCCGCGCGACACGGTTCGGGTGGGGTTCCGCTTCCGCGACACCGCACCGGACGACGAGCGGCTCTCGCCCGCCAAGGGTTTCGCGCAGGCCACCCACTGGCTGCACCTGGCGGCTGACGCCGACGAGGACGACCTGCGCTCGCTGGAACCACTGCTCGAGGCGGCCTACCGCCAGAACGGCTGACGTGACCAGCGTCGACTTCGCGCGCGCAGGCCGGCGCTCCCGCAACGAGGCCAGGGCCCGAGTGGACCGGCTGGTCAGCCGGATGTTCTTCATCGTCCAGTGCGGGCTCGGAGCCGCCACCGCCTGGTGGGTGGCCAGTGAGGTCCTGCACCACGACCGGCCGTTCTTCGCGCCGGTGACCGCGATGATCTCGCTGGGCATGTCGTTCGGCCAGCGACTCCGCCGGGTCACCGAGGTGATGATCGGCGTGGCGGTCGGCGTGTTCGTCGGGGACGTCTTCGTGCACTTCTTCGGGTCGGGGTACTGGCAGATCGTCGTGGTCGTCGTGCTGGCCATGAGCGTCGCCGCACTGCTCGGCGCAGGGATGCTGCTGATCACGCAGGCGGGCGTCCAGTCGGTCATCGTGACCACCCTGGTGGCGGGGTCCGGTCAGGCGTTCACCCGGTGGCTCGACGCCGTCGTCGGTGGGGTCGTCGCCCTCGCCTTCACCCTGGTCGCCCCCGCCAGCCCGCTGCGCAAGCCCCGGCAGCAGGCCGCTCTCGTGGTTCACGAGATCGGCGAGATCCTCGCCGACACGGCCCGCTCGCTCCGCAACCACGACTCCGACCTCGCGTCGGCGACCCTGGCCCGCGCCCGCGACTCGGAGTCGATGCTCGACGAGGCGCGGGCGCTGTCCGCCGAGGGCATCGCGGTCGTGCGGCTGTCACCGTTCCGTCGTCGTCACCTGCCCGGGGTGCAGGCCATCGCCGACCTGCTCGAACCCCTGGACCGGGCCATCCGCAACCTGCGGGTCCTGGTCCGTCGCGCCGCGATCGCGACCTGGCGTGAGGAAGCCGTCCCCACGGCATACCTGCGGTTGTTGGACGCCCTCGCCGAGACCAGCGAGGACATCTCCCGTGAGCTGGGCGAACGTCGCCTGCCGACCAACGCCCGCGTCGGGCTGCAACGGATCGCTGAAGCGAGCGCTGTCATCGACAAGTCCGCCGGGCTGTCCGGTGAGGTGATGCGCGCGCAGATCCGCTCGATGGTCGTCGACCTGCTGATGCTCACCGGTGTGCCCCACGACGAGGCCATCGAGATGGTGCCCGAGTCGATGTCGACCGGCCCGCACGACGACTGATCCCGGCTGCGAGACTGGCCGCGATGTCTTCCCGTCGCAGCCCCCACCTCCCTCCTGTCTGGCTGATGGCCCTGGCGCTGGTCGCCGTCGCCGCCAACCTGCGCACCGCCATGGCCAGCGTGCCGCCGCTCACCGAGTCGATCGCCGACGACCTCGGCCTGTCGAACACAGCCCTCGGCGCCCTCACCACCCTGCCGGTGCTCTGCATGGGCCTGTTCGCGCCGTTCGCGCAGCGGATCGCCGCGCGGCTCGGTGCCGCGGCCTCGATCGAGCTGTCGATCGCGTGCGTCGCCGTCGGCCTCGTCCTCCGTTTCGCGGGCGGCGAGACCTGGCCGTTGTATGCCGGGACGTTCCTCGCCGGGGTCGGTATCGCCATCGGTGGCACGCTCCTCCCGGGCCTGGTGAAGGAGCTGTTCCCGCCGGAGCGCGCCGGGTTGGTCACGGGTCTCTACATGCTCGCGATGATGGGCGGGGCGGGTGCCTCGTCAGCGCTGTCGGTTCCGCTCGAGGGATGGCTGGGGTCGTGGCAGGCGGCGCTGGGTTCGTGGTCGCTGCTCGCCGTCATCGGGGTGCTGGCCTGGGTGCCGGTGCTGAGGGGGCACGCTCGGCACCGCGCCGCGAACCCGTCAGTGCTCGCGCCCGTCCGGCTGCCCTGGCGACACGTCACCGCCTGGCTCGTGGCTGCCTACCTCGCCGTCCAGTCGGTCGAGTTCTACTCGACGCTGGCGTGGCTGGCGCCCTCCTACACTGCGCGCGGCTGGGACCCGACCCACGCCGGGTACCTGCTGTCGGTGTTCACGGCCGCCCAGCTGGTGTCCGGTCTGCTGGCCCCTGCCCTCACGGACAAGATCATCGACCGGCGCGTGCTGCTGCTGTCGGCCTCGGTCCTCGGGCTGCTCGGCCAGGCCGGGTTGTGGCTGGCACCGACCGCCGCGCCCTGGGTCTGGGCGACCGTACTGGGGTTCGGGCAGGGCGCGTCGTTCGCGCTCGGCTTGGTGCTGATGGTCGACTACGCAGGCACCCCTGCTGCCAGCGCGCGGCTGGCGGGGATGGCGTTCTTCTTCAGCTACACGATCGCGTCGTTCGGACCGGCGAGCATGGGCGCCGTGCGCGACCTGTCCGGATCCTTCACGGCGGTCTGGGGCACGCTGACCATCCTGATGCTGGCCCAGGTCGGCCTGTCGTCGCTCCTGCGCCCCGGCCTCCGCAAGGTCGAGTGAACGGTGCCTCGCGCCACCCTCGCGGCGCCACCCTGAGTGAGCGGAGGTCTGTGCACAGACCTGGGGAGTTCTGCGCAGAGATCAGGTCTCTGCGCAGTCGTGCCAACCTCTGTGCACAGACCGGCGGCGGGGTCAGTCGAGGGTGACGTCCGGACTGGTCGCCGAGGGCCCGAGGGCCTGGACGAGCGCGGCCAACCGACCGGCCTCCGCCCGCCCGAAGCCGGAGTCGGCCTTCTGGATCGCCATCACGGCCAGCGTGTCGGTGTCGGACAGGGCGATGGTCACCCACGGGTCGCCCCCGGAGAAGCGCACGTCGACGATCTCCCGCCACGACACGGTCCGCGTGGTGAACAGGTTGCGCACGGTCAACGACTCACGGGTCGGCACCGCGCGGATCGAGGCGAACCGCCACAGCAGCAGCGCGATCGCGACACCCACGGCGGCGAAGAACACCTTGTCGCCGGTCCGCCAGGTACCACCCTGCGCCGGGCCGGGCAGCAGGACCGCGATGACCCCGAAGATCACCAGGGTGGCGGCCGCAAAGGCGTAGGCAACGGTGCGCCCCCGCCGCGCGCGGAAGACGGCAAAGGCAGCCTGCTCGTCCGCACCGCTGGGAGCCCGACCCGCCGGGGTCACGGCTGTCACAACCGGCAGGCGGCGATGTCGGTCACCAGGATCGCCCGCGCCCCGAGGTCGTAGAGCTCGTCCATGATCGAGTTGGTCCGCACCCGGGGCACCATCGCCCGGACCGCGGCCCAGTCCTTGTTCTGCAGGGCCGACACGGTGGGCGACTCGAGCCCGGGGGTGATGGCACAGGCGGCCTCCACGAGGTCGACCGGGACGTCGTAGTCGAGCATCACGTAGTGGCGGGCCGTGACCACACCGGTGAGACGTCGCCGCAGCACGTCCACCGCCGCGGTCTCGTGCGAGCCCTCACGCCGGATCAGGACGGCCTCGCTGCGCAGGATCTCCTCGCCGAAGATCTCCAGTCCCTGCTGTCGCAAGGTGGTGCCGGTCTCGACGACGTCGGCAATGACATCGGCGACGCCCAGCGTGATGGCCGTCTCGACGGCCCCGTCCAGCCGGACCACCTCGGCGCTGACGCCCTGGTCGGCGAGGTGCTTGGCGACCAGACCCGGGTAGCTCGTCGCGACGCGATGACCCGAGATCTCGGCGACGCTGGCGCAGGTGCCGGGCTTGGCGGCATACCGGAAGGTGGACCCGCCGAAGCCGAGGGTCATGACCTCGATCGCGGCACTGCCCGCGTCGAGGAGGAGGTCACGACCGGTGACGCCGCAGTCGACGGTGCCCGACCCGACGTAGACCGCGATGTCGCGGGGACGCAGGTAGAAGAACTCCACCTCGTTGTCAGCATCGGTGAGCACGAGCTCCTTGGTGTCGCGGCGTGTGCGGTAACCCGCCTCACGCAGCATCTCGACCGAGGGCTCGGACAGGGATCCCTTGTTGGGCACTGCAATTCGCAACATGTCCGTGAAGTCCTTTAGAGGTGGGCGTAGACGTCGTCGAGGGTGATGTCAGAGGCGATCATGAGCACCTGGAGGTGGTAGAGCAGCTGGCTGATCTCCTCGGCGGCGCGGTCCTTGCCCTCGTGCTCCGCGGCCATCCACACCTCGGCGGCCTCCTCCACGATCTTCTTGCCGATGGCATGCACGCCGGCGTCCAGCTCGCGCACGGTGCCCGACCCCTCGGGACGGCTCACCGCCTTCTCGGCCAGCTCGGCGTACAGGTCGTCGAAAGTCTTCACTGTCCAAGCGTACGGGGAGCGAGGGCGCCGAGCGTGACCGCGGTCGCCACGGCAGCCATCGCTGCCTCGTGCCCCTTGTCCTCGCTGGAACCCGGGAGACCCGCCCGGTCGAGCGCCTGGGCATCGTCGTCGCACGTGAGCACCCCGAACCCGATCGGGCAGCCCGTCGCGACGCTCACCTGGGCCAGGCCGTTGGTGACACCGGCGCAGACGTAGTCGAAGTGCGGTGTGCCACCACGGATCACGACGCCCAGGGCCACCAACGCGTCGTATGCCGGCGCGAGACGCGCGCACGCGACGGTCAGCTCCACCGTGCCGGGCACCCGGACGAGCGGCACGTCCTCGACACCCGCCTCGGCGAGCGCCCGCTCTGCGCCCGCGACGAGGCCGTCCATGACCTCGGTGTGCCACGAGGCCGCAACGATCGCCACGCGCAGACCGGCTCCGTCGGCTGAGACGGCGGGGGCGCCGTGACCACTCATGCGCTGGCTCCCTGGTCGCTCGCGTCGACGACCAGGTCGTGACCCATCCGGTCGCGCTTGGTCCGCAGGTAGACCCGGTTGGACGCGTTGGGGGCGATCGAGAGTCCCTCGACCGCGGCGACGTCGATGCCGTAGCGGCGCATTGCCTCGACCTTGGCCGGGTTGTTGGTCAGCAACCGCACCTTCAGCAGCCCGAGGGCGCTGAGGATCGCCGCGCCCGCGGCATACTCGCGGCCGTCCACCGGCAGGTCGAGCTCGAGCTGCGCGTCGACGGTGTCGAGACCGGTGTCCTGCAAGGCGTAGGCCTGCAGCTTCGAGACGAGCCCGACGCCGCGGCCCTCGTGGCCGCGCAGGTAGACCAGGACGCCACCCTCCGCCACGATCCGCTCGAGGGAGCGCTCGAGCTGGGGACCGCAGTCGCACCGCAACGACCCGAACGCATCACCGGTGAGGCACTCGGAGTGCAACCGCACCAACGGGTTCGGCCCGGTGGCACCACGCGGGCTGACGAGCGCCAGGTGCTCGTCACCGGTCAGCCGGTCGCGGAACCCGACGGCCGAGAACTCGCCGTGCCGGGTGGGCAGCGTCGTCTCGGCGAGCGTCTCGACCCGGTCGTGCAGCTGCCGCCAGGCGATGAGCTGCTCGATGGTGATGACCGGGACGTTGTTGACCGCTCCCGTGGCGAGCACCTCGCGCAGTCGCATCATCGTGCCGTCGTCGTTGACCAGCTCGCCGATGGCCGCCGCGGGGGCGAGGCCTGCGAGCCGGCACAGGTCGACGGCAGCCTCGGTGTGGCCGGGGCGCTCGAGCACACCACCGGACTTGGCACGCAACGGGATCACGTGGCCGGGACGGACGAACGAGTCCGGCGTCGACGACGGGTCGGCGAGCAGCCTGATCGTCCGCGCCCGGTCGGCGGCGCTGATGCCGGTCGTCACGCCCTGCGCCGCGTCGATGCTCACCGTGTAGGCCGTGCGCAGCGGGTCTCGGTTGTCGGCCACCATGAGCGGCAGGCCGAGCCGGTCCGCCGTCTCGCTCGTCACCGGGGCGCACAGGTAGCCGCTGGTGTGGCGGATGGTCCAGGCCAACCATTCGGCCGTGAGGGTGTCGGCGGCCAGGATGACGTCGCCTTCGTTCTCGCGGTCCTCGCTGTCAGTGACCAGCACCGGACGACCCTGTCGCAGCGCGGCGAGGGCGTCGTCGATGGTGGCCAGGCCGATCACGCCGAGACCTCCGAGAGCTCGGGAGCGGGGTCGCGCTCCTCACGGGAAGCCTTGAGCCACACGAAGAAGCCGTAGATCACCAGGGCGCCGTAGACGACGAACAGGATGGCCGTCGGGTAGTACTTCGAGTGCCAGAGCAGGGGAACGCCGACGAGGTCGACTGCGATCCACGCGAGCCAGAAGTCGTTCCAGCCGCGGGCCATCGCGTAGGTCGCCACCATCGACCCGACGAAGATCCAGGCGTCGCACCAGAAGTACCACCGTGGCGCCGGCCAGCCTGCGCCGATCACCGAGAACACCCACTGGAACACCAGCACGCCGGCGGCAGCGGCCACCAGGTATGCCGTCCGCTCCCGGACCGTCGCCCAGCGCGGCGTGATGGCGGCGGCGTTCAGGTCACTGCGTGCCTTCTTGTGCTCGTTCCACCGCCACCAGCCGTAGACGCTGGTGAGGATGAAGAAGACCTGGCGGCCCGCCTGGCCGAAGAGGGGCTGCTGCGCCTGGGCGTCGAAGGTGGCGCCGATGAACACGGTGAACAGCAGCACGTTGCCGACGATGCCGATCGGCCAGGCCCAGACGCGGCGTCGCAGGCCGCCGATGGCGGAGGCGAAGCCGAAGGCGTTGCCCACGATCTCGCGCCACGTGATGGGGTGGCCGCCGATCGTCAGGTGCGCCTCGTAGAGCCGACTGAAGATGTTCATGCGGGGGTCTCCTTGGAGTTGAGCAGGCGTTCGACGTATTTGGCCAGGACGTCGACCTCGAGGTTGACGGTGTCGCCAACTCCCTTGTGTCCCAGCGTCGTGAGGGCGAGCGTGGTGGGGATGAGCGAGACGCTGAAGGTCGCGTCGGTGGTCGACGAGTCCGTGTCGACCGCGGACACCGTGAGGCTGACGCCGTCGACCGTGATCGAGCCCTTCTCGACGACGTAGCGGGCGAGCGACTGCGGGAGGGTGAACTGCACGACCTCCCAGCGCTCCCCCGGTGTCCGGGTCAGGATGCTGGCGGTGCCGTCGACGTGGCCCTGGACGATGTGGCCGCCGAACCGGCTCGAGGCCGCCATCGCGCGCTCGAGGTTGACGCGGTCTCCGGCACGGAGGCCGCCCAGGCTGCTCCGGTCGAGGGTCTCGGCCATGACGTCGACGGTGAACGTGGCGGAGTCGTGCTCCACGACGGTCAGGCAGACTCCGTTGACGGCGATGGACGCGCCGTGGACGGCATCGGAGGTGACCAGCGGTCCGGCCACGGTGAGCCGTGCCGAGTCGGCGCCGGGCTCGAGCTCGACGACGTGGCCGAGCTCCTCGACGATTCCGGTGAACATCAGCGAAGTCCCTTCAGTGACGCCGTGATCCGGACATCGTCGCCGATCAGGGTGATGTCGGTCGGCTTCAGGCGGAGCGCGTGGTCGATCGAGGTGATGCCCAGGTCGCTGACCGACGGGCGGCCACGCCCCAGCAGGACCGGGGCGACGTAGGCGACGAGCTCGTCGACGAGGTCGGCCGCCATGAAGGCCGCCGCCACGGTCGGGCCGCCTTCGAGCCAGACGTGGTGGACCTCGGCGTCGGCGAGGGCCGACAGGACGTCTTTGGGATCACGGGTCCGCAGCTGCCACGTGGTCGCCGCGTCGTCCAGGACGCTCGCGCCGGCAGGCAGGTCGCGCTCGCCCATCACCACGCGGATCGGCTGCTCGGGATAGAGCGACCCGTCCGGGCGACGAGCTGTCAGCTGGGGGTCGTCGAGCAGGGCCGTGCCGGTGCCGACGAGGACGGCCCCGCAGCGCGACCGCTGCAGGTGGACGTCGGCACGGGCTGGCTCACCGGTGATCCACTGGCTGGACCCGTCGGCCGCCGCGCTGCGACCGTCGAGGGTCGTCGCCAGCTTCCACGTCACCCAGGGACGGCCCGTGGTCACGAGGTGGGTCCAGGTGCGGTTCAGCGCCTGCGCCTCGGCAGCGAGCAGGCCACCCTCCACCGCTACACCCTTGCGACGAAGCCACTTCGCCCCACCCGCCGCGGTCGGGTTGGGGTCGGTCTGGGCGTAGACCACGCGGGCCACGCCCGCGGCATACAGCGCCTTGGCGCAGGGCTCGGTGCGACCGGAGTGGTTGCACGGCTCCAGGGTGACGTAGGCCGTGCAGCCGGCCGCCCGCTCCCCAGCAGCGGCGAGGGCGTCGGCCTCGGCGTGCGGGGTCCCCGCGCCGCGATGCCACCCAGCGGCCACGACCGCACCGGTGGAGTCAGCGAGGACGCACCCGACGCGGGGGTTGGGGTTGGCCCGGGGACCGTGGGCAGCCAACGCCAGGGCACGGCGCATCATCGCCGTGTCGCTCGACTGCCGCTCTGCCACTGTCCTGCCCTTGCGCTCGAAACCGTGTCGGTTGAGCTCCGGGGGGTCGTGCAGGCGGGCCTGCTGACGAGACCGAGGACGCAGGGACGGCTGCTGCCGCACTGCGAACACACTGGTCCCGCTGTCGCGTGCTGCCTACCGTCCGGACTTTCACCGTCGGTCTGGGAGTTCCACCCAGTCAACCGGCCGCTGGCTGCGGTCGGGTCGCGGACTGTCACCGCCGGTTCGGAATTACACCGACCCCGGAGCACGTCAGCCTCCAGTATGCCGCAGGGTCACCAGAACGGCGCCGTCCGGTCCGCGTGACGGTCCTCACGGGCGATCGGTCCGCAGCTCCCCACGACTCCCGGCGAGACGAGACGTGACGGGGCGCTGGCGGCCGACCGGCGCGATGGTCAGGCCATCCCACCCTCCTAGCGCGAAGGCCCTGTGCGCAACCGCGAGGCGGACACGAAATCGGTTGACTCACAAGCGAATTGGATGTGAACAGTCTTTCACGTTTGTTCGAACAGGTGTACGATGGAGACATGTCAGTCAGTCCCGACGCGGAGCAGCGTGAAGGGGTCCAGCAGGACCTCTGGACGCGCACGGCGACGGCCGCTGGGCGACTCAACCGGGCGCACGCAGACCTGGTCGACATCGCCGTGGAGCTGATCGAGGGCGGGCACTGGGGCGACGGCGGGTTCCGCTCCCCGGAGCACTACTTCACCGTCCGTGCCGGCCTGTCACCTGCACACGCCCGCGACGTCGTCGTGGTCGCCCGACGACAAGCTGAGCATCCCGACGCGGCCACCGCCCTGAGGGCCGGTGAACTGTCCCTCGACGCGGTTGCTGTCGTTGCACACCACGTACCCGCCGGCTACCAGGCGTCGATGACCCAGCTGGCCCGGAACGCGACGGTCCCGCAGCTACGGCGTGCGGTGAGTCGACATGCCTTCCACGACCCGGCAGCGGAGGTGGGGACCCCATCCCCCGAGTCCGACTCGGACCTCGTCCCCTCTGATGCCGCCGACTCTGGGAGCGAGTCGGAGCGTCGGGCGTGTGCCAAGCCTGAGCTGGCCATGCACTACGACCGGGATGGCCGGTTCCAGCTGCGGTACAGCGCGCCGGCCACGATCGGCGCCCTCGTCGAGCAGGCCGTCAAGGAGGCGAAGGATGCCTTGTTCGTCCACCAGCGGGGCGACGAGGGTGCCACCACCGCAGCCGATGCGGACGGGAACCTCAGGTCCGTGGGTGCGAGCGGCACGGAGGGGACCACCCAGCCCACCTACGCGGATGCCCTCGCGGAGATCGCGCACCGGTCCCTGGCCGGGGTCGCCTCGACGAGCCGGGCCAGCCACTACCGCGTCTATCTCCACCTCGACACGGGCGGCGGCTGGATCAACAACGGCGGCGCCATCCCGGCTCGGCTCCTGGCGCGGTTCCTCACCGATGGCATCCTGCAACCGGTGTGGGAGACGGACGGACGGCCCGTCAGCGTCGGCCGGACCATGCGCATCCTGCCCGCGCGTGCACGTCGGTTGATCGAGGACCGCGACCGCGGTTGTCGGTTCCCAGGCTGTACCGCCACCCGGTTCGTCGAGGTCCACCACCTCCGGGAGTGGGCCGAGGGTGGAGCCACCGATGTCGACAACCAGGTCAGCCTCTGCCCGTTCCACCACGACGCCATCGACCGTGGGGACTTCACCCTCACCGGTGACCCCACTCGCCACGACGGGATCGTCGTGGTGAACCGGTACGGCCTCCGGCTGTGTCCACCCAGTCCCGACGAGGTCGCACCACCGGGTGCAGGCTCGTGCGAGGACGACGAGGGACCGACCACCTACCGACCGCCGACGGGAGAGCGCGCCCGCTGGAGCGAGATCGAGATTCCCTCCGACCGCGAGCTCAAGGACACCCTGACGCCGCAGCTGCGCCTGGTCGGCGCCGCGGCCGCGAGCGTGGACGCCGAGCCGACCGTGATCGAGCGCGACCCGTTCGACGTGATCCGCCGCTGGGACGAGTCCGGCTGACGATCGGAAGCGGCGGACCGCTGAGGGTCGCCTGCGAAGGTCAGCTCAGTGGGCGTGTGCCGTTGCCAGCGCGCGCAGCTGGTCGACCGCGGCTGCCGCGTCCTCGGCTCCGTAGACGGCCGACCCTGCGACGAACACGTCGGCACCCGCCTCGGCGCACTCCTCGATCGTCTTCGCGGACACTCCCCCGTCGACCTGGACCCAGATCTCGCCACCATGGCGGCGCACTGCCTCGCGAACCTGGGCCACCTTGGGCATCTGGTCGGCCATGAACGACTGGCCACCGAACCCCGGCTCCACGGTCATGACCAGAACCATGTCGAGGTCGGGGAGGAGGTCCTCGTAGGGCGCGAACGGGGTGCCCGGCTTGATGGCCATGCCCGCGCGGGCGCCCAGCCCTCGCAGGTTCTTGGCCAAGGCGCGCGGGTCGCGAGCGGCCTCGATGTGGAAGGTCACCGACGCGCCGCCCGCCTCGGCATACATCGGCGCCCAGCGGTCCGGGTCGTCGATCATCAGGTGGCAGTCGAGCGGGATCGGGCTGACCTTCGCGAGGGCCTCGACGATCGGGAGGCCCAGGGTGAGGTTCGGCACGAAGTGGCCGTCCATCACGTCGACGTGGGCCCAGTCGGCGTTGGCGATCCTGCCCAGCTCGGTCTCGAGGTTCGCGAAGTCGGCGGACAGGATGCTGGGCGAGATCTGCACGGCCGACACTGTAGCCGCCGGCTGTCGTGGCTACGCGGCCTGTTGGCCGAACGCCTCTGCCAGCAGGGCCAGCGTCGCCTCGCGGGCCGGGGCACGGTCCGCGGGCGTGCCGGTAACGGCTCCGGCGACAGGGTGCACCATCACCTCGTCCACGGCGTACTCGGTGGCGAGGGCGTCGACCTGCTGGGCGACGGTGTCGGGCGTCCCGACGACCCACCGCTCGCGCATCTCGGCCGCCAGCCCGCGGTGGGCGTCGGCGATCCCTGCCTCCTCGGCCTGCTCGACGAGCAGCTGCGGTGCCAGTGGCCCGCCCGAACGCAGCGCCACCATCGAGGCCAGGTTCGGCAGCGCGAGGCGCTCGGCCTCGGCCTGGGTGGGAGCCACCACGACGTTGACCGTGAGGAAGGTGCGCGGCAGCGGATGTGCGGCAGAGGGGGTGTAGCCGGAGCGGTAGAGGTCCAGCGCCGCCGCCGTCCCCCGTCCCGAGAAGTGGTGGGCAAAGACGTAGGGCAGGCCACGCTCGGCCGCCAGTCGGGCGGAGTAGTCCGAGGAGCCCAGCAGCCAGACGTCGGGCGCCGAGACGGCGCGAGGGGTCGCGTGCAGGGGGTGGACGTCACCGCCCACCCGGATGCCAACACCGTCGGGTGACATCAGCGCGATGACGTCGTCGACATACTGCGGGAACCGCAGGACCGCGTCTGCCTCGACGCCACCGGCTCCGTGGCGCAGGGCGTAGCTGGTGACCGGGTCGGTCCCCGGCGCGCGGCCGATCCCCAGGTCGATCCGGCCCGGGTGGGCAGCCTCCAGGAGGGCGAACTGCTCGGCGACCACCAGCGGCGCATGGTTCGGCAGCATGACCCCGCCCGAGCCGACGCGGATCCGTTCGGTGGCCGCGGCCACCATCGCGATGAGGATAGGCGGGTTCGTCGCGGCGACGGCCGGCATGTTGTGGTGCTCGGCCAACCAGTACCGGCGATACCCGTGGCGATCGGCGACCCGCGCGAGTGAACGTGTCGCAGCCAGCGCGTCCCCGGTGGTCTGGTCCTGGCGGACGGGGACGAGGTCGAGGACGGACAGCGCTGGTGTGCTCACCTGTGGGCCAACCGGCTGCCACCGGCCCCTATTCCGGCGCGGTCAGCGGACCATCCTGATCTCGGGCAGGTCGGGGAACCGTTCGTCGGTGCACGTGGCGCCGTCCGGCACGAAGCCGTTGCGCAGGTAGAACGCCCTGGCGCGCGGGTTGTCGCGGAAGACCCAGAGCTCCGCCGACTCCTGGCGAGCCAGGACGGCATCGAGGAGCTGCTGCCCCAGGCCGGTCCCGAGCCTCGAAGCCTTGACGTAGAGGCCCCAGAGCTCTGTCTGCCGTGCCGGCTGCGGTCGCTCGGCCAGCTCCCGCGAAGGTCCCACCACCACGAATCCGCTGATCTCCCCATGGTCGTCCGCGACGAGCCGCGTCGCCCCACGCGGGGTGGGGGCAGCCAGCACGTTCTCCCACCGCCGGGCGGCATCGTCGACCGTCCACGTCGTGAAGTAGCCGCGCGGAAGGATCGATCCGTAGCTGTCGACCCATGCCTGGTGGTGCATCACGCCCACGCCCCGACCGTCCTCGAGGACCATCGGGCGGAGCGTCACCGGCATTCCCCGACCCTAGCCTCGTCGGCTCGGGCGGCGCCGAGCCATAGCGACGCCGACCCTTAGCGGCGCCGACCCATAGCGACGCCGACCGGTCAGCCCTTCTTGCGCAGCAGCGCCAGGAACATGCCGTCGGTGCCGTGCAGGTGCGGCCAGAGCTGCACCGTCTGCCCGGATCCCGGGACGTCCACGACGTCCCCGGAGCTGTCCCGCACGAAGTCGCGGGCGTCGAGGAGCTCGACGTCCGACCGCCGCTTGGTCACGTCCGCGACGACGAACGACGTCTCGGCCAGGTGGGGGCTGCAGGTGGCGTAGGCGACGACTCCCCCGGGCGCCGTGGCGTCGATGGCCGAGGCGAGCAGCTCGCGCTGGAGCTTGCCGAGGTCGGCGAGGTCGGCGGTGGTGCGCCGCCACCGGGCTTCGGGACGGCGGCGCAGGGCGCCCAGGCCGGTGCACGGAGCGTCGACCAGCACCCGGTCGTAGCGTCCGGGCTCGTCCTCGCCGATCGTGCGACCGTCTCCGGTCCGCACGGTGACGGATCGACCCGCAGCGGCCGCCCGCGCGATGGCGGGGCGCAGCGTCTGCCGGACCAGCTCGGTGCGGTGTTCGCTGACCTCGTTGGCCGTGAGGTCGGCGCCCGCCTCGATGGCCAGCCCCGCGAGCAGCCCGGCCTTGCCGCCAGGACCGGCGCACAGGTCGAGCCACTGCTCGTCCCCGTCTGCGTCGACGGGCACGGCTGCCAGCGCGAGGGCGACCAGCTGGGAGCCTTCGTCCTGGACCGCCGCGCGCCCATCACGCACAGCCGGTATGCCGCCCGGGTCACCGCCGTCGAGGATCGCACCGACTCGTGAGAGCGGCGACGCGTCGGCGCCGGCCTCGATGAGCTCGGCCACGGTGGCCAGGCCGGGTCGGGCGACGAGCGACACCTTCGCGGGGGCGTTGTCGGACGTCACGAGGGCGGTCAGCTCGGCGTCGACGGTGTTCGCCGTCGCGGCACCGTGACCGAGCAGGGCAGCTCGCAGGGCCTTGACGATCCACTCGGGGTGCGACTGCTGGACGGCCAGCCTCGCGGTCAGCTCGCCGGTGGGCACGACCTCGGCCAGCCAGGCCTCCAGGTCGCGCTCACTGACCCTGCGCATGACGGCGTTGACGAACCCCGCAGCGCCCGCGCCGTTGACCTTGCGGGCCAGCGCCACCGTCTCGTCGACCGCGGCATGGGTGGGCACGCGCATACCCAGGAGCTGGTGCGCACCGAGTCGGAGCGTGTCCAGGACGTTGGGGTCGATCTTGGCCACCGGTCGTCCCGCGGCGACGCTGATGATGGGGTCGTAGAGTCCGTGCATCCGCACGGCGCCGTAGACCAGCTCGGTGGTGAAGGCGGCATCCCTGCCATGGATTCCCCTGTCGCGCAACACCTTCGGGAGCTCCAGGTTGGCGTAGGCACCATCGGCGACAGCCCGCAGGACGGTGTAGGCCGCCAGCCGCTGGGGGTCGCTGCTGCGGTTGCGTTCGCTGGGCCGCTGGGCCGAGCGCTCCTGATCGCCGTGCGCGCGCTCGGGGCGCTGACGGCCCTTCGCGTTGCGCCGACCGCCGTCGTCGTCGCGGCGACCGGGCTCGTCGTCACGGCGGGGTCCTCGGGGTCCGTGCTCACTCATGGCTGAACCGCTCTCCCGCGTCGATGCGGACGCCGCGCGCCCAGTCGGCCGCGGTCATCTCCTTCTTGCCGTGTGGTCGGACATCAGAGAGCCGCACCGGCCCACTGGCCGTGCCCACGTGGACCTCACGCTTCCCGGCGGCGAGCTCCCCCGGAGCCAGGTCCGCCCCGGCATACGCCTCGTCGAGCTGGACGGGCAGCAGCTTGACGCGCTCTCCACGGAAGGTCGACCACGCGCCGGGCGCCGGGGTGCACCCGCGCACCTTCCGGTCCACGGCCACGGCCGGACGGTCCCAGCGCACCTGCGCGTCCTGGACGTCGATCTTCGGCGCCAGCGAGACCCCGTCGAGCGCCTGGGGCACCGGTGTCAGGGACCCGTCGGCGAGGCCGTCCATGGTGGCGACCAGCAGGCCCGCTCCGCCCGCGGCGAGCCTGCCGAGCACGTCACCGGCGGTGTCGCGAGGACGAATCCGCTCGGTCATCAGGCCGAAGACCGGCCCCGTGTCGAGGCCCGCCTCGATGAGGAACGTCGAGGCTCCAGTCACCTCGTCGCCGGCCATCACGGCGTGCTGCACGGGCGCGGCGCCCCGCCAGGCGGGCAGCAGGGAGAAGTGCAGGTTGACCCAGCCGTGCCGCGGAATGTCGAGCGCGACCTGCGGGATCAGGGCACCGTAGGCGACCACGGGGCAGGCGTCCGGAGCCAGCGCGCGGAGGCGGTCGAGGAACTCGGGGTCCCGGGGGCGGTCCGGCGTCAGCACCTCGATGCCGAGCTCCTCGGCTCGCTGGCGCACCGGTGACTGCACCACGCCACGGCCGCGTCCGGCCCGGGCGTCGGGACGGGTCACGACGGCGACAACCTCGTGCGGCGAGGCGATCAGGGCGTCGAGCGACGGCACCGCCGGCTCGGGTGTGCCGGCGAAGACGAGCCGCATCACATGCCCCGGCCGAAGGTGGCGTGCGGGCTGACCTTGACGACCGGGGTGTCGCCACCCGCCCACTCGGCCTCGCGAATCGCCTTCATCGCGACCTTGCGCTGTTCACGGTCCATCCGGTCGATGAACAGGATCCCGTCCAGGTGGTCGGTCTCGTGCTGCAGGCACCGGGCGAGCAGCTCGGACCCGTCGATCACGACGGGCTCACCGAACTGGTTGAAGCCCTTGGCCACCGTCCGCAGCGCCCGTGGCGTCTCGAACTTCAGCCCTGGGAACGACAGGCAGCCCTCCTCACCCTCCTGAAGCTCGGTCGAGAGATCCAGGTCGGGGTTCACGAGGTGCCCGAGCTCACCGTCGATCCAGTAGGTGAAGACCCGCAGCCCGACCCCGATCTGGGGGGCAGCCAGGCCGGCACCCGGCGCGTCCATCATCGTCTCGGTGAGGTCCTTGACCAGCTGACGCAGCTCGCGGTCGAAGTCCACCACGGGCTCGGCGGGCGTGCGGAGGACGGGATCGCCGAAGAGGCGGATGTTCTGGATCGACAACGGCTTTCCCGGGGTTGGACGAGTGTGGCTGGGCGGGCGAAAGGGGCTGCCAGTGTATGCCGCGTGGTCCGGGCCGCTGCTACTCGCGCTTGCGTTCGCGAAGGAACGACCACGCCGCGGCGACCAGTCCACCGATGACGCCCGCGACGGGCACCCGTCCGGTGAAGGCGGTCGCGACCGCCAGGACACCGATCCACAGCAGGAACAGACCCACGGCGACGACCCAGAAGCGCCGGTTCCCCTGCTGGGTGAGGTGGTGGATCCGTCGCCAGAAGCTCATCGGCTTGGGCACCCGGTCGCGGTCGCGCGCCAGCATCGGGATGTGCAGGTCTGCGGGGACCATCGCATCCATCCCTCGGGTGGCTTCGGCCCCGGCCGTCCACAAGGTGGGCTCGACGTTGATCGACCAGCCGTCCCTCGCGACGACCTCACGGGCCCCGTCGGGGTAGACGAACATCCCGACCACCTCGTCGCGACGGACCGTGCGGTAGGTCTTGGGCGCGCCGATCTGGACCGCCTCGCGCCCGACGACGAGCTGTTCACGGTGCGCCGGGTAGTTGCGCGAGCGGTGCCCCCTCCCGTCCACCTTCGCCTCGCCGTACGGCATCCCGAGGATGGGAATCTCCTGGGTCCACCGGGCCTCGCGGGCGATCCCGACCATGAGCGCGGAACGCATCGCCGCGGCGGACTCCACGACGGCCTCCAGGTCCACCGAGCGGTACTCCTCGAGCACCTCCTCGAGGTCCACCGGCGCATCCCCGCGGAGGTGGTCGGCGGCCGCGCGGAACGCCAGACCGGGCAGGTTGTAGGGGTCCGACACGGTTTGGACGAGCTGCTCGACCGTGTCCGTGACCAGGGACGACTTGAACACGCCCTTGGCGACCTGGCCCAGCTGGTAGATCGCGCGGTCGGCGATGCTCTGCAGCAGCGCGTCGTTGGCGTCCGATCCCGCAAAGACCACGGCCGTCTCGTCGTCCACCGGCTCGTAGTGCGCCCACGGGGCGTAGGCGCCACCATCGCGCTCCCTGAACTCCGCGGTCAGCACCTCACGCAGGACGTGCGGCAGCACCGTGCCCGCCACCGAGCGGGGCACCACACCCGAGAGGGTGATGCCCGCGTTGATCAGGTATGCCGCGGGGAGCGTGTCATCGCACGGCCGAGCCGCGGGGGCGCGGCGGAGCTCACCGTCGGGGAGGTGCAGGGTCAGCCCCTCGGGCGGTGGCCCGTCGAGGAACAGGACCGTGTTGCCGCGGGTGAAGCTCTGGTGCGCCAGACCGGTCAGGACGTTCGCGTCGGCACGCGACAGCCCGGGCTCGGCGTACCCGGACAGCCCCGGCCCGCCGGCGCCGTAGCGCCAGAGGAGACCGATCGACACCTCACCGGCACCCCGCATGACAGCCTCGGCCCGGAGCACCGACTGCTCACGGGCGAGCTCGTCGAAGGTGGGCTCCGCGATCCACCGGGTGAGGTCCTCGAGCACCTTGGCCACCCGGTCGGCCGGGCCATGCGCATCGAGTCGCGTGTGCAGCAACGACACCGACCCGTTGACGTGCAGGGGTCCACTGGCGCGGTCGTGCAGCGCGAGGTGTTCGAGCAGGTGGGTCCAGCCCGTCGTCGGCAGGGTCTCGTCCACCATGCCCTGCCGGGTGATGAGCGAGGCCATCAGCGTCGGTCGACCGCTGTCCACCCAGAACGCCTGGACACCGTCCACCTCACCGCGTCGTACCACCGGCATGTCACCCTCCTGACCCGCGGGCTCGTGTCCCGTCGCCCCCCACCGTCTCGTGCTCCCGTGCTCGTGCTCTGGTGCAGCCGCCAACCCGGACCGCCGCGCACCGACCGTCAGGGTAGCCGCGCCGGCCCGGCGATGGTGGGTGATTCGTGGTGGTTCACGAGCCTGCACTGGTCGTCGGTCCCGGCCTCGTCAGGTGGCGGGGTCTCGCGGGTCCATCCGCACCTGCACGCTGGCCTTCTCCTTGCGCGCGCTGCGGACGGCCTTCATCGCGACCAGGGCCGCGGCCACGTCCTGGCGCTGCTCGAGCGGGGCGCGGAGCAAGATGCGGACGGCGTCGTCGGCGACTGGCAGCGGCCCGAGCTGGTCCACGTCGGCCGGCAGGTGGGCCAGCCGCAGGGCAGCCTCGACGGCCCGGCGGTCACCGGTCACGGCCGCCATGGCGACCGTCGGAGGCAGGGCCAGCTCGCGGCGCTCGGCCAGTTCACGCTCGGCGAACCACGAGGGGTCCCAGCGGACCAGCGCCTCGACGACCGGCAGCGTCGTGTGGGTCGGAGCGCCGCACAGCACCAGCTGGCCTCCCGCCGTCGAACCCCGGGTGAGGGCGCCCGCCGCCAGCCAGCGGCGCAGGGCCTCCTCCCCCGCGTCCAGGGTGGGCCGGTCGAGGCTGGCCCAGGCATCGAGGAGCAGGGACGCGGCATAGCCGCCATCGGCGACGGGTTCGGCGCCGGGTGTCGCGATGACCAGGGCAGGGGTGTCGGCGACCCTGTCGAGCACGGCGCCGGCACCCGAGGTGTGCACCGGCACCCCGGGGAAGGCCCGGCCCAGCTCCTCAGCGGTCCGGCGCGCCCCGACCACTGAGGACCGCAGCTCGCGGCCGCCGCAGTGCCGGCACTCGAACCGTCCGACCCCGCGTCCGCACCACCGGCAGGCCGGCTCGGCCTGCCGAGAGCCCAGCGCAACCGGGCCTCCGCAGTGGGTGCAGCGCACGGCCGTGCGACAGGTCTGGCAGGACAGGGACGGAACGTAGCCACGGCGCGGCACCTGCACCAGGACCGGTCCCGACTCGAGGGCCGCCTTGGCGGTCCGCCACGCGATCGACGGCAGGTGGGCAGAGGCGGCCGCTGCGTCGCGCTCGACCTCGACCCCCTCGCCGGCCACCTGGACGCGGGGTACGGCTCCCCGCACGCCGCTGCCGGCGATGCTCCGCAGCTCGCCGGACTCGACCAGCTGCTGCACCGCCACCGTCCGGGTGAACCCGCCCGACAGGACCGCTGCCCCCTCGATGGTGGATCGTGTGAGGAGCACGTCGCGGACATGGGGGTAGGGCGACCTGGGCTCGTCCAGCAGGTCGTCGCCGTCGTCCCACCACGCGACGAGGCCGAGCTCGCGCACCGGCGCGAACGCCGCCGCCCGGGTGCCCACGACCACGGACACGTGCCCTCGCAGCACCTTGAGCCACGCCGTGTAGCGCGCCTGGGGCCCCTGGTCGGCGGTCAGCCGGACGTGGCGACCCGGGCCCAACGCCTCGGTGAGGGCGGCATCCACGCGCACCACGTCGCGGTGGTCCGGGACCACGAGGACGCTGCCTCGCCCACCGGCGAGGGTGGCGGCCGCGGCGGCGGCCAGCGCCGCTGGCCAGTCGTGCGACGGGTCGGTGCTGGGCGACGCCAGCCACGACGCCGCCGGCGACTCGCCCGCAGTCAGGCGGGACAGGTATGCCGGCCCCGCGGCATACCTGCTCCAGGCACCTCCCGGCCCCGGTGCCTGGGGCAGGGGGTCGGGCGTGGGCGCCTCGAGCGCCAGGGCCTTCTCCGCGGCGGCGTGCCGCGGGGGCACGGCCAGGCGGAGCACGTCGCCGAGCGACCCGGCGCAGCGGGCGGCGACGGCCGTGGCGATGCTGAGCTGGGTGGGTGTCAGCACCGGCTCGGGCGACACGACCCGCCGGATCGGCGCCAGCTTGCCCTCGTGCTCGGCGGCTGCCTGCCGGGCCACGACGAAACCGTCGAGGTCCTGGCCGGCGAAGCGCACCTTGACCCTGGCGCCGGGCACCGCAGTGTCGGCCAGCGACTCAGGGACGAGGTACTCGAACGGACGGTCGAGGTGCGCCAGACCGGTGTCGACGACGACCGAAGCCACCGGGTCCGTGGACGCGGTGGCTTCGGTGCGGGGAGTGCGGGTCCGGGGCAGCGTGGAGCGGATCAGCTCCAGCTGCTCGGTCTGGCCCTCCTGTCCGCTCACGGGAGCGAACCTAGCGGAGGGGGCCGTCAGCCCTTGACGGCCTTCTGCAGGGCGTCGACGCGGTCGGTGCGCTCCCAGGTGAAGGGGTTCTCGACGTTGCCGGCCTCGGTGCGGCCGAAGTGGCCGTAGGCGGCGGTCGGCTTGTAGATCGGGCGCAGCAGGTCGAGGTCCTGCACGATCGCACCCGGTCGCAGGTCGAAGACCGTGGAGATCGCGGCCTGGATCTTGTCGACCGGCACGCTCTCGGTGCCGAAGGTCTCGACGTAGAGGCCGACCGGCTGGGCCTTGCCGATGGCGTAGGCGACCTGGACCTCGCAGCGACGGGCCAGGCCCGCGGCGACGACGTTCTTGGCGACCCAGCGCATGGCGTAGGCGGCCGAGCGGTCGACCTTCGACGGGTCCTTGCCGGAGAACGCGCCGCCACCGTGGCGGGACATGCCGCCGTAGGTGTCGACGATGATCTTGCGACCGGTCAGGCCGGCGTCGCCCATCGGGCCACCGATGACGAAGTTGCCGGTCGGGTTGATCAGGGTGCGGTAGTCGGACAGGTCGAGCTCGGTGCCCTCGTCGGCGAGCTCGGCCAGGACCGGCTTGATGACGTGCTCGATGATGTCGGGCGCGAGCAGCCCGTCGAGCGAGATGTCCTCGGCGTGCTGCGTGGACAGGACGACGGTGTCGAGCCGGACGGCCTTGTCGCCGTCGTAGCCGATGGTGACCTGGGTCTTGCCGTCGGGGCGCAGGTAGGCGACCTCGCCGCTCTTGCGGACGGCGGTCAGGCGCTCGGCCAGCCGGTGGGCGAGGTGGATCGGCAGCGGCATCAGCTCGGCGGTGTCCTCGCAGGCGTAGCCGAACATCAGGCCCTGGTCGCCGGCACCCTGCTTGTCGAGCGGGTCGATGCCACCGGTGCGGTTCTCGTAGGCCGTGTCGACACCCTGGGCGATGTCGGGACTCTGCTGGCCGATCGAGACCTCGACACCGCACGAGGCGCCGTCGAAGCCCTTGGTCGAGGAGTCGTAGCCGATGCCGAGCACGGTGTCGCGGACGATCTTGGGGATCTCGACGTAGGCCTCGGTCGTGACCTCGCCGGCCACGTGGACCAGCCCCGTCGTGACCATGGTCTCGACGGCGACGCGGCTGCCAGGGTCCTGCGCGAGCATGGCGTCGAGGATCGAGTCGGAGATCTGGTCACAGATCTTGTCCGGGTGACCCTCGGTGACGGACTCGGACGTGAACAGGCGTGCGGACACTCAAATCTCCTTTGAGCAGCGGGTGGTGACGGTAATGACGGTGCTGACGGGCGTCGCGGCGACAGGCACGGGCCGCGCGATCCCGAGAGTGTACCTAGGGTCAGAGGATCTCCTGGACGGCATCCCACACTGCGGCGGCGACCAGCTCCTTGGACGCCGGTCCGGCATCGACGACGTCGCTGGACCCGCGCCGCAGGATGTGGACGGTGTTGTCGTCCTGGCCGAACGTCTTGTCGACGCCGACCTCGTTGACCACGAGCAGGTCGCAGCCCTTGCGGGCCAGCTTGTCGCGGCCGTGGGCGAGGACGCCGCCCTGCTCGTCGCCGGTCTCGGCGGCGAAACCCACGATGACCGGGCTGGACTTCCTCGCCGCGCGACTCGACCAGGCCGGCGAGGATGTCGGGGTTGCGGACCAGCTCGATGGTCGGCGCGGCGTCGGCCTCGGGGCTCCCCGGCGGCACCGAACGTCTTCTTGATCTTGGCGTCCGTGTAGTGCGCCGGCCGGAAGTCCGCGACGGCAGCGGCCATCACGACGACGTCGGCGTCCTTGGCGGCTATCTCGACGGCCGCCTGAGCTCCAGCGCGGTGGACACCGGGACGACGGTCACCCCTGCGGGTGCGGGCAGGGACGTGTTGGCGGCGAGCAGGGTCACTGTCGCACCGCGGCGCGCAGCCACCGTGGCGAGGGCGTAGCCCTGCTTGCCCGAGCTGCGGTTGCCGAGGAACCGCACGGGGTCGATGGGCTCACGCGTGCCGCCTGCGGAGATGACGACGGTGCGACCAGCCAGCTCCCGGGTCGGTGCCGAAACTTCCGGATCTCCGGACGTTTCGCTTCCGACAGGCGCGGAGGAGGTGGGGGCTGCGGAGGCGACGTGGGCGAGGATCCGCTCGCACACGGCATACAACGTCTCGGGCTCGGGGAGCCGTCCCGGGCCCGTGTCGGCGCCGGTGAGGCGCCCCGACGCCGGCGGGATGATGTGTATGCCGCGTTCGGCCAGCGTGGAGACGTTGGCCTGGGTGGCGGCGTGGTCCCACATCTCGGTGTGCATGGCCGGAGCCATCACCACGGGGCAGCGGGCGGTCAGCAGCACGTTGGTGAGCAGGTCGCCGGCCAGCCCGTGGGCGGCCTTGGCGATCAGGTCTGCGGTGGCGGGGGCGACGACGACGAGGTCGGCGGTCTGTCCGAGGCGGACGTGCGGCACCTCGTGCACCGACTCCCAGACACCGGTGTGCACGGGCTTGCCGGACAGCGCCTCCCAGGTGGGGGCGCCGACGAACTGCAGGGCGGACTCGGTGGGCACGACCGTGACGTCGTGCCCGGCCTCGGTGAACAGGCGCAGCAGCGAGCAGGCCTTGTAGGCCGCTATCCCGCCGCTGACACCCAGGACGATGCGCGCCATTGCGCCCCTGTCCCCTGCTCGTCCGGTCCTGGCCCGACTCAGCCCGGCTCAGCTCTCGATCGGCTCGGAGGTGACCAGGCCCTCGTTGATCTCGCGCAGCGCGATCGACATCGGCTTCTCGTGGACCTGGCTGTCGACGAGCGGCCCGACGTTCTCGAGCAGGCCCTCCTGCAGCTGGCTGTAGTACGCGTTGATCTGGCGGGCGCGCTTGGCCGAGTAGATGACCAGGGCGTACTTGGAGTCAGCCTTGGTGAGCAGGTCGTCGATCGGGGGGTTGGTGATGCCGATCGGGTTCGCGACGGTTCCAGACACGGGGGAAACTCACTATCTGTTGTGAAGTACAGCTGTTGTTCAGTGGGATCGCATCAATGATACGAGTTCTTCGGCCGCACGACGAACATCGTCGTTGACGATGGTCACGTCGAACTCGTCCTCGGCGGCCATTTCGACCTTCGCGGTCTCCAGCCGACGGTTCCGCTCGTCCTCGTCCTCGGTCCCGCGGCCGACCAGGCGGCGGACGAGCTCGTCCCAGCTGGGCGGGGCGAGGAAGACGAAAAGGGCCTCCGGCATCGTGGCCCGGACCTGGCGGGCGCCCTGCAGGTCGATCTCGAGCAGGGCCATCCTGGTGCTCGCGCAGCGCCTGCTCCACCGGCCCCCGCGGGGTGCCGTAGTGGTTGCGGCCGTGCACGACCGCCGACTCCAGCAGCTCGCCGGCCTGCTCCATCCGCGAGAACTCGGTCTCGTCGACGAAGTGGTAGTGGGTGCCCTCGACCTCACCCGGGCCGGGCGTTGCGGGTGGTGGCGCTCACCGAGAGCCAGACCTCGGGGAAGTGGTCGCGGACGTAGGCGGAGAGCGTGCCCTTGCCGACGGCCGTGGGGCCGGCGAGGACGACGAGCCGCCGGGGGCGGTCCTCGCCGACGGGAGCGGGTCGGCTCACGCCTCGTCGAAGCGGGTGAGCAGAGCCGAGATCTGGTTGGTGCCCAGGCCACGCACGCGACGGCTCTCGGAGATGCCGACCTCCTCCATGATCTGGCGGGCACGCACCCGGCCCACGCCGGGCATCGACTCGAGCAGTGCGGAGACCTTCATCTTGCCGACGACCTCGTTGGCCTTGCCGTCGGTGATGACCTCCTTGAGCGAGCCCTGCGCGTACTTGAGCCGGTTCTTCACCGCGGCGCGCTCACGGCGGGCGACTGCTGCCTTCTCGAGGGCCGCCGCACGCTGCTCGGGGGTCAACGGGGGAAGGGCCACGGTCGTACTCCTTGCGCAAGCGGTTCGGCACGGGTTCGTGTCCGGGTGGTGTTCATCCGACTCTAGCAACCGTGCCGCCGGGTTTCCCGTCGAGGTTGGGACTGCGGTGGAAGTTCGTCGTGGTATGGCGCGATATCAGTGCAGGTGGGAGGCCCGGGGATCGCTCGACGGTCAGTGCAGGAGGGCAGCCAGGGACTCGCTCGTCCGGATGGCGCGGTCACGCAGGGCGGCCACGTCGGGTCCGGCGCTGAGCACCTCACGGCTGCTGGCGGGCAGCACGTTGGGCAGGGCATCCCCGAACACCCGCCGCAGGTCCTCGGCTCGTCCCGCCCTGGGCGCCGACACCGGGCGCGAGCAGCGGCCCGCCCGCCCCGGCGAGGTCGAGGCCGAGCTCCTGGACCGCCGAGCCCACCGTGGCCCCGACCACGAGCCCGACGCTGCCGAGCTCACCGCGCTCACGGGCGCGCGGCGTTCTCGCCGGCCGCCCCGGCCACCATCGACTCCGCGACGCTGACGTCCCGCAGCCTGGCGTGCTGGACGGTGCGGCCTTCGGGGTTGGAGGTCAGTCCGAGGACGAAGACGCCCCGCCCGGTCTGGGCCGCGAGGTCCAGCGCCGGTCGCAGCGACTCGAACCCGAGGTAGGGGCTGACGGTGATGGCGTCCGCGGGTGCCACGGCGTCCTTGCCGAGGTAGGCCTCGGCGTAGGCCGACATGGTCGACCCGATGTCGCCGCGCTTGGCGTCGAGGATCACCAGGGTGCCCGCCTCGCGCAGCGCCAGGATGGCCCGCTCGAGGATGGCGATCCCGCGGGACCCGAACACCTCGAAGAAGGCCGACTGCGGCTTGACCACACCGACGTGACCGGCGAAGGCCTCGACACAGGCGTCGGTGAAGGCCGCCAGCCCGTCGACGTCGTAGCCCAGCCCCCACGACTCGACCAGGGCGCGGTGCGGGTCGATGCCAGCGCACAGCGGGCCGTGCGTGTCGGTGGCCGTTCGCAGCCGCTGGCCGAAGGTCAGTTCCGTCATGGTCATGCCAGCCTCCCGTGGGCCACACCGACAGCATCGGTGAGCCGCTCGAATCCCTTGTCCTGCAACAGCCCTGACAGCTCGCGTCCGACGCGCACCGGGGCGCTCGGGTCGTTGAAGGTGGCCGTGCCGACCTGGATGGCGCTGGCGCCTGCCGCGACCAGCTCGAGGGCGTCGCGACCGGTGCGCACTCCCCCGACACCGATGATCGGCACTGTCGGCAGGCGACCCTCGAGCATCGCCGCCCTGGTCTGCCAGATGGCCCGGACCGCCACGGGACGGATCGCCGGACCGGACAGCCCGCCGGTGACACCTGCCACCTGGGGCCGCAGCCGGTCGGTGTCGATGACCATGCCCGAGCAGCGTGTTGATCATGGTCAGCCCGTCGGCACCGGCCTTCACACAGGCCTGCGCGACGCTGACGATGTCGGTCACGTCGGGGGTGAGCTTGGCGAAGATCGGGATGTCGCGCGGCAGCTGCTCGCGGACCAGCGCGACGACCTTGGCGCTGGCCATCGGGTCGCACGCGAAGACCAGCCCGCGGTTGGCGACGTTGGGGCAGGAGATGTTGACCTCCACCCCGACGACGGCGTCGAAGGCGTCACTGGCCGCGCAAGGTCGCTGCGACGTCGGCGAACTCGCCACTGGTGTTGCCGGCGATGGAGACCAGGGTCCGGGCGCCGGCCTGCTTCAGCCAGGCGAGGTCCTTGTCGACGAACGCGGAGATGCCCGGCCCCTGGAGCCCGATCGAGTTGAGCATCCCGGCGGGGGTCTCGGCCATCCGGGGCGTGCCCCGGCCCGACCTCGGGTCGGCCATCACCGACTTGGTGACGAACGCGCCGAGCTCGCGGATGTCGAAGAACCGCGCCAGCTCCCGCCCGTTGGCGGCACAGCCGGAGGCCGTCATCATCGGGCTCGGCAGCGTCACTCCCCCGAGCCGCACCGACATGTCGACCGCCATCAGTGCCCACCCACCCGGGGTGCGCCGACGGTGTCGGCAGGCACCCGGCATACCCCGTCGACGAAGGCGTCCCACCGGACGCGGTCACCCCGGAAGACCGGCCCCTCGACACAGGACCGCACCATCCGGGTCGCCCCGTCGCTGCCCGTCACGGGCATCACGCAGGTCATGCACACGCCCACACCGCACGCCATCGACTCCTCGACCGCGACCTGGGCGACGGCGCCCTCGGCCGTGGCGACGTCGGTGATCGACTTGAGCATGCCCATCGGTCCGCAGCCGTAGACGACCGCCGCACTGGTCCGCCGGATGACGTCCGGCAGCACGTCGGAGACCCAGCCCTTGGTGCCGGCGGACCCGTCGTCGGTCGTCACCGAGACGCCGTCGGCATAGCGACGCGCCTCCACGACGCCGAACAGCTTGGACTCGGTGGCGGCACCCAGCACCATCTCGACGTGGCAGCCGCGCTCGCGCAGCAGCTCGGCGAGCCAGAACAGCGGGGCGCTGCCGTAGCCGCCGCCGACCAGCACGCAGGCCACCGGCTCCTTGGGCAGCGGGAAGGGACGGCCCAGCGGGCCGACGATGTCGACCTCGTCGTGGGCCCGCAGGGTGCTGAGCCACTGGGTGCCCGGCCCGACCGCCGAGATCACGATGTCGACGGTGCCGCCGTAGGTGCCCGACGGGCTGACCTTGTGGATCGAGAAGCATCGCCGCAGCAAGTTGGCGCTCGTCTCGCCACCGACCGCGAGAGCCACGAACTGGCCCGGCTTCGCGAGCTCGGCCAGGCCGGGGGCCACGAAGGTGAGGTGGTGGTAGGCACCGACCCGCCGGGTCGCGATGAGCTCGCCGGTCACCTGCACGACCCCGGACGGCTGGACGTCGGTATGCCGCGTGGTCGCCTCGCTCACGCGGCACCCCCGGTCGCGGGGCCGGGCACCGACCCGCCGGGGGTCCCGACGCCGGTGCCGACGCCGTAGAGGTCGAGGTCGCGGGCGTGCTCCTGCAGCGGCTTGACGGTGAACGCGCCCTGCATCTGGGCCTCGATGCCCTGAACCGCCGCCGCCAGCTCCTGCACGGTGGTGACGATCGGCTTGTCCATCGACGTCGTGGCGGCGCGGATGGCGTAGCCGTCGGCGCGCGCGTTGGGACCGCTCGGGGTGTTGACCACCATGGCGATGTCACCGGCGAGGATCAGGTCGACGATGCTCGCGTCCCCGGCGGCGCGCTCGCTGTGCTTGCGAACGACCTCGGACGGGATTCCGTTGCGCCGCAAGACATCTGCGGTGCCGGTGGTGGCGACGATGGTGAAGCCGAGGTCGGCCAGTCGCTTGACCGGGAAGATCATCGCGCGCTTGTCCCGGTTCGCCACCGAGACGAAGATCCTGCCCTCGCGCGGCAGCCCCGATCCGGCGGCGAGCATGCCCTTGGCGAACGCCGTCCCGAAGTCCTGGTCGATGCCCATGACCTCGCCGGTCGAGCGCATCTCAGGGCCGAGCAGGCTGTCGACGACCTGGCCGTCGCGGGTGCGGAACCGCTTGAACGGCAGCACCGCCTCCTTGACCGCGACGGGTGCGTGGCTCGGCATCGTGCCGCCGTCGCCGTGCGGCGGGAGCAGGCCCTCCTCGCGGAGCTCCTTGATCGTGGCGCCGAGCATGACCCGGGCGGCCGCCTTGGCGACCGGGACACCCGTGGCCTTGGCGACGAACGGGACGGTGCGGGAGGCGCGCGGGTTGGCCTCGAGGACGTAGAGGATGTCCTGGGCCAGGGCGAACTGGACGTTCATCAGGCCGCGGACACCGATGCCCTCGGCCAGCTTGAGGGTGGCCTCGCGGACCCGCTCGAGCTCGGCCACACCGAGGGTCACTGGCGGCAGGGTGCACGCCGAGTCGCCGGAGTGGATGCCGGCCTCCTCGATGTGCTCCATGATCCCGCCGAGGTACATGTCGGTGCCGTCGTAGAGCGCGTCGACGTCGATCTCGATCGCGTCGTCGAGGAACCGGTCGACGAGCACCGGGTGCTCGGGGCTCGCCACGGTCGCGCGGGTGACGTAGGTGGCCAGCGTCTCGTCGTCGTAGACGATCTCCATGCCGCGTCCGCCGAGGACGTAGGACGGGCGGACGAGGACGGGGTAGCCGATCTCGCGGGCCACCTCCACCGCCTCCGCCGCGCTGTAGGCCGTGCCGTGCTTGGGTGCCGGCAGCTGGGCCTCGGCGAGCACGCGTCCGAAGGCGCCACGGTCCTCGGCGAGGTCGATGGCCTCCGGGCTGGTGCCGACGATCGGGACACCGGCCTCCTTGAGCGCCTTGGCCAGGCCGAGCGGCGTCTGGCCACCGAGCTGGACGATGACACCGGCGACCGGTCCCGCCTGCTGCTCCGCGTGCACGACCTCCAGGACGTCCTCGAGGGTGAGCGGCTCGAAGTAGAGCCGGCTGCTCGTGTCGTAGTCGGTCGACACGGTCTCGGGGTTGCAGTTGACCATCACCGTGTCGTAGCCGGCGTCGCGCAGGGCGAAGCTGGCGTGCACGCAGGAGTAGTCGAACTCGACGCCCTGCCCGATCCGGTTGGGACCGCTGCCGAGGATGAGGACGGCCGGCTTCTCGCGAGGCGCCACCTCGGTCTCCTCGTCGTAGGTGCTGTAGTGGTAGGGCGTCGTCGCCGCGAACTCGGCCGCGCAGGTGTCGACGGTCTTGTAGACCGGTCGCACCCCGAGGGCGTGACGGACGCCGCGGACGACGGCCTCCGGCATACCCCGGAGGGAGGCGAGCTGCACGTCGCTGAAGCCGTGCCGCTTGGCCAGCCGCAGCAGACTCGGCGTCAGCTCGGGTGCCGCTGCGACCCGGTCGGCGATCGCGTTGATCAGCGCCATCTGGTCGAGGAACCAGGGGTCGATCCCGGTGGCCTCGTGGACCTCCGCGACCGACAGGCCGCCGCGCATCGCCTGCTGGACCGTGACGATCCGCCCGTCGGTGGGCGTCTTGGCGGTGTGCAGGAAGGTGCGGGCCTGCTCCTCGCTCGGCGTCGGGCCGTCCCAGTGGAAGGTGCTGTCCTTGCGCTCCATCGACCGCAGCGCCTTCTGCAGCGCCTCGGTGAAGTTGCGGCCGATCGACATGGCCTCGCCCACCGACTTCATGGTCGTGGTCAGCGTCGGGTCGGCGGCCGGGAACTTCTCGAACGCGAAGCGGGGCACCTTGACGACGACGTAGTCCAGGCTCGGCTCGAAGCTGGCCGGCGTCTCGCGGGTGATGTCGTTGGGCACCTCGTCGAGGGTGTAGCCGATCGCCATCTTGGCGGCGATCTTGGCGATCGGGAACCCGGTCGCCTTGGAGGCCAGCGCTGAGGAGCGGGACACGCGCGGGTTCATCTCGATGACGATGATCCGGCCGTCGACGGGGTTGACCGCGAACTGGATGTTGCAGCCGCCGGTGTCGACGCCGACCTCGCGGATGATCGCGATACCGATGTCGCGCAGTCGCTGGTACTCGCGGTCGGTCAGGGTCAGCGCCGGGGCCACGGTGATCGAGTCACCGGTGTGCACGCCCATCGGGTCGAGGTTCTCGATGGAGCAGACCACCACGACGTTGTCGGCGTGGTCGCGCATCACCTCGAGCTCGTACTCCTTCCAGCCCGTGATCGACTCCTCGAGGAGCACCTCGGTCGTCGGCGAGTACTGGAGGCCGGCGCCGGCGATGCGGCGCAGGTCGGTCTCGTCGTAGGCGAAGCCGGAACCGAGGCCACCCATCGTGAACGACGGGCGCACGACGACGGGGTAGCCGAGTTCCGTTGCGGCACTCAGGCATTCGTCCATCGTGTGGCAGATGACCGACTGGGCCGACTCGGCGCCGCAGCGCTCGACGACGCCCTTGAACTTCTCGCGGTCCTCGCCGAGCTGGATCGCCTCGACGTTGGCACCGATGAGCGGGCAGTCGTACTTCTCCAGCACCCCGGACTCGTGCAGCGAGATCGCGCAGTTGAGCGCCGTCTGGCCACCCAGCGTCGCGAGCACCGCGTCGGGGCGCTCGCGGGCGATGATCGCCTCGACGATCTCCGGGGTGATCGGCTCGACGTAGGTCGCGTCCGCGAACTCGGGGTCGGTCATGATCGTGGCCGGGTTGGAGTTGACCAGGATGACCCGGATGCCCTCCTCGCGCAGCACCCGACAGGCCTGCGTGCCGGAGTA
>CAVUGH010000008.1:0-67937 GCA_963740865.1 uncultured Actinomycetota bacterium
CTGTTGAAGGGCATGTCTGTTGAAGGGCATGTTGTCAGGCATGTGGGCAGCACTCGGCCCGGGCAGCGCGGTAGCGTCTGACCCGGGCCGTTTGCTTCCCCGAACGACCTGCATCCGGCGCAGTCGGCCTTTGCCGGATGCGCCCGAAATGCGCCACTCGCTCGCGACGTCGCGAGCCCGGACCTGGAGTGTGAGCCATCACTGCCTCCCCACCGCTGACGCAGACCACAGCCGAGGGTGGTGCCCCAGCCGTCGAGCTCGAGGGGATCACCAAGCGCTTCCCCGGCGTGGTCGCCAACAAGGACATCACCTTCTCGGTGCGCCGAGGCACGGTCCACGCAATCGTCGGTGAGAACGGCGCAGGCAAGTCGACGCTGATGAAGATCCTCTACGGCGTGCAGCGTCCGGATGAGGGGACCATCAAGGTCGACGGGCAGCTGGTCAACCTGCACTCGCCGTCCGACGCGATCGAGGCCGGGATCGGCATGGTGTTCCAGCACTTCATGCTGGCCGACAACCTCACCGTCCTCGAGAACGTCGTCCTGGGCGCCGAGAAGCTGCACGGGATCGGCGACGCCGCCCGCCGCGAGATCAAGCGCATCTCCGACGCCTACAAGCTCGACGTCGACGCCGACGCGCTCGTCGCCGATCTCGGCGTGGGCGCCCGGCAGCGGATCGAGATCCTCAAGGTGCTGTTCCGCGGCGCCCGGACCCTCATCCTCGACGAGCCGACCGCCGTCCTCGTGCCGCAGGAGGTCGACGAGCTGTTCGACCAGCTCGCCGAGCTCAAGGACGAGGGCCTCACCGTCCTGTTCATCTCCCACAAGCTCGACGAGGTGCTCAAGGTCGCGGACTCGATCACCGTGATCCGTCGGGGCACCACCATCGACACCGTGGACCCCAAGTCCGTCAATGCTCGGCAGCTCGCCGAGCTGATGGTGGGTTCGGAGCTCCCGTCGCCGACCACCGAGGAGTCCACGGTCACCGATCGGGTGCTGCTCAAGCTCGACGACATCGTCCTCGGCGGTGGCACCGGCCGGCCGATCCTCGACGACATCTCGCTCACCATCCACGCGGGTGAGGTGCTGGGCATCGCCGGGGTCGAGGGCAACGGCCAGGCCGAGCTCGTCGAGGTCATCATGGGGATGCGCGAGCCCAGCTCGGGCGAGGTATTCCTGGGCGACATCGACATCTCCGACTGGCACGTCCGCGAGATCCGTGAGGCCGGGGTCGGCTACATCCCCGAGGACCGGCACCGCCACGCACTGCTGCTCGAAGCCCCGTTGTGGGAGAACCGCATCCTCGGGCACCAGACCGAGTCGCCCAACGTCAAGGGCCTGCTGATCGACGCCGCCGCGGCCAAGGCCGACACCGAGCGCATCGTCAAGGCCTACGACGTCCGCACACCCTCGATCTTCGTCACCGCGGGCTCGCTGTCCGGTGGCAACCAGCAGAAGCTCATCATCGGCCGCGAGATGAGCCACAAGCCCAAGGTGCTCATCGCCGCCCACCCCACCCGCGGGGTCGACGTCGGCGCCCAGTCGAGCATCTGGGACCACATCCGCGAGGCGCGACGTGAGGGCCTGGCCGTGCTGCTGATCTCGGCCGACCTCGATGAGCTGATCGGTCTGTCAGACACGATTCGAGTCATCCTGCGCGGCAAGCTCTCCGGCGAGTTCGATCCCGACGACGTGACCGCAGAGGACCTCGGTGCAGCGATGACCGGTGCGGGCGAGAAGGAGGGGTCCCGATGAAGGCGCTCAACGTCCGTCGGATCCTGATGAGCCTCGCCGCCCCGGTGCTGGCCCTCGTCGTGGCGTTCGTCGTCACCTCGTTGGTGCTGGTCGCCGTCGGTGACCCGGTGTGGGAGGTCTGGAAGACCATCCTCGCCGTCCCCAAGCCGCGCCAGAGCGTCAACATCATCAACGCCGCCGCGGTGTTCTACCTCTCGGCCATCGCCGTCGCGGTGGGCTTCCGGATGAACCTGTTCAACATCGGCGTCGACGGCCAGTACCGCGTCGCAGTCTTCGCGGCCGCGATCTTCGCCGGCCAGGCGTGGCTGCCCGGCTGGCTCAACGTCATCGTGTCGATCCTCATCGCGATGGTGGCGGGCGGGCTGTGGGCCAGCATCGCGGCATACCTCAAGGTGAAGCGGGGCGTCTCCGAGGTGATCTCGACGATCATGCTCAACGCGATCGCCACCGGGGTGGTGAGCTGGCTCCTGCTCAAGGTGGCCGACCGCAAGGAGGGCTCCAACAGCATCGAGACCAAGACGATCCCGGACTCCTCGCAGCTTGAGGGCTTCAAGCTCATCCCGGGTGCGACCAACCGCGTCTACACGCTGCTGATCCTGGCGATCCTGGTCGGGTTCCTCTACTGGTTCGTGCTCGGCAAGACGCGGTTCGGGTTCGACCTGCGGGCGACCGGTCGCTCCGAGAGCGCGGCCGTCGCCAGTGGTGTGAAGGTCCCGCGCATGGTGGTGACCGCGATGATCGCGTCCGGTGCGCTGGCCGGTCTCGTGGGCATGCCGCTGCTGTTCGGGCAGGACCACAACTACGGCACGACGTTCCAGTCCGGGCTCGGCTTTGCCGGCATCGCCATCGCGCTGCTCGGTCGCAACAACGCCGTCGGCATCGGGTTCGCTGCTCTCCTGTGGGCCTTCCTCGACGTGCAGTCCAATGCTCTGCAGATCCAGGCCGACGTCGCGCAGGAGCTCGTCAACATCATCCAGGGCGTCATCCTGTTCGCAGTCGTCATCGCCTACGAGCTGATCCGCCGGGCGGACAAGCGCCTCGAGCAGAGCCGCGTCGCGAGTGAGCTCGCCGCGCAGCGACACGCCGCCCCGGCCACGGAAGGAGCGCCGGCATGAGCGCCGCTGGACTCGAGGTCGACACCCAGGCCATTGCGGACCGGCCCAAGCGGCGCCGTTTCGGCATCCGCGAGTGGTCCATCGTCGCCATCGGCGCCATCGCCGTGATCTCGGTGCTGCGACTGGTCACCGGCGCCGACGACATCGCGTCGTCCGGTGCCCTGGCCGCCGCCATCGGTCTGGCCGTCCCGATCGGCCTCGCCGGTCTGGGTGGCCTCTGGTCGGAGCGCGCGGGCGTGGTCAACATCGGTCTCGAGGGAATGATGATCCTCGGCACCTGGGGGGCCGGCTTCTTCGGCTACCACATGGGCCCGTGGGCCGGCATCCTCGGCGCCATCCTGATGGGCATGCTCGGCGGCCTGATCCACGCCGTCGCCACGGTGACCTTCGGCGTCGACCACATCGTCTCCGGTGTGGCGATCAACATCATCGGCCTCGGTGTCGCCAAGTACCTCGCGGCCCGCTTCTTCAACGGTCTGCCCGGCGGTGGTCCCACGCAGTCACCGCAGATCAAGTCGCTGCCCGACTTCACGTTGCCAGGGGTTTCCAGCGGCCTGGGCACGATAGAGAAGAAGGACTGGTTCTTCGTCAGCGACGTCGCCGCAATCCTGCGCGCCGTGTGCACCGACCTGTCGATCCTGACGGTCATCGCGCTGCTGTTGTTCGTCGGGACCTGGTGGGTCCTGTGGCGCACGGCCTTCGGCCTACGGCTGCGCTCGGTGGGTGAGTCCCCGGTCGCCGCGGAGTCGCTCGGCGTCAACGTGCTCCGCTACAAGTTCCTCGCCGTCATCGTCTCCGGCGGCCTCGCCGGGCTGGGCGGTGGCTTCCTCGCCCTCGTCGCGGCGAACATCTACCGCGACGGCCAGACCGGAGGGCGCGGCTACATCGGCCTCGCCGCCATGATCTTCGGCAACTGGCGTCCGGGCGGGCTGCTCACCGGTGCGGCCCTGTTCGGCTACACCGATGCCGTGCAGCTGCGCGGTGGCGCCACCGTGCACGCGTTCCTGCTCCTGTTCGCGGTGCTGCTCGTGGCCGTGGGCGTCTGGCAGATCGTGCGCAACCAGCGGATGGTGCAGGGCATCCTGGCGATCGCCGTGGGTGTCCTCGTCGGCTGGTGGTACTTCGCGGCCGACGCCGTGCCTGCCGAGCTCACCGGCACCACGCCCTACGTCACCACGTTGCTGGTGCTGGCCTTCGCCTCACAACGGTTGCGAATGCCCGCGGCAGACGGACAGATCTATCGCAAGGGTGAGGGCCACTAGGTGTCCGTCGACCCCACCTCCGACGACCTCACCTCCACGACACCGGAGGGGTATGCCGCGCAGCCAGCTGCGCGGCATACCGCCCCTCCCGCCCCGGAGGACGTCGACTGGGAAGCCTTGCGCGCCAAGGCGATCGAGATCATGGGCAAGGCCTACGCGCCGTACTCCCGCTTCCCAGTCGGGGTGGCCGGCATCGTGGACGACGGTCGGGTCGTCGTGGGCTGCAACGTCGAGAACGCCGCCTACGGCGTCGGGCTGTGCGCCGAGTGCGGCCTGGTTTCCGAGCTGCACGCGACGGGCGGCGGCAAGCTCGTCGCGGTGTCGTGCGTCGGCCGAGACGGTGAGCCGCTCATGCCCTGTGGTCGGTGCCGCCAGCTGCTGTGGGAGAACGGGACGCCCGAGACGCTGCTGCTGACGCCCGAGGGCGTGCTGCCGATGCGCGACGTCCTGCCGCAGGCGTTCGGTCCGGACAACCTCTCGATCGCCGGCCCGCTCCCCGGCTGAGGCCCGCGCCGGACGGGTCGCTGCTTACGTTCATGGCTCTCGCGCCACGAATCGCTCCCGTATGCCGCGAGGCGCGACCATTCGTGGCCCGGGCGCCTCAAGTGGTGGTCGCGGAAGCAGCCTGTGGATGAGGCCGAGGCGGATCCTCCGTCTGCGGCAGGCTCGGACCGTGACACCTGACGGGCTCCCCACGGTCTTCACGCGCAGTGAGGCACTGGCCGCCGGCGTGAGCGCTGGCGAGCTGCGCGGGCCGCGGTACCTCAAGGTGTTCCACAACGTGTACGCGCGGACGGAGGTGGCGCACGAGACTCGCGTCCGGGCGCTCGCCGCACTGACCATCGGCCCCGAGGGGGCGCTGGTCGCACGGCAGACGGCTGCTGAGCTGATGGGCGGGGTGGTGCCACCCGACGTCCGCGTGCACCTGGCCCTTTCCCACGGTCGACTTCGGGCTCGCGGAATCCGGGCGGTTCGACGCCGCGTCAGGAGCTCGGCGCGCGTCGCCGGGGTCCGGGTGACCACGGCCGAGGACACCTTCGTCGAGCTGGCGGCGGAACTGTCACTCGTCGAGCTCGTGGTTCTCGGCGACTCGTTGGTGAGGAAGGGGCGCGCGACGCCGGACTCGCTGGTGGCCGCGTCCTCCGAAGGCGCCGGCCCGATGGGAGAGCTTGCCCGCCGCGCTGCCGGGTTGGTCCGTGCCGGAGTCGACTCACCGATGGAGTCGCGGCTGCGGATGTTGCTGCTCCTCGCGGGTCTGCCTGAGCCCGTGGTCAACCACATCGAGTACGACGACCGTGGTGGGTGGGTGCGACGTTTCGACCTCTCCTTCCCGTGGCAGCGGCTTGCGATCGAGTACGACGGACGCCAGCACGCGCAATCCCAGCGCCAGTGGGAGCGTGACGTCGAGCGTCGCGAGGAGCTTGACCACGATGGCTGGCGGATCGTCGTGGTGCTGGCGAAAGGCATCTACCGCGAGCCGGGAAGGACGCTGGATCGAGTGGTGGCGGCGATGCGAGAAACAGGCGTCCGGGGTATCGATCAGGTCGAACGAGTGGAGGCTCTACTTCCCGTGTCGCCAGCACTCGTGGCAACCGAGCCACGAATTGCACCTGTCGGGAGATATCGGGCGCAATTCGTGGAGATCTGGCCACGATCGGTCGTCAAGCCGTTGTTCACCTCTGACACGATGAGGCCATGAGCGAGAACTTCGACGCGGTCGACGTCATCATCACCAAGCGGGGCAAGGGCGAGCTGTCGGACGGGCAGATCGACTGGGTCATCGACGCCTACACACGTGGTGCCGTCGCCGACGAACAGATGTCGAGCCTGGCCATGGCGATCCTGCTCAACGGGATGAACCGCCGCGAGATCTCCCGCTGGACCGGCGCGATGATCAAGTCCGGTGAGCGGATGGACTTCTCGTCGCTCTCACGCCCCACCGCCGACAAGCACTCCACGGGTGGGGTGGGCGACAAGATCACCCTGCCGCTCGCACCCCTCGTCGCGGCGTGCGGGGTGGCCGTGCCGCAGCTTTCCGGCCGCGGGCTCGGCCACACCGGGGGCACGCTCGACAAGCTCGAGTCGATTCCCGGCTGGCGGGCGGCCATGAGCAACGAGCAGATGATGAAGCAGCTCGAGGACGTCGGCGCGGTCATCTGCGCTGCAGGCGACGGACTCGCCCCGGCCGACAAGAAGCTCTATGCCCTGCGCGACGTCACCGGCACCGTCGAAGCCATCCCACTCATCGCCTCCTCGATCATGAGCAAGAAGATCGCCGAGGGCACTGGCGCGCTCGTGCTGGACGTGAAGGTCGGCAGCGGCGCGTTCATGAAGAACGTCGAGGACGCCCGCGAGCTCGCACGCACGATGGTCGACCTCGGCACCGATGCCGGCGTCAAGACGGTCGCGATGCTCACCAACATGCAGGTGCCCCTCGGTCTCACCGCCGGCAACGCCATCGAGGTGGCTGAGTCGGTCGAGGTGCTGGCCGGCGGTGGTCCCGAGGACGTCATCGAGCTGACCCTGGCTCTGGCCCGCGAGATGCTCGCCTGTGCAGGCCGCGGCGATGTCGACCCCGCCGACGCTCT
The DNA here is from genome assembly GCA_963740865.1 of uncultured Actinomycetota bacterium. GTDB lineage: Bacteria > Actinomycetota > Actinomycetes > Actinomycetales > Dermatophilaceae > Pedococcus. The sequence goes on from CAVUGH010000008.1 coordinate 6,720, forward strand.
CAAGGACGGCCGGGCCATGGATGCCTGGAAGGCGATGATCCGCGCCCAGGGCGGCGACCCCGACGCGACCCTGCCGGTGGCCAAGGAGAGCCACGACGTCCTCGCCCCGGCAGACGGCGTGCTCACCGAGCTCGACGCCTTCAAGGTCGGCGTCGCCGCCTGGCGTCTCGGCGCCGGCCGGGCGCGCAAGGAGGACCCGGTGCAGGCCGGTGCCGGTGTGGTGATGCACTACAAGCCGGGGGCCACCGTGCGCGCCGGCGAAAAGCTGCTGACCCTGCACACCGACACTCCGGAGCGCTTCGAGCGGGCGTTGGAGTCCCTCGAGGGCGCGTTCACCATCGCCCCCGAGGGATCGCGACCGAACCTGCTGCCGTTGGTCATCGAGAAGATCTCCTGACCCGTTCGGCTGCCGCGGCCGCGAAGGACCCCACCCGCTCGATGACGTCGGGACTCCACAGCACCCGGCGGTGACCGAGCCCCTCGGTGACCATCAGGCGGGCGTCGTGCCACGCGTCGCTGACGCGTACGCCCCCGGCGAGTGGCGCCTCGCGGTCCTGTCGGTCGTGGACGACGAGCAGGTGCGGAAGGGACGGCCGGGCTGCCGCCATGGTGAGGAGGTCGAGCTCCGCCACGGGCATGCCGACCCGGCGCTCCGCGCGGCGAACCATCGCCTGCTGTGATCGGGGTCCGACTCCGAGTGCCGCAGCGAAGACCGGCAGCATCGCCTCGACGCCGTCCGGGGGCGCGACGAGCACCAGGGAGTCGGGCGCCACGCCCAGTCCGAGGGCGTGGACCGCGGCGAGCCCGCCGGCGGAGTGGGCAACGACGAGGGTGGGTCGGCCGAACTCGGCAACCACCGCCGCCAGCGCCTCGCCCATCTCCAGGAAGGTGGTCGACCGACCACCGTGGGCGCCCGGCCCGGAGTCGCCGTGGCTCGGCGCATCGAACGCCACGACGCACAGACCGCGGGCCACCAGTGGCTCCACGTGCGCGCCGAGCTGTTGCCACCAGCCGCCCCAGCCGTGGACGAGGTATGCCGTGGGGTTGCCCCAGTCGCCGTAGACCCGACCGCGCACGGTGCCGTGCGCCCACCGCACCTCGAACGCCTCACCGCCGGCGGGGGTCCGGGCCGCGCGCGTCTTCGCCGCAGGGGTCGCCGGCAACCTGAACCAGAGCCGCTCGGCCAGCAGTCCGCCGCCAGCGGGGGACCGTCGTTCCAGCAGCGCGAACAGCCGCCTCAGGCCGGCTGAGACCGGGAGGCCTGCCGCCGGCGTGGCGGCGTCGGTGGGTGCAGCGTCCGGCTGGGTGGACGCGACGCCGGTGGGGGCGGCGCCAGTGGGTGCCACGACTGTGGGGGCAGCATCCGCCTGAGCCGGCGCAGCACCATCACCGTCGACGCCTCGGTGGCTCGTCGCAACGGGCCGGGCCTCGACCGGGGAGGAAGAGGACGCCTCGACGCGGGAAGTCCGCGGCAGGACATCGATACGATCGATCGTGCTTTTTTCGGTCGACATGAGTGGTACCTCCTGGTGGGTTCGGGATCAGCTGCGGATGTGGTCGAGCAGGCGGTCGAAGGCGTCCTGCGCCCGACCGGTGGCGGCGGGGTCGCGCAGGAGCCGCGCCGAGAAGTTGTAGCCGAGGACGATGGCGAGCAGGTCGTGGGCAAAGGCGCCCGGGTCGGTCGACTCGCGGAACTGGCCTTCGGTCATGCCGCCGCGGACGATCGTCTCGACGGTGTCCAGCAGGTCCCTCTCGAGCTGGACCACCTTGGTGCGGACCGGGCCGTCGGGCGCGTCGTCGAACTCGCTTGCCACGGAGACGAAGATGCATCCGCCGGGCAGCGCGTAGTCCGCGTAGCCACCCCACCCGAGCCACCGGTCGAAGAGGGTGCGGATCCGCGGCTCGCCGCGGGGTTGCTTCAGCGCCGGGCGGATGACGAGCTGCGTGAAGGCCTCGGCCGCGTAGTCCATCACGGCCGACTGCAGCCCTTCTTTGGACCCGAAATGGGCGAACAGGCCGCTCTTGGACATCTCCATGGCGTCGGCGAGGCCGCCGATGGTGATGCCCCTCAGCCCGACCTGGCTCGACTGCGCCAGTGCCACCCGAAGCACCGAGTCGCGCGTCTCGTCTCCCTTGGTCACCCGCCCATAAAAGCACGACCGTTCGCAAGAAGCAAGCCTGCTGCGAACGGTCGTGCCTCTCCGCCTCGACACCTGACTGCAGCCCCTGACTACGATCACGGTGTCGGTGGGGTCAGGAGTCAGGTCACGCCTTGCCGGCCGGGACCTTGTTGAGGGTGCACACGAAGTACTTGACGACCCCGTTGTCGACGGCGTTGCCCGAGGCGAGGGCGGCCTGGACCTCGTCGGTCGCGTCGAGGACCCCGTTGCCGTCGAGGTCGCCGGCGGCCAGAGCGGCGGCGTAGCCGTGCGGCAGGCTCACACTGTGCACCTGCCAGCGTCCGCCGTTGAAGTCGCGGTCCCCAGGGGCAGCCGTCGCCACGCTGCGCTGGGCTCCGTTGAAGTTGTAGATCGTGTCCCACGCCTGCGCGGGAGCGCCGGTCCCGGACAGGTCGGTCGGTGTGGCGACAGTGCGGTAGAGCTCGTGGTGGACGTAGATGGCCGGACCGCTGACTCCGGCAGCAGATGCGACACCTGCGCCGGCGACAGCCATGGTCGCGACGGAGGCAAGGGCGGCCGCCGTGACGAGGAATCGATTGGTGTTCATGGGGTTTCACCTTCCTGTCCGGCCGCTCGGCCGGTCCGCTGTCCAGTGAAGCGGTGCGTCGGCCGTGACTCCATGACCTGCTGGTTACGCGGTCCTTACAGGGTCCTGACGTCGATCCGTGCAGCCACCGGCCGGGTGGTCGACGGCCCTATCCTGACGACGTGACCAGGGTCCTCGTCGTCGATGACGACACCACCGTCTCCCAGGTGGTCGTGGCGTACCTCGAGCGCGCGGGTATCGAAGCGCAGCAGGCCTTTGACGGGCCTTCCGCGCTGGCGGCGGCGCAGGCCAGGCCCCCGGACGCGGTCGTCCTCGACCTGATGCTGCCCGGCATCGACGGTCTGGAGGTGTGTCGTCGGCTGCGCGAACGACAGGCGGGGCTCCCCGTGCTGATGCTCACCGCGCGCGGCGAGGAGGAGGACCGCATCCTCGGCCTCGAGGTCGGGGCGGACGACTACATCACCAAGCCGTTCAGTCCTCGGGAGCTGGTCCTGCGGGTGCAGTCCGTGCTCCGCCGCAGCGCCAGATCCGGTCCGGACGACTCCCAGGAGGAGGGGGACACAGTCTCGCTCGGACCCCTCGTCGACCACGACCTGAGGGTGGATCCGGTCGCGCACCGGGCCAGCCTCGCCGGTCGCGAGCTCGCGCTGACGGGGAGGGAGTTCGACCTGCTGGTCTTCTTCCTGGCTCATCCCGGCCAGGTGCACGGACGCGAGCAGCTGATGCGACAGGTCTGGGGCTGGGAGTTCGGCGACCAGTCCACGGTGACCGTGCACGTTCGGCGTCTCAGGGAGAAGGTCGAGTCGGACCCGTCGGCCCCCGTGCGGCTCGTGACGGTGTTCGGGGTCGGGTACCGGTGGGACCTGCGGCAGCCGACGGCGGATCCGGTCCTGTGACAGAGGTCCAGACCCAGGCGGTGCTGCTCTCCGCCGCCGTCGCCGCCGTCGTCGGGGTGATCGGTGCGATCCTGCTCGTCTGGCTTGCCCGGCGCAGTCCCGCACGGGCAGCAGTCGCGGCGCCTCTGGTCGTGGTGCTGTCCGTCGCAGCGGGCGTGTACGCCAGCGCACGAGCGATGGTGGTGTCCGATCGTGACTCCACCACGGTGTTGCTGGTGCTGCTCGCAGCCGTTCCCGTCGCGGTGGTCGTGGGGGTCGTGACCGCTCGCAGGGTGCAGAACCTGACCAGGCAGAGAGCCCTGGAGATGGCCGCTGCAGAGCGTGACCGTGAGGTGGAAGCGGGTCGTCGTGAGCTCGTGGCCTGGGTGTCCCACGACCTGCGAACCCCGCTGGCCGGCATGCGAGCCCTTACCGAGGCGCTCCAGGACGGGGTGGCCACCGACCCGGCGGACTACCTCGACCGGATGCGGCTGGAGGTGATGCGGATGAGCGAGATGGTCGACGACCTGCTGGCCCTCTCACGCCTGCAGTCGAGCGGGCTGCGGCTCGACCGGGTCCGCAGCAGCGTCGCCGACGTGGTGTCGGAGGTCGTGGCGTTCTCCCAGCCGGTGGCACAGGCCGCCGGGGTGCACCTGTCCGGTCATGCGGACGGACCCGCGTTCGCCGACATCGACCCCGGGGAGGTGTCGCGTGCCGTGGCCAACCTGCTCACGAACGCCGTGCGACACACGCAGCCCGGCGGCGCGGTGACCGTTACGGTGAGTACCCGGACGGCGGGCGAACCAACCACGCACAGGGCAGAGGTGGAGGTCCAGGACGCGTGTGGCGGCATACCGTCTGAGGCTCTGCCCCGGGTCTTCGAAGCGGGGTGGCGTGGCACTGGAGCCCGCACACCTCGTCCTGGAGCTGGTGCCGGTCTGGGCCTTGCCATCGTCCGCGGCGTGGCCGAGGCCCATGGGGGCGAAGCGTCAGTGGCCAACCACGCAGAGGGCTGTCGGTTCGTCATCTGGCTGCCCGTGGGGGCGTGAGCCCGGGGCTAGGGTGGACCCGTGCCTGAGCTCATCGCAACCCCCACGACCATTCCCGTTCCCGGCGGCAAGATCATCGACGAACACGTAGGCCGGGTGAACACCGGCAGCGAAGCCGTCTCCGTCGCCCACATGAAGGCGCCGGCCGACTGGACGGAGCCGTTCCAGGCCCCCGCCTTCGACGAGATCACCCTGGTCATCGCCGGGACCGTGCTGCTCGACCACGACGGCGGGCAGCTGCGCGTCGAGGCGGGACAGAGCGTCATCACCCGCGCCGGCGAGCGGATCCGCTACTCCACCGGCGCCGAGGGCGCCGAGTACGTCGCCGTCTGCCTGCCCGCCTTCAGCCCTGAGACAGTCAACCGCGACGAGGAGGAGGGCGCGTGATCTTCGGTCGCAAGGGGTCCACCGACGACACCGACACGAGCGGCGGCGTCGTCGACGAACAGGTGCGACGCGCGCCCAAGGCGCTGCTGCACGACCACCTCGACGGTGGCCTGCGCCCCCAGACGATCGTCGAGATCGCCGACCAGATCGGGTATGCCGCGTTGCCGGCCAACGACGCCGAGAGCCTCGGCGCGTGGTTCCGCGAGAGCGCTGACTCCGGCTCGCTGGTGCGCTACCTCGAGACCTTCGACCACACCCTGGCCGTCATGCAGACGGCAGAGGGGCTGAAGCGGGTGGCGCGCGAGAGCGTCCTCGACCTGGCAGCTGACGGTGTCGTCTATGTCGAGAGCCGCTACGCCCCGGAGCAGCACCTGTCGGAGGGGCTTGCGCTCGAGGACGTGGTCGAGGCCGTGAATGCCGGGTTCCGCGAGGGCGAGGAGCAGGCTGCCAAGGACGGCACGCCGATCCGGGTCACTGCCCTGCTGACCGCGATGCGACACGCGGCCAAGAGCACCGAGATCGCCGAGCTCGCCGTCCGCTACCGCGACCAGGGCGTCGCCGGGTTCGACATCGCGGGTGCCGAAGCCGGCTTCCCTCCCACCCGGCACCTCGATGCCTTCGAGTACCTCCGCCGCGAGAACGCCCACTTCACGATCCACGCCGGCGAGGCGTTCGGACTGCCCAGCATCTGGGAGGCGATCCAGTGGTGCGGGGCCGACCGGCTCGGCCACGGGGTGCGGATCGTCGACGACATCACCGTCGGAGACAAGGCCTTCGGTGACGACGTCGCGGCGGCGATCAGCGCGGACACGGACGACGTGCACCTTGGCCGCCTCGCGGCATACGTGCGGGACACCCGCATCCCGCTGGAGATGTGTCCCAGTAGCAACGTCCAGACCGGTGCAGCGGAATCCGTTGCGCTGCACCCGATCTCGCTCCTGAAGCGGCTGCGCTTCCGGGTCACCGTCAACACCGACAACCGGCTGATGAGCGGCACCTCGATGTCCCGCGAGATGGGGCTGCTCGTCCAGGACGCCGGGTGGACGATGGAGGACCTGCGCTGGGTCACCATCAACGCGATGAAGTCCGCGTTCATCCCGTTCGAGGAGCGGTTGGCCATCATCGAGGGCGTCGTCAAGCCGGGTTACGCCGCCCTCGAAGGCTGACCGAGCGAGGGGTCCGCAGCCAGCCACCATGCGAGCCGACTATTTACAGGGGTCGGAATAACTGCTTTCATCCTTTGACGAACGGGTCGACGACGACCCGGTGACGAGGGAGAGCAGATGTCCACCACCGCCCATCGCAGTCGGCTCACGCCGGCCATCGCAGCCGTGGTGGCTGCGACCGTCCTGCCGCTCGGGGCCCTCATGGCTGGCGCCTCCGCGGCTGCTGCAGTCGACCCGGCTGCGGACGCCAGCACGGCGTCACGCGTGGGGCCGGGCGCCGGCGCCGGCCCGGGGGTCGACATCCGGCTGGACCCGAGCTACCAGCAGCCCGAGTTCCAGGGCTGGGGGACCGCTCTGACCTGGTTCGCCAACGTCACCGGCGGCTGGCCGCAGGCGAAGAAGGCCGAGCTGGCGGACGCGCTCTTCGGCGAGGACGGGCTGCAGTTCACCATCGCGCGGTACAACATCGGCGGTGGTGACAGCCCTGAGACACCCGCCTACATGCGGCCCGGCGCGGCCATCCCGGGGTTCTGGAACCGGCCCGCCTCGGTGGGTCCCGTGCCGGGCTCGACCCCCGACACCCCGCGCGACACCCGCGGCTGGTGGGACCCGGCGAACCCGGCGGACTGGAACTGGGATGCCGACGCCAACCAGCGCTGGTGGCTCAAGGCCGCCAAGGCACGCGGGGCGAGCAGCTTCGAGGCGTTCAGCAACTCCGCGCCGTACTTCATGACCGAGAGCGGTTACGCGTCCGGCAACGTGGACGGCAACAAGGACAACCTCCGGGCCGACCAGTACGACGAGTTCGCCACCTACCTCGCGAGGGTCGTCGACCATGTCGAGAAGGCCGACGGCATCGACTTCGACACCGTGTCGCCGGTCAACGAGCCGAACACCAACTACTGGCATGCCAAGGGCGGCCAGGAGGGCAGCCACTGGGACCCGGCGAGCCAGGGGAAGATGGCCGTCGCGACCCGCGCGGCCCTCGACGCCGTGGGCTCCGATGCGGTCGTTGCCTCGCCGGACGAGACGAACCCCGGCACCTTCGTCAAGGACTGGGCCGGGTGGAACGCCGCCGCCCGAGCGGCCGTCGGTCGCCTCAACGTGCACACCTACGGCACGGACGGCCGGCTCGCGCCGCGTGACCTGTCCAAGCTCAGCGGCAAGGACCTGTGGATGTCGGAGGTCGACCTCGGTCCCGGGGGAATCCCGCAGAACTTCGAGGACATGCGTCCCGGCCTCGCCCTCGCCCAGCGCATCAGCGAGGACATCTCCCAGCTCGAGCCGCGCGCCTGGGTGACCTGGCAGTCGGTGGAGAACTACCGCAACATGCTCCCCAGCGCGGAGAACCAGAACTGGGGCCTGATCCAGGTCGACTTCCTCACCGACGCACCCGGTACCGAGCCGATCCGCAAGAACAAGAAGTACTGGACCATGGCGCAGTACTCGCGCTTCATCAAGCCCGGCGACCACGTGATCCACACCGACAACGCCGACACCGTTGCCGCGATCCGGCCCGGCGACTCCAGTGCCACGGTCGTGTACACCAACGACTCCGACCAGGCCGTGCCGGTGCGCATCGACCTGGGCGGGTTCGCCCAGGCCCGGAACGGGATGGCGCAGACCGTCTCGACCACTGCCGCCCACAACCTCACCAAGGGCCGCCCGGCGCAGGTCCGCGACGGCGTCCTCACGGCCATGGTCGAACCGGGCTCGGTCACGACCTTCGCCCTGGACGGCGTCTCCGGGGTCGACCCGGCGGCAGCCCTGCACGCCTCCACGGCCGACAGCCTCGTCGTCAACCAGAACAGCGGCAAGGCCCTGACCCTGGGTACGGACGGCACGTCCCTGGTGCAGCGGACGCCGAGCTCTTCGGACCCCGCCCAGCGCTGGCGGATCAGCAAGGCCACCGACGGCTGGACCAACCGCGAGCAGTACACCCTGGTCAACACGGCCACCGGCAAGGAGCTGAGCACGACCTCCTCCGGTGCCCTGCGCGCCATACCGTCCGCGGCCTCGCCCGGTGACCGCTGGACCCTCTCGGTCACGCCGGACGGCCGCACCACCCTCCTGAGCGGCACGACGGAGTCCGTCCTCGACGTCGGTGGCCAGTCCACGGCCGACGGTGCATCGGTGGGGCTCTGGACCCCGACAGCGGGCACCAACCAGCAGTGGTTCGTCCGCGGCGCCGACGTCACCCGCGTCGCGGCGGATCCGGTGCTCACCTCGCCGGGCACGGCACCGGTGCTCCCGGACACCGTGACCGTGACGTATGGCGACGGGCGGACCGAGTCCCGCGCCGTCACCTGGGCGTCGGTGCCCAAGGCCGCTTACGCGAACTCCGGACGGTTCAGCGTCACCGGTGTGGTGGCGGGGCTCACCGAGCGCGCCACGGCGACGGTGTTCGTCTCGGCGGTGACCGGGACGTCGGTGCCCCCGGTCAAGACCGCCGTGGGCGTCCTGCCCACCCTGCCGGCCACGGTGACCGGAAGGCTCGCCATCGGTGGCACGCTGCCGCTCGACGTGGTGTGGGACGCGGTGTCGGCCTCGTCGGTCGCGGCGCCGGGGAAGTTCTCGGTCCGCGGGGTGCTGCCCGCCACGGGTGACACGACGACCGTGCTCGTCCAGGTCAACCCGCCGGCGCCGGTGAACCTCGCGCTCAACACGAGCGGTGCCGCCTTCCCGAAGGCAACAGCGACGTTCACGGGGCAGTACGACAGCACCGCGGCCGTCCTCGACGGGGTGGTCTCCTCCCGGCGCTGGACGAACTGGGACCCGAACGCCTGGCGTCCAGCCGACACCCTGACTGTCGACCTCGGCTCGGCCAGGACGGTCTCCTCCGTGCGGCTCGACTTCTTCGACGACCAGGGCGGCACGCGTCCGCCCGCCACCGCCGACCTGCAGCGACAGGACCCGTCCACCGGCGAGTGGGTCTCGCTGACCGACGGGCCCACGACCGTCACGGACGGCCAGGTGGTGCTCCAGAGGGCGTACGCCGGCCAGCTTCAACGGGTGCGGGTCGTCATGACGGCGCGTCCGGGGACCTGCATCGCCGTCGCGGAGTTCTCGGTCTTCGGGCCCGGGGCCTCAACGGTCCCGTCCCGCGGCACCGACGCCACCCTTGAGTCGATCTCGGTGGGCGGGAAGCCCGTGACGGGCTTCGAACCGGCCACGCTGGCGTACGCGGTGGACGTCGGGGGTGACGAGGTTCCGGTGGTCTCCGCCGTGGCCAGCGACCCCTTCGCTACGGTGACCGTGACCGCCCCGAAGACTCTCCCCGGCGAGGCCCTCGTGGTCGTCACCGCAGAGGACACCTCGGCGACGTCCACCTACCGCGTCGCCCTCAGCTGAAGACCTGAGGTGACCGGGCCGACACGGGACTGACAGGAGACCGATGGCGCCTCGCACGGCGGCCGACATCCGGCGCAGCAACCTCTTCCAGGTGCTGCGCCGGGTGTTCGCCGGGGCGCCCACCAGCCGCCACGAGATCGTCGCCGAGAGCGGGCTGTCGATGGCCACGGTCGCGAGCATCGTCACCGAGCTGCTCGGGGCAGGGGTGCTGCTCGAGGTCGCGCCCGCGACCCGGAGCAAGGGGCGGCCGCTGACGCGCCTGGCCCTCGACCCCGCATACGGCAGCTTCGTGGGTGTGGACGTCGCCGAGACCTACCTGCACGTCGCCAGGTACGACGCGTCGCTCACTGAGGTGGCGTCGACCCGCCGCGAGGTCGACGGCGAGGTCCGCACGCCCGAGGACCTCGAGCGGCACCTCACCGACATGCTCGCCCAGGTCGCTGCCGACCGGTCGACGGTCCGGGCGGTGGGCATCTCGGTGCCCGGCCTGGTTGACGACGAGAGCGGTGTGTCGGTCTATGCGCCGAGCTGGGACTGGCGGGCCGTACCGCTGCGTGCCACCTTGTCCCAGCGTTGGCAGCTGCCAGTGCACCTCGACAACCCGCTCAAGGCCCTGATGGTCAGCGAGCTGTGGCACGACCCCGGAGCCGCCGAGGCCAACTGGGCCGTGGTCAACCTCGGCACCGGAGTCGGTGCCGCAATCGCCGTTGCTGGTGAGCTCTACCGAGGGGCGTCCAACAGCGCCGGCGAGTGGGGCCACACCACTGTGGCTGTGGATGGTCGCGAATGTCGTTGCGGCGGAACGGGTTGCGTCGAGGCATACGTCGGGGCGCCCGGACTGTTGGCATTCCTTGAGCAGGTCGCGCCCGGGCACCCATGGACCTCCTTGGGTGAGACCGCCGCGGTGCAGGCACTGGCCGACGGCGTGGCCGCGGGTGACGGGGTGGCGCTGGATGTGGTGGCTGCTGCCGGCGGCTACCTCGGTGCCGGGCTGGCCAACCTCGTCAACACCGTCAACCCCGAGCGCATCGTGCTCGCCGGCTGGGTCAGCGACCTGCTCGGCGACGCACTGCTGGAGGCGGCACGACCAGGTGTCGAGCACCAGGCGTTGGCCCGTCCGCTGCAGACGGTGACCATGACTCGGCTCACCCGGCCCGGGAACGCCGTCGCCTTCGGCGCTGCCACCTTCGCCCTGGAGGCGTCCTTGTCGCAGGCGCACACCGAGGGCTCGCGCTAGGGCTGCACGGTGGGAGGCCTGCGTGGCGAGCGCCCGCGTGCGGCAGCCGCGACGGACCGCGCAGCCGCGCAGCCGCGCAGCCGCGCAGCCGCGCAGCCGTCGCGAGCCCGCGACTCCGGGCCGGCGTAGTGGGTCAAGGGTCGAGCGGGTCCGCCGGCAGCAGCTGCTCGCGGCGGTGGTCCTCGCGCGCCAGTCGTTCGGCGTCCCGGCGACGGCGGTCGGCAATGACGGCGGCGAGGATGTACTCGGCGTGCACACCGGCGGGCGGCGGCGGCGAGACGTGCGGCAGCACCGAGCGCAGCAGGCTCTGTCCGAGCTCGTGTCGTGAGACGGGTGTGAGCCCTGCTGCGCGCCCGAGGAACTGTCGGACGGCGATGGCCAGGCCGGGCGGGAGCGCAGCCAGGTCAGCCCCGGCCGCCCACTGGGCAAGGGGTGGGGGCATGACGGGCGGAGGGAGCAGCCGCATCGAGGCCCGCTGGGAGACGACGTAGGTGCCGGCCGCCATGTCGCCGAGGCGCTTGGCTCTCGGGCTGATGAGCGAGGAGACCAGTGCGCCGGCCCCCGCCAGCAGGTAGATCTCCGGCCAGCCGACGAGAGCCCGGGTGAGCGCGTGCCGGGCGGTGATCGGGCCACCGTCGTCGCGCACCACCCGTAGGCCCAGGGCCAGCTTGCCCAGGGTCCGGCCGCGGGTGACAGTCTCCACGACGGTCGGCACACCGATGGTGACTCCCACGATCAGCAGGATCGCGAGCGTCTGGCCGACCGCGTCGGAGGTGCCCGATGCGACCGCGCCGATCGTGATTGCGCCCGCGATCAGCAGGACCGCGGCGACGAGCAGGTCGATGATGCCGGAGGCGGCTCGGGACGGCACGCCGGCGATGGGCAGCTCGACGGCGACCCCTTCGCCGGTGACCATGTCGTCCCCGGCATAGCTGCGGTAACCGGCCCCCGTGCTCATGGCCGAAGCATAGAGTGGCGCGGTGGACCTGGATGCGTATGTCGCAGCACGCAGCGGGTACTGGGGGCGGCTGGAGGAGCTGGTCGGTCGACGGCGGCTGTCCGGTGCTGAGGGCGACGAGCTGCTCGACCTGTACCAGCGCGTGTCCACCGACCTGTCCGTCGTGCGCTCGGCGACTCCGGACCCGTCGGTGGTGGCCTACCTGTCGATGCTGCTCACTCGCGCGCGGGTGAGCATGGTTGGGACCCGCACCACCACGTGGGTGGACATCCTGCGGTTCTTCACCCACACCTTCCCCGCCGCGCTGTACCGGACCCGGTGGTGGTGGGTGACAACTGCCCTGGGCAGCGTCCTGGTCATCGCGCTCGTCGCAGCGTGGACCCTGCGGCACCCCGAGGTCTACGCGAGTCAGCTGACGCCGGCCGAGATCCAGGCCTATGTCGGCACCGACTTCGAGCACTACTACAGCGAGTTCCCGCACCACGAGTTCGCGACCCTCGTGTGGGTCAACAACGCGTGGGTCGCGGCCCAGTGCATCGCCTTCGGGGTCCTGGGCCTTCCGGTCCTCTACGTGCTGTTCCAGAACGTGCAGGGCGTCGGCGTCGTGGCGGCCCTGATGATGGCCAACGACCGCACCAGCCTGTTCTTCGGCCTGATCCTGCCGCACGGACTGCTCGAGCTGACGGCCGTCTTCGTCGCGGCCGCCGTCGGTCTGCGGCTGTTCTGGTCGTGGGTCGAGCCCGGGCCGCGGACCAGGCTGCAGGCGTTCGCTGCCGAGGGCCGCACGGCCGTCGCGATCGCGATCGGCCTGGTCTTCGTGCTGCTCGTCAGCGGGGCCATCGAAGGCTTCGTCACGCCCTCCGCGCTGCCCACGTGGGCGCGGATCGGGATCGGCGTCGCGGCTGAGTCGGTCTTCCTCGCGTACGTCTTCGTGGTCGGCAGGAGGGCGCACCACGCGGGCGTGACCGGCGACCTCGATGCACGTGACGTCGGCGACGCGCCGCTGGTTGCGGCCTGACTCGGTGCAGAGGGCGACTCAGAGCAGTCCCTGCCGCTTGAGCATGAGGTAGTGGTCCGCCAGCCGGACCGGCAGGACGTCGGGTGGTTCGTCGAGCACATCCACGCCCAGGCTGGCGAGCGCGGCTGCGGTGCGTCGCCGCAAGGAGGTCGTGCGCTCGGCCGCCGCGGCGTCATACACGTCGGCCACGGTGTCGCGGGTGGTGCGCATCCGCGCGACGGCTGGATCGGCCACCGAGGCGACCACGACGCGGTGGTGCGCGCTCAGGGCCGGGAGCACCGGCAGCAGCCCCTGCTCGACGGCCGAGGACTCCAGTGGCGTGAGCAGCACGACCAGCGCGCGCTGGGTGCCGAGCCGGCTGATCTCGGTGGCGAGGAGCCCCCAGTCGGCCTCGAGCAGCCGGGACTCGATCGGCGCGAGGGCGCTGATGGTGTCGTGCAGCAGCTTGGCGCGGTCGGTGCCACCGACCCGGGCCAGCACGACGCGGTCGCCGGCGAGCACCTGGACGCGGTCGCGCGCGTGGCCGGCGAGGGCGGTGAGCAGGAGGGCGGCGTCCATGGCCGCGTCGAGCCGCGGCGCATCGTCCACGCGACCGGCCGAGGTCCGTGAGGTGTCGACGACGATGACGATCCGCCGGTGCTGCTCGGGCTGCCAGGTGCGGACGACGAGGTGCTGGCGCCGCGCTGTGGCGCGCCAGTCGATGCTGCGCACGTCGTCGCCGTCGACGTAGTCACGCAGGCTGTCGAACTCGGTGCCCTGTCCGCGAGTGCGCAGCGCTGCTCGGCCGTCCAGCTGCCGCAGCACGGCGAGCCGGCTGGGCAGGTGCTTGCGGGCGGGGAACGGGTGCAGCGTCCGCAACCGTCCCGGCACCTCGAACGACCGTTGCCGGGCGGCCAGGCCGAGCGGCCCGGTGGACCGCACGGTCACCCGGTGCGCGGTGCGGTCGCCGCGGCGGGTGGGCGTCAGCGTGGTGGTCACCCGGGTGCGCTCGCCGGCTGCGACGGCGAGGGTATGCCGCGTGGCTGCGGCCCCGGCCGACGGTGGCCACGCGTCACGGATGGCCCCACGCAGCCGACGTCGTCCGGTGTTGGTGACCAGGACCGACGTCGAGGTCTGTTCACCCAGTCGGACCTGGCTCGGCTCCTCCCGGACGAAGGTCAGCGAGCGCGGCGAGCACGCAAGGAGGACGTCGAGGCCGACGAGCGCGAGGATGACGACCCACCACCACCGGACCGTGTTGCCCTGCGGCCACAACGCAACCGGCACCAGCCCGAGCAGGGCCAGCGCGACGGCGCGGTAGGTCAGGGTCATCAGCGTGGGACCGGCACCGCTCCGAGCGCGCTCTCGAGGACGGCCGTGACGCTGACGCCCTCGAGCTCGGCCTCCGGCCGCAGCGACAGCCGGTGGGCCAGGGTTGCGTGGGCGAGGGCCTTCACGTCGTCGGGCGTGACGAAACCCCGGCCGTTGATCCAGGCCCATGCCCGGGACGTCGCCATCAGCGCGGTGGCGCCACGCGGACTGACGCCCAGGGCCAGCGACGGCGAGCTCCGGGTCGCCCTGGCGATGTCGACGATGTAGCCCGTGACCTCGTCCGAGATCTCGACGGTCCGAACTGCCTCGGCACCGGCGGCCAGGTCTGCGGCCGAGGCGACCGGGCGCAGACCCGCGGCGTGCAGGTCGCGCGGGTCGAACCCCGTCGCATGCCTGCGCAGCACTGCGATCTCGTCGTCCCGCGGCGGGATCGGCAGAGTCACCTTGAGCAGGAAGCGGTCGAGCTGGGCCTCCGGCAGGGGATAGGTGCCTTCGTACTCGACCGGGTTCTGGGTGGCGGCGACCATGAACGGCTGGGGCAGGGGGTGCGCTCGGCCGTCGACGCTGACCTGTCGTTCCTCCATGGCCTCCAGCAGGGCGGACTGCGTCTTGGGTGGCGTGCGGTTGATCTCGTCCGCGAGCAGGAGGTTGGTGAAGACCGGGCCCTGGCGGAAGGTGAAGTCGCTGCTCGACGCGTCGTAGACGAGGGAGCCGGTGAGGTCGCCCGGCATCAGGTCCGGCGTGAACTGGACCCGCTTGGTCTCCACGTCGAGGGCGGCCGCGAGGCTGCGGACGAGCAGCGTCTTGGCGACGCCCGGCACCCCTTCGAGCAGGATGTGGCCGCGTGCCAGGAGCGCTACGAGCAGCCCCGCCACGGCGGCATCCTGGCCGACGACGGCCTTGGCGACCTCGGCGCGGACGGCCAGGAGGGCGGCGCGTGCGTCGGGTGCCGAGGCTGCCGGACGCCCCGGCGTGACGGACTGGCCGCTGAGGTCCCAGCCGTCGGCCGGCTGATGTACCTGGTCGGCCCCGGCGTCACGCGCCGCATCGGGCTGGGGCTGGGTGGGGTGGGGCTGGTCGGTCATGATCGGCGGACCCTCTCCTCGAGATCGGTCAGTGCGGTGGCAAGGGTGTGCAGTTCGACATCGGTGGTGGGGGACGGACCGGCGAGCAGCGCCGCGACCTGGGCCGGCGGCATACCGGAGGCGGCAGCCGCAGCAGCCTGGACGGCCTCCGCTGCCTGGGGTGGCAGGGCGAGGCGTCGAGCCAGCCGTTCGGTGCTGCCCAGCCGCAGGATCGCGGCAGCGCGACCGCGGTCGCGGGCCCGACGGTAGATCCGGCCGCGGCTCTCGGTGGTCTCGACGGCTCGCACGACCACCGGCAGCGGCTCGGTGACCAGAGCGCCCATCCGACGGCCCCGGACGAACGCGAGGACGAGGATGGCGGTGGCGATCACGGCCGCAGCCGGAGCAAGCCACACCGGCCCGGCACTGTCCGTCGACGCGCCGCTGGCGTTGGAGAGGTCGCCGATTCCCGGCTGGTACCAGAGCAGCCGGGGTGAGTGGCCCAGCGCGCGGATGGCGAGGCCGGCGTGCGACTCGTCGTCGACCCAGCGGTTCGTGAAGCCGCTCGAGACTCCCAGCGCCACCACCTCGGGGTGGTCGGCGGCGGCCGGCACGGTGGCCATGGCTGCGCCGAAACCGAAGTCGTCTGGCGCCGTCTGGTCGTCGTCGCCGGGGTCGGGCAGCGCGAAGCACAGCGTGGCGGGCGTCCCGCTGCCCCGCTCGAGGGGGATCAGCCGCACATCCACCAGGGTCGCGGTGTCGTCGCTCCGCGCGACGGTGGACGTGCATCTTGCGGTGACCCGGACCATCGCACGGGAGACTCCCGAGGTCAGCGGCAGGTCGAGGGCGGCGAGCTGGGCAGCCGTCGGCGCGAGCAGCACGAGGCGATCGGCACCCGCGGACGCCTCCCCCATGACGACCGCGCTGTCGTGTCCGACGTAGGCCGAGTTGGCCATCACGACGGTCGTGCCCGAGCCGGGCTCGGCATCGGCGAGCTCGTCGATCGACCGCACCACCTGGACGTCGACGCCGTGGTCGCGCAGCACCTCGACGATTGCCTTGGCCCCGGTAGGTCCGGTGTCGTCGGGGTCGAGCACCTGGTCGGGAGCAGTGGTGGCCAGCGCCATGACGACGAGCGCCGCCACCCCGACACTCACACCGAGGGCCCACAGACCCCGTCGGCGGAACCGTGTCGTCAGGCCGGCCGCACTGGTGGCGGTTGCCGTGGCGGTCATGGGGCGACCAGGTGGCCGAGCTGGGGCCTGGTCCGCAGCAGCTCGTCGTCGAGCTCGGTCGTCGCCACGGCCTGTGCCCTCGTGGTGCGGCGGTGCCCGTAGCGAACGTCGTCGAAAGCGGACGCAGCACTCGTGAGGGCTCCCGCGTGGTCAGGGAAGACCGGGGCCAGGACGACCGCGACCTCGTGGGCGGTGCGGCCGGGGAGCTCGGTGAGCAGGGTGCGTTCGACGGCGGAGGCGGCGAGGGCGCGGTAGGCGTCCAACAGCGCCGCGTCCCAGTCGGCGCGGGCCGTCGCCGCGCGCGCCCGGGCCCGGTAGTCCGCGGCGCTGAGTCCTTCGTCGTCCACTGCCTTCCCTCTGCCCCTGGCACGACCGACGACGGCCTCGGGCCGCACCACGCGCAGGACGACGAGGGCGACGACCCCGA
This sequence comes from uncultured Actinomycetota bacterium, assembly GCA_963740865.1. GTDB lineage: Bacteria > Actinomycetota > Actinomycetes > Actinomycetales > Dermatophilaceae > Pedococcus. Next base: position 23,525 of record CAVUGH010000008.1, read on the forward strand.
GGAGCACCGCAACCACGAGGGCCACCGTCCACGCCGGCGGCAGCCAGAACCACCCGGATCCGCCGCGGAGGTGTTCGATGAGCCACTCGACGAACCGCTGCCACCACGACGGCTCGGTGAGGTACTGCCCGTTCGCGAGCTCGTCGCGGACCCACTGCTGGGCTTCCGGTGAGCTCGGGTCGAGGGGTGGGCCGTCGAACGGGGCGGTCAGGCGTGTCATCGATGCAGGGCTGCTCCCGGCCACTGCCGCGCGGCGTCCTGCTGGGCGGCGGTGATCAGCTGCACGTCGAACCCTTCGCGCCGGATGCGCTGGTCGACGTAGAGCAAGGCATCGACGCCAGCCGTGAACGGCGTCGTCAGGGCCCCGGTGATCAGGCCGGTGACTCCGGCGAGCACCGCCTGCCAGACGAACATGTCGGAGGGGTCACCGGTGCCGAGCAGGCCGAGGGTGCCGATGATCGACAGGGGCACCGTGAGGATCTGGGCGGCCACGCCCACGACGATGGCGGTCAGCAGGCGGATGCCGAAGACCCGCCAGAACTGGCTCCCGGACGTCAGCTGCCAGGACCGTGCCAGTCCTCGGCCCACGCTGGCCTTCTCCAGCACCACCGCCACACCCACGAACGCCAGTCGGGTGGTGAGGAACAGCGCCAGCAGGATGGACACCAGGGCCGCGAACACGGTGAGGACGACGGCGCCGGCGAGACCGGAGTCGGTGCCGGTCGAGGTCGCTGCGACGAGCGCGAGGATGGGCAGGCCGAGCACGACGGCCAGGGCCAACAGGATGGCCAGGCTCGTCACGATCGTGGCTCCCACGAGGGCGAGGATCCGGCCGCGAGTGCCCTCCCAGGTCTGACCGGCAGTGACCTTGCGGCCCATCACGGCCTGGCTGACGACGAACGCGACGAACCCGGTCAGCAGGATCGCCGACAGGGAGGTCCCGAGCGAGGGCACGAGCGAGCCCACGGTGCCGGCGACGGGGAAGATGTCCTCGGTCGACTCGAAGTCCAGCGACTCCAAGGACGCGATCCACGCACCCAGTGCGGTCGTCGGGACCAGAAAGATCAGGGTGGTGACGAAGGCCAGCCCCATGGTGGCGGTGACATTGCCGCGGATGGCCTTGATCACGGCGCCGTACAGGTCGCCCAGGTTCAGCGGCCGCAGCGGGATCACGCCGGGACGGAACTCCATCGCCGGGTGCTGCATGTACCCCGGTGCCATGGGCGGATATCCCTGACCCGGTGGTGGCATGGGCTGCCCGGGTTGCCCGAGGGGCTGGCCGGGAGGCGCGGACGGGTATGCCGCGTGCCCACCTACCGGGGTGGCCACCGGTTCTGCCGGCCCACTGGTCCCAGGAGCCACCCACTGCGGGTCGGTCATGTGCGCACATCCCCCTCGCTGACGTGCTGGAACCCTAACAAGCCGGGGTGCCTTCTGGGCCCCGAGCCACGAGATTCGGCGCCGCGTCGCACGGTGGGCGCGCCAGCGCCATACCCAGTCGTCGCACCGGTCAGGCCGTGCGCGGTCAGCGGGCGAGGGCGGTCAGCGGGCGAGGGCGGACAGGAGGGGTTCGAGGTCCTTGGCGCGCGCGGACGCGGCGCCGAGGGACTCCTGGCGCGCGACGACGCGGGGTTCGTCGCGCATCAGGGCGAGGCCGCGGCGCACCAGCGTCCACGGTGGTTTGCGGTGCTCGGACAGGTCGCGCAGGAGGCGCCAGACGAAGGTGACCAGGCGGTGGTGGTGCACGCAGTAGGCGCCGGCGAGCAGCCCGCGCTCGCGCAGGTCGGCGATGATCTCGGCGGCGAAGATGCCCTCGGCCAGGATGAGGTCGTGCGGGTCGGCGTGCACCGTCGTGGTGTCGACGGCCCGGCTGCGCGCGATGTCGTAGACCGGGGTCTCCACCGCACCGGTCTCGACGAGGGTGGCGAGGGCGGCGACGGCGGCGTCGCGGTTCCACGAGTCGGGGTGGTCCCAGTCGACGATGCCCAGCTCCTCGCTGCGTGGCATCGCAGGGTCGTCCTCGTCGCGGTAGAAGTCGTCGAGGCGGACGATCGGCCAGCCGTGTGCGCTCTGGAGCCGGGCGGCCAGCCGGGACTTCCCGGCGCCGCTGGGACCGGCAAGGACCACCACCCGGGCGGTGGTGTCCACGTCCGGTGACGGTGCGGTCAAGGGGTCAGCGACCCTTGGGGTGCCAGACCGTCTTGGTCTCGAGGAAGGGCGTGATCCGGGACAGGTCGGGGGTGCGGGACCAGTCGGGCTCGACGGCGTCGGCGTCCTCGCCGGCCGGGCGCACCACGCGCTTGAGGTTCTCGGCGGCGGCGAGCTCGAGGTCGCCCCACTTGACTCCCTCGGCGTCGGCCGCACCGGTCAGGTCGATGGCGTTGACGTCGCGGTGCGAGGCGAGCCAGGGCGCGACCTCGGCGGTGCGCCCGGTGATCAGGTTGATCACCCCACCGGGGACGTCGGAAGTGGCCAGCGCCTCGGACAGGGTGATGGCCGGCAGCGGACGGAGCTCGCTGGTCAGGACGACCGCGGTGTTGCCGGAGCAGATCACCGGAGCGAGGACCGAGACCAAGCCGAGCAGCGAACTACGTTGCGGCGCAAGGACGGCCACGACTCCGGTCGGCTCGGGGGCGGAGATGTCGAAGTACGGGCCGGCGACGGGGTTGAGCCCACCAAGGATCTGCGCGAGCTTGTCGGTCCACCCGGCATACCAGACCCAGCGGTCGATGGCCTGGGAGACGATGGTCTCGGCGCGACGCTCGGCGACGCCCTCGCTGGCGCGCACCTCGTCGACGAACTGGGAACGACGTCCCTCCATCACCTCGGCGACGCGATAGAGCACCTGACCACGGTTGTATGCCGTGGCGCCGGCCCAGCCCGCGAAGGCGCCGCGGGCGGCGACGACGGCGTCACGGGCGTCCTTGCGCGAGCCCTGGGCGGCGTTGGCGAGGAACCTGCCGCGGCCGTCGACGACCTCGTAGGAGCGGCCCGACTCGGAGCGGGGGAACTTGCCGCCGATGTAGAGCTTGTAGGTCTTGCGCACATCGACGCGTGCATCGCTGTTCGTGGACTTCGTGGCGGTGGGGCTCACTTGCTGTCTCCCGTCGTGACGTAGGCGGCGAGGCCGTGGCGGCCACCCTCCCGGCCGTAGCCGGACTCCTTGTAGCCGCCGAAGGGGCTGGTCGGGTCGAACTTGTTGAAGGTGTTGGCCCAGACGACGCCGGCGCGGAGCTGGTCGGCCATCCAGAGGATGCGCGAGCCCTTCTCGGTCCAGATGCCCGCGGACAGGCCGTAGGGGGTGTTGTTGGCCTTGGCGACGGCCTCCTGCGGGGTGCGGAAGGTCAGCACCGACAGGACCGGTCCGAAGATCTCCTCCTGCGCGATCCGGTGGCCCTGGCTGACTCCGGTGAAGACGGTCGGCCGGAACCAGAAGCCCTTGCTGGGCAGCTCGCAGCCGTTGTCCCAGCGCTCGGCGCCCTCGGCCTCGCCGGCCGCGGTCAGCTCGACGATCCGCTGGAGCTGGGCCTTGGAGTTGATCGCGCCCACGTCGGTGTTCTTGTCGAGCGGGTCGCCCACGCGCAGCGTCTCGAGGCGGCGCTTGAGCCGCTTCTCGACGTCGGCGGCGATGTTCTCCTGCACGAGCAGGCGTGACCCGGCGCAGCAGACGTGGCCCTGGTTGAAGAAGATGCCGTTGACGATGCCCTCGACGGCCTGGTCGAGCGGCGCGTCGTCGAAGACGATGTTGGCGGCCTTGCCGCCGAGCTCGAGGGTGGCCTTCTTGCGGGTGCCGGCGATCGAGCGGGCGATCATCTTGCCGACGCCGGTGGAGCCGGTGAACGCGAGCTTGTCGATGTCGGGGTGGTCGACGATGGCCTGGCCGGTCGCGCCCGGCGCCGGTGATGATGTTGACGACGCCCGGCGGCAGGTCGGCCTGCTGGACCACCTCGGCGAACAGCAGGGCGGTCAGCGGCGTGGTCTCGGCGGGCTTGAGGACCACGGTGTTGCCGGTGGCCAGCGCCGGGGCGATCTTCCACGCGAGCATGAGGATCGGGAAGTTCCAGGGGATGACCTGGCCGACCACGCCGTGCGGGCGGGGGTTGGTGCCGAGGCCCGCGTAGTCGAGCTTGTCGGCCCAGCCTGCGTGGTAGAAGAAGTGCGCCGCGGCCAGGGGCACGTCGACGTCGCGGCTCTCCTTGATCGGCTTGCCGTTGTCGAGGCTCTCGAGGACGGCGAACTCGCGGGCGCGCTCCTGCAGGATGCGGGCGATGCGGAAGAGGTACTTGCCGCGGTCGGCGCCGGACATCCGGCCCCACACGCCGTTGTAGGCCCGGCGGGCGGCGGCCACGGCGCGGTCGACGTCGGCGGCGCTGGCCGACGTGATCTCCGCGAGGACCTCCTCGGTGGCGGGGCTGATCGACTTGAACGCCGAACCGCCCTGCGATTCGGTGAACTCGCCGTTGATGAACAGCCCGTAGGAGGGCTTGATGTCGACGACCGCGCGGGACTCCGGTGCCGGTGCGTACTCGAACTTGGCCATGGCTTCAGGTTCCTCGGGATCCGTCGGGTGCGGGGGGCTGATGGGGGGCTCTGACGGTCATTGCGGGGCTCGCATGCTCAGTAGAGGCTGGGCGAGTCGTCGGTGACGTAGTCGGCACCCGAGTAGGCGCCGATCGCCATCCGCTGGCGTTGCAGGATGAGGTCGTTGAGCAGGCTCGAGGCGCCGAACCGGAACCAGTGCGGGTCCAGCCAGTCGTCGCCCGCGATCTCGCTGACCGTCACGAGGAACTTGAGCGCGTCCTTGCTGGTGCGGATGCCGCCGGCCGGCTTCACGCCGACCATCTCGCCGGTGAGGTCGCGCCAGTCGCGGACCGCCTCGAGCATGATCAGCGTGACGGGCAGGGTCGCCGCGGGGGACACCTTGCCCGTGGAGGTCTTGATGAAGTCGCCGCCGGCCAGCATCGACAACCACGACGCGCGCCGGACGTTGTCGTAGGTGACCAGCTCGCCGGTCTCCATGATCACCTTGAGCCGGGCGCGGCTGCCGTCCTTGCGGACACAGGTCTCGGCGACCTCGGCGATCTCGCGGAACACGGTGAGGTAGTCACCCGACAGGAAGGCTCCGCGGTCGATCACCATGTCGATCTCGTCGGCGCCGGCGTCCACCGCGTCACGGGTGTCGGCCAGCTTGACCGGCATCAGGGCCCGGCCGCTGGGGAACGCCGTGGCCACGGAGGCGACCTTGACGCCGCTCTGGCCGAGCGCCTCCTTGGCCGTGGCGACCATGTCGCCGTAGACGCAGACGGCCGCGGGACGCGGGGTGTCCGGGAGGGTGGGGTCGGGGTTGATGGCCTTGGCGCACAGACCGCGCACCTTGCCCGCGGTGTCGGCGCCCTCGAGGGTGGTCAGGTCGATCATCGAGATCGCCAGGTCGATGCCCCAGGCCTTGGAGGTGGTCTTGATCGACCGGGTGCCGAGCCCTGCCGCACGGGCCTCGCAGCCCACCTGGTCGACGCCCGGCAGACCGTGCAGCCAGCTCGTGAGGGCCGCGTTGCTGAGGCGGGAGACGCCGAGGAGATCGCGCGCCCTGGCCGTCGCGTCGACGGAGGGGGCCGCAGCTGTGGGGGTGCTCACCGAGCAATCCTATCGGTGTCTCACTCCGTGGTCAGACCCCCGTGACCCCCCAGACTGGGGGGCCACGGGTCCCTCGGACGAGCGCCCTGCGGCCCTCGGTCGGCGGTCCCCAGGGCCAGGCAGTCGACGAGCCCGGGGTTCAGTCAGTCGGCGGGGCCGGAACCGAGGGTGACGGTCGCGGTGTGAACGGTGCCGGACGCGTCGGTCCAGACGACGGAGACGTGGTCGCCGGGGTCACGAGTGGCCAGTCGCTGCGGTGAGGTCGGTCGAGCTGGCGATGGCCTCGCCGCCCACCTTGGTGATCGTCGAGCCGGCGGTGATCCCGGCCCTGTCGGCGGCCGATCCGCTGACGACCCCGCCGACGGGCGCACCCGCCGAGGCGCCCGTGGTGGCGCCGGTGGTGGCGTCCGCGGAGGCGCCGAGGCGTCCCGACGGCCAGGTCACTGCCCGACTGGCCAGGTCACTGCCCGACTGGCCCAGGTCACTGCCCGGCTGGCCGAGGCCGGTTGACGAGGCCTGCGCGGTCTGGATACCGAGGAAGGCAGGGACGCCTTGGTGGATCGTCGCGTTGTCGACTCCTGAGGTGATCTGGTCGGCCACTGCCAGAGCCGTGTCGATGGGGATCGCATAGCCGGCCACGGTCTGGCCGCTGCGCGCGCTGGTCTGGGCGGCGGTGTCGATCCCGACGACCAGGCCTCACGCGTCGTAGAGTTTACGCGCCGGAGTCGCAGGCCTCGATGGCCGCGTTCGTCCTGATGAGCCCGGTGAGGTCCTCGCTACCCGTCTGGTCGTGACATTGCGTCGCGCCCTCGCCTGGGCCGGCGGTGGCGTCAGGAACCACGACACGCCCTCGAGGTGGTGGTGCGCTGTGCCGCGCCTCGGTGTTTCCTGTGACTGGGTGAAGGCGACGCGGGCGGGCTGCGGCCGGTGTGGACAACTGATGCCGTATCTGTGCCGTATCTGCTTGCACCACAACGGTTTTCGGTGTGGTTGGGTTGTCAGACCTCGTTGCTAGGTTTGCTTCATGGATGGGGGGATGTCGTTCGAGGAGCGCCGCGCGGCGGTGGAGCGGGCTTGCGACGCGCTGACCGGTGTCGACGGCGAGCTGTGGTCCGCGGGCGGTGCGGAGCTGGGCGAGTTCATGTCCCGGTTGGACGAGGTCGCCTTGCGGGTCGACGCGGCGCGGGTGGGGGTGCTGCGCGAGGCGGTGGACCGTGGTGAAGCCGGGTCGGGTCGCTCAGGCGCGCATGCGTGGCTTCTGGACCACTCGCCGTCGTTGCGTGCCGGCGGCTCGGCACGCGTCGTGCGGCTGGCCGAGGCCGCCCACGACGACCGGTATGCCGCGCTGGTCGCCGCCGTTCGCGAGGCGCGGGTGCCGCTGGTCACCGCGGCGGTCGTGGTCGAGGAGTTCGAGCGGCTGGCCCCGCGGTTGGCGGACGGTGCGGAGGGTCCGGTGCTTGGTGGGCTGGTCGACGTGGCGTCGTGGGGGCGGCCCAAGGACGTGCGGGGCATCCGGGATCGGCTGGTGGCCAAGTACGGCGCGGCGGGTGAGTTCCAGGCCGAGCAGGACCGGCTGAGTGAGAGGCGCTCCCTGTCCCAGGCGTTCTCCGACGGCGGTGGTCTGTTCGAGTACACGATGGTCGTCGACGCCGAGGCCAAGGCGGTCATCGAGGCTGCGGTGCAAGGGCTTGTCGGCGCCGCGACCGGCTGACGGCGAGCCGGACCGGCGGCCGTCGGGGCAGCGGCGGATGGACGCGTTGCTCGACGTGGTGCGCCGCGGGGTGGCCTCAGCCGACGGGGTGGCGACCACGCCGAAGGCCGAGCTGTTCGTGACCGTGTCGCTGGAGGATCTGGTGGCCCGGTCGAACGCCGCGACCGTGTTCGGGTCGGGTGAGGCCGGCGCACTGCTCGCTCCCGAGACCGCCCGCCGGATCGCCTGCGACGCGGGGATCGTGCCCGTGGTGCTGGGCAAGGACGGCCAGGTCCTCGACCTGGGCCGCCGGTTCCGGCTCTTCACCTCCGCCCAACTGCGAGCCCTGTGGCTGCGCGACGGCGGGTGCACGTTCCCGGACTGCAGGGTGCCGGCGTCCTGGTGCGACGGGCACCACCTGAGGCACTGGGCCGACGGCGGCGCCACGGATCTTGAGAATGCTGCGCTGCTGTGCGGGCGGCACCACACGATCGTGCACCGCAAGGGCTACCACGGAGAGATCATCGACGGTCAGGTCGAGTGGGTGCTGATACCCGGCGCCTACGACCACTGGCTCGCCGACCAGCACGCGAACATGGGCGATGGGGTGGCCGCGCTGGGAGACCGGCCAGCCGTGAGGACCTACGGCATCTGGGACCGCGTGGAAACCGCGGCGATGGGTTCCACCGGCGCCCCACCTTGGCGACCATGACCCAGCCCCACAGCCCGCCCCACCCGGCGGGTCTGTTGGCACGCCCGGGCCAGCGAGTGGACCCTCATCTCGGAAGGGCGCGCCGTCCTTCTGGCCGGCACTACCTCGATGCCGCCCCCGGCGGCGTGCGTCTCCGCGGAATCCGTTGGCCCATCGACTTCGCGGAATGTCGCATGAGTGGGTGCTGGCTCAGTCTTGGTTTCCACGATCTGAGTCAGGAACGCGTCGAGCACAACAGGGCCTGGCGGCTCATTCAGAGCTGGGTGAGGCCTTCCATGGCGGTGCGGATCGCGGCCAGCCTCTCGGCGGCGACCTTGCGGGCTGCCTTCAGGTCGGAAGACACCGGCTCGATGACCTCGAGGTAGACCTTGAGCTTGGGCTCGGTGCCGGAGGGCCGCACGATGATCCGCGAGTCGTCGTCGAGGTAGTAGCGCAGGCCGTCGGTGGGCGGCAGGGTGTCGCTGCCCTTGGCCAGGTCATCCGTGCGTGAGACCGCAATGCCCGCAACGTCGGTCGGCGGGGTGTCGCGGAGTCGGGCCATCACCGTGCCGATCAACGACAGGTCCGCAACCCGCACCGCGAACGAGTCGGTCGCGTGGACACCGTGCGCCACGGCCAGGTCGTCGAGGACGTCGGTCAGCGACCGTCCCTCCGCCTTGAGGGTCGCGGTCATCTCGGCCACCACGAGGGCAGCGCTCACGCCGTCCTTGTCGCGCACGTGGGGTGGGTCGACGCAGTAGCCGAGCGCCTCCTCGTAGCCGTAGCGAAGTCCCTCCACGCGGGAGATCCACTTGAACCCGGTCAGCGTCTCCTCGTGCCGCACACCGGCGGCCTTGGCCATCGCCGCGAGCAGTCGCGACGACACGATCGAGTTGGCGAATACCGCATCGCCGTTCACGCCACGGGCGAGGATGTGCGACCCCAGCAAGGCCCCGACCTCGTCGCCGCGCAGCATCCGCCAGCCGCCCGGGCCGGGGACCGCGACGGCGCACCTGTCGGCGTCGGGGTCGTTGGCGATGACGACGTCGGGCCCGGTCTGCTCGGCCAGCTCGAGCGCGGCGTCCATCGCGCCCGGCTCTTCCGGGTTGGGGAAGTGCACGGTCGGGAACATCGGGTCCGGCTCGGCCTGGCTCGCGACGGGGATGGGCGCGGCATACCCCGCACGGACGAAGGCCTTGGCGACCGTCTCGGACCCGACCCCGTGCAGTGCGGTGTGCACCACGGTGACGTCGCGCGGGGTGTCCGTCGCGACGACCGTGATGGCGTCCTCGAGGTAGGCCGTGAGCACGTCGTCACCGAGCGTCTCCCACCCGTCGTCGGCCAGGGGGACGTCGGCGACGGCCGCCACCCGCGCGATCTGGGTGGCGATGTCGGCGTCGGACGGTGACACGATCTGCGAACCGTCGCCGAGATAGACCTTGTAGCCGTTGTCCTCCGGCGGGTTGTGGCTGGCGGTCACCATGACGCCGGCGTCGGCGCCGAGGAAGCGAATCGCGTACGCCAGCACCGGAGTCGGCAACGCCGAGGGCAGGATGGCCGCGCGCCCACCAGCGCCCACGACCACGGCCGCCGTGTCGCGTGCGAAGACGTCGGAGTTCTTGCGGGCGTCGAAGCCCACCACCACGAACGGCTCAGACTCGCTGCCCTTGAGGTATGCCGTGAGGCCGGCTGCCGCACGGATCACCACCGAGCGGTTCATTCGGTTGGGACCGGCGCCGATGGCGCCGCGCAGCCCAGCCGTGCCGAACTCCAGCATCCCGGAGAACCGGTCGGCGAGGTCGTCGACAGCGTCCTGGTCGCCCGTCTTGGCCTTGGCGAGGATGTCGCCCAGCTCCACCCTGGTCTCGTGGTCGAGATCGTCGTCGACCCAGGCCTGGGCAGCGTCGATGAGCTCCTGCGCGTGGGCGTCGGCAGCAGACGGTGAGGCGGCTCCGCGGCCGTGCCGCGCGGCATACGTCATGGGGGCGTCCTCTCAGATGGTGGCGACGACGGCGGCGAGCAGCTTGCCGCACCGCTCTGCGGCGGCCTGGCCGGCTTCGATGACCTCCTCGTGGGAGAGCGGCTGGTCACTGATCCCGGCGGCGAGGTTGGTGACGAGGGAGATGCCGAGGACCTCGAGGCCGGCCTGGCGGGCGGCGATGGCTTCGAGCGTCGTGGACATGCCGACGAGGTCACCGCCGAGCACCTTGGCCATCTGCACCTCGGCCGGGGTCTCGTAGTGCGGGCCGCGGAACTGGACGTAGACGCCTTCGTCGAGCCCGGGGTCCACGGCGCGGGCGAGGTCACGCAGCCGCGGGGAGTAGAGGTCGGTGAGGTCGACGAAGTTGGCTCCCTCGATGGGGGACGTCGCGGTGAGGTTGAGGTGGTCGCGGATGAGCACCGGAGTACCTGGCGTCCAGGCGGGGTTGAGACCGCCGCAGCCGTTGGTGAGCACGATGGCCTTGCATCCCGCGGCAGCTGCGGTGCGGACGGCGTGGACCACGGCGCGGACGCCCTTGCCCTCGTAGAAGTGGGTGCGGGTGCCGTAGACGAGGGCGCGACGGCCGGTGTCGGCGATCGCGACGGAGCGCATCGTGCCGCTGTGCCCGGCGACCGCTGCCTTGGCGAACCCCGGCACGTCGGCGTTGTCGATCGTGGCGAGGGTCTCGCCGATGAGGTCCCCGGTCTGGCCCCAGCCAGAGCCGAGGACGAGCGCCACGTCGTGCTGGGCGGCCCCGCTGCGTTCGGCGATGACCGCCGCGGCGGCGCGAGCCACCTCGAACGGATCCGTGGCGGGATCGGCGAGATCGGGAGGGCCCGTGGACGGGCTGCGCTGCTCAGTCACTCCCGAAGACTATCCATGCGCGGAGCCTGCGGCTCGTTGGTGGCGCGGAACGCCCGCTTTGCGCTGGTTGGGCATGGTCGACGGCCCTTGACGGCGGGTTGATGGACTTCGGAGATGGCACCTGACCTGCACTGTTGAGCCGAAGATGTCCTTTCTTGACCAAACCCATAACGTGCCGGAGAGGCGGTCGTTGTGCCTCCCGAGAGTGCCGCGACAGCGGCCTCGGGGCCGGGGGGTCTTGGGGAGCTGGACAGGCGCGCTCTGTCATGTCAACCAATCCCACTTACCCGTGGGCGCAGGGGGTTTTCCAGTTGACGAGAATGCTCAGTACAGCCGCGACGCTGATCGCTGTCGGCGGCTTGGCACTGGCTGGTACCGGATCGGCATCAGCCCACTCGGCCATGGTCGACGGCACCGCACAGTGCCGACCGGATGGCACCGTCAGCGTCACCTGGACGGTCACGAACGACTACCAGCTGCCGGTTCAGGTCACCCAGACCAGCTCCACCGGTGGCGGTTCGGTCACCGGCCTCCCGGTCACCATCGATGCCGCGTCGTCGTCGGCGACCACGAAAGCATCGGTTCGCCAGGCGGGGATCTCCCCGGGCACCGCGACGGCCACCCTGGGCGTGCACGGCGTCTGGTCTGACGGGTTCACCACCGACAGCAGCGGGACGGTCACGCTGCCGCAGGACTGCGGGCCGACGACGACCACGGTGACCCCCGTGGCCCCGGACCTCACCACGAGCCAGGCCTGCGATGTGCCCGGTTCGATCACCATCGACGCCACCGAGGGAGTCGGCTCCTTCTTCAACGGTGAGCCGATTGCGGCAGGTAAGCACTCGGGTCCGTTGTCGGGCACGGTCACTGCCAAGGCCCTGGAGGGCTTTGAGCTGAAGGGCACGTCCTCGTGGGCGGTTTCGGTCCTCGCGGCGGCGGCCTGTGACACAGGTGCTGGTGAGTCCGGTGGCGGTGAGACCGGTGGCGGTGAGACCGGTGGGGGGACCTTCGTCGAGACCGCCGCTCCCGCTTCGCCGCTCCCGGCCGAGGTGTCCACTCCCGCGACCTGCGAGCTGGCCTTCACCGGAGTCAGCCCGCAGACGTGGACCTACGGGGTCGGGGGCGGGCTCGCCCTCCTCGTGCTCGGTGGCGCCATGTCGGTCACGGCTGCGCGACTGCGCCGCTGACCGACGACAGAGGGCGCCACGTCGACCGACGTGGCGCCCTCTGTCAGGTCGGCGCTTGCTCTGTCGAGATCAAGGACGCGCAGGCCGTGTCGAGATCAGGTCGCCGACACTGCGAGGGCGGGTTCGCCCGTGGGTCGCACGCTCACCGGGGTGCCCGGAGGGTAGGAGGACACCGCGCTGCTCGGCACCTGGACGATGGCCTGTCCGCCGCCGGCGAGCCCGACGATGACGCGGCCGTGCGCGCCGAGGAAGCTGACGCTCGTCACCGAGTCGGCTCCGTTCGGATCCGCTTGCACGACAAGGTGTTCCGGGCGCACCAGGACGGTGACGGGTCCAGATGCAGCCGACCCCGCCAGGAGGGGTACGGAGCCGCCGAGCACTGTCGCTGTCTTCGTGTCCGCATCCCCCGGGAGCCGGTTGGTCACCCCCACGAAGTCGGCGACGAAGTCGTTGACGGGACGCGAGTAGAGCTCCTCCGGAGCAGCGATCTGCTCGAGCCGACCGCTGCGCATGACACCGACCCGGTCGGCGACCGCGAGGGCCTCTTCCTGGTCGTGGGTGACGAACAGCGTTGTCGTGCCGACCTCCAGCTGGATCCGCCGGATCTCGTCGCGGAGCTGGACCCGGACCTTGGCATCCAGGGCCGAGAGCGGCTCGTCGAGCAGGAGGACCTGCGGCTCGATGGCGAGGGCTCGCGCCAGGGCCACCCGCTGCTGCTGCCCACCGGACATCTGGTGGGCGAACCGGTCCGCCTGGGTCGACAGGCCCACGAGTTCCAGCATCTCGGCAGCCCGGGTGCGCCGTTGTTGGCTGGACTGGCGCCGCAGCTGCAGCCCGAACTCGACGTTCTGCCGGGCCGTCATGTGCGGGAAGAGGCTGTAGGCCTGGAACACCATCCCCAGGTCGCGCTTGTTGGTCGGCACCCGGGTCAGGTCCTTGCCGTCCACCTCGATGCGGCCGGAGTCGGGATCCTCCAGACCGGCCAGGCAGCGCAGCGCCGTCGTCTTGCCGCACCCAGAGGGTCCGAGCAGCGCCACCAGCTCGCCCGGCGCGAGGCGCAGGTTGAGGTCGTCGAGCGCCTGCACCGGACCATAGCTGCGGTGCAGCCCGGTCAGCTCGACGGCCACCCCGCCCGGGCTGCCCGGCGAGGTGCGGTCGGTTGTCGTGGGGGCGACTGTCATGTGAGCTCCTTGCGGTTGCGCCGCAGTCGGGCGAGCGGCGAGGTGGCGCTGCGGGCGCCCCCCACGAAGGACATCGCGAACAAGATGACGAAGGCGAAGACGAGCGAGGCGAGCCCGACCGCGATGGAGATCTGCGCGTCCGACTTGCCGATGAGGTACATCGCGACCTGCAGGTTGGTGCGGCTGAACAGGCTCGCGATGGTGAACTCGCCGAGGGTCAGGGCGACCGCGAGGAAGGACGCCGACAGCACTGCGGTGCGCAGGTTGGGCAGGATCACCTTGAGCATCACCGTGGTCCAGCTGGCCCCGAGCGACCGCGCCGCCTCACTCAGCGTGCGCACGTCGATGGCCCGCAGACCCGCGTCGAGGGAGCGGTAGGCATAGGGGAGGACGAGCACGACATAGGCGAACGAGAGCCAGATCGCGTTGCCGCCGAGGAAGTAGGTGACCCACGCGTACACCGGGGTGAGACCGACGACGAGGACGATCGCGGGAACGGTGAGGGGAAGCAGGCAGATGAACTCGACGGTGCGGCCCAACCCGGGCAGTCGCAGCCGGACCCAGGTCATCGTCGGCACCAACAGCACGAGCATGACCACGACGGTGAGGACAGCGAGCCCCACGGAGGCAATGAATCCGGCGCGCAGGTCGGGGTAGCGCGTCGAGATCGCCCCGAAGTCGGCCAGCGCCGACCACGTTGCTGCCGTGCGGTGACCCGCGGCGTCGCGGGTGGTGAACTCGAGCATGCTGAACAGCGGCAGGCCGAAGAAGACCAGGGTCAGGGTGACGACGACCCAGCGGAAGAGGTCCTGGCGACGCCGCATCGACGCCCGCTGGCCGCTCATCGGACCAGCCACTTCGAGGCGCGCCGGTCCAGCACGGCATACGCGCTCATCACGATGGCGACGACGACCACCATGGCGAGAGCCATCGCCTTGCCGACGCCCTCTTGCCCGAGCACGACCTCGGACGTGAACGTGCCACCGATCTGCAGGGGCAGCAGAGGTGCGCCCTGGGAGACGAGGGCCGCGGCGGTGGCGTAGGCCGAGAAGGCGTTGGTGAACAGCAGCAGCAGCGCACCGATGAACGACGGCATCAGGATCGGGCCGGCGACCTTGCGCCAGTACAACGCCGTGCTGCCGCCCAGCGTCTCGGTGGCCTCCCGCCACTGCGGTCGAAGTCCTTCGACCGCGGGCAGGAAGACGATGAGCATCAACGGGATCTGGAAGTAGAGGTAGACGAGCATCAGACCCTTGTCCCACTCATACAGCCACAGCCCGCCCCCGCCGGTTCCCAGCAGCCTGGTGAGGAACCCCTGCGCCGAGAACGTCGCGAGGAACGCAAAGGCCAGGATGACGCCGCCGAACTGCGCCAACACCCCGCACAGTGAGGTGACGAACCGCTTGAGCACGCCGTTGGGCCGGGCCGTCGACACGGCATACGCCAGGATCGCGCCGAGCACCGCGCCGACCACTGCCGTCACGGCGGACAGCACGATCGAGTGCCACAGGGCCGAGGTGACCGCGGGTTCGCCGAGCGCGCGGATGTTGCCCAGGGTCGGGCGTCCCCCGCTGACGAAGGCGCCGATGACGACGACCAGCGCGGGGATGAGGAGGAAGACCGTGACGTAGGCGAAGAAGGGGACGACACCCAGCAGGGCGCCCGATGGCCGAAAGCCACCGAGCGCCCTGCTGCGACGGGCGTCAGCCAACGGCGTTGGCCCATTCCTTGGTGAGGTAGGCCTTGGCGGTGTCGGAGTCGGCCGCGGTGGGTACGACGGGGGTTCCGGTCACGGCGGGCAACGCTGCCGCGGCGGCGGCGTCGAGGGTGCCGGCCTTCTTCATGTCGTCGAACCGGACGGGACGGGCGCCACCCTTGAGCCAGAGGTTCTGGCCCTCGTCGGAGTAGAGGAACTCCTGCCACAGGCGTGCGGCGGCCGGGTGCGGGGCGTCCTTGCTCACGGCCTGGACGTAGTAGCCGGCGACGACCGCGTTGTCCGGGACGTAGACCTTCCAGGTCGGGACCTTGGCGGTCTGGGCGGCGTTGAGGTAGTCCCAGTCGATGACCACGGGGGTCTGACCGGAGGCGATCGTCGCGGGAGTCGGGTCGACCGGGATGAAGTTGCCGGCCTTCTTGAGCTGCTTGAAGAAGTCGACGCCCTTGGTCACGTCACCCGCGGTGCCACCGCTGGCGATCGAGGCCATCTGGACACCCGCAAAGGCGGCTCCGGCCTTGGTCGGGTCACCGTTGAGGGCGACCTTGCCCTTGTATGCCGGCTTGAGCAGGTCGGCGAACGACGTCGGGGCCGGGACCTTGGACGAGTCGTAGCCCACCGACATGTAGCCGCCGTAGTCGTTGATCCAGGTGCCGTTGGCGTCCTTGAAGTCCGCACCGACCGAGTCGAAGGTGGCGACCTTGTAGGGGGCGAACATGGCGGTGTTCGCGGACGCGACCGCGGCACCGAGGTCGAAGACGTCGGGAGCGCTCGCCTGGCCCTTGAGTCGGGTGGCGGCGGAGATCTCGTCGGCGCTGCTCGCGTCGGGCTGGGCGCTGGTGACCTTGATGCCGTACTTGGTGGTGAACGCGGTGATGATGGAGCCGTAGTTGGCCCAGTCCGGGGGCAGCGCGATGACGTTGAGCGTGCCCTCCTTCTTGGCGGCGGCGACCAGGGCGTCCATCCCGCCGAGGTCTGCGGCCGAGGTGGCGGTCTTGGCCTTGCTGGCTGCGTCGCCCGAGCTCCCGGAGTCGGTCTTGGCCGGGGGAGAGCACGCGGCGACGGCGAGGGAAGTGGCTGCAGCGACCACGGCGACGAGAGCCGTGTGTCGGGGACGAACTGTCATGTGTTCCATCCTGACTGTGGTGCGCATCCTGCGGGCGGCGGTGGTGCCGTCGCGGAACCCTAATGTTTGTTCTTGGACCATAAGCCCCACGGCGCGTGGCGGGAAGGCAAAGAACACGTGGCGAGGAGGCGCCGTCTGCGGGGTGGTTGGATGGGCGCGTGAATGCGCCCCAGTCCTCAGTAGTCATCCTCGGGGGCGGCCCGGGGGGTTATGAGGCCGCGCTCGTGGCCGCCCACCTCGGTGCCACCGTGACGGTCGTCGACCGGGACGGCGTGGGGGGTGCTGCAGTGCTCACCGACTGCGTGCCCTCGAAGACGCTCATCTCGACGGCCGACTTCATGAGCCAGTTCGAGACCGCATCCGACCTCGGGGTGCACCTGGAGGACCACGAGGGTGACGAGGTCTCCGACTCCGTGGCTGAGCTCACCGCGGTGAACCGCCGGATCCTCGCGCTCGCCGCCGCGCAGTCTCGCGACATCGGTGCGCGCCTCGCGGCCGACGGGGTCACCGTGCTCGCCGGTTCCGGGCGGATGGTGGCGCCGGGTCAGATCGAGGCGACCCTCGCCGACGGGTCGAGCCAGACGCTGTCCGCCGACGTGGTGCTCATCGCGACGGGTGCGACTCCCCGGGTGGTGCCGACCGCCCAGCCCGACGGCGAGCGCATCCTCACCTGGCAGCAGATCTACACCTTGGACGAGCTCCCCGAGCACCTGGTCGTCGTCGGCTCGGGTGTCACCGGAGCCGAGCTGGCGCAGGCCTACCTCGGACTCGGCTCACGGGTCACCCTGGTGTCCTCGCGTGACCGGGTGCTGCCCGGTGAGGACGCCGACGCCGCCACGGTCATCGAGGAGGTGTTCCGCAAGCGCGGCATGGACGTGCTCGGGCGCTCGCGGATGGCCTCGGTGTCGCGCACCGAGACTGGCGTCGTCGTGCGGCTCGAGGACGGGCGCGAGGTGGAGGGCAGCCACGCCCTGCTCGCCGTCGGCTCGATCCCGCAGACGTCCGGCATCGGGCTCGAGGACGTCGGCGTTGCCGTGAGTGCATCTGGACACGTGGTCGTCGACAAGGTGTCGCGCACCTCCCTGCGAGGTGTGTATGCCGCGGGCGACTGCACCGGCGTACTTCCGCTTGCGTCGGTTGCTGCCATGCAGGGGCGGATCGCCATGGCGCACGCCCTGGGTGACGCGGTGGCCCCGCTCAACCTGCGGGCCGTCTCGGCCAACATCTTCACCGACCCGGAGATCGCGACCGTCGGGTTCTCCCAGAAGGACCTCGACCAGGGCCTGGTGGACGCCACCTCGATCATGCTCCCGCTCGCCACCAACCCGCGCGCCAAGATGCAGGGCATCACGGATGGCTTCGTCAAGCTGTTCGCGCGCAAGGGTGGCGGCACGGTCGTCGGTGGCGTCGTCGTCGCGCCGCGGGCGTCTGAGCTGATCTACCCGGTGACCCTCGCGGTGCAGCACGGGCTGACCGTCGACCAGCTGGCTGGGACCTTCACCGTCTACCCGTCGCTGTCCGGCTCGGTGGCCGAGGCCGCGCGCCAGCTCCACCAGCGCGACTGACCTCGGGCGCCCGGCGAGCACTTCTGGCCACCGATTTGGGATGCGGGGCCGGATCTGGGTGGTCGTGCGACACCAGTGGCCAGAAGTCGGATGTCGTCGGTCGGCAAATTCCCACTCGTTCGTGGGTAATGTCCACCGATGAGCGTGCCGAGTGCGCGCACACCGACGTTCCGACACTGAACTTCTAACGAAGGGCATGACATGGCTGGCGGTTGGCTGGACAAGATCAAGGACCTCGCCAAGGGCAACCCGACGCAGACGGACTCTGCCATCGACAAGGTCGAGGACCTCATCGACAAGCAGACCGGCGGCAAGTACGCCGACCAGGTCGACAAGGGTGGCGACGCCCTGCGCGACCAGCTGGGCCTCCCCGAGGAGACGCCGGCACCGGCTCCTGTCCCGGAGCCCGAGCCGGCGCCCGCGCCGGAGCCTGAGCCGGCACCTGCGCCGGAGCCTGAGCCGGAGCCTGAGCCGGCACCCGGCGACCCGATCCCCTCGGAACCCGCCCCTGACCGCCCGAGCTATGACGAGCCGGCGCCGACCACTCCTGCGCCCAACCCGTCGCCGCCGACCGGCGACCCGCAGCCGGGCTCGAACGACGGGCCGCTCACTCCGGGTGAGCCGCAGCAGCCAGGACAACCCGGCGGCCCTCTCGACACCTCTCTGCGACCCGACAGCGGGCCGGCCCAGGTCCCCACCGACGAGCCCGGCAGCAGCACCGTGCCGGAGCCCGGCCCCGATGCCGAGACCGACGAGGGAGACACCGGCACGAAGGAGCTCCCGCCGTTCGGGAGCACCTGACACCACGGCATACAAGAGCGGCGTCGTCTCCCATCGGGAGGCGGCGCCGCTGCCAATTCGGGTGAGGCTCTGCTACGCGTTTTCCCCGATGCCGCGAGCGTGTGACGGCGGGACGCTGGGTGGCGGCAGGGACACAACCGCACCGATGCGAGGAGGAACCATGAACCACCCGAACACCTTCCGTCGCAGCAGCAGGGTGCTTCTAGCCCTCGGGGCTGCGCTGGCCACCGTCATTGCGGTGAGCGTCCCCGCCCAGGCCGAGGGCAACGTGGTCTTCCGCGACCACTTCAGCATCAAGGACAGCCACATCGAACAGGAGGCGCACGAGTTCTGCGACGTCCCGTTCCTCGTTCGTTGGGACGGCATCGTCACCGTGACAGAAACCGTGATTCGCAAGGGAGGTGGCGACCTCGAGTACTTCTCGTTCCACATCTCGTCGCGCAACACCTACACCAACGTCGAGACCGGGGTGTCGTTCCGCGACTTCACGACCTTCAACGGCCGGGACCAGAAGCTGGCCTGGAACGACGACGGAACCCTGACGGTCAACTTCATGGACCGGTTCTCGACCAAGCTGTTCGGGCCTGACGGCAAGATGATCGGCATCGACGCCGGGACCGTCGCGGGCACGCTGGTCATCGACCTGAACGATCCGGCGAACCCTGACGACGACGAGGTCGTCAGCGAGACGATCACGAGGGACCACGGCCTGCGCACCTTCGGCGACCGCGACTTCTGCTCGGACGTCGAGCTCTTCCTGGGCTGAGCCCGGCCACCTCTGAGCCTCGCCACCCATGGCGAAGGGCGCCTCCCGTGCGGGAGACGCCCTTCGTTCCGGGTATGCCGCGTGCCTCAGTCCTTGATCTCGGCGATGACGGCGCCGTTGGTCACGGTCTGGCCGACCTCGGCCAGCAGCCCGGTGATGGTGCCGGCCTTGTGGGCGTTGATCGGCTGCTCCATCTTCATCGCCTCGAGGACGACGACGAGCTCGCCGGCTGCGACCTGCTGGCCGTCCTCGACGGCGATCTTGACGATGGTGCCCTGCATGGGTGCGGTGAGCGAGTCGCCGGAGGCCGCGGCGCCGGTCTTGGAACCACCGGAGCGGCGCGGTGCCTTCTTCTTCGCTGCGCCGGTGCCGCCGCCGAGCGACAGGCCGCCGGGCAGGACCACCTCGAGCCGCTTGCCGCCGACTTCGACGACCACGCTCTGGCGTTCGCCGGACTCCTCCGGAGCCTCGGCGACGGTGCCGGAGTAGGCCTCGATCTGGTTGTCGAACTCGGTCTCGATCCACCGCGTGTGCACCGTGAACGGTTCGTCGTCCGTGGGGGCAAAGGCCGGGTCGGAGACGATGGCGCGGTGGAACGGCAGCACGGTCGGCATGCCGTCGATGGTGAACTCGGCCAGCGCCCGGCGCGAACGCTCGAGGGCCTGGTGGCGGTCCTTGCCGGTCACGATGAGCTTGGCCAGCATCGAGTCGAAGGCCCCTCCGATCACGTCGCCCGCCACCACGCCCGAGTCGAGGCGCACCCCGGGGCCGGACGGCGGCTCGAAGACGGCCACGACGCCCGGTGCAGGGAGGAAGCCGCGGCCGGCGTCCTCGCCGTTGATCCGGAACTCGATGGAGTGGGCGATCGCCGGTGGGTCGGAGTAGCCCAGCGGCTCGCCGTTCGCGATGCGGAACTGCTCGCGGACCAGGTCGATACCGGTGACCTCCTCGGTGACCGGGTGCTCGACCTGCAGGCGGGTGTTGACCTCGAGGAAGGAGATGGTGCCGTCCTGGCCGACGAGGAACTCGCAGGTGCCAGCGCCGGTGTAGCCGGCCTCCTTGAGGATCGCCTTGGAGGCGCTGACCAGCTCGTCGTTCTGGGCTCGGGACAGAAACGGCGCCGGAGCCTCCTCGACGAGCTTCTGGTGGCGGCGCTGCAGCGAGCAGTCGCGGGTCGAGACCACGACGACGTTGCCGTGGGTGTCGGCCAGGCACTGGGTCTCGACGTGTCGCGGCTTGTCGAGGTAGCGCTCGACGAAGCACTCACCGCGCCCGAACGCCGCGACGGCTTCGCGGGTCGCGGAGTCGAACAGCTCGGGGATCTCCTCGATCGTGCGCGCGACCTTCAGGCCGCGGCCGCCGCCGCCGTAAGCCGCCTTGATGGCCACCGGGAGGCCGTGCTCCTTGGCGAACTCCACGATCTCGTCCCAGTTCTCGACCGGTTCGGCGGTGCCCGGCACCAGCGGGGCGTTGGCGCGGGCGGCGATGTGCCGAGCCTTGACCTTGTCGCCGAGCGAGTCGATCGCTGAGGGGGAAGGGCCGATCCAGGTGAGGCCGGCGTCGATGACGGCCTGGGCGAAGGAGGCGTTCTCGGCGAGGAAGCCGTAGCCGGGGTGGACGGCGTCGGCTCCCGACTTGCGGGCCACCGCCAGCAGCTTCTCCTGCACGAGGTAGGAGTCGCCGGGGGTGCTGCCTCCGAGGGCGTAGGCCTCGTCGGCGACCTTGACGTGCAGGGCGTCCCGGTCCGGATCGGCATAGACCGCAACGGAACCGATGCCGCTGTCTGCACAAGCGCGCGCGATCCGCACGGCGATCTCGCCACGGTTGGCAATGAGGACCTTGGAGATCGGCTTAGTCGTCGACTCGGAGATGGGCGCCATGCGCGGGAGCCTAGCCCGTTTCCGCGACGGCACCGCCACCCACCGGGTGTGGCCTCGCCAACACTCTCACCGCCCCGCTTGTTCCCCCTCGTCCCGGCAGGTGACCCGCGAGGAAAAAGTTGCACGCGCGGCATACAGTCGGTCCATGAGCACAGTACCCAACCTCCAGCTGTCCACCGGCAGCGATTCGATCGACATCCCCCAGCTCGGGTTCGGGGTGTGGCAGGTGCCGGACGACCAGGTCGACGCTGCCATCGCCACCGCCCTCGAGGTGGGCTACCGCAGCATCGACACCGCGCGGCTCTACGGCAACGAGGAGGGGGTGGGCCGCGCGATCGAGGCGAGCGACCTTGCGCGCGACGACCTCTTCGTCACGACGAAGGTCTGGAACGACGACCACGGCTTCGAGTCCACGCTGGCCGCCTTCGACGCCTCCCTCGGGCGCCTCGGGCTGGACGTCCTCGACCTCTACCTCATCCACTGGCCCACCCCCGCCAAGGACAACTACGTCGACACCTGGAAGGCGCTGCTCAAGCTGCGCGACGACGGCCGGGTCCGCGCCGTCGGTGTCTGCAACTTCGAGATCGACCACCTGCAGCGCCTCCAGAACGAAACCGGCGAGCTCCCCGCCATCAACCAGGTGGAGCTGCACCCCTACCTCCAGCAAGCCCCGCTGCGCGAGTTCCACGCAGCCAACGGGATCCTGACCGAGGCCTGGAGCCCGCTCGCGTCCGGCGGCTCCGTCCTCGCCGACGACGTCATCCGTGGCATCGCCGACAAGCACGGTGTCACCCCGGCGCAGGCGATCCTGCGTTGGCACACCCAGCTCGGCAACGTCGTGATCCCCAAGTCGGTCACGCCGAGCCGGATCGCCGAGAACTTCGACCTCTACGGCTTCGAGCTCGACGGCGACGACCTCGCCGCCTTCGTGCCGCTCGACCGGTCGGAGCGCACCGGCCCGGACCCGGTTGAGTTCAACTGACCCAAGGACATCGCTGGTACGCCGCGGGGTCGCCGCACCGAGGCGGGCCCGCCGTCGTGCCGCGAGGCGTCAGGTGAGGATCCCACCGACCCTGGACCAGGTCTGCTTCCCGGGTCTGCCGTCGTAGACCCACAGGGCGTTGTCGAGGCTGCGTCCGGTGATGAGCCAGCTGCCGTCGGGGCGCTGGGCGACGGCTGGGGCTCCGGTGAGGTCGCCGCCCAGTGCCTGGCCGCTGGACCCGGTGACGAGAACGGGGATCTGGCCGTTGCGCGTGACGAGGAGTGGGGCCGTCCCCGCCCCGACCGCGGGCGCGGACCAGGTGTGTCGCTGCAGCTTCTGCCAGGCGCGGACGATGCCGTTCGCGTCCAGGACGATGTCGTGCACGTACCCGTCCCGGCCGCGAGCGGTCGCCGTGACCCGGCCGGTGGCCCGATCGGCTCGCAGCGAGGCCGCCGACGTGATGATTCCTCCGGCACTGCGCCAGCTCCCCCAGGTCCCGTTGACGAGCCGGCGGTGCACCAGGGCGTCACCTGAGGTGCGTGCCACGACGTCGACCGTGCCGGCGCTCGTCGCGGCCGCGGTGGGGGCACTGGTGAGGGTGCCGCCCGCGTCGCGCCAGGGCTGCCAGCCAGCGCCGGTGGACCAGGTGTGGACCAGGTGGCCGTTCGTGCCACGGGCGACGAGGTCGATCCGGTTGCCGTCCCAGGTGGTCGCGCTCGGCGCCGACCCCACGACCCCGGGGATGGTGGTGAACGCTGACCAGGGCGCTCCGGGGGCCGACTGACGCGAGTAGTGGATGTACCCCGCCGTCCCGCGCACGAAGACCGTCACCGCGGTGCCCTGCGTGACGGCGGACACCCCGCTCGGGGACACGTTGAGACCGGGTGTGTAGGCCTGGGGCGTCGTGGTGGGGTTCACCCGCAGCACGCGGTCGTTGCTGCCGTTCGAGGTCGTGACGTAGATGGCACCACCGGGTCCGGTCTGCACCGTGCGGATCCGACCGTAGGTGTCGTCGAGCGCGGCGACCTGCGCCTGGGCCCGCACCCGGCCGTCCTCGGTCAGCATGAGGATGCGGACGCCGGCGTTCTTGAGCTCTGCGACGGCGAGGGCGCCCTCCCACAGACCCCACCCGCTCCCCGTCAGGAAGGTCGCGCCGCTCGTGGCGACCGTCGGGTCACCGCTGGACCAGCGTGCCCGGACCGCGCTGGGGAACTTGGTCAGGTCGGTCATGGAGACGGACTCGTTGTACCCGGGGATGGGGTCCCAGCCGTAGTTGGCTCCGGAGGAGAGCAGGTTGACCTCGTCGTCGCGGGTGGAGCCGTGCTCTACGCTCCACATCTGCGACGTCCCCGGCCGCAGGGCAAGGCCCTGGACGTTCCGGTGCCCGTAGGTCCAGACGTAGGACGCCCGCCCACCTCGCGAGAAGAACGGGTTGTCGGAGGGGGCCGTGCCGTTGGTGTTGAGGCGCAGCGTCTTCCCTCCGAGCGAGTCGAGGTTCTGCGGGTTGGTGCCGACCGCCGCGTCACCCGTGCCCACGTGCAGGTGCCCGGTCGTGTCGAACCGGACGCGGCAGCCGCCGTGCCGGCCGGAGCTGATGGGCAGGCCGGTGATGACGGGGGCGCCGACGCGCGTGGCCGAGGTTGCGCCGCTCGCCAGGGACCAGCGGATCACCCGGATGTCGATCGGGCTGGTCCCGGTACCGCGGTAGGCCTGGCACGTGTAGTACTGCCGGTTGGTGGCGAACGCCGGGTCGACGACGATCCCCATCAGGCCGGACTCGCTGCCCACGAACAGGTCCGGCTGGGCGGTGCTGACGGTCCGGACGGTCCCATTCGGCAGCCGCGCCAGCGTTCGCCCGCCCCGCTCGGTGACCAGCATCGTGCCGTCCGGGGTGAAGGTCAGGTCCCAGGGGATCGCGAGGCCCGTCATCAGGGTCGAGACCTGAAGCGCAGGTGGACCGTCGGCCTTGGCGGCGACCGACAGCGCCGCGGCCGCCGGCGCGATACCCGATGGTGCGGCGCCGGATGGTGCGGCGCCGGATGGCGCGGCGGACCAGGCGCCCGCCGCGACCACCAGGGCGCCCAGGGTGACGGAGATGGTGGAGCGGGCGGCGGCGGTCCGGCGAAACCTCGACATGTTTCGAGAGTACGTTCGAAGGCCGCACGGCGCCCCGCGAGCAGCCGGTCAGGCTGCCGCCGTCGGGGCCTCTAGGGTGGGCGCCATGAGCAGTGATGACGCGCGATCGGTGCGGGAGATCGAAGAAGGTGTGCAGCGGGACTTCTCCGCGGCGATGTCCTACGGGGACTACCTGGGCCTCGACCAGCTGTTGTCGGCGCAGCACCCGCGCAGCGAGCCGGCTCAGCACGACGAGCTGCTCTTCATCATCCAGCACCAGACGTCCGAGCTGTGGCTCAAGCTGATGCTGCACGAGCTGCGTTCGGCCCGTGCCCTGCTCACCACGGACGACCTCGCCCCCGCCCTGAAGCGGCTGGCGCGGGTCAAGCGGATCCAGGAGGTCCTCACCGACCAGTGGTCGGTGCTGGCCACCCTGACGCCGAGCGAGTACGCCGAGATCAGGCCGTTCCTCGCGACCAGCTCGGGGTTCCAGTCCTGGCAGTACCGCGCCGTCGAGTTCCTGCTCGGCAACAAGAACGCCGACATGGTCAAGGTCTTCGACCACGACGAGGACGCGCGGGCCATGCTCGCAGAGCTGCTGGTCGAGCCGAGCCTCTACGACGAGTTCCTGCGCTACCTCGCGCGTCGTGGGTATGCCGTGCCTGCTGAGCTCCTCGAGCGGGACTTCACCCAGCCCTACCGGGAGAACGACGAGCTGGTCGACACGTTCGCCTCGGTCTACGCGCGGCCGAGCGAGCACTGGGGCGTCTACGAGACCTGCGAAGAGCTGGTCGACCTCGAGGACAACTTCCAGCAGTGGCGGTTCCGTCACCTGCAGGTGGTCACCCGCACCATCGGACACAAGAAGGGCACCGGCGGCTCGTCCGGTGTCGACTTCCTGCGTCGCGCCCTCGACCTGACGTTCTTCCCCGAGCTCTACTCGGTCCGCGCCCGCGTCTGACGCCCGGAGTCGTGTGGCCTGAGGCAGCGACTACGGCGTGAGCCAGCCTTCGGGGCCGGTGGACCCCGCGGCATACGTCTCCAGGGGCACCTTGTCGTCGGCCCACGCCCTGATGACGGGCGCCATCACCCGCCAGCACTCCTCGGCCGCGTCGCCGCGGACGGTCAGCAGCTGGCTGCCGTCGAGGATCTGGGCCAGCACCTCGCCGTAGGGCTGCATGCGCGGGGCGGCAAGGGTCGCGGTGAGGGTCTTCTGCTCCAGGTCGATCGGGTCTCCTTCGGCGTTCATCGTCAGGGTCAGGGACACCGCGCCGGGCTTGAGGTCGATGGTGAGCAGGTCTCCGTCCGAGCCGCCCACGAAACCGGTCGGTAGGTGCGGGACGTCTCGGAAGTGCGCCACGATCTGCTTGCGGGGCACCCCCATCGCCTTGCCGCTGCGCAGCACGAACGGCACTCCGGCCCAACGGGTGTTGGCCACCTCGAGGGTGACCTGCGCGAGGGTCTCGGTGGAGCGCTTCGGGTCGACCCCCTCCTCCTTGGCGTAGTCCGGCACCTGCCGGCGGCCGAGCGTCCCGGCCGTGTAGCGCGCCCGACGCGACGATCGTTTGGGCGAGCCGCCCCAGACCTTGGTGGCACGCAGCACCTGGGCCTTCTGGTCCTGCAGCTCGCGGGCGTCGAGGGCGGCGATCGACTCCATCGCGAACAGCGCGAGCACCTGGAGCAGGTGGCTCTGCAGCATGTCCTTCAGCGCGCCGGCGCCGTCGTAGTAGCCGGCCCGACCCTCCAGGGCGAGGTCCTCGTCGTAGACGATCTCGACCCGCTCGATGTGCTCTGCGCTCCAGATCGGTGCCAGCATCCGGTTGGCGAACCGAAGCCCCACCAGGTTGAAAACCGTTGCCACGCCGAGGAAGTGGTCGATCCGGAAGATGTCCTCCTCCGGCACCACCTTGTGCAGCAGCCTGTTGAACTGCACCGCCGACGCGTGGTCGGTGCCGAACGGCTTCTCCAGCGCGAGCCGGGTGACCTCGGGCAGATCGACGTGCTGGAGCAGGTCGCAGACCTTCATCGTGACCTGTGGCGGCAGCGCGAAGAAGATCACCAGCGGGCCGTCGCCGCAGCCGTCGACCAGCTCGCGGAGCGCGGCCTCGTCGAGCAGGTCGGTCTTGACGTAGGCCGTGTGCCTCGTGATCGCGCCGGTCACCTTCACCGGTGGCTTGGCGGCGGTGAAGGTCTCCCTGACCCGGGCCTTCCACGCCGCCGGGGTGAAGTCCACCCGGTCGGCGCCGACGACGCGGACCCGACGGTCGGGCTCCACCGCGAGGAGGCTGGCCAGCCCGGGCAGCAGCAACCGGTGGGTCAGGTCACCGCCGGCGCCGAGGATGAGCAGGGTCGTCTCCGGAGCTGTCGCCATGCCGTGCAGCATTACACGGCAGCCCCGGGCGCGCGGGGGCACCTTGGCCGCCCGCGGGGCATACTCCTGCTCCATGACGTCCCACGAGGGTGAGCCGGTCCGCGCGCAGGGCCCGCGGGTCATCCACACGGCGCAGGCCCTGGTCGACGAGGTGGTCGTCGTCGACGCACTGCCGGTGCGTGGGGGCAACGCGGTGGCGCAGACCTACGCGCGGTATGCCGGGGGAGCGGTCAACATCCTCGTCGCCGCGGCGCGGTCCGGGGCCCAGGCGGTCCTGGCAGGAGCGGTGGGCAACGGCGCCAACGGCGACCTGGTCCGGTCGGCCCTCGCGGCCGAGGGCGTCACCGTGAGCAGCCCGCCCGTGGCCGACCTCGACACCGGCATCTGCTTCGTGATGGTCGAGCCGAGCGCCGAACGCACCTTCGTGACCACCCAGGGCGCCGAGCGTCGGATCAGCGTGGAGTCCTTGCAGACCTCCCTACCGGTGCCCGGCGACCTCGTCTGCCTGAGCGGGTTCTCGCTCGTGGGTCTGACCCGCGACCCGCTGGTGGCGTGGCTCGACCGCCTCGCGGACGGGGTGGTCGTCGTGCTCGACCCGGGGGCGGCCTTCGCCGACCTGACCGCCGACCTGCAGGACCGGGTGCTCGCCCGCACCAGCGTCTGGACCAGCAACGCCGAGGAGGCTGACCAGATCACCGGACACGCCGACCCTGCTGGCTCGGTGGAAGCCGTGGCGGACCGCCTCCCTGAAGGTGCGGTCGCCATCGTCCGCGACGGGCCGAAGGGGTGCCACCTGCGCGAAGGTGGCCACACGGCATACCTGCCGGGCTATCCGCAGGAGGCGGTCGACACCAACGGCGCGGGCGACACCCACACCGGAGTGCTCGTGGCGTGCCGCGCGGCCGGTGCGGACTGGGAGACGGCGGCCCGGCGAGCGAATGCGGCCGGGGCGATCAAGGTGACGCGGCGTGGCCCGGCCACCGCACCCAGCGCCGCGGAGATCGACACCTTCCTGGCTGAGCAGGACTCCTAGGTCGGGCCGACGGCCAGGCGCGGACGGCCGAAGGCTCATTGCCAGGCGGGGGCGACCGCGGATGCCGCCAGCACGCTCGCGCCGGCGCAGACGAGGACGAACGACACGTTCCAGACGAGGCGTGGCACGTGCGTCAGGGAGGCGAGGACGCCCGGGTCGCTGCTGCGGTCGCGGGTGCGCAGCACGGCGCCGAGGTGACGCCAGGCACCCACCAGCAGGACGATTCCCGCCCCGACGAGCACCTGTGCCTGCACCGCGTCATCGCGCCACCACCACAGGGCACCTGTCGCCCCGAGCGCCACCAGCATCACCACTGCGGTCAGCAGCGAGCGCACCCGCACGAGCGCCACCAGCAGGATGACGATCACCACGGTCAGGACTGGCGCGCCCCACCCGCGACCTGCGGTCCAGACCAGTGCTGCGCCCACCACCGCCGGTGCCGGGTAGCCCGCCCAGGTCGTCAGCACCCTTCCCGGGCCGCGTGGTCGCCCAACCGTGACCGCGTGGCCGGACATGTCGCCGCGCAGCACGAACCCGGTGAACCGCCGGCCGACAGCCAGTCCCACCAGGGCGTGACCGAGCTCGTGGACCAGGGTCACCGCCAGCCGCATGACCTGCCAGACGGCCGGAACGGCCACCACGAGGACGGCCGCCACCAGGGCGACGGTCACGGCGGGCGCGGTGAGTGCGACGTCGCCGGTCGCCGGCTCGAGCCGTGATCGCACCTGGTCCCAGTCCACGGCGGCGAACCTAGCCGACCCCGCTGTGCGGACTTCGGGCACCCTCGGCTGGCCGTCGTCCCAGCCGGTCGAGGCGGACGATCAGTCGCGGTCGAGCGGGAAGGTCAGGCGTGGTCGACGCGGAAACGTTCCACGAGGTCGTCGTAGAGGGCGTCGACGCGTTCGTCGACCACCCGACGGGCGGGGTCGGCGTCGTGCCAGTCAACGATCTCCTGCGCTCCCTGGCGGAACGGCACACGAGCGGTCCAGCCGGGCACGAGCGTGCGGATCTTGGTGTTGTCGAACACCATCGAGTGCGCCTTGTCGCCCAGCAGGCTGTCGCCGAACTCCTCGTCCACGGCGGCGATGGCGTCGGAGGGCACGTGCACGAGGTGCGGCTCGACCCCGGCCGCCTCCGCGATGTCGGCGTAGATCCGGTTCCACGACGGCGCTTCGTCGCCGGTGATGTGGAACGCCTCGCCGATCGCTTCCCGCCGACCCAGCAGCCCGACGAAGGCCCGTGCGAAGTCGGTGTGGTGCGTGATCGTCCACAGCGACGTCCCGTCGCCGTGCACCACGACCGGTTTGCCCTGGCGCATCCGCTCGACGACGGTCCAGTGGCCCTCGAAGGGCGGCAGCGTGTGGTCGTACGTGTGTGAGGGGCGCACGATCGTCATCGGCAGGTTGTCGTCGCGGTAGCGGCCGACCAGCAGGTCCTCGCAGGCGATCTTGTTGCGGGAGTAGGCCCAGATCGGGTTGCGCAAGGGTGTGGACTCGATGACGGGCAGACGGGTCGGTGGCTTCTGGTAGGCCGACGCCGAGCTGATGAAGACGTACTGTCCGGTCCGGTCGGCGAACTCGTCCAGCTGTTGCTGCACCTGGTCAGGGGTGAAGCTCAGGAAGTCGACGACCACGTCGAAGTCGCGTCCATCCACGGCTGCCCGCACGGCTGCGGCGTCACGCACGTCCGCCTGGAGCGCTTCGGCATCGGGGTGTGGGGGATGCGTGCTGCTCGTGCCCCGGTTGAGGATCGTGACGCGGTGACCGTTGGCGACGGCCTCGGCGACGCAGGCCGAGCTGATCACGCCGGTGCCGCCGATGAACAGGACGCTGGGACTGGTCATGCGCCGAGCCTAGGGCCGGGTGGCGCGAGGGGCGGCCTCGCGCGGGGGGCAGCCTCAGGTGAGGCGGTCGAGGTCGGCCCGGCAGCGACGCTCGAACTCGCCGAGCTCGGTGATCGCGTCCTCGAGGTCACGCCGACGCTGTTCGAGGTCGGTCCGCCTCTCGTCGATCTGGGCCAGGACGTACTCCAGCTGGCTGGCCTTGCCCCGCGGCCGGTCGTAGAGGTCGATGATCGTGCGGATCTCCTCGAGCGGGAAGCCGAGCCGCTTGCCCCGCAGGATCAGGGCCAGCCGGGTGCGGTCGCGACGGTGGTAGACCCGCACGGTGCCCCGCCGCTCGGGGGTGATCAGACCCAGGTCCTCGTAGTGCCGCACGGTCCGGTGGGTCACCTCGAACTCGTCCGCGATCTCCCGGATCGTCCACGTCGCACGACCCTCCGTGGCGTCGGGGAGGGACGTCGAGCGGACATCGGTGGCACCGGGGACTGGCATACCCGTGAGTATTGCTTTACGTTTACGTCAACGTCAAGCAATGACAGGTATGCCGTGCGGCCGGGTGATCCTCGCGCCGCACCTTTCGACAGAGGAAGTGGGACACGCGATGTTCGAGCTGAGCAAGGAGCACGAGGACTTCCGCAAGGTCGTCCGGGAGTTCGCCGAGGCCGAGGTCGAGCCGCACATCGCCAAGTGGGACAAGGACCACCACTTCCCGAGCGACCTGGTGCCCAAGATGGGTGAGCTGGGCCTGTTCGGCCTCGTCGTGCCGGAGGAGTTCGGCGGCATGGGCGATGACGGCG
The DNA here is from genome assembly GCA_963740865.1 of uncultured Actinomycetota bacterium. GTDB lineage: Bacteria > Actinomycetota > Actinomycetes > Actinomycetales > Dermatophilaceae > Pedococcus. Next base: position 53,743 of record CAVUGH010000008.1, read on the forward strand.
ACTTCACCTCGCTGTGCGTGGCCATCGAGGAGCTCGGCCGGGTCGACCAGTCGATCGGCATCACCCTCTCGGCCGGCGTGGGCCTGGGCATCAACCCGATCCTCACCTACGGCAGCCAGGAGCAGAAGGAGCGCTTCCTGCCCGACCTGGTGGCGGGCCGCGCGCTCGCGGGCTTCGGCCTGACCGAGCCCGACGCAGGCTCGGACGCCGGTGCCACCCGCACCAAGGCCGTCCGCGAGGGCGACGAGTGGGTCGTCAACGGCTCGAAGGCGTTCATCACCAACTCCGGCACCGACATCACCTCGGTCGTCACGGTCACGGCCCGCACCGGCACCAAGGACGACGGCTCGGCCCAGCTCAGCGCGATCATGATCCCGTCCGGCACGCCGGGGTTCACCGTCGAGCCGGCCTACGACAAGCTCGGCTGGCACGCCTCGGACACCCACGGCCTGACCTTCGAGAACTGCCGCGTCCCGGCCGACCACCTGCTCGGCAACGAGGGCGAGGGCTTCAAGCAGTTCCTCAAGACCCTCGACGACGGCCGCATCGCCATCTCGGCGCTGGCCGTCGGCATGAGCCAGCGGATGCTCGAGGAGACCACGCAGTACGCCAAGACGCGCAAGGCGTTCGGCAAGCCGATCGGCGTCAACCAGGGCATCTCCTTCCAGATCGCCGACCTCGCCGTCATGGTCGAGGCGTCCCGCCAGCTGACCTACAAGGCGGCCTGGCTCAAGGACGAGCTCGAGGCCGGTCGTCGTTCGGTCAAGGAGGTCAAGCAGGCTGCCGCGATCTGCAAGCTCTACTCGACCGAGGCCGCCGTCACCGCGACCCGCATCGCCACCCAGGTCTTCGGTGGCAACGGCTTCATGGAGGAGTACCCCGTGGCCCGGTTCTACCGCGACGCCAAGATCCTCGAGATCGGCGAGGGCACCTCCGAGGTCCAGCGCATGGTCATCGCCCGCCACCTCGGCCTGCCCACCGCGTGAGCGCCGGAGTGCGAGAGGGTATGCCGGTGACCTCCACCACCCCGTCCGTGCCGTCCACCCCCTCGGTCCAACCACCGTTCGCGGTGGGCGAGGACTCGGGGACGGATCCCAAGGTGACCGACGTCCGGGAGCGGCTCGCCGCGGCATACCAAGCCTCTGCGGTGGCGCCGGAGAAGGCGCAGGCCAAGCTGGACTCGCAGGGCAAGCTCTACGTCCGCGACCGGATCGCGATGCTGTTCGACGAGGGCAGCTTCGTCGAGGACGCGCGCTACGCCAACGCGACGGCCACCGGTCTACCGGCCGATGGTGTCGTCACCGGTCGCGGCACGGTCGACGGGCGTCCCGCGATCGTCATCGCCAACGACCCGACCGTGAAGGCCGGCTCGTGGGGCGCACGCACGGTCGAGAAGATCGTGCGTGCCACCGAGATGGCGCTGCGCGAGGAGCTGCCTGTCTTCTGGTTCGTCGACTCCGCCGGTGCGCGGATCACCGACCAGGTCGAGATGTTCCCCGGACGCCGTGGCGCCGGGCGCATCTTCCACAACCAGGTCGCGCTGTCCGGCAAGGTGCCGCAGATCTGTTGCCTGTTCGGGCCGAGCGCCGCGGGTGGTGCCTACATCCCGTCCTTCACCGACCTGATCATCATGGTCGAGGGCAACGCGTCGATGTATCTCGGCAGCCCGCGGATGGCGGAAATGGTTGTGGGAGAGAAGGTTTCGCTCGAGGACATGGGCGGTGCCCGGATGCACTGCACCGTCTCCGGGGTGGGTGACCTGCTCGTCGCCGACGACACCGAGGCCATCGAGATGGCTCGGCTCTACTTCTCCTACCTGCCGGCCAACTGGCGCTCCGACCTGCCGTCCTACGCGCCCGAGGAGCCTTCGACGCCGCTGACGCGGCACACCGTGCCCGAGCGCGAGAGCCAGCCGTTCGACATCCACGAGGTCATCGACGGGCTCGTCGATGACGAGTCGTTCTTCGAGATCAAGCCGCTGTTCGCCCCGGAGCTCGTCATCGGGTTCGGTCGCATGTCGGGTGAGACCGTCGGCATTGTCGCCAACAACTCCATGGTCAAGGGCGGGGTGCTGTTCACCGACAGCGCCGACAAGGCCGCCCGGTTCATCTGGCTGTGTGACGCCTACTCGATCCCGTTGATCTACCTCGCCGACGTGCCGGGCTTCATGATCGGGTCCGAGGTCGAGCGCGGCGGCATCATCCGACACGGCGCCAAGATGGTCCACGCCGTGTCCTCCGCGACCGTCCCGCAGTTCTGCATCATCGTCCGCAAGGCCTACGGCGCCGGGCTCTACGCGATGGGCGGTCCCGGCTTCGGGCCGGACGCCACGATCGCGCTGCCGACTGCTCGCATCGCCGTGATGGGTCCGGAGGCGGCGGTCAACGCGGTCTACGCCAACAAGATCGCGGCGATCGAGGACCCTGCTGAGCGCGAGCAGTTCGTGCAGGACATGCGGCGCGAGTACGAGGAGGACGTCGACCTCGAGCGCCTCGCGGCCGACCTGGTCCTCGACCAGATCATCGAGGCCGACGCCCTGCGCGCCGAGCTGTTGCTGCGGTTGCGTTATGCCAAGGCCCGCGAGCGCCACTTCGCCACCAAGCGCCGCGACATCCCGCCGGTCTAACCGACGCGAGCTGACTGCGCGACCGAGATCCCAGCTCTCTGGCCTCCGGACCGTTCGGAAGGCCGAGAGCTGGGATCTCGTCGATCTGCTCGGCCGGGCTCGCCCTGGTGCGCCGTCCCATAATCCGGTGGACGCGCATGACCGGCGGTCGTCATGCTGGACCTGACCAACCAACACCACGAGAGCGAGGTGGCCATGCCGATCCAAGGCTGACCGCAGCCACGAAGGAGATCGTCATGCCCACCACCCGCGTCCTCTATCGACGCCGCTTCCTCAACCGCCCGCGCCACCACCTCGGCGCGCACGTCATCGCCGAGGTCGAGATCCAGCGCGACTCCTCGTCACGGCCCTATGTCAGCGCGGACCTGCACGTCTCGGACTGCAGCCGTCACATCACCCTGGACTTCAGTGCCGAGACCCGCGCCGAGGCGACCAACGCGCTGCGCAAGCTGGCCATCCTGCGTGCCGTTCTCGCTGACCTCGAGGGCGCCCTCGTCGCTGCGGTCGAGGAGGCGGGGCTCACGCCTCAGGCCGCAGCCACTGACCGCGAGCACTGACCGGCCCGCCGCCCCGGTCGCTTCCCGGCCCAGCTGCCCGGCGACGCGGGGAGAGCAGCCGGATCCGGCACGAATCAACCTCGCCCCGCCCGCCCCGGGTTGATTCCTGCCGGAAGGGGCAGGAATCAACCTCCCGCGCCACGAGTGGTCGTCGATCCCGGCACCCGGCTGCGATTCGTGGCTCGGGCGCCACGAGTGGTCTCGATCCCGGCACCCGGCTGCGATCCGTGGCTCGGGCGCCACGAGAGCGACGCGGTGCGCAACGTCGGTCAGGTGTCGCGGCGGCCCTGCGCGCCCTGGTGTGCCGACGAGCGCAGCTCGTGCCACGGCAGCCCGACCTCCATGAGCAGCTCCCGCAGCAACGGCAGCGAGATGCCGACGACGTTGCTCGGGTCGCCTTCGATGCCAACCACGTACGGAGCGCCGAGACCGTCGAGCGTGAACGCCCCGGCGACCCGCAGCGGCTCGCCTGTCTCGACGTAGGCCTCGATCTCGTCGTCGGTCAGCTTGGCGAAGTGCACGGTGGTCGAGGCGGTCGCACCGAGGGTGGCACCGGTCCCGCCCTGGGCTTCGTCCCGGGTGTCGACGACCCAGTGGCCGGTGTGCAGGATGCCGGAGCGGCCGCGCATCTGCCGCCACCGCGAGATCGCCTCGGCCGGTGACGAGGGCTTGCCGTGGATCGCGCCGTCCAGGTCGAGCACCGAGTCGCAACCCACGATGATCGCGTCGTCGATCTGGTCGGCCACGTCCTCGGCCTTGGCCCGGGCGAGGACGAGCGCGACATCCTCGGCAACCAGCTCGCCGTAGCTCTCCAGCGCAGCCGCGGTCACGGCAGCCTCGTCCACGTTGCTGACGACGACACTGGGCTCCAGCCCCGCGGCAGCGAGCAGACGACGGCGGGCAGGGGAGGCGGAGGCGAGCACGAGAGACGTCACGAGGCGAGGCTACCCACCCACGGCGACCACGCGGCATACCCGCACGTCGGTGGTCTCGGAGGCAGCCTCAGCCAAGCTGGTCGTCGACGAAGCACCAGCGCCAGGACTCGCCGGGTTCGAAGCTGCGCATCACCGGGTGGCCGTCCTCGCGGAAGTGGGCCGAGGCGTGCTTCTGGGGTGAGGAGTCACAGCAGCCGATGTGTCCGCAGTCCAGGCACATCCGCAGGTGGACCCAGGTCGTGCCGTCCCGCAGGCACTCCTCGCACCCGTGCGGGCTGGTCGGCGCCACGAATCGGTCGTGGTGGGCCGCGAGGTGCTCGCACTCGTCCTCGGCGCGCTCGGGCGGCAGCAGGGGGTCCTCGCGCAGATGGTCGGACCGCTCCTCGATGCGGTCGAGCATGGACTCTTCGATGTCGAGCTGGTCGAAGACGTGGCCGAGCACCTCCTGGTCGACGGTGCCCGCGCCGCGGATCCGGAGCAGCTCGTTGCGTTCGGCCTCCAGCATGATGAGGCGCACGCGGCGGTAGGTGGCACTGGGGGTCTCGACCCCGTCGGCTCGACCGGTGCCGAGCCGTTCCCAGACGATGTTGGTGCGGTTCTCCGCCCGCTGCCGCAGCGTCTCGATCATGTCGTCGCCCGCGTCGTCGTGCTCCTCGAGCGCCTTGAGGCCCGCCGCGACCGACGCCTGGAGGATGGTTGCCTCCTGCAGCGCGTCCTCTCGCGGGTCGGGTCCACGGACGCCCAGGGTCCGGGCGAGCCAGGGCAGGGTGAGCCCCTGCATCAGCAGGGTGGCCACAGTCACCGTCATGGCGGCCAGCACGAGCGTGGAGCGCTCGGGGGTGTCCTTGGGCAGCGTGAAGGCGGCGGCCAGCGTGACCACGCCACGCATCCCGGCCCAGGAGATGACTCCGGCCGCCTTGGGGTGGAACTTGCCCTCCCCGCGGGTGAACTTGGCCTGCAGCCACTTGAACGGGAAGACCCAGACCGGCCGCAGCAGGACCACGGTCGCCAGCACGGCGGCGCACACCCCGATGATCCGCCCCCATCCGAGCCCGGACTCGTTGGCGTCCTCGACCAGCCGACGCATCTGCATGCCGAGCATGAGGAACACGACGTTCTCGAGGATGAACTGGATCGTGGTCCAGTTGATCCGCTCGCTGACCCGCGACGAGGCGTTCTGCACGATCGGCGACTTGTGGCCGAGCAGCAGACCGGCGACGACCACGGCCAGGACGCCCGAGCCGTGGTAGTGCTCGGCGGGGAGGTAGGCGAGGTAGGGGACGACGAACGAGATCGAGGTGTCGATCGCCGACTCGGTGACCTTGCGCCGGACGAAGGCGATGACGGCGGCGACCAGCACCCCGAAGCCCACCCCGAGGACGACGGCGCGGCCGAAGTCGAAGGCCACCGAGCCCATCGTGACCTTTTCCGCGTGCTCGCCGACCACGGCACCGGCCGCGAGGGGGAACGCCGCGATGGCGGTGCGCAGCGACACGAGGGCCGTGGCGTCGTTGACCAGGGACTCACCCTCGAGGATCGTCACGATCCGCCGAGGCAACCCGATCCGGCGAGCGACAGCCGTGGCAGCGACGGCGTCCGGCGGCGCGACCACCGCTCCCAGCGCGAACGCGACGGCGAACGGGACGTCGAGGAGCCACCACGTCACGAGCCCAACACTGGCGGCCGTGAAGAGGACCAACCCGACCGACAGCCCGAGGATCGGGGTCCAGTTGGCGCGGAAGTCCACCAGCGAGGTGCGGATCGCCGCGGCATACAGCAGGGGTGGCAGCAGGCCGACCAGCACGACCTCGGAGCTCAGCTCCGGCCCGGGGATGAACGAGACGTAGCTGACCGCGACACCGACGACGAGCAGCGCGAGGGGCGCGGCCACGCGCCAGCGCTGCGCGAACCCGGCGACGACGATGACGGTGCAGATGATGGCGACGATTGCGCCGGCTGTTTCCACGGGCCCATCCTCGCAGGAGACCCGGGTATGCCGGACGGGGGCGACGACAGGCGGCCACCTCGGGAGGGTGGGCGCCTGTCGTGCTAGCCGTCAGGCGAGCTCGCCGAGGACCGCCTCGCGGAGGGTGTCGAGACCGACGCCGCCGATGTCGAGCGCCCGACGGTGGAAGTCCTTGAGGGAGAACGAGTCTCCTTCGCGCTCCTGCACCTGGTCACGCAGCTGCATCCAGAGCCGCTCGCCGATCTTGTAGGACGGTGCCTGGCCGGGCCAGCCGAGGTAGCGGTCGAGCTCGAACCGCAGCCACGCCTCACCCTGGTTCGCGTGCTCGTTGAGGTACTGCCACGCCTTGTCATAGGTCCACTCGCCGCCGCCGACCTCGGCCGGGGCGTCGAACCCGCAGTGCACGCCGATGTCGATGACGACGCGCGCCGCGCGAAGCGACTGGCTGTCGAGCAGCCCCATCTTGTCGCCCGGGTCGTCCATGTATCCGAGCTCGTCCATGAGTCGCTCGGCATACAACGCCCAGCCCTCGCCGTGACCCGACGTCCAGGCGTAGATGCGGCGCCACTTGTTGAGCAGCTCAGAGCGGAACACGGTCTGCGCGACCTGGAGGTGATGTCCGGGCACGCCCTCGTGGTAGACGGTGGTGAGCTCCTTCCAGGTGCCGAACTCGGTGACCCCCTTGGGGACCGACCACCACATGCGGCCCGGACGCGAGAAGTCCTCGGAGGGGCCGGTGTAGTAGATGCCGCCGGTCTGGGTGGGCGCGATCAGGCACTCGATGGTGCGCACCGGGTCCGGGATGTCGAAGTGGGTGCCGGCCAGGTTGGCGATGGCCTCGTCGGCGCGCTTCTGCATCCACGCCTTGAGCTCGTCGGTGCCGTGCAGCTGGTATGCCGGGTCGGCATCGAGCGCGGCGATGGCCTCCTTGACGGTGCTGCCTGGCTGGATCTGCTCGGCGACCTGCTCCATCTCGGCCGTGAGCCGCTCGACCTCCTGCTGGCCCCACGCGTAGGTCTCGGCAAGGTCGACCTCGGCGCCGAGGAAGGAGCGGGACAGCAGGGCGTAGCGCTCCTCGCCGCAGGCGTCCGCCACGGGGGCGTCGTCGAGCAGGTGTTCCTTGAGCCAGCGGCCGAGCTGCGAGTAGGCGTTCGCTGCGCCCTCGGCGGCCGTGGCGAGCGCGTCCTTGGTCGACTCGGCGAGCTCACCGGCTCCGGCATCGTCACTGAGCCGGGCGTCCTCGACGAGCTTGGCGAAGTAGCCGTCGTCCGCGACGAGGTCGGCGCATTGCGTGATGCAGGCCTCGACCTGGCGCCGGGGGGCGATGTTGCCCTTGGACGAGGCGCTCAGGAGGCTCTCCTTCCACCCGACGAGTGCGTCGGGCACGCGGGTGAGGCGCCTGCTGATGACGCCCCAGTCCTCGTCCGTGGCCGTGGGCATCAGGTCGAAGCAGCCCCGGACCTCCTGGAGGGGGGAGGCGATGACGTTGAGGGTCATCTCGTCGAGGCCTGCCTGGTAGGTCTCCTCCGCGAGGCCGAGCCGCTCGCGCATGGCGGCCAGCGTCACGCGGTCGATGTCGTCCACGGGGGTCGCTCCATCGAGCTGCGCGAGGGTGTCGGTGCGCAGGTCGGAATGGGCTTCGTGGCCGGCGGGGGAGAAGTCGTCGAGCTCCTCGTCGTGGCCAGCGATGCCGAGGTAGGTCGCGGTGATCGGGCTGAAGGCCACGAACTTCGCCAGGAAGTCGTCGGCGATCCGGTCGATGTCGGTGGCGGGGCGAACCGCCGACGTCGTCGCTGAGTTCGTGTCTGAAGTCGTCTCTGTGCTCACGCGAGCGAAGGTACCCCAGCCGCCTGACGGCGGCACCGCAATAAGGCAGCCCAGAAGGCCGCCGCGTGAACACAACCCAACAACCCAAGGCACCGCGACAAGTCGGTTGCCGGCGTCCCTAGGCTGGTCGCATGGCTGCACATCTGCTGTCCCTCAACGTCGGGCGCGCCGAACCCAGCACGGCCAAGAACGTCGGCGTGACCGGCATATCGAAGCGGCCCGTCGAGCTCGCCCACCTGCGGGCCCCCGGGCCCAAGCACGGCGGCCTGGGCAGTGGCGTCGAAGGCGACTTCCTCGGCGACACCCAGCACCACGGCGGTGACTACCAGGCGGTCTACGCCTTTGCCCGCGAGGAGCTCGACCGGTGGGCGGAGCAGCTGGGACGCGAGCTGCCGAACGGCATGTTCGGGGAGAACCTCACGACGACTGGGCTCGACGTCGATGGTGCCCTCGTGGGGGAACGCTGGGCCGTTGGCGACGAGGTCGTCCTCGAGGTCTGTGGACCCCGGATCCCGTGTGCCACCTTCGCCGCGCGGATGGGTGAGCGGGGCTGGGTCAAGCGGTTCAGCGAGGTGGGCCGCACCGGCGCCTACCTGTCGGTCGTGACGGGCGGGACGGTGCGGGCGGGTGACGTCATCGAGGTCGTGTCCCGGCCCGCGCACGACATCACCGTGCCGGACACCTTCCGGGCGTTCATGGGTGACCTGGAGATGGCCGAGCGGGTGCTGGCAGCCGGCTGTCTGGTCGAGGTCGAGGCCGCCGAGCTCCGCGAGACCGTCGCGCGTCGCCGCTCGACCACGGCCGAGCTCGACGCCTGACGGGTCAGCCGGGCCGGGAGGAGGCGCGCCAGGCGCCGCGGCCGGGGCTGAGCGGGCGGCGCACGGCACGCTCCCGCGAAGCCCACTGCGAGGTATGCCGCGGGGCCGGCGCCGCCTCGCCACCGGACGCCGCGGACAGCACGGCGAGCAGGGCTGCTACCTCCTCGGGGGTCGCGTCGCCGCGGACCAACCGCAGCGGCGGCCGGTCCTCGGCGTCGTGGTCTTGGGTCACAGTGGGATGTTTCCGTGCTTCTTGGGGGGCAGGGTCTCGCGCTTGGTCCGCAACGCGCGCAGTGCCTTGGTGACGTTCATCCGGGTGTTGGACGGCGTGATGACGGTGTCGATGTAGCCGCGCTCGGCCGCGATGTAGGGGTTGGCGAGGGTGTCCTCGTACTCGGCGATGAACCGGGCGCGGGCCTCGTCGACGTTCTCGCCGGCGTCAGCCGCGGCAGCGAGCTGCTTGCGGTAGAGGATGTTGACCGCGCCCTGGGCTCCCATCACGGCGATCTGCGCGGTGGGCCAGGCGAGGTTGATGTCGGCGCCGAGGTGCTTGGACCCCATCACGTCGTAGGCGCCGCCGTAGGCCTTGCGGGTGATCACCGTGACGAGCGGGACGGTCGCCTCGGCATAGGCGTAGATCAGCTTGGCCCCACGACGGATGATGCCGTCCCACTCCTGGTCGGTGCCGGGCAGGAAGCCGGGGACGTCGACGAAGGTCAGCACCGGCACGTTGAACGCGTCGCAGGTGCGCACGAACCGGGCGGCCTTCTCGGAGGCGTCGATGTCGAGCGTGCCGGCGAACTGCATCGGCTGGTTGGCCACCACTCCGACCGAGCGACCCTCGACCCGGCCGTAGCCAACGATGAGGTTGGGCGCGAACAGCGGCTGCACCTCCAGGAACTCGCCGTCGTCGAGGACGTGCTCGATCACGACCTTCATGTCATAGGGCTGGTTGGCGCTGTCCGGGATGAGCGTGTCGAGCTCGCGGTCCTCGTCGGTGACCTCGAGCGACGGCGGCTCGGCAGACTCGTCGGCGAACGAGGGCGGCTCCTCGAGGTTGTTCGAGGGCAGGTAGGACAGCAGCGCCTTGACGTACTCGATCGCGTCTTCCTCGTCCGAGCCCATGTAGTGCGCGACGCCGGACTTGGTGTTGTGCGCCCGGGCGCCGCCGAGGTCCTCCATCGACACGTCCTCGCCGGTCACGGTCTTGATGACCTCGGGGCCGGTGATGAACATGTGGGAGGTCTGGTCGACCATCACGGTGAAGTCGGTGACGGCAGGGGAGTACACCGCGCCGCCGGCGCACGGGCCCATGATCAGCGAGATCTGCGGGATGACACCCGACGCGTGCACGTTGCGGCGGAAGATCTCGCCGTAGAGCCCGAGCGAGACCACGCCCTCCTGGATGCGGGCGCCGCCGGAGTCGTTGAGACCCACCACGGGGCAGCCGACCTTCATCGCGAAGTCCATGACCTTGCAGATCTTCTCGCCGAAGACCTCGCCCAGCGACCCGCCGAACACGGTGAAGTCCTGCGCGAACACGGCCACCGTCCGCCCGTCGACCGTGCCGTAGCCGGTGACGACGCCGTCGCCGTAGGGACGGTTGGCCTCCTGGCCGAACGCGACCGAGCGGTGCCTGGCGTACTTGTCCATCTCGATGAACGAGCCCTCGTCGAGCAGCATCTCGAGGCGCTCGCGGGCGGTCTTCTTGCCCCGGGCGTGCTGCTTCTCCACGGCCCGCTCCGACCCGGCGTGGGCGACCTCGGCGACGCGACGCTTGAGGTCGGCCAGCTTGCCTGCGGTGGAGTGGATGTCGATGCCCGAGTCGGGGTCGGGGACGTCGGTGCCGCCAACCGACAGCGGATCAGCGACGGAATCGGTGGTCTGCGCCATGTCGGCGAGCCTAGCCTTGCCTCCATGCGCGAATCGCTCGACCGTGAGGCATTGCACGAGGCGTTGGTCACGCCGGGTCAGCCGTGGACGGGAGTCGACGTCCACCCGGCGCTGGGCTCCACCAACCTCGAGGCGGCACGGCTCGCCCAACCGTGGCGGGTGGTCGTGACCGACCACCAGCAGGCCGGCCGGGGCCGGCTCGGCCGCGCCTGGGACACCCCGGCGAACACCTCGGTCACCCTGTCCGTGCTGCTGCCGGCTCCCGAACAGGGCCGTGGCTGGCTGCCGCTGGCCACCGGTCTGGCGGTTCGCGACGCCCTCGCCGAGGTCGCCGGGGTGGACAGTGGGCTCAAGTGGCCCAACGACGTCCTCCTGCCCTCGGATGACGAGCGCAAGGTCTGCGGCATCCTCTGTGAGCTGCAGCCGACGGGGATCGTGGTCGGCCTGGGCATCAACGTGGACCAGGACCGCGACGAGCTCCCGGTCGACACCGCCACCTCGCTGCGGCTGGCGGGTACCCCGGACGTGAGCCGAGAGCGCCTGGTCGTGGCCGTGCTCACCCACCTGGCCCGCTGGCACGGTGACCTCAGCGGTGCGGGACCGGCGCGCTCTGGCGTCCATGCGGCATACCGGAAGGCGTGCCTGACGATCGGGCGCGAGGTCGAGCTGCACGTGGCCGGCGGCGACGTGCGCCGCGCCCGGGCCGTCGGCATCGACGACGAGGGGAGGCTGGTGGTCAGCAGCGCAGGCAGCGAGTATGCCGTGGCCGCCGGCGATGTGGTCCACGTGCGGTCCGCCACTGGCTAGGGCACGCCCTAAGGTTGCAACGTGAGCGAGGTTGGCCGGCACCGGGTGGTGCGCCCGGAGGATTTCGCGGCGCTGCGCCCTGACGACCTCGAGGCCCGGCTGCTCGGCAAACCGGCCACGATGGCCCGGCGCGACGTGTCCCGCGGTGCCGAGGTCTCGCTGCTCTCGGCGAGGAAGTTCTGGCACGCGCTGGGGTTCCCGAACGTCGAGGACGACGACGCGATGTTCACCGAGGCCGACCAGATGGCCCTGATGGCCGTCGCCCGCCTGGTGCGCGAGCAGGAGCTCGACGAGACCACGGCCCTGGCGATGACCCGGGCCTTTGCGCGGACCACCGACCGGCTCGCCGTCTGGCAGACCCAGCTGATGGCCGAGGCGATGGCCGATCCCGAGCAGGAGGCAGCGCTGGACGAGGCGGACGCCCGCGCCGTCCCCAACCTGGCCTCGGCCCAGGCCGCCGCGCGCAAGCTCACCGACATGGCCGACGAGCTCGAGCCCCTGCTCATCTACGCCTGGCGGCGGCACCTCACCGCCGCGATCTCCCGCATGCTCGCCGACGCCGACCCGCAGCAGTCGTCGCAGGGCGTGCGCCGGGTCGTGGGGTTCGCCGACCTGGTCAACTTCACTTCGCTGGTGCGCCGGATGACCGAACGCCAGCTGGCCGTGATGGTCCAGCGGTTCGAGGCGCTGGCCACCGACATCGTGACCGCCCACGGCGGGCGGGTCATCAAGACCGTCGGCGACGAGATCCTGTTCGTCACCATCGACGCGGCCCCCGCGGCAGCTGTGGCGCTCGACCTGGTCGAGACGATGGCCGAGGACGACCTGCTGCCGGACGTGCGCGTCGGGATGGCGGTCGGACCGGTCCTGTCGCGGCTCGGTGACGTCTTCGGCACCACCGTCAACCGGGCCAGCCGACTGACCAGCGTGGCTCCCGCCGGCGGAGTGCTCGTCGACGACGCCCTGGCAGCGGCGCTCGCGGCGCTGTCCGGCTTCGAGACGACGGCGCTGCGCCGGCGCACCCTGCGGGGCATCGGGCCGGTCACCCCCAGCGAGCTGCGGCGGGCCACCGGCGGTCGCAAGACGAACGCCCAAGCCATCAGCACCAGAGCCGGTGCCACCACCGCTGGCTCGACTCCAGCGCCCCGAAAGGCCTCCTCATGACCGCAGACCTGGTCCGCATCGAGCGCCACGGCGACGGCGGCCACGTGGCCGAGCTCGTGCTCGACCGTCCGGAGGCCATGAACGCCGTCTCCACTGCGATGGCCCAGGCTCTCGCCCGGGCGACCACGGAGCTCGCCCAGGACCCCAGCGTGCGTGCGGTGGTGGTCTCCTCGACCCACCCCAGGGCCTTCTGCGTCGGCGCCGACCTCAAGGAACGCAACACCTTCACCGACGAGGAGCTGCGCGCCCAGCGCCCGGTGGCGCAGGCGGCATACCGGGGGGTCCTGGACCTTCCGGTGCCTGCGATCGCGGCCGTGGACGGCTTCGCGCTGGGCGGCGGCTTCGAGATCGCGCTGTCCTGCGACGTGGTCGTGTGCGGTGCGGACGCCGTCGTGGGCCTGCCCGAGGTGAGTGTCGGCGTGATCCCCGGCGGGGGCGGCACCCAGCTGCTGACCCGTCGCGTGGGCTGGTCGCGGGCGGCGCAGATGATCTTCACCGCCCAGCGGTATGCCGCGGTGGACGCGTGCCGGTTGGGCGCGGTGGACGAGGTGGTCGAGGCCGGCACGGCCCGCGAGCGAGCCCTCGAGCTGGCGACCACCATCGCCTCCCACTCACCGGTCGGGATGCGCAACGCCAAGGCCGCCATGAGACAGGGTTTCGACACCGATCTGGATGCCGGACTGCGCATCGAGGACCAGATGTGGGCGGCCACAGCGTTCTCCGGGGACCGCGCGGAGGGGGTCGCGGCCTTCAACGAGAAACGCCGTCCTGACTGGCCTGGTCGCTGAGAAGGGCCCGTACTACATAGCATCACCCCATGACCCGTGTGCTCCTTGCTGAGGACGACCCTGCCATCTCCGAGCCTTTGGCTCGCGCCCTGCGCCGTGAGGGGTACGACGTCGACGTCCGTGCAGACGGACGTGCGGCCCTGGAAGCGTCCGCGGAGAACCCCGATCTGGTCGTCCTCGACCTCGGTCTGCCCTACGTCGACGGGCTCGAGGTGTGCCGTCGGATCCGCGCCGAGGGCCGCACCGTCCCGGTGCTGATCCTCACCGCCCGAGCCGACGAGGTGGACACCGTGGTGGGCCTCGATGCCGGCGCCGACGACTACGTCACCAAGCCGTTCCGGCTCGCCGAGCTGCTGGCCCGGGTGCGGGCGCTGCTGCGGCGCAACCCCACGGACGCCCCGTCCGCGCACGAGCTGGTCCGGATCGACCCCGAGGGTCGGCGGGCGTGGTTCAAGGAGGAGGAGCTGCAGCTGACCGCCAAGGAGTTCGACCTCCTGCGCGTCCTGGTGCGCGAGCAGGGCAAGGTCGTCTCCCGCGAGCAGCTGATGCGCGAGATCTGGGAGACCGCCTGGTTCGGGTCGACCAAGACCCTCGACATGCACATCTCCGTCCTGCGCCGAAAGCTCGGCGACGACGCCGCGCAGCCGCGCTACATCGCCACCGTCCGTGGAGTCGGGTTCCGGTTCGAGCGCGGCGACGAGATCTGACCGCTGACGATGCGGCAGCAGCTGATTCGCTCCACCGTGCTCGCGGTGGCCCTGGCGATCCTGATCACCATGACCCCGGTGGCCGTCGCCATCTGGAACGCCACGGT
>CAVUGH010000009.1:0-135813 GCA_963740865.1 uncultured Actinomycetota bacterium
GAACCGCGAGGGTACCGTCGCCGGCTGGCTCGAGGACGGCACACCGGCCTCGACCTCGTTCCGGCTGGTGCTCATCGTCATCGGCCTCGGCGTCCTGGCGCTCGCGGTAGGGGTGTTCGTGGCGATCCGCCAGGCACACAGCCTGTCCCGCCCGATGACCCTGCTCGCCGAACGCGCCGAGCGGCTCGGTGCGGGTGAGTCCCGGATCCAGCCAATCCACTCGGGCATCGCCGAGCTGGACCAGGTGTCGCAGGTGCTGTCGCGCAGTGCCCAACGGCTGACCAAGTCGCTCGCGTCCGAGCGGGACTTCGCCGCCGACGCCTCACACCAGCTGCGCACCCCGTTGACCGCCCTGCTGATGCGGCTCGAGGAGATCGCCGCCACCGACGACCTCGACGTCGTCCAGGAGGAGGCCAACATCGCGATCGACCAGGTCGAACGCCTCACCCGGGTGGTCGACGACCTGATGTCGCGCACCCGCAGGGGTGGCGACGAGTCCAAGGCCACCGTCTCCCTCGACTCCGTGATCGCGGCGCTGCAGCGGGAGTGGCAGCCGGCCTTCGAGCAGGCCCGGCGGAGCGTGCGGGTCCACGGTGAGCGCGGGCTCGTGGTCCAGGCCAAGCCGGTCGACCTGTCGCAGGTGCTGTCCACCCTGCTCGAGAACGCCCTCGCGCACGGCCGTGGCACGGTCGACGTCCACGCACGGACCAGCGGCCCGTCCGTCGTCGTCGAGGTCAGCGACCAGGGCGAGGGGGTCCCGGCCTCGATCGCACCGCACATCTTCGAGCGTTCGGTGACGACGACCGGCACCGGCCTCGGGCTGGCGCTGGCGCGCGACCTCGCCGAGGCGAACGGCGGCCGGCTCGAGCTCATCCAGGCCCAGCCGGCGATCTTCGCGCTGTTCCTCAGCGAGTCGGACGCCTGAGCCCTCCTGCCGCCGCGCGGCAGCTTCGGGTCTCGGCCCGGGTCTCAGCCCTGCTTTCAGCCCTGGTTCTCAGCCAGCGGTGAGGTGTCCCGCAGGGGTTCCTCGCTGAACACGAAGCGGCGGTAGGCCCAGAACCGGAAGAGCGTGCCCAGCGCGATGCCGACGAGCTTGGCGACGTTCTCGGCCACCAGGCTCTCCTGCCCGAGGAAGTGGTGGGAGACGCCGACGCAGCCCGCCTGGATGAGCAACGCCACGCCGTTGGTGAGGGCGAACAGGAGTGCCTCGTAGTGGACCGGCCGGTTGCGGCGGTGCCGGAAGGTCCACATCCGGTTGCCGATCCAGGCCACGCAGGTCGCGACCGCGGCCGAGATGATCGTGGCGATGACGGCCCGGGAGAGCGGTCCGTTGCCGTAGCCCGAGAGCGCCGTCCTGCGCAGGATGTTGAACAGCCCGAGGTCGACGACGAAGGCCACCGCGCCGACGATCCCGAACTTGATCATCTCGCGGTAGAGGACGTCGATCGTGCCGCGCAGGCGCGCGACGACGGAGGGGCTCTGGGACACCAGAGGAGCCTATCCGCGGCTGCGGCCCGGCGGGTGCCGAGTTCCCGCACCTGGGTGGACAGATCGCCGCACGCCCCGGGGATGCCGTGTGCGGACGCCCCGGGGCCGCTCGCCGCCGCGGCCGATATCCTCGCCGCGTGACGTCACCCCAGCGCGCCCCAGGAGGTTTCCCGGTCGTCGGCATCATCGGCGGAGGGCAGCTCGCGCGGATGTGCGCAGCCCCTGCGGCTGAGCTGGCGATCACCCTCAGCGTGCTCGCCGAGGCGCCGGACGCCGCCGCCGCCCAGGTCATCCCGTCCGCGCCGGTGGGTGACCACACCGACGTGGACGCCGTGCTCGCCTTCGCCCGCGAGTGTGACGTCGTCACCTTCGACCACGAGCACGTCCCTGCGAACGTGTTGGCTGCCCTTGTCGCAGAAGGCATCCCGCTGCACCCAACACCCGAGGCCCTCCGCTTCGCCCAGGAC
Source organism: uncultured Actinomycetota bacterium (assembly GCA_963740865.1). Lineage (GTDB taxonomy): Bacteria > Actinomycetota > Actinomycetes > Actinomycetales > Dermatophilaceae > Pedococcus. The sequence goes on from CAVUGH010000009.1 coordinate 1,956, forward strand.
AAGCTGGCGATGCGGGAGCGACTCACCGAGATCGGCGTCGCCTGCCCGGCGTGGGCCCGGGCCCGGACGGCCGCCGACGTCGACGCGTTCGCCGACCAGGTCGGGTGGCCGGTCGTGGCCAAGACCCCGCGTGGCGGGTACGACGGCAAGGGGGTTCGCGTCATCGCGTCGGCTGCCGAGGTCGACGACTGGCTTGCCCTGGTGGCGGAGCAGCAGGGGACGGATGACCTGCTCTCGGACGGGATCCTGGTGGAGGAGAAGGTGGACTTCGTCCGCGAGCTCGCCGTCCTCATCGGGCGCAGCCCCTCCAACCAGGCTGCGGCGTGGCCGGTCGTCGAAACCGTCCAGACCGACAGCATCTGCACCGAGGTGCTCGCACCCGCGCCGGACCTCGACCCAACCCTTGCGGCGGTTGCCACCGAGGCCGGGCTGCGCATCGCCGAGAACCTCGGCGTGACAGGGGTTTTCGCCGTCGAGATGTTCGAGGTGAGGGACTCGCACACTGGCGCGCCGGCATACGTCGTCAACGAGCTGGCCATGCGCCCGCACAACAGCGGGCACTGGTCGATGGACGGCGCGGTGACCGGGCAGTTCGAGCAGCACCTGCGCGCCGTGCTCGACCTGCCGCTCGGGGCACCGACCCCGCGCGAGCCGCACACGGTGATGGCCAACGTTCTCGGTGGTGACTACCCGGAGCTCTACCCGGCCTACCGCCACATCATGGCGAGGGACCCGGAGCTCAAGGTGCACCTCTACGGCAAGGGCGTCCGCCCGGGCCGCAAGATCGGCCACGTCAACGTCTCCGGCACCGACCTGGCGCAGCTGCGTGAGCGCGCCAGCCACGCGGCCGACTACCTCGCAGGAGTGATCACCGAATGAGCGCCACGACACCTTCTACACAGACCACCGCCGACGCGGCCACGCCCCTGGTCGGGCTGGTGATGGGCAGCGACAGCGACTGGCCGGTGATGGAGCTGGCGGCCCAGGCCCTCGGTGAGTTCGGCATCGCGTACGAGGCGGACGTCGTCTCGGCACACCGGATGCCCGAGGAGATGATCGCCTACGGGCAGAACGCCGTTGGGCGCGGACTGCGGGTCATCATCGCGGGGGCGGGCGGTGCTGCACACCTGCCCGGCATGCTCGCGTCGGTGACGCCGCTGCCGGTCATCGGGGTGCCCGTGCCGCTGAAGTACCTCGACGGCATGGACTCGCTGCTCTCGATCGTGCAGATGCCTGCCGGTGTGCCGGTCGCCACCGTCTCGATCGGTGGGGCGCGCAACGCCGGACTGCTCGCCGCCCGCATCCTTGCCGCCGGCGACGGTGAGTATGCCGCGGGGCTGCGTGAGCGGATGAGCGCCTTCCAGGCCGACCTGCGCGACCAGGCCCACGCCAAGGGTGCCGCCCTGCGCGAGCGTCGCGGCGGGTCCTAGCGCGCCATTCCTGCCGAGCGGACGCCGCGCCACTCGATCCGGGGGCAGGTGTCCATCACGACGTCCAGGCCCACCGCGCGGGCCCGGTCGGCAGCGGCCTCGTCCACGACGCCCAGCTGCATCCAGATGGCGTCGATCATGAGCCGGTCCTTGTTGGCGATGGCTTCGTCGACGACGGCTCCGACGTGCTCGGAGTTGACGAAGCAGTCGACCACCTTGATGTCGGTGCCGTCGGGGATGTCGGACAGGGACGCGTAGCCCTGCTCGCCGTGGACCACCTCGGCTTTGGGGTGCACCGGGATGAGCCCCTTCCCGAGCTCGATCTTCAGCCAGCGCGAGACTCCGAAGGCCTCACGCTCCTGGTTGTTCGAGAGGCCGACGACCACCCAGATGCCGGGGTCGATGAGGAGCTCGCGGATGAGCTCGGGGTCGTTCTGGTGGCGGAACGTCATTGACTCAGCATCACACGATGGGAGCGGGTTGGGGAGAGGCAGTAACGTCGGCCGCATGAAGTTCGGACTCTTCGTGCCACAGGGCTGGCGCATGGACCTTGTCGGGATCGACCCCAACCAGCACTGGGGCGTGATGGCAGGGCTGGCGCGCCGGGCCGACGCCAACGAGGACTGGTCCTCGATCTGGGTCTTCGACCACTTCCACACCGTGCCGATCCCCAGCGAGGAGGCGACCCACGAGGCCTGGACCCTGATGGCCGCCTTTGCCGCCGTGACGGGCAGGGTGCGGATCGGCCAGATGTGCACCTGCATGGCCTATCGCAACCCGGCCTACCTCGCGAAGGTCGCCGCCACGGTCGACATCATCTCCGAGGGTCGACTCGAGATGGGCATCGGTGGCGGGTGGTACGAGCACGAGTGGCGCGCCTACGGCTACGGCTTCCCACGCGCCGGAGAACGGCTCAGGGCCCTCGACGAGGGCGTCCAGATCTTCCGCCAGATGTGGACGACCGGCACGGCGACCTTCGACGGGAAGCACTTCCAGGTCGACGGGGCGCGGTGCTACCCGCAGCCGTTGCAGGGCACGTCGGTCCCCGGGTCCAAGCACAACGGCATCCCGATGTGGATCGCCGGTGGCGGTGAGAAGAAGACGCTGCGCATCGCCGCGCAGTACGCCGACTACACGAACTTCGACCCCAGCCCCGAGGGGTTCGCCGCGAAGAGCGCGATCCTCAAGGCGCACTGCGACGACGTCGGCCGCGACTTCGGCGAGATCGTCCGCAGCGGCAACCTCAACGTCTTCATCGGCAGCACCGAGCGGGAGGTCGAGGAGCGGTTCGCCACCCTCCGCGCCCGCCTGCTGTCCGTCGGCTCACCCGAGCCGCGGGTCGACCGGCTCCTCGCCGACTACCGCAAGGGTGCGACGGTCGGCACCCCGGAGCAGATCGTCGAGAAGCTGCAGGCGCTGGAGAAGCTCGGGATGACCTACACGATCCTCAACTTCCCCGAGGCTGCCTACGACACCACCGGCATCGCCATGTTCGAGCGTGACGTGTTCCCGGAGCTGCTCGACCGCGAGGAGCACGGGCACCTCTGGCACCTCCCGCGCCGCCGCTGACAGCCCGGTGACCTGCCCGCCCGGGTGGCGGGTGACACACGCCGCGACGGGGACGCCGCGGCATACCAGCGGGTAACCTGAAGCCCGTGAGCACTGGGAACCCCGCCTTCGACCTGTTCAAGATCTCCGAGGACCACGAGGCCCTCCGCGGCGCGGTGCGTGCCGTGGCCGAGGACAAGATCGCCCCGTATGCCGCGGCCGTGGACGAGGAGGCGCGCTACCCGCAGGAAGCCCACGATGCGCTGGTCGCCTCGGACTTCTTCGCCCCGCACATCGCGGAGGAGTACGGCGGCGTCGGCGCCGACGCGCTCGCGACCTGCATCGTCATCGAGGAGGTCGCCCGGGTCGATGCGTCAGCGTCGCTCATCCCGGCGGTCAACAAGCTCGGCACGATGCCGCTGATCATCGCGGCGAACGAGGACGTGAAGAAGCGCTACCTCACGCCCCTCGCGGAGGGGAAGACGACGTTCTCCTACGGCCTGTCCGAGCGCGAGGCGGGCTCGGACACGGCCGCCATGAAGACCCGCGCCAGGCGCGACGGCGACGACTGGATCGTCAACGGGCAGAAGTCCTGGATCACCAACGCCGGTGTCTCCGATTACTACACCGTGCTCGCGGTCACCGACCCCGACGGCAAGCGCGGCAGCAACGTCACGGCCTTCGTCCTGGAGAAGTCCGATGAGGGCTTCACCTTCGGTGAGAAGGAGCGCAAGCTCGGCATCAAGGGCTCCCCGACCCGCGAGCTGCACTTCGACAACGTCCGCATCCCGGGTGACCGGATCGTCGGCGCGGAGGGTGAGGGACTCAAGATCGCGCTCGCCACCCTCGACCACACCCGCGTCACCATCGGCGCACAGGCCGTCGGGATCGCCCAGGGCGCACTGGACTTCGCCGTCTCGTACGTCAAGGAGCGCAGGCAGTTCGGCAAGAACATCGCCGAGTTCCAGGGCATCCAGTTCATGCTGGCCGACATGGCGATGGCCGTCGAGGCAGCCCGCCAGATGGTCTACGTCGCGGCCGCCAAGTCCGAGCGCGGCGACAAGGACCTGCCCTTCTTCGGGGCAGCGGCCAAGTGCTACGCCTCGGACGTCGCGATGCAGGTCACGACCGACGCGGTGCAGCTGCTCGGTGGGGCGGGCTACGTCCGCGACTTCCCGGTCGAGCGGATGATGCGCGACGCCAAGATCACCCAGATCTACGAAGGCACCAACCAGATCCAGCGCGTCGTGATGGCCCGCCAGATCCTCAAGTAGGGATCACCGGCGGCCTCCCCGGGCTCACCGAGAGCCACCGGCGGGGGTGTGCCGGCCACGCGGCATACCCCCTCGTCTCACCCGCCTGACGGCTTGCCGTCGGTGCCCTCGGGCGGCGCTTCGAGCGGAGTGTCGTTGCGCAGCAACGTGAACAGCGCCTTGGCGCGCTTGGTGTCCCACTTGACCGAGCTGCCCGCGCTGGTCTGGTAGTTGAGGCTCGAGAGCGGGACGACCAGGCTCAGGCCGTTGTCGTTGGACACGGCCCGCATGGCGAGCAGGACGCGGCTGGCGTCGCGCATCGAGGTGTCCTCCCCGACGATCAGGCCCTTGGCGGAGGCGTGGGTGAAACCCCAGTACCGCGTCGGCACGAGCACCGTGGACGGGGTCGCAGCCTTCTTCATGATCGCGGCGAGGAACTGGCGCTGGCGCTCGGCCCGACCGATGTCGCCGCGGGGGTCGGAGTAGCGCGCCCGGACGTAGCCCAGCGCGTTCTTGCCGTCGAGGACCTGGCAACCCTTCTTGAGGTTGATGCCGGCCTTCTTGTCGTTCATGTTGAACGGGACGCAGATGCTGACGCCCCCGACGCTGTCGACCACGGAGGCGAACCCGGCGAACCCGATCTCGACGTAGCCGTCGATGTGCAGGTCGGTGACCTGTTCGACGGTCTGGACCAGCAGGTTCGGGCCGCCGAACGCGAAGGCGGCGTTGATCTTGTTGCTGCCGTGGCCCGGGATCGGCACGTAGCTGTCGCGGGGGATGGAGATGAGCGCAGGCTTGCCGCCACCCTGCGGGACGTGCACGAGGATGATCGAGTCGGTGCGCCGCCCGGCCGCCTTGCCGGTGGCGTACTCCTTGCGCTGGGCTGCGGAGAGCCCTTCGCGGCTGTCGGAGCCGACGAGCAGGTAGTTGAAGCCCTTGCTGTCGGCGGGGCGGGTGCCGGCGGGTGTCGTGTCGACCTTGGTCACCGAGTTCCAGGCGTGCAGCGGGGTGAAGACCATGAAGGCCACCCACGCCGCGACCAGCAGCAGGACCACGCGCACGACCGGGAAGCGCCGGCGGCGGCGCGGTTCGTCGTCCCACGCCTCGTCGTCCCACGACGGGTCGGCGGGCGGGGGTGCGGCGGCGCCGCGACGATCTGACCGGCCGGGCCGGCTCGACCGGGGTGGCGGGGCTCCTGCGGCCCCTTGGTCCCGTCCTGACCGGTCCCGCCTGCGCCCGCGGACGTCCACGGTGTAGACCTCGTCGGCTCCGCCTGCATCGGTCCCGTCGGAGCCCGTGCTGGCGCGGCCGGATCCCCGCTGGGGGATGGCGCGCGCGTCGTCGGGGCCGGTCTGGCGTCCAGTCATGCGGTCCAGTGTCGTGCGCCGTCCGGTGGGCTGGCAAAACGCCGCGGGGGGCGCAGCGGGGGTGGCGACCACACCTGAGTGCGCACGAACCGGGCAAATGTCGTGAACACCGCAGCAGGAGGTCCGACACTCGGATAATCACAGGCGTCACAGGAATCACACTGGTGTACCCCGATACTGGTCCATCATGAGGGCCACCCACGTCGCGCCGACGGGCGCAGAGACTGGTGTGTACCTGTCCCGGCGGAGCAGTGCAGCCCTGGCGGACGGGGACTCCCTCACGCCGCGGATGCGCCGCCGACGCGCGTTCACCCTCGTGCTGCTCACCCTTCTGCTGCCCGGCAGCGCCCAGCTCGTGGCCGGCCGGCGGGGCCTTGGACGGTTCGCACTCCGGGTCTGGTTCAGCCTCGCCGCCCTGGTGGTGCTGATGGGAGTGGTGTTCTTCCTCAGCCAGTCGCTCGCCATCGGAGTGCTCGGGCGCGGCTGGGTGCTCACGGGGCTGCAGGGGCTGCTCGCAGGCTTCGCCGTGCTGTGGGCGGTCCTGTTCATCGATGCCTGGCGGCTCGGTCGCCCGGCCACCCTGCTGCTCGCCACCCGCCGCTGGCTCACCGGCGTGACCGCAGCCCTGCTCGTGGTCACCAGCGGTGGCCTCGTGTATGCCGCGAACACCGTGGCTGCCGGACGCGACGCCATGAGCGCCCTCTTCCAGGGAAACGAAGCCGTGGGGGCCGTCAACGGCCGCTACAACATCCTGCTGCTCGGGGCCGACTCCGGGCGCGACCGGGTGGGCACCCGCCCGGACAGCATCCAGCTGGTCAGCATCGACGCCGAGTCCGGCAGCGCGGTGACCTTCGGCTTCTCCCGGGACACCGAGAACATCAACTTCCGGCCCGGCTCCACGATGGCGCGGCTGATGCCGGAGGGCTGGAACTGCGGGGACGAGTGCCTGCTCAACGGCCTCTACACGTGGGCTGAGAACAACGCCGCGAAGTTCCCGGCTGGGACCCAGAGTCCCGGCGTCCTCGCCACCCGCGAGGCGGTCGAGGCGCTCAGCGGTCTGGACATCCAGTACTACGTGATGGTCGACCTCCAGGGTTTCAAGAAGATGGTCGACGCGGTGGGCGGTCTCGACATCAACGTGAAGTACCGCACCCCGATCGGCGGCGGCACCTCACGGATCTCCGAGTGGATCGAGCCCGGGCCCCAGCACCTCGATGGCTACCACGCGCTCTGGTACGCCAGGTCCCGCCAGGGGTCCACGAACTACGAGCGGATGGCCCGCCAGCGCTGTGTCATGACCGCGATGGCCGACCAGCTCGACCCGCAGACGGTGCTGGTGCGGTTCCAGAAGATCGCAGGCGCCACCTCCGGCCTGATCAGGACCGACCTGCCGCAGTCCGAGCTCGGCCGGTTCGCCGACCTGGCGATGAAGACGCGGACCCACAAGATCCGTGGGGTGAACTTCGTGCCCCCGCTGATGAAGCCGTGGGACTACGACGCCGACCTGGTCACCTCGACGGTCCAGAGCACCATCAAGGCTTCGGAGAAGGCCGCCGAGGCCACGGCGAAGGGCAACGCGAAGGGCAAGGCCAAGGCCACGCCGTCAGGCACGTCCTCGGCCACGACGGCGAAGCCGAAGCCCAAGCCGGGACGTGGGACGGCGGTGCTCGACCCAGCCAAGGCTGCAGGCAACGCGGCGGAGGGCGACCTGTCCTCCGTATGCTCTGCATCCTCATGACCAGCACGTCACCAGAACCCCACCTCGTCCGAACCCCCAGGGTCGGCGTGGTCATGCCCATCCTCAACGAGCAGCGTCACCTCGAGGAAGCCGTGGCTGCGGTGCTCGAGCAGGACTACCCGGGCGAGGTCGAGCTGGTGCTGGCCCTCGGCCCCAGCCGCGACAGGACCGACGCCATTGCCGAGCGGATCTGCGCGGACGACCCCCGAGTCAGCTCCGTGGGCAACCCGTCCGGTCGCACCCCGGAGGCCCTCAACGCGGCCCTGGCGCGACTGTCCGCGGACACCGAGGTGGTGGTCCGCGTGGACGGTCACGGGGTCCTCGACCGCGACTACATCAGCACCGCCTGTGCCCTGCTCGAGGAGACCGGGGCGGCCAACGTGGGCGGCCTCATGGACGCACGCGGGGTCACCAGCTTCGAGCGCGCCGTCGCCGCGGCGATGACCTCGCGGCTCGGGGTCGGGGCTGCTGCCTTCCACACCGGGGGAGAGGCCGGCCCGGCCGACACGGTCTACCTCGGGGTGTTCAGCAAGCCCTGGCTCGACCGGATGGGCGGGTACGACCCCCGGTTCGTGCGGGCCCAGGACTGGGAGCTCAACCACCGGATCCGGGAGGCCGGCGGCCTGGTGTGGTTCTCCCCGAGACTGCGGGTGACCTATCGCCCGCGCCCGACCCTGCGCGCCCTGGCGCTGCAGTACCGCGACTACGGCCGCTGGCGCCGCGCGGTCTCCCGCACCCACGCGGGCACCCTCAACCTGCGCTACCTCGCCCCGCCCGCGGCGCTGGCCGGGGTCGTCGTGGGCCTGGTCGGCGGGTTCGTCTGGTGGCCCCTGTGGCTGGTGCCCGCGGCATACCTCGCGATCACCACGGTCGGTGGCCTCACGGTGACCGACGCGGACCTGCGCCCCGCCGACCGGCTCTGGATGCCGCTGGTGCTGCCCACCATGCACCTGTGCTGGGGCTGGGGCTTCGTGACCAGCCGGGTGCGGGTCGACGGCGAGGCTGGGCCGACGCCGCCGGCCGAGCCCGGCGCTCAGCCCGCGGGCTGAGCCTGGCGGTCCGGGGACTCCGTCGTCGCGTCGCGAGACGCACTGCGACGACGACGCCACCACAGCGTGAGGGCCAGCAGCGACCACGCCACCGAGACCACGACGCTGACGGTCCAGGCGGCCAGCTCGAGCGGCCACCCCGGAGGGTCGTAGTGGAGAGTGACGATCTTGCCCTCGGTCGAGGCGGGCAGGTGCAGGGTGGTGAGGTAGCCGTCGACGGGGCGGTCCGACAGGCTGCCGCCGCCTTCGACCCGGTAGCCCGGCCAGGCGAGCCGGCTGAAGGCGACCGTGCCGCCCTGGTCGGCCACCGCGGTGACTCGAAGGCGCACCGTCCGGGTGTCCTCGGACAGCGTCTCCACCTGGGTGCCCGGGGAGGACCACACGACCCCACCCGCGGCCGGCAGCGGGCGCTCGCGGACCCACATCACCGACAGGGGCGTCTCCCGGCCGATGCGCCAGCCGGGGGGCGGGTCGTCCAGCGTCTTCGCCGAGACGCCTTCCTTGCGGATCAGCACGGTGCTGACGCTCAACAGGTCGAGCCGGCTCATCCCGGTCTGCGGCTCGGTGCTGCGCAACATGGCCAGCGCCGGCCGGCAGACCCCGCCGATGAGGGTGATGCAGTAGCGGTCGTTGTAGGTCGCGAAACCGATGGTGGTGTAGGTGTTCTGGATCGGCCGACCGCTGACGTACCACGCGCTCGCCGTCAGGAAGTCCGAGGTGACCGAGGCATCCGCCTGGATCGCGTCGTTGGGCGCGCCGACCATGAAGACGTCACCGACGGACGCCTCCAGCGTCCTGCGGTAGTCGCTGACCAGGGCGGGCATGTTGCGCTCCTTGGACTGCGGCGTGGGGAAGTACGCGTGCTGCAGGACGAGGAAGCCCAGGCAGCACAGGGCAACCACCGCCGCGACGACCGCGGGCAGGTGTCGCCGGAGCCGGGCGGAGGCGTCCGGTGCCGTGCCTCGTCGCCACAGCCACCACACCAGGAGGATGGCGGCGGACACCAGGACGAAGGACGTGAGCTGGGCCCGAGCCGTGTAGAGGGCGTGGCTGCCTGCGAGGAAGGCGGCAGCACCCACCCAGAGGATGCTCAGCGCGAGCTGACCTCGAGTGGGGCGGGTGGTCGCGCGGGACGCCAGGATGCCGGCGACCACGAGCGCGCAGAGCGTCACGACGGGGAGCAGCCGCACCGGGTACCGCAGCGGACCCATGTCCGTCGGCCCCAGGGACCACAGCCCGACCGAGACCAGGACGAAGAGCAGGCCGACCGCGGGTCGAAGGGCACGGCTGACCCGAGAGGGTCGGACCCACGCCAGCATCGGCAGGAACCAGGCGATGTAGCCGACGGGGGTCATGTCCCTGCGGCCGATCGCCGGCGGGACGACACCAGTGGGGATGACCGACACGGCATAGTCCTGGAGGGACACCGGGAGGTTGCTCGTGTTGAGGATCTCCCAGGTGCCGCGCGTGGTCACCGGAGCGGTGAGCAGTCCGGGCAGGTAGACCGTGATGGTGAGCAGTCCGGCGCATACCCCCACTCCGAGGACGCGCACGAGGCCTCGCCAGTCGCGGAGCAGGGCTGCGTCGATCAGGCAGCCGATGAGGACGAGGGCCAGGTAGATCGTCCCGTAGACATACCCGACGGTCACCAGGAGATAGCAGAACGCGAGGGCGGGGAAGGGATTTCGGCCGTGGAGCGTCCGTCGGATGGCCCACCAGGCCCACGGCAGGAGGGCCCAGACGAGGAGCCCGGTGGACCAGGTCGCCAGGTCGAGGTACTGGGACGCCCCACCGAAGGGGAGGGCGATGCCCACGACGAAGGCGATCTCCTGGCGCACGCCGTAGCTCCGGCACAGCAGGAAGCCACCCAGCGAGCCGAGCACCGCCACGATGACCTTGAGCACCGTGCAGAAGACCATCGCGTTGGAGGCGTAGGTCGACGCGACCGAGATCAGCAGGACCAGCGGGTTCCACTGTCCCCACTGGCCTTCGGCCACGTAGTTGCCGGCGCGCCAGCGCTGCAGGTCGATCAGCGGCCAGTGGCCGTCACGCAGCTCTGAGCCGAGGTGGTACCACTGGCCGAACGAGCCGATCTGGGTGTCGCCGTAGAAGTAGAAGCGGGGTGTGAACCACAGCGGAACGAGCAGCAGGACGGCCACGGTCAGCATCGCCGCCACGGCCCAGACGACCGTGGAACGCCGGTCTGACGCGACAGCGACGGGCGCAGGCGTCGGTGTCGGAGGCGTCGGGGGTCGGAGCCGTCGGTGTCGGAGCGGCGACGGTCATCGTGCTGACGTGGCCGGCTCTGCAGGCCGGCGGCGGCGCGCGCCCGACAGCGCCAGGCCAGACAGGACGAGCGAGAGGAGCACGCTCAGACCCCACGCGCCCACGCTGAGGCCCCAGGCGGGTGGTGAGTACGAGACGTCGACGGTGCGGCCGGCCGCGTTGGCCGGCACGTCCAGGGTGAGCAGGTAGCGGTCGACGGGGTCGGCGAAGCTGCCCTCACTCGCCGAGTAGCCCGGCCAGGCCAGCCGGCTGAAGACCACCGTCCCGCCGGACGACGGCGCCTCGAGGACCTTGAACCGGACGTTGCGGTCGTCCCGTGAGACCAGCTCGACGCGGGTGCCGTCGGAGGTCCACGCCACGTCGCCCGCCGTCGGCAGCGGCGTGTCACGCACCCACATCAGCGCGGCGGCGTTGTCCTTCGCCACGTGCCACCCGGCAGGAGGGGAGGCGATGGCGGCCTGGTTCTTCTTGAAGTCGTCCTTGCGGATCAGCAAGGTGGAGACGCGGAGCAGGTCGACCCGCGGCATACCCGTCATCGGCTCGACGGTGAAGAGGGTGTCCAGGAGCTTCGCGCAGGTGGCGCCGTTGAACGTCATGCAGTAGCGCTTGTTGTACTCGCTGAACCCGATCACCGTGTAGGTGTTCTGGATCGGGTGGCCCGAGACGTACCACGACGACCCGACGAGGAAGTCCTTCGCCGCCGCGGGATGGCTGATGGCGTAATCGTGCGGGTCCCCGACCAGGATCGCGTCGCCCCGGGCGCCGGCGAGCTGCTGCTTGTAGTCCGCGACCGCGGACGGCATGTTCCGGTTCGTGGAGTTGGGCAGCGGGTCGAAGTAGTGGGTGACACCGAGCAGCAGGATCGTCCACACCGCCATGAAGGCGACCGTCGGCACGCTGGGGAACCTCGCCTCGCGGGCGCGTCGGGTCAGCAGCCAGACGACGACGATGCCGATGACCACGAGCACCAGCGACGAGCCGACCTCCGGGGTCTCGGACTTGGCCCGCGAGATGGACAGGTAGGCGGCCACCACCACCCAGCCCAGGCTGGCTGCGAGGCGGGCGCGGGTGGGCCGGGCGCTGGCCCGCGACACCATCACGATGGTCAGCAGGACCGCGCCGAGCACGATGTAGGGGAGGGTGCGGGCGGGGTAGCGCAGCGGGCCGACGACGCTGGGGCCGATGGCGTAGAGGATGCTGAGGCCCAGCATGACGAAGACGCCCGTGAGGGTCTTCACGAAGGTGCGCAACCGGGCGACGTCGATCCACATCAACAGCGGCAGGAACCAGGCCGTGTAGTGGATCGGGAAGAAGGTCCGCTGGGTCAGCCGGGCCGGGACGATGCCGGTGGGGAGCACGCTGACCACGAGGTCGCGCAGGTCCACCGGCAGCTTGGCGTCGTAGTAGAGCCCGGTGTCCGCGCGCGTCGTGACGGAGGCGCTGAGGATGCCCGGGAGGTAGACGGTGATGGTCAGCAGCCCGGCACAGACGCCGATGAGCAGGACGCGCAGGAAGGCCGCGCGGTCGCGGTTCACCCAGGTGTCGACGAGGCAGGCCACGATGACCAGGGCCAGGTACATCGTCCCGTAGACGTAGCCGACGGTGACGATGAGGTAGCCGATCGCCAGCGCCGGGAACGGGTTGCGACGGTGCAGCATCGTGCGCCGGATCCCCCACCAGGCCCACGGCAGCAGCGCCCAGACCAGCAGCCCGGTCACCCAGGTGGGGCTGTCGAGATACTGCGTCTCACCTCCCAGCGGGAGGGCGATGCCCACCAGGTATGCCGCGCGGCGCTGGGCGCCGTAGCTGCGCGCCAACGCGTACCCGCCGGTCGCGACCGTGACGAACATCAGGGCCTTGACGATGACGCTGAAGTACATGGCGTTGCCGGCGAACGAGGCCCCGAGCCCGATCAGCATGATCAGCGGGTTCCAGATGCCCCACTGGCCCTCGGCCGTGTAGTTCCCGGCCCGCCAGTTGTCGGGGCTGAGGACCGGCCAGTGGCCTGCGCGCAGCTCGGAACCGAGGTGGTACCACTGCGGGAAGGCGCCGATCTGGGTGTCGCCGTAGAAGTAGTAGCGGTGTGTCCAGAACAGGGGGATCGCGAACAGCACCAGGACGGTCACGACTGTGGCCAGGGGCCAGAAGAGATCGGACCGGCGGGCGATGCGGCTCCTGAGTTGCTCCGTCACGTCGACCCACAGTAGTCGGCGCCGGAACGCCCACTGACACGTCTCGCACGCCCGGCGCGGCGCGGCACGGATTGGGGGAGGAGCGTGTCCTGACGGTATCCTCGGGCGCTGGGCCGCCCGCGGGCGAGAACACGCCGCCGGCCCACCATCGGAGGAGAACAGCGTGAGCCATGAGGTCGAACCGGACGCTGGCGCGCCCGCGACCGACGCGACGCACAACCCGTCGGTCCCTCCCGGCGTCGGTGGTCCTCCGGGCTGGCTGCTGCGGGTCATCCACGACCAGCGCGCAGCCTTCCTCGTGGTCGGCGCCGCCAACACCCTGATCGGCCTGTTCTGGTTCGTGACGTTCCAGTACCTCGTCGGTCGTCACGTCGGCTACATGGTGACCCTGGCGTGTGCGCACGTCGCGAGCGTGCTGTGCGCGTTCTGGCTCTACCGACTCGTGGTGTTCCGGGTCCGTGGGCACGTCCTGCGCGACCTGCTGCGGTTCGAGTCGGTATACCTCTCCGCGCTCGGGGTGAACGCCGTGCTGTTGCCGCTCCTCGTCGAGATCGCCCACTTGCCGGTGCTCGTGAGCCAGTTCCTCATCGTCGGCGTCACCTCGCTGATGAGCTGGTTCGGCCACAAGCACTTCTCGTTCCGCCGCCCGGCCGCGGCCGACCAGCCGTCCGACCCCAGCGACTCCCCCCACGATCCGAGGTAGTGCCCGTGAGCCCCCGTGTTTCCATCGTCGTGCCGTCCTACAACAACGGCGCGTTCATCGAGGCCACCATGGAGTCGATCCTGGCCCAGACCTACACGGACTTCGAGCTCGTCGTCGCGGACCACTCCTCGACCGACGACTCCTGGGAGCGGCTCCAGCGGTTCACCTCCGACCCGCGGGTGCGCCTGCTGCAGACTCCGGCGGGTGGCGGTGCCCCGGCGAACTGGGAGCGCGTGACCAAGGAGGCCACCGGCGAGCTGGTCAAGCTGGTGTGCGGTGACGACCTCGTCTACCCGACCTGTCTCGAGCGCCAGGTCGAGGCGATGGACTCCGGCGAGGGCATCGTCATGGTGGCCTCGAAGCGCGACCTGATCGACGCCCACGCCAACGTCATCGTCCGCTCGCGCGGTCTGGCCGGCCTCCGCGGCCGGGTGAGCGGTCGGGCTGCGGCCCGCCGGACCGTGGTGGCCGGCGCCAACATCTTCGGCGAACCGGCCTGCGTGCTGATGCGTCGCTCTGCGCTCGAGGCAGCTGGGGGCTGGGACGACAGCCACCCTTACGTCATCGACGAGGCCAGCTACGTCAACGTGCTCATGCAGGGTGACTTCTACGGCATCGCGGAGGCGCTCGCGGGCTTCCGCCTCAGCGCCGGCCAGTGGAGCGTGCACCTGGCCGAGGAGCAGTCCAACCAGGTCCTGGGCTTCCACCACCAGCTGGCTGACGCACAGCCCGGTCTGCTCAGCCGCGTCGACCTCGTCCGGGGCGACCTGCTGGCCCGGGGGATGGCCTACACGCGGCGGCTCGCCTACCTCTGGGTAGGCCGGAAGATGCACGCGAAGCCCGAGTAGCCACCGCGTGCGCTGCCCATTCCCTTCGGCCCCATGAGGTATCGTGCAAATCGTGACGGACTCCCTGCCCGACGTGAGCCGACTGCACCGGGTGTCCGTCGTAATCCCTGTCTACGGAGGCGAATTCACGCTCGGATCCGTCGTCGAGGAGATTGCCCGGTTCGCCGAGCCGAGTGTCACGCCGGACGGCCACCGCTACCAGGTCATCGAGACGCTGCTCGTCTACGACAACGGCCGCGACCGCTCCGACGAAACCATCCGCGAGCTCGCTGACAAGTATTCGTTCGTCCGCCCGGTATGGCTCAGCCGCAACTTCGGCCAGCACCCGGCAACGCTGGCCGGCATGGCCTCCTCGAGTGGTGACTGGATCGTCACGCTCGACGAGGACGGTCAGCACGACCCGGCCGACATGGCGGCCTTCCTCGACACCGCCCTGCGCGAGAACGTCCAGCTGGTCTACGCCGAGGCCACGAACCCGCCGCCGCACAGCGCCTTCCGCAACCTCACGTCCAAGGGTGCCAAGTGGCTGTTCGCCACCGTGCTCGCCGGTGGCGCCACCGCGTCCTTCCAGAGCTACCGGCTCGTCCTGGGCGAGGTCGGCCGCAGCGTCGCCGCGTATGCCGGGTCTGGGGTCTACCTCGATGTCGCGATGCAGTGGGTGTCCGGGGAACCCGCCGTGTGCCCGGTCGAACTGCGCGAGGAGGGAGACCGTCGCTCCGGCTACTCGCTGCGCCGGCTGCTCTCACACTTCTGGCGCCTCGTCCTCTCCAGTGGGACGCGCGGTCTGCGTCTGGTGAGTGTGCTCGGCGTCGTCTTCGCTCTCGCCGGACTGGTCTACGCGGCATACCTCGTCGTCGCCAGCACGACTGGTGACGTTCCCCAGGGCTGGACCTCCACGATGGTGGTGGTGCTCTTCAGCACCGGCGCGGTGCTCTTCTCGCTGGGCATCATCGCCGAGTACATCGGTGTGGCCGTCAACATGGCGATGGGCAAGCCGCCCTACCTCATCGTGGGTGACCCGGCGGACGGTCCGCTCGGGAGCCGACGCCCGCGACCGTGACACCTGCGGGCCCCCTCACCTGGGTGGTCGGCAGCGGCGGCCTGCTCGGATCGCACCTCGTCCGGGAGCACAGTGGGCGCGGTCTGCCGATGTGGTCCTGCGGACCCATCCCCTGGTCCTCCGAGGATGCTCCGCAGGTCCTGCACGACCACGCCCGCGCGTTCGTCCGCGACGCCGGAGGTGGGCCGTGGCAGGTCCTGTGGTCTGCCGGGGCCGGCGTGACCGGTGCCTCGAAGGAGTCCCTGGACGGTGAGCTGAAGAGTGTTCGAGGCGGCGTTGGACGGGCTGTCCGGGTCCTCGTCGTCCACGTCCACGTCCGCGTCGCCGTCGCCGTCGCCGTCGGCGGCGCAGGGAGCCGTGTTCTTCGCGTCGTCTGCCGGCGGTCTGTATGCCGGCAGCGCTGGTCCGCCGTTCGACGAGACGACGCCGGTGAACCCGCTGGCGCCCTATGGCCGCGCCAAGCTGGCCGCCGAGACGCGCGTGCGGGAGTGGGGTGCAGCCACCGGGGTGTCGGTGCTCTGCGGGCGGATCGCCAACCTGTACGGCCCGGGCCAGAACCTCGCCAAGCCCCAGGGCCTCATCTCGCAGATGCTCAAGGCCCAGCTCACCGCCCAACCGCTGTCGATCTACGTCTCGCTGGACACCCTGCGCGACTACATCTACACCCCCGATGCGGCGGAGCTGGTCGCGGATGCCATGGACCGACTCCGCGCCGAGCAGGTCGCTGCTGGTGCACCGGTCGCCGTGACCAAGATCCTCGCCTCGCTGCGCCCGGTGACCATCGGGGAGATCATCGGAGAGGTCCGGCTCATCTCCAAGCGGCGCCCACGCATCGGTCTCGCCGCATCGCCGGTGGCGGCCTTCCAGGCGCGCAACCTGAGCCTCCGCTCGGTCGTCTGGCCCGAGCTGGACCACCGCCCGCGCACGCCGTTGGCCGTGGGGATCCAGCGCACGGCGGCGGACCTGCAGCTGCGCTGGCAGCGCACTGGTGGCCTGACTGCCTGACGCTTTGTGGGTACTCTGTGTCGCAGTCCGACCGGCCCGCAGCGGCCAGCCCCGACGTCGAGGAGCAGACCCCCATGAGCACCGAGGCCCCCGATTACGCCGAGCGGCTTCGCCACAAGCAGATGGTCTGGTGGAAGCGGATCCTGCCCGTGCAGGCGCCTTACCACTGGAACTTGCGGCGTCAGCAGCTCGGACGCACCCTCGACGTGGGCTGTGGCATCGGTCGGAACCTCGACGTCCTGGAGTCCGGTTCGGTGGGCGTCGACCACAACGCCTCGGCCGTGGCACTGGCCTGCTCGCGGGGGCAGATCGCCATGACCGCGGAGGAGTTCCACAAGAGCGACCAGGCCAAGCCGGAGTCGTTCGACGGCATGCTGATCGCCCACGTGATCGAGCACATGGACCCGGCCGGTGGCATCGCGCTGCTGGAGGAGTACCTGCCCTTCCTGCGCCCCGGCGGCAAGGTCTTCATGGTCTGCCCGCAGGAGCGCGGCTACGACAGCGACCCGACCCACGTGCGGTTCACCACGGGCGCGGACCTCGTCCAGCTGTCCAAGGACGTCGGCCTGGTCCCCGGCGAGCCGTTCAGCTTCCCGTTCCCGCGGTGGGCCGGCAAGCCGTTCATCTACAACGAGTTCTGCCTGCTGGCGACCAAGCCCTCCGCCTGACTGTCGGGCGTCAGGACCGTCGGATGATGACCACGGTGCCGCTCGCCTTGACGTAGCGCACCATCGCGGTGGCGAAGGACTGGGTGTCGTCGGTGGCAGTCGAGGTCACGGCCGAGGTGGGGAAGCCGAGCGAGGACGCGGGCCCGCCGCGGGAGAGCCAGTACGTCTGGATCGGACCGGACGTCGGGTGCGCGCCGGTCGCGGCGCTGTACCAGAGGGTGCCGCCCTGCAGGGCCAGCTTCAGACCGCCGTTCGCGGCGACCGCTTCGGCCTTCGGGTAGCCGTAGGCCGAGGCCGGGCCACCGATCGCCTTGTAGCCGGCCACCATGGGGCTGGGCACGGTGCGGATGCCGGCGGCGGCCAGGTACGTGACCATGCCGCCCTGGAAGTCCTGGGCGTACCCGGTCGAGGTCGCGCGGACCATCGTCGCCGAGGGGAAGCCGAGAGGCCCGGAGACGCCGCCGCGCTGCGTCCAGTAGTCGCGAACCAGCCCGTTCGTGTGGTGGGTGCCCACCGCCGAGGTCCAGGTCATCGTGATGCCCTTGGTGGTGTCACTGCGCTGGCCGTTGGGCACGGCGTAGCTGTTGCCCGTCGGGGGTCCCCACAGCGTCGGGCCCTGGTTGTCCTCGTAGTACGCCCCGAAGGGAGCGCCGAGCTCGATCATCCCGGCAGAGGTGTTCCAGAGGCTGCCCCCGGTGAAGAGGGTACGCAGCCCCAGCGGCGAGCTGGCCTCGCCGCGCGAGACCAGGCCGAGCCGGCCAGCAGCGCCGCCCAACGCGGCATACCTCTTGTACACCACGCTGCCGGTGTAGGCCTCCTTGCTGCTCACCGAGGTGCGGAGGGTGGCCAGGCGGTTCCACAGCTGGGTGCCGGGGCAGCTCGTGTTGACGGTGTCGCGGTGGCCGGTGACGACCGGCAGGGTGACGACGGTGCCCTTCTTGTATCGGGATCCGCTGTCACCGCTGACCAGCTGGGTGGTGCCGCGCGCGTCGACGTAGAAGGTGCCCAGCCGCCACGCCATGATCGAGGTCACGGCGTTCGTGGCAGCGGCGCTCGGGACCGTGGTCGTGTAGGTGCCGAGGACCGAGACGCCGAAGGTGTTGATGTTGAAGCCGAGCGTGTGCGCGCCGATCACGGGGCGGTCCAGCCCGCCGAACCGGCCCTCGAAGATCTGGCCGTACTTGTCGACGAGGGCGTTGTAGCCGATGTCGCACCAGCCGAGACTCTTGGCGTGGTAGGCGTAGATGCCACGCACCAGACCCGCGGACTGGCTCGCGGTGTAGCTGTTGGTGCCCGCGGTGTGGTGCAGGACGGCGCCCTTGGTCGTGGCGGCGAGCGAGGGTTCGCAGGAGCGGATCCGCTCGTCAGCGCCCCACGCGGCGCGGCTGACGATGGTGGGTTTCGCCGCGACGGCCGTGGCTGAGGCGGCTGGTCGGCGCGCCGGGGCGTCGGCCGGGCTGGTGCCTGGGTCGACGAGGTCGATCCGGCCACGGGCGACGGCGGCCCGGTCGGAGGCGGCATACCGCACCTGCACGGAGGTGACGCCCTCGCCGAGCCAGGCCGGGTCGGTGCCCATCCGCTGTGCCTTGGTGGCGGCGGGGTCGGTGTCGCCGGACACCTCGACGTCCACCCACGGGGTCCAGCCCTTGGCGGTGCGCCCGCGCAACGAGACCTCGGTGCCCACGGCGGGTGCGGCGCCGGCCGGCCACGACACCGCGGCCAGCGGGGCCTTGGACGGTGTCGTGGCGATCAGGGTGCGGCGCACGGAGCCGGTGACCGTCGGTGTGCCGGGGGACGCCAGCGCGTCGCCGCGCGGTGCCTCAGTGCTGGCCAGCGACTGGAGCGCGACACCGTGGACCGAGGGGGCCACGGGCTTCGCGCTCGCAGCGGCGGTCGGCAGGGTCGCGACGGGGAGCGCCGTCAGCAGGGTGGTGGTGGCGAGGGAGGCGCAGGCCAGCTCGACGAGTAGACGCCGTCCCGACGCCGCTCGCGGAACGCGTGTGGCAGGAGTGGTCACTGAGGCATCCTGACCCAGAGTCGGGGGAGAAGTCCGCTTTCGGCCGCATTCTTTGCCGTTTCTTGACTCCCGGGGCGCGTCGCAAGGCCGACTTGGTATGCCGTGCGGCCAGGTTCGCGACGTCGCCGCGGCGCGCCCGCGGACGGCCGGGAGAGGCGTGGCCAGCCGGTAGTGTTGGGCCGGTGAACCCCCTTCGCAACGTCGCCGTCGTCCTTGCGGGTGGGGTGGGCAGCCGGGTCGGGCTGAACATCCCCAAGCAGCTCATCAAGATCGCTGGGCGGCCGATCATCGAGCACACCATCGACGTGTTCAACAGCAGTCCGCTGATCGACGAGGTCGTCGTCATGATGACGCCCGGACACCTCGACCCGGTCCGCGAGATCGTCGCGAAGGGTGGCTACACCAAGGTGACCCAGATCCTCGAGGGTGCCGAGACCCGCAACGGCACGACCCAGCGGGCCCTCGAGGCGCTCGGCGACGAGGAGTGCAACGTCCTCTTCCATGACGCCGTCCGGCCGCTCCTCAGCCAGCGCATCATCGAGGACTGCATCGCTGCCCTGATGACCTATGCGGCGGTCGACACTGCCATCCCGTCGGCCGACACGATCATCGCGGTCACCGACGAGGACGAGATCAGCGACGTCCTCAAGCGCTCGGAGCTGCGCCGTGGGCAGACCCCGCAGGCCTTCCGCCGCTCGGTCATCTCCCGCGCCTACGAGCTCGCCGACCAGGACCCCGACTTCACCGCCACCGACGACTGCACGGTTGTGCTGCGCTACCTGCCCGACGTCCCGATCGCCGTGGTGGCCGGGGACGAGCGCAACATGAAGGTCACCGAACCGATCGACGTCTACCTCGCCGACAAGCTGTTCCAGCTGACCAGCCACGACGTCCCGCAGGAACGCACCGAGCAGGAGTACCGCGCCGCCCTCGAGGGCAAGACGGTCGTCGTCTTCGGCGGCAGCTACGGCATCGGGGCCGACATGGTCGCCATCGCGGAGGGCTACGGCGCCAAGGTGCACTCCTTCAGCCGGTCCGGCACGCGCACGCACGTCGAGCGCCGTTCTGACATCGTCGCCGCGAGGCGCCAGGTCCTCGCGGAGGACGGGCGCGTCGACTTCGTCGTGAACACCGCGGGCGTGCTGCCTCGCGGCACCCTCGCCGAGACGACCGAGGAGACGATCTACGCCGCGACCGAGGTCAACTACATCGCGCCCATCCTCATCGCCCAGGAGTTCTACGACTCGCTGCGCGAGAGTGGTGGGTCGATGCTGCTCTTCACGTCCAGCTCCTACACGCGCGGACGCAGCGGCTACAGCCTCTACTCCTCGGCCAAAGCCGCGACGGTCAACCTCACCCAGGCCCTCGCCGACGAGTGGGCCACCACAGGGGTGCGCATCAACTGCGTCAATCCCGAGCGGACCTCGACTCCCATGCGTACCAAGGCTTTCGGGGCGGAGCCGCCCGACTCCCTGCTCGGCAGCGAGACCGTCGCGCGCACCTCGCTGGGTGTCCTCGTCTCCCACCTGACCGGACACGTCATCGACATCCGCAGGGCCGACCCGATCAGCTCGCACGAGGTCACGGCCGCGGTGGCCGAGGACATGCACGAGAGCGAGCCCCTCGACGAGATGCCGGCCGGGGCCGAACCCGCCGGGTCTCGCTGACGCGCGGCGGACGGCGACCACACCATGGGGTTCGCGGAGCGGATCTCCACGTGGCGCGAACGACGGGCAGCGGGAGAGATCTCGCCGGAGGGCTCGGCGCCCCTCAAGATGAGCGTCGTCGTCGCCGTCTACAACACCGGTGACTACCTCGAACCAGCCTTGGCGTCGCTCGTCGCACAGAGCCTGCCGCCCTCCGAGTACGAGGTCATCCTCGTCGACGACGGTTCCGACGACGTGGTCACGGCTGCCCGGCTCGACCATGCTGCCGCTCTCCACCCCCACGTGCGGGCGATCCACATCCGCAACTCAGGCTGGCCGGGCAAGCCGCGCAACGTCGGCATCGACACCGCCCGCGGCGAGTACGTCTACGTCATGGACCACGACGACCTGCTCACGCCCGAGGCGCTCGAGCGGATGTATGCGATGGCGAGTCGCAACAACGCCGACGTCGTCATCGGCAAGATCGCCGGCCGGGGTCGACGCATACCCACGACGCTGTTCCGTGAGAACCACGAGTCGTGCACCCTGGAGACCGCGCCGCTGATGGAGAGCATGACTCCGCACAAGGCCTTTCGCCGCGCGTTCCTCAAGGAGCACGCGCTGCGCTTCCCCGAAGGTCCACGCAGGCTCGAGGACCACATCTTCGTGGTCGAGGCCTATCTGCTCGCTCGGGTGGTCTCGGTCCTGTCTGACTACACCTGCTACCTGCACATCGCGCGCGACGACGGGGCCAACGCGGGCTATCGGACCATCGCACCCATCGCCTACTACGCCAACCTGCGCGAGGCCGTCGAGGTCGTCGAGCGCCTCACCGATCCCGGCCCGCGACGCGACCTGGTCCTGCGACGCTGGTACTCGGTGGAGATGATGCGCAGGCTGAGCGGCGCCACTTTTGCCGGACGGTCGCCGCAGCGGCAACGGGCGTTCTACACCGAGGTCCGACGCCTTGCCGACGACCACTTCACCCGCCCGACCATCTGGGAGCCGTTGCCGGCCGCCGTCCGGGTGGTCGCGGAGCTCATGCGGGCCGACCGGTTCGACGACCTCGTCGAGCTGGCCGGGTTCGAGGCGTCCCTGCGGGTGCATGCCGACACCGAGGTCTGGCACTGGGAGGGTGGCCGGCTGCGCTTCCAGGCGTTGGTCAGCGTGGCGTCCGAGTCGGGCCAGCCCGCCATCACGATCGTCGACGGCGCCCCCGTGTATGCCGCGCACCTCGCCGACGTGCCGCTGGAGGCCAGCACCGCGCGCAACCCCACGGAGGCCTGGCTGCAGCTGGTACGGCGCGAGTCGCTGACCCGGCTACGCCTGCCGCTCGAGGTCGTCCCCGTCACCGACGACGGCAGCCAGCGGTACCGCGTGCACGGAGAGCTCGACCCGCTCGCCGCCGTCGACGGCGGGCCCCTGGCGGAGGGAATCTGGGACGTGTACCTCAAGCTGCGAGCGCCGGACGCGGGTCCCGAGTACCTGCGTCGCATCGGAAACGAGCACGGCGTCGTCTCCGCGGACCGTCCTGCCGTGCCGGCCCTGCTGGGGACGTCCGCCCTCGCGGTCGTCCCGTACGTCACCGAGAAGGGCAACCTCACCCTCGACGTCGGTGGCGCAGCTCGGCTCACCGAGGCGCTGCAGCCCGGCGTGGCCACGGTTCGTGCCGGAGCCGGTGGCGCGAGCTCGGTCACGGTGACCCTGCCGCTGCACCTGGCGGACGGCGGCGGGCACGACCTGCGCATCGCACGGGTGCTGCCCCACGACATCGAGGTCTCCGGCCCCGCGACCAGCCGACCGTCCGACCGACCTGACGAGGTGGTGCTCGAGAGCCAGCTTCCCGCCGCGGCGGACCCGGGCGCCACCGACGTCCTCGTCACCCTGCCCCACCCGCACCGCATCCTGTGGTCCGGCGTCCCCGCAAGTCAGGAGAGCCCTCCGTTGCCTTCCGTTCCTCCAGAGCCCTCCGTGCCGGTCACCGAGCAGGCGGAAAGATGAGTGCGGCCACGCCCGGCGTGACCCCGGCCGGGCGCCGCCCCACGCTGGACGAGCTGCGCGCGGTGACCCAGCCCGAGTCGACCATGAGCCGGCGCAACGCCGAGCACTGGCTGGCTCGGCTGTTCCTGCGCAAGGTGTCACTGCGGCTGACCGCACTGCTGATCCGCACACCGGTGTCGGCCAACGCGCTCACCGGCTGGATGATCGTCGTCGGGCTCGTGGGCGCGCTCGTCCTGGCCCTGGTGGGCGGCTGGCCGGGCATCGTCCTGACCTTCGTGCTCGTCCAGGTCTACTTCCTGCTGGACCTGTGCGACGGCGAGGTCGCGAGGTGGCGCAGGACGACCTCCATCACGGGTGTCTACCTCGACCGGGTCGGCCACTACGTCGTCGAGGGCGCCCTGCTCAGTGGCCTCGGACTCCGGGCGGGGGACGGTGGTTTCGGTGGCTGGTCGACTCTCGGCGTCGCCACCGGTCTCTGCGCGATCCTCATCAAGGCGGAGTCAGACCTCGTCGACGTGGCCCGCGTCAGGGCGGGCGCCCCGCCGCCCAGCGAGGCATCGGTCGAGCTGCGCAGCAGCACCCTGGGGGGCCTGCGCAGGGCAGCCCAGGTCCTGAAGATCCACCAGGTGACGGGTGCTCTCGAGCTGTCCTTCATCCTGCTCGTGGCCATGGTCGTCGACCTGGTGGCCGGTGACCTGCTCGGCACCAGGATCACCGCGGTCGCGATGGCCGTCGTCGCCGGGACGATGGTCGTCGTGCACCTCGTCAGCATCCTGCTCTCCCGGCGCCTCGATTGAGCTCGCCCACCCTGTCCTGCGTGGTCATCACCATGGGGGACCGCCCTGCGGAGCTCGGTCGCGCCCTGCAGTCCCTGCACGACCAGGACGGCGGCCCGATCGAGGTGGTGGTCGTCGGAAACGGCGCCGACGTGTCGGCCCTGCCGCCGGAGGTGCGGTTCCTGCGCCTGACCGAGAACGTCGGGATCCCGGCGGGCCGCAACGCCGGGGCGGCGGAGACGACAGGTGACCTGTTGCTGTTCCTCGATGACGACGGCTGGCTGCCCGAGTCCGCTACGGCCGAACGCATCCGCACTGCCTTCGCGGGCGACCCGCGGCTGGGTGTGGTGTCGCTGCGCATCGTCGACCCCGACACCGGGGAGACCCAGCGACGGCACGTGCCGCGGCTACGGGTGGGTGACCCGCTGCGCTCCTCCGCGGTCACGACGTTCCTCGGTGGCGCCAGCGTCGTGCGCCGGGAGGCCTTCGAGCAGGCGGGTGGCCTCCCGGACCTGTTCTTCTTCGCCCACGAGGAGACCGACCTGGCCTGGCGGGTGCTCGACCACGGCTGGGACATCCGCTACGACGCGGGAGCCGTGATGTGCCACCCTGCCACGTCTCCGGCCAGGCACGACGTGTACTTCCGTCTCAACGCGCGCAACCGGGTCTGGCTCGCGCGCCGCAACCTGCCCCTGCCGCTGGTCCCGCTCTACCTCGGCGTCTGGGTCGTCCTCACCGTGGCCCGCAACCGCGACACCCACGCGCTGCGGACCTGGGGTCGCGGGTTCCTCGAGGGGTGGCGGACCGACCCCGGGCCCCGCCGGCCGATCGGCTGGGGCACCGTGTGGCGGATGACGCGGCTCGGTCGGCCACCCGTCATCTAGCTGTTCTGGCCCCCGGCCAGCCGCCGGCCAGCCGCCGGCCCCGGCCAGCCAGCGAAACCAGTCACCCAGCGAAACCAGTCACCCAGCGAAACCGGTCATCGAAGGCCCGATCAGCGAGGGGCCCTGTCAGCCGGCGACACCTGGACCGGGTGACTCGCCGACGAGCGCGTCCAGGGCTGCCGCGAACCGCTCCGCGCCGCCGTCGGGTGTGCTGCCCAGCAGCTCCGACCGAGCCAGTGACCGCCGGACAGCCGTCGGGTCCTGGCCGGCGCGGAGCGCTTCGAGGAACTCACCGAGCCCGGCACCGCCACTCCCGAGGACCAGACCTCCGCGGCTGCTGGGGTAACGCGTCCCGAACTCCTCGGCGCTGAGTCCCGCCGGGTTCGTGAGGGCGAGCGGTCGATCCTGCGCGAGCCAGTCCGAGACGACGCCCGACACATCGGCCACCAGCACGTCGGCCTCGGCCAGCACGCTCTCGAGTCCGGGCCAGTCGCCCTCGGCGATGCGGTGGGTCGCCGGTGAGTAGGCCCCCCAGAACGGCGTCGGTTCGTCGACGCCGGGCGCAGGCAGGGAGCCGGACGGTGCCGCGGCGACCATGAGCGAGACCTCGTCGCCGGTGGCCGGGTGAGCGGCCTGCGGCACTTCCTGCGGCGCACCGGCAGCGCGGAGCAGGCTGATGACCTCACGATGAGCCCGTCGCACCGCGGCGTCGCGGGTACCCGTAAGGGGATGGGGACGGTAGACCACGCGCACGCCCGGCGTCGCGAGCAGGGTGCTGACGAGAGCCGTCCCGTCGTGGGCGAGCGAGGAGTGGTGGCTCTCGTCGCCCCAGCCCTCCCAGGTCGGGGCGTAGACCACGGTCAGTGGCCGGTCGGCGGCCGACGGACGGGCGCCCGCATCGGCCTGGGGCCGACCCACCTCCCGGATGCGGCCCAGCACGGCACCGAGTCCCGCGTCGGCATACCTTCTCGCGCCGGCCGGCCCGGCGACCCACACCTCGTCGTAGATGCGGACGAACGGGTTGCTGCTGCTGGCCTTGTCACTGTCCCCGTGACCGATGAAGGCGGTGCGCATGCCGCCCATCCGCAGCAGGTGCATGTTGGTCATCCCGTTGGCCACGAACAACGCTCCGCGCACGGAGCCCAGGTCGAAGGACACGAGGGTGGTCGCGGCGGGGATGCACACCACCGGCAGGCTGGTCCGGCCGAGCCGGCGCCAGGCGTCACGGTCGCGCATCAGCACCAGTGGGCGGTGGCTGCCGGCCTCGAGCGTCCGGAGCCACATCTCGACCTGGTAGACCGCTTCGGCCGTGCCGCCGTAGTACAGGACGACGTCGGGCGCACAGGCCGTCACGGCTTCCTGCACCGCAGCGGGCACCCGCTGGCGGAGGCCGGCCCGGCGCGCGGCCAGCACGGCCCGCAGCGCCGGCGCCGCGACGAGAGCCGTCAGCAGCAGCGCCCCGACAGCCGCGGCGGTCAGTCCGCTGCTGCTGCCTGCCGCCACAGCCGCGCCCGTGCCCACGACCAGCACCAGCTGTGCAGGAGCCAGGCAGGCGTCGCGCCACCGCAGCAGCCAGCCGGGCTGGTCCGGCACATCGAGGTCCCCCAGGGGGAGGTTCCAGCTGAGCACGGGGGACTTGCGCAGCAGGGCCACGAGCTCGGCGACCCCGGCGAGGGCACCCGTGACGAGACTAAGGGCGACTGCTGCCGCCGCCGTCCACAGCAGCGAGCCCGTCGCAAGATCCGCGCGCGCGACCAGCACGACCAGCAGGACGCCTTGCACGACCCATCGCCAGGGCAGTCCGAGCCCGACCCGGGCCAGCGCCCAGGGCAGGAGGGGCGCCGCGACAGCGAGGCCGACCTCGGCAGCGGCGACGACCACCGCCGCCGCGACGAACCACCCGCCGGAGCCAGCGAAGGCGGCGGCGGCCAGCGCGGCATACCCGATGACCGCGGCGGCCACCACGAACACACCGCTGCGGCCGGGTCGACGGGGGACACGGTCCGTGCGCGTCAGGGTGGTGGGCGTGGACAGCGCCATCAGGGTCGCCGGGCCATCAGTGGCGCGGGCTCCGCGGAGCAGGTCGTCCGCAGCGGGCGCAGGGGCTGCACGGCATGGGCGGGCGGGACCTTCCTGACGGGCGGGCGGCGCCTGGCCGGCGCACCGTTACGGTAGCGCAGCCCCCACCGCGTCGTAGGGTGTGCGTGCCCTGCTCCGCACGCACGATCCCGAGGTTGCCGATGACCCGCGCCGAGATCCACCGGCCGGCCGCGCCCGTCGTGCTGTTGATCGCGGGGCCAGGTGTGGCCGCGGAGGTCGTCGAGACGGTGGCCGGGCGTGCCACCGCCGAGACCGGGGTTCCCGCGCTCCTCATCGATCCCGCCGGTGACGGGCTTGCACCAGCCCTCGCCGCGGCGACGGTCGGTGGTAGCGGTGTCGTCCTCCTCGACGCCCGCTGGTTGGCGCCGGCCACGGTCTACGGCGACCTCGTCGCCGACCCCCGTGACGAGCCGGCAGTGCTGGGTGACCGCGACGGCACGGTCGTGGGGGTCCGGCTGGCGGCGGGCGACGAGCTGTCCGGTTCGGTGTTCGGCTCAGGACCCGGCTCGGTGACCGCCGGTGGCCTGCTCGCCGCGGCGGCCACCGCGGCCCGCAGCCGCGGGGCCCGTGAGCTGGTAGCCGGCTCGTTCCCGACTGCGTGGACCGATGACGGCCTCGCGGCAGCGCTCGCCACGGTCGATGCCGCCGACGAGCCGGCCCTGCGGTTGCGCCGCGCCTCGCGGAGCGACGACGGGTTCCTCTCGGCGTTCCTCGTGCGGCCCCTGTCCCGCCAGGTGACCCGGCAGGCCGTGCGACTCGGCCTGCGACCGGCCCAGGTCACCGCGGTCTCGCTCGTCCTCGGGATCGCCAGCGCCCTCGCGTTCGCCGGCGGCACCACGGGCTGGCGGACGGCCGGCGCCGTGCTCCTCTTCTGCTCGCTCGTCGTCGACTGCGTCGACGGAGAGGTGGCCCGCTACACCCGCACCTTCTCGCCGCTCGGCGGCTGGCTCGACGTCGCGTCCGACCGGGTGAAGGAGTACGCCGTCTACGCCGGCCTCGTCGTCGGCGCCGACCGCGTGGGTGGGGGCGACCTGTGGCCGGCCGCCCTGGCCGCGATGGCAGTGCTCGTCGTGCGCCACTTTGTCGACTTCGGCTTCGCCGCCTCGCCGGCCACCCGCTCGTCGGGCTCTGCGGTCGCGGGCCTGTCCGAGGCCACCTCTGCCCGACCCGGCCTGATCTGGGCCAAGCGGGCCGTCATCCTGCCGGTCGGGGAGCGGACCGTCCTGCTGGTCGTGCTCGCACCACTGCTCGGCGCGAAGCCGGTGCTCTGGCTGCTGTTCGGGCTCGGAGTGCTGGCGGGGGTCTATACGAGCGCCGGACGGCTCGGGCGGAGCTGGTCTGCCGGCCGAGAGCCCGCCCTCGAGGCTCCGGGGGCGCAGCGGCTCGTCGCCCAGTGCGACGCAAGCCCCTTGCCCGCAGCCGCGCTCTTCGTGATGTCCCGTCTCGGGTGGCTCGCTCCCGCGGCAGCTCGGACCGTCGAGCTCGTCGCAGTGGGAGGCACCGCCCTGCTCGTCGGTGGCGACGCCGCGCTCGCCGGGGCCTACGCCCTCCTCGCCGTGGCGGCGTTCCGCGACTACGACCTGGCCTACCGCCAGCGGCTCACCGGTGTCGTGCGGCCGCGCGACGGGCTCACCCCGATCGGCTGGCCGGTCCGTGCGGTGGGCGGGGCACTGCTCGTGGCGTGGGCGGCGGGCGGCCCGCACCTGGTCACCGCTCGTCGCCGCTGCCGTGCTTGGACTGCTCGCCCTGGGCGTCAACGTCCGCTGGTGGACGGCACGCTCGGCAGTTGGCCGGGCCAGCTGAGGGACACCTCCGCGCCCGGGCCGGTGGTGCGACGCGGCTGCGTTCGTCTGGCGCTCAGGCGTGGTCGGCGGTGATCTGCTGCTGCTTCGCCAGCACCGTGTCGACCGCCTCGACGAACCGGGTCACCGGGTCGGACGGCGAGTCGCCCAGCAGGTACTCCGTCGTGCGCCGCCGGGCCGCCGAGTGCGAGTCGTGCTCGATGGCGTCGGTCACGTGCCCGGTGACGTCGGACCCACTGCCCGAGAGGATGTAGGCGCCCTGCGCGGACGGGAACAGCTCACGGAAGGCGTCCTCGTCGAGGGTGCCGGAGTTGGTGACGACGTAGGGCTTGCCCGAGGCGAGGAAGTCGGTGATCACGCTCGAGACGTCGCTGACGAGGAGGTCGGCGCGGTTGAACGCGTGGTAGAGCCCCTCGGCTCCGGTCACCACCTCGTGCGGGGCGCCCGCCGCCTCCACGAGTGCAGCGAGGCGTTCGACCTCGATCCCGTATGCCGGGTCGTCGGTGCCGGTGCCAGGGTGCGGCTTGAAGAGCACGCGCGCCCCCGGCGATACCGAGCAGGCCGGTGAGGATGCTCGCGCCCTGGGCGAGGATCGAGGAGTACTCCCACGCAGCGAAGAAGCCTTCGCGGGTCGGGGCGTAGAGCACCGTGTAGTTCCAGGCTCGACACGCCGTCGGTGCCGGCGTGGGACTCGGTGAGCGGGGCGGCGTGCCGCTCGATCTCGGCCAGCTGCGGCCGCCCGACCTCGCGGATCTGTTCGTCCTGGACGCCGACATCCGCGATGCGGTAGCGGTCGCGGGCGGCAGGCCCGCTGACCCAGGCCTCGTCGAAGATGCGGGTCAGGACCGTCGCGCTGCCGCCCTTGTCGCTGTCGCCGTGCCCGATGAACACGTCGAAGATGCCGGGCAGGCGCAGCAGGTGGTTGTTCTTGGCGACGTTGGACGGGTACAGGGCCAGGCCGCAGCGACGGGTGGGAGGACCCGCTCGAGGTCCCTGGCGCGGCGCATCTCGATCACCGGGAGCCGGTCGGTCTCGACAGCGGCGGCGTTGTAGGCCTCGCGGACAGATGACGACGGTGCGGTGGGCAGCTGTTCCAGGGTCGGCATCCACACGTTGGCGATGTAGCCGATGGGCTCGGGGCGGCTGTAGTAGAGGGTCACCTGGGGGCGTAGTCGGCCAGGGCGCGCCCGAGCAGGTCGACGACGGTCTCGAGCGTGCGGTGTCCCGGCGCGCCCGGAGGAAGTCGATGACCGCGACCAGGGCCGTGGCGAGCGCGATCGCGGCGGAGACCACGGCTGCCAGGACGACGATCGTCGCGGTGCCGCCCAGCAGGTGGATGGAGAGGGCGATCGCCAGCACGAGCGTGCCGCTCGAAGGCCAGTTCACCGCGTCAGAGAGGGCGCCGGTGCCGAGGGGCTCGCTGCGCCGCACCCCGGGCACCTCGAAGTTCCGCCACGAGACGGGCACCGCGCGCAAGGCCTGCGAGCGTCGCTGGGCGAGGACCGTCAGGAGGCGGCAGGCCCAGACGCCGACGACTGCGCCGCCGGTGACCCGCAGGATGTCGGTGCCGGTGTCATGGGCGCTGGCGGCGACGGCGACGAGGAGCACGTCGCGCAGGCCGGCGCGGAACGTCGCGTCGGCCTGCAGCCGGCGCAGCCCCGCCCCGATCGTGGGCGCGCGCCACACCAGCGACCTCGGCGACGACGCTGCCGAGCACGCCGAGAGCAAGGAAGAGCCCAGCCAGCTCACGGGAGGCGCCGACCACCAGCACCGCGAGCATGAGGGCGAGGATCGAACCGGCCAGGAGGGCGAGCGACGGCAGGGCCTTTCTCATCGTGGTCGTCCTCTCCGGCAGCGGACAGTCGCGGGGGAGTGCGCTCGACGGCCCGCTCGACCTCCCCGACGAAGTGGGCGATCGGGTCGCCCACCGGCTGCCCGAGGAAGTAGGTGGCCAGCTCCTCGCGACGCTCGCGGAAGCGGTCCTCGCCGAGCGCCTCCCGGATCGCCTGGGCCAGCCCGTCGACGTCGGGGCGGACAGCTCGCCGGCGGCCGTCGACGGGAAGTCAGCATGGAAGGCGGCCGGCTCGGTGTCGCGCGGGTTGGTGACGAGGTAGGGCTTGCGTGACGCGAGGAAGTCGGCCACCACGCTGGAGATGTCGGCCACGAGCACGTCGGCCTCGTTGAACGCGCTGTAGAGCGCATCCGGCGCGGTGCCGACCACCCGGTGCGTAGCTGCCGGAGCGCTCAGCTCGGCCTCGATCGCGGCGCGCGCCGCCGCGGCCTGGGGGAGGCGGGTGCCGGTGGCCGGGTGGGCCTTGAACAGCACGGTCAGCCCGAGCGCGGGGTCGGCGAGCACGTCGACGATGCGCTCGCCCATCGTGGCCACCGAGCTAGTAGTCGACACCGTAGAAGTTGCCCTCCCAGGTCGGGGCGTAGAGCACGGTGCCCGAGGTGCGTCGGAACTTCGGCGAGCCGCTCGATGTGGGCGAGCTGCGGGCGCCCGACCCGGTGCAGCTGGGCGGCGCGGATGCCCTCGCCGCGGTTGAGGTAGCGGTCGCACCCGGCCTGGCCGGCCACCCAGATCTCGTCGAACACGCGGTGCAGGGGGCTGTAGGTCACCGACTTGTCACCGTCACCGTGGTTGATGAACACGTGTCGCATGCCGGGCAGCCGGATCATGTGGTTGTTCTTGATGACCGTCGTCGGGTAGAGGACGACCCGGATGCTGGGCACACAGAAGGCCTCGACGTCGCGCGCCCGGGGCAGCACGACCACAGGGGTGCTGGTGGGCAGCAGCTCGTCGAGGTGGTGTCGCTTCGCGCACGAAGATCACCGCAGGGCTGGTGAGCCGGTCGATCGTCTCGATCCAGACGTTGAGCTGGTAGGTCGTCCCGCGACCGCCGCTGAAGTAGACCGCGACCGGCGGGCGCGTGGTCCACCAGCGCCTCGTAGAGGCGTGCGTTGTCCACCTCGGGGAGGGGCAGGCTGCGGACCAGCCGGTACCGGGCCAGCACCCGCCATGCCACGGCACCCGCGCCGAGGACGACCCCGACGAGCATCACCCGCACGGGGACCGTCGACATGGACGCCCAGGAGACCCAGAGACCGACGATGACCAGGATGTCGAGCTGGAGCACGACCTGCGAGCCCTCGGCCAGTGGGGGCGGCGACGGGATGGGTTGAGCCAGCGCGGCTGGAGCCTCGGTGCGGCCGTCGACCTGGAGGCCGCGCCATACCAACCGGGCCCGGTCCATCCGCGCGAAGGGCGCCGTGACCGCGCGGTAGACCACGTGGGCTCCGTGGACGACACACACCGCGGTGACCGCCGTGACGACGGTCCACGGGGAGGGTCGAGTGGTGAGGGCCCAGCCGAGGAGGGCGACGCCCTCGCGGAACAGCGCCCGGTCGACGGCGCCCATCTCGTGGCGGTCCAGCCACCGCGGGAACTGGGGGTCCTCGCCGGTGTAGAGCAGCACGTCGCTGACGACCAGGACGAGCAGGGTGATCCCCAGCACCAACCCCCAGCCGGCGAGGGCGGCGACGACCGCGACGACCGCTGAGAGCGCCCAGAGACCGGCAGCCCAGGTCTCCAGCCGTCGCAGGTGCGCCGCGGCATTCATGGTGCCATCAAAGACGGGATCGGTGGAGCACTGCAAACCAGCCCGGCTGGTGAGCACGGCGGCCCTCCCGAGCGGGGGACGACCTCGAACGAGCCCGGCGTGCCATGGCGTAACCTCTGCCCGTGCCATCACTCCCATCTAGGCTGTGGCGGAGACGTGCCGGCCGATGGCCCGGACCCGGACCATCGAAGGAACCATGGAACTGATCTCGCGCTACCGGGCTCTGTCCAAGCGGCGCACGGTGCTCTGGACGCTGGTCGTCAGAGACCTCCGGGTCCGCTACTCGCGCAGCGTCCTGGGCTACCTGTGGACCGTCCTGGACCCGCTGCTGATGTCGCTCATCTACTTCCTCGTCTTCGTCTACATCTTCAAGCGCGGCGATGTCGGCCACCAGCCGTACTTCCTCTTCCTGATCATCGGGCTGCTGTCGTGGCAGTGGTTCTCCGGTTCGCTCACCGACACCTCCCGGGCCCTCGTGGCGGAGGCCAAGCTGGTGCGCTCGACCAACCTGCCCCGCGAGATCTGGGTGGTCCGGGTCGTGCTGTCGAAGGGAGTCGAGTACCTGCTGTCCCTGCCGGTGCTGGTCCTGTTCCTGGTCGGCTACCTGATCCGCGGGGAGGCGCACCTCAACGTCGCGCTCCTGCTGTTCCCGATCGGGATCGCGGTGGAGTTCGTGGCCCTCATCGGGCTCGGGCTGGTGCTCGCCCCGGTCACTGCCCTGGTCAGCGACACCCAGCGGGTCGTCCGCATCTTCCTCCGGATGCTGTTCTACGCGACGCCGGTCATCTACGCCGGCCACCTGGTCCCCTCGCCCTGGGACAAGGTGACCTGGTTGAACCCGATGACGGGCATCCTCGAGGCGATGCGCGCGGGCTTCTTCAACCACGACAAGTACCCGATCCTCTGGGGGCCCATCATCACCTCGGTCGTCATCTCCGTGTTCCTGCTCGTCGTCGGCTCGATGGTCTTCCGACGCTTCGAGCGAGCCGTCCTGAAGGAGATCTAGCCGTGAGCAACGCCGTCCAGCAGGACCTTGCCCGGTCATCTCGGCGCAGGGCCTCGGCATCGAGTTCTACCGCGCGCAGCGCCGCCTTCTCCCTGCGCGAGATGCTGTTCCACGGGCGCACGGGAACGTCCAAGGAGACGTTCTGGGCGCTGCGCGACGTCGTCGTTCGACATCCACGCCGGGCGAGGCCGTCGGCCTGGTCGGCGGCAACGGCAGCGGCAAGAGCACCCTGCTCCGGTGCATCGCCGGCGTGCTGCTGCCGGACGAGGGGTCGGTCGACGTCGCGGTGGGGTCGCCCCACTGATCGAGCTCACCGGCGGCTTCGTGGGCGAGCTGACCGCCGCGGGAGAACATCTACCTCACAGCCGGTCTGCACGGGCTGAGCAAGGCGCACATCGAGGAGCACTTCGACGACATCGTCGGCTTCGCCGGGCCCGAGGTGCGGGAGGGTCTGGACATGCCCTTCCGGCACTTCTCCTCGGGGATGAAGGTCCGCCTCGGCTTCGCGGTCATCACCACGCTGGACGAGCCGATCGTCCTGGTCGACGAGGTGCTCGCCGTCGGCGACCGGGCGTTCCGGGAGAAGTGCTACAAGCGGATGGAGGCGCTGCTCGAGGACGGCCGGACCCTGTTCCTGGTGTCGCACTCCGAGCGAGACCTGCGCCGGTTCAGCACCCGTGGGCTCTACCTGCGACGCGGCGAGCTGGTGATGGACGGCCCGATGGCCGACGTGCTCGAGACCTACAACGCCGACCTCGACGCGCAGCCCTGACCTGACCGGGACTCGAGCCCGAGGGCCGCGCCCAGAGCAGGAACCGGGGACCGGAAGTCGGGACAAGGGTCACAATCGGCACACGAAGTCACTCGTTCCCCACCCGCGCTCGGGGGCCCGCGGGGTTAGCCTCCAAGAAACCCAAAATCGAAGGGATCGCTTCCGCATGCCCGCTCTCCAGCGCTGGTCACGCCTCGCCGCGTGGACCGCCGCCGTCCTGGTAGGGGCCCTCGTCGGCCCGCTCGCCCCGTCGCCCGCGTCGGCAGCTGCCGACGATGTCGTCCTCATCGGGCACGGCTACGGCCACGGCCGCGGGATGGGGCAGTACGGCTCGTACGGCTACGCGGTCGACCAGGGCTGGACCTCGGCCATGATCCTCGACCACTTCTACGGCGGCACCAAGGCCGGAAGCGTCGGCAATCCCAACATCGGCGTCCGGCTGAGCTCGATCGAGTCGTCTTCGACCGTCGACACCTGGATCACGAGCGACAAGCCGTTCAAGGTCGGCGGCGTCGACGTGGGCGCGGGTTCGGGCGCCCGCATCGTGTGGACCGCCACGGGCTGGAAGATGTACACGAAGTTCGAGGGCTGCACCTCGCTGCCCAAGAACTACGGCCCCTACTCGCTGGGGTCGGCCACCACCCTGCCGATCACGCTGAGCGCGGCGCCGGTCGCCCTCACGGACCTGCTGACCGTCTGCGACAGCGGGCGCGGCTACCGCGGCAACCTGTCGTACGTGCGCGACGGCTCGACCAACAAGCTCGTCAACACCCTGCCCCTGCAGACCTACCTCCGGGGTGTCGTGCCGCGCGAGAGCCCGGCAAGCTGGGCTGACGTGCGCGGGGGATGGGGAATCGAGGCGCTCAAGGCGCAGTCGGTCGCCGCTCGTTCCTACGCGTGGGCGTCGAACCGCTACCCGTACGCGAAGCTGTGCGACACCGAGGCCTGTCAGGTCTACGGTGGCGCTGCCGACGAGGGCGTCGCTCTCGAGGACTCGCGCACCAACCGCGCGGTGGATGCCACCAGTGGGCTGGTCCGCCTGAACAAGACCACCGGCGCCGTCGTGAGCACCGAGTTCTCTTCCGGCACAGGCGGATACACGGCTGGAGGCACCTTCCCGGCCGTCGTGGACGACGGCGACCGCAAGTCGCCCAACGCCAGCTGGACGGTGCGCCTGTCCGGTAGCGCGATCGCCAGTGCCTATGCCGTGGGTACCTTCCGGCAGCTGAAGATGATCCGCCAGAACACCCTTGGCGTCGGCGGTGGCCGCGTCCTGCAGGTCGACGTCATCGGCACCACCAAGACGGTGTCCGTGACCGGGTGACGCGTTCCGCCTCAAGTTCGGCCTGAAGTCGGACTGGTTCTTCCCTGTCATCCAGCCGATCCAGCAGGTCAAGTCCGTGGCCTACAAGAAGCTCGCCTTCTCCGACGTGGTCTACCGCCAGGTCGCCGGGCCGAGCTACAGCCCGTGGACCCAGCACGCCAGCGTCACCGCGGCCGAGTACGCCGCCTCGGGCAGCCCGGCACCGACGGCGCAGGCGTCGTCCTACGTGAAGTACTCGTGGTCGAGCACCGTCTACGCCGTCACGGCCTGGACAGGTGAGCGGCTTCCTCAGGTCGACCTGCTCAGCTACGCCCAGTGGAAGCGCGCGGGCTTCCCGGCGGTCCACAACACCGCGAAGGTCTACGGGACGATGTACTACCGGTTCGGGTCCGACCCGGCCATCTACGCCGAAGGTCCCGACGAGGTCCGGCACCACATGACCTACGCCGAATGGGTCGCGGCCGGCCGGCCGGCGCCGGTGGTGCGTCCGGCCTGACCGCGGGCTGCGGCTTGACCGCGATCTGACCGCAGATCGGGCCGGAGCTCGGTGAGGTATGCCGGGTGGTGACCACCCGGCATACCCCGCCTCAGGCGGTGGCCGGCTGGGTGAGGTCCGCCGAGAACGACGGCTCGGTCTTCTCGCGGACCTCGTCCTCGGTGACGCCGTCGGCGAGCTCGCGCAGCACCAGGCCGTCGGGGGTGACGTCGAAGACGCACAGGTCGGTGATGATCCGCTGGACGACGCCGCGGCCGGTGTAGGGCAGCGAGCACTCGTCGACGATCTTGTAGGACCCGTCCTTGGCGTTGTGCTCCATCAGGACGATGACCTTCTTGGCGCCGTGGACCAGGTCCATCGCGCCGCCCATGCCCTTGACCATCTTGCCGGGGATCATCCAGTTCGCGATGTCGCCCTTGGCCGAGACCTGCATGGCGCCGAGGATGGCGGCGTCGACCTTGCCGCCGCGGATCATCCCGAAGCTGGTGGCCGAGTCGAAGAACGACGAGCCCGCGGCGCAGCGTGACGGTCTCCTTGCCGGCGTTGATCAGGTCCGGATCCTCTTCTCCGTCAACGGGATACGCGCCGACGCCGAGGATGCCGTTCTCGGACTGGAGCACGATCTCGACGTCGTCGGGGACGTAGTTGGGGACCAGGGTCGGCAGGCCGATGCCGAGGTTGACGTAGGAGCCGTCGGACAGCTCGGCGGCCGCGCGGGCGGCCATCTGCTCACGGGTCAGCGCCATCTCAGGCCTCCTTGCTCTCGGTCGTGGTGTCGGTCGTGGTGTCGGTCGTGGACTCCGTGCGGGGGCGGACGGTCCGGCGTTCGATCCGCTTCTCCTTGGCCTGGTCGGCCGTCAGCGGGAGCACCCGGTGCACGTAGATGCCGGGCAGGTGGACCTGGTCGGGGTCGAGCTCGCCCGGTTCGACCAGCTCCTCGACCTCGGCGATCGTGACCCGGCCGGCCATCGCGGCGAGCGGGTTGAAGTTGCGGGCCGACTGGTTGAAGACGAGGTTGCCGTGCCGGTCGCCCTTCCAGGCCCGGACCAGCCCGAAGTCGGCCACGATCGCGCGCTCCAGGACGAACTCCTTCTCGACGCCGTCGACCTCGAAGACCTTGACCTCCTTGGGCGGCGACGCCTTCGCGACGGTGCCGTCCGCGGCGTACAGCCAGGGCAGCCCACCATCGGCGACCTGGGTCCCGGCGCCGGTCACCGTGTAGAAGGCGGGGATGCCGGAGCCGCCGGCGCGCAGCCGTTCGGCCAGGGTGCCCTGGGGCGTCAGCTCGACCTCGAGCTCGCCGGAGAGGTACTGGCGCTCGAACTCCTTGTTCTCCCCGACGTAGGAGGAGACCATCCGGGCGATCCGCTTGTCCTTGAGCAGGATGCCCAGGCCCCAGTCGTCGACGCCGCAGTTGTTTGAGATCGCTTCGAGCCCTGTCACCCCCGCATCGTGGATCGCCGCGATGAGCACGCTCGGGATGCCGCAGAGCCCGAACCCGCCCACCGAGAGGGAGGAGCCGTCGACGATCCCGTCGATGGCTTCGGCCGCGGTGGTGACGACTTTGTCCATGGCGTGGACTCTAGCCGGAGGTCTCAGGGGCCTTTGCGTGGTCCCTGCCCACAGTCCCGGGTATGCCGCGTGGTCACCGCACATGGGTGCCGTGACCACGCGGGCCACGGGTCCGGCACGAGTCCCGACGCGGGTCGGGCGCGGGTCGGGAGCGCGGCCACAGTCCTCGTGCGGATGGCTGCGCATCAGCCGTTCGGGGAGCAGAAACGAATTCCGTGGTTGTAGTTCACTCGAACCGCTTGTGACGGCAGTGCACTGGTGGGACAAATGTCCTACCTGCTGCTGGAGTGACCTCTGGGGCGGGTGTCCAACTCGTCCAGCGGCTCGGGATCCGAGGCGCCATCCCCCCGTGGAGTGTGTCGTGTCGCGTGTCGTGCGTGCCTTTGGAGTCCTGGCCATCCCGGTCCTGACCGTGCCCGTGGGCATGGCGACCGCGGACGCCTCGACCTTGCCCCAACCGCCCACCAAGACCCTCCCGTCCGCCCTCGACGTGGCCCCGCCCTACCAGGCGCAGCGGCTCTGCGACCCCCAGGCCAAGCCGGGTGTCGTGGCGTTCGCCAAGCTGATGACGGCCAACTACAAGCTCGGCAGCGCCGACTGGGGCATCATCCGCAACTGCAACAGCGGGCTCACCGAGCACTCCGAGGGGCGCGCCTGGGACTGGATGCTCAGCGTCAACAAGCCGAACGAGAAGGCCGTTGCCGATGCCGTGACGCAGTGGTTGTCGGCACCCGATGCGCAGGGACGTCCGGGGGCCATGGCTCGTCGGTTCGGGATCATGTACATCATCTGGAACCACAAGATGTGGCGCGCCTACGACCCCGCCAGGGGCTGGGCGCCGTACACCGGACCGGTCCCGCACACCGACCACGTCCACTTCTCGTTCTCGTGGGACGGCGCCTACGGCCGCACCTCCTGGTGGACCGGCAAGGCCCTCACCAAGGTCGACCCGGGCCCCTCCTCGACGCCCAAGCCGACCACCCCTCCGCAGCCGCCCTCGGCCGTCTACTCGCTGCTCATCCAGGGAGCGACCGGCCCCGATGTCGCCTTGGCGCAGAAGGTCATCGGGACCACGCCGGACGGGGTGTTCGGGCCGAAGACGACCGCTGCACTGAAGATCTGGCAGGCCGCCCACGGCGTCAAGGTGACGGGTCAGCTCGACCCGGCGACCTGGGCGAGGATGGTTGCGCTGAAGCTCATCCCGCCGCGCGGCGCCACTACGCCGACCAAGCCCACCACGCCGACCAAGCCCACCACGCCGACCACGCCGACCAAGCCCACCACGCCGCCTCCGCCGGCGAAGCCGCCGACCTCGACACCGGCCAGCCCGCTGGCCCCCTA
This sequence comes from uncultured Actinomycetota bacterium, assembly GCA_963740865.1. Lineage (GTDB taxonomy): Bacteria > Actinomycetota > Actinomycetes > Actinomycetales > Dermatophilaceae > Pedococcus. The sequence continues at coordinate 40,460 of CAVUGH010000009.1, forward strand.
TGCGAAGCTGACCATCGCGAAGGGCGCCAAGGGCGCCGCCGTGACGGCTCTGCAGAAGGCCCTCGGCATCGCCGCGGACGGCGCGTTCGGACCCAAGACCGAGGCGGCCGTCAAGGCGTTCCAGACGCGTCGCAACCTGCCCGCCAACGGCATCGTCGGCCCGAGCACGTGGGCCGCCCTGATGAGCGCCAGCACCTCGTCCGGGACGGCGTCGCGGGGCAACCCCTCACCCCGCACCGTCACGCCCTACACCGCGCTGATGTCCACGGTCCTCAAGGCCGGCTCGCGGGGCGAGGCCGTCAAGACCCTGCAGCGCGCGCTCGGCGGTGTCGCCGTCGACGGTGGCTTCGGCGCGCGAACCACCACGGCGGTCAAGGCGTTCCAGAAGGCCCACCACCTGCCGCAGACCGGTGTCGTCGAGACCAAGTTCTGGCAGGCGCTGGAGAACCGTGACTACCCCCTGCGGGCCTACTACGACACGGTGATCCGCGCCGGCTCGAAGGGGGCCGCGGTCACAGCCCTGCAGAAGGCGCTGCGGATCACGGCCGACGGCACGTTCGGTCCGGGCACGGAGTCTGCCGTCAAGGCCATGCAGGGTCGTGCCAAGATCGCGCGGACCGGTGTGGTCGCCAAGGTCAGCTGGCAGGCGCTCGAAGCCGAGCTGCGTCGCCGCTAGGCCTCGAGGGTCACGCCTTCCGACGCCAGCCTCGCCGCGCGACCCGAGGCGCCCGCGGGTCCGCGCGAGAGCACCACCGACCCATCGGCCACCCACGCGGCCAGGGTCGTGGCGAGGAACGAGCCGAGCGCGGCCTCGGACGTGTGCACGCGGACGCCGCGCGCCCAGTCCCGTTGCGGCACAACGTCTTCGTATGCCGCGTGGGTGCCAGCGTCGCTCAGGGCGATGTCGCCGGGAGCCGACTCCTCCCACGGGCTGAACTGGTCGGCATACGTCGCCAGCTCACGCGCCTCGTCCATCGCGCCGGGAGGGACCGGCGAGCCCGCACCACGGGCCAGGGCGGCAAGGGTGACGAGGACGGTGGGGACGCTGCTCGCGGTGGCGGCCTCGACGTCGTCGGTCACCACGAGGTCGGCTGGGGCGTCGTCGAGGACGACGGTCGCACCCACGGACCAGACGGCGAAGGCCCAGTAGAGCGAGCGCCAGTGCGGGGGGAGGTCAAGGCGCACGCGCGAACCCGGGGCGATGTCCCACTCGTCCTGCAGCGCGTTGGCCGCCTTGCTGACCCAGTTGGCGAACACCTTGGCGCTCAGCTCGATGCGCTCGCCCTGGGTCGGACCGGGGCTGTCCTCGTAGAACGTGACCCGCGGGCCGGCGGGGTCGGAGCGGAGCATCGCCGAGAGGACCTCGGCGGGGGTGGCCGGCATCAGGCGGTGTTGGCGATGTGCTCGATGAGCTCGGTCGTGGACACGGAGGGGGTGCGCGGGAAGTAGACGACCTCGCACAGGTCGGACACGAAGTCGAAGCGCCCCTTCCAGTCGTCGCCCATCGCGAGCACATCGGCACGGTGCTCGACGATGTAGTCGCGCTTGAGCTCGAGGCTCTCCTCGATGAAGACCTCGTCGACGAACTTGAGGCTGCTGATGATCTCGACCCGCTCGTCCTGCGAGAAGACCGGGGCGCGACCCTTCTTGGACTGGTTGAGCGCATCGGCGGACACGCCCACGACCAGTCGGTCCCCGAGCTCGGCGGCCCGCTTGAGGATCCGGATGTGCCCCACGTGCAGCACGTCGAAGGTCCCGAAGGTGATCACGGTGCGCGGGGAGGCGTCGTCGGGTCCGGCGGCGGGTCCGGCGGTGTCGGCAGCAGGCATGGCCGTGAGGTTATCGCGAGACCGGTGCCGTGCTCACATCGTCGACTCCCGGAGTTGAGCCGGCTCCCGTCGGCTCCCGTGGGGGGATAGCGGCGCAGCCGGTGCATCGGGCCAGCCGGTGCACCGGCTGGGGACGCTGGCGCAGTAGCGTTGCCGACTGTGAGCAGCCGCGAGTCCCGCAGCTACCCGTATGCCCCCGATCCCGGCGACCTCCCGCTGCTGCGGGGTGAGGCGTGGGGCGGCTGGCTCGTGACCCGCACCGTCGTCTGGTCCGGGCTCTGGCTCGTGCTCGGGTCGGTTGCCGCGGCGCTGCTGGCGCTCGGCGGCCTCTGGCACCCGTGGGTCGCCGCGCCGGTCCTCCTCGTGCTGGCCGTCGTCGCCGGGCTGGCCACGGCGATGGTGCCCGTGCGTCCGCTCCCGGTGTGGTCGGCCACCCTGCTCGTGGTCCTGTCGCTGGGCGCGATGGCCTCGGCCGGGGTCACCCACTCGGAGCAGGTGCTGCCGCGTCGGGACTCGGGCTCCTACCTCCAGTCGGCGATCCAGATCGCGTCCGGGCACGCGCGACCCATCGCGGTGTCGCCCGGGTCGGTCGGCGGCGCGGACGTGCTGGCCATCGACGGCATCACCCTGGCGAGTCCCGCCTTCTATGCGACCGGCACGCCCCAGGACCCCAGCATCCAGCCGCAGTTCCCGATCGGCGCCTCGGCCTGGTACTCCGTCGCCTGGTGGGTCGGAGGATCGGCCGCGGTGGCGTGGGCGCCGGCGATCCTGTTCGGCATCACCGTGCTCGGCGTGGGGTTGCTGGCCTCGACGGTCGTCGGCCCTCGCTGGGGCCCGCTCGCGGCCCTCGGCACCGGTCTGCTCTTCCCGCTCGTCCACGTTGCCCGCTCGACGTACTCCGAACCAGTCGCCCTGCCCGTGCTGGCGGCCGGGCTGGTGGCCATGGTGCTGGCCGCCCGGAGCGCCAAGGTCCCCGACCTCGTCGTGGCCCGCCGCACGGCCGTCGTCGCCGGGATCCTCATGGGCGGGGCCGTCGTCATCCGGGTGGACGCCCTGCGCGAGGTGGTCCTGGTCGTGCCGGTGGTCGTCCTCGCCGCGCTCCAGCGGCAGTCCCATGCCCGGGCGCTCGGCGTGGCCACTGCCGTGTCCGGTGCCATCGCGTTCGGGGTCACCTGGCTCACCTCCAGCGAGTACCTCGCCAGCATCGCCGGGTCCCTCCTACCCCTGGTGGCCCTCGGAGTCGGAGTCTGTGTCGTCGGAGCGGTCCTGCTGTTCGGTGCCCGACGGGGTTGGGGGATGCCGGCGCTCCTGCAGGCCTGGCTGCCGCGTGTGCTGGCAACGGGTTTCGCGCTGGTCGGGGTCGTGCTGGCCAGTCGGCCGTGGTGGCAGGTGGTGCGCCAGTCGGCTGCCGATCCGGGGGCTCGCGTGGTCGCGGGCCTCCAGGCGCGTCAGGGACTGACGGTCGACGGGGGACGCACCTACGCCGAGCAGACGATCACCTGGATGTCGTGGTGGCTCGGCCCGGCCGCCCTCGCCCTTGCGCTGGTGGCGACAGCGGTCCTGGCCCATCGGGCCGCGTCGTCCTGGGTCGACGACCGAGAGCTGCCGGGGTGGGCCGGCCCGGCCATCATCGCGATCGGCTCCACCCTGCTGACGCTCTACCGGCCCGGCATCACCCCCGACCACCCGTGGGCGGACCGGCGCCTCGTCATCGCCCTGCCGACCGTCGTGCTCCTCACCGTCGCCTGCGCTGCGGTGGTGTCGCGGTGGTCCACCCGCAGGCTCCCGTATGCCGTGAACGTCGCGGTGAGCTGCGCGGTCGCGGCGGCGCTCCTCATCCCGACCGGTCTGGCGACCTGGCCGCACGCGGACGAGCGGGTGGAGCAGGGGGAGTGGGCTGCGGTCGACCACGTGTGCGCCGCATTGCGCCCCGGCGATGTCGCGCTGATGGTCGACTCGCGCGCGGCGAACGAGTGGCCGCAGGTGCTGCGCGGGTACTGCGGGGTGGCCGCCCTGTCGACGACCTCGGCGCTGCGCAACGACCCGGCGCGCCTGGGAGCGGCCGTCGAGCAGATCCGTCGTGCGGTCGACGCACGCGGGGGTCGGCTGGTGCTGGTGGCAGCGGACTCGACCGACGCCCTCAGCGACTTGGGGCTGAAGACCGCAGTGGTGGCCGTCGACGCGCGGGTCGACGAGGACGCCCGGCTGCTGGAGGAGCGCCCGGACTCGTTGGTGCCGCTGCCGATCCAGGTCTGGCTCGGCCGCGCCAACTGACCACTCACTGGTGGCGACCGACGTCTGACCCACGCCCGCCCATCTCCACTGTTGCTCCCCTGCTGGTCACGGATCGCCGAAAGGGGCGTCTCGTGACCACGAGGCGGCAACAAGTCCGGTGACGGGGTCGGCGCGGCTGGGGTCAGGGGGCGAGCTGCCAGGTGGTGGTCTCGCCGTCCGGGCCGACCAGGCTGCCTGCCGCCAGGGCCTCACGGACCAGCTCGCGGACCTGCTGCTCCTCCGAGTCAGCGGCGTCGAACTGCACCGTCGCCAACCAGGACCCGGCCTCCTCGGGATGCGGGCGGCTCGACGTGTGGTGCTGCCACCGGCACGGTCCGTCGTGCTCCCAGTGTCCGCAGAGCGCGACGGTCACGGCACCACCGAGGGCGGCGACCTCGCCGCGGAGGGCAACCACGCGGCATACCTCCTCGTAGGTCCACTCGCGAACGCCCGCCATGCAATGGAGGGTAAGACCCTGCGCCCCCGGGCGCCGGATGGCTAGCCTCAACCTGTGAGCCTCGACTTCCGCCCGCTGACCGAGTCCGACCTCGACGCGATGCTCGACGTGCGGGTCAGGGCCTTCGGGCCGATGTCCGGGTCGGGTGCTGAGCTGTGGCGAGCCGTCAACTCAGAGCTGATCGCCGAGGGCCGGCAGTTCGGCGTCTTCGACGGAGACGAGATGGCCGGGTGTGGCAAGGCTCGCGGGTTCGAGCAGGCGTGGCACGGGCGGCTGGTGCCGATGGCGGGGATGGCCGGGATCACCGTGCTGCCCGAGTTCCGCGGCCGTGGAGTCGGGACGCGCCTCATGCGGGGACTGGCCGAGCAGTCGGTCGCTCGCGGTGAACCGATCTCCGCGCTCTACCCCGCGACGGTGCCGGTGTACCGACACCTCGGCTGGGAGCTGGTCGGGGCGCAGAACCGCTTTGCGCTGCCCGCAGCCCAGCTGAGGAACCTCGGTGGCGACACCCGGCTGCGGAGGGTGGGGGCCGACGACATCCCGGAGCTGCGCGAGCTGTGCGCGACGGCCCTGCGACACGGGCGTGCCAGTGGGCCGCTGCTCTGGCCCGAGAGCGAATGGCTCCGCCGGGTGACCGATCCCGAGACCTTCGTCTACCGGGCTGACGACGGCGTGGTCGTCTACGGCTGGCACGGCAGCGACCTGCTCGTGCACTTCCTCTGGGGTGCGACGCAGAGCACGCTGCGCAGTCTCTGGGCCGTGGTGGGCTCGGGATCGTCGGTGGCCAAGACGGTGCATGCCTACCTCTCGCCGGACGATCCGCTCTTCTGGCTGCTGCCCGAGGAGGCTGGTCACGAGGTGGAGCAGCACGGGTGGATGCTGCGGATCCTCGATGTCGCGAATGCCCTTGAGGCGCGCGGTTACCCGGCCGGCATCGAAGGTGCGTTCACGTTCACGGTCGACGACGGGCAAGGGGAGGCGGCAGCCAGTACCTACCGGCTGAGCGTCCGCGGCGGTGAGGGGAAGGTGGAGGAGGCCCCAGCGGAGCCGGAGGCCCTGCGGCTCACGAGTCGCGGGCTCGCGGCCCTCTATGCGGGTCGACCGCTTGCCGCCGTCACGGCGGCAGGGCTGGGGTCGGGTGGCGACCCGGAGGTGGCCGAGCTCGTCGACTCCGTCTTCGCGACGTCCACCGCCTACCTGACCGACTACTTCTGAGGTCTCGCTACGTCTGAGGTCTCGCTACGTCTGAGGTCTCGCGGCTTCGCCCGCCAGGACGACGTGGCCAGGGTCAGCGCTTGGCGAAGGCCTCGGCGGCGTGGCGACGGACGGCGGCATACGTGCCCTTGTCGGCGGCCGCGATGATGCCTGGCGTGAGAACCGTTGGGGAGTAAGGGGTTCCGTCGGTGTGTCCGACGAAGCCGCCTGCCTCGGTGACCATGAGCGAACCGGGCGAGTGGTCCCAGGGGCTGTTGCGTGCGTAGAGGATGTAGTCGGTCGCGCCCTCCATCAGCCGCGGGTAGTCGACGCCGCAGCAGACCCATGACCCGACGAGTGGGGGCAGCTTGCCGAGCGAGTGTCCGCGCAGCGGCCAGATCGAGGTGACCCCGCGAGGGTCGTCGTCGTCGGGGACGGGCTCGCGGACAACGCGCTCGCCGTTGCGGTAGACGCCGGCACCCTTCTCGACGACCCAGGCGATCTCGTACTCGGGCTGCCAGATCCAGGCCCGCACCGTCTCGCCCCGGACGACCTCGCTGACCATGACCGCGTGGTCGGGCGAGCCGTGGACGAAGTTCTTGGTGCCGTCCACCGGGTCGACCGTGAACGCGTGCTCGGCCTCGACGTAGCGGTCGAGGGTCGTCGGGTCGGCAGAGGTGAGCTCCTCGCCGAGGATGAAGGCGCCGGGGAACGCACCGGACAGCTCGCGGGTGAGGATCGCCTCGGACTCGTGGTCGGCGATGGTGACCAGGTCGCCCGGGTTCTTCTCCATCACCTCGCCGTCGGCCAGGGCGCGGAACCGGGGCGTGATGACCTCGGCGGCGACTGTCTTCATCAGGTCAAGCACCTGTTGGGTGTCCACGACCCCACCGTTCCACACCAGCGGACCCCGCGGGCAATCGGTCCGTGGTTGGCTGGCCGGGTGGACGAGCACCTGCCCGGCGTGATCGCCGATGTGTCGGCCAGGCACCTGGAGCTGCTCGACCTCGCGCTTCCCGGACGGGCGCAGGGGCTCTACGTCACCGGCTCGGCGGCGCTCGGTGACTTCCACCCGCCGATGAGCGACATCGACGCGGTGGTCGTCCTTGATGACCCGGTGGACGACCCGGCCGCGCTGGAAGCCGTGCACACACAGCTGCCGGGCAACCCGGCATACGACGTCTTCTACCTGACTCGCGCACAGCTCGCGGCGCCACCGGTGGAGGGGACGCAGGCGCCGTTCACGATGCACGGGCTGTTCGACGACGGCTTCGGCGGGGCGCCTGTCTCGCCCGTGCTGTGGGCCGAGCTGGCGCGCCAGCCCCTGGTGGTGCGCGCTGCGCCCGACCTGGTGGTGCACGACGACCACGAGGCCTTGCGCCGCTACATGCGGGCCAACCTCGACGACTACTGGCAGCCGTGGCTCGACGACGCGGCCGCCCACCTCGCCGCGGGGAAGGTGCCACAGGCCGAGGCCGAGCTGGTCAGCGTCTGGCCGGTCCTCGGGGTGCCGCGGCTGCACGCGTTGCTCGCGACCGACCGGATCATCTCCAAGAGCCAGGCGGCGGAGTATGCCGCGGAGCGCTTCCCAGCCCACGCGGACCTCGCGCGGCGCTGCCTCGCCCACCGTCACGGGGTCACGCAGACGTGGGACCTGGACCATGCAGCCGACGCGGTGGCACTCGGACGCGAGGTCATCGCCGACGCCCACCGCCGCTGGTAGGACCGCGACTTTGAAGGATCCTCCGGGCCCTGACCGGGATGATCCTTCAAAGTCGCAGGGCTGTGGATGACGGACGACCGCGGGACGACCGTCAACCAGAGTGGTGGGATGCCCGTCGACTGGACAACGCTGCGTCAGCACGCAACCCGCCAGTCCGACCTGCTCACCCGACGGCAGTGCCTTGGGGCAGGGATGACCGATGACGCCGTGCAGTGGCGGGTCTCGTCGGGCAGGTGGGTGCGGTTGCGCGACGGTGTGTTCCTGACCAGGCCGGGACGGGACGACTGGCACGTCTCGGCGACAGCTGACCTCCTGCTGTGTCTGTCCGGCGCGCCCGCCGCCGATGCGGCCTTCTGCGGACGTTCTGCTCTCTACCTCTGGGGATTGGAGCGCCGGGCGCCCGCGGTCACAGAGGTGGTTGTTCCCTACGAGCGGGCCATCGCGCCGCGCCCGACACTGAAGGTGCGCCGGTCAGTTCGGTGGGAAGACCTCGTGGACGAGACGGCCTACCCGTGGCGCACGACGCTGCCTGCCACGGTCCTGGACGTAGGCGCCCAGGGGTCGGCGATCGACGCACTCTCGATGGTCGCCCACGCCGTGCAGAAGGAGGTCGTTTCGGTTGGCGAGCTCCGCGCCGAGCTCGCTAGGCGGCAGGGTCACCGGCACAGTCGCGTCCTCGGTCCTGCCCTGGCCGACGTCGATGATGGGGCGCAGAGTGGTGCGGAAGTCCTCTACGTGCGCGATGTCGAGCGCGCTCACGGGCTGCCGAGGGCCTCGCGCCAGGCGCCCTCGGACGCCGGTCGTCGACGGTTCCACGACAACGAGTACGAGGCGTACGGCCTGCTCGTGGAGGTGGATGGAAGGCTCGGGCACGAGCAGTGGCGGGACCGCGTGAAGGACGGGCGGCGCGACCGCCATCTGCTGTCCTCCGCCCGCGCCACGACCCGGGTGTTTTGGGCCGACGTCACGATGACGCCCTGCGACACCGCGGTGGAGATTGGCGCGGTCCTGCGCGCTCGCGGGTGGCTGGACCGGCCCCGGCGGTGCAGGCGGGCCGGCTGCACGGTCGCGGCCGGCTGACGCACCCGCGAGTTTGAATGATCGTCCGGACCCTGACCCGGGGAATTCTTCAAAGTCGCGTGGGAGAGCGGCATGGGCGAGGTGGGGGCGGCAGGCGGTGGCTCGCGGGTAGGCTCGCGGACGAGATGAGTGACTACCCCACGCAGACGTTCCCGTCCCCGGATGTTCCCGCCACCGAGGTGATCAGCACCGGTCAGCAGGCTCCCGCCCCGGAGCAGACCGCCCAGGCCGCCCCGGCCGCCCCGGCCACCCCGGCCAGCACCGAGGGTGAGCCGCCCGTGCACCCGGCGGACGCGGCATACCTGCCGGCTCGCGAGCCGGCAGCGGCGCCGTTGCCCGGTGAGCCCGGCCACGGCAAGCCCTTCGTCACGATCGTGCTGCCCTGCTTCAACGAGGCCGCGCACGTGCTCAAGGAGATCGACCGGATCACCGTCGCGATGAACGCCAGCGAGTTCACCTACGAGCTGCTGTGCATCGACGACGCGTCCACCGACGACACCCTCGAGGTGCTGCGCGACGCGGCCAGCCGCTACGCCAACATCCGGGTGATGCCGTTCCGCCGCAACGGTGGCAGCGGCACGGCCCGCCGGATCGGCACGCAGCAGGCGCACGGCGAGATCGTGGTCTGGACCGACGCCGACATGACCTACGAGAACGAGCGGATCCCTGAGCTCGTCCGGATCCTGCGCGACGACGACTCCTATGACCAGGTCGTCGGCGCGCGCACCACCGAGGAGGGCACCCACAAGTGGGCGCGCGTCCCGGCGAAGTGGCTGATCCGCAAGATCGCGGAGAAGCTCACCAACCAGACCATCCCCGACCTCAACAGCGGCCTGCGCGCGTTCCGGCGCGACGTGTCGCTGCCCTACCTGCGCCTGCTACCACCGGGATTCAGCTGCGTCACGACGATCACGCTGGCTTTCCTGTCCAACCAGCACGACATCAAGTACGTCCCGACGAGCTATGCCAAGCGCGCCGGCGTCAGCAAGTTCCACTTCGTCCGGGACGCCTACCGCTACATCCTCCAGGTGCTGCGCATGGTCATGTACTTCGACCCGCTCAAGGTGCTCATGCCGCCGGCCCTGTGGCTCATCGTCATCGGGCTGCTCAAGGGCATCGTGGACATGTTCCGCCACCCGTTCTACTTCCCGGCGAGCACGGTGCTGCTCATCGTCAGCGGGATCATGATCGGCTCGCTGGCGTTGCTGTCCGACCTCGTCGTGCGTTCGCGGACGGGCGTGTGAGCACGGTCCGGTATGCCGCGTCGCCGGCTCGCGAGCTGACGCGCGGTTCTGCGTGGTCGGCTCGCGCCGGCGCGACGTGCGAGCTTCTTCGCCCGGGGTGCCTCCGGTGACGCCCAGCGCCGCCCTCAAGGTCGCCGTCGTCGGCCCCACCCACCCGTACAAGGGAGGCGTGGCTGCCCACACGACGAGCCTCGCCCACGAGCTGGCCGAGGCCGGGCACGACGTGACGCTGGTGTCCTGGTCGCACCTCTACCCGTCGAAGCTCTACCCGGGAGAGCAGGCCGTCCCCGGCGGCGCCCCGGACGTCGAGCCGTTTCCCCGCACCGTCCGCGCCCTGAGCTGGGCTCGTCCGGACACTTGGGTGCGCACCGGTCGGCGGCTGCGCAGCTTCGACGTCATCGTCGTGGTCCACGTCATCCCGGCCGTCGTCCCCGCCCACCTGGCCCTGCTGCGGGCGGCCGGCGTGGGTCGGCGCAACGCCCAGCGGGGGATCGCCCACGCGGGCCCTCGCACCGTCGTGATCGCCCACAACGTGCTGCCGCACGAGACGCACCTCGGCGACCGAGAGCTGATGCACAGCTTCTTCGAACGGGTGGACTCCGTTCTGGTGCATAGCGATTCGCAGGCTCGAATCGCCTATGAGCTCGGCGCCCCCCGGGTGTCCGTCACCGACCTGCCCCCGCACCTGCCTGGTGGCGCGCCGGTGGAGCGGATGGCGCACGACGGTCCGCCCCGACTGCTCGCGCTGGGGATGGTCCGGGACTACAAAGGTGTCGACCTGCTCCTGGAGGCGCTCGCGGAGGTGCCCGGCCCGACCCTGACGGTGGCCGGTGAGATGTGGGGCGCCAGTGGCGACCGCGTCAAGGAGCTGGCCCAGGATCCTCGGCTGCGCGACCGGGTCGAGGTCCACAGCGGCTACGTCCCCGCGGACCGGCTGGCACCGCTCCTTGCTTCCCACGACGTGCTGGCCCTGACCTATCGCAGTGCCACGGCCTCGCAGAACGCGCTGCTCGGCCAGCACCACGGACTGCCCGTGCTGGCCTCCGACGTCGGCACCTTCGGTGGCCAGGTGCGGGACGGCGTCGACGGACTGCTGGTGCCGCCCGGCGACAAGCAGGCGCTCGTCGACGCACTCCAGCGGCTCGCCCAACCAGGTTGTGCCGACCAGCTGCGGTCTCAGGTCCGTCAACCCGACCTCTCGGGTCCGTGGGCGCGCTACGTCGGGACGATCGAGGCTCTCGCCGCCGTCGAACCCGCCGCCGAGCCTGACGACCACGGATCGCCCGAGGACTCGACGGCCACCGGCGCCGCGGCGGTGGTCGGCCATCTGCGCCACCGCACCGCCAGCGCCGTCCGGGCTGTCGTCGCCGCGTCCCGGCCCGAGGTCGAGCTGGGCAGGGGTGACCTGCCCGAGTGGATCCACGCGTCCGACATCCTCGCCGACGGCCATGACGCCGACGATGCCAAGGCGTTCGCGCGCAGCCTCGGCCTGCCACGCTGCAGCGACGGGATCGCGGCCTGGGCTGCCCTGGGCGCCCTCGCTGCCATCGTCCGGGTCCGCGACGACGGCCGCCGCAGCGCGGTCATCGTCGACGAGTCCGGCAGTCGCTCGCCGCTGTCGAAGTGGGCTCGGGCCATCGGGTTCGCCCCGGTGGAGCTCGAGCTGACCGGCCACCGCTCCAGCGTCGAGGTGCTCGACGTGGACACCGCGTCGCTCGACGTCATCGTTCGGTTGCATCCGGGGGGCTGCGACGCCGACGACATCGACGAGGCCATGAGCCAGGCGTCGTGGGCCCTGAAGTCCGGCGGACTGCTCTGCGTCACGCTGCCGATCGGTCACTCCGGTGCCGAGGGTGCCCTCGGCCCGGCCGACGTCCGTGCGGTCCTGGCTCGTTCCCACGACTTCGGGTTCGTGCTGGTCGGCGATCTCGACGGCGACATCGCCGGGCGGATCCGGACGGCGTCGGACACCTCCACCCGTACCGACGCGGCATACGGGCTGCTCCGGCTGACGCTGCGGAGACGCTGACGTGACGGAGACCCCACGGTGACCCGGTCGCGCGTGTTCTCAGGACTGCGAATCCTGTTGGCCCTGTTGGTCATCACCGCTGTCAGCATCGCCGTGGCGCGCAACTGGCGTCAGGTGTCGGCCGACATCGGGCGGATCGATGCCGGGACGTTCGCCCTCGCAGCCGTGCTCGTCTGCATCCCCCCGCTCTTCACCGTCCTCGGCTGGCGCATCCTGCTGGCCGACCTCGGGTCCCCGCTCCACCTCGCGCCGGCCGGCGGCATCTTCTTCGTGGGGCAGCTGGGCAAGTACGTCCCCGGCGCCGTCTGGAGCATTGTCGCGCAGGCCGAGATGGGGGCCCGGCTGCACATTCCGCGGCGCCGAATGGCGGTGGTGGCGTTCGTGTCGGTCGCGATCGCCGCGATCTGCGGGCTGATCGTCGGAGTCCCCGCGCTGCCGCTGCTCATCACCCGCGACGACTCCGCAGCGAAGACGGGCTGGGTGGTCCTGCTCGCCATGCCGCTGCTGGCCGTCGTGCTGTGGCCGCGACTGCTCAACTGGGCCATCGCGACCGTGCTGCGGATCCTGCGCCGCGAACCCCTCGAGCGCCAGCTCTCCGGCCGCGCCGTGCTGTCGGCCACGCTGCTGTTCATCGGCGCGTGGGTGTGCTCGGGACTGCACGTGCTCGTCCTCGCGCGGGCGACGGGCACCGACTACGAGACCGGGCAGCTGCTCCTTGCGACCGTGTCCGGCTTCGCGCTCGCGTCGTCCCTGGCGATGTTCAGCGTCATCCTGCCGGCGGGAGTCGGCGTCCGCGAGGGGGTGCTGGTGCTCATCCTCGCGCCGGTGACCTCGACGTCCGCGGCGACCGCGGTGGTGGTGATCTCGCGCTTCCTCACCGTGGCGGCCGACGTCGTCTTCGCGCTCCTCGGCTGGACCTACGCGCGCTCGCACCACCTCCTGACCTCACCGCAGGAACGCGAGCACGACCACATCGTCGTCGACCCGTCCGACATCGAAGGCGACGACGAAGCGCTCGAGTCGCAGGCTCCGAAGGACCCACGGTCATGAGCGGCGAACCCACCGCCAGCGAACCCACCGCCAGCGAACCCACCGCCAGCGAACCACCGCCAGCACCGCCAGCGAACCCACCGCCAGCGAACCCACCGCCAGCGAGCCCGGCGACGCCGAGGCCACCGGACGTGCGGAGCAGCTTGCCTACTCGGAGCTGATGGGCGCGATGCTCGACGAGGAGAAGCGACGCCAGAAGGCCCAGAAGATCCTTGCCGTCGTGCGCCACGCGCTCGGTCGCGACGACCTGGCCGGTCTGCGTGCCCTCGACGTCGGCTGCTCGGCTGGCTTCATCGCCGACGAGCTGCGCCCTGGCCGGGGCGCACACGACCGGTGTGGACATCGACGAACCCGGACTCATCGCCGCCCGCGAGCGCTTCGGTGAGCGGGTCGAGTTCAGCCTGGCCCGCGGCGAGGCGCTGCCCTTCGAGGACGGCTCGATGGACGTCGTGGTGTTCAACCACATCTACGAGCACGTCGTCGACCCCGAGTCGGTCGTCGCCGACATCCACCGGGTGCTGAGCCCCACGGGTGTGCTCTACCTCGGTATCGGGCACCGGCACCAGGTCATCGAGCCGCACTACAAGCTGCCGTTCCTGTCCTGGCTGCCCCAGCGCGCGGCCGACCGCTACATGCGGCTCACCGGACGAGGCGAGCACTACTACGAGCACTACTACTCCAGGGCGGGGCTGCGCCGGCTGTTCGCCGCGTTCGACGTCTGGGACTACACGTTGCCCGTCATCGCGGACAGCCGTGCCTTCGCCGGCACCGACCAGATCCCGCAGTGGGTTTCGCGCGTCCCTGCGCCGGTGCTCGAGCGGGCGGCGCCGATGGCCCCGACCTACATCTGGGCCGCCTTCAAGGACGCCTCACCGGCAGGGCCGCCGCTGCGCGTCAGCCCCGTCCACCTCTGACGCCAGCGAGCACTGCGGCCCCGCCACAGACGCAGGTATGCCGCCCGCTGAGGTCAGCGCGCGGCATACCCGAGGTGGTGCGAGGGCCAGTGGCACTCTGGGCCGTTACTGCGCGCCCGGCTCCTGGGTGTCGTCCTTGGGGAACTTCTTGACGAAGTCGACGACGACCTGGCCGGAGATGTCGCTGCACATCTGGCGGTGGCCGGCGTCCTTGGCCCAGTGGACGAGGGCGTAGGGCTTGTCGGCCGGGAAGGCGCCACGGCTGGCGTCCCACTCGACGACCTTGAACTTGCCGCTCGACTCGGTCTGCTTGTTGCCCTGGTCGGCGATGTCCTTGAGGAGCGTGGTGTCCTTCACCTTGGCGCCGTCGTACCAGAGGATCGTGTAGCCGTGCTCGAGGTTGTGGACCAGCGTCTCGACCACGGGACGGTCGGTCGCGGTGTAGAAGTCGCGACCGCTGACGTCGGGGCTGACGAAGTGCGGGCCGTTGCTCGGCGGGATGGTGGCGTACTTCACCGAGGTCTCGTCCGGCTTCTGCGTGCCAGGGCCCACGTGCTCGCCCGAACCGGCGTTCGCGTCGGTCGTGACCGCGTCGCACTTGGCGGCGGCGACGGAGGCGCCCAGGTTGGGCAGCTGCCCGGCCTTGGCGTCGTTGATCGCATAGAGGACGACGCCGGTGAGCCCGGCCAGCAGGACGAGGCAGCCGACGACGATGCCGGCGACGACCTTGCGTTCCTTCGCCTTCTGCTGGTTCTGGATCTCGGCCAGTCGGGCCTTGCGGTCCTGGCTCGCGCGCTTGTTTGCCACTGGTTCCTCGGGTGGTTCGGGGGCGGGTCGCGCAGAGTCTACGTGGCCCGCCTGCGGACTTTGTCACCCCAACGCGCAACACTGGCGGCATGTCCCCGACGGCCGAGACGACCCGCGTCTGGCGGCCCGGGCGCCCGACCGCAGTCGGCCTGATCGTCTCGGCATTCCGTCGTGGGGGCGGCGATCCGACGTTCCAGTCCGACCGCGGCGACGGCTGGTGGCTGGGCCTGCCGACGCCCGCGGGGCCCGCGACCTTGCGGCTGGCGCAGCGCAACGACGTCGGTGAGGTGGTCGCGACGGCGTGGGGCGAGGGCGCGCAGTGGGCCCTCGACCAGGTGCCCGCCCTGCTCGGTGACGGTGACGACGACGGTGACTTCGTGGCCCACCACCCGCAGGTCGCCAGCGCGTGGAAGCGGTATGCCGCGTGGCACGTGCCACGCTCGGGGCTGGTCATGCATGCGCTGGTGCCGGCGGCGATCGAGCAGAAGGTCACCGGCCAGGAGGCGTTTGGCGGCTACCGCACGCTCGTCCGCCGGTTCGGGTCGCGCGCGCCCGGGGCGGGGGAGCAGCGACGGCTCTGGGTGGCTCCGACAGCCAAGGAGTGGGCGGCCGTCCCGTCGTGGGACTGGTTGTCCGCGTCGGTCGACGGGGCAAGGTCGGGGACGGTGGTGCGGGCGGCGCGAGTGGCCGGCCGGTTGGAGGAAGCAGGCGCGTTGCCACTCGCCGCGGCCCACCGGCGACTGCGCTCGGTGCCTGGCATCGGCGTCTGGACCGCGGCGGAGGTGGCCCAACGAGCCCTGGGCGACCCCGACTCGGTGAGCTTCGGCGACTACCACGTGGCCAAGAACCTCACCTGGGCGCTGCTCGGCGAGGCTCGCGACGACGACGTCCTGGCGGAGCTGCTCGAGCCCTACCGTGGCCACCGCTACCGGGTGCAGCACCTGCTCGAGCTGTCCGGGGCGGCCCGACCCCGCCGAGGTCCGCGGATGGCGCCACGCACCCACCTGCCGACCCGCCGCTGACACGATCACTCCGCCAGCCGGCCGGGACTTGTTGCGCGGTGGTGGTCACCGAGACGTCAACTCGAGGGGCCGTGACGACCTGCCGGCAACACGTCACCCACGCCGCGAACGGTCAGCGGTCGTGGACCTCGAGCCGGACGTCCAGCCCGCTCACCTCGTCGGGGACCACGACGGCGAGGCCCTCGCCCCAGAGGGCTACCTGCAGCCGGGTCACCGCCACCCCCAGCTGGTATGCCGTGGGCGCGCTGACGCTGACCACGGCACCGCCGACGTCGACTCCGGCATCGGGCGCCCCGCGCAGGGCGACGGCGACGGCCCGACGCACCCGGGTGGCGACGTCCTCGGGGCCGACGGTGGCGATGCCGTCCTCGATGGCGTCCTGGCTGCCGGGAGCGGTGCCGAGCGCTGCCCGGATGGACTCGGCGCGTCCGTGGTCGAACCAGTCCTCGGGTCCGACGCGGATGAGCGCCCGCGCCCCTGCCCCCCGGTGGTCGATCGCCCAGGCGGTGCCGCGGACCAGGGCGGCGGGGATCGCGTCGGCCTTGCCCTTGACGAGGTCGGCCGCTGCGGCCAGCTCGTCGCCGACCGCCCTCGTGGTGACCGAGAGCGTCCTGCCGTCGGCGTCGACCCCGCCGCGCAGGTCGTCGACGACGGCCACCCCAGCGGCTCCCAGCGCGAAGTCGGTCTGGCCGAACCGCCAGGGGCGCCCGGCCGTGTCGCTCAGCACCACGCCCACCCGTCGCAGGCCGGTCGCCTCGAGCAGGGCCACGCGCAGGTGCTCGGCCTCCGCATCCGGGTCCGCCGGCAGGAGCAGCACGTCGTCGCGACCGCCCGTGTTGGACGCGTCGACGCCCGCCGCGGCCATCGTCGGGCCCGCCGTCGACTGGACGATGCGGGTGATCCGGTCGCCGGTCACGCGTTCGGCCACCACCCTGACCGTCTGGCTCGCCGACGGCCGCGGACTTGTCGGCCGAATCTGCCCACAGGCCAAGGGATTTGGAGACGATCTTGCTCGAGACGACGAGCACGTCGCCGTCCACCAGGGACGCGTCAACAGCATCCACTGCCTCGAGCAGGAGCCCGACCAGGCTGTCACCCGCCGCCACCTCGGGCATCCCCGTCAGTGGAATGAGGGACACCACGGACACGATCAGGCGCCCTTGAGCTCGAGCGCGAGTTCCAGTGCGGCTCCGGCGATTTCGGCCGCAGCATCGGCATCGGACATGAGCAGCGGCCGACCTCGCACGACTGCGCGCGGCAGGCGTACCGACGCCTCGTCCTCGGTCGAGACCAGCCAGCCGTCGAGGAAGTCCTCGTAGAGCCCGGCCACAGCGGCGGTCGTGGACTCCACCCCGATCGCCCGGAGGCAGGCGTCGGCGTGGCCACGCACCGGCATACCGTCGATGAGCGGTGAGACGCCGACGACGGGAGCAGCGCTGCCCCGCAACGCATCTCGCACCCCGGGAACCCCCAGGATGATGCCGATCGACACCACCGGGTTGCTCGGGGGGAGGAGCACGACGTCCGCGGTGCGGATCGCGTCGAGGACACCCGGTGCCGCGGTCGCGCGGTCCATGCCCACGGCCTGGAACCGCTGAGCCGGGATCGAGGCCTGGTGACGAACCCACCACTCCTGGAAGTGGATTGCGCGCTGACCCTCCTCGTCCTCGACGACGACGTGGGTCTCGACCGGGGAGTCGCTCATCGGCAGCAGGGTGATCCGCTGGTCGGGCAACCCCCAGCGCGCGGCCAGCCGGGCGGTCACCTCGGTGAGCGAGACGCCTTGGCCCAGCCACTGCGAGCGGATGATGTGGGTGCCGAAGTCCAGGTCGCCGAGGGCGAACCACTGCGGAACCGCACCGTACGCCGCGAGCTCACCCTGGACGCGATGGCTCTCGTCCGCCCGGCCCCAGCCCTGTCCTTCGTGGATGCCACCGCCGAGGGTGTAGAGCAGCGTGTCGAGGTCGGGACAGACCCGCAGCCCGAACAGGCTGATGTCGTCACCGGTGTTGCCGATGATCGTCAGCTCGGTGTCCGCGAGGTCGGGGGAGCGGTCCAGGTGGGTGCGGAGGCCACGCAGGAAGCGGGCACCTCCGACGCCACCGGCCAGTGCCGTGATGCGCATGCTCCGCAGTCTTCCAGCCCGTCCTCCGGCCCCGCGCCGGGGTCCATGCGCGATCCCGAGGGCTTCTAGCGCACCTCTAGCGTCTTGTGAAGCGGCGTTATCAAGGTTCGTCCGATCGGGCAAATATCAGACTTCCGCTTGACGAACCACGTATGACACGCGTGTAATTCCATTGTTGTGATCACGCAAGGTCACACACAGCGGCGAACCGGGTCGAGGAGGAAGCCGTGCAGGAACTTCAGTTGGTCACCTTTGAAGGTGGCGAAGAGGTGGAGATGTCGTGGCAGGAGCGTTCGCTCTGCGCCCAGACCGATCCCGAGGCGTTCTTCCCTGAGAAGGGCGGGTCGACGCGCGAGGCCAAGAAGGTCTGCGTCGGCTGCGAGGTGCGGGCCGAGTGCCTGGAGTATGCCCTCGCCCACGACGAGCGGTTCGGCATCTGGGGTGGGCTGTCCGAGCGGGAGCGCCGCAAGCTCAAGAAGCGTGCGGTCTAGTCGCCCGCGCGGCGACACCCTCGTGACCAGCGCATGACGCTTGCCCCGCCCCATGACCTGACAGACCCCGCAGGACCTCCCGCGGCGGTCACGACGGTGACGGCGGTTCTGGTCCTCCGCGGTCCCACCTCGGCTCTGTCGGAGACCCTCGACTCCCTCGCGCGCCAGACGCGCACCCCCGAGCGGCTCGTCGTCGTGGACCCCGGGCTGGACGGCAACGCCGTCGAGCTGGTGCGTGCCCACCGCGGTGTGGCCGAAGCCATCGCCTCGATCACCTTCGTGACGGTCCCCGGCGCCGCCTCCCTCGCGTATGCCGTCCGGTCGGCTCTCGTGCAGGCCGACCAGGTCGCGCCGCAGCAGGACCACGGAGTCGACGGCGTGACCCACATCTGGGTCCTCACCTCCGACAGCGCCGCCGCACCCATGACCCTGGCGCGCCTGCTCGACGCGGTGCGCCGCAGCCCGTCGGTCGGCGCCGCCGGTCCCAAGCTGCTCGACTGGACCCGTCCCGGCGCGCTCCGCTCGGTTGGCCTCCAGCTGACCCGCAGCGGTCGGGTGATCCCCTCACCTGCTCCGGGGGAACCCGACCAGGGCCAGTACGACCGCCGCACCGATGTGCTGGCCGTCCCGGCGACGGGAATGCTCGTCGAGCGCGGAATGCTGGACGAGCTGGGTGGGCCTGAACGGGCTTTCGGCGACTTCGGTGCCGACGTGGACTTCTCCTGGCGTGCCCAGCAGTCCGGCCGTCGGGTCGTCGTCGTGCCGCGCGCGACCCTGCGCACGGGTGCCGAGCCCGCTCCCGACGACATCGTGCCGGTCGACTCGGTCACCCGGATGCGGCGCCAGGCCAGGCGGGTGGCGCTGGCCAGGTGCGCGTGGGTGACGTTGCCCCTCCTGGCGGCCTGGATCGTCCTGTCCAGCACGGTTTCTGCCCTCGCCCTGCTGCTGGCCAAGCGGCCGCGCGCTGCCTGGGCCGAGTTCTCCGACATCGGTGCCGTGCTGACTCCCGGTCGGGTCCTCGGTGCACGCTGGCGCTCGCGCGGCACCCGGCAGGTCCGCCGTCGTGACCTGCAGGGACTGTTCGTCTCGCCGCGCACGGTGCTGCGGCACACCACCGACCTCATCCACGACGAGGTCGCCCTCGAGCCCGGGCAGTCCGACACGGCTCGCGCCGACGCCGTCGAGTCCGGTCCCGTCGCGGACGAGGCGCAGGACCTCAACATCCTCGGCGCCACGTGGGCGTCCCGCGCCGCGCGCAACCCGGGTCTGCTCGCCACGCTCGTCATGACCGTCGTCGCCACCCTGGCCAGCCGCCAGCTCGGCGGCAGCTTCGTCGACCGGCTCGACCACGGGGTGGCCGGCGGGGAGACCGTCGGCGTCAGGGCCGGTGCGGGCACCCTGTGGCACGCCTGGTTCGACGGTTGGCACGGCGCCGGACTCGGCAGTGCGGGCGAGCAGGGGCCCCACCTCGTGGTGCTGGCGGCGCTCTCCTGGCTGGTGACCCACCTCCCTCTGTTCAGCCCGCCGGCGTCTCCAGCTGGTGCCGTGACGGCTGTGCTCGTCATGTTCGCCCTGCCGCTGGCGACGCTCACGGCATACCTCGCTTCCCGGGTGGTCACCCACTCCCGGTGGCCGCGGGCGATCGCCGCCCTGGCCTGGTCGACCACCGCCGTGCTGGCCACGGCCGTCGGCTCGGGTCGACTCGGTGGCATCGTCGCGGCGATCCTGCTCCCGCTGGTTGCCGCGGGGGTCGCGCTGGCCGGGCGACGCACCGGTACCGCGACCGTCACCGCTGCCACGGTTCTGGCTGCGGCCGTCCTCGGCGCGTTCGCACCTGCCCTCCTGGTGCTCGTGCTGGTCGCCGGTCTGGCCGTCCTCGTCGTCGGTCGCGGCTGGGCCCGAGCGCGTGGCCTGGGCATCGTCGTCGCGCCGGTGCTGCTGCTCGGGTCGTGGGTGCCGGAGCTGGTCGCGCGCCCCGCCCTGCTGTTCACCGGCCCCGGCCTCTCCGTCTGGGGGAGCGCCCAGGCGGAGCCGTGGCAGATCGCGCTCCTGCACCCCGGTGGTCCCGGCTCCTACCCCGTGCTGCTCTCGGTCCCGCTGGTGCTCGCGGGCCTCCTCGGCCTGCTGCGTGCCGGTCGTCGCGGCCGCGCAGCGAGCGTCCTCGGTCTGGTGGCCCTGGTCGGGCTCGCCTACGCCGTCGCCGCACCACGGATCCAGCTCGGGGTCGTGCCGCAGGGACTGCCCGACGCCGGGCAGCCCATCACCGCCTGGGCCGGCGTCGGTCTGCTCGTCCTCACCCTCGCGCTCGTGTCCGCAGCCCTGCTCGGCGCCGACGGCCTCGCCGTGCGTCGGTCCCGCGGTGGGTGGCAGGCGCTGGCTCGCTGGCCGGTGGCCGCGGCCCTCATCGGCGCCGTGCTGGTCAGCGCCGGCTGGCTCACCTGGCGCACCGTCGGCGACGAGCTGCACGCCTGGGCGGACCCACGTCCCGCGGTCGCCGTCGACCAGGCCGAGAGCGGCATCGGCAACCGCATGCTGCTGCTCACGCCCGAGGGCGACTCCCTGACCTACGAGCTGCTCGGTCGAGAGGTCGGGGACGTCGCCCGCACCCTGCCCGCCCCCACCGCCAGCCGGCCCAGTCCGGCAGCCCTCGCCGCCTCGGTGAGTGCGTTGTTCGAGCAGGGCGCCGCCCCTGGGGCGCTGACGCCCGCCGCAGACCTGGCGGACCAGGCCGTGGGGTTCGTCGGCCTGCGCACCGAACCCACCGACCCCCGGATCCGCTCCCTCGACGCGACGGCCGGACTGAGCCGCCTCGGCGAGCACGACGGCGTCCTGTTCTGGCGAGTCCTGCCCGGTGGCGGGGGTGCGGCCGACGACGCCGTCGCACCGTCGCGCGCTCGCCTGGTGACCCGCACCTCCGAACAGGCCCTTCCGGTCTCTGGCTCCCACTCGCAGCTCGACGTGAAATCCGTTGTCCCGCAAGGAGCTTCGCTCGTCCTGGCCGAGCCTGACGAGTGGGTACGGCACGCCCGGGTGACCATCGACGGAAGGGTGCTGGCGCCGAGCGCCGACGCCGCGGCATACGCACTGCCTGCCGGGCCGGCCACCATCTCGGTGGACGTGCTCCCGACCAACGCGACCTGGCGCTACGCCCAAGGTCTCCTGCTGCTGGTCGTCCTGTTCATGGCCGTGCCCTTCGGCAACCGCTCCTCGAGGCGGAGGCGCCCGTGAACGTCTCCGTCAGCGGCATCGTCCGCACCGCCCTCGTGACCGCCGCCGGGGCCGGCATCGTCGTGGGCGCCATGCACAGCCAAGGTGCTTTCGCGGTCGCCTCGACCAAGCCCGTCGACACCGCCACGGGCTCATCCACGAACCCGGTGCGCAGCTCCTCCCTGCTGTGCCCGGGGCCGGAGTTCAAGGGTGTCAAAGGCGTCGACGACCTCGACGTCGGCGTCCGGGTGGCCGCCGCGGCAGCACCCGTTCGCGCGCTGACCGGGACTGCCCCCGCGACCGCGCCGGGTGAGGTCGGCCTGAGCCGTATGCCGCGCGGCAGCCTCGGCCCGCCGGTCACCGCGCGCGGTGTCACCCTGCTCGCCGACCAGAATCGCGCCGAGGGGGTGCTCGTCTCGGCCTCCGAGTCGATGGCTGCCGGTGTCGCCGCGGCGCAGAGCTGGCTGGTGCCCTCGGGTGACCGGCGATCCCTGGGTGGAGCCGCCTGCGCGCAGCCCGGTGCCGAGTTCTGGATCATGGCGGGTGGGGGAGCCCCCGGTCGTCAGGAGCGACTCGTCCTGACCAACCCCGGCGGCAACCCCGTCACCGCCGATGTCACGCTGCACGGCGCGAAGGGGGCGGTCTCGTCCCCCAACGGCCAGGGCATCCTCGTGCCGGCACACGGTCGCACGGCGTTCCTGCTCGACTCGATCAACAGCGACCTCGCCAACCCCGTGGTCCACGTCGTCGCTGACGGTGGCGTCGTCGGCGCGGTCGTCAACGACCTGTGGCTCGACGGGACCCGCGCCGGTGGTTCCGACGACGCGATGCCGACTGCCGCCCCCTCGCGCGACCAGGTGATCCCCGCGGTTGCGGTAGACGGCCAAGCGGTGCTGCGCGTCGCGGTGCCGGGCAACGACGAAGCCGTGGTCCAGGCCCGGGTGCTCACTGCCCAGGGCCCGCGCGCGCTCCCCGCGGGCGGGGTGATCCGGATCGACGGCGGCGCCGTGCGCGACATCGACATCTCCGCCCTACCGGTGGGCACCGTCGGGCTCCAGGTGCGCGCCGACGTGCCCATCGTGGCCGCCGCTGTCGTCACGCGGACCGCCCCGGGGAAGCCCGGAGACTTTGCGTGGACGTCGTCCACGCCACCGATCACCGGTGTCGCGGGTATGCCGCTGGTGGACCCACCGGGCGCGCCCACCCCGATCCAGCGGTCGCTGTCCGTGACGTCCTCCGGTGACACTGCCGGCATTGAGGTGGTGACCGTCGACGCGCAGGGGGTGGAGACGTCCCGCCGCCCGGAGATCGGGGTCGACGCCACCACGGTCCTCGACCTCACCGGCGCGACGTCCGTCTGGGTGCACCGGGTTTCCGGCAACGGCCAGGTGCGAGCCGGTGTGGTGTCGTGGCTGGACGACGGCCAGGGCCGGCTGATCATGGCCACTCCGCTGCGTGACGCCGCCCTGCGCACCACGACCGTCGGCCTGCGCGAGGTCGCGCAGTAGGTACGCGCTGGCCCCAGTTCCGGGGCGGTCCGTGACGCCTCAGCTGCCGTCGTCGTACCGCGGGTCGAGATCGCCCGGAGGCAGGTTGAACAGTGCAGCCAGCTGCTCGACCACGACGTCCTGGACGATGGCCGTCAGCTCGCGCTGGTTGTCCGCCCGGCTCTCGATCGGCCTGCGGTAGATGACGATTCGCGCCGGGGTCTTGCCGTGGGAGGGGAACGCCCGTCCCAAGGGGGCGCCCTCGCGCTCCCACGGTGCCGGGTCGGTCGGGGGGACGTCCTCGACGGCGAACTCGACCTCCTGGAACCGCGTGCCCAGACGAGACTCCAGGCGCGCCGCGCTGTCCAGGACGAGGTCGTCGAACTGTTGACGCCTGGTGGACATCGCAGGCACTGCGGGCCACGCCAGTGGGCCCCGCACACCGCGGCCCCGACGGTCCCGTCGCGCCGCCCCGGAGCGCCCTGCCTGCGGGCCGGTCGAAGTCACCCGATCAGCCTACGGCGTGCCGAACCGGGGGCTTCGCCCTGCTGGCATAGAGTCCGCGACGTGAGTCTGTCCAGGAGGTGCTCCCGCACTGCGTGCTCGAAGCCCGCCATTGCGACGCTCACCTACGTCTACGGCGACCAGACGGCTGTCGTCGGACCGCTCGCGACGTTCGCCGAACCGCACACCTACGACCTGTGTGCAAACCACGCCGAGGGCCTGACCGCCCCGCGCGGCTGGGAGATCGTGCGTCTCTCGGGCGAGTACGTCGAACCCGAGCCGTCGCACGACGACCTCCTGGCACTGGCCAACGCCGTGCGTGAGGCAGGCCGGCCCCGGCTCGGCGAGGCGCCCCGGCAGGCGCAGGCCCAGGCGCGGAGC
This sequence comes from uncultured Actinomycetota bacterium, assembly GCA_963740865.1. GTDB lineage: Bacteria > Actinomycetota > Actinomycetes > Actinomycetales > Dermatophilaceae > Pedococcus. The sequence goes on from CAVUGH010000009.1 coordinate 64,278, forward strand.
CAACCGGCGGACGAAGACGCCTCCGGTGCGATCGAGACCGGTCGCCGCGGGCACCTGCGCGTCCTGCGCGACAGCTGACCCCGCTCGCCGAACTCGCCGGCTGGGTCAGCCGCGGGTCGCCCTGCGCAGCACGCGTGGCATGAGCTGGGGGGTGCTGGCCTGGTAGTCCACGTAGTCCGGCAGCGTGGTCGCCAGGATGGCCTCCTCGTGACGCACCCGGTAGACCTGCAGACCGAGGATCGTGGCCCACACCGCGAGCCCGGCCCAGCCGGGCATGGCGAGCAGCGTGCCGAGGAGCGCGCAGAGCTCGCCGGTGTACAGCGGGTGGCGGACATGCGCATACGGTCCGGTCCGCACGACCGCGCGCGCCTGGGCAACCATGCTGAAGCTCCGGTCGAGGAAGCGGATCGACCAGATGGAGAACCCCAGGCCGGCGATCAGCAGGATGTTGGCGACGACGACGACGGCCAACGACGGCTCGCCGTGGGGAACGAGGGGGATGGCGAACGGCAGCCACGTTGCCGTGAGGGCGGCGGCGGCGGCGAGCACCGAGGGGTGGGTCGCCTTCGCCCGGGTGCGTCGCATGAAGGCGCTGACCAGCAGCAGGTAGAACGCGATCGACAGCACCCGCGCGAGAGTCTCGGCGGCGCGCTGGGCCGACCAGGCGCCATCGTCGACGATGAGGTGCCACAGGGTGGCCGCGTTGAGGAAGGTGAGCCCGACCATGATCGGGACGCCGACGAGGCGGCCGAGGTCCATGCGCGTGCCGGCATCGGTCGGCCGCGGAGGGCTGACCTCCGTGCCGTCGGTGGACGAGGCCTGAAGTGCGGACATGGCTGGCGGTTTCCTCCGGGGTGCGGCTCACCCCGGTCCTGATGGGGACGCGGGGTGCAGGGGTTGCGCTCGAGCGTGCCGCATTTGCCCAGATGCTCGGTATCGTCCGAACGGTCACGGCAGTCCGGCCAGGGCTCAGAGCCGGGAGGTCCACGGCCCGCCGACCCCGCTAGGGTCTCTGGCGTGCCCTCGCCCGTTCTCGCCGACTTCGTCAAGGCCTATGACGTCCGTGGCCTGGTCCCCGAACAGCTCAACGTCGACGTGGCGTGGGCACTCGGGGCAGCCTTCGCCCAGACCGTGGTCGGCCCGGAGGGTGCCCCCGGCGTCGTGATCGGCCACGACATGCGGCCGTCCTCACCCGAGCTGTCCCGAGCCTTCGCGGCGGGGGTCACGGCGCACGGGCTCGACGCCACGCTGATCGGTCTCTGCAGCACCGACGGGCTCTACTACGCGAGCGGCGCCCTCGACCTCCCGGGCGCGATGTTCACCGCCTCGCACAACCCAGCCCAGTACAACGGCATCAAGCTGTGTCGCTCCGGCGCCCGTCCGGTGGGCCAGGACTCGGGCCTCGCCGACGTGAGTGCCCTCGCCCAGCAGCTGCTCGACTCCGGCGTCAGTGCCGGGCCTGACGGGACGACGCGCGGCGAGGTCGTCGAGCGTGACCTCCTGGGCGACTACGCGGAGTTCCTGCGCGACCTCGTCGACCTGTCCGGCGGCCGTCAGCTCAAGGTCGTCGTCGACGCCGGCAACGGCATGGGTGGCCACACCGTGCCTGCCGTCCTCGGCACCGGGACCGGCCTGCCGGAGCTGCCGCTCGAGATCGTCCCGCTCTACTTCGAGCTCGACGGCACCTTCCCCAACCACGAGGCCAACCCGCTCGAACCCGAGAACCTGCGTGACCTCCAGGCGGCCGTCATCGAGCACGGAGCCGACCTCGGCCTGGCCTTCGACGGTGACGCCGACCGCTGCTTCGTCATCGACGAGCGCGGTGAGCCGGTGAGCCCCAGCGCAGTCACCGCTCTGGTGGCGACCCGTGAGGTGGCCAAGCAGGTCGCGGCGGGCACTGCTGCCGGCGAGGTCGCCGTCGTCTACAACGTCATCTCCTCGGCCGCGGTCCCCGAGATCATCGCCGAGCAGGGCGCTCGTGGGGTGCGCACCCGGGTCGGCCACTCGTTCATCAAGGCCGAGATGGCCCGTGCGGACGCCGTCTTCGGGGGCGAGCACAGCGCGCACTACTACTTCCGCGACTTCTGGTTCGCCGACACCGGCATGCTCGCGGCGATGCACATCCTCGCCGCCCTCGGCGAGCAGGGTGAGCCGCTGAGCCGGCTCACCGCGGCATACAGCCGGTATGCCGCGTCCGGCGAGATCAACTCGACCGTCACCGATGCGGCGGCGGCGACCGCGACGGTGCGCCGCTGGGCGGCCGAGCGGGGCGCCGAGTTCGACGAGCTCGACGGGCTGACGGCGACCCACGCGGGCACCGACGACGCCCCGATGTGGTGGCTCAACCTGCGCGCCTCCAACACCGAACCCCTGCTCCGCCTCAATGTCGAGGCAGCTGACCAAGACACGATGACCCAGGTGCGGGACGATGTCCTCGCACTGGTGAGAGGAGAACGCTGATGTCGCAAGGACCTGGGCAGGACGTCCGGATCGAGCCGTGGCTGCGGGAGATCCTGAGGTGCCCGGCCTGCCGTTCGGAGCTCACCGACGCCACCGTCGAGGGCAAGGCCGAGCTGCACTGCACCAACGCCGAGTGCCGTCTGCAGTACCGCATCGACGACGGTGTCCCGGTGCTGCTGGTCGACGAAGCCCGCAAGCCGGTCTGACGGACTGCCGGGCGGGATCGCGACGATGGCACCCTTCTTCGACGAGGCTCGCATCGACAGCGACGCTGCCCTGGCATCGCTCGACTCGCGCCAGACGCTGAGGGGGCTGGCCACCGCCGGCGCCCAGGTGCGCGAGGCGCTCGACCTGTCTGCCGAGGGCGGGATCCAGCGCGTGGGTGGCGGTGAGCGACCGCGGTCGGTCCTCGTGGCCTCGCTCGGGGGGTCGGCCGTCGTGTGCGAGGTCCTCGAGCTCCTGGCCGAGCCGGGATCGCCGGTCCCGGTCAGCGTGCGGCGCAACCTGCCCCTGCCCGGCTGGGTGGGCCCGCTCGACCTGGTCATCGCCGTCTCCCTGTCGGGACGCGCTCCCGGACCCCTCGCCCTCGCTGCCGAAGCGGCCCGCCGCGGGGCAGCGCTGCTCACGGTCGGCGCCGTCGACTCACCGCTGGCCGACGTGGCCGCCCAGGCCCGGGGTGTCCACATCGGTGTCGGCCGCGGCCGCAGCACCTCCCGCACCGCGTTGTGGTCACTGCTCGCGCCGGTTCTGCTGGGTGCTGGTCATCTGGGGATCGTCGACGTCGACGACCGCGTGCTGGCCGAGACCGCCGACCGCCTGGACGAGGTCGCGGAGACCTGTCGTCCGTCGTCGGAGTCCTTCGTCAACCCGGCCAAGGTGCTGGCCGCCGACCTCGCCGAAGGCGTGCCGGTCATCCTCGGTGACGGGCCGCTCAACGGGGTGGCTGCAGTCCGGGCCACGTCGATGCTCGCCCGCACGGCCCGGGTGCCGGCGACGTCCGGGGAGCTCCCCGACGACGCGGCCCAGGTGGTCGCCTGCTTCGACGGACCGTTCACGGCCGCCTACTCCGGTGGCGCGCCCACGTCCCCCGGCGGTGGCCGGGGTGAGAGCGACGACATCTTCACCGACCCCTTCCTCGATGGTCCGGCCGCACCGCGGCTGTCGCTCCTCATGCTCCGCGACGTCCTGCCCGACCCGATGACTCGCGAGGCCGACGAGGCCCGGTCGCTGGCCGAAGCCGTGACCTCCGCGGCCCGTGAGGTGGGCGTGCGGGTCAGTGAGGTGACCGCGCAGCCGGGGCACCCGCTGACCCGACTGGCCGGCCAGATCGCGACCACCGACTTCGCCGCCACCTACCTTGCCCTGGGCCTGGGGCTCGACCCGGCGGTGTCACCGCACGTGGCGGACCTGCGCGGCCGCGCCGGCTGACCCCGACCGCTCGCCCGCCCGCCCGCAGGTCAGGGGCGCACGGACCGGATCAGCGCGACGACATCGCCGACCACCCCACGCATGCCGGGCAGCCGGCTCAGTCGGACGAGCTTGTCGACGAGCGGCACGACCTGACGCACGAGGGCGCGGGTGCGCCTCTGGTCGGTGCTCGAGTCGTGCACCCAGAAGAGCACGACGCCCATCTGCAGCAGCCACAGCAGCTCGGGCAGCTCCGCGCGGATGGCTGCCGGCACCTTGAGGTCGGACCCGTCCACGACCTGGCGGAACAGCCCGATGCTGGCCTCGCGGGCGCCGCGGGACTCGCTGCTGAAGGGTGACAGGGGGCTGGTCGGCTCGGCCGCGATCTTGAAGAACTTCCCGGCGAACCCGTGGAACGGCTCGGCCACGTCCACCCAGCTGGTCAGCACCTCGCGCAGCCGGTCGCCGAAGCTGTCGCTGCTTGCCAGGGACTGCTCGGCCGCGGCGGCGTGGGCGACCTGGACCTGGTCGTAGAACGCCTGGACCAGGTGCTCCTTGGATGCGAAGTAGTAGTAGGCGTTGCCGATGCTGACGCCGGCCCGGTCGGCGACGGCCCGCATCGTCGTCTTGTCGTAGCCGCGCTCGAGGAAGAGCTCCTGGGCGGCGGCAGCGATGGCGGTCCGGGTCTGCTCACCGCGGTCGGACCGGCTGGCAGGGTCAGACCGGTTGGCAGAGTCCGTCACAGTCGTCAGCGTAACCATTGCCTCTCACCGCCTCGGGCACGCGCGTGGTCGTGAGGGAGGCGCGCAGTCCGGCCGCGGCATACGCCATCGCCCTGGCGACGGGAAGGCCGCGCGGGGTGGACAGGCGGACCGCGAGGGTGCGGTGCTCGGCCGTCGCCCACAGGCACACGACCCAGGCGTGGGCTCCGGTCCAGACCTCGCCCCCGTCGCCCACCACGGTGATCTCCCGGAGCGTCGCCGCGTGGTCGAGGTGCGGCAGGAGGGCTCGGGCTTCCGCCGTTCCCGCCGGGACGGCGGTCACCGTCACGAGGTGTGGCTGGTCGACCAGCCAGGTGCGAAAGCGCGAGCACATCGGGCAGCCCGCGTCGTAGAGGACGACCAGCCGGTTCACGTCGCTGCCCCGGACGGGCCGGCAGTCCCGAGCGCACTGGCGGCCCCGGGCGGACTGGAAGCGAGGGCGACCATGACGGCCACACCGAGCCCCGCGACGGCCGGCATCAGGAACAGGCCGATGCTGAGCAGGCTGAGGACGGTCAGGACGCCGAGCAGGGCCACGACCACCGCGGCGACCACCTGCGCCGGCCGACCACCCGGCCCGAGCAGCAGGGCACCGACCACGACACAGGCGCCGAGCGGGATGCTCGCGAGGACCAGCCCCCACCACCCGTTGACGTCGACGAGGGTGGCCGTGGTCGAGCTGTTGGTGACAGTCCCGGTCGAGTCCGTTCCCGCCGAGTCGCCCGAGTAGGCGGGGAGCGTGAGTGCCGCCACCACCAGCGCCACGCTCCACACGGTGGCGCCGACGAGCGCGATCCGCACCGTCTTCACGGCTGTCAGCCGATCGGGGCGGGGAACGGCTGGGTGTACGCCTGCGGCGGCACCGGGGGAGCGGTCATCGCGTCGAGGCGGCCCCGGCGGCGGATCCTGGTGAAGACGTAGACGTTGGTGAGGTGCACGACGCCGAGCATCAGCAGGACGACGCCCATCTTGACGCTGAGCACCTCGACGACGGCTCGGGCGTTCGCGACGGTGTCGCCGACGCGCAGGTAGAGCGCGACCACGCCGAGGTTCAGCAGGTAGAACCCGACGACGAGCAGCTTGTTGACCGCCTCGGCGAGCTCGTCGTTGCCGTCGAAGACGTCGACGAGGAAGACCCGGCCGTTGCGCGACAGCGTCGACCCGACCCAGATGGTGAGGGGGATGGCGATGAGCAGGTACAGGACGTAGGCGATGACTGCGTGGTCCACGAGAGGCTCCTTTGAACGTGTTCAAGTTGATGGACCTGACCGTAGCAGACGGAATTGAACATGTTCAAGTAGGTGGTTCCGCCGACCGACACGAAGGCCCCAGCCCGCGCCTACCACTCAGGGCAGCGGCAGCGCCTCAGAGCGAGAGCGCCAGCACCTCGGCGGTGGCCAGCCCGGCCAGCTCCGCCGCCGGGACGAGCAGCTTGCTGCCCCGGATGCCGCTCCCGATGACGACGTCTCCGGCCGCGAGGACGGCTTCGTCGACGAGCACCGGCCAGTCCGCAGGCAGCCCGATCGGGGTGATCCCGCCGAACTCCATCCCGGTCAGCTCGACCGCCTGGTCCATGGGCGCGAAGCTGATCTTGCGGACGTCGAGGTGGCGGCGGACGGCGCCGTTGATGTCGGCGCGCATCGAGGCCAGCACCAGCACTGCGGCATACCGCACCTCGCCACCGCGCTTGCCGGCGACGACCACGCAGTTGGCCGAGCTCTCCATCGCCACGTCGTAGGCCGCGCAGAACGCCGCCGTGTCGGCGAGCTCGGCGTCGATCGGTGCCACCCTGGCCGACGGGGTCGTGGTGATCGCCCGCGCCACGGGAGCAGCCAACAGCTCGGTATGCCGCGTGGCCGGCTCCCAGGTCAGGTTTCCTTCAGCGCTGGTCATGTCGCCGACGGTAGCGCCCGCCCCGATACGCTGTCCGCCATGTCTACCGAGGGTGGGACCAAGGCCGTCGTGGCGGCGCTGCTGGCAAACCTGGGGATCGCGATCACGAAGTTCATCGCGTTCTTCCTGACCGGCTTCAGCTCGATGCTGGCCGAGGCGATCCACTCGCTGGCCGACTCCGGAAACCAGGTGCTGCTGCTCCTGGGTGGCCGCAAGGCCAAGCGGGCGGCGACGCCGGAGCACCCGTTCGGCTACGGCCGCGAGCGTTATGTCTACGCCTTCATCGTGTCGATCGTGCTGTTCAGCATCGGTGGCCTCTTCGCGCTCTACGAGGCGTACCACAAGTGGCACGAGACCCATGCCATGCACGACTTCGACCCGTTCAGCGACGAGCACGGTGGCAGCGCCCGGTGGTGGTGGGTGCCAGTCGTGGTGCTGGCGGTTGCGATCGTCCTCGAGTCGTTCTCGTTCCGCACCGCAATCCTGGAGTCCAACAAGGTCCGCGGTCGCCGCAAGTGGCTCGAGTTCGTCCGCGGCGCCAAGGCCCCCGAGCTCCCGGTGATCCTGCTGGAGGACCTCGCAGCCCTCTTCGGCCTCGTCTTCGCCTTCCTCGGCGTGGGGCTGATGCTGGTCACCAAGAACCCGCTCTTCGACGTGATCGGCACCGGCCTGATCGGTCTGCTCCTCGTCTCGGTCGCGATCTTCCTCGCCATCGAGATGAAGTCGCTGCTGCTGGGCGAGTCCGCCTCGCCCGAGCACATCGGCCGGATCGTGGCAGCCATCGAGTCGGTCGACGGCATCGACCGCGTCATCCACCAGCGCACCCTGCACGTGGGACCTGAGGAGGTCGTCGTCGCCGCCAAGGTCGCCGTCCCGGCGGGCACGACCGTCGAGGACATCGCCGACGCGATCAACGCAGCGGAGGTCAAGGCGCGCGAGGCCGCGCCGGACCTCACCCTGCTGATGTACCTCGAGCCGGACATCGACACCGGCACGCAGGAGCGCCCGGCCTGGCAGCACAGCGAGGCCACCCTCACCGACGCAGCCGACGACCCGCTGCCGACGAGCGGCGGAGCGCACGAGGGCTGACGCTCACCCGGGTTCAGGCTCGTCCGGGCTCAGGCTCGCCCGGACTGAAGCTCACTCGGACGGGGCGGCGTCACCCTCGGCTTCGGGTGAGTCGTCGAGGCCACGGTCGTCCGAATCCATGGTGTTGGGCACGGACTCGCCGTCCGGCTCCACCTGGTAGTCCCCCTTGACCTCGTCCCACGCATCGACCTTGTCCTGGTCGACCTCGATCTCGACGGTGGAAGGCTCTTCGGCGTGCGTCTGCTCGGCCGAGGACTCCTCGACCTCGGCGTCGGCGATCTCGCCGGGAACCGAACTGCTGGGCTCGCTCATGGTGCTCCGTTCGTGGTGGGTAGCTCCTTCCTAGTGCCGCCCGTCGGTGAGCGCACCTCGGAGCCGTCCTCCCGGGGCGGAATCGGCCCCAGGGGCCGATCGCGACGAGAAATGGCCACGCGGAATACCTCCGGTAGAGTGGGGGACCGCCGGCGCGGGTGATAACCCGCTCAAAACTGTGAATGCCCAGATGGGCTGCGCCGGGTCCGCAAACCACACTCTCAACGGAGAAATTGCCATGTCCATTGACACCATGCCGTTTGACTACCGGGTTGCCGACCTGAGCCTCGCCGAGGCCGGCCGTCACCAGATTCGCCTGGCCGAGCACGAGATGCCCGGTCTGATGTCCCTGCGCGAGGAGTTCGGGGCGGCCCAGCCGCTCAAGGGCGCCCGCATCGCCGGCTCGCTGCACATGACCGTGCAGACTGCCGTGCTCATCGAGACGCTGACCGCGCTGGGTGCCGAGGTCCGCTGGGCCTCCTGCAACATCTACTCCACCCAGGACGAGGCTGCCGCTGCGGTTGCCGTCGGGCCGCACGGCTCGGTCGACGACCTCCAGGGTGTCCCCGTCTTCGCCTGGAAGGGCGAGACGCTCACCGAGTACTGGGAGTGCACCGAGCAGATCCTCACCTGGCCCGGTGGCGAGGGCGCCAACATGATCCTCGACGACGGTGGTGACGCCACGATGCTCGTCCACAAGGGTCGCGCCTGGGAGGCGGCCGGGCAGGTGCCCCCCACCGACAACACGGACTCCGAGGAGGTCGGGGTCTTCAAGGACCTGGTCCGCAAGACGCTCGCCGCCGACCCGACCAAGTGGACCAAGGTCTCCGAGGAGATCAAGGGTGTCACCGAGGAGACCACGACCGGCGTGCTCCGCCTCTACGAGCTGGCCCGCGCCGGGGAGCTCCTGTTCCCCGCGATCAACGTCAACGACTCGGTCACCAAGTCCAAGTTCGACAACAAGTACGGCTGCCGCCACTCCGTCATCGACGGCCTCAACCGCGCGACCGACGTGCTCATCGCCGGCAAGGTCGTCGTCGTCTGCGGTTACGGCGACGTCGGCAAGGGCTGCGCCGAGGCGCTGCGCGGGCAGGGCGCGCGCGTCATCGTCACCGAGATCGACCCGATCTGCGCGCTGCAGGCCGCCATGGAGGGCTACCAGGTCGCCCGCCTCGAGAGCGTGCTGGACATCGCCGACATCTACGTCACCACGACCGGCAACTTCAACATCATCACCGCCGAGCACATGACGCAGATGAAGAACAAGGCGATCGTCGCCAACATCGGCCACTTCGACAACGAGATCGACATCGCCGGCCTCGCCAAGGTCGGCGGGATCGCCAAGACCGAGATCAAGCCGCAGGTCCACGAGTGGACCTTCGAGGACGGCACCAGCATCATCGTGCTGTCCGAGGGTCGCCTGTTCAACCTCGGCAACGCCACCGGCCACCCCAGCTTCGTCATGTCGAACTCCTTCGCCAACCAGACGATCGCCCAGATCGAGCTGTTCACGAAGAACGACGACTACGACAAGCAGGTCTACGTCCTCCCGAAGCACCTCGACGAGAAGGTCGCCCGGCTCCACCTCGACGCCATCGGTGTCGAGCTCACCGAGCTCACCAAGGCGCAGGCCGAGTACATCGGCGTCGACGTGGCGGGCCCGTACAAGTCGGACCACTACCGCTACTGAGCCGACGACCGCACCGGCGGTTCGGCCCGCCACACACCACCTCGTATGCCGCCCGCTCACCATGAGCGGGCGGCATACCCCGTTGTGGGTTGCGTGGGCTTCCGGCGCCGCGCGCGTTCGGTGTGTGATGATTCGGGAGGGAATCTTTACTCACTGCTGGGAGAGGGCTGACGCAGGTGAACGGTCGCGTACTCATCGTCGATGACGATCTGGCGCTGGCGGAGATGCTCGGCATCGTCCTGCGCAACGAAGGGCTCGAGGTCTCGCACGTCGCCGACGGGGCCGGCGCCCTGGGCGCCTTCCGGGACAGCCGCCCCGACCTGGTCCTCCTCGACGTCATGCTGCCAGGGCTGGACGGTATGGAGGTCTGCCGTCGGATCCGGGCCGAGTCCGGGGTCCCGATCGTCATGCTCACGGCACGCACCGACACGGTCGACGTCGTGGTGGGGCTCGAGTCGGGCGCCGACGACTATGTCGTGAAGCCGTTCAAGCCGCAGGAGCTCATCGCCCGCATCCGGGCGCGGCTTCGTCGCGGCGACGAGCCCGAGCCCGAGCGCCTGGAGATCGGTGACCTCGTCATCGACGTCGCCGGCCACTCGGTCAAGCGCGACAGCACCGCGCTGTCGCTGACGCCGCTCGAGTTCGACCTCCTGGTCGCGCTGGCCCGCAAGCCGTGGCAGGTGTTCACCCGTGAGGTCCTCCTCGAGCAGGTGTGGGGCTACCGCCACGCCGGCGACACCCGACTGGTCAACGTCCACGTGCAGCGGCTGCGCTCCAAGATCGAGCACGACCCCGAGCACCCAGAGATCGTCGTGACGGTACGCGGCGTCGGCTACAAGGCCGGCCCGAACTAGCCATGTCCGAGTCGGCCCGTCCGAGGCCTGGTCGGACGCCGACACCGCGGTTCTCCGACCACCGCGCCCAGGGCGTGCGCGCCGTGCGCACCTTCCTCGGGCACTCGCGGCGCCGGCTCGTCGGCTGGATGCGGTCGCTGGCCCACCTGTGGCGGGCCTCCCTGCAGTTCCGCGTCGTGACCTCCACGATGCTGCTCGGCCTGGCTGTCGTGCTGCTCCTGGGTTCCTACCTCTTCTCGGCCATCTCCGACGGGCTCGAGCAGGACCGCATCGAGTCGGCCAAGGTGGAGGCCGCCCGGCTGACGTCGGAGGTGCAGAGCAGCTTCGACCAGAGTGACCGCACGAGCAGCGAGGGTGACCTCAACCTCCTGGCTCAACAGGCTGTGCAGAGCGCCGCCTCCCCGGGCGGCGACAACGAGCGCTACCTCGTGCTCACCCGAAGCCTCGCCAACACCTCCAACACCGTCGTGCAGACGACCTCCAGCGGAGACATCGGCCTGCCGGCCGTTCCCCTGGCCCTGCGTGAGGCCGTGCGAGCCGACTCGCGCAGGCAACAGGTGACGCTCATCGGCATCACCGACCCGGGGGGCGGCGGAAACGTGCCCGCCGTCATCGTCGGCTCCCAGGTCGAGCCGCCGCTCGCCGGGAGCTACGACCTGTATGCCGTGTTCCCGATGCAGCGTGAACAGGCCACCCTCGACCTGATCACCCGCACCTTCCTGATCGGCGGTCTGGCGCTGGTGTTCCTCGTCGGTGTCATCGCCTGGGTCGTGACGCGTCAGGTCGTCAACCCGGTCCGTCGTGCAGCGGTGGTGGCCGAGCGGCTGTCCTCGGGGCGGCTCAACGAGCGCATGCGGGCTCGCGGCGAGGACGACCTGGCCCGCCTCGCGAAGTCGTTCAACGAGATGGCCGACAGCCTGCAGACCCAGATCCGCCAGCTGGAGGGACTGTCGCGCGTCCAGCAGCGTTTCGTCTCCGACGTCTCGCACGAGCTGCGCACGCCCCTGACCACCATCCGGATGGCAGCCGACCTCATCCACGACTCCCGCACGGGCTTCGACCCCGCGGTCTCGCGCTCGGCCGAGCTGCTGCACAACGAGCTCGACAGGTTCGAGGAGCTGCTGGCCGACCTGCTCGAGATCAGCCGCTTCGACGCCGGAGCGGCGGCGCTCGACTCCGACCTCACCGACCTGCGCGCGACGGTCGCGCGAGCCGTGCACTCGGCCCAGCCCATCGCGGACCGGTGGGGCAGCACGATCACCGTCGCCTCGGACGGCCCCTGCGACGCCGAGGTCGACGCCCGCCGGGTCGAACGCATCCTGCGCAACCTCGTCGTCAACGCCCTCGAGCACGGGGAGGGCCGGCCGGTGGAGATCGCCATCGCCGTGAACGCCACGGCCGCCGCGGTCACCGTGCGCGACCACGGCGTCGGCCTGCGACCGGGCGAGGGCGCCCTCGTCTTCAACCGCTTCTGGCGTGCCGATCCCGCCCGTGCCCGCACCACCGGCGGCACCGGGCTGGGACTGGCCATCTCGCTGGAGGATGCGCGGCTGCACGACGGCTGGCTCCAGGCGTGGGGCGAACCGGGGGAGGGGTCGTGCTTCCGGCTGACCCTGCCGCGGTACGCAGGCACCCCGATCGCCGAGGCACCGCTGCCCCTTCGGCCGGGCGACGCCCCCGAACCGCAGCGGGATCCGGTGGCACCCCTCGGCTTCACGGAGCAGGGCGGCCCTTCGCACCGCGTGGCGACCACGCGGCATACGCCCTCCGCGCCGGGGAGCCCCCGATGAGGCGGCGGCGCCGGTATGCCGTGAGCCTGGCCGTGGGCGGCCTGCTCGCCGTGAGCGCGTGCTCGGGCCTATCGACCAGCTCGGCGATCCAGCCGGGGCTGGAGGTCGGCTCGGTGCAGGAGAACGAGGTGCGGGTCGAGGTCAACCCGGTGGCACCGGGGTCCTCCCAGCAGGAGGTGGTCCAGGGCTTCATCAGGGCGGCAGCAGCCAGCGACGACCAGTACCAGGCGGCCCGGTCCTACCTCGGGAGCGGTCCGCAGGGCACCTGGCGGCCCTACTCCTCCGTCGTCGTCTTCGGCTCCGAGTCCGAGCTCACCTTCACGTCAGCCTCCGCCACCAGCGTCACGGCGGTCGCCAACGCCATCGCGCGGATCGACGGGACGGGCCGCTACGAGGAGCTGCCGCCCAACTCGAAGGTCCAGGTGACGTTCGGGCTGGATCGCAGCAGCGGTGAGTGGCGGATCAGCACGATGCCGGACACCTTCGGCACCTGGCTGAGCCGAGCCGACCTCGACCGGTTGTACGACCCGTTCCGCATCTACTACGTCTCTGCCGGGGACCACCGACTGGTGCCGGACGTCCGCTGGCTGCCGCTGGGCACCGGACTCGCGACCCGGTTGGCCAGGTCGCTGCTCACCGGCGTGCCGGACTACCTCAAGGGAGCGGTCCGCACCGACATCCCCGCCGGGACACAGCTGGCTGTCGACGCCGTCACGATCGAGTCGGGGACCGCCAAGGTCGACCTGGCGGCCACCCGGCTGGGCAACGACCCCGGCCAGCGGCAGAACCTCGGCGCCCAGTTCCTGGCGACCGTGACCCAGGCACCCGGTGTCGAGCGGGTCGCACTCCGGCTCGAGGGTGCCAACCTGCAGATGCCCAACGGGGAGAGCACCGTCGAGTCGCTCTCCGCCCTGGGCTTCGCGACTCCCTCCGACCCCGTCGTGAAACCCCTGCTTCGAGTGGGGACGGCCTTGGTGCCCGTCAACCCCGATGACGTCGGCGACTCGGTCGAGCGCACCCCGCCACCGGAGTCGGCCACCCTCCCGGTGGTCCAGCCCGGGTGGGCCTACCTCGCGATGTCCCGCAACGGCCAGGAGGTCGCCGCGGTGGGTGGCGACCGCGCCCAGCTGGTGCGGTGGCGCGGCACCACCCAGGTGCAGCTCACCTCGCCGGGAACGCGGCTGACGCGGCCGACCTACGACCGCGAGGACGTCCTCTGGGTGGCCGGCCGCAGCGGCGCGGCGACGAAGATCTGGACCATCAACGCTGCCGCAGACCCGCGAGAGACGACCAAGAGCGCACCTCAGGTCGTGGCCGCCGAGTGGTTGACCGACCGCTCGGTGCTGAGCCTGCGGCTCTCGCCGGACGGGCAGCGCATCGCGGTCATCACGACCAACCGGGACGGCAAGGACCCCCGCGTCGAGGTCGCCGGGGTGGTGCGGCAGCCGAACGGCCTGCCCGCCTCGCTATCGGTGCCGCTTCGGCTGGCACCGACCCTGACCCTGGCCCGCGACCTGGTGTGGGTGGACGATGCCACCCTGGCGGTCCTTGGCCGGCTGACCCCCGCACAGGTGGTCCGACCGTGGCTGGTGCCCTTGGGTGGTTCGATCGCCGCGGGCCCGGAAATTGCTGGGGCACAAGCGATTACGACGGTCAACGGCGAGCGGGGACTGGTCGTGACGACGGACAAGCACCAGGTGTCGATCCGGGCCGGCAGCAGGTGGCAGCGGGTGGGTGAGGGCACCGACCTGCTCGTCGCTGCGCGCTGACCCGCTGGCGGCACCCGCTTCTATCGCCGATCGCCATTTTCGTCTGCCGGTTTCGACCGCATCCACCGTTCGGCTGATCTCCAGTCCGACCATCAGCCAGTCGCGTTGGACCCCAACAGCCGATGTGCCGGTAGGGCCCGGAACGGCAGTGTCTACCTCGGCGCAGTACCGCAGTGGTCTGAGCCGCGGGAAAACTCAGCCTTTGAAAGGGATAACCAAAATGCTCAAGACCCTCGTGAAGTTCCAGAACCGTGACGAGCGCGGCGCCACCGCCGTCGAGTACGGCCTCATGGTCGCCCTCATTGCCGTCGTCATCATCGCTGCCGTCACGCTCCTCGGCAACAACCTGAACACCATGTTCAACGCGATCGCCGCCGCGATCTGATCCAGCTCCACATCCGACCTGACCCCATTCCTTCGCAGTCACGAAAGGCTGTTTTCGATGAACATCTCGATGATCCGGGGAACGGCAGGTCGCAACCGCCTCACCACGAGGCAGGCGTCGTGGCTCCGCGCTCACACCAGTGAGCGCGGAGCCACCGCCGTGGAGTACGGCCTGATGGTCGGACTCATCGCCGTCGTCATCATCGGCGGCGTCACACTCTTCGGACAGGGCGTCAACGCCCTGTTCTTCATCCCCGCCGGGGTGTTCGGGGGATGAGCCGCACCCGCCGCGAGCGGGGTGCCGCGGCCGTCGAGATGGCGATCATCCTCCCCCTGCTCCTGCTCGTCATCGGTGGCCTGGTCGACTTCGGCCGGGCCTACTACCTCAATGTGACCGCCACGAGCGCGGCTCGCGAGGGCGCCCGGATGGTCGCGATGGGCTACACCACGGCCCAGGCCAATGCGCGCGTGACGGCAGCCATGCCGACCAACATCGCGTTCACCACGGCCTACGTCGCCTGCCCGAACGCCTCGGAGACCGGGTCCGCCACGGTGACCATCACCAACGGTGCGGGGGCCACCCAGTTCCACTGGATGGTCCTCAACGTCATGCCCTCCTTCTTCGGAGGGTCCGTCCCTGTCCCGACCCTGAGCAGCAAGGGGAGCATGCGATGCAACGGCTAGGAGTGTTCATGCGTCTCCACCGCCAGGCGGAGCGCGGGGCTGCGGCGACCATCGTCGCGGTCCTGCTCGGTGGCGGCGTGGTCATGGGCTTCGCTGCCCTCTCGATGGATGTCGGCAACCTGATGTGGGAGCGCCGCCAGCTGCAGAACGGCGCGGACGCTTCCGCCCTCGCGATGGCCCGCAACTGCGCGATCGACCCCACGAAGTGCGTCGCCAGCTCCGCCCTCAACGGAGCCAACCTCGCGACGCTCAACGACGCGAACGCCAAGGACACCCAGAACGGCTTCGACCCGGTCTACGTCAACGGACTGTGCGGGCGCGCCAACCTCCTCCCCGCGTGCAGCGCTGGCAACACCGCAGACCTCAAGGCCTGCCCGGCGCTGCCGGCCAGCATGGCCGCCAACGCCAACATCCCCTACGTCGAGGTGCACACCCAGACGCGCAGGGCCGGCGCCTCGATCCTGCCCACCTGGCTCTTCAAGACCCTCACCGGGGGCAGCACGGGCACCACCGTCAAGGCGTGTGCGCGGGCGGCCTACGGCCAGCCCGGGACCACCGTGGCGAGTGCGCCGATCACCTTCTCGATGTGCGAGTGGCGACAGAACACTGCCAGCGGCCTCTCCTACGTGACGAACGACCCGGCCGGGGTTCCCGGCTACGGCGCGGCCCCGCTGCCCCCGTGGCCGGCCGCCGCCACGACGCCGGCCACTCCGGGGCGCGAGATCATCATCACCCTCCAGGGCGGACCTCATTCGCCCAGCCCTTGCTACAACTGGCAGGGACACGACGTGCCCGGTGGTTTCGGCTACCTCACCGCGAACGGCTGCAACGCCACGGTGCAGCAGGACAACTGGATCAAGGTCGACACCGGCAACAGCTCGCCATGCGACCTCGCGCCGTTCGTGGGCAGGGTCATCTACCTCCCCGTCTTCGACTGCACCATCAACAGCGGCAGCACGCCATCCGGGCCACCCCCGGCCGTGTGCAACGCGGGCAACGGCGCCAACACCTGGTACCACATCTCGGGCTGGGCGAAGTTCTACCTGAGCGGCTACAAGACCGGCGGCTCGCAGCAGGCCGCGAGCCTGGTCAGCGGCAACGTGCCCTGCAACGGCGGTGACCGCTGCATCTCTGGCTGGTTCCTCGAGGGAGTCCTCCGCGACGCCCCGGTGGCCGGACCCGCAACACCTGGATCTCCGAACTATGGCGGCTACGCCGTCCAACCCGCTGGATAAAGGAAGTCACCTGTCATGGGACGCAGAATCATCGCCATCTTCGCCGCAGCGGTCATCGCTCTGGTCGGTGTCGCCTCCGTTCTCCTCTACGCCCGCGGGGCTGACGCCCGCGCGGTCGAGGCGCAGACCCCCGTGGTCGTCTATGTCGCCAAGGAGAAGGTCACGGCCGGCACGGTCCTCAAGGACGCGGTGCGTGACGGGCTCGTCGAACGGACCAAGGTTGCCGCAGCCGGACGCCCGGCTGGCGCGCTGACGTCCATCACCGACAGCAACAGCTCGTTGCTGGCGATGACCGACATCCAGCCCGGCGAGTACCTCCAGTCGGCGCGGTTCGGCACCACGCCGACCGGCACCAAGGCCATCGAGGTCCCGGCAGGCATGGTGGCGATCTCCGTCCAGCTCACCGACCCGGCCCGCGTCGGCACCTTCGTGACGCCCGGCTCGCACATCGCCATCTACGACTCGTTCAAGATCAAGTCGATGGGCACCGACGAGAAGTCGAAGGCCATCAACAACGCCGACGTGCGTGCCACCAACCTCCTGCTCGGTGACGTCCTGGTCATCGCGATGGGCGAGAGCGCGCTCACGCCCGGTGCGGGCGCGGAGCAGACCGACGACGACGCCAAGAAGTCGTCCACCGCCTCGGCCAGCAACGCGCCCCAGTTCCTGGTGACCGTGGCCGTGTCGCCCGCCGACGCGGTGCGCCTCGTGCACGGCATCCAGAACCTCGACCTCTATGCCGGTCTGCTGGGTTCCGACCTCACCAAGGCCAAGCTGGAGCAGGGTGGCATCGTCAGCGACCTCAACATGAGCGACCTCTCGGGTGCATTGAAGTGACCCTGCTCTGGGACAACGACCCAGCTTCGACCGAGCGTTACGTCTTCGCCGTCGGCGGCGACCTGACGCGGGTCGACAACGCCGTCGCGGTGACGCGAGCCCTCAGCGAGGCGCCGCACGAGGTCATGGTCATCGTCGGCCCCGACGTCGACCCCCAGGCTGCGTTCGACCTGTCCGAGCTCTGCCGGGTCGAGCGGCCCGAGGTGGGCATCCTGCTGCTGCGCCGCCGGGTCGACGTCACCGTCCTCGGCGCCGCGCTGCGGGCCGGCATGCGCGAGGTGCTCGGAGCGGACGACCTCACCGGGCTCGCCGACGCGGTGCGCCGCAGCCGTGAGGTGTCGGCCAAGGTCGCCGGTCACGGTGGTGACTTCTCGTCGCACAAGGAGGGCAAGGTCGTCACGGTCTTCTCCGCCAAGGGCGGCGTCGGCAAGACCACCTTCTCGACCAACATCGGTGCCTACCTGGCCTCCACCGGCGCGTCCGTGCTCGTCGTCGACCTCGACCTCGCGTTCGGCGACGTGGGCATCAGCCTGCAGCTGCTGCCCAACAACTCGATCGCCGACCTCGTCGGCATGGCCGGTCACCTCGACGCCCAGGGCCTGGAGTCCATCATCGTCCGCCACGAGAGCGGGCTGCACGCCGCCTGCGCTCCGGCCGAGCCCAGCGACGCGGACCGGATCCCCGGCAGCGTCATCGGCGAGATGCTGCGGGTGGCCAAGCGCTCCTACGACTTCATCGTCGTCGACACCCCGCCCGCGTTCACCGAGCACGTCCTGGCTGCCTTCGACGCCAGTGACATCCTGATCCTGATCGCGACCCTCGACATCCCGGCGGTCAAGAACCTCCGGCTGACCCTCGACACCCTGGACCTGCTCGGCAACTCGCGGGAGAGCCGCACCGTCGTCCTCAACCGCTCCGACGCCAAGGTCGGCCTGCGCGCCGAGGACGTCGTGTCCGCCATCAAGACCGACATCGCCGTCATGGTGCCCAGCAGCCCCGCGGTCCCGGCCTCGGTCAACCGTGGCGTGGCCCTCGTCCTCGACGAGCCCAAGCACCCCGTCAGCGTGGCCATCCGCCAGCTCGCCGACACCTACATCCGTCCGCTCGGCGAGCAGCTCGAAGGCGACGCAGGCACCGAGGACACCCGCCGCGACGGCCGTCGCGGCGACCGCAAGATCCTTTCGTGGGGGAGTAAGAAGTGAGCCTCGCAGACCGCCTCGAGAGCGTCCGACGCAGCCAGGCCCCGGAGCCGGTCTCGTCGAACCCGGCCCAGCCCGCTGCCAAGGCGCGGATCCTGGACCCGTTCGCCACGGTCAAGGCCAGCGTCCACCAGGCGCTGCTGGACTCCCTCGGGCCGCAGCTCTACGACCCGCACCTGGACCAGAGCGAGCTCGAGTCCAAGGTGCGCCACACGCTCCAGGACGTGATCGACGCCGAGGAGACGCCGCTGTCGCTGGCCGACCGGACGCGGATCGCCCAGGAGGTCGCGGACGAGATCCTCGGCCACGGGCCCCTCGAGCCGCTGCTGCGCGACAGCGAGATCACCGAGATCATGGTCAACGGCGCCGACTCGATCTACGTCGAGCGCGCCGGCAAGCTCTACCACGTCGACACGCACTTCAGCAGCGAGGCGCACCTGCGGCGCACCATCGACAAGATCGTTGGTCGCGTCGGACGACGCGTGGACGAGGCCAGCCCGCTGGTCGACGCCCGCCTGCCCGATGGTTCCCGCGTCAACGCGGTGATCCCCCCGATCGCTCTCGACGGCGCCATGCTGACGATTCGTAAGTTCGCCACCGACCCCTTCACCGACCGTGACCTGATCGCCTTCGGCACGTTCAGCCCCCAGGTCCGGGACTTCCTCCAGGGCTGTGTCCTGGGTCGTCGCAACATCATCATCTCCGGCGGTACCGGCTCCGGGAAGACGACGCTGCTCAACGTCATCTCGTCCTTCATCCCCGAGGACGAGCGCATCGTCACCATCGAGGACGCGGCCGAGCTGCAGCTGCACCAGGACCACGTGCTGCGCCTCGAGTCGCGCCCCGCCAACATCGAGGGCAAGGGCTCCATCCCGATCCGTGAGCTCGTCAAGAACTCGCTGCGTATGCGCCCCGACCGCATCGTCGTCGGTGAGTGCCGTGACGGCGCCGCCCTCGACATGCTCCAGGCGATGAACACCGGTCACGACGGGTCGCTGACCACGGTCCACGCCAACAGCCCGCGCGACAGCCTCTCCCGCCTGGAGACCATGGTCCTGATGGCGGGCGTCGACCTGCCCGTCCGCGCCATCCGCGAACAGGTCGCCGGCGCCGTTGACCTCGTCGTCCAGCAGGCCCGCCTCAAGGACGGGTCCCGCCGCATCACCGGCATCTCCGAGGTCGTCGGCATGGAGGGCGAGATCATCACCATGCAGGACCTCTTCACCTTCGACTACGGCGCAGGACGCGACGAGAAGGGCCGCTTCCGTGGCGGCCTGATCAGCACCGGGCTGCGTCCGAAGTTCGCAGAGGACCTGAAGGACCAGGGCATCGAGCTGCCCGCCAACATGTTCGTGCGAGGTGTCTGACCCCGATGCGCCCCACACTCCGTCGTACCTTCATCGCCTCGGCCCTCGGCATCTTGTGTGCGGGGCTCGTCGCCGGTGGCGCGACTGCGGCTGACGCACCAGTGCCGGCCACGGTGAGCTCCGTCCGGGTGACACCGGCCGCGGTCTCCGGCATCCTCACCGTCCGCTCGGACGGGGTCCCGCCGACCCCCTCGACGCTCAAGGTGTCGGTCGCGGGACGGGACTACCCGGCCACGACGACGCCCGTCGTCCAGGGCAAACGCGCCACGATCCTGGTGGTCGACACCAGCGGCTCGATGGGCGAGGCCGGGATGGCCACGGTCCGCGAGGCCACGAAGGCCTTCCTCAAGGCCGCCCCCAAGGACGTCGCTGTCGGAGTCGTGTCGTTCGCCGGCACGGCTGGCGTCGACGTCCCCCCCACGCTGGACCGGGTCCGGGTGCAGAAGGCCGTCAACGCCCTGCGCTCCCGTGGTGAGACCAGCCTGTATGACGGCGTCATCGTTGCGGCGTCGGCGCTGGGTGCCTACACCGACCGAAGCATCCTGCTGCTCAGTGACGGCGGAGACACGCGGAGCAAGGCCACCCGGGCCGCCGCGACCGCGGCGCTCAAGAACCGCGGCGTGCGCGCCGAGATCATCGGTTTCAAGACCGACGACAGTGACAACTCCGTGCTCAAGGGCTTCGCGCAGGCAGGTGGCGGCAGTGTCGCGGCCGCCGGCGACAGCGCAGCGGTGAGCCGGGCGTTCGCCACGGCGGCGAAGGCGCTCGACTCGCAGGTCAGCTTCACCATCAAGCAGGCCGGACTCGGCGGCGTCCAGAAGGTCGTCGTCACCGGCCTCGTCGGCACCCGCCCGTTCCGTGCGGAGTCGATGGTCGACTTCGGAGTCGCCGCGGCCCCCGTGCCCTCGGCCACGCCCGACGAGTCCGCGACGCTGGCGCCCGACGACCAGAGCGCGGCGGTCACCCCGTCCCTGCCCGTGCCCAAGCTGCCGATGAGCGTCCTGCTCGGAGCCGCTGTGGGTGCCCTTGGCCTGATCATCCTCACCCTGGTCCTCCTCCTGCCGACGGCGCGTGACCGTCGCCGGGAACGGGCCGCGACGATCGAGCGCTACGTGACCCCGGGCGGCGCTCCGGTTCCCGTCGCGTCCTCGTCGCCCAGCGCGCTGTCCTCCCAGCTGATCGACATCGGCGACCGCGTGATGGACGGCCGTGAGTCGACCGGCAAGACGATGGCGCACATCGAGCGGGCCGACCTCCCGCTGCGACCCGGTGAGTGGTGGGTCATGCGACTCGTCGCCCTCATCGTCGGGACCGCCCTGGGTGTCTTCTTCTTCAACGGCGGGTTCTGGATGAACCTGTTCGGGACCGTGCTGGGCTTCCTGGTCGGCTGGTTCCTGCCCGCCTTCATCCTGCGCTTCCTCTCCGCTCGGAGGGCGAAGAAGTTCGAGCGACAGCTTCCGGACGTGCTGACCCTCGTGGCCAGCAGCCTCTCCACCGGCTTCTCCCTGCCCCAGGCGCTCGACGCGGTCTCCAAGGACGCGGCGCAGCCCGCCGCCAAGGAGTTCTCGCGGGCCCTCGCCGAGACCCGGATCGGGTCGGACATCAGCGACTCGCTCGACCACCTCGCGGCCCGGATGGACAGCGCCAACATGCGCTGGACCACGATGGCCATCCGCATCCAGCGTGAGGTGGGTGGAAACCTCGCCGACACCATGCGGACCACGGCCAAGACGCTGCGCGAGCGTGAGGAGCTGCATCGCCACGTCCGCGGCCTGTCGGCCGAGGGCCGGCTGTCCGCCTACATCCTCGTGGGGCTGCCGATCGGCATCTTCCTGTACGAGCTCAAGGTCAACCGGGAGTACATCGAGCTGCTGTGGACCAGGCCGATCGGGCTTGGGATGCTGGGAGCTGGCTTCGTGCTCATCGGACTCGGTATCGCCTGGATGCGCAAAGTCGTGGATGTGAAGGTCTAACCATGGGATCTACGTTGTTCCTCATCGTCGGTGCCGCGGCCGTTGCCGGCGCCCTGGTCATGATCGTGCTGGCCGTCTCGCTCGGCGCCGGGCAGGCCACCGGCGTGGCCCGCTCGCTGGCGCTCATCGAGCACCGCATCGACGCCAAGGAAGTGGGCAAGCACGACCTGCCCGCCAGCGAGCGACTGATGCTGCCGTTCTTCGCCCGCACCCGGCGGCTGGCCTTCAAGCTGTCGCCCGGGGGCAGCGTGGAGCGGTTCACCCGCCTGCTCGACCTCGCCGGCAACCCCGGCACCTGGACCCCTGAGAAGATCATGGGTGCCAAGGGCGCGGCCCTGCTGATCGGTGCGCTGGTGGGCTTCGTGCTGGGCGGCTTCGGCTTCCGCGGCCTCATGTACGCCGCCATCGGCGCCGTCGTCCTGTTCTTCCTGCCGGACATGCTCATCTACAACACCGGCCAGAAGCGCCAGCAGGAGCTCCAGCGCGGTCTGGCGGACTCCCTCGACATGCTCACCGTGTGTGTCCAGGCCGGTCAGGGCTTCGACTCGGCCCTGATGCAGGTTGCCAAGTCCACCACCGGGCCCATCTCCGGTGAGTTCGCCCGCATCCTGTCGGAGATCCAGATCGGCAAGTCCCGCGGCGACGCCTTCAGCTCGCTCGGGGCGCGCACCACCGTGCCCGAGGCCAAGAACTTCGTCAGCGCCCTCGTCCAGGCCGACCGACTCGGTCTGCCGATCGCGAACGTGCTCAAGGAGCAGTCGATCCAGATGCGACTGGTCCGGCGTCAGCGGGCCGAGGAGCAAGCGCAGAAGGTGCCGGTCAAGATCCTGTTCCCCATGCTGCTGTTCATCTTCCCGGCTCTGTTCATCGTGATCATCGGCCCGGGTGCCATCCGCATGATGGACGCGTTCTCTGGCATGTGAGCCGACGGCGCCACGCCCTGTCACGAAAGCCCGCCCCAGGACTCCTGGGGCGGGCTTCGTGGTGCGTGGTCTCGGTGCGCGGCACTGCGAGGACGTATGCCGGGTGGTCACCACACGGCATATCAACGACGGCGCCTCGGCGCCGCAGGGGTCGGCGTCAGCGTCGGCCGGGACCGATCGACTCGGACTTGACCAGGCCGAGCCGGAGCGCGGACATGACGGCGGACGCGCGGTTGTGGGCCCCGAGCTTCTCGTAGACCTTGGACACGTGCGTCTTGACCGTCGACTCGCTCATGTAGAGCTTCTTGGCCACGGCGGCGATCGAGTCACCGGCAACCAGGCGGTCCAGCACCTCGGCCTCGCGTGGGGTGAGCCGCGGCTTGTCGCTGGAGTCGCGGCGACGCAACGCCTCCGCGAGGCCGGTGGCCATGAAGGCGTCAGGAGCCACGGCCGCACGACGGACCGCCGCGATGACCTCGTCCGACGGGGCCGACTTGAGGACCAGGGCCGAGGCGCCGAGATCGAGCGCCTCGAGCAGCGTCTCGTCGTCGTTGTGCATCGTCAGGACGACGATGCCGAGCCGGGGCGAGGCCTCGCGGGCCGCCCGGGCCAGCACCAGGCCGGACCCGTCGGGCATGGACACGTCCACGACGAGGACGTGGATGAGGCTCTGCGCCAGGACGGTCTTGCCTTCGGCGATGCCGCCAGCCTGGCCGACCACGGAAAGATCCGGCTCGCTGTCGATCATCCGGCAGACGGCTTCGCGCACCAGGGTGTGGTCGTCGATCACCACGACGTTGATGGTCATGAGGGCTGGGGGATCCTTTCGTTGGACAGCGTTGCGGAGGGGGCTGCGCCGCGGGCCCGCATGCGCATGCGGAGCGCGACCCCTTCTCCGGCGTAGGGCTCGACGGAGATCTCGCCCCCCAGGCTGTTGAGTGGGTAGTCGGCAAAGTCCCGCTCGGTGAGCGAGCTCGACCCGTCATGAGCCATCCACAGCTCGACGCGCGGGGCGGCGACGTTGAGGCGGACTTCGACGATCTGGGCGTTAAGGGAGTGCCGGGCGTCGGCCAGCATCCGCAGGAAGAGGCGGTAGATGAGCACCTCGGTGTGGGCGGGAAGGCGGAAACCGGTCTCGCTCAAGTGCATTCGTGTCGTGACGCCGGAGTTGGAGCCGAAGTTCTGCAGCCGCGCACCGATCATCGCGCCAAGGCCGGTGTCGGGTCGCACCGCGATCCGCAGGTCACCGATGTGCAGCCGGAGGTCGGCGAGCACCCGGGAGACGTCCACGCGGAGGGCATCGAGCTCTGGGGCCAGGGGCGATCCCAGACCGCGGGCGTTGCGCCGAGCCGCGTCGATGCCGAAGCCGAGCGCCACCATCTCCTGGGCGATTCCGTCGTGCATCTCGCGAGCCAGGCGCTCGCGCTCCTCGAGGCCGGCGCGCTCGCGCAGCCCGGCGAAGAGCACGGAGAGGTCGATGTTGGCTGCATGCCGCCCGGCGACCGCACCAGCGGCCGCGAGGTCGTCCTCGGTGAACGGTGTGACCAGCGGGCGGTCGGCGACCATCAGCCCCAGCCGGTTACCGTCTCCGTCGTTGAGGGGGACGACGATGACCGAGCGCGCGACGAGGTCGTCCTTCCACTGGACGAGGACGGGCGTGCCTTGCCGCCACGTCTGCGCCAGGACCGAGTCCGGCTCCATGGGGTCGGGCCACGGGGTGCGGTCGGCGCCGCGGATCGCCAACGGCACTGCCGGGTCGTCGCCGTAGCCGACGAGGATGGCACTGCGTGCGGCGCGCATCTGGTTGCTGAGGTCCTGCAACGCCATCTCGGCCGAGCCGGGGGCGTCGAAGCCGGTGTCGAGCGTGTCCGCGAGCTCGTGGAGCCGACGCAGGAGGAAGCTCGCCTCGGCCGCGACGCTGGCGTCCTCGACGTGGGCGTCGGGCTCGAGCGCGTGCGACCAGCCGCCCAGCAGCCCGAAGAGGACCGCCAGCAGGGAGGCGAGCGAGATCAGCTGTATCTCAGCCGTGGTCAGCCGGACCAGCCACCAGGCGGTCCCCAGCCCCACGGCCAGTCCGACGAACGCTGCCGCGAAGGCGCCCTTCGCGGCGAAGCGCGATCCGACGTGGTAGGCGGGGATCAGGATGAGCATCTTGGACCAGGGCCCTGCGGAGCCCATGGCCATGCCGGCCACCACCGTGCAGACCGTCAGGATCGCGATCAGCTGGGTGTGGCGCACTGCCCCCTCGATGACGGTGAGGTAGCCGAGGGTGGAGGCAGCCAGGTCCAGGGTGAGGATGAGCAGGATCCAGGGGAGCGCCTGCGACAGGCTCTGGTCGATGAAGGCAAACATCCCGGCGAGGAGACCGAAGGCGAGGCGGAGCCGTGTGGATACGGCGAGATGGGGCAGCCACCGCATACCCGCCTCCCGTCTCACGTCCCCGGCACCCAGCAGTTGTCCACAGGTCACTGCTCAGACTAGTCGTGTCCACACGCTTGTGCCTGCCAATCGACGCGAACACACCGGCCCGGAACGATGCGATGTGTGGCGCCGCCGAACCCCGTGACCGAGGCGCTGCGCGCGCTCACCGATCTTGCGCTGCCCGTCAGCTGCGCCGCCTGCGGCGAGCCGGACGACCAGGTGTGCCGCGGGTGCCTGGAAGGGCTCGACCGCTGCCTCTGGTTCGGGGGACCCAGAGCGGTCCGTCCCGACCCCTGCCCGCCCGGGTTGCCCACCGTCCACGCAGCCGGTCGGTACGAGGGACCGCTGGCCGCCGTGGTCGCGGCCTACAAGGACGATGGGCGTCGGGACTGCGCGCCGTTGCTCGGTGGGCTGCTGGCTCGCGCAGTCGACGCCGGCATCGCCGGCTGCCGGTCGGCGGTCGACGTCCTGGTGCGCCACAACGGTCCTCTCCTGGTGGTCCCTGTTCCCTCCTCGAGGGCATCGGTCCGCGCACGCGGCGACGCGCCTCTGGTGGCGCTGGCCGCGCAGGCAGTCAAGGGCTATTCCGCGGACGAGGCGGTCGTGGCTGACGCGCTGCGGCCCAGACGCCGGGTCGCCGACCAGGCGGGGCTCGGCGCGCGCGAGCGGGCGGTCAACCTCGAGCACTCGATGGCCGTCGAACCCCATTGGTCGTCGGCTGTCGAGGGCGCGGTCTGCGTCGTCGTCGACGACGTGCTGACGACCGGAGCGACGCTCGTCGAGGCTGCGCGAGCGCTCCTGTCGGCCGGTGCCGTGGGCGTCGTCGGGGCCACGATCTGTGCCACCCAGCGACGGCACCGACGTCCAAACCGTGGACGGCAAGTCGGCCCGCTCACTGCATGTGACGACGTCCAGCCAATGCACAACAGACTCCGGGCAAACGTCGAGCCAATCCGTGTGTCGCAATCGGCTGGGGTGGTCTAACGTCGGTGTATGGCCCCCCTGGCCCCCGTGCACGTCACGCAAACAGGGCGCCTCGGACGCGGTCCGACGGGCGCTCTGCGGCAGGGAACGGAGCCGATCACGCCGACCATCGGGTCGACGACGTGGTCGACCGCTGAGTCGACCACCAGCCTTGTCGGATCGTCCGAGCGCGGGTGGTGCCGCGGCTGAACCCGGGCCACGCCGCCCGACTCGAACACCCGCCGAAACCATGGAGGACACCGTGGAAATTGTCGTCACCGGACGCCACATGCAGGTCTCAGACCGATTCCGTGACCACCTCGACGAGAAGCTGGCCAAGATCCCGCAGCTCGCTCCGCGCGTTCAGCGCGTCGACGTCATCGTGAGCCACGAGTCGAACAAGCGTCAGGCCAAGGCCTGCGAACGCGTCGAGATCACCTGTCACGTGAAGGGCCCCATCGTGCGGGCCGAGGCATGTCTTGACGACAAGTACGCGGCGCTCGACGTGGCGCTGGACAAGCTGATGGAACGGCTGAGGCGGGCGCAGGACCGCAAGCGGGTGCACCGAGGGCGGCACGCGCCCGAGTCGGTGTCTGCCGCCACGGCGCGGATCCAGGAGCCGGCGGCCGGCGGGGGAGAGGACCACGTCCACGACACGGCCAACGGCGAGGGCGACCCCTTTGGCACCCAAGGCAACTCGCCTGTCGAGATCCGCGAGAAGATCCACGCGACCGTGCCGATGGCACTCGACCAGGCGGTCCGCGAGATGGAGCTCGTCGGGCACGACTTCTACCTCTACCACGACGAGGAGACCGACCAGCCGAGCGTCGTCTACCGGCGCAGGGGCTGGTCCTACGGTGTGATCCACCTCGACGTGACCGACGACGAGGGCGCCACCCGGAAGGTTTCCTGACCCACACGCTGGGCGACACCGGGCGATCGAGGGGGATTTCGCCCGGTGTCGTCGCCCTGCCGTGACAGTATGTGCCTCGTGACGAATGGGGATGGTGGTGCGACCGACAGGTGCCGACCCGATCAGGGTCGTCATCGCGGATGACCATGTCCTCTATCGCCGTGGCCTGCAGATGGTCGTCTCGCAGGACCACGACATCGAGATCGTCGGCGAGGCCGGCGACGGCAAGGAGGCGGTGGACCGCACCGTCGAGCTGCTGCCCGACGTCGTCCTGATGGACGTGCGGATGCCGCACACCTCCGGCATCCAGGCCTGCCAGACGATCAAGGCGCTCGTGCCGTCGACCAAGATCATCATGCTGACGATGTCCGACGAGGAGTCCGACCTCTACGAGGCGGTCAAGGCCGGCGCCAACGGCTACCTCCTCAAGGACGTCCCCGGTGAGGAGATCGCCGACGGCGTCCGCGCGGTCTTCAACGGCGACTCGCTCATCTCACCGTCGATGGCCTCCAAGCTGCTCGCCGAGTTCGCCCAGATGAGCAAGCGTCAGGGCGAGCGGCCCAGCGGGGTCGGGGCGCCCCGGCTCACCGACCGCGAGCTCGAGGTGCTCCGTCTGGTGGCGCGAGGCATGGCCAACAAGGAGATCGCGCACCAGCTGTTCATCTCCGAGAACACCGTCAAGAACCACGTGCGCAACATCCTCGAGAAGCTCCAGCTCCACTCGCGCATGGAGGCGGCCATGTATGCCGTGCGCGAGAACCTCCTCGAACCCGGCGAGTGACAGCCGCCTCGCTGGCCGTGACGACACCCTCTCCCGTGCAGCTGACGCGCGCGCAGGCTCGCCGGATCGCGTTGGCAGCGCAGGGCTTTGCCGAGGCCCGGCCAGAGCCGGGGACGGCGACGATGCGCCACGTGCAGCGGGTCATCGACCGTGTCCAGATCATCCAGATCGACAGCGTCAACGTCCTCACCCGCAGCCAGTACCTGCCGTTCTTCTCACGGCTCGGCGCCTATGACACCGCCCTCCTCGACCGGGCCCGCGACCGGTCGCCCCGGCGCCTCGTCGAGTACTGGGCCCATGAGGCCAGCCTCATCCCACCGGCGACCTGGCCATTGCTCGACTTCCGGATGGCACGGGCGCACGAGCTGTCGTGGGGTGGCATGCAGTCGGTGGCCAAGACCCATCCGGAGCTCGTCGAGGCGGTCCTGGACGAGGTCGTGGCCCGGGGTCCCATCACCTCCCGCGGGCTCGAGGCGGCCCTGGCCCACGACCTGCCCCGGGCGCGCGACCAGTGGGGCTGGAACTGGTCGCTGGTCAAGAACGCCGTCGAGCACCTGTTCTGGGCAGGACGGATCACCTCCGCCGGCCGGACCAGCCAGTTCGAGCGCCGGTATGCCGCGTTGGCCCGGGTGCTCCCCGGTCACCTCGCCGAGGTGGCCGGCGACCCAGCGGGCCGACCCCCGCACGAGGTGGCCTTCAAGGAGCTGATGCTGATCGCGGCCCGCGCCCACGGCGTCGGCACCGAGCAGTGCCTGCGGGACTACTTCCGGCTCAAGCCGCACCAGGCCCGCCCGGCTCTGGACGCCCTCGTCGCGGAGGGGACCCTCGTGCCGGCGACGATCGAGGGGTGGAAGCGCCCGGCATACCTGCATCCGGAGGCGCGGCGCCCTCGGAAGGTGCACGCCCAGGCGTTGCTCAGCCCGTTCGACTCCCTGATCTGGCAGCGGGACCGCACCGCGGCGATCTTCGGGATGGACTTCCGGCTGGAGATCTACGTGCCGGCCCCGCTGCGGGTCCACGGCTACTACGTGCTGCCGTTCCTGTTCGGCGACGAGCTGGTGGCCCGCTGTGACCTCAAGTCCGACCGGGCTGCCGGCGTGCTGCGCGTGCAGGCCGTGCACTGGGAGCCCGGCGCCCCCGAGGCGGCCCGAGCGGCCCTCGACGACGAGCTCGCCCTGATGGCGCAGTGGCTCGGGCTCGCAGCAGTCGGCTAGCACTGTGCACGGGCGAGGCCCCGGTCGCCGTGTGGCGGCCGGGGCCTCGTCGTCTGCGTGGAGCTCACCGCGGGACAGGCTCGAGTCTCGTCAGCGGCTGCGAGCCACCCTCGCGCTCGGGCTGTGCGCCACCGTCCCGGTGGTGCCTGCGGCGTCGGCACCCGAGGACCTCTGCGAGCTCTGGATGGCGGGAGGGGTGTAGATCTCGAACGACCCGGTGACGTCCATGACGGTGTGCGTCAGGCCGCTGTTGTTGTAGATCTTGAACTTGTTGCCGGGACCCATGGGCGTGATCGTGGCGTTCGCAACCACCTCACCGGGCGAGGCGTTGAGGTTGCTGGCGGTGGGACGGGGGACAGAGTCCTCGTCTTCCCAGACGGTGAGGTAGGTGGCCGCCGTCGGTGCCACGGCGACCGTGTTGGCCACCAGCGCCGCGGTGGGGTCGCCGGCCACCGAGCCGGGCGCGGTGAAGGACCGCGTCGCGGCGGAACCGAGCGGCTGCGCGACGCTCCCGGTCCCGTTGCGGGTGTCGATGATCCGCGTCGGCGCCAGGGGGCGGAAGCGCAGCCCGCTGGCCTGCCCGGCCTCGTAGACCCCGACGATGTCGACGATGACGTGCGTGCTCCCCTTGCTGCCGTTCTTGAAGGTGAAGAGGGGCACGCCGTCAGTCGGGTCCGGCTGCGTGGGGACGACGGCCATGTTGGGGACCACCTGACCCTTGACGAAGTTCAGGTTCGACGCAGTAGGCACCGGCGGGGCGCCGTTCCAGGCGACGAGGTACCCCGGAGCCGTCGGGGTGACCACGGTGATGTTCATGGCGAGCGCTCGCACCGTCGGGTTGGTCGTCGGGTCGAAGTCGGCGCCGAGGACGACCTCCTCTCCGGGGAAGAGGACTCCACCATCGGCAGGGCGGCGGCTGTCGAAGATCCGGGTCGGGGGGACGAGGTAGAACTGGTGTCCCATGCCCTTGGTCGGACGAATCGCGTCGCTCGCGGCGTAGTAGCCCATGACGTCCACGGCCACGTTGACCAGTCCGGCGTGGTTGTAGACGGAGATCTTGCCACCCGCACCGAGCGGGACGGTCACGAGGTTGGCCCGGGTCCCACCCGAGGGCAGGTTGAGCGTGGAGGCGGTGGGCAGGGCCTGGCCCGCGGGGTAGATCCGCAGGTGGGTCGCCCTGTTCGGAACAATCCCTGTCACATTGAGGACGACGGCTGACACGTCCGCAGCCGGGACCCCGCCTCGGCCTCCGACGGCCAGGTCGAACTTGTTGGCCACTCCGGCGCCAAGGGGGCTTGGGTGCCCTCCATTGGTCGTCCGCGTGTCCAGGAGCCTGGTGCTGGCCAACGGGTAGTAGGTCCCGGTGGCGTCATCGGCGGCAGTAGCCGAGACGACCGTGGGGAGCGCAGCGGCGGCATCGGCGCCGAGGATGGCGGGGATGACGAGCGTGACGGAGGCGAGGAGGCCGAGCGCCAACCGGTGTGGAGTCATGTGGGGTTCCCATGTGTCGACGACTTCAGGGGCTGATGGCCACGTCCAGCCGTTGCCGTACCCCTTGGACAGAAGCAAGGTAACCCCGCGGGACCCCGATCGCCACGTGTCGCGGCCGATTTGCCGCAGTTGTTGCCGGTCAGTGACTGGGGAGTCAGTAGGGAGTCAGTGGGGAGTCGGTGGGGAGTCAGTGGCTGTCGCTGGGCATCGGCTGGCGGGATCCGGGTGCCGGTTGTCCGGAAAGTGCTGTCTGCCTGGAACGACTGGCAGATAGCATGCGACAGTGACGATTCCTGCCGCCGCGGCCGATGCCTCCACCTCGACGCAGACCTCCCGCCGCCCCCGGGTGCACCGCGCCTGGTGGGTCGCCGCGGTCATCCTGGGTGCCCTCGTCGCCGCGGCCGGCTTCCGCTCCTCGACCGGCGCACTCCTCGAGCCGCTCGAGTCCGAGTTCGGCTGGTCGCGAGCGACGACTTCCGGGGCCGTCACCGCCAACCTGGTGATCTACGGCCTGACCGCGCCCTTCGCAGCGGCGCTCATGGAACGGTTCGGGCTGCGCCGCGTCGTCATCCTCGCGCTCTTCCTCGTGGCGATCGGCAGCGGGCTGACCACCGTGATGACCGCGCCGTGGCAGCTCTGGCTGCTGTGGGGCGTCTTCGTCGGGATCGGCGCCGGAGCGATGGCTCTCGTCCTCGGCGCGGTGGTCGCGAACCGGTGGTTCGTCGAGTCCAGGCGCGGCCTGGTCACCGGTGTCTTCTCGGCCGCCGGCGCGGCCGGCCAGCTCGTCTTCCTGCCGGGGATCGCCGCGCTGGCGGAGGGCCCGGGCTGGCGGTATGCCGCGCTCGTGGTCACGGGCGCGTCCCTGCTGCTCGTGCCGCTGGTGCTGTTCGTCGTCCGCGACCGACCCGCAGACCTCGGCCTGCGTCCTCTCGGGGCGCAACCGGGTGACGTGCTCGACGAGCCGGCCACGCGGCATACCGGGACCCAGGTGGGGCCGGCGACGATGGCCGTGCGCACCCTGCGCGAGAGCGCGCGGTCACGCACGTTCTGGATCCTGTTCGGAACCTTCTGGATCTGCGGCTGGTCGACGAACGGGCTGATCGGCACCCACTTCATCCCGGCGGCCCACGACCACGGCATGCCGCCGACCACTGCTGCCGGGCTGCTCGCCCTCATCGGCCTGTTCGACCTCGTCGGCACCATCGCGTCCGGCTGGCTCACCGACAAGGTCGACCCGCGGATGCTGCTCGCCGGCTACTACGGGTTCCGGGGGCTGTCGCTGCTGTTCGTGCCAGCCCTGCTCGGCCCGGACATCCAGCCCAGCCTGTTCATCTTCATCGTGTTCTACGGACTGGACTGGGTGGCGACGGTGCCACCGACGATCGCCTTGTGTCGCAGGCACTTCGGTGTGGCGCGGTCAGGTGTCGTGTTCGGCTGGGTCTTCGCCGCGCACATGGTGGGGGCGGGCGTGGCCGCGAGCTATGCCGGCTGGGTGCGGCAGAGCACCGGCGACTACTTCACCGCGTGGCTCACGGCCGGGGGTCTGTGCCTGTTCGCGGCGCTCGCCTGCCTGGCCATCTCGAAGTCGCCCGAGCGCGGCTCGTGGAGCTCCGCGGGCGAGGACGCCGAGGTCGGCGCCGTCGCCTGACCAGGCGGGCCCCGGCCAGTTGGCCCGCGAGAGGGTGGCAGACCGGCCCTTCCCTCGCGGGAAGCGGCGGTGTGCCACCCTCTCGGCGGACGCGGTCAGCGCAGGCCGCGCAGCCGCAGGACGACCCCGGCGTGGTCGGAGGGCCACAGGCCGGTTGCCGCGTCACGGCTGGCCACCGAGTTGCCGGTGACGGTGCCCCGGTCCACGGCCGCGCCGCCGATCGAGGTGCGCGCGAAGACCAGGTCGATCCGGTGGTCGAAGCCGGCCGCCGTCGCGTCCGTCACGCCCTCGGACAGACCCGAGGTGCAGCCGTCGTCCCGCGCGTCGACCGGGCAGCTGCCCGGTCGCAGGCGCAGCCACTCGTCGGCGAACCCGCTCGCCACGATGAAGTCGTAGGGGCCCGAGTGCGGTGTGCGCAGCGGGTCGGTGCTCTTGATGCTGTGGTCGAGCGGGTCGGAGTTGCAGTCGCAGACGACGATCGTCGGCTTGCTCGACGGCGCGGCCGGACCGGCGAGCAGCTCGTGGGCCTGACCCAGCGCGATGTCGGAGCTGGCCGACTCGAGGTGGGTGTTGATGACGCGCACCACGGTCGACCCGGACCGCACGTCGGCCCAGTTGTAGCCGCGGATGAAGACGAACGGCACGCCGCCGACACTGACCGACAGACGCGTGGCGTACTGCGCGCCACCGCTGGCCTGCACGGTCAGACCAGGGTCGACCCGCACGAGCATCGCGTCGCGCATGGTCAGGCGGACGTCGCGCGGGCTGGTCATGGTGCCGGCGAAGGGGTTGCCCTTGAACGCCGGGCCCTCCACGTCGGACTCCTGCTGGACGTTGACCACGCGGTACTGCGCGCCGGTCGCCGCCAGGTCGCTGGTGAAGGTCGCCAGGAAGTCGTAGTCGACGGTCGCGGCGTTCGCCGTGCCGATCGCGCCCAGCTCCAACGGTCCGCTACGCCACAGGGCCACCTCCTGCAGCCCCACCACGTCGGGCCGCTGCGAGGCGATCTCGGCGGCCAGCAGCTTGCTGCGCACCGGGAAGCTCGTCTGGTCCACGACGGCCCGCAGCTCGTCGTTGGAGTTGCCGAACGCCACCAGCGCGGCCGCCCCGGTCTTGCCTGCCGTCGCGCGCAGCGGGCGGTTGATGTCGCCGCCGAGGTAGATGTTGCGCGTCATCACGGTCAGCGGCTTGCCGGGGGCGGTGTCCGGGGGAGCAGCCACCGCGGGGCTCGCCACGACGGCGGCGAGGGCGCCGGCGAGCGCTGCGACTGCCGCGGTGGCGACGGCTCGGCGGGTGGGGCGGGACAGGTGGATGGACATCGTTGGCCTCCCTGCGTCAGGTGTGTGGGCTCATAGTGGTCATCGGTCCGCGCTGCGGCAAGGGTCCAATGGCGTAGTTCCCCGTGGCTGTGTTTGGCTGAACCCATGACGGACACCGTGGTCACGGACAACCCGGACCAGCACCGCTACGAGGCCCGGATCGACGGTGCGCTCGCCGGCTTCGCCGCCTACCGGTTCAAGGGCGACCACATCGTCTTCACGCACACCGAGGTGGACGACGCGTTTGCCGGGCAGGGTGTGGGTGGCGCACTGGCCAAGGGAGCGCTCGACGACGTCCGCGCCCGGGCCGAGCACGACGTCGTCGCCCTCTGTCCGTTCATCTCCGCCTGGCTGGCCCGCCACCCCGACTACCAGGACCTCATCGCGCCCTAGCCCCGCTCCCCGGAGGCGGCCCACGGAGTGCCGGCGCTGACCCCCGGTGGTGCGCTCGCGGCATACCCGCACGTCGTGGCTCACGGGGTATGCCGCGTGGGCGCGGAACCGGGGCGGGCCGCGGCACGTTCGGCGGCTGGGGAGCGTTCCCCGGCCCGCACGTCCACGGTGGTGGGTCGACTCGACTAGCCTAGGTCGGGCCGTTGCCACCCGGATGTCCACGGCTGCGAACTTCCGGGCGTAGCAGGAGATCAGAAATTCCGGGCGTAGCAGGAGATCAGAAATTCCGGGCGTAGCAGGAGATCAGAAACCTCAGGAGATATTGCGTGTCCAAGATCGTCGAAAAGCTGCTGCGTGCCGGTGAGGGACGCATCCTCAAGAAGCTCCACGGGATCGCCGCCCAGGTGAACTCGATCGAGGAGGACTTCGCCAAGCTCACCGATGCCGAGCTGCGCGCGGAGACTGACGTCTTCCGCAAGCGGCTGGTCGAGGGCGAGACCCTCGACGACCTCCTGCCCGAGGCGTTCGCGGCAGTCCGCGAGGCGTCCAAGCGCACCCTGGGGAAGCGGCACTTCGACGTGCAGCTCATGGGTGGCGCCGCGCTCCACCTCGGCAACGTCGCGGAGATGAAGACCGGTGAGGGCAAGACCCTCGTCGCGACCCTCCCGTCCTACCTCAACGCGCTCGAGGGCAAGGGCGTCCACGTCGTCACGGTCAACGACTACCTCGCCGAGTACCAGTCCGAGCTGATGGGCCGCGTGCACCGCATGCTCGGTCTCGAGACCGGCGTCATCCTCGCCTCGATGACGCCCGAGCAGCGTCGCGTCGAGTACGCCAAGGACATCACCTACGGCACCAACAACGAGTTCGGCTTCGACTACCTGCGCGACAACATGGCCTGGTCGGTCGAAGAGCTCGTGCAGCGCGGCCACAACTTCGCGGTCGTCGACGAGGTCGACTCGATCCTCATCGACGAGGCGCGCACGCCGCTCATCATCAGCGGCCCGGCCGATGCGGCGACCAAGTGGTACACCGAGTTCACCAAGATCGTCGCGCGGCTGACCCGCGGCGAGCTCGAGTCCGGCGAGGGCGACTACGAGGTCGACGAGAAGAAGAAGACGGTCGGCGTCCTCGAGGCCGGCATCGCCAAGGTCGAGGACTACCTCGGCATCGACAACCTCTACGAGTCCGTCAACACCCCGCTCATCGGCTACCTGAACAACGCCATCAAGGCGAAGGAGCTGTTCAAGCGGGACAAGGACTACGTCAACATGAACGGCGAGATCCTCATCGTCGACGAGCACACCGGGCGGATGCTCGCCGGTCGTCGCTACAACGAGGGGATGCACCAGGCGATCGAGGCGAAGGAGGGCGTCGAGATCCAGAACGAGAACCAGACGCTCGCCACGATCACCCTGCAGAACTACTTCCGCATGTACGACACCCTCTCGGGCATGACCGGCACCGCCCAGACCGAGGCAGCCGAGCTGAACTCGATCTACAAGCTGGGCGTCGTGCCGATCCCGACGAACATGCCGATGATCCGCAAGGACCAGGCCGACCTCGTCTACCGCACCGAGGAGGCGAAGTTCAACGCCGTCGTGGACGACATCGCGGAGCGGTATGCCGAGGGGCAGCCGGTGCTCGTCGGCACCGTCTCGGTCGAGAAGAGTGAGTACCTGTCGGACCAGCTGCGCCGCAAGGGCGTCCCGCACGAGGTGCTCAACGCCAAGCAGCACGAGCGTGAGGCCGCGATCGTCGCGCAGGCCGGTCGCAAGGGGGCTGTCACCGTCGCCACCAACATGGCCGGTCGAGGCACCGACATCATGCTCGGCGGCAACCCCGAGTTCATGGCCGTCGCCACCCTCAAGCAGCGGGGACTCGACCCGGTCGAGACGCCGGAGGACTACGAAGCCGCGTGGGACGAGGCGCTGGTCAAGGCCGAGGAGGCCGTCCAGGCGGAGCACGACGAGGTCACCGGCCTCGGTGGGCTCTACGTCCTCGGCACCGAGCGCCACGAGTCGCGGCGCATCGACAACCAGCTGCGTGGTCGCTCCGGCCGCCAGGGCGACCCCGGCGAGTCCCGGTTCTACCTGTCGCTGCAGGACGACCTGATGCGGCTGTTCAACGCGGCCATGGTCGACCGGTTCATGACCACAGCCAAGATGGAGGACGACGTCCCCATCGAGTCCAAGATGGTCAGCCGCTCGATCCAGAGCGCGCAGGGCCAGGTCGAGGGCCGCAACTTCGAGATCCGCAAGAACGTCCTCAAGTACGACGACGTCCTCAACCGCCAGCGCACCGTCATCTACGACGAGCGCCGCCGGGTGCTCGAGGGCGAGGACCTGCACGAGCAGATCCGGCACTTCATCAACGACGTCGTGGGTGGCTACGTCGACGCCGAGACCGCCGAGGGCTTCGCCGACGACTGGGACCTCGACCGGCTGTGGACCGCGCTCAAGACGCTCTACCCGGTGTCGGTGACGCCCGAGGCCGTCGTCGAGGCCGCGGACGGTTCGCTCACGCCCGACTCGCTTCGTGAGGCCATCACCTCCGACGCCCACCACGCCTACGACGCCCGCGAGGAGCAGCTCGGCGAGGAGGTCATGCGTGAGGTGGAGCGCCGTGTCGTGCTGTCCGTGCTCGACCGCAAGTGGCGCGAGCACCTCTACGAGATGGACTACCTCCAGGAGGGCATCGGCCTGCGGGCGATGGCCCAGCGCGACCCGCTGGTCGAGTACCAGCGCGAGGGCTTCCAGCTGTTCGAGGCGATGAACGACTCGATCAAGGAAGAGTCGGTCGGCTACCTGTTCAACGTCCAGGTCGACGTCGATGGTGACCAGGGTGCCGCCGCCGAGCAGCCGCCCGCGGTGCAGCCGATGAGCGTGTCCGACATGCTCGCGGGTTCGGGCCTGTCCAACGCCGAGCCGCAGGACAGCGTGGATGGTGGGGATGGTCTGGCGCCGGTTGACTCCGAGCCGGCGACCGCAGGTGTCGCGGCGGCCGCCGGTGCTGACGGCAAGGGTGCGGCAGCCGCGGCTCCGTCCGTCGACAAGCACCCGACGTTCCGCGCCAAGGGTCTCGAGCAGCCGGAGCGGCGTCCGCAGCAGCTGCAGTACTCCGCGCCGAGCGAGACCGGTGAGGTCGAGCACCGCGCAGTGGGCTCAGCCACTGACACGCTGACCGACGAGCAGCTCAAGGGAGTGTCGCGCAACGGCCCGTGCCCGTGTGGTTCCGGCAAGAAGTTCAAGATGTGCCACGGGAAGGCCTGACCCCAGTCCGGCCTAACTGACCCGCACCTCTGGCCACTGATTCGGCATCCGGCCCCCACTACCGGGGTCTGGTGCCACACCGGTGGCCAGAAGTCGGTGGTGCTCAGCCGACTTGGAGTGCCTCGACGCGCCACCGACCGTCCAGACCGACCAGCCGGAACGCCAGTGCGCGCACTCGTCCGCCGTCCACCACCACGGCGCTCGCCTCGGCGACGCCGTCCGCGGGCTCGCAGACCCGGACCCCGCGCACGACGGTGCGCCGGGTCGACCCCGCCCCACGCCGAGCCGACACGGAGGCGCGACGGGCCACCACGGCATACACCTCGGGGGTGGTCCAACGCAGCACCTGTGGCGCGGGACGCGCCCCAGCCATCACCTCGACGAGCCCCTGGGCGATGTGTCCGGCCCAGACCTGGGGATCGGGCAGGTCACCGCGGCGCGTGGGGCGCTCACCGAAGAGCTGGTCGTCGGTCATGCTCTCGAAGTCGATCGCGAGCGAGTCCTGGACGTAGCGCGGTGATCCGAGGTCGTCCGGGATCCAGGACTCGGTCTCGGACAGCACGGGCGGGCGGGTGCGGGGAGCCGGGACGATTCGCAAGGGTGTGAGTCGGGAGGTCGGCTGGGCCGTCGCGGCGTTCATCGCACGGCTCCGGACGACCGGGCGGCGAGCGCGGCAGCGCTCGGTGGCCGCAGGATCTGACCGGGCCTGACCAGGTCGGGGTCGTCGCCGATCACGGTGCGGTTGGTCTCGTGCCACGCCGGCCACGCGTTGGCGACCTCCGCATCGGTGGCGTCCGGGCCGAGGTGGCGGCGAGCGATGTCCCACAAGGTGTCGCCGCGGTGGACGACGACGTCGGCCGCACGATGCGGCACGCTGCCGCCAGTGACCAGGCCGGAGCTGGGATGCGCTCGCTGCACGGGTCGCGAGGGGGTCCACCCGGGGGCGGGAGCAGGGTCCGCGTCCAGAGGTGCGGGGGAGTCGGACTCGGCGGACGTCGGGCGAGTCAGTGCAAACCCGGGGCCGCGTTGGCCCACGCCCGCTCTCTCATCGGTGCTCACGTCAGCGCCCCGTTCCCCGGCCACGCGGTGCGGCGAGGTCGCGCTGAACCCGGGCGTGAGCCCAGGACTGCCAGGCGACGGCACGGCTGGCCCGTCCCCGAGCGCGGTCCCGGGAGCGAACGCGCCTCCCATGACCGCGCCCACGAGAACTGCGGCGACCCGCCGGGAGACCGCTGGAGCCCAGGCGCGGGCCCACCGGTCGGCTGCGTCGCCGAGCCGCCCGGGGAGGTGGGCCAGGACGGCGGCGACCGTGGTGGCCGCGAGCCAGGCGCCGAGGAGGGTGGCGAGGGCCACGATCACGAGGGTCAGCGCCTCGGCCAGGCTGGCCGGTCCGCGATCCTGCACCAGCCGCCACTGGGCGACAAGGGCCAGGCACAGCAGAGCCTCGACTGCACCGAGCACTGCGAGCGCGCTCGTGGTGCCGATGGCGATCCGAATCGTCCGATTCATTTTTCCCCCATGAACGTCCGTTTGCATGTGTTTACGTGTGTTAGAAGGTAACAGCGCGTACTTGGGGATGGCAAGCCGTGGCCGGCGCTAGAGTCGTCGACGACCGGGTCGCACCACGCCCCAGCCCGGGGTCGCTCCGCGGGGACAGCGGCGAGGGAGGGCAGAAGGGGGAGTGCGCGATGCGCTGGAACGACCTGTTCGCAGACCTGGGCGCCCAGTGGGACGCCGAGTCAAGGCGCGAGCTGGACGCGGAGGTGGCCGACCGGACCCGGCGCGAGCGCGCGTCGGTGGGGCTCTACGAGCGGCTTGCGGCGGCGGGCGACGACGTGGTGACGATCTGGCTGCGCAGCGGTGCTGCGGTGCAGGGGCGGGTCGCGGACGTGGGCGACGGGTGGCTGTTGCTCGCGACAGTCGTCAGCGGACACCTCGTCGGACCTCCGGTCGGGCCGGCCCTGGTGCCGTTTGCTGCGGTGACCTCGGTGACCGGGCTCTCCGCCCGCGCCGGGGGAACCGCGCTGGGGCGCAAGTTCGGCCTGGGCTACGCCCTGCGCGGGTTGAGCCGAGACCGGGCCGTCGTGCTCCTGACCGACCTGACCGGCGCAGTCGTCGCCGGCACCATCGACGCGGTGGGTCTGGACGTGCTCGAGCTGAGCGAGCACGCGGCGGACCTCCCGCGGCGCGCGGAGAACGTCACCGGGCGTCGCCTGGTGCCGTTCTCAGCCGTGGTCCTCCTGCGCCCCGCCTAGCGAGGACGAGAGGTGCCCCCAGGTCGAGCCCAGACCTGCCCCCAGGTCGAGCCCAGACCTGCCCCCAGGTCGAGCCCAGACCTGCCCCCAGGTCGAGCCCAGACCTGCCCCCAGGTCGAGCCCAGACCTGCCCCCAGGTCGAAATGCGGTCTTGCGGTCAGTCCTGGCCCTGCCCGAACGGGTGGGCGGCGACGAAGGTCTTGGTCTCGCTGTACATGCGCTGGATGTAGCCCTCGAGCTCGGCAACCTCGACGCGCCACTGCCCGCGGCCACCGACCTTGATGGCCGGCAGCTCGCCGGATCGGACCAGGGCGTAGGCCTGGGCGGATGAGATGTCGAGCACTTCCGAGACCTCAGCCAGCTGGATGAAGCGCTTAGTCACGTCATTCCCCTCTTCTTCAGCCAGCCGACTTGACTGGAAGCAGACGTTCTCTTGACCGAATTTTTACCATGTTCTTGCGGCTGCGTCTGGTCGATGAGCAGATTCTGGCATCTATAGCCGTTTGGGGGAGTTGGCATACCGACCTTGTGGATGAGCAGCGAACCTGTGGATTGAACGGGCGCAGAGCCGCGTCGGTGCGTCATGATGGGCCGGCCGGTGTGGACAAACCGCCGGTAAGGATGATGAAGGGGACATCACCATGACCGATCTGCCCGTGCCCAGGGCGGCCAGGCTCCAGCGACCGGGGTGGCGGGACGCCCGGCTCGTGGTGGGGGTGCTGCTCGTGCTCGCCTCGGTGGCCCTCGGCTCGTTCGTCGTTGCCCACGCTGACGACCGGACGCCTGTGTATGCCGCGCGGGGAGCACTGGTGCCCGGGCAGCAGCTCAGCGAGGAAAACCTCATGCGCGTCGACGTCCAGCTGGGGTCCGAGCTGTCGCAGTACCTGTCTGCGGGGCAAGGGCTCGCGCCCGACCGCTACGTGCTCCGTGAGGTCAGTGCCGGCGAGCTCGTCCCCGTGGCTGCGGTGGGAGGCAAGGACGAGGTCGGGGTCCAACCGCTGACCCTGTCGGTCGATGCCGGGTCCGCCGCGGCGCTGCGGGTCGGTTCCCGAGTAGACGTCTACGTCAACCCGGCCGACCAGGGCGCCACCTCCACGGGCAAGGCCTTCACCGGTCCCGAGCTCGCGCTCGAGGGAGTGTCTGTCTCGAGCCTGCCCAAGACCAGTGGTGGTCTGGGCGGTGGTGCCTCTGGCGATCGCGCCATCCAGGTGATGGCTCCCACGGCGCAGATCAAGGAGATCATCGCGGAGGTCGACCTCGGCGCGCGGATCACGGTGGTCCCCGTCGCGGGCACCTCATTGCGGGTCGACCAGTGACCCGTTCGGTCATCGCCGCGCTCAACGGCGCGTGGGAGTCCGAGCTCGTGGCTGCGGTGGAAGCCACGGCGGGCTACACCGTGGCGAGGCGGTGCGCAGACCTGCCAGATCTGCTGGCCGCCGCTGCCGCGGGCTACGGCCAGGTGGCCCTCGTGTCGGGCGACCTGCGCGCGCTCGACCGCCCGGCCCTGCACGAGCTCGCGAGCCATGGTGTCGAGGTGGCCGGGGTCGTCGCACCCGGCGACGACATCGGGGAGCGGCGGCTGCGCCAGCTCGGGCTGACCGTCGTCCTGCGCGCCGACCTGGCCAGCCACGAGATCGACGACGCGCTCGACTCCCTCGACTCACGCGCCTCGTTGGTTGCCGACGAGGTGCCCACCCCCACAGCCGACCTGGCTGACCCCGAGACGATCGTCAATGCACGGGTCATCGCCGTGTGGGGTCCCACGGGCGCTCCCGGGCGCAGCACCGTGGCGCTCAACCTCGCTGCCGAGCTGGCCCGCAGCGCGCCCACCCTGCTCGTCGACTGCGACACCTACGGCTCGTCGGTGGCGCAGTCCTTGGGCCTGCTCGACGAAGCTCCCGGCGTCGCGGCCGCGGCTCGGGCAGCCGACCAGGGTGCACTGGACCTCGCAGCCCTGGCACGGATCGCCCCGGAGGTGGTCCCCGGCCTCAGGGTCCTCACCGGCATACCCCGTGCAGAGCGGTGGACCGAGCTTCGCGCGCCCTCGGTGGCGCACCTCCTCACCGTGGCGCGCCAGCTGAGCCAGTTCATCGTCATTGACTGCGGCTTCGCGATCGAGGACGACGAAGAGCTGTCCTACGACACCCTCGCCCCCCGACGCAATGCCGCCACCCTCACCTCACTCGAGTCCGCTGACGACCTGCTCGTGGTCGGGGCGGCGGACCCGATCGGCCTGCAACGGCTGGTCCGCGCTGTCCAGGACCTCGCGGCCGTGCCGTCGCCGACTCCACGCATCGTGGTCAACAGGGTGCGCGCCTCCGCCGTCGGTTCCCGACCCGAGCGGCGCATCGCGGACGCGCTCGGCCGGTTCGCCGGCATGGAGGACGTCACCTACCTGCCGTGGGACCAGGTCAGCCTCGACGGTGCGATGTTCGCCGGCAAGTCACTGGCCGAGTTCGCGCCGCAGTCCGAGCTGAGGCGTGCCATCGCAACGCTGACCACCCCGTATGCCGCGGCGGCACCGGAGCGCCGCCGCCCCGCCGCTCCCGCCGCTGATCAGGAGCTGAACAGGAGGGTGAGGCCGCCGACGGTGTAGCCCACCATCAGCACGAGCAGCGGCACCTGGCCGAGCACCGCGGCCCGACGGGGGAAGAGCGAGACGGCCCGCTCGTGCGCGGCGACGACGCCCAGCACGTGGCCGGTGATGATGGCGACGACCTGGATCCCCGACACCAGTCCGGGCGCGATCAGGGACGCCGACGGCAAGACAGCTGCGGTGCCGAGCCAGTTGGCGCCGGTCCCCAAGGGATCCGACATCTTGGCGAGCCCGTTGGTGCCCTCCCAGACCCAGAGCGACCAGTAGTGCGCGACGAGGTACCCGGCCGCGATCGGGATCAGCGACGGAGCGAACGCCGTGGCCACACCGCGCACGCTGACCCCGGCCAGCCGCGCGGAGAGGATGGCCGCGGCATACAGGGAGGCGGCGACGATCACGCTGAAGGTGACCAGCGCGCCGGTCTCCCACACCCTGGCCGGGAGGCTGGAGGACTGGACGAAGGAGTACCAGCGCGTCTCGCCCGAGAAGCCGTCGTAGGCGGTGGTGCCCAGCATCACCGAGGTGACGGCCAGCAGACCGGGGGCGGCGGCGAGCTCCAACGGGCCGTGCAGCGGCGTCCGGAACACCCATCGTCGGTCGGCCCGGCGACCGAGCGGGCTGAGCGTGCCGTACAGCGAGGACCACGCGGTGAACGGGTCGCCGCGTCGCAGGTAGGGGTCACCGAACGCCATCGCCAGCATCAGGCTGACGACGAGGTAGCCGAGGATCGCGATGCGCAGGACGGGAAGATCAGCGTTGTTCGGGGCGATCAGCTCCAGCCAGGCGAAGGCCAGCAGTCCCGTTGCCGCGGGCCAGTACCCCAGGCGGTACTCGGCCAGCGCGAAGTCCTTCTCGATCCGCAGGGCCGCCAGGATGCCGCGGTGCAGCCAGCGGACCGGGTTGACCAGTCGCCAGATACCGCCGAACACCATCGAGATGAAGGCGAGCCCGACCCAGAGCCAGACGTAGACGACGGACGGAACCGGGTTGTTCGCGTTGTCCTTGCCCAGGACCAGGGCCAGCAGCGTCCAGCCGGTGATGGCCAGCGAGGCGATGACGAACAGCCCGCGCACCGCCGCACTGTCGAGGGCCAGGGCGAGGGACATCGGCAGCAGCCGACCGTCCTCGCGTCGCAGCCGGGGTTGCTTCCACAGCGCGCCCAGCGCCACGAACGACACGACGAGCGCCAGGCCGGCGCCGATCAGGAGCAGGTGGAACGGCAGTGGCAGGTCTTCGCGAGATCCGACACCGTGGGCGGGCAGCGCTGCGAGGGCACGCCCCGGCAGGGCGGTGAGGGCTCCGTGGGTCACTTGACGGCGATCTTCAGCAGCCGCAGCTCGGGGTGGTGGGTCTCGACCTCGTAGACACCGGGCTCGTCACCGGTCACGGTCACCGAGAGCGGCTGCCCTGCCACGAGGTCCTTCTCGACCTCGAACCCGTGGATGTGCAGCTGGTCGGCGTGGTCGCTGGTGACGGTCAGTGTGAGCTTCTCGCCGACGGCCAGGTCGACTGTGCTCGGCGCCGGCGACACCTTGTTGCCGGTGACGGTGACCGCGATGGTGCGCCCGGCTGGGCTGCTCGACGAGGAGGACGAGGAGGAAGGGGACGACGAGGTTGACGAGCTCGATGACGAGGTGCTGCTCGTGGCGCTGGTCGTGCTGCTGCCCCCGGTTTCGTCGCTCGAGCCGCCGCAAGCGGTGAGGGACAGCGCCAGGGCCAGCCCGGCGGCATACGGAATCGGTACGCGCAGCGTCATCTTCGTCACGAACCCGAGTCTAAACAGCGCAATCTGACACGATGAGCGGGTGCCTGACCGCCTGAACTCCCTCGACGCGTCGTTCCTCTACCTCGAGGAGGCGACCACGCCGATGCACGTGGGCTCAGTCATGGTGTTCGACCCGCCGAGCGACGGGTTCGACTACGACCGGCTCGTGCAGCTCATTTCGACCCGGATCGCCTTCGTGCCGCGCTACCGGCAACGGATCCGGCAGATCCCCGGACGGCTGGCCAACCCCGTGTGGGTGGACGACGAGAACTTCGACGTGACCTACCACGTGCGACGGTCCGCCCTCCCGAAGCCGGGCAACGACGAGCAGCTGCAGGAGTTCGTCGCCCGGATCCAGCCCCGCGCCCTCGACCGCCACCGGCCGCTGTGGGAGGTCTACCTCGTCGAAGGGCTCGAGGAGGGTCGCTTCGCCATCGTCACCAAGTCGCACCAGGCCCTCGTCGACGGCATCAACGCCGTCGACATCGCGCACGTCATCGTCGACGGCGACCCCGCGGCGGAGGGACTGGTCACCGACACCTGGCGCCCGTCGCGTGAACCCAGTGACGTCGAGCTGCTCACCGGGGCCCTCGTCGATGCGGTCCGCCGCCCCAGCGAGGTGGTCGACAACATCCGCGGCGGCTTCGTCGACGTCAAGGAGCTGGGCACCCGCGCCCTTACTGCCGCAGGTGATGTCGTGTCGACGCTGGCTCGCACGGCCGCCCGGCCCGCGCCGCACTCCCCACTCAACGCACCGGTGGGCGAGGCCCGCCGCTACATCATGATCGGCACAGACCTCGAGGACTACCGCAAGGTGCGCAGCCGGCTGGCGCGGGGCAACTACGCCGACGACGTCTCGATCAACGACGTCGTCCTCGCCACCATCTCGGGCGCCTTCCGCACCTGGCTGCTCACCCGCGGCGAGTCGGTCCACTCGGGCACGACCGTGCGGGCGATGGTGCCGGTCAGCGTCTACGACGCCGACGCGAGGCACCTCGGCAGCCGCCTCACTGCCTGCTTCGTCGACCTGCCGGTGGGGGAGCCCGGTCCGTCGATGCGGCTGCACCAGATTGCCTTCGCCATGCGCCAGCAGATGGAAGGAGGCCAGGCGGTCGGCGCCGAATCCCTTGCGGGACTAGCGGGATTCGCCCCACCGACCTTGCACTCCC
Organism: uncultured Actinomycetota bacterium; assembly: GCA_963740865.1. Taxonomy (GTDB): domain Bacteria; phylum Actinomycetota; class Actinomycetes; order Actinomycetales; family Dermatophilaceae; genus Pedococcus. The sequence continues at coordinate 109,105 of CAVUGH010000009.1, forward strand.
TCGGTGCGCGCCTCGGCTCCGCCGTGTCGCGGCGCCTGTTCAACGTGGTCATCACCAACGTCCCCGGACCGCAGCACACCTTGTATGCCGGTGACGCACGGATGTTGTCCACCTATCCCGTGATGCCCCTTGCCAAGGGACAGGCCCTGTCCATCGGGCTGACGTCCTACGACGGCGGGGTCTACTACGGCCTCAACGCCGACCGGGACTCGATGCCCGATCTCGACGTCCTCGGCCAGAGCGTCGTCGACTCGCTCGGTGAGCTGCTCGACAGCCACCGGTCCAAGGCGCGATGACGGCGCCCACCGGACCGAAGAAGCCGCGCGCTCGCTCGCGCGGCCCGCGCCGCGGTCTGGTGCTGGGCGGCGGCGGGGTGCTCGGTGCCGCCTGGATGGTCGGCGCGCTCAAGGCCCTCGAGGACGAGCTCGGAGTCGACGCGCGTGACTTCGACGAGTTCGTGGGCACCTCGGCTGGTTCGGTGCTCGCGGGACTGCTCGGCTCTGGCGTCTCGGTGTCGGACCTGCTCGTGCACCAGCTCGAGGGCGCCATCGACGTGGGACCACTCGCGGGGTACGCCTGGGACTACGAGAAGGACACCGGCGGCGACCGCCCTGGTCTGCCCAGGGTCGGCTTCGGTTCGCGAGAGCTGTTGCGGCGCAACGCTCTTCACCTTCGCTCCCTGCCACCGACTGCCGTCCTGTCGGCGATCCTCCCCGAGGGGCGCGGCAGCATCGAGGCCGTCGGCTCGCTCGTGGGTCACGTCGTCCCGACGGGTTGGCCCGATCGACCCGGTGTCACCGTCGTCGCCCTCGACTACGACACGGGGGCGCGGGTTGCGTTCGGGCGTCCGGACGCTCCGGAGGTGGACCTGCCCTCGGCCGTGATGGCGTCGTGCGCGATCCCCGGGTGGTACCAGCCCGTGCGGATCGGCGAGCACCGCTACATCGACGGCGGCGCCTGGTCGTCCACCAACCTCGACCTGATGACCGGGCTCGGCCTCGACGAGGTCTACGTTCTCGCGCCCCAGGTCAGCTTCGTGCGCGACGCCCCGACCCACTGGCGCACCCGGGTGGAGCGCCAGTGGCGCAACCGCGTGACGCTCCGGGTCCTGCGCGAGCTGGCCAGGGTCCACGAGGACGGCGCGGAGGTGACGGTGCTCGGTCCCGGCGAGGAGGACCTCGAGGCCTTCGGGTCCAACCTGATGGACGTCAGCCGCCGACCCAGCGTCATCGCGACGTCGCTGCGCACCTCGGCCGTGGCACTGCACGACCCGGCCCCCCTGCCCGACCGCTCCGACTTCGAGGACGTTGGATGATGCAGCGAAGACGTGGGATGACTCAGCAAGGATGTGGATGACCCAGCCATGACCCAGACCAGGATCTACCTGCCCCTCACCCCCGACGACGTGCGTCGACTGGCCGCCGAGCGGCAGATCGGCCCTGCGCCGGTCGCCGCCTTCAGCGTCACCGAACGCCTCGAACGCGCCGACGCGACGGGTCTCGAGGAGGAGTGGGAGTATGCCGCGCTGACCGAGGCCGTCGAGGCCGCAGCCGAGCTGCAGGGCACCACCGTGGCCAAGCGGGTGGTGGCAGCCGCGGACGTCGACCCGGGCTCGGTGTCGAACGACGGTGCACGGGACGGCCTCGGCGCCGTGACCGTGTCGGCGGCCGTGCCCCTGGCGCGGATCGTGTCGTTCCACGTCGACGAGACGGCCGGGGACCAGGGGATGGACGACCTGCTCTGGTACGACGCGACCGAGCTGGACGAGGTCCTGAGACTGCTCTGATCGGCCACGACGGCCCGCGGATACGAAAAACGCTGGTTCCGCCTGCTGCCCGAGGCCCCGATGCTCGGGGTGGCAGGGGAGTCGGGAGGCGGCGTGGTCAGCGACACCGAACGCCAAGCTGGACTCGACGCCGCCGTGCGGGCCAACCGTCCTGGTTCGACGACGCCCCATGTCGTCGTCGTCCTGCCGGCCTTCAGCCTCGCCGACAGCCTGCTGGCGCACTACGCGACCCGCCTCGGCGCGTACGAGCACCGCTACCTGCTCGCCACCCTGATGCTCCCGAGGATCCCAGGCTGCGAGCTGGTCTTCGTCACCTGCGCGACGCCCGAGCCCGAGGTGCTCGAGTACTACGACCGACTCGGTTCGCCGGGTCGCCCAGGTGGTCTGCTGGAACGGTTGCACGTCGTCACCGTCGGCGACCCCACGGCACGGGCGGTGTCGGCCAAGCTGCTCGACCGGCCGGACCTGGTCGAGCACGTCCGGCAGCTCACTCGCGACCGGCTGACGCTCATCGAGCCGTGGAACGTCACCGCCACGGAGGTCGAGGTCGCTCGAAGGCTCCAGGCCCCCCTCAACGGCACCGACCCGGCTCTGTGGCCGCTCTGCTTCAAGAGCGCCGGGCGCAGGCTGTTCCACGAGGTCGGGGTTCCCACTCCGACCGGGGTCGAGGACGTCCGCGACCTGGCCGGAGTGGGCGATGCGGTTTCGCTCATCCGTCGGGGCCGGCCGCGTCTCCAGTCCGTGGTGGTCAAGCACGACAACAGCGGCGCAGGAGACGGCAATGTCGTCGTCGCCGTCCGTGACGGCTCGGGGCACCGCCTCGGTCGGTCCGAACTCGTCGGGGCCCTTGAGGCGTCGCTGCCGCAGTGGTACCTCACCGACCTCGGCGCCGGGGCCGTCGTCGAGGAGCTGATGGCAGGCCGCGACGTGCGCAGCCCCAGTGCACAGGTGGACATCCTGCCCGACGGCACGGCGCGGGTGTTGTCGACCCACGAGCAGATCCTGGGCGGCGACAACGGGCAGGTGTACTCGGGGTGTCGCTTCCCGGCCGATGCGGAGTATGCCGCGCGGCTGGGTGAGTACGCCGTGGCAGCCGGCCGGTGGCTCGCCGACCGCGGCGCCCGAGGGCGTCTGGGCGTCGACTTCCTCGCAGTACGGCACGGGGGTAGCTGGGACGTGCGGGCCCTGGAGATCAACCTGCGCAAGGGCGGTACGACGCACCCGTTCACGGCGCTTCGTCATCTGGCGCCGGGTGCGTACGACGTCGCGACAGGACGGTACGAGCTGGCCGACGGAACCGGCACCCGGTGCTACCGATCGTCCGATGGGCTGACGGACCCGGCGTGGCACACCCTCACCCCCCGACAGGTCATCAACGCGGTGGCCGGTGCCGGCCTCGAGTTCGACCCGCACCGCCGGGCCGGCGTCGTCCTGCACATGCTCAGTTGCCTGCAGGTCGACGGCCGGCTCGGCGTCACGGCCATCGCCTCCGACCCCAGCGAGGTCGAGCGGCTCTATGCCGCCACCGAACGCGTGGTGTCGTCCCTCGTCTCGGCCTGATCTCCCAGACCTGTGCGGTCAGACCGCTCTGCTGTCAGACCCGCTCGGCGAGCCAGGGATCGACCAGTGCGTGGTAGGCGTCAGGGCGGTCGCGCCGGATGCAGTGGCCGGCGCCGTCGACCACGCGGATGTCGACGTGTGGGTTGTCCAGCTGGGCGGCGCGGGCCCGCACCTCCGGCGTGACCGGCCCGCCACGCTGTGCCAGCAGCACGAGCGTCGGCACGCGGATCTGCCCCACGATGTCGTCCCACGGCTGGAGCAGGTTGGCGATGCCGAGGTCGAGGAAGTCGAGGTCGACCTGGGCCTTCGACTCGACCCACGGCGCGAACTCGACCTCGGGCCAGGTCGGGTTGTCCGCCCGGCCCTTGTCGAGCTGGCCCTGCGGGTCCTCGGCGAACGCCCGGCACTCGGCGACGCGCTCGTGGACGATGCCGCGGGGCTGCACGCGGTGCTCGGGATCGCGCCAGGCCGGGTCCTCGAGAACCGCCGCCGACACCAGCTCGGGGCGGCGTGCGGCGAGGGCTCCCGCGAGGCCACCGCCCATCGAGTGGCCGACGACCACGACGGGCCCTGCGTGGGCTGCGGCGGCGCGCGCGACGGTGGCCTCGGCGGCGGCGTACATCGCCTCCATCGGGTCGGGCGAGCCGAGCTGCTCGGGGGTGAAGCGGGGGGACCGGCCGTGGCCCAGGAGGTCGAGGCCGACGAGGCGGTAGGTCGATGACCACCGTCGCACGGCGTCCGGCCAGCAGTCGCCGGAGTCGCCCAGCCCGTGCAGCAAGACGATCGTCGGCGCGCTCGGGTTGGTCGGTCCGGACCAGCGGTAGGTGGGGTCGGTGGCGTCGAAGGCAGGCGGCATACGTGACACCATAGGTGCGCGCTGGGCTGCCCCACAGCCGCGCCCGAGCGACCGAAGCGACCCCGAGGAGCCTGCCCACATGGATGCCGTCACCCAGGTGCCCGTCCCCGTCAACGAACCCGTCCTCGACTATGCGCCGGGCAGCCCCGAGCGCGCGTCGCTCGAGGTCGCGCTCGCCGAGCTGGGCAGCTCCAGCATCGACCTGCCGCACACCATCGCGGGCAAGCGGGTCATCGGCACGGGCAAGAAGATCGAGGTGCGCCAGCCGCACGCCCGCCGCAAGGTCCTCGGCACGATGCGCAACGCGACCCTCGGTGACGCGCAGTCCGCGGTCGACGCGGCCAAGGCTGCGGCTCCCGGGTGGCGCGCGCTGTCCTTCGACGACCGCGCGGCGATCCTGCTCAAGGCGGCCGAGCTGCTCTCCGGGCCGTGGCGCGCCCACCTCAACGCGGCCACGATGCTGGGCCAGAGCAAGACCGCCGTCCAGGCCGAGATCGACGCCGCCTGCGAGCTCATCGACTTCTGGCGGATCAACGTCCACTTCGCGCGCCAGATCCTCGCCGAGCAGCCGCCGCTCAACTCCAAGGGCATCTGGAACCGCACCGACCACCGCCCGCTCGAGGGCTTCGTCTACGCGATCACGCCGTTCAACTTCACCGCCATCGCGGGCAACCTCCCGACCGCCCCGGCGCTCATGGGCAACACCGTCGTGTGGAAGCCGAGCCCGACCCAGCAGTTCGCCGCCAACCTGACGATGGCGCTGCTCGAGGCGGCGGGCCTGCCTCCCGGCGTCATCAACATGGTCACCGGCGACGGCCTCAACGTCTCGAAGGTGGCGCTGGCCGACCCCGACCTCGCCGGGATCCACTTCACCGGCTCGACGCCGACCTTCCAGCACCTGTGGCAGGAGGTCGGGGCCAACCTGCCGAACTACCGCACCTACCCGCGGCTGGTCGGCGAGACCGGTGGCAAGGACTTCATCCTCGCGCACCCCTCGGCGGACCCGGATGTGTTGCGGACAGCCATGATTCGCGGTTCGTTCGAGTACCAGGGGCAGAAGTGCTCGGCTGCTTCACGCGCCTACGTGCCCCGGTCGTTGTGGAAGAAGATCAAGGCTGACCTCGTGTCGATCACCAACGGCCTGAGCCAGGGCGACGTCACCGACCTGTCCAACTTCATGGGCGCCGTCATCGACGAGCGGGCCTACGCCAAGCACAGTGCGGCGATCGACCGCGCCCACGCCACCCCTGGCGTCGACGTGATCGCCGGCGGCACCTACGACGACAGCGAGGGCTGGTTCATCCGCCCCACCGTCCTGGAGATCGACGACCCGACCGATGAGTCGTTCAAGACCGAGTACTTCGGTCCGATCCTGTCGGTCCACGTCTACCCGGACCGGCAGTACGACAAGGTGCTCGAGCAGATGGAGAGCTTCGCGCCGTTCGGCCTGACCGGCTCGATCATCGCCCAGGACCGGATGGTCATCGCCGACGCCACGAGCCGACTGCGCTTCGCCGCAGGCAACTTCTACGTCAACGACAAGCCGACCGGCGCCGTCGTCGGGCAGCAGCCGTTTGGTGGCGGTCGCGCGTCCGGCACGAACGACAAGGCCGGCGCCGCGCAGAACCTCCTGCGCTGGACCAGTGCGCGCTCGATCAAGGAGACGTTCAACCCTCCGACCGAACACACCTACCCGCACATGGGCTGACCCCTCTGAACACCCGAAAGGGCTTGGAACCGTTGTGGTTCCAAGCCCTTTCGTATGCCGCGTGGCCGGGCCCCGGGCCTCCTCACCTCAGCGGGCGAGCCACTCCTGCGCGGTCCGTGCCTCGATGTCGATGGCTTCCTCGATGGGCGGAGCGGCGGCCTTCTCGATCTTGCCGCCGATGAGCGGGATCTTCGCCTTGAGCTCGGCGTCGAGCTTCTCGAGGGTCCCCGGGCCGCCGGGCGCGATCGCCAGGGTGCCGTTGAGCGCGATCGGTGCGCCGGCGACGGCCATCTCGACCGTTCCGCGGCGGCTGCCGTCGGCCGACGCCGGACCCCAGTCCTGGGTCTCGGTCACCTTGAGGGTCTCGCCCACCATCGACCTGGCGAAGTCGGGCAGCCCGTCGCTCGGCAGGATCCGGGAGGTCGTGATGACCGTGTGGTCGCCCACCGTCTCGACGTTCGCGGAGTGCTTGATGGCTGCCGTGGCGGCGCACTTGGCCTCCTGGAACTTCACGTCCGACAGGACGGCGAAGACCTCCTCAGGGGTGGCGGCGTACTCGATCGACTTGGCGATCTTCATGCGTCTTCTCCTGTCACGCAGTGGGTGCCCACCGTGCGGCGGACGTCGCGTGTCAGCGTAGCCACGTCACCGTCAGGACCGCGACGACACCTGCCGCAGCCGCACCGGCTGGCCGGCCACGAGCTGGGCTGCTGCGTCGACCGATCGGGAGGTGAGGACGGCGACGACGGGGTAGCCACCGGTGACCGGGTGGTCGGCGAGGAAGAGGACTGGCAGGCCGTCAGCGGGCAGCTGGACAGCGCCACGGACGACACCCTCGCTGGGCAGCTCGCGCCCCTCGAAACCGACCGCCCGCGTCAGAGGGCTGCCATCGAGTCGCACGCCGACACGGTCACTCTTCGCGTCGACCTGCCAGGACGCGTCGGTCAGCGCGGCGAGGTCCCCGAGCCAGTCACTCCGGGGGCCCTGTGTCAGCTCCAGCGTCACCGGACCGCTCGCCAGGGGAGCCACGGGCGCGACGTCGACGAGGGGCTCGCCCACCGGGCGTCCGACCGGGAGGAGGTCGCCCGACCTCAACGGTGCGGGACCCAACTCGGAAAGTGTGTCGTACGAACGGGATCCGAGCACCGCACCAACCTCGACACCGCCACGGACGCTCACGTAGGTGCGCACCCCGCTGGTCGGCCGACCCACCTGCAGGACCGAGCCGTCGCGTACGAGGAAGGGCGCGGCATACCCGACAGGGGTCCCGTCGACGGTCGTCGGTGCGGGCGCGCCGGTCAGTGCCACCGTCACGCTGCCGTGGGCGCGGAGGGTGAGGCCGCCGTGGTGGCACTCGAGGGCGGCGCGGTCGGTGGGTTGTCCGAGCAGCCGCGCGCCGAGGGCGAAGGCGCCGCGGTCGGCGGCCCCGGACGGGCCGACGCCGAGCGACGCCAGGCCTGGTCGGCCCAGGTCTTCGACGAGAGTGAGTGGTCCTGCCGCCACCACTTCGAGCCGCGCGTATGCCGCGTGGTCGCCGGCGGTCATCGGTCGCCTTCCGCGTCGACGAACCTGACCCGCATCCCCGGTCGTAGCATCGCCGGCGGATCGCGGTCGAGGTCCCACAGCACCTCGTCGGTGCGCCCGATGAGCTGCCACCCGCCGGGGGAGGGCCGCGGGTAGATGCCACTGAACTCGCCCGCCAGCCCGACCGAGCCGGCGGGCACGCGAGTCCGTGGCGTCGCTAGACGCGGGACGTCCAGGCGCGGGTCGCCGCCGACGAGGTAGGCGAAGCCGGGGGCGAACCCTGCGAAGCCCACGAGCCACGGCTGACCGGTGTGCGCGCTGACGACCTCGTCGACGGACAGGCCGGTGAGCGAGGCCACGTCGGCGAGATCGGCGCCGTCATAGTGCACGGCGATCTCGACGAGCTCGGACGTGGATCCGTCGGAGCTGCCCTCCCGCCCCGCCCCGCTGGCGAGCTCGCGCAGCGCTTCGTGGGCGCGTGACCGGATGCCGGCCAACGCTGACGAGGACTCGGCGACCAGCAGCACCGTGCGTGCCCCGGTCACGGCATCGACCAGCCCGGGCGTCCTGTCGCGGTCCCACAGCATCCCGTGCAGGGCCAGCACCTCTGCGAGCGAGTCGACCTCGACCAGGACGGCGTGCTCACCGCTCGGCAGCACCCGGCCGGTCACGACGGCAGAGACCCGGGCGTCATGCCTAGCCCGCGGCCGTGACGAACGGTGCCAGCGTCACGCCTGCGGCCTCCAGGCCGGCCCGGACCGCGGTGGCCATCGACACCGCACCGGGGCTGTCGCCGTGGACGCACAACGACGCAGCGTCGATGTGCACCGCGGCACCGTCCGCGGCGTCCACCTGCCCGCTCGCGACCAGTCGGACGGCGCGGGCGGCGACCGACTCAGGGTCGTGCAGCACCGCCCCGGCGTCAGCCCGGGGGACGAGCGTGCCGGCGGCGGTGTAGGCGCGGTCGGCGAAGGCCTCGGCGACGGTCGGGATCCCCTCGGCCTCGGCCAGGGTGAGCAGCACGGACCCCGGCAGGCACAGCAGCGGGAGTGAGGAGTCGACCCGCCGCACGGCCTCCACGACGGCGGTGGCCTGCGCCTCGTGGTGCACGACGGCGTTGTAGAGCGCGCCATGGGGTTTGACGTAGCGCACGGACGTGCCGGCCGCAGCGCAGATCCCCTGCAGGGCGCCGATCTGGTAGACCACGTCGGCCAGCAGGTCGGCGGGATCGAGGTCGATGAAGCGGCGACCGAAGCCCGCCAGGTCGCGATAGCCCACCTGGGCTCCGACGACGACGCCCCGCTCGGCGGCCTGCTCGCAGACGCGCAGCAGGCCGCGCGGGTCGCCCGCGTGGAAGCCGCAGGCGACGTTGGCACTGGTGACGACGTCGAGCATCGCCTCGTCGTCACCCAGGGTCCACCGGCCGAACGACTCGCCCAGGTCGGCGTTGAGGTCGATGGTCCTCACCGGCGCAGCGCTCCGGCGTGCGTGCCCAGGGCGCCCTGCGACTCGCGCAACGCGGCGGCGAGCCGGCGGCGGCGTTGGCCGACGAGGCCTGTCACGGTGTCGAGCTCCCCCTGGAGACGGTTTCGGAGGGCCTGCTGCTGGGTGCTCGCCAGCTCGTCCGCGACACCACTGACGCCCCACGCAGCCGCGAGCTCACCGTCGACGACCCGGAGACCGGCAGCCTCGGCGCGCTCGGCCAGCAGGCGACCGTGGGCGATCGCCTCGGCCAGGTCGCTGGCATGCGCCTGGAGGGCCGCGCCGATGCGGTCGACCTCGCGCGCGGCCGTGGCTGCAGCGGCGTCGAGGAGGTCGACGCGGCGGCGGGCCTGGACGACGACGGGTCCGGGACGGGCCCCGTCACCGTTGTCGAACGCGTCATGGGCCGCGCGGCCGGTGCTCCGCAGGCGGGTGGCGAGCTGCCGCAGGGTGCCTCCGAGCTGCGAGCAGGAAGCCGGGTCGCCGCCGACAGGACTGGTCACCGGAACACCTCGCCGGACGCTGTGTTCGTCCAGCCATCCCCCGTCACAGCGCCCTCGGCGTGCTGGTCGTGCGCGGCAGCGGGTGCCCGGGGGCCACCGGCGTCCAGCACGCCTCCGTGGCCGGGAGTGTTCAGGGCCGCCACGCGGAGCCGGTCGGCCAGGTCGGACCCGGTCGCATCCATCTCGCGAAGCAGGTCGGCGAGGTGCTCGACCCAGCCGTCGAGAGCCGCCTGGGTCTCGCGGTCGCCCACATCGGCGAACTCGGCGAGGACCCCCTCAGCTCCCTCCCTCGCGCACTCGCGCAGCGGCCCGAGGGCCGCGCCGAGCGAGCGGAGACGGTCGGGATCGACCGAAGCGGGCGGCATACCCATCACTGTAGTGAGGTCATGGCAACGGCCCCCGGAGATACCCACATGCTTACGCGTGGGCACTCCGGGGGCCGTTCGTCACGAACTGAGTCCGATCAGTACCAGTGCTTCCGGCCGCCGATAGCACGACCGGTGCCACCCAGAACGGCCAGGACGAGCCCGACCACAATGAGGATGGCGCCAATGGTCACCAGGACGGAGAGGCTCTTGACCAAGAGGCCAAGAATCAGCAAGACGATGCCGAGGACGATCACGTGGAGCTCCTTCTGTTCGTGTTATGCAAACACCCCACCTCACCACACATTCGAAAAAAACACATCTTGACCTGCGCAAACGTGGTTCCAGAGGGGCCGGAGGGACGGGGTATGCCGCGTGCGGGCGGCGAGCGATAGTCTCGGTTGCGGCGCACAGAGTCGTGCTGCCACAGAGCATGACGACCCACGTGAGGATGAAGTCGACAGCATGTCTGCGTCGCTGGAGCAGTCCCGTCAGCAACTCCTGAAGACCGCCGCTGAGCGCGCGGACCATGGCGGGGGTGAGGCGGTCGAACAGTTCCTGCGGACCTACTACCGACACGTGGCCACGGAGGACCTCCTGGCGCGGGCGCCCGAGGACCTGCTGGGAGCGGCGCTGGCGCACCGCGAGCTGGCCAAGGACCGGCCCGTGGGCACGGCCAAGGTCGAGGTCTTCAACCCCGAGGTCGAGGAGCAGGGCTGGGCCAGCGGGCACACGGTCGTGCAGATCGTCACCGACGACATGCCGTTCCTCGTCGACTCGGTGAGCTCCGAGCTCCAGCGGATGGAGCGCTCGGTGCACCTCGTCGTCCACCCCACGATGCGGGTGCGGCGCAACGCCACCGGTGAGCTCGAGGAGCTCGTGCTGGGTGACGCCGGCGGCGGTGGGTCGAACGGGTCCCCGGGCTCGGGTGATGGCGGTTTCGGCCTGGTCCGCGAGTCCTGGATGCACCTGGAGATCGACCGCGACAGCGACTTGTCCAAGCGGGACGAGGTTGCCGAGGGGCTGCGCGGGGTGCTGGGCAACGTCCGCGAGTCCGTCGAGGACTGGCCCAAGATGAAGGCCACCTGCTCGCAGGTGGCGCAGGATCTCGTCGACGCCCCACCGGCGGGCATCGCGGGCGAGGAGGTCGAGCAGGCTCGGGGTCTGCTCGAGTGGCTGGCCGACAACCACTTCACCTTCCTCGGCTACCGCGAGTACGCCCTGCACCGGGGCGACGACGCCGACACGCTGGAAGCCGTCCAGGGGACCGGCCTCGGGCTGCTGCGCTACGACCGCACCGGTGACGGGGTGCTGCTCAGCGAGCAGGCCCGCGCCGTGGCCAGGGCCCGCGAGCTGCTCATCATCACCAAGGCGAACTCGCGGGCGACGGTGCACCGCAACACCTATCTCGACTACGTCAGCGTCAAGCAGTTCGACGACGCCGGCGAGGTGACGGGGGAGAAGCGGTTCCTCGGGCTGTTCACGTCGAGCGCCTACACCGAGTCGGTCACCCGCGTGCCGGTGCTGCGCGACAAGGTCGCCGCGATCTTCCAGCGCACCGGCTTCCTGCCCGACTCGCACTCGGGCAAGGACCTGCTCGAGGTCCTCGAGAACTACCCGCGCGACGAGCTCTTCCAGGCCGAGGAGGAGTCGCTCTACGACAACGCGACGTCGGTGCTGCACCTGCAGGAGCGGCGCAAGACCAAGCTCTTCCTGCGCCGCGACCGGTTCGGCCGGTTCGTGTCGTGCCTGGTCTACATCCCGCGTGACCGCTACAACACTGCGGTGCGACTCAAGATGGAATCCATTCTGCGGCAAGCCTTTCCGGGTGCCACGGTGGACTTCACGACCCGGGTGTCCGAGTCCGTGCTGGCTCGTCTGCACTTCGTCGTCCGTGTCCCGGCGGGGGAGTCGATCCCGTCCATCGACGAGGCCGTCCTCGAGCGCCAGCTGGTCGACGCCACCCGCACCTGGGACGAGGACCTGGGCGAGGCCGCCCGCGCCGAGCACGGTGAGGAGGCCGCCGCTCGCCTGTCCGGGCTCTACGGTCGGGCGTTCCCGGAGGCCTACAAGGAGGACTTCACCTCGCGCGTCGGAGTCGCCGACATCCGCCACATGGATGCGCTCGAGAGCGACGACTCGACCGGGCTGAACATGTACCAGGAGCCCGGTGCGCCCGCCAACGAACGCCGCTTCAAGCTCTACCGGCGCAGCCCCCTGTCGCTGACCCAGGTGCTGCCGATGTTCACCCACATGGGGGTCGAGGTCGTCGACGAGCGGCCCTACGAGATCTCCCGTGGTGACGGCGTCAAGCTGTGGGTCTACGACTTCGGGCTGCGCGTGCGCAACGACAAGGTGTGGACCGGTGACGGCGGGCGCGACAAGCTCCGCGAGCTGTTCCAGGACTCGGTCGGTGCGGTGTGGCGTGGTCGGGCCGAGTCCGACGGGTTCAACGCGCTCGTCCTCGGGGCCGGGCTGACCTGGCGCCAGGTCGTCATCCTGCGCACCGTCGCAAAGTACCTCCGCCAGACCGGTTCGACGTTCTCGCAGGACTACGTCGAGATCGCGCTGCGGTCCAACGTCAAGCTCGCGGGCAAGCTCGTGTCCCTCTTCGAGACCCGTTTCGACCCCAGCCGGTATGCCGGTGCGGCCGGTCCCGAGCGCGAGGCCGCCGAGAGCGCCCTGTGCGAGCGGATCACCAAGGACCTCGACGAGGTCAAGAGCCTCGACCACGACCGGATCATCCGGGCCTTCCTCGGCGTGATCACGGCGACCCTGCGGACGAACTTCTACCAGCCGGACGACTCGGGCGCGGACAAGTCCTACGTCTCTCTCAAGCTCAACCCCAAGAAGGTCCCCGACCTGCCGGCCCCGCGGCCGCAGTTCGAGATCTTCGTCTACTCGCCGAGGGTCGAGGGCGTGCACCTGCGGTTCGGTCCGGTGGCCCGCGGCGGGCTGCGCTGGTCGGACCGGCGGGAGGACTTCCGCACCGAGGTGCTCGGGCTGGTCAAGGCGCAGATGGTCAAGAACGCCGTCATCGTGCCGACCGGTTCCAAGGGCGGCTTCTACGCCAAGCAGCTGCCCGACCCGACCGTGGACCGCGACGCCTGGCTCGCCGAGGGGATCGGCTCCTACAAGGTCTTCATCTCCGGGTTGCTGGACCTCACCGACAACCGGGACGGGTCGCAGATCGTGCCCCCCGCCTCCGTGGTGCGCCACGACCCCGACGACTCCTACCTCGTGGTGGCCGCGGACAAGGGCACCGCGACGTTCTCGGACATCGCCAACGGTGTCGCCCAGTCCTACGGCTTCTGGCTCGACGACGGCTTCGCCTCGGGCGGTTCAGCCGGCTACGACCACAAGGCCATGGGCATCACGGCCCGTGGCGCCTGGGAGTCGGTCAAGCGGCACTTCCGCGAGATGGGCCACGACACCCAGACCCAGGACTTCACCGCCGTGGGCATCGGCGACATGTCCGGTGACGTCTTCGGCAACGGCATGCTGCTCTCCGAGCACATCAGGCTGGTGGCCGCCTTCGACCACCGCCACATCTTCGTGGACCCGAATCCCGTTGCTGCGACGAGCTTCCCGGAGCGCCAGCGGCTGTTCGACCTGCCCCGTTCGTCGTGGGCCGACTACGACACGTCGCTCATCTCCACCGGCGGCGGGGTCTTCGACCGCTCGCTCAAGTCCATCGCCATCACACCGGAGATGACCGAGGCGCTGGGCCTGCCCAAGTCCGCCAGCTCGATGACGCCGGCGGCGCTCATGAAGGCGATCCTCCAGTCGCCGGTCGACCTGCTGTGGAACGGCGGCATCGGCACCTACGTCAAGGCCGTGACCGAGAGCAACCCCGACATCGGCGACCGCGCCAACGACGCGATCCGAGTCGACGGCGGACAGCTGCGCTGCAAGGTGGTCGGTGAGGGCGGCAACCTCGGGCTCAGCCAGCTCGGCCGGATCGAGGCAGCCCTGCACGGCGTGCGGGTCAACACCGACGCGATCGACAACTCCGCGGGTGTCGACACCTCCGACCACGAGGTCAACATCAAGATCCTGCTCACGGCCCTGGTCAAGGGTGGTGACATGACGCTCAAGCAGCGCAACACCCTGCTCGCGTCGATGACGGACGACGTGGCCCACCAGGTGCTGCGCGACAACTACGAGCAGAACGTCCTGCTGGGCAACGCCCGGGCCCAGGAGCACCCGATGCTCCCGGTGCACCAGCGGCTGATCCACTGGCTGGAGGAGCGCGGCGACCTCGACCGTGCCCTGGAGTTCCTGCCGAGCGACACCGAGATCGACCGCCGGTTCGCTGACGGCCTGGGCCTGAAGTCGCCGGAGTTCTCGGTACTCGTCGCCTACGCCAAGCTGGCCCTCAAGGAGGACCTGCTCCCGTCCGAGCTGCCCGACGACCCGTGGTTCCAGGCGACCCTGACCGACTACTTCCCCGAGGCGTTGCGCGAGCAGTTCGCCGCCGAGCTCGCCGAGCACCCGCTGCGCCGCGAGATCATCACCAACTCGGTGGTCAACTCGATGGTGAACCGCGGCGGCATCACGTTTGCCTTCCGGGCCATGGAGGAGACCGGAGCGACGCCGGAGCAGATCGCCCGGGCGTTCGTGGTCTGCCGCGAGATCTTCGACCTGCCGAGCTTCGTGCACGAGATCGAGGGTCTCGACAACGTCGTGTCCACCGACGTGCAGAGCCAGCTCTACCTCGAGTTCCGTCGCCTGATCGACCGGTCGATGCGGTGGTTCCTGACCTCGCGCCCCTCCCGGCTCGACGTCGCCAACGAGGTGGCCAGGTTCGGTGCGGTGGTCGGTCAGTTCGCACCGCAGATCCCGGACCTGCTCAAGGGCGCGGAGCTGAAGCGCTTGCAGCGCAACGCCGCCAGCCTCGAGAAGGTCGGTGTGCCCGAAGCCCTGGCGATGAAGTCCGCGAGCCTGCTGGACCAGTTCTCGCTGCTCGACATCGTCGACATCGCGACCGACACGGGTGAGGCGCCGACCGACGTGGCACCGCTCTACTTCGTGCTGTCGGAGAGGTTCGGGATCGACGCGATGCTCACCCGGGTCACCAACCTGCCGCGTGACGACCGGTGGGATGCGCTGGCGCGCGGCGCGCTGCGCGATGACCTGTATGCCGTGCTGGAGAGCCTGGTGCGATCCGTGATCGACGCGTCGACGTCGGGTGCGACGCCGGTGGCTCGCTACGAGGAGTGGGCCAAGGCCAACTCCGAGAGCCTGACCCGCGCCAAGACCGCGCTGTCCGGCATCGAGCGGCTCGACAAGCCCAACATCGCCGCGCTCTCGGTGGCCCTGCGCACCCTGCGCTCGGTGATCCGCTCCGGAGCCGCCAGCTCCTGACGTGTGGACGGTCTCAGTCGCGCTGTCCGCGGATCTCCCGGGGTCCGAGAGGTCGACCTACGTCAGGGCGTCGGCGACGAGTCCCACGATGACCACCGCCAGGCACAGCGCGAGGAAGCCGAGCAGCACCACACATGCACCCCATCCCGGGACGCGGCTGCTTGGTGAACCCGATGTTGCCCCGCGCGAACTGGTGCAGGGGCGAGGCATACCAGACCTCGACGACCTGGCCGGGCGCGACGGTGGTGTCGATGGCGGCCTGTCCGTAGGTGCGCATCCACTGCGCTTCCATGTCGAGGTGGTTCGGGCCCGGGTAGACCGGAATGTCCTGCGTCCCGTAGCGGGTCGGCACGGGATGGCCGTTGATCCGCAACGTGGGAGTGAGCAGGTTGCTGGTCATCACGCTGCCCTGGATGGTGAGGCGGATGGTGCCCAGTGGCGCAGCGGAGGCGGCGGACTGTTCGGTCATGGTTGGCGAGACTAGGGCGAAACGGTCACCGATGGGGCGACTTCGGGCGGTTAGGGTGAGTCGGATGACGGCTGACACCACGCTGATCCGCGTGCTCCTGGTGACCCGCTACCCGGTGAAGTCGATGGGCGGTGAGTCCTTGTCGACCGCGCAGGTCGGGCCCGACGGCCTGGTCGCCGACCGGGAGTACGCCGTCTACGGCGCGGACGGCAAGCTCGCCAGCGGCAAGCACTCGCGGCGTTTCCGCCGGATGGACCCGGTCTTCGACCTCGTCGCGGCCAAGCGTGGTGCGGACACCGTGGTGACGCTGCCCCGACGGGACGCAAGGTCGTTGTCGGACAGCAGGATTCGGACGCGATCCTGTCCACCCACTTCGGCGAGCCGGTCACGCCTGCGGCGCGAGACCGACGTCATGCACCAGGACGCCGCGCAGCTCTCGATCGTCGGCAGCGCCACCGCTCGTGGAGCTCGGCCGGCACGAGGGCGACGGGCGACCGCTCGACCCGCGTCACCTGCGCGCCAACGTCGTGGTGCAGACCGAGCAGCCGTATGCCGAGGAGGCCTGGGTCGGACGGGACGTCACCATCGGCGCGGTGCGGCTGCGGGTCAGCGAGCCGATCGAGCGGTGCCGGATGGTGGGGGTCGAGCAGGTCGGGCTGCCGCCTCGCCCGGGCATGCTCAAGGCGATCAGCGACCACCACGACCTCAACGCCGGCATCTACGCGTCGATCCTGCTCCCCGGTTCGATCTCGGTCGGCGACGTCGTCACCGTCGACTGAGCCGCGCCGCCTCAGCCACGCGTCCAGCCGGTGACCCGGGGGCGCGCGAGAGGGTCGTCGGTCCGCGAGGATCACGCCATGCGGATCCTCGTCGTGTCGGACCTGCACTACCGGCTGCCCCACTACGACTGGTTGGTGGAGGCGGCCTCCGACGTGGACGTGGTCGCTGTCGTCGGCGACCTGGCTGATGTCGTCAGCCCGGTGCCGCACTCGGTGCAGACCCTGGTCCTGACCAGGTACCTCGAGCTCCTCGCGGCCCGCGGAGTGGTCCTCGTCGCGTCCGGGAACCACGACCTCGACGGGCCGGGCGCGCACGGTGAGCAGATGGCTTCCTGGCTGCGACTGCCCCAGCCTGAGTCGGTGCACGTCGACGGCGCCAGCGTGGACATCGGCGACACCCGCTTCACGGTGTGTCCCTGGTGGGACGGCCCGGTGACCCGGGAGGAGGTGGCCGCGCAGCTGGCCGCCGCCGCGGTCGACCGTCCGACTCGCTGGGTGTGGCTCTACCACGCCCCACCGGCGGGGACGCCGCTGTGCTTCGACGGGCGCCGCACCTTTCCCGACCAGGACCTCGCGGACTGGATCGCGCTGCACCGGCCGGACATCGTGCTCTGCGGTCACATCCACCAGGCGCCGTGGGCAAAGGGTGGCTCGTGGCACGCGCGCCTCGGGGGACGTGGGTCTTCAATGCCGGCAGGCAGATCGGCAAGGTACCTCCGCACATCACCCTCGACACCGACGCGGGGACGGCGGACTGGTTCGGCGTGTTCGACTCAGAGCAGCTCAGGCTCGTCTGACGGGTGCCCGTGGTCGGGCGCTCGTGGTCCCCCTCGGGGTCGCGTGCCGAGCCGGTACGGGCCGCTGGGCCCTGGTGGTGGACGAGGACGTCGAGGATCTGGTCGACCGAGTCCGAGGTGGCCGGCACTGTCGGCGAACTGCTTCTTGACGTCGACCAGGTAGTGCGTCAACCCGTCGAGCCGCGAGGCGGTCGTCCGAAGCACGGCGAGCGCTGCCCCGGGTCGCTCGGACAGGAAGTCGAGCGGGTCGTCGACGACAGCCACCACGAGGTCGTCGACCGCTCGAACCGTCGCGGTCGCGGGCCGGTCCAGGACGGCCGACATCTCCCCGAAGACCGCGCCGGGGATATCGATCCGGGCGAACGGCACCCCGTCGTGCTCGATCACGACCGAGCCGGTCACGAGCACCAGCATCCGTCCGGGCGGCGAGCCCTCCGTGATGAGCACGTCGCCCGCCCGGACGGACTCCGTGGGCAGGTCGGCGGTGAAGGCCAGCAGGTCGGTCACGGCCCCAGTGTCATGCACGATCCCGTGGCCGGACAGGTGCCGCCCACCCGTCGAACAGGACCGCCCGGACCCGCGATTAGGCTTCCTGCGTGCCCACCCTCAACGAGGTGCTCCAGTCTGCGACCGACCTTGCGCCCGCCGAGGTCGAGTGGCTGCAGCTGCTCGTCGGTGACTGGCAGCTCATCGCCGACCTGTCCTTCGCCGACCTGGTGCTGTGGGTGCCCGGTGGCATCGAGGGATGGCTCGCCGTGGCCCACGTCCGCCCGACGACCGGGCAGATGGTGTTCTTCGAGGACGTCGTCGGCCGGCGGACCCACCGGGGTCGTCAGTCGTTGCTGGACCAGGCCTATCTCGACCAGCGGATCGTGCGCGAGAAGGACCCGATCTTCCGCGACGACATGCCGGTCCGCGAAGAAGCCATCCCCGTCGTGCGCGGCGGTCGCGCGCTCGCGGTGATCACGCGGCACACCAACCTGGCAGCGATGCGGACACCGAGCCGGCTGGAGCTGACCTACCAGGCGCTCGCCGACGCGTTGGCCCGGATGATCGCGGCAGGGGAGTTCCCCAACATCTCCGCGCCCACCGGGCAGCGACGCGGTGCGCCGCGCGTCGGTGACGGCGTGATCCGGCTCGACGTCAATGGGATCGTGTCCTACGCGAGCCCCAACGCCCTCTCCGCGGTGCACCGCCTCGGGCACGTCGGCGATGTCATCGGTGAGCTGCTGGCCCAGGTGGTCGCCGACCTGCTGCGCGACGAGTCGCCGGTCGACGAGTCGCTCGCAGTCGTCGTGACCGGGCGGGCGCCGTGGCGCACCGAGGTGACGTCGCGCGGCGCGAGCGTGTCGATGCGCGCGATCCCGCTCACCGAGGGCGGCAACCGGGTCGGGGCGCTGCTGCTGCTGCGCGACGTGTCCGAGCTGCGCCGCCGCGAGCTCGAGCTGCTCACCAAGGACGCGACGATCCGCGAGATCCACCACCGGGTGAAGAACAACCTGCAGACCGTCGCCGCGCTGCTGCGGCTGCAGGCGAGGCGACTCCCCGAGGGGGAGGCCGGCCGGGCGGCCCTCGAGGAGGCGGTGCGCCGTGTGGGGGTGATCGCGCTGGTGCACGAGACGCTGAGTGCGGGTTTCGACGAGACGGTGGACTTCGACGACATCGCGGTGCGTGGGCTCCAGGCGATCACCGAGGTGGCCAAGGTCGAGCACCCGATCGTGTCGGGAGTGGAGGGGTCGTTCGGCATGCTGCGTGCCGAGGACGCCACGGCGCTCGCGATGGTGCTGTCCGAGCTGATCCAGAACGCCGTCGAGCACGGCCTCGCCGAGACGGGCGGCACCGTCGACGTGACGGCGGAGCGGACGACCGACGACCGCGGCGACGAGCTGCTCACCGTGACCATCACCGACAACGGCGCCGGTCTGCCGAGCGACTTCCGGCCGGGTGGATCGGGGCTCGGCACCCAGATCGTGCAGTCGCTCATCCAGGACCTGCGGGGCCGGATCACCTGGGAAGCAGCAAAGCCGCACGGGACGCGGGTGCGTTTCATCGCGCGGCTTCGGCCACTGGGGAGGGAGTCCGTCTAGCGGAGTCCCGCTGCTTCTGTACTTGTGGTGGAGCTGTGGGTTCGCGGCCCGGTGTCGAACCCGGTCAGCGGAGGAGCTGGGTCAGCCGGCGCGGCGGGCGCGGGCGTTGCGACGCTTGAGGGCGCGGCGCTCGTCCTCGGACATGCCGCCCCAGACGCCGGCGTCCTGACCGGACTCGATGGCCCACTTGAGGCACACGTCGACGACGGTGCACCGTCGGCAGACAACTTTTGCTTCCTCGATCTGGAGGATGGCCGGGCCGGTGTTCCCAATCGGGAAGAACAGCTCGGGGTCCTCGTCGAGGCAGGCAGCGCGGTCGCGCCAGTCCATGAAGATCGTGCTCCTTGCGGTGACAGGGGTTCGCGTCCGTGTGGTGGGGCCCTGGGGTTGCGGACCTCACGGCACGGACGCGTCATTGCGGGGGTGTGCGGGGTCGAGCACCTGAGAGTCAGGGCCGACCGCTAAGCCTAGCCGTACCCATTTCCACACAGGATGAAACACGTACGCACCCATTTTGGTGGGGTGGACGCACTTCTGCCAACGGGTTGCGTCGGCTTTCTGTTCCAGCCTCACAGATCCGGCTCGGAATCGGGGATCTGAGCACAAGATATCCGAGAGGTAACAGTGAGGTGTTGGTCACATGTCGGACAGGGCCGCCTCACGCAGGGCTGTTCGCGCGTCCGAATCCCGGTCATCCACCCCCGACCAGCTCCGCGACCGCGCCGGCATTCGCCAGGTAGGTCGCCAGATCGGTCTCCTCCTCGCGCGGCTGCAACAGCACCGAAGTCGCGCCGGCCGCGAAGAATGGCTCGATGGCCGCGGCAACCTCTGCCGGGTCGCCGACCACCATGAGCGCGGGATCCACCGAGCCCATCCAACGCACCAGATCCGAGGTGAGCTGGGCTCGGGCAGTCTCCCCGCCGAACGCCGCGGAGACGAAGACGACGAGCTCATAGGCATCGTCTCTTCCTGCGGCGGCGCGACCCTCCAGGACCAGGTCACGGGTGCGGGCAACGCGGTCGGGGTTGCTGCCGCCGGGCAGCACGGTGCCGTCGCCGACCTCGCCGGTGAGCCGCACCGTCTTGGGCCCCTCCCCGGCGACCATCACCGCGGGTGCCGTCGCCGGGTGGCCAGTCCAGCCGGACCCGGTCGAGCGAGACGTAGCGGCCGGCCGTGCTGACCTCTTCGCCGGCCAGCAACGACCTCAGTGCCGGCACGTACTCGCGCATCAACGTGAGCGGCGAGGCGACGCGGGCGCCGACCTGCTCCATCCACGGCTGGACGCCGTGCCCGACGCCCGGGATCAGCCGCCCAGGGAACAGTCGCTCGACGGTCGCGATCTCCATCGCGGTGAGCGCGACGTTGCGCAGCGGCATCGGCGCCACTCCGATGCCCACCCGCAGGCGAGTCGTCCAGGCCAGCGCGGCGGACGCCGTGGCGAACGCCGACTCGCGGAAGCAGTCCTCCCAGAGCCAGAGCTCAGGAAGACCTGCCTCGTCTGCGGCCTGCGCGGCGTCGCGCAGCGCCTCCGGTGGTGAGTAAGGGGTGAAGATCGCACCGACGCGTCCCATGCGAGCACTCTTGCACGCGCCGCCGACAGGCCCCGGTCCGCGACCGGGCCTGTGGCCCGCCACCGATCCGGCTCGACCGTCTCGCCGGTATGCCGTGTGCACGAGGTCTGCGCGCGGCCCTAGCCTGAGTCACGTGACCAATCCGGCCCCCGCTCCGTCCCGCCCGCGCGATCTCTTCCGCTCCGCGGCGGCAGCGGTCTGCGGCCTGCAGGTCCTGGCACTTCTGGGGTTCGTCGTGTTCTACCTCTGGGAGCTGACCCAGGACACCGCCGATGACGTCGCCCGCGTGGTCATGTCCGCGTTGTTGATCGCGGTCTTCGCCGTCGGCATCGGCGCGATGGCGCGTGGCTGGGTGCGCGGTGACAACTGGCCGAACACGCCGACCGTCGTCTGGAACCTGCTGCTGATCCCCGTCGGCTGGAGCCTGGTGCAGAGCGGTCGCGGCCTCGTGGGCGCACTCGTCATCGTCGTGGCGCTGGTCGGCATCGTCGCAGCGATCAAGGCTGACACGACCGATGCCGAGGACGTTTCGGCGGACTAGGCCGAGCGCGAGGAAGGCGTTGCGTCAGGCAGCGTCGGCCGCGGGAGTGATGCGCAGCATGACCCGCTGGGGTGCGCCGCGACGGAGTAGTCGCTCGATGCCCATGACGAGGCGGTACTCGAGCCCGTACTTCGCGCCCATCACCTCGCCCAGCCGGGTCATCGCCCCGGATCCCTCGACGACCTCGGCCACGCCGGCCACCGGCGGGACGGACGCGTCGACGGTGCCGCGACGACTGGACGGCTGGAGCTCGATCCGCTCGTCGCTGCGCACCCGCTTCACCTTGCCGCTCCCGCTCGGGGTGGTCACGACCAGCGAGTCGCCGTCGCGGCCGACCCACACGGTGGTGGGCACACCCACGCCCGACTTGCGGAAGGTGGTGAGGGAGACGAACTTCTCGTCGCCGAGCGCGGCCAGGTCAGGGGAGAGGGTCACCCGGTGACAGTAGTCGCCGCGAGCGGCACCGGATCACCGGTCGCCACCTGCACGGGCGTCGCCACACCGCCGCGGACGACGTAGCCGCGGCCCGGCGGTGCGGCACGGTCGACCGGCACCCGCACTCCGAACAGGTCGGCCTCGGCCGTGCTGGCCGGGCCCAGCAGGACGCCCGTGCGGTGTCGGGCCAGCTCGACCGCGAGCCCGCGGTACTGCACTGACATGACGCCTGCGTTGGCGCCGCCCACGATCAGGCCACCATCGCGGTCGACCAACGCGGCCACCTGCTTGACGGCTGACTCGAGGGCGGTGTCGAGCAGCTCGTCGGCGTTGTCCACCAGGACGGCGAGATCGGGCACTGATCGGCGCAGCGCCACCAGGTCACCCGGCTGCGTGGGGTCGTCGCACCACGTCACCCGCGGGTCGTGGCGAAGCGCCGCCCATGGACCCGGTCGCGTGGCGATGACTGCCACAGGGTGGTTCCGACCGACGAGATCCGCGGCCACTGCCATCAGGGTGGTCGAGACACCAGATCCGTTGCTGCCACTCACGATCCAGCGTCGGCCGTCGCGGGTAGGGGACAGCCCCAGTGGGGCCAGCTCGTCGCCGCCGAGTCCGAGCAGCACACCGTCGTCGTCGTCGTCGCCGCCGGTCGGCCGGGCCAGTGACGCGGCGTCGACCCGGCTCGGGATCGCGTCGACTCTCCACGGCCGGCGGCTCGTGGTGCCTGACTCGCTGCCTGTGGACAGCCGGCCCCGCTCAGGCGCCAGCACCGTGTCCACGTCCAGATCGACGTCCTCCACCGAAGCCATCGCGGGGACCGGATCGCCTTCCCGCGCCGACGGCGGGACCGCGATCTGGACCTCGGTGCCGTCGAGCAGCACCCCGCGGCCCGGTGGCTGCTGCGCAGGCACGGCCTTCGCCGGAATGCCCGCAAGCGCCAGGTCGGTCCGGTCCGCGAGCCGCAGCAGGACCCGGTGGGACAGTGCCGAGGCCACGCGGCCGACCAGGAGCGCGCGGTCACCCGCCAGCACGGCCGTGAGCCCGGCCCCTGCGCCCTCCCGGAGCACCCCCAGCAGCCTCTCGACGAGGGTGCCATGCGTGACGTCGTCGGTCCGCTGGGCCAATACGTCCCAGTCGTCCACGACGAGGAGCAGTGCAGGTGGCGCCAGGTCATCGGTGGCACCTGACCAGTCGGCGAAGGTGGCGTGGCGACTCGAAGCCAGTCCTTGCCGGCGGTTGGCCACGTCTGCTGACAGCCGGGCGACCAGGCGCCCGAGCCGAGGCAGGTCGTCCCACTGGGCATGGGTGCCGCAATGCGGCAGCGACTCGAGGCCGGCCAGCGAACCCCCACTCACGGCATACACGTGCAGGCGCGCAGCGTCGAGGACGGAGGTGGCCCTCAGGGCCACTGTCAGGAGGGCGCTGCTTCGGCCGCTTCCGGCGGTGCCTGCGAAGCCCCAGTGTCCCGGGGTTGCGAGGTCCACCTCCAGCGGCCACTGACGTTGCGCCGCAGGCTCGTCCCCGAGCCCGATGGGGATGCGGAACCGGGACTCGGCCGCGGGCAAGGACTCCGCCTCCAGGTCCGCGGGGAGGGCCGCCAGCCAGGGGCTGGGCGCCGGATGGGCGGCGACCAGGGCGGAAGCCTGCGACACGACGCTGACGATGGCGGCCAGGTCCGACGCCCCGTCGTCGTTGTCCCGAATGCCTGGCCAAGGCGCCGACGCACGGTCCCAGTCGACGACCCTGGCGCGTATGCCGTCGGGCACGGTTGCGCGGGACGTTCCCCCAGCGTGCGCCGCCTGGAAGAGGACGAGCGACCCACTCCCGGCTCGGGCGTAGCCGCGGCCGGGCACGGCCCGGTCCAACCCGGCGGCATCGGGTGCGTCGATGACGTCGTCGGAGTCGGCCCGGTCGCGGACCCGAAGGGCGATGCGGAGGTTGACGTTGGCCTTGATGTCGGCCGTCACCACACCTGCGGGCCGTTGCGTTGCCAGGACGACGTGGACTCCGAGGGACCGCCCCAGTGCGGCGACCTGGACCATCCCGTCGACGAACTGCGGGAGCTCTTCGGCCAGCGCCCTGAACTCGTCGATCACGATCACCAGTCGCGCCAAGCAAGTCGAGGCTGACACCGACGATGCCTGGTAGGAAACGAAATCCGCGACGCCGGCATCGGCGAGGAGGCGCTCCCGGCGCTTGAGCTCCGCCGTCAGCGAGGCGAGTGCGCGGTGCGCGAGGTGGTCGTCGAGGTCGGTGACCAAACCAGCGACGTGCGGCAGGGTCTCGCACTCGCGGAACGCCGCACCGCCCTTGTAGTCGATCAGGACGAAGGAGAGGTGCTCGGGCCGGTTGTGCACCGCCAGGGAGGCTACGAAGCTCCGCAGCAGCTCGGACTTGCCTGCGCCGGTGGTGCCGGCCACCAGGATGTGGGGGCCGTCGCTGGCCAGGTCGACCGTGAACGGGCCGTCGGTGGTCTGGCCCACGGGCACCGAGGTGCGGTGGGGGCGCTGTGCCCAGGCGCGAGCGAGCATGTCCGCGTCCAGGCCGTGGGTGCTGACGGGGTCGGTCAGCAGCTCGGCCAGGCCGAGCGAGGTCGGCAGCGAGCGGTTCTGTTCTCCCGGCGTCGCGTCCCGCAGCGGCGCGAGGCCGCGGCTGAGGCGGTCCGCCCACCACAGACCGACCCGGTCGACGACCACGTCGGTGGCCGCGCCGCCCGGAAGGTGCAGGGAGCTATGGGCGGGCGTGGTCAGGTCGACCACTGCTCCGGCTTCGGACGGCAGCCCAGCACGGTCGCCGGTGACTGCAAGGACACAGATCCCGACGGAGGGACCGTGCTCGAGGACTTCTGCGAGGTCCGGGAGGCCGCGCAGGGCCGATGCTCCGTCCAGGACCACAACCGTGCGCGGTCCGGACCAAGGCGCCGTGGCGGAGGTCGAGGTGGCACGGCGCGCGCGGACCCGGTGGGCCAGCTCGGTGACAGCAGTGCGGGCCGTGGCGTCGTCGTCCAGGCCGGTGACCCAGAGCTTGCCCGACCGTCCGTCTGCGTGGCGGACGTGGGGGAGCCGGCACAGCCACGACCAGCTGTCGTCGGCCCGTCGGCTGCCGGCGACCAGGACCAGGTCGAGGTCGAGGGGCGAGTGCAGGGTGACGAGCTGGCCGACGAGGACGCGGAGCAGAGCCAGGACCGCGGCGCGATCGCCACAGACACCGAGGACACCGATCGTGGACAACGGCAGGGCGCACGGAACCCGTTGCAGCGCAGGGTGTTGCGGAGCCGGATCGCTGGACGGACGAATGACCCGCAGGGCAGCGGGAGTGGTGCACCTGCCGATGCTCACGGTGAGCGCGTCGGCGTCCCCACGCCGTCGCTCCCACAGCCGCGCGGTGGGCATTGTCGCGATCGTGAGGGTCTGGGCGGGGTCCGGCAGCGATCGACGCAGCGACCGCGCCTCCTCGGCGCAGGCGGCGGCGACCCGCTCGTGGGCGCTGGCGAGGTGACGCGCGTATGCCGCTTGCTCCGCGGCATACGCCCGCCTGCTCCCCACGCGGTCGCTGAGGGTGGTGCCCGCCATGAGGAGGGGACTCATCAGTGCGAAGGCAAGCATCATCGGTCCGAAGAAGATCGCCATGACTGCCGCGAACGGAACGGGCAGCGCCATCGCGATCCACGGCACGCGGGTGCGGCGAGGCTGTTCCGGCGGCGTTGGCAGGGCGATCGAGACCGGGGCGGGAGGAGCGAGGAGACGAGGCCGCCGGTTGACCGCTCGGGTCCCATCCGGCTGTGGGGTGCTCGCCGCGGGTGCGGCACCGGCCGGGCGGAGGACCAGGAGAGTGTCTCCGATGCGGACGGTCGCACCGACGACCAGGGAACGCGGTTCGGCGCCGACCGGGGCGTCGTCGAGGAAGGTGCCGTTGGTCGAGCCCAGGTCTGCGAGCGTGATGGTGTCGGCGCTGACGCTGATGGCGGCGTGCAGGCGGGAGATGCCTGGGTCGTCGAGACAGATGGTGGCCTCGTCAGAGCGGCCCACCGTGTGGACGCCCGGGGCGAGCTCGACGGTCCGGCCGGCGTCGGGTCCGTGGGCGATGGACAGCGCCACCGGTGTGCGCGGGGTGCCCCGGCGGGCTGGGAGGGTGGCTGCCGGGCGCGAACCCAGAGTGATCGCGGCCCCGTCGACGAGCAGGTCGCGGCCCACGGGTGCATCGTCGGGTAGCAGGACGCCCCCGATCCAGATCACCGGGTCATGGACCCCGCGCCGTGCCGCCCGGTTGGTCTCCGGAGCTGTCGCGACAGGGGTGACGGCGGCTGGGAGCGCAGTCACGAGGGCCGGGGCGAGGTCGCGTGCGGTGGAGCCGACCGGCGCCTCGACCTCGACCTCGAGAGGGCTCGACGAGGGCGAGGCCAGGTCCGGATGGCGCTGCACCACGGTCAGCTGAAGTCGCATCCGTCGACGGTAGGCACCGAGTGCACGAGGCCCTGACGGTTATCCACCCCTGTGGATGACAGGCGGCGGGCTGTCCGGTTTCGCCCTAGTATGCCGCTGACGTCCGCAAACGAGGGTAGACGTGGGGTTGGCCCTCGATGCGGTGGAGACGTCTGGGGGAGGGTGATGTGGACGCGGTCATGACCGTCGAGTCCGAGGTGCGGGAGCTGATCCGGCGCTCGGGGGTCGACCCTGCCCGGGACGTGGCCGAGCTGGACCGGCTGGTCCGCGATGCGGTGGCCGACTACGACGAGCGCTCGCTGCACGGCAGCCTGCCCGCGCTCGCCAACATCGAGGACGCCGTGAAGTCGGTGAAGGACGCGGTCGCGGGGTTCGGCCCGCTCCAGCCGTACTTCGACGATCCCGATGTCGAGGAGATCTGGATCAACGAGCCG